>NZ_NBVR01000032.1 GCF_002607735.1 Proteus alimentorum
TTGATGTTGTCACCTGGCATTACCATTTCTACGCCTTCTGGTAATTCGATAGTACCAGTTACGTCAGTTGTACGGAAGTAGAACTGTGGACGGTAGCCTTTGAAGAATGGAGTATGACGACCACCTTCATCTTTGCTCAGAATATATACTTCTGATTCGAATTTAGTGTGTGGCTTGATTGAACCTGGTTTTGCCAGTACTTGTCCACGTTCGATTTCTTCACGTTTAGTACCACGCAGAAGAACACCAACGTTCTCACCTGCACGACCTTCGTCAAGTAATTTACGGAACATTTCAACGCCAGTACAAGTTGTTTTAACTGTTGGTTTGATACCAACGATTTCAACTTCTTCACCAACTTTAACAACACCACGCTCAACACGGCCTGTTACTACTGTACCACGACCTGAGATTGAGAATACGTCTTCGATTGGTAACAGGAATGGTTTGTCAATTGCACGCTCTGGTTCTGGGATGTATGAATCCAGTGCTTCTGCTAATTCAACAATTTTTGCTTCCCACTCTGCTTCGCCTTCCAGTGCTTTCAGCGCTGAACCACGGATAACTGGAGTGTCATCACCTGGGAAATCGTATTGAGACAGAAGTTCACGAACTTCCATTTCTACTAATTCTAACAGCTCTTCATCATCAACCATGTCACATTTGTTCAGGAATACGATGATGTAAGGAACACCAACCTGACGACCTAACAGGATGTGCTCACGAGTTTGTGGCATAGGACCATCAGTTGCAGCAACAACCAGAATAGCACCGTCCATTTGCGCAGCACCAGTGATCATGTTTTTAACATAGTCGGCGTGACCTGGGCAGTCTACGTGTGCGTAGTGACGAGTTGGAGTGTCATATTCTACGTGTGAAGTAGAGATGGTGATACCACGTGCTTTTTCTTCTGGTGCGTTATCGATTTGATCGAATGCACGAGCAGAACCACCGTAAGTTTTAGCTAAAACTGTAGTGATTGCAGCAGTCAGAGTTGTTTTACC
>NZ_NBVR01000011.1 GCF_002607735.1 Proteus alimentorum
CATGGTATTGAGGCATTAGCTCCCAAGAAAAAAGGAAGACCTACATTGACTAAAAAGAAAACAGAATTACCTAAGAATGACAAAGATAAATCGCTTAAAGAACTTTTAAAGGAACTCGAGTATTTACGTGCTGAGAATGCTTGCTTAAAAAAGTTACAAGAATTGCAGGAAACAAAACGACGGTAAAACAACGTGTTGCCATCGTTAATCAACTAAAAATGGTTTATCCTATTTTGGTTTTATTACGTGCACTTTCTTTATCAAAAAGTACGTTTTATTACCATCAAAAAAATAGTCATGATTCAAAAGATAAATTATTAAAAGATAAAATAAAGGCTATTTATCATCAACATAAAGGTCGATATGGTTATCGAAGGATCACTGCTGTACTGCGAAATGAAGTCGTTATTAACCATAAAAAAGTACAGCGGTTAATGCAGGTTCAGGGACTAAAATCTATTGTAAGACCTAAAAAATATCGTTCTTATAAAGGTCTATTAGGTCGAATTGCTGATAATCATCTCGAAAGAAATTTTAATGCCAGCAAGCCCAACGAAAAATGGGTTACTGATGTCACCGAATTTAAGGTAAAAGGTGAAAAGCTTTATCTTTCGCCTATTCTTGACTTATTTAATCAAGAAATTATTTCCTACCAAATAGCTAGACGTCCTCATTACAATATGATTGAGCAGATGCTTACCCAAGCCTTTTCGAAATTGACTCAGGGAGGTGAACTTATACTGCATTCAGATCAAGGATGGCAATACCAAATGAGTCGTTATCACAATAGCCTTAAGAAACAAGGTATTATTCAAAGTATGTCACGAAAAGGAAATTGTTTAGATAATGCAGTAATAGAGAATTTTTTTGGCATATTAAAAACAGAATGTTTTTATACAAAGCAATTTAGAGATTTGGATGAACTAGAAGAAGAACTTCATGAATATATCAAGTATTACAATACTGAAAGGATCAAGATAAAATTAAAAGGACTGAGTCCAGTTCAATACCGAACTCAGTCTTTACCTAACTAATTTAAACTGTCCAATAAACTGGGGTCAGTTCA
>NZ_NBVR01000040.1 GCF_002607735.1 Proteus alimentorum
ACACTCGTTGATTATTGCGATACTTTTGTAGATGCATTGATTAAGTTTGATGATCTTGCACTTCAAATGGCATTATGTTGTCGGCTTAATGCCTGTTTAACACTCTTGCAATCGACGTTAGATGAGCCTATCCCTCCCCATTTGGTGAAATGTTTTATTACCAATAAAACACCGCCAAGCCTTCCTCGCTTTGATTTTGAATGTACTGAACTTTGCCAGCATTGCATTACGCTGACTCAATTTCTTGCAGAATTAGGTTTTTCAAGTGAGAAGGGCAAAAGTCTTATCTGGTTATTGAATGATTTAATTAATTATTTTGTTGCTGAAATGCGAGCGCCTAGATGGTTACGCACTCTTGATGGAGTGGAACCTCTTGATAAGGTAATGGTATGACATTTAAACAGGAGCAACAAAAAAGTCATCATCTAAAGTTGTATGGTTGTTATTTGATGGTGTGTTCGTTTTGTATCGGCGATAACAGCACCCATTGTCGTGTTTTACTGATTGTTGTAAATGAGCATGTTATGGATGACATCACTTTTGAGTTTCTTATTGAGCAGTATTTTTATTATAAATTATTACGCCCTACGACAATGAGAAGTTACCGTAAGGTTCTTCGTACATTTGAAGAATTTACGTCGTTAAAACCTGCTCAGGTTGATCAATTAACCGTTCTTCAATGGCGATATATTGTTTTAGGTAACAATAAACGCTCAAGTAGAACATGGAACAATAAAGTGTCTCATATGAGAGCATTATTTAATTTTGGGATGGAACAAGAATTATTGCCCCATAAAAAGAACCCTTTTAATGGTACGGTTGTTCGTGCAGGAGCTAAAAAGAAAAAGGTTCTGACTAAGTCACAGATGGATGATATGTATCGTCGAATGGCGCACTATCTAGAACTTGAAGAAAAGCAAGGTTATGGCTATGTGTGTGATGGGCGAAAAAATGCATTATATCCAGCGTGGTTTTGGATGACGGCAATGAATGTGTTTCGTTATACCGCCATTCGTCAAGGGCAGCTTCTGCACATTAGGCTGACTGATATTAATCTTGAAGAGAAGTGGAGCCATTTATGTGAGGAGGGTGCTAAAAATCATCGTGAACATCGAGTACCGATTGTTTCTGCGTTATATCCATCACTAGAAAATTTAGTGAAAGAAGCACAAAAGGTAGGAGTAGAACCGACAGACCAAGTATTTAATGTTGGATGGTTTGATTTAATGAAAAGAAAGAAACATCCCAAGATAATGGGAGAATATCCATTACGCTCATTTTTCAAACG
>NZ_NBVR01000030.1 GCF_002607735.1 Proteus alimentorum
ACAACCGGTAATCCCCATAAGGTCGGTCCTGTTAATGCGGAAGGATTAGCCAAAATATAACGCCCCAAAGAGTCTTTGGTTAGCTCAATTTTCGCCCAGTCAATAAAGTGTAAAACGTGACCAGAAGCAGGAAATCGCGCCAATTGAGCTTGAAGCATGGCAAGCCGTAAATCATCAATACCGTTTTGTTTTTCAACCGTAAAGGAGGCTTTATATTGAGTGGCTTGTGGGATAATGCCGTGCAAATGTGCCCCAGAGCCATCACCAAATAAAATTTCTTGCTCTTCAACAAACTTCAATCCATAACGCATTTCCGCATCAATCAACGACTGCAACTGCGCAAAATCATCTAAGATTTGTTTAGACGCTTTAAACATATGAGCAATCGTCGTGACTGGCGTGATTTTGGTCGCAAAGGCAATGTCACTATATGGCTTAGTGGTATTTTCAGGCGCAACCGCCGCCTTGTTGGTAAACCCCGTTTGCTGAACCCAGAAAATGGCGGGAGATTGCGTTTTACCTGATGCAATTAAGTCACGAATAAAAAGTCGTTGTTTCGGTGCAACATCGATACCCGACAAACGTTGTGGTTCAACCACGCCTTCGGCAACGCCCGTAGATGTTAATGCTGCTTGAACAGGAATTGAAACACGTTTGCCCCCTTGAATGCTGGAATTGATCTCTTTTAATACTTCAGCCGAAATCACTTGTTGACCAACACTTTTTACAACCTGCACCGCATTATTGAGTGGCATTTGCGCAACATGTTGTTCTAAATCCCCTAATGCGGCTTTCAGTGTTTTTTCAGATTCGCGTAGCGCATTTAGCTCGGTTGCCATTTTGTCTACGGCATGTTTCGTTTCTTCATTTAATCCACCCACTTTCTGCGCTTCTTTTAACGCTTCTTCAGCTTTGGCATTAAAATGTTGATTGGCTTCTTCAATTTTTGCCGATAGTTTTTTTAATAATTCATTTGTCTCTGACATAGTCACTCCAATTACTTAACGCAGGCAAAGGCGGTCACCGCCTCCTCCAATTTTGACAGGATTTCAGGATTAATATCGCAGGTAGCGCTTGGCATACCATTAGATTGGGAAGTAGCGCTCGGCGTACTTCGGGTTAATGCACTAATTAGTTTTCGTCGTTCAGCACGAGGTGTGTTGGTTTTGGCAAGTAGCGCATCCAGTTTTCGGATCGCGGCTTGGGGGCTTTCATCACCTTCGTCAATCACATCGGCAGAAAGTAGGCTGTCCGCAAATCCCTTTTCTATCGCTTCACTCGCACTGATATACGTTTCGTTATCCATCATCTGACTCACCACGTCACTCGATTGCCCACTGCGTGCAACATAGATATCGGTCATCGAGGCATCAAAAGGGGCGAGATCATGAGCAAGTTTTGCAAAGTCGTGACGATTTCCTACCCCCATTGCCCAACAGTTATGGATCAT
>NZ_NBVR01000016.1 GCF_002607735.1 Proteus alimentorum
CCCCCGTCAAGCGAAGCGTCTGACCACCACATTTTTGAGCGACCAAATACAGGGGCGAAAAAAGGGGGTGGTCAGACGAACGCAGTGAGTTTGACGGGCTTGGGTGAATGGTTTTTTTCGCAGGCGTCCAGCCGAAGAAAATAGCCAGAGGGCGGAGCCTTATGTCATTCATTTTCGTCCAGAAAATGAGTGGCATTGATACTGAAAGTATCATGGGGTGCAAGTTAGTAAAACTATGATTCTACCCATTATTTCACCCGTTATTCTGCCCGTTATACCTAAATTGGGTGCAATAACGGGTAAAGTAATAGGTAGAATAACAGGTGGATTAATGGGTAAGAAATAACACAACGTCATCTTGTGTCTATCTATTATTCTGTATCTTATTCTATGTATTATTCTACCTATTACAGACGAAATAGATAAAATAAGAGATAGAATAATAGATAGGATAATACATAAAATAATAGGTAAACCTAACGTCAGCGCACCTTTTCTTCGAGCTGTTTTAGCATCGAAATATCACCTAATAACCGTTGATTTTTACCTGTGAAAAAGATGATCGGACTGACATTTGCATTATCAATACTTCGGCTTAACTGAATTCCCATCGCCTGATAATCATCATCGTTTGTGCAATGGTATAACGCTAAAACAAGCTGACATTGTTCTGGAGTTCCGCATTCTATTGCCCAGCGGATCAACTCCGAAAAGGTCAATCCGTTCGGTTTCCAGTGTTTTTTATGCCGTGACGCTAACGCCTTAAATTTTTCACGCCCTTGATTATATTTTTCTGCCCCGATCACCGGATCTTCACAACGAACCCCTTGAACCGGTCGCTTATCAAATGACAATTCCCATAAATTTAATTCTTCGATGTATTCGTAATCTTCTGGCGATGCCAAACGAAATAATTGAGACATAGAGACACCCTCCGATCATGTGTGAACGGAGACAGTATAAGGCTTTCGAGAAATTCCGCTTCCTCGACGTGAAACAAGTTCACGCCTTGCGGCGAGCGTTGCGAATTGAATTTATGAGGTTTACCAAGCTCCAGATGTAACAAAGCCCCGTGACAGCATCACAGGGCTCTGGTACTCTAAATCTTGTGCATTCGTTGCTCAGATTAGACGTCGCAATCCAATCTTAGCAACGTGAGAGGCGCTTGTCACGTTCTCATTAAATACCAGCCAACGACATTAACCCAAATGCACCACTTGATTGACTCGGACTTAGCCCGGTCTCCGAAAGGATAAACAGGCAAATTGTGGTAGTAAAACGTACCGGAAAACGAAATTCCGGCTCTACCTCCGAATCACGCTGCGGTATCGAAAGATTACAGTGCGTACCTGATAAGAGCACCAATCAACGGACTAGGGATTTCTTGGATTGCGAAGTGTCGAAAGAAGCCCAACCTAACCAAACTTAGCCAGATTAACGAGCTAAGAGACCATGACCCAATAACTGATCATGGAGAAAAGCAAAGACAAGATGAAGATGTCGCTTCGCTCCGTTTTGATTAGTACCACATTGGGGCATTAGGCGTTTTTTACCTAGATTTTATCGGTGAACAATAACACCTAAACTCTCAACAAGCTGAAGCGCCTGCTCTCCATCCAACTTCACTCCATCTAAATTAATTCGCCTTGCATCAAGCTCGCCAAGCGCCCCACCCGTTAAATCACAACCAGTAAAATCAGCCAAAGACCAATCAAACGATGAAAACTCCCCACAAGAAAGATCGGAGCCACGAAACACGGCGCCAGTTATCACAGTGCCATTCCAGCGATTTTCCCACAGTTCGCACTTTTCTAATATGACTCTAGAAAAATTAGCGTAACTAAGATTTGTCTTGGTTATATAAGCACTACAAAACCATGACCTTGTAGTTATCATATTCATAAAATTAGCCCCTCGAAAATCAGCTCCTTGAGCTAAACACTCACTAATTTCAAGACCTAAGGCGCTAATGTTTTTAAAATTACTCATTGATAAATCGCAGCTTTTAAAGCTAGCGTTTTTTAGTTTGGCTCTATTAAAATCACACCCTTCCAAGCTATTCCTGTCGTAAAAACTACAATCAACAAATTC
>NZ_NBVR01000017.1 GCF_002607735.1 Proteus alimentorum
AATCTGCGCACCAATTTCACCCACTAGCTGCTGTTTCTGTTGGCGGTTTTGCTCTTTCTCTTTGTCGAAAATTTTATTTAATATGCTGTGGGCGTTATCAGTGTCTTGGTTTAATTGCGCGATATCTTGCTGTTGATTGTCAGTATCACGCACTGTCCATGTGCCTTGTGATACCACAGATTGGGTGGTTGTTTAGCAGAAGTTTATTTATAAAAATTCGTCTTCAAACAATTCATAATCATTTATATATAACTTTTTTAAAATTTCATCATTAGATATTAGGAACTGGTAACATTTATTAATTTCACTAATCAGTTTAGATGATATTTTTTTCTAAATTTAGAGTTAGAATATTGAACTAACCCACTCATAGCCGTAGATAATATTGGAATACTCATATTATTGACTTGTTCTTCTATATATTTCAGAGCGTATTTTTTATTTAAATCTAATAAATGATCTAAACAACGCGACTTTAAGTAGTCATCACCGACCACTTCCGACTCTATTATAAGTCTAGAATACTCTTCACATAACCCTTTGTTTAAATATGATAATTCTGTTAAGGTACAAGCTGCTTCATCATCAGGATTATCAAACGAATTAATATCTAAATAACCATTTTTTATATAGTTTTTTAGTTTTTCCTCTAAAATTAATGATTCTTTTAAATTTATCATCATTATTCCTTAAATAATCCAGTTTTTACTGTTGAAAGTCTTTTAGTTCCATCAGGTAATATAGTCCATACTGCAGAAATACGAACGAAATAACTATTATCAATATTATTTTTTAATACTATTGAGCTATTTCTATTATTTTCTGTAACCAGAGAAGCTGTATCAAGTAATTTATTTATTATTTTCTGGTGTATCATCAAATCCTATTTTTCTAGAACCATTCCCATTGTTCTAGAACGTTCAATTATTTTTATATTATCTTTAATAACATCTAATTCTTTAATTTTACCAGGATCTTTAGCAAAAGCTCTTTGGTTATCACGTTTTTCATTTATTAACACTGATTGCCTTGCTAATAACGATTCTAAATCTCCTTTTGCTTTGCCTCTAAGCCATATTTCTATCTTATCTACAGGTATAGCAGCATCGCCTTTAACCGCAGTTATATGCTCCCGACCATGAGCATCTGGTAACGAGTGAATTGAAAAATTATTGGATAACCTCTGTTGACTCACTAAAGCTTCTATTTTTCTCGCAGCGACTGAACCTATTAACGGCGTCATTGACGCGCTAATTTGGAGTGTTTCAATTAAAGGGGACACTATTTGATTATCAGGCCGATATACATAAAGCTATTTATACAACCAATGCGATTGAATTACTGAACAGCGTTATTAGGCATATGACAAAGGAAAGAAAGATATTTTCATAGGATGAATCAGTAAAAAGTGGACCATGCTGATACAAAATTGGTGCTCAGTAATGAACTGATTTATGATCCACTTTGATAGTTGAATCAATGACCACCTGCAAATAATACATAGGTTACTTACACAAAGTTATCTACAGGCTCCAATGCAAATACCAATTAAATTAAAATAAGTTCTCCGCATTCATCAAAAGGCGCTTTTATTTTATAGTTTCGAGTATAAACATTAACTATATATCTCAAATAATTTTTTAGATCCCAATCAGTAGCTTCCACTATTTCTTCATTCTCATCATATTGATAAATGATATTAGGTGTAACCGATGCTGTTAAAACAAAAAAGTATTGAGTATAACTTTCTACTGCAATAAAAAATGGTTTTTTATCTAATAAATCATATTGTTGAATAGCAGAGAGTTCCTCTCTCATTCCTGATTGCATCAATATACTTCCTCTTATTGTTTTTTGATTTCGATAAAAAAGAAGGGGATCATCGCCAAAAAGACCACCACTACAACGCCCTATACTGGTTAAAAAATCATATAACTGATCTTTAACTTCGATATCATATAAACGTTCGATTTTTTTTATTTCATCATCAGAATAACCTCGCATATAGCTAACATCGATAGGTAACTCTGGATAAACAGAATGCAGATATTCAATTAGTTCATTGTTAATCATTTATTTTCTCCCGTAGAGCCTTGATAAATAGTTACATTAAGGTTTTTATTATTCTCAGCAAAGTTTTGGCTTGTATAACCACAACCAACACACATTCCTGGATCTCGTTTAGATGTATTTTGTATTGCCATATTCAAGATGCTTCTTTTCCTTTATAAGCATCTTGAATATAATTAAATAGCTTTTTTTCAGCATGATTAAAATTTATTTTCTTAGCTTCAATATTACCTATACTGGTAAAGTTATTTTCATCTTTTCGTACTACTCTATAACTAATACTACCAATATTTACTGTATCAGGTGATTGTCCCGACCATGATTTTCCACTAACAGAAAGGTAATATTCCTTCTTTCCATTCACAGTAACTGATGCGGTAGCATAACTAACCGCAGCCCCTTCTTGTTGTGATATATTTTTTAAATATTTTTTTGTTTCTTGTCTGATAATATCTAAATTCAGTGCAGGATCACTAATCTGCTTTAGATCATGTACACGATAATTAGAACTTACACTATTTGCTCTTTGATTGTTATCATCTTTATTACCCCGAATCGCCGTCGTTCTAACTGTGATCCCTGAATCTTTAGAGGGCCCTGATATACCAATACTATCAAAACCTTC
>NZ_NBVR01000004.1 GCF_002607735.1 Proteus alimentorum
AATCACCTCCCACCGGAGGCATATCGAAAACAGTTGGAAAACTCTAATTTAAAGTGTCTCAATTAATGGGGAGTGGACAGCATCAAGACGTTACACGTACTCATAAAAAACCCTGTAACAAAAACGGGAACCCTTAAGTTCCCGTAATCAATTCGCAACGCTAATTATATTACATATGTTTGATAATTGCGTCACCAAACTCGCTACATTTCAGCAATTTAGCGCCTTCTAACTGACGTTCGAAATCATAAGTGACAGTCTTAGCGGCAATCGCGCCTTCCATACCTTTAATGATTAAGTCAGCGGCTTCTGTCCAACCCATGTGGCGTAGCATTATGTATTTCCACTATAATTAACTATTTGTTTATTAAGGTATATTTACTCTTATTACACTCAGAAGACCGTGAATATATCTTTTTATAACTAGTTGATTACCATAATGCTTTTATTGGTTTTGATAACCATGTATAGTCATCTAAATGAACTTTAATAAATGGTCAATTATTATATATATGCAGATATATTTATTAATATCATTACTATGATTAATACAACAAACCAATCAAAGAAAACTTATGAGTTAAATTAATGGATATAATAAAATTAAGGTAATAAATAAGTCTAAAAAAGAGCTTTATGATAAATAAACATGGTTATACTCCCCACCACCATTTAATGAATAAATAAATAGCACCAATCCACAGCATAGCAATTCCCATACTATTTATTTTTTTAATTCTTGTTTCTGCTTTACTAATTTTTCTTTTTATATCTATATCTATTTTTGATGCAGTACTTCTTACTTCAACACCTTCATCAAACTTAGAGTATCTTTTAATTAAATTATCTAGACTATTTTTTAACGAATCATATGAATCACTTAATATCTCATTTGAGATATAAGTAACTTTATATATTAGATAAAGACCTATAAATATCAATACTGAATCCCAAAATCCTCCAGATTTAGCAAGTCCTCCAACAGCAATCAATGCACCAGGAATAGCAAATGCCTTATTTTGGCTAGATGAAACAAAATCATTGATTTTAGTTGTATATTCAAGTTGTTTTTGTTCTAACTCTGACAAGATTTTGTTTACTGAAAACCTTTTTGTATATAAATCAAGTAAGTCGTTATACCTGTCATATACTTTTTTACCTTTACTTATTAAGTAAAAAATATCTCCAACTTTACTTTCATCATCATTCTGATTAGCCATATCATAAATTGCGCTTCTAAGTATAGATATACGCTCTTTTTGTTGAGCATCTTGTAGACTTAGTATTTTTAAAAGTTGATTAGAAGCATATTGAGAATCAGAAGAAAAATCTAGACTTAAAACAGAATCTAACAAATCATGGCAACTTACAACTAACTCCTTCCCACCATCATTATTAGGAATATAGAGGATATACTTACTATCAACGGAATGATTAGCCACAGTTGCCAATATTTTTTTCCATTGTAAGAAAAGACAAATTTTTTTTACTGAGCCATCATCAGTTGAATTAAAAAATATTTTCTCATTTAAAATTATATAGTTAGGGTTATATTCTCCACTATTTGAACATTTAAACCAAAAGCTATCTATCGATGAGTAAATGCATGTATCACTTTTGAAGTTACTTGATTGTAAACTAAATATAATCTGACTTGATTCACAACTATCTATTTCCTTAATACCAAAACGAACTAAAAGTTCTACATATTTTGAAAATGAATCACTATCTAGATCGCATTCTATGATTGCTAGACCATCATCATTCTTTATTTCTGAATCAGTTAAGTAACCAATTAATTTTAGTAAATCTTCATTGTGATTCATAATCATATATTCACTTTTGAGGTATCTTTCTATTTATTTGATCCATACTTGTTCTTGCCAATTTAATTGTTATAACTCCATCACCTCTATTATAGATTATCTTTGCACCGGAATCTTTATCATCACTAATAGAATCAATATCAAATGTGATTTCATAATCTCTATCCTCATCAACTATTTTTATTTTCCCAAACTCCTTATCTGAAAATCTGCTTGGTTCAAAATAATCATCAATTAAGTACTCGCCATGATCTACAAATTGAATAAATTTCTTTGCTACATCTTTTTTCTTTAAGAGTGTCTTTGCTATACAGTTAGCAATATCCTCAATTGAAACTTTTTTATCTATAGGATCTTTAGCTTTTTCTTTTAAAAAAGCCTCTATTGCTTTATTTACCTTAACCTTATCAACCGAATTTATTTTTATCTTTTTTGAAAAATCATCAAAAGCCATACTAATATGCTGAATACTTCTATTATTATCCACTTTAGGATCACAGCCTAAAGCTCGCTTAAAAAATTCACTCTTTGATTTTCCTGAAATAAAATGTAGGTAAGGTTCTCCAACATTATCTGGATAACTAGCTTTAAACAAAGTTAAATCTATCAACACTGCTTGTCGCAGTGCATCAATATTAATTGAGGGGACTTTTTCAGGAATAAGGTTTTCATCAAAATCAAAAACTCCTTTTTTATCAACCATTAAAATCAAAAGCCTACCGTCACTTTCCTGATCCTGATCGACTTGATAGTGTATGAATACAAAATTACCACCAACTAATGTTGCACGATCTTGATTTGCTTCTCTCTGCATTAATTTCATTACAGCATTAACAAACCCATGAAAATCAAATTTTCCTAATAAATAATCCAAAAAAACACTTGGTGTATTTAGTGGCATAAGGTCTTTTTTCATCACTCCATGACTCTTCCTTTTACCCATAAATTTTTTATCAGCACGGGTTATAAATTGAACAACATCTTCAGTATCTAACTTCCATTCTAAGCCAATTTCACTTATAAAATTACTCCCCTTGTTGTTAGGAACTAAATCTAAAGTAGCAGTTAGAGCATGTTTTGCTGAATATTTTCCGTTTCCTTTACATAATTCAGGATCATAGCCACATTCACATAATTCTTTAGAATCATGAATATTCCCACATTTAGGACATTCAATTTCATTTACATCAGTCATCTATTAGCACACCTCAAAAATGAAAATTGTGCTGATTTTAAGACATAAACTAAATTTATACATCTGTGAATAAAAACACTGTTTTTATTCACACGATCTATAGACTCATCCAGCATACTTAATACTGTATTTATATACAGCATACATTATTTTACAAGTGAGACAATAAAATTCTTGTAGGAGTTCTTTGGAACAATTCGGATATCTTCAGTAAAGTTAGTATTAGAATTTTATGTGTACCACGTAATCAAACCGAACAGTTTGTGTTGTGCAAAGATCTGATATTCATTGGATACACTCCAAAGTGAAATAACTAAAAATAGTAATAATTATTTTTATTTAAAAAATACTACCTTTTAGATTTTATCCGCACTACAACTTTCTCGTTATAGCGTCTATAATGAAAAAATATTATTTACTGGGATATCTTATGCTTGGTTCCTTTACATTTAATTTTTTCACTCTGGATTCAATCCCAGATTGGCGTTGCCCTGCTTGTGCTCGGCAAACACTTGAATTCGTGCCCAATAGTTTAAAAGCGAGAAGTACTGCTCGTGCACGCCATTATGCTAATGATCCAGATTTTAGCCCTGATGATGATGAAACTATATTCACTTGCCTTTTACAATGTAATCAAAAAAATTGTCAACAGATGGTCGTAGTCTCAGGAGATGGTTATTACGAACGAGAATATGATGGTCATTCTTCATATGATTTTCATTATATTTCGATATATCGTCCTCGTTATTTTTATCCACCTATACATCTATTTACTCCTTGTGATTCCTATCCAGAAAAAATAAAAGAGCAACTTTTAGAATTATCTGCACAGTTACCAGGGCACCCTCAAGCTGCAATTAATACCTTACGCACTACTTTAGAAATTATTCTTGATGATTTTAAGATTCCACGAGATAAAAATGAACGTTATCTCCCATTAGATAAAAGAATTTCACTCATACCTTTAGAATATAAGTATATGGAGAATGGCTTTAGGGCATTGAAGTGGTTAGGTAATACAGGTAGCCACAACTTGAAGGAAGTATCAAATGAAGATATTGAAGGGGCATGTATTATGTTGGATGACTTTCTACTAAAAATATATAGCCTACCAATAGATCATCGCGCAACAATAGCTAGATTAACAGAAAACCATGATCCAAGAGCCAAATATGGATCCAAGTAGTGGGAAAAACCATAAATAATACTCTATTTTCCATTTACGAATATAGACTGGAATTAGAAAAACAAGATATAAATATCATAAAGATTAACAAATTTAATGGAAGTGATTTAAGATAGATAGAATTGGGTATATTAGTATAGTTATGAACAAGCTGTTTATCTCCCATATGAAGATGCGGTTATTAGAATTGGTCATAACAGTGGGTGTTTTTATCCTCATTAATAAATAAAAGCCTTGTTTTATCTAATGTTGAGAACATGCATAATCATCATAAAATAAATCGCTCTAGCAATTTATTTCACACCATTACCTAAATAGCTCAATTATATGAAATTAGATTTTAAAAGCATTCCAAAATTATAATTTTGGATGGAATAGGTTGCAATTTATCTAAAACACAGTCAATGATTACTAAAATCCTGATATTTATCTGACTTTACCACTCTTTTTACATTTATGAATAATTATACCTCATGTAAAGTATCACTCTACTAAATTTTTATTTTTCTTCTTTATATTGATATCTTCCTATATTTTTTCACTTTATGCCAAGGTATGCTTTAAATAAAAACATAAGTACTATTGCTATAATACTATTGATGGCTAATAATGTAGCGTAAACTAAATTTACTTAAATGGTACAGGTACTAAAAAATGAAAAATTTAATTTTCCCTGTTTTATCTGCTATTTCTGGTTTAATTTCAGCAGGATTTTGGCATTTATCCGCCCATTTTCCAGATCAAAATGTTTCAATAATTGAAAATGAATACGCAGCTATTTTTGCAATAATATCAGCATCATTAGTTTATCTTTCTTTAATAATAGTAAGCAAAAAAAACAGTAGCATTGAGGATAAAAAAGAAGAACTTAAAAAAGAAATTAGTAAAGAACTTAAAGAAGAAATTAGTAAAGAACTTAAAGAGGAAATTAGTAAAAAACTTAAAGAGGAAATTAGTAAAAAACTTAAAGAAGAACTTAGTCAAGAACAGGAAAAAGAGAAAGAACTGAAAAAAGAAATTAGTAAACCGTTTAAACAAAAAACAAAAGAGAAAGAAGAAAAAGAAAAAGAAAAAGAAAAAGAAAAAGAAAAAGAAAAAATCCTTTAAAAATTAATATAATAAATAATATTTGCCAGTTATATTTTAATAAAAGTAAAATATCAACTGGCATATTTAACATTGAAACAATTCGTCCTTCTCATCTAACCCGAATCGCTTCTTCATCTCCTCTTCTTTTTGCCTGCGTTCCTCTTCCGCTTTCTGCGCCTCCTCCATCTCACGCATTCTCACGTTATAAATTGATTGCTCTGGCATCTGTACACGAACGGAAATAAAGCGGCTGTCCACTCCCCATTAATTGAGACACTTTAAATTAGAGTTTTCCAACTGTTTTCGATATGCCTCCGGTGGGAGGTGATT
>NZ_NBVR01000041.1 GCF_002607735.1 Proteus alimentorum
AAAGGACTGAGTCCAGTTCAATACCGAACTCAGTCTTTACCTAACTAATTTAAACTGTCCAATAAACTGGGGTCAGTTCATAGTGCCGTTGAGCCGTCAGGCTATAGCACTACTCGAAAAGCTAAAAGAATACAGTGGCGATAATCGCTGTTTATTCCCCGGTGATAGGGATCCCAATAAAGTCATGAGTGAAAATACGGTAAATAAAGCACTCCGAGTTATGGGCTACGATACAAAGACAGAAATCTGTCACCATGGCTTTAGAACAATGGCCCGTGGCGCTATGGGGGAATCTGGGCTTTGGGCTGATGATGTTATTGAGAGACAGCTTAGTCACTTGGAAAGAAACAACGTTAAAGCAGCTTACTTACATACATCACACCATTTAGATGAGCGTCGCCTTATGTTGCAATGGTGGGCCGATTACCTAGATGCTAATAGGCAAGGCTTTATTTCGCCTTACGACTACGCCAATCCACAGGCAGGGGATAACATCCCCACCACCTATATGTAGTTAACTACTGTTTTAGATAATTAGGTTTTTAAATACTTTTATATATAACTGTTCATACTGTTCACTTTTATATAAATATAGTAATTAATTGTTTGATATTATTAATAAATTTTAGGGTGAACACTTTGGCTATAAGTGTGCATCAGTGTTCACTAGTGTGCACTTCTAAAAGCTGGTGGGTGTTAGATAACCCTGCCTGAAAATTACCGCTTCAATTTGCAAAATACTACCTGCTTAAAATTCAATTCTACCGAATCGGTAGAATTAATATAAATCAGTATGTTATAGGCTATTCGCTTTATCTCTTTCATATTGCTAAAATGTACTAATTGGTACAGAAAAACACAGGTCACTTTATAACCGCCACTATAGAAAACTATAGGCGTAAAAATGCAAAGAGATATACAGAAGATACTTTTACATTGGGGTGGTTGGGTAGTCCGTGGTCGCTCTGGCCTTGGTTACTCGTCTGTTGCCGCTGGATTTAAAGGCTTAATGAGCCGCACGAGTATTACTAAGCTGTCATGCTGTGACGAGGACGGGCTTATTATTGATGGTTGCATTGCTAAATTGCGTAATGTCCAGATGGAACAAGAATGTGACTTTATCGAATGCTACTACGCTAAAGGCATGTCCAAACGTTCTATAGGCCGTAAGTATAAGCTGAATGAAAGCGAAGTCCGTAAACGCATGGCGATAGCTGAGAGCTTTATATTAGGTTGCTTAACCGCTGTAGATGAACCTTTAGAACTAGATTTACTTTACGGCTTTCCCTGCCACCAGCAACTCGTACAGCCACAAAATGCCGCGGCTCTTAGATAACCCTGCCTGGCATATGCAAAGCCTTGATTACACTACTGAGGTAACAGGGCTATAGTCTTTCACTTTCAATAGATTACCCTTCATTTTTGCCGATTAGCTCACGGGCTAAAAATATCTTTATTACACAAGTTGCGATTTTTTACTTGTTTGAATTTAACTTAATGTTACTTAGAATGGACTTATCGCTACTTAGTGCATAGACCTTAAATAGATGAACCAAATTTGGGTCATGATAAAAATCAAATAGTTAAGGCTGATTCCGTCGATTCAACGGAATTAAGCAAAATCATACAGATACCCGTAGCACAAACTTGCGTTACTAGAAACTTCAATAAATTAAAATTGATTGTGCTAAAACGGAATAATTAAGTTTTATCAACAGATTAACGATGACTCAAAAGCGAGTCATTATATAAATCATATAGTTATGTCCGTAACCCAAAATTGGGTTACTAACCATATCAACAAGTTAAATTATGGGGGCCGGTGGAATGGGAAAAGTACAGGCAATATACCAGATTAAAATTACGCTGAACGACATGAAACCGCCCGTATGGCGACGTTTGATAGTGCCTAGTACGATTGCTTTAAACGAACTCCATCACGTCATACAAATTGCTATGGGATGGGGTAACTATCATTTGTATTGCTTCGAAAAGGGTAATCTTCGTTATGGCGAGGAGCTAGACGAGTTCTTTGATTCGAGTTTGAAAGATAGTACCAATGTTCCACTCACGGTGTTACTTCGCAAAGAAAAGGATAAATGCCTTTACGTGTATGACTTTGGCGATTATTGGGAACACACTATTTTACTCGAAGCGGTTATACCTGCAGAGGGCGATAGCTCACCTATTCCATTATGTGTAAAAGGTAAGGGCACGTGTCCCGTAGAGGACTCTGGCGGTATTTGGGGCTATGCCGAAATGCTAGAAGAAGCACGGTCATTAACTAATCCTGATAGAGCGGAGATCCACCAGCATCTTATGGCTGATATTGATGTACGTGAATATAACCTAGAGGCTATCAACGAGCGGCTTATGCAATTTTATTCGTAGTATAACCCTGCTCGGAACTTACTATTGACGGTAAACTTTATGAGGGAACATTTTATGAGTGATAATTCAGTATGGTATGTGGTAGGTAAAATTATCAATGAAACCTCAGGATCAATATCTTTATTAGTAATATTTTCCTCCCTTACGTATTTTTATTGGATGCTGTCTAAAGATAAGAGACGGGTAAAATATCTTTGTTGGATTCTCTGTGTGATAACATTGATAATTGCCACACCAATCATTACCTACCTAAAAGCAGCATTTTCTGACGGCTTCACGGATGCCGGCTATTCACCAGTTTTAGGGGTTACTTTTGCGTGGGTTATTATTGCTTTTTGTTGTTTAGCCGCATTAATGACACTTACGTTGGCTTATAAATCAAATCGTGATAGTGAATAAAGTTAAACTTTGTATTCATAGTGTGATTAATTTCTAGATGGTATTAGTTTTTGACTAAATAATATAGCCCCGAAAGATTATAACGAGGCTATATTAATTTAGATTGATTATGAACGAATTGGTATAGATGTTTGAGGCTGTATAGGTACTAAAATTTTATTATATGCTCTTAATATCTCATTATATAAATCTTGATGCTTCGCCGCTTTTACAGTAATGATTAGAGCATATTTAATTTTGTCAGCTTTATTTCCAGGAACACTTCCTCCGAACTCCCTAGCATTATAATGTATGTCAAATACAGGATTTTTTAGGGTGGTGCCTAGCATATTTTTGGATGCATGAAGAACGGTTTCCCATTTACCCATATCGGAACGTTGTTCGCTTTCAGTTGCAAATTTTTTCAGTTCGAAAAAACCTGCGGTTTCAGCGTTCTTTTTACCATCTTTAATCCTAGAGTCATTGGGTCTAAAAGATACCTCTAAGCCAGCTTTTGTATATGATGCTGAGTCTTGTGGGTCTGTAGCTGTTGCGTAGCAGAAAGTTGCCGTTAAATTTATTTTTCCAGTTAAACCTGAGATTGGTAATGGAACTGGAGCTCTTAAATATTTACCGGGTTTTAATTCTCCTTGATATACAATGCGAGCTACACCATTAGGGCTAACAATAATGTCATTTAAGTCTTCGGGCACTTTGCCCCACCCAACTTCAACATTAGGATGATCTTTATTTTTTGATGAATGAATCAATAAGGCTTTAATTGCTAGTAAGTTTAGATCGTTTCCTAAAATGGCTCTTATACCTACAGCATTTCTTAGTGCGTATGGAGCTGCAAAGCTAGTACCGCGCTCGGGGGTAATGTTAGGTTTAGAACCTGTCGTTAGAACATGAAAATATTCAGATGTTTCACCACCAAAAGCTACAACATCGGGTTTCATTACACCAGGACTTCTCCCCGGTCCAATCGCACTATAAGAAGCTTTTTGCCAGTTATTATCATTGGTTGAATCAGACGCACCAACAGCTAAAGCATTTACACAATCAGCAGGGATTTGAATTCTAGCATTTCCTGACTCTCTATCCATGTCCCCATTATTCCCAACGGCGACAGTCATTAGAGTTTCCCCATCGCTTAGAAGATCGTCAATAACAGATGTCCAAGCGTGAACTTCAGTATCTTCAATTGGTAAATCAGGACCTAAGCTTAAATTTAAAAATTGATATTGCCTAGAGAGTAAAACTTCTTCGATTAGTCCTAAAGTTCGGTATAATTCTAAGGGGTCTTCTTCATATGTTTTATTATCTAGAACTCGTAGATTATCAATATATGCATATGGGATTGGTGGTTTCACATTGCTTTTTATTGGACCAAATAAAAATGCAGACGAAACACCTAGACCATGTTCTAAAGCATCAGGATCATCATTAGCACGCTCGTCTAATACTCTATATGATTTTACCCACGGTTTAATAGGGTGTTTTTCAGGCAATCCACCATCAAGTATTGCAACTTTGATATCATTTGATAGTGGAGCTTCACTTGGTAAAGTGCATGGTATTGCGGTACTTGATGCTCTTCTTAAAGGCCTTAATCCCCTTAATTTAGGAACCGCTCTTATTACCCTTACGAATGTAAACTGAGCCAGTTTTTTTATAGAAGATATATTACCTTGCACGGGTAAAAACCATAAAGAGCCCGCGGTAAAGGCTAAGCTTGAGTGTACTGTTATATCCAATGATTTAGCATAATCTATAAATTTACTCTGGACAAAATCTTCACCATCAGTTTGAAGAAGATGAATCCCTACTTCAAAATGCGTCTCTTGAGAATTTTCAGGGAGTATAAGGCGTTCTTCGGGTAGAAAAGCTTCAAATTCTTCTATTCTAGCGAAATCAATTGATTCAGCAGAGTTATATTCTAAGTCGTGGACCCATTCAGATAAATTTCTAAAGGCAGAGCGTTTGCCAGCTACAAATAACTGTGTGGTTGGGTATTCAATAACATCAATTTTTCTTTTCCATTTTTCGGGTACAATTTTTACAGTTTTGCTACCCACAGATTTTAAACCAGTATTCCGTAACATTGCAGTAGGGAAATAAGACCTTGCAATATAGCTAGGGTTCATTGTCAATTTAGCTACAGCGTAATCATGAGGGCAAGAGTGCGCGGCTAATTTTTTAAACATATCGTTAGCAGTTTGTATTTGAGGTACTAAACGTTTTTTTGCTTCCGCTAGTGTATAAACCTCAGATTTATCCATTCTTCTTTTTGGTGAGGGAATATCATGTGTTAATAGTTCACCACGACCGATCAAAAAATTAGTATTAGCCATATAATTTCCTTACTAAAGCTCGTTAAGCAGCACTGTATTTTCTAATGGTGTCTCTACTAACACCTGTTAAGTCTGAGATTGCATGCTGAGATAATTTAGAGTTTCTACTTAAATTAATAGCGATATTTCTTTTTTCTGTTTTATCTAGTTCTGATAAACCACTTTTAATAAAGTCTTCAATTAGAATTTCATCAGATGCTATACCTAAAGCTATTGAACGACGAAATTTGTTAATTGAACGTTCAATATTGCTGAAAGACTCATCTTTAAATAGGATTACAAGAATATCTATCCATCGAGCAAAAATGGCGTAATCTGCACCTAAAAAGCGTTGTATAGCTTCTTTGATTGTTTCGCTATTCGGCTTTTCAAAGTGAAGTACAAGGTCAAAACGTCTCCATAATGCAGGGTCGATTAACTCTTCATAGTTTGTTGCTGCGAGCAATAGACTCGAAGAAGGCCATTGATCAACTTCTTGAAGGATAACGGTAACTAAACGTTTAAGTTCGCCTACATCTGAATCGTCACTTCTTTTTTTAGCTATTGAATCTATTTCATCCAGTAATAGAACACATGGCCCTTTTTTAGCAAAATCTAAGGCTGCCCTAAGATTGTTACCACTTTTTCCTAAATAGCTGCTCATTACTGCGGTTAGGTCAAGTACATAGAATGGCACACCTAGCTTTTGAGCTAGCCAGCTTGCTGTTAATGTTTTACCAACCCCAGGGGGGCCAACAAAGATAGCTGAACGAGTTGGCTGCAATCCGAGCTCTTCTAGTTTATTAATATTTTTACGTTCAAGAATTAGTTGGTCTAATGCGTTTTCAATTTCGAAATTTAATAACGGCTTAGATATCACCTCTGGTGTTGGTGATGTTTTTAATAGTGTTAGTCTTGAATCTTCATCTACAGGTAAGGCTTCTGAAATTATATCGGGATGCGTAGCTGCCTTGCGTAAACTTTGAGTCTTCTTAGCTGGTTTGCTACGTAGATATAAGTCCAGTTGTTCCGATAGCTCAGGCATGTTCTCTCGATACTTGCGTACAAGCCGAGCTACATACAGCCTAACATCATCGTACTGCTCGTTGATAACCAACCTTACCAATTGGGCTAAATCAGCCTGAATTCCAATTAATTCGCCCATTTTCTATAAAACCTCTTTTTTATCAATATGTTAAATTTTGTTGATTTGGACTATTTTTATAGTATCTCACTTTTTTTGTTTTATGGATAGCAAAACCTATATATATTTACAGTTGTTAAGTTAATGGGCATTACCGAAGAACTTTCATTTGTAATAAGGAGATATAACTGTATTTTTTATAAAGTCGGTTTAAAAAAAGAATGATAAGAGAGTATAAACTTGTCTATATAGAGGGGCATTCACGATGGGCTCGATATTTATATGAGTTAGTTACTATATGGTAGGATGGTTTTTGAACCATGTTAAAAATCGCAAATGAAAAGTTTAATGGAGTTTCATCTTATGGCCATGTTTGAGTATGCAGAAAGTAATGAGACAGGGCGATTACTTCATATAGATGATGCTGCTAGAGGGAAAAAGTGTAATTGCGTTTGCCCTGGCTGTGGCGATCATATGATTGCGAAACAAGGTAAAGTTAAAGAACACCATTTTGCACATGCAACATCAGAGCAAAGCTATTGCTATATGACAATGGTTCATCGTTTTTTTCAAGAATACTTTTCTGGACAGGAGTTTTTAGATATACCCGCAACTAAGTTATCGGTTTTGGATAACCAAGTAGATATACCTCGTAGAAAAGTTAAAGTGCTGAATGCTCGGCTTGAAGCAACAATAGGGAATTATCGGGCAGATGTTTTGCTGCTTACTAGTATCGGTGAAATAGCGATTGAAGTTTATGTTACCAGTAAAAGCAAAGATGAAAAAATACATTATTATAAGCGGAATAGTATTGCGGCTATCGAATACGATTTTAGTGGTTATAAAAGCCGAACGATAAAGGAAGCTAAGAAAGCTTTTGAAACAGGTAGGATTAGAACGAAAATTATCCAGTACCCTAAATATGAATACTATCTATCCAGAGTGAAAAAAGAAAAGGCGTATTTGGTTGATGCTATAAGTAATAGGATTAATCAAGTGGTTTCTCAGGATGAGAATATTTTGTATATACCTGCATTTAAACATTTATTAAATGTAAATTATAAGAGTGAGTGGCACGATTTAAACTTAACGTTTGTTAAAGAATGTATCACTAAATTTGATAGGATGGATAAAAATTATTTTAATGGTATCCATTATATTGATTGCGTAAGAAAGAATGCGTTTTTAAAGGTGGTATATCTACCTATCGGGAAAACTATCCCTGTCGAATTTCAACAGGCGAACTATAGCTTGCTTGTAAAACACATATCCTATGATGGTAAATTTTCTGAGGCCAGTTCATGGTTTCGCTACACTCCTTTATACAAAAAGTTAAAAGAATCAGATAATGAAATACATGATTACTTTAGTGCTGTTAGAGAGCTTGAAGAGTGCGTAGTGGAGTTATCTAACTTATATCTAGAGATGAATAAGGAACAGTTATATAAACGTTTTTACGGGAAATGGCGTAAATACCTAATTAAGAATAAGCTAGTAAGTGAAAATGCTAGCTATAGTGTTGGGGTTCCTGAACTACTAAAATGCTTTAGAAGTAATTCTAGTTTTTGGATGTTTAATTATTGGTCTGTTTTTATATTAACTAATTTGATTGAAATAATTGATGGTTATGAAATAGGTAGCCATATTGGCTATACGGATGTTTTTCATAAATTAACTAGTAGGTTTTATTTGACTAAAGAAGCTTCAATGATTTTTAGTTCGGAAATAGATGTTGAATATGTATCTGAAGGTAAAAAACACTTAATTTTAATACCTGATATAATTCAAGCAATGATATCTAACTTCATTAGTTATGGTCATATTCAAGCTTTTGAACGCTATTTCGTAAAGAAAGAAAATTTGCTACCTCTATTGGCTATTGAGTTCGATAAATTGAACTCTACTACAGTCTCCTAAAGGCTGGATAAATCCACAGTAAACAGTTATTATCCATTCACATGCCACCAGCGGCACATAATCTAAATTTGATAGAACTATCTCGACGGAGAGAAAAGCAGATAGCCTTACTGCCCGTTCTATCGAACCTCGTTATCATAAGGCGCATAGCGTAGTGGGCGAACGTGATGAAACCTTTTCTCTATCCTTTTGAGAACCCTACCATTGATCAGGCATTAAAGTATTTAAATGCTATGGATTTTCCTGTTGAAATAGATAAAGACCAGTTATTTTTATGGTGGAAAGAGAAAACTATTGAGCTTTGTTTTGACTGGGGGCGATTTTGGGCTAAAGGCCTAATCGAGCAATGGTATACAACTGATGAATATCAACAAATTAAAGAACAACGATCTGAGTTAGAAAACCGAAAGGATATG
Organism: Proteus alimentorum; assembly: GCF_002607735.1. Lineage (GTDB taxonomy): Bacteria > Pseudomonadota > Gammaproteobacteria > Enterobacterales > Enterobacteriaceae > Proteus > Proteus alimentorum. The sequence goes on from NZ_NBVR01000041.1 coordinate 8,580, forward strand.
AGGAATGGAAAGTCATCTATTTTTGTGGCTAAAAGCTTAAGCGAGCTACGTAAGATAGAGGAAGCCAAATTAACCGAGTTAGAATACAGTGATGATGCTAAGAAATTAGTCGTACCAAAATACTCAAACTATATGATTTGGAAAGCTGGTGAGTTAGATGACCCTATCCCCCGTTTAGACTGTAAACCTTATGGTTCTGGTGATGATTCCTATATATATATAAAGAGGTTCCACACTATTGTGGTATTTGTGACCAAAGCTCTCAGCATTGGAAGAACATACGGGAAGTATTAAACAATGAAAGCTTAATCTTACCTAAAAGTGAAGCTGAAAAAATTTATAATATTTTTTACCCCGAGCAAGGCAACACTACTAGTGCGAAAGAAGATAAAAAAGAGGCACCGAAGAGCCTAAATTATTTGGCAAGATTCGCAAAATCTCTCATTCAAATACATTATGGCGAGGATGTCGCAAATAGCATTCAAAGTCAGTTAGCTAACCCTAATAGCGAAATTAATATTGATTTTAAAAATAAAAAGTTAAAAGCACCAGACGGAAAAGCTTTAGCTAATCATCTTAATGCGGTAGATGTAGATACAATCGATAACTAGCACATTTGGAATATTCCCGGCATATTGGAATATTCCATTTCAAAACACTTTAACCTTCTCGCTGTGTCCAATAACAGCTATAGAGGGTTAAATATGCCTAAAACATTTCTTAAATTACCGGAAGTCATGCGCCGTACTGGTGTCCACTTCCCTTAAAATAAGACAGCTATAATTAGATTTTCTGCCCTTTAATTTGCAGAGGTCATGATGAAAAAAGTCCGTTTTACTGAAACT
>NZ_NBVR01000023.1 GCF_002607735.1 Proteus alimentorum
CTACTTCCGTACAACTGACGTAACTGGTACTATCGAATTACCAGAAGGCGTAGAAATGGTAATGCCAGGTGACAACATCAATATGATCGTTGAACTGATTCACCCAATCGCGATGGACGACGGTTTACGTTTCGCTATCCGTGAAGGTGGCCGTACAGTAGGTGCGGGCGTTGTTGCTAAAGTATTAGGTTAATTCCTGATAGATTTATGCATGAAGAGGGCATCATTAGATGCCCTTTTTTGTATCTGAAGATTAGATATTTTAAATCTCAATAAAACATTAATGCTTTTCTCTACTTCATCATCTTTGGTGATATGCATAAGTAAATACATTTAAGCTAAATAAATAGAAATTGAAATCATAATAATTATCATTTACTATCTTGGCCGTGAGTAGTTAATGAGGTTGTTATTATGTACGTATGTCTTTGCCACGGTGTGAGTGATAAAAAAATCATCTCAACTGTCCATAAACATCAAATTCACACTATCAATGAATTACGCAAGATCTTACCCGTTGGAAGTTGTTGTGGTAAGTGTGTACGTCAAGCTCGTCAAATTATCGAAAATGAGCAATCTGCCCTTTATCCTCAAATTTCTGAAGTTGCATAACAAATTTTAAATTTCCTTTCTCTCCTCTTTGTATAAAAGGTCTACACTAAAAAGACTGGAAGCAAAGGAGCATAAAAATGAAAGGTGATAAAAAAATGATAGCCCACCTTAATAAGTTATTGGGTGGTGAGCTTGTTGCAATTAATCAGTATTTCCTACATGCCCGAATGTTCAAGAATTGGGGACTTACACGCCTTAATGAAATGGAATATCATGAATCCATAGATGAAATGAAACACGCCGATAAATATATCGAGCGTATTTTGTTCCTTGAAGGCATTCCAAACTTACAAGATTTAGGCAAACTAAACATCGGTGAAGATGTTGAAGAGATGCTACGTTCTGATCTGGAATTGGAATTAGGCGGTGCCAAAGATTTACGTGAAGCTATTGCTTACGCAGATTCAATTCATGACTATGTCAGTCGTGATCTTATGCTAGAAATTCTAACCGATGAAGAAGGGCATATTGATTGGATTGAAACCCAGCTTGAACTTATCGAACGAATGGGACTTCAAAACTATCTACAAGCTCAAATTATTGAAGAATAATTTAGCACCTTATAGAGAAGAATAATCCATCTTCTTTAGTGAGTTGTGAGACGATTTTTAAAGCAAAGGCAATGAAGGTTGCCTTTGCTTTTTTTATTTTCGAAAAGATAAAATGAATTTTTATCGCTGATTTTTTATTCTTGGCTTGATTTCATCACTCAGGCAAGTATAATGCGCAGGCTCACTGATTTAGTGAGGCTGATTTATCAGCTAATGCAGATTTTTTATTGCATTAATATAATACTCCCGATTGGGGAGTTATATGCAGAACGATTACACTCTCTCATCAATCGAAATGGGTACGAGTAGTGATCATTTACGTTTATAAAAAATAGTTGGAGCTCTGGTCTCATGCAGAACCAAAGAATCCGTATCCGCCTGAAAGCTTTTGATCATCGTCTGATTGATCAATCAACTGCGGAAATCGTAGAGACTGCTAAGCGCACTGGTGCGCAAGTTCGTGGTCCAATCCCACTGCCGACTCGCAAAGAGCGTTTCACAGTGTTGATTTCTCCGCACGTTAATAAAGATGCGCGTGATCAGTATGAAATTCGCACTCACAAACGTCTGGTTGACATCGTTGAGCCAACCGAGAAAACCGTTGATGCTCTGATGCGTCTGGATCTGGCTGCCGGCGTAGACGTGCAGATCAGCCTAGGTTAATCAGGTCATCAAGCGATTGAGAGGTTGAAACAATGATTGGTTTAGTCGGTAAGAAAGTAGGAATGACGCGTATCTTCACTGAAGATGGCGTTTCAATCCCTGTAACCGTTATCGAAATTGAAAACAACCGTGTTACTCAGGTCAGAGATCTGGAGAAAGACGGTTATCGTGCCATTCAGGTGACTACTGGTAGCAAAAAAGCTAACCGTGTACTGAAACCTGAAGCAGGTCATTTTGCTAAAGCTGGTGTTGAAGCTGGCCGCTTACTACGTGAATTCCGTCTGAATGAAGGCGAAGAATACACTGTAGGTCAAAGCATTAGCGTAGAAATTTTCGCTGACGTTAAAAAAGTCGACGTTACTGGAACATCTAAAGGTAAAGGTTTTGCTGGTACTGTAAAGCGCTGGAACTTCCGTACTCAAGATGCTACCCACGGTAACTCCTTGTCTCACCGTGTTCCGGGTTCTATCGGTCAGAACCAGACTCCGGGTAAGGTGTTCAAAGGCAAGAAAATGGCAGGTCAACTGGGTAACGAACAAGTTACCGTTCAGAGCCTGGAAGTAGTACGTGTTGACGCTGAGCGCAACCTGCTGCTGGTCAAAGGTGCTGTTCCAGGTGCAACTGGCAGTGACCTGATCGTTAAACCAGCTGTCAAGGCGTAACGTCGAGGAGATAGGAATGGAATTGGTAATGAAAGACGCGCAAGGCGCGCTGACTGTTTCCGAAACTACCTTCGGGCGTGACTTTAACGAAGCGCTTGTGCATCAAGTAGTCGTTGCATACGCTGCTGGTGCTCGTCAAGGTACTCGTGCTCAGAAAACCCGTGCTGAAGTTTCTGGTTCAGGCAAAAAGCCTTGGAGACAGAAAGGTACAGGTCGTGCACGTTCAGGTTCAATCAAGAGCCCAATTTGGCGCTCTGGTGGTGTTAGCTTCGCAGCTAAACCACAGGACCACAGTCAAAAAGTAAACAAAAAGATGTACCGTGGTGCTCTGAAGAGCATTCTGTCTGAACTGGTACGTCAAGATCGTCTGATCGTCGTAGAGAAGTTCTCTGTTGAAGCGCCTAAAACTAAGCTTTTAGCACAGAAACTGAAAGATATGGCTCTGGAAGATGTTCTGATCATCACTGCTGATGTAGATGAGAATCTGTATTTAGCAGCACGTAACTTATATAAAGTTGACGTACGTGATGCAGCAACAATCGACCCTGTTAGCTTAATCGCCTTCGACAAAGTCGTCATGACTGCTGACGCTGTGAAGCAAGTTGAGGAGATGCTGGCATGATCCGTGAAGAACGTCTGCTGAAAGTACTGCGCGCGCCGCATGTATCTGAAAAAGCTTCTATCGCGATGGAAAAATCAAACACCATCGTTCTCAAAGTTGCTAAAGACGCGACCAAAGCAGAGATTAAAGCAGCTGTACAAAAACTGTTTGAAGTCGAAGTTGAAAGTGTTAACACTCTGCTGATGAAAGGCAAAGTGAAACGTCACGGTCAGCGTATTGGTCGTCGTAGCGACTGGAAAAAAGCTTACGTCACCCTGAAGGAAGGCCAGAATCTGGACTTCGTCGGCGGCGCTGAGTAAGTCGGAGGAGTAAAGAACAATGGCAATTGTTAAATGTAAACCTACGTCTCCGGGCCGTCGCCACGTAGTTAAAGTGGTAAACCCTGAGCTGCATAAAGGGAAACCTTATGCGCCATTGCTGGAAAAGAACAGCAAGTCCGGTGGTCGTAACAACAATGGTCGTATCACTACCCGTCATATCGGTGGTGGTCACAAACAGGCTTACCGTATTGTTGACTTTAAACGCAACAAAGATGGTATCCCTGCGACAGTAGAACGTCTGGAATATGATCCAAACCGTTCAGCTAACATCGCTTTAGTGCTGTATGCTGATGGTGAACGTCGCTACATTCTGGCTCCAAAAGGCCTGAAAGCGGGTGATAAAGTTCAGTCTGGCGTTGATGCTGCTATCAAAGCGGGTAACACCTTACCAATGCGTAATATCCCGGTTGGTTCTACAGTTCATAACGTAGAAATGAAACCAGGTAAAGGTGGTCAGTTAGCTCGTTCAGCTGGTACTTACGTTCAGATCGTTGCTCGTGATGGTGCTTATGTCACTATTCGTCTGCGTTCTGGTGAAATGCGTAAAGTTCCTTCTGATTGCCGTGCAACTATCGGTGAAGTTGGCAACTCTGAGCACATGTTACGCGTTCTGGGTAAAGCTGGTGCAAGTCGCTGGCGTGGTATTCGTCCTACCGTTCGCGGTACTGCGATGAACCCAGTCGATCACCCACATGGTGGTGGTGAAGGTCGTAACTTTGGTAAACACCCAGTAACACCTTGGGGCGTTCAAACCAAAGGTAAGAAGACTCGTAAAAACAAACGCACTGAACATTTCATCGTTCATCGTCGTACTAAGAAATAATTAGAGGATAAGCCATGCCACGTTCTCTCAAGAAAGGTCCTTTCATTGACCTGCACTTGCTGAAGAAGGTAGAGAAAGCGGTGGAAAGCGGTGACAAAAAGCCTGTTAAGACTTGGTCCCGTCGTTCAACGATCTTTCCTAACATGATCGGTTTGACCATCGCTGTCCATAATGGTCGTCAGCATGTTCCAGTTTACGTTTCCGACGAAATGGTTGGTCACAAACTGGGTGAATTCGCGCCGACCCGTACTTATCGCGGTCATGCAGCCGATAAAAAGGCTAAGAAAAAATAAGGTAGGAGGAAGAGATGGAAACTATCGCTATGCATCGCCACGCTCGTTCTTCTGCTCAGAAGGTTCGCTTGGTAGCTGACCTGATTCGCGGTAAGAAAGTGTCGCAAGCTCTGGAAATTTTAACCTTTACCAACAAGAAAGCTGCTGGTTTAGTGAAGAAAGTACTGGAGTCTGCTATTGCTAATGCAGAACACAACGATGGCGCTGACATTGATGATCTGAAAGTAGCTAAGATCTTTGTTGACGAAGGTCCTTCTATGAAGCGCATTATGCCTCGTGCAAAAGGCCGTGCAGATCGTATTCTGAAGCGCACCAGCCACATCACTGTGGTTGTGTCTGATCGCTGAGACTCTGGAGACTAGCAATGGGTCAAAAAGTACATCCTAATGGTATCCGCCTTGGCATTGTCAAGCCTTGGAATTCCACATGGTATGCGGGTACCAATGAATTCGCTGACAACCTAGACAGCGACTTTAAAGTACGTCAGTACTTAACTAAAGAACTGGCTAAAGCATCTGTATCTCGTATCGTTATCGAACGTCCTGCGAAAAGCATCCGTGTGACTATTCACACTGCTCGCCCAGGCATCGTTATCGGTAAAAAAGGTGAAGATGTTGAAAAACTGCGCAAAAACGTAGCGGATATCGCTGGCGTTCCTGCGCAAATTAATATCGCCGAAGTACGTAAACCTGAACTGGACGCAAAATTAGTTGCTGACAGCATCACTTCACAGCTGGAACGTCGTGTTATGTTCCGTCGTGCTATGAAGCGTGCGGTACAGAACGCTATGCGTTTAGGCGCTAAAGGTATTAAAGTGGAAGTAAGTGGTCGCTTAGGCGGCGCTGAAATCGCTCGTACTGAATGGTATCGTGAAGGTCGTGTACCTCTGCACACTCTGCGTGCAGATATCGACTACAATACCTCAGAAGCACAAACCACTTATGGTGTGCTCGGCGTTAAGGTATGGATCTTCAAAGGTGAGATCCTGGGTGGTATGGCTGCAGTTGAACAGGCGGAAAAACCGGCTGCTCAACCTAAAAAGCAGCAGCGTAAAGGCCGCAAGTAAGGAGAGTCGCTGATGTTACAACCAAAGCGTACAAAATTCCGTAAAGTGCACAAAGGCCGCAACCGTGGCTTAGCTGCTGGTGCGGATGTAAGCTTCGGGACTTACGGTCTTAAAGCTGTGGGCCGTGGTCGTCTGACTGCACGTCAGATCGAAGCGGCACGTCGTGCAATGACCCGTGCAGTTAAGCGTCAGGGTAAAATCTGGATCCGTGTGTTCCCAGACAAACCAATCACTGAAAAGCCGCTCGAAGTCCGTATGGGTAAAGGTAAAGGTAACGTTGAGTATTGGGTTGCCTTAATCCAGCCAGGTAAAGTCCTGTATGAAATGGATGGTGTGCCTGAAGAACTGGCCCGTGAAGCATTCAAGCTGGCGGCAGCAAAACTGCCTATCAAAACCACCTTTGTAACTAAGACGGTGATGTAATGAAAGCAAAAGAGCTGCGCGAAAAGAGCGTTGAAGAGCTGAACACAGAACTGCTGAACTTACTGCGCGAGCAGTTTAACCTGCGTATGCAGGCAGCAAGTGGTCAGTTACAACAGTCTCATCTGTTGAAACAAGTGCGTCGTAATATCGCACGCGTTAAGACTTTACTGACTGAGAAGGCGGGTGCGTAATGACCGATAAAATCCGTACTCTGCAAGGTCGTGTAGTTAGTGACAAAATGGAGAAATCTATTGTCGTTGCTATCGATCGTATGGTTAAACACCCATTATATGGTAAGTTTATCCGTCGTACGACCAAACTGCATGTACATGACGAGAACAACGAATGTGGAATTGGTGACGTAGTAGAAATTCGTCAAACACGTCCACTGTCTAAGACTAAGTCTTGGGCGTTAGTTCGCGTTGTAGAAAAAGCTGTTCTGTAATAAAATAGCCTTTTCGTACGAAATAAACGGCTCAAAACTGAACGAGCCGTTTATTTTTTCTGTCCATATCGAGAATGTGGTGTTATAATGCCGCTCCCTCGTATTATGGGATATTGAACGGCCTCTTCTAATGTGGAAGTGGCTCAGTAGTAGTTGACATTTAGCGGAGCACTAAAATGATCCAAGAACAGACTATGCTGAACGTGGCCGACAACTCCGGTGCACGTCGCGTAATGTGTATCAAGGTTCTAGGTGGCTCGCACCGTCGCTACGCAGATGTAGGTGACATCATCAAAATTACCATCAAGGAAGCAATTCCACGTGGTAAAGTTAAGAAAGGTGATGTACTGAAAGCGGTAGTGGTGCGCACCAAGAAGGGTGTTCGTCGCCCTGACGGTTCTGTCATTCGCTTCGATAGCAACGCTTGTGTATTGTTAAACAACAACAGCGAGCAAGTTATTGGTACGCGTATTTTTGGGCCGGTTACTCGTGAACTTCGTAACGAGAAGTTTATGAAAATAATCTCTCTGGCACCTGAAGTACTCTAAGGAGCAGGCAATGGCAGCGAAAATCCGTCGTGAAGACGAAGTTATCGTGCTGACTGGTAAAGATAAAGGTAAGCGCGGTAAAGTAAAACAGGTTCTTTCTTCTGGTAAAGTTATCGTTGAAGGTATCAATCTGGTTAAAAAACATCAGAAGCCAGTTCCGGCTCTGAACCAACCAGGTGGCATCGTTGAAAAAGAAGCTTCTATTCAAGTTTCTAACGTTGCAATCTTCAATGCGGCAACCGGTAAGGCTGACCGTGTAGGTTTTAGATTCGAAGACGGCAAAAAAGTCCGTTTCTTCAAGTCTAATAAAGAAACTATCAAGTAATTTGGAGTATACGATGGCGAAACTGCATGATTACTACAAAGACGAGGTAGTCCAAAAACTGATGTCTCAGTTTGGTTACCATTCTGTCATGCAAGTCCCTCGGGTCGAGAAGATCACCCTGAACATGGGTGTTGGTGAAGCAATTGTTGATAAAAAACTGCTGGACAATGCAGCAGCTGATTTAGCAGCAATCTCAGGTCAAAAACCTTTGATCACCAAAGCACGCAAATCTGTTGCAGGCTTCAAAATCCGCCAGGGCTATCCGATCGGCTGTAAAGTGACCCTGCGTGGCGAACGCATGTGGGAGTTCTTTGAACGCCTGATCTCTATTGCTGTACCACGTATCCGTGACTTCCGTGGTTTGTCCGCTAAATCATTTGATGGACGTGGTAACTACAGCATGGGCGTACGTGAGCAAATCATCTTCCCTGAAATCGATTACGATAAAGTGGATCGTGTTCGTGGTTTGGATATTACCATTACTACGACTGCGAAATCAGATGATGAAGGTCGCGCACTGTTAGCAGCGTTTAACTTCCCGTTCCGCAAGTAAGGCAGGGCATTCATGGCTAAGAAATCTATGAAAGCACGTGATGTAAAACGTGCGAATTTAGCTGAGAAATTCTTCGCAAAACGCGCAGAACTGAAAGCTATCGTTTCAGATGTGAACGTGTCTGACGAAGATCGTTGGAATGCTGTTCTGAAACTGCAAACTATGCCACGTGATTCAAGTCCTTCACGTCAGCGTAACCGCTGCCGTCAAACTGGACGTCCGCACGGTTTCCTGCGGAAATTTGGCCTCAGCCGTATTAAAGTCCGTGAAGCCGCTATGCGCGGTGAAATCCCGGGCCTTAGAAAGGCTAGCTGGTAATTACCATAATTGAATCACGGGAGTAAAGACAGATGAGCATGCAAGATCCCATCGCGGATATGCTGACCCGTATCCGTAACGGTCAGGCCGCGAACAAAGTTGCGGTCACAATGCCTTCCTCCAAGCTGAAAGTGGCGATTGCCAACGTGCTTAAGGAAGAAGGTTATATTGAAGATTTTAAAATTGAAGGCGACACTAAGCCAGAACTGGAAATCACTTTAAAATATTTCCAAGGTAAGGCTGTAGTAGAAAGCATTCAGCGCGTAAGCCGTCCAAGTCTGCGCATCTATAAAAGAAAAGATGAGCTGCCACAAGTTATGGCAGGACTGGGCATCGCTGTTGTTTCTACCTCAAAAGGTGTTATGACTGATCGTGCAGCTCGCCAAGCAGGTCTTGGTGGCGAGATTATCTGCTACGTAGCTTAATTCGGGAGGAAAGAATGTCTCGTGTGGCAAAAGCACCCGTCGTCATTCCTGCCGGCGTAGAGGTTAAACTCAACGGTCAGGTAATTACGATTAAGGGTAAAAACGGCGAGCTAACTCGTACTATCCATAATGCAGTTGAAATTCAACATGCTGACAACCAGTTAACTTTCGCACCTCGCGATGGTTTTGCTGATGCATGGGCACAGGCGGGTACTACTCGTTCTCTGTTAAATGCAATGGTTGTAGGTGTTACCGAAGGCTTCACTAAGAAACTGCAACTGGTAGGTGTAGGTTATCGTGCGTCTATTAAAGGCAATGCGGTTAACTTATCAGTAGGTTTTTCACATCCAGTGGAACACCAACTGCCAGCAGGCATCACTGCTGAATGTCCAACACAAACTGAAATCGTACTGAAAGGTGCGGATAAGCAAGTGATTGGTCAAGTAGCAGCTGAACTGCGTGCTTACCGTCGCCCTGAACCTTATAAAGGTAAAGGTATTCGTTACGCCGACGAAGTTGTGCGTATCAAAGAGGCTAAGAAGAAGTAAGGTAACACTATGGATAAGAAAGCAGCTCGTATCCGTCGTGCGACCCGCGCACGCCGTAAGCTCCAGGAATTGGGTGCGACTCGCCTGGTGGTACACCGTACCCCTCGCCATATTTATGCGCAGGTTATTGCACCAAACGGTTCTGAAACTTTGGTGGCCGCTTCTACTACAGAAAAAGCTATCATTGAGCAACTGAAAAACACTGGAAACAAAGAAGCAGCAGCAGTAGTTGGTAAAATTGTTGCTGAACGCGCTCTGGAAAAAGGTATCAAAGTAGTATCATTTGACCGTTCCGGTTTCCAATATCATGGTCGAGTCCAGGCACTGGCAGATGCTGCCCGTGAAGCTGGCCTTCAGTTCTAAGGTAGGAGTGTAAGATGGCTCACATCGAGAAACAAGCTGGCGAACTGCAGGAAAAGCTGATCGCGGTAAACCGCGTATCTAAAACCGTTAAAGGTGGTCGTATCTTTAGCTTCACCGCTCTTACAGTAGTTGGTGATGGTAATGGCCGCGTTGGTTTTGGATATGGCAAAGCTCGCGAAGTTCCGGCAGCAATCCAGAAAGCGATGGAAAAAGCCCGTCGCAATATGAAAACCGTCGCTTTAAACAACGGTACTCTGTTCCACCCTGTTAAAGGTACTCACACAGGCTCACGCGTATTTATGCAGCCTGCTCATGAAGGTACCGGTATCATCGCAGGTGGTGCAATGCGTGCAGTTCTAGAAGTGGCTGGCGTTCGTAACGTACTGGCTAAAACCTATGGTTCCACTAACCCGATTAACGTGGTTCGTGCAACACTGGACGCTTTAGATAGCATGAAGTCTCCAGATATGGTCGCAGCTAAGCGTGGTAAATCCGTTGAAGAAATTCTGGGGTAATGACCATGGCTAAGACTATTAAAATTACTCAAACACGCAGCTTAATCGGCCGTCTGCCTAAACATAAGGCAACTATGACTGGTTTAGGTCTGCGTCGCATCGGTCACACTGTAGAACGCGAAGATACACCAGCAGTTCGCGGTATGATCAACTTGGTTTCCTATATGGTTAAAGTTGAGGAGTAAGAGATGCGTTTAAATACTCTGTCTCCGGCTGAAGGTGCCAAGCATGCGCCTAAACGTGTAGGTCGTGGTATCGGTTCTGGCTTAGGTAAAACTGGCGGCCGTGGTCACAAAGGTCAGAAGTCTCGTTCTGGCGGTGGCGTACGTCGTGGTTTTGAAGGCGGCCAGATGCCTTTATATCGTCGTTTACCAAAATTTGGTTTTACTTCACGTAAATCATTCGTGACTGCGGAAATCCGTCTGTCTGATTTAGCTTACGTTGAAGGCGATGTAATCGATCTGAATGCACTGAAAGCCGCAAACGTTGTTGGCCCACAGATTGAATTTGCAAAATTAATTCTGTCTGGTGAGGTTAACCGTGCAGTGACTATTCGTGGTCTGCGTGTTACCAAAGGTGCCCGTGCAGCAATCGAATCAGCTGGCGGTAAAATTGAGGAATAAGTGACAGATGGCTAAACAACCAGGTTTAGATTTTCAGAGTGCTAAAGGTGGTGTTGGTGAACTAAAACGCAGACTTTTGTTTGTTCTTGGTGCACTTATTGTCTTTAGGATTGGCTCTTTTATTCCTATCCCTGGTATTGATGCCACTGTGCTTGCCAAATTGCTCGATCAGCAAAAAGGCACCATCATTGAAATGTTTAACATGTTCTCTGGTGGTGCTCTTAGCCGTGCTTCTATCTTTGCGCTGGGTATCATGCCTTATATTTCGGCATCGATTATTATCCAACTCTTATCAGTGGTTAACCCTCGGTTAGCAGAGATTAAGAAGGAAGGGGAGGCCGGTCGTCGTAAGATCAGCCAATATACCCGTTATGGTACTTTGGTGCTGGCGATATTCCAATCAATTGGTATCGCAACAGGCTTACCGAATATGCCAGGAATGCAAGGTCTGGTAATTAATCCAGGTCTACCATTCTATATTACGGCTGTTGTGAGCTTAGTCACTGGGACAATGTTCCTAATGTGGTTAGGTGAGCAAATCACTGAACGTGGTATTGGTAACGGTATCTCAATCATTATCTTTGCGGGTATCGTTGCAGGTCTTCCGCCTGCCATTGGTCAAACCATCGAGCAGGCGCGGCAAGGCGAACTGCACTTCCTCCTGTTATTGTTGGTTGCAGTATTGGTGTTCGCAGTTACTTTCTTTGTTGTTTTTGTAGAAAGAGGACAACGTCGTATCGTTGTTAACTATGCAAAACGTCAACAAGGGCGTAGAATATACGCGGCACAAAGTACACATCTACCACTTAAAGTAAATATGGCGGGTGTTATACCAGCAATTTTTGCTTCAAGTATTATCCTGTTTCCTGGTACAATAACCTCTTGGTTTGGCGATGGTACAGGATGGGGTTGGCTGACGACGATTTCTTTAAATCTACAGCCTGGTCAACCTATTTATGTGTTACTATACGCTGCTGCAATCATATTCTTCTGTTTCTTCTATACGGCGTTGGTTTTCAACCCAAGAGAAACGGCAGATAACCTGAAGAAGTCCGGTGCATTTGTACCAGGAATTCGCCCGGGAGAGCAGACAGCTAAATATATAGATAAAGTAATGACACGTTTAACCTTAATCGGTGCCTTGTATATTACCTTTATCTGTCTCATCCCGGAGTTCATGCGTGACGCAATGAAAGTACCTTTCTATTTTGGTGGTACTTCCCTCTTAATCGTGGTTGTGGTCATCATGGATTTTATGGCTCAAGTGCAAACTCTCCTGATGTCAAGTCAGTATGAGTCTGCATTGAAAAAAGCAAATCTTAAAGGTTAATTACTGATAATCGATTTGTTTTAGAAGTTACGGAGAGTAAAAATGAAAGTTCGTGCTTCCGTCAAGAAAATGTGCCGTAACTGCAAAATTGTTAGACGTCACGGTCACGTGCGTGTAATTTGCAGCGTCGAGCCTAAGCATAAACAGCGTCAAGGCTAATTTATTGCATTTTTTTCTTGCAAAGTTCGGTTGAGCTGGCTAAATTAGCCAGCCCAATCTTTTATAATATATACAGTATTGTTTGAGTATCCTGAAAACGGGCTTTTCAGAATGGTACTGTATAACTGCTAATTTAGGAGTGCATAGTGGCCCGTATAGCAGGCATTAACATTCCTGATCATAAACATACTGTAATCGCATTAACTTCGATTTACGGTATCGGTAAGACCCGCTCACAGGCTATCTGTGTAGCTGCTGGTATTGCTGAAAATGTTAAGATCAGTGAGCTGTCTGAAGAGCAAATCGACAAGCTGCGTGACGAAGTTGCCAAATACGTTGTAGAAGGTGATCTGCGTCGTGAAGTTACCCTGAGCATCAAACGTCTGATGGATCTTGGTACTTACCGTGGTTTACGTCATCGTCGTGGTCTACCAGTTCGCGGTCAGCGTACTAAGACTAACGCACGTACCCGTAAGGGTCCGCGTAAGCCGATCAAGAAATAATCGGGGTATTTGAACAATGGCAAAAGCACCTATTCGTGCACGTAAGCGTGTAAGAAAACAAGTCTCTGACGGTGTGGCTCATATCCATGCTTCTTTCAACAACACAATCGTTACTATTACCGATCGTCAAGGTAACGCATTGGGTTGGGCTACTGCCGGTGGTTCCGGTTTCCGTGGTTCTCGTAAATCTACTCCGTTCGCGGCTCAGGTTGCAGCAGAACGTTGCGCTGAAGCTGTTAAAGAGTACGGAATTAAGAACTTGGAAGTTATGGTTAAAGGACCTGGTCCTGGTCGTGAGTCAACTATCCGTGCATTAAACGCGGCTGGTTTCCGCATCACTAATATTACTGATGTGACTCCGATTCCTCATAACGGTTGTCGTCCACCGAAAAAACGTCGCGTTTAATAACGTTTTCGTTTTTAGGAAAGTTGGAGAAAGAAAATGGCAAGATATTTGGGTCCTAAGCTCAAGCTGAGCCGCCGTGAAGGTACAGATTTATTTCTAAAATCTGGCGTTCGGGCGATTGACACCAAGTGTAAACTGGAACAAGCACCAGGTCAGCACGGCGCACGTAAACCGCGTCTTTCTGATTACGGTGTTCAGTTACGTGAAAAACAAAAAGTACGTCGTATTTACGGTGTTCTAGAGCGTCAATTCCGTAACTACTATAAAGAAGCAACTCGTCTGAAAGGCAACACAGGTGAAAACCTGCTGACTCTGCTGGAAGGTCGTCTGGATAACGTTGTTTATCGTATGGGCTTTGGCGCAACTCGCGCAGAAGCACGTCAGATGGTTAGCCATAAAGCAATCATGGTAAATGGTCGCGTGGTTAACATTGCTTCTTATCAGGTTTCCCCGAATGACGTAGTCAGCGTTCGTGAAAAATCGAAAAAACAGTCTCGTATCAAGGCTGCTTTAGAGCTGGCTGAACAGCGTGAAAAGCCAACATGGCTGGAAGTTGATGCTGCTAAGATGGAAGGTGTGTTCAAGCGTATTCCTGAACGTACTGACTTGTCTGCTGACATTAACGAGCACCTGATCGTCGAGCTTTACTCCAAGTAAGGCTTAGCACCAAAGAGAGGACACAATGCAGGGTTCTGTGACAGAGTTTCTAAAACCGCGCCTGGTTGATATCGAGCAAGTCAGTTCGACGCACGCCAAGGTGACCCTTGAACCATTAGAGCGAGGCTTCGGCCATACTCTTGGTAACGCACTGCGCCGTATTCTGCTTTCGTCTATGCCGGGTTGTGCGGTAACAGAGGTTGAGATTGATGGTGTACTGCATGAGTACAGCACCAAAGAAGGTGTTCAGGAAGATATCCTAGAAATACTGCTCAACCTTAAAGGGTTGGCGGTAAAAGTTCATGGTAAAGATGAAGTTATTCTTACTTTGAGCAAATCTGGCATTGGCCCTGTTATTGCAGCCGATATCATCCATGACGGTGATGTCGAAATCGTCAAGCCGCAGCACGTTATCTGCCACCTTACAGACGAGAACGCATCTATTAATATGCGTATCAAAGTTCAGCGTGGTCGTGGTTATGTGCCGGCTTCTGCCCGAATTCATTCGGAAGAAGATGAGCGCCCTATCGGTCGCCTTTTAGTAGACGCGTGCTATAGCCCAGTTGAGCGTATTGCTTATAATGTGGAAGCAGCTCGTGTTGAACAGCGTACCGACTTGGATAAGCTGGTTATCGAGATGGAAACTAACGGTACTATCGATCCAGAAGAATCGATTCGCCGTGCAGCGACTATCCTGGCTGAACAGCTTGAAGCTTTTGTTGACTTACGTGATGTTCGTCAGCCAGAAGTTAAAGAAGAGAAGCCAGAATTCGATCCTATCTTACTGCGCCCAGTAGACGATCTTGAATTGACTGTCCGCTCTGCTAACTGTCTGAAGGCAGAAGCAATCCACTACATCGGTGATCTGGTACAGCGTACTGAAGTTGAATTACTTAAGACGCCTAACCTTGGTAAGAAATCTCTTACTGAGATTAAAGACGTACTGGCGTCGCGTGGTTTATCTCTGGGCATGCGCCTTGAGAATTGGCCACCTGCAAGTATCGCTGATGAATAAGATCACAGGTTAAGGTTTTACTGAGAAGGATAAGGTCATGCGCCATCGTAAGAGTGGTCGTCAATTGAACCGCAACAGCAGCCATCGTCAGGCTATGTTTCGTAACATGGCAGGTTCTTTAGTTCGTCATGAGATCATCAAGACAACTTTGCCTAAAGCGAAAGAACTGCGTCGCGTCGTTGAGCCGCTGATTACTCTTGCCAAGACCGACAGCGTAGCTAATCGTCGTCTGGCATTCGCCCGTACTCGTGATAACGAAGTCGTGGCAAAACTGTTTACAGTATTAGGTCCGCGTTTTGCGAGCCGTGCAGGTGGTTACACTCGTATTCTGAAGTGTGGCTTCCGTGCTGGTGACAACGCTCCAATGGCTTACATTGAGCTTGTTGACCGTGCTGATTCTGAAACAGAAGCAGCAGCTGAATAATTTAATTATTATTTAGTGAAGCGAATAAAAAGACCGGATTTTTAATCCGGTTTTTTTACATCTATTGAAAATGATAACCATTGAAACTATTTTTATAAAAATAATTTATCAAACTGTACTCTAGCCTTTCTATTTGTTATTTAATGCTTTTTTACCTACTCTTGTGTTACATCATATTTATTTTTTGTTATTTCAGCATACTGCTATTTTGGTAAGATAAGCTTCGCACTATATTTCAATTCTATTCTTTTGATTATTTGCTATGCTTATTCATCATTTAGAGTGGGGGAATGATCCATGTATCGTATCGGGCAGGTTGCAAAATTAGCGAATGTGACAACAGATACAATCCGTTTTTATGAAAAACAAGGATTGATGGATCATGACAGGCGAACAGAAGGTGGTTATCGTCTATATACAGAACAAGATCTCCAACGTTTACGTTTTATTCGTTATGCAAAAGAATTGGGCTTTACATTAGACGCGATTACAGAACTACTTTCTATTCGCGTTGATCCTGCTCATCACACTTGTGTTGAATCAAAACATATTGTTGATGCGAGACTTGCTGAAGTTGAAATTCGCTTGAAAGAAATGGAAAGAATGCGAGATTCATTGCAGATGTTAAGTAACGCATGTTGTGGGAGTGCTCATGAAAGTACTTATTGTTCTATTCTTGAAATACTTGAATCTGGAGCCACAAAGCAATAATATCTGTGCCGTATTACGTTTTATGTTCTTTAACAATTTAAGAGGTTTTTATGTCTAGCAAATATCAGCACCAGAAAGGTGTTATTAAAGATAATGCTTTAGCAGCACTTGTTCATGATCCACTATTTAGACAACGTGTGGAAAAGAACAAGAAAGGTAAAGGAAGTTATATGAGAAAAGCAAAACATGACAAGAAGGGTAACTGGGAGGCCAGTGATAACAAAAGATTTTTTCAATTGTTATCACTGGCCTTTTAGTTTTTATTTTTGCTGATTTTTTAATAAATCACGAATTTCTGTTAATAGAGTTTCTTCTGCGGAAGGAGCCGGTGGTGCTTTAGGTGCTTCTTCTGCTTGACGACGCGTCTTGTTAATTAATTTGATTGCACAGAAAATCGCAAATGCAACAATGGCAAAGTCAAAAACAGTTTGAATGAACATACCATAATTTAGTACAACAGCGGGCACATCCCCACTAGCATCTCTTAGTACAAGACTAAATTGCTTGAAATCAATACCACCGATCAATAAACCTAGGGGTGGCATAATAATATCAGCAACTAATGATGAAACAATCTTACCGAAGGCTGCACCAATGATGACACCGACTGCCATGTCAACAACGTTGCCTTTCATGGCAAATTCACGAAACTCTTTGAAAAAAGACATAACCACCCCTTATTTATCTATGTATAGATTTATTATGTAAAAATATAGTATCTAACATGATAATAGTAGACCATTATAAGTAACAATTACTATTATTCTTATTTCTACATAGTCTTTATAAGAAAAATGGGCTAGGTTGGAAAAGTTTTTCAACTTCAGGGACATATTTTTTATCAGTGATAAACATAATCACATGATCACCCTGTTCTATGGAGTGACTTGCATTCGCAATAATAACATCTTGATCTCTAACAATTGCACCAATGATGGTTCCAGGTGGTAGTTTTATATCTTGTATACGGCGGCCAACAACTTTTGATGTATTTTCATCGCCATGTGCAACGGCTTCGATTGCCTCTGCAACACCTCGTCGTAATGATGAAACGCTAACAATATCAGCTTTACGAACATGACCTAAAAGTGCAGAAATAGTTGCTTGTTGTGGTGATATTGCAATATCAATAACCCCACCTTGGACTAAATCAACATAAGCGCTACGCTGAATAAGTACCATTGCTTTTTTAGCACCCATTCTTTTTGCCAGCATCGCTGACATAATATTGGCTTCATCATCATTAGTTAATGCGATAAAGACATCGATTTGTTCTATATGTTCTTCAGCAAGAAGCTCTTGATCTGAAGCATCACCATAAAAAACGATGGTGTCATGGAGTAGTTCAGCCAATTCTGTTGCACGTTGTTGATTATGTTCAATAAGCTTGACGCTATAATCTTTTTCTAATCTAGCTGCTAAACCTGCACCGACATTGCCGCCACCAACAATCATAATGCGCTTATAAGGTTTTTCTAATCGTTGTAATTCGCTCATGACTGCACGAATATGTTGCGATGCAACAACAAAAAAAACTTCATCTCCAGCTTCAATAATCGTAGAGCCTTGAGGTCGGATAGGTCTGTCTTGACGAAAAATTGCAGCAACTCGTGTATCAATATGTGGCATATGATCACGTAATGTTGACAACGCATTCCCAACGAGAGATCCACCGTAATACGCTTTTACCGCAACAATACTCACTTGACCATCGGCAAAATTAACAACTTGTAAGGCACCTGGGTATTGGATCAATTTATAAATATAATCAATGACTAAATGCTCTGGTGAGATTAAATAATCAATGGGAATAGCTTCTGGGAGAAAGAGTTTATCTGCTTCACGAACAAATTCAGAGGCACGTATCCGAGCAACTTTATTAGGTGTATTAAACAGAGTGTAGGCAACTTGGCACGCTATCATATTAGTTTCGTCAGAGTTGGTGACAGCAACCAGCATATCTGCATCTTCAGCACCGGCTTCTCTTAAGATCCTTGGGTGAGATCCATGTCCATTGACTACTCGTAAATCGAATTTATCTTGAAGTTGGCGTAAGCGATCGGCATTAGTGTCAACGACAGTAATATCATTATTCTCCCCGACAAGATTTTCAGCGAGAGTACCACCTACTTGACCAGCGCCTAAGATAATAATTTTCATCGTAATTTCTCAGAGTATTCGATTAACAAATAGAAAAGAAACGCAAGATCTCAATGATCTTGCGTTGAAATAGTAGCGTTTTTTAGATCTGATATCATCTTTTATCACAAGATCATATTTTTTTGATCAATGCATAAAAGAAACCATCGCCACCTTCTTCTTCTGGTAAGCATTGGTGTTGATAATCACATTGTGCATCTTTCGTGGATACTAAAAATGCTTCAACTTGTTGTTTATTTTCTTGAGGTAAAATAGAGCAGGTTGCATATACCAACGAGCCACCAGATTTTAGGTATGGCCAAATAGCGTGAAGGATCTCTTTTTGAATTTGAGCCAATTGTTCAATGTCGTCATTACGGCGAAGCCATTTTATATCTGGGTGACGGCGGATAACACCTGTTGCTGAGCATGGTGCATCAAGAAGAACGCGGTCAAACTGCATGCCTGAACACCATTGTTCAGGATAACGACCATCACCACTTTTGACGACGGCATTCAGTTTTAAACGCGTAAGATTCTCTTGTACACGTTTTAAACGTTGCTCATCTATATCGATAGCTAATACTTGAGCCTGCGGAGCTATCTCTAGAATATGTGTTGTTTTGCCACCTGGTGCTGCACATAAATCAAGGATCTGATCTTTATTTTCTGGTGCTAATAATTCAGCACAACGTTGAGCCGAACGATCTTGAACTGTTACCCAACCATCAGCAAATCCTGGGAGAAGATTCACGTTGCATGGATTCTCTAAACGGATCGCGAAAGGATGGCTATCATCAGCAATAGCGGGAATTCCTTCATTTTCAAGTAATGTTAAATATTCTTCTCGAGAATGATGACGTTGATTTACACGTAACCACATTGGTGGTTTTTGGTTATTGCCTTCAACAATACTCATCCACTGTTCAGGATAAGCCTGTTTAATACGAGCAAGTAGCCATGATGGATGGAGAAAACGATTTTCGCTATTTTGAAAGCGTTCGTTCAGGATATCTTGTTGGCGTTGAAACTGACGTAACACACCATTAATCAATCCTTTTAACTGTGGTTTTTTTAGTGCAACAGCGCCATTTACTGTCTCTGCTAGTGCTGCATGAGCAGGAATACGTGTATAAAGAAGCTGATATAAACCAACCATAATGAGGTAGTGTAAAATACGTTGTTTACCTTTTAATGGTTTATCCATGAGTTGCTGAATAATCCATTCTAGTTGTGGTAATGTACGTAATACGCCAAAGCAGATTTCTTGCAACAAGGCTTTATCTTTGTCTGAAATATTTTTCTGAAGTTCTGGTATGACAGTGCTTAGAGATAAACCTTGATCTAATACTTGGTTAATTGCTTTGGCTGCAATGCTACGTAAGTTGTATGACGTTTTCATGATGAGTTAACGTTTAATATTGAGCGCCAGAGATGTATTACATTGGCGCGAAAAAAGGAAAACCCTGATAATAATGTTAGATATCAGGGCTTAGAATTATTATTGAATGATTTTTCCAGGAGTGAACCAATCTCGCTTGGAGTTTAAGAAATCAGCAGAAGCCATAGGTTTCTTACCTGATGGTTGCAACTCAGTGATATTTAGAATGCCATTACCTGTCGCAATATAAATACCCGTTTTATCTGCTTTTAATAAGGTTCCTGCGGGTTGATCTGTATTATCCGCAATAGCTTGTGCTTTCCATACTTTTACAGGTTGCTCATCTAACATGAAAAAGCTCATTGGCCATGGATTGAATGCTCTTATACAACGTTCAATCTGCTCTGCTGATAATGACCAATCAATTTTTGCTTCTTCTTTAGATAATTTTTGTGCGTAATTGGCTAAATTATCGTCTTGTTTTTCAGCTTTTATTTTACCTGAGGTAATGAGATCTAACGTAGTTGTTAGAGCCTTAGGTCCAAGCTCCGCAAGCTTTTCATAAAGTGAGGCGCTGGTATCTTCATTTGTAATTGTGCATGACGCTTTATACAGCATATCACCTGTATCTAAACCAACATCCATTTGCATAATTGTAACACCCGTTTCTTTATCTCCTGCCCACAAAGAACGTTGAATTGGTGCAGCACCACGCCATTTAGGAAGGAGAGAACCATGCACATTAAGGCAACCTAAACGCGGTATTTCAAGAACGGCTTTAGGTAAAATCATGCCATAGGCGACAACAATCATAATATCTGCTTGTTGTGCTGCTATCCACTCATGGTTCTCTTCTGGTTTTAAAGAGGCGGGTTGATAAACAGGAATATCATGAGTTAATGCCAGTTCCTTAACAGGGCTAATAGTCAGTTTCTTACCTCTTCCTGCGGGTTTATCTGGAGGCGTTAGTACTCCCACCACACGATGTTGAGTTGATAATAATGCAGCTAAATGTCGAGCTGCAAAATCGGGTGTTCCCGCAAAAATAATACGTAATGAATCAGACACGTTTTCTTCCTGTTTCAATTTAACTGTTACTGTCCTGTTTTAGCTCTTTTTTTATCTAGCTTATCGAGTTTTTCAACTTTTTGACGGATGCGTTGGCGTTTTAATGGAGATAAATAATCTACAAATAGCTTACCAACTAAATGATCCATTTCATGTTGAATACAGATAGCTAATAAATCATCAGCTTCTAACTCAAAAGGTTGACCATTGTAATCAAGGGCTTTTACTTTTACATGTTCTGCACGAGGAATAAAAGCACGCTGTTCTGGGATAGATAAACAGCCTTCTTCTATGCCTGTATCACCGTCGGCATCAAGAAGTTCTGGGTTTATTAATACCAGCTTTTGATCTCTTGTTTCAGAGACATCAATGACGATAATACGCTGGTGAATATTCACCTGTGTCGCGGCTAAACCGATACCTTCTTCCAAATACATTGTTTCAAACATATCATCGACAATTTTTTGAATTTCGGCATCAACTTTTTCGACTGGTTTTGCAATCGTGCGAAGGCGCTCGTCTGGATAATGTAATACGTGTAACACTGCCATAATTTATTCGGACTGTTTCTAAAATGTGAATAGGATTTAACGTCTATTCTAGACATTTATTGTCTAGATTGACAGTATTTGGTGTGTTTAGCGCTCACCCTGTTTGCTAAAAACACGATTAGGATAATGCATGGATGCTAGAGAAATATGGATAAGGCTTAATGCTGTTTCAAGACTACCTATTAATAAAGCGATTCAAATTGCAAGGTATCTACAATCTTTGACTCAGTTAAATCAAAGACTATTAATAGGTTGTGGTCTGTCAGAACAGCAAAGTCATCAATTCTTAAGACTTCACACAAATGCTGTCAACGATACATTAAAGTGGTTAGATAAAAACGAATCATCATTATTAACGATTACAGATTCAGATTATCCATATTTATTAAAGCAAATTTCATCACCGCCACTTTTGCTTTTTGTTGCAGGAAATAGGCAGCATTTAAAAAGCACACAAATTGCATTAATTGGTAGTCGAGTTGCTACACCATATGGTTCCCAATGGGCGACTTATTTTGCACAGGAATTAGTAAAGAAAAAACTTACTATTACAAGTGGGTTAGCTCAAGGCATTGATGGTATAGGGCATCGAAGTGCATTAAAGAGTAATGGTATTACTATTGCTGTATTAGGAAGCGGCTTAGAGCAGATTTATCCGTCATTCCATCGCACCCTTGCAACACAAATAAAAGAATCAGGTCTTATTATTTCTGAACATTTACCTATGACACCGCCTTTAGCACGCCATTTCCCTCAACGTAATAGGATTATTAGCGGGCTAAGTGCTGCACTACTTATTGTCGAAGCAGGAATTAAAAGTGGTTCTTTAATAACAGCAAATTATGCCTTGCAACAAGGTAAAGAGTTGTTTGTATTACCCGGATTATTAGGCGATGCTCATTTTGAGGGAAATCACCAGCTTATTAAGCAAGGTGCAAATTTAGCATCTTCACCTGAAGATATCTTGGAATATTTAAATAGCTCTTTGCAGTGGCTTACTTGTGATGGTGAGCATCAACAAAAACTAATAACAGAGGAATATACAACGTTTATCAATCATGAAAAACAAGAGGCTAAAATAGAGCAACTTACACCCGAACAATTTACGCCAGAACAACAACAAGCAATGGACGTGATATTACCTTTTCTACGTTTTAATAAAACAGTACCTATTGATATCCTTGCTCAGGACTGTGGATTATCAACTTCTGAATTAGCTCCTCTTTTATTAGAACTTGAGCTTATTGAAAAAATCGCTATTGTGGCTGGTGGCTATACTCGATTGGAATAAGTGTAATGAGGTAAAACAATGGCAAAGAATATGCCGTTTACACAGCAACCTGAACAGGAAAAATGTCCTGAGTGTGGTAGCGAATTAGTAATGAAAAATGGAGGGCATGGCCCTTTTTTAGGATGTTCTGCTTATCCTGAGTGCCACTATATTAAAACACTGAAGCCACAAGGTGATGGGCAAATTATTAAAGTTTTAGAAGGACAACCTTGTAAGTGCTGTGGTGCTGATTTAGTTTTACGTCAGGGTAAATTTGGGATGTTTATTGGTTGTAGTAATTATCCTGAGTGTGAACATATAGAACAAATTGATAAACCGGATGAAACCGTTATACCTTGTCCTCAATGTGAAAAAGGAAAGCTATTACAACGTAAATCTCGGTTTGGTAAGACATTTTATGCGTGTAACCAATATCCAGAATGCCAATTTGTATTAAATAACAAACCTGTTAATGGTGAATGCGAATATTGCCACTATCCATTATTGATGGAAAAAAGGTCTTCTCAAGGAGTAAGATTAATGTGCGCCAGCAAATTATGTGGAAAGCAACAAACAAAAAGAGAAGAACATGAATAACGAAGCATCACCTGTAAGCAATTCTATTATAGAAGCATTAAAAAATAATAAAGTTATCGCCTATCCCACAGAAGCTGTATTTGGAGTAGGTTGTGATCCTGACAGCGAGCATGCTGTTATGGCACTATTAATGCTAAAACAACGTTCAATTGAAAAAGGACTAATTTTAATTGCTGATAACTATGAGCAATTGAAACCTTATATTGATGATAGTGCATTAACACAAACTCAACGAGACAGAATGTTTGCATCTTGGCCGGGACCCGTTACATGGGTTATTCCAGCCAAATCAACGACGCCAAAATGGTTAACTGGGAAATTTGCTTCTTTAGCCGTGAGAGTAACAGATCACGCAGTTGTTAAAGCGCTATGTTTAGCTTATGGAAAACCTTTAGTTTCAACGAGTGCTAACTTAAGCGGATTACCACCATGCCGTACAGTTGAAGAAGTAAGAGAACAATTTGAGGATACAATTCCTATCGTTGAAGGGAATGTTGGTGGTAGACAGAATCCTTCTGAAATTCGAGATGCATTAACAGGTAAATTGTACCGGCAAGGATGATGGTGATGGGAAAATATTTAGTGATGGGAAACCCTATCGAACATAGTCAGTCTCCTTTCATTCACCAATTTTTTTCAAAACAAACAGGAATAGAGTATGGCTATGGGCGCTTACTTGTTCCTTTAGGTGAATTTGATAAAACGGCCTCACATTTTTTTTCTAATGGAGGGCGAGGTGCTAATGTTACTGTTCCATTTAAAGAAGATGCATTCCGGTTTGTGGATAAATTAACAGATAGAGCAAAAGCATGTGGTGCAGTTAACTCTATTGTTAAATTAGAAGACGGGTCACTTCTTGGTGATAACACTGATGGACAAGGACTTATTCTTGATTTAGCAAGGCTCGATTTTATTGTGCCTAATAAGGTTAAATCCGTTTTAGTTATTGGCGCTGGTGGCGCAACCAGAGGAATACTACTTCCATTACTTGATTACGATTGTGATATTACTTTAACCAATCGTACATTTGCTAAAGCTGAGCAATTAGCAAAAGAGTTTAGTCAATTTGGAACGATCAGAGCAATAGCTGCTGAAAATGTTGCTGATAGACACTACGATTTAATTATAAATGCATCTGCATCTAGTATGACTAATGATTTACCACCTATTCCTAATGATGTTTATGGTTTTGAAACAGCGTGCTATGACCTTTATTATCAAACCGGAATGACTTCATTTCTATATAACGCATTGAAACATGGGAGTACGCGTTTATCAGATGGGTTAGGTATGTTAGTAGGGCAAGCGGCTTATGCCTTTGAATTGTGGTATGAACTTGTACCAGATATTAACCCCGTCCTTAATGAATTAAGAGAAAGATTGAATAAATGAACCAATCCATTCAATTTCCAGATCGTGAAATATGGCTAGCTGAGAATAGGAGTGTGCTTTTTCCTATAATGATCAACGGAATGCTTTTTGATTGTCAAATTACAGAGCAAGAGCTTATTGAACGTTTTGGTGTTGGTGAAGGAATTTTATTATTTAAACAGAATCGTTGGGATATTGAAGAAGAATTTGAAGAGTTGGTAACCGAGTATGAGTTATCAACTCTCCATCCTATCTATTCTTTATCAATGGCAGATTGATGAGTAGCTAAATAGTTATTTTTCCACTCGACATAATTATTAGCAGAATAGATAAAGTGCTCTATTTCTGCTGATGAAAGTGGGCGAACTTTTTTCACAGGACTTCCTAAGTAAAGAAAACCGCTTTCTAGCCGCTTTCCTGGCGGAACTAAACTACCTGCACCAATCATTACATCATCTTCAATAATTGCACCATCAAGTAAAATAGAGCCCATTCCCACTAAAACACGATCTCCGATTGTGCATCCGTGTAGCATTGCTTTATGTCCAACAGTAACGTTATCACCAATAATAAGAGGAAAACCTTCAGGATCATTGGGTGAGATGTGAGTGACATGAAGAACTGAACCATCTTGAATATTTGATCTTTTCCCAATACTTACGTAATTCACATCACCACGAATAACAACCATAGGCCAGATACTGACATCTTCACTAATACGTACATCTCCAATCACAGTTGCTGTTTCATCAATAAAAACATCTTTATCAATAGAAGGCGAAAGGTGTAAGTAATTCCTGATTGTTGATTTCCCCATAATTTAACCTCGTACTTGGTTTCACTTTATAATAAGAAAAGCATAGCAGTGGATGGGGTAGGCTGGCGAGAGTAATGATTTTTATGGTTCATTGATTATAAAAATCGATAAAAAAGAGAAAGTAGAGCAATAGAGTGTGATTGATAGAATATACCGAATAGACAATAACAAGATAAAGCGTATGTTTTTTACACACAAAAGATGTTTTTCGTATCAAAAATAGACGCAAAGTTCAAAAAGAGAACGAACAGAAAAAAAATTGAAATAAACACTTGCGCTAATCCGAGATCTCCCTATAATGCGCATCCACTGACCGGCGATGAGCAAACAACAAGCCACGC
>NZ_NBVR01000025.1 GCF_002607735.1 Proteus alimentorum
CTACTTCCGTACAACTGACGTAACTGGTACTATCGAATTACCAGAAGGCGTAGAAATGGTAATGCCAGGTGACAACATCAACATGATCGTTGAACTGATTCACCCAATCGCGATGGACGACGGTTTACGTTTCGCTATCCGTGAAGGTGGCCGTACAGTAGGTGCGGGCGTTGTTGCTAAAGTATTAGGTTAATTACTCGCGTAATTTCCTAAAAAAGGGCATCAATTGATGCCCTTTTTATGCGTTGTTTGAAAAAGAACCTATCTCATCACTAGTTTGTTGTAAATTATTGGTGAGATAGGCTCTGATACAACGAATCGAGTCCAGTATCTTGCAGATACGAATGTCATAGAGATATGACTCTGTGTCAGATGCAATCATAGTTGATTTTATGGTTAGTCTGATTTGTTTTGCTCTTGCGAGGCAAGCTGGCTATTTATTTACATCATAGTGACAGGTTAATTTATGAGTGCGAATAGCGGAGCTCAAGATAGCAAACGCGGTGGTGATATCGCTAAGTGGATCATTACCGTTTTATTGCTGGCAGTAGCAGTGGGTGGCAACTATCTTTACCGTGAATTTAACCTAGCGTTGCGAGCTTTAGCTGTTGTTGCTTTGTTCGTAGCAGCAGGTGGGATCGCGTTGTGGACAACACAAGGTAAAGCAACGTTAGCATTTGCTCGTGAAGCGCGTATTGAAATGCGTAAAGTAGTATGGCCAACACGTCAAGAAACATTGCAAACAACCCTGATTGTTGCTGCAGTGACGGCTATTGTGTCATTAGTTCTTTGGGGACTGGATGGCATTCTGGTTCGTTTTGTTTCATTTATTACTGGCCTGTGAGGTGTTCATGACTGATTCTCCAAAAAAACGCTGGTATGTCATTCAGGCATTTTCAGGCTTCGAAGGCCGTGTTGCACAGTCTCTGCGTGAACATATCAAATTAAACGAAATGGAAGACTCATTCGGCGAAGTTATGGTTCCAACCGAAGAAGTGGTTGAAATCCGTAGTGGTCAACGTCGTAAAAGTGAGCGTAAATTTTTCCCTGGTTATGTTCTTGTCCAAATGGTCATGAACGATGCAACTTGGCACTTAGTCCGTAATGTACCTCGTGTTATGGGATTCATTGGCGGAACGTCAGACAGACCTGCACCAATTAGCGATAAAGAAGTTGATGCGATTATGAATCGCTTACAACAAGTTGGTGATAAACCGCGTCCTAAAACACTGTTTGAACCAGGTGAAATGGTTCGCGTTAGCGATGGTCCGTTCGCTGACTTTAACGGTGTTGTTGAAGAAGTTGATTACGAAAAAAGCCGCTTAAAAGTCTCTGTATCAATCTTTGGTCGTGCAACACCAGTTGAGTTAGACTTTAGTCAGGTTGAAAAAGGTTAAACCTTTTTACGTTGCTTTCTTGCAAAAGGTGGAAAAGTTATCTACAATTTTCCACCTTTCGTTTTGAGTTGTTTTGTCATAAGACAGAACAAAGTAAAATCGGGGAGCCCTAGCCGGGCGATATACCCACATTGAGGAATTAATTAATGGCTAAGAAAGTCCAAGCCTATATCAAACTGCAAGTTGCAGCAGGTATGGCTAATCCAAGTCCACCAGTTGGTCCAGCTCTGGGTCAACAAGGTGTTAACATCATGGAATTCTGTAAAGCATTCAACGCTAAAACTGAAAGCGTAGAAAAAGGTTTACCAATTCCTGTTGTTATTACAGTTTACGCAGACCGTTCTTTCACTTTCGTTACCAAAACTCCTCCAGCAGCAGTTCTGCTGAAGAAAGCTGCGGGCGTGAAATCAGGTTCTGGCAAACCGAACAAAGAGAAAGTAGGTAAAATTACTTCTGCTCAAGTTCGTGAAATTGCAGAAACTAAAGCTGCGGATCTGACTGGTGCTGACGTTGAAGCTATGATGCGTTCAATCGAAGGTACTGCTCGTTCCATGGGCCTGGTAGTGGAGGATTAATCTGATGGCTAAACTAACCAAGCGCATGCGCAATATCCGTGAGAAAGTTGAAGTAACTAAACAGTACGAAATTACTGAAGCTGTTGCTTTACTGAAAGAACTGGCTACTGCTAAATTCGTTGAAAGCGTTGACGTTGCTGTTAACCTTGGCATCGATGCACGTAAATCAGATCAAAACGTTCGTGGTGCAACTGTACTTCCACACGGTACTGGCCGTTCAGTTCGCGTTGCTGTATTCGCACAAGGTGCAAATGCAGAAGCTGCTAAAGAAGCAGGCGCTGAATTAGTCGGTATGGACGACTTAGCTGCTAAAGTTAAAGCTGGCGAAATGGACTTTGACGTTGTTATCGCATCTCCAGATGCAATGCGCGTTGTAGGTCAATTAGGTCAAATCCTTGGTCCACGCGGCTTAATGCCAAACCCGAAAGTGGGTACTGTAACTCCTAACGTTGCTGAAGCAGTTAAAAATGCTAAAGCAGGTCAGGTCCGTTACCGTAACGACAAAAATGGTATTATCCATACCACTATCGGTAAAGTTGATTTCAACGAAGCTCAGTTGAAAGAAAACTTAGAAGCTCTGCTGGTTGCTCTGAAAAAAGCAAAACCATCAGCAGCGAAAGGCGTTTATATCAAGAAAGTAAGCCTGTCTACCACTATGGGTGCAGGTGTTGCGATTGATCAAGCTAGCTTAAACGCGACAGTTTAATCGTAGATTAGACTAAAGTCATAAAAGACTTTACCTTGGCGTCAAATTTGTATAGAATTTGACGCCTTGAGTTTAGCTATGTTGTATTTTTTATAAGTCGACATAACTAAATTCTCTGAATTTCGGTTGGAGTCTGGCCTATCCAGACCCCGTCCAAGACCGCAGGTGTAAGTAATTACTTAATATTCCTGCGTAGACGGTGAGAGAGCCAATAAAGAATTATATATTCTGGATTCTACTCACCGTGTTTTAGCGCTTATACCATTGTGGTAATAAGTGATGTGAGTCCCGAGTTTTTACTCGGTTAATCCAGGAGCAAGAAGCTAATGGCACTAAATCTTCAAGACAAACAAGCGATTGTTGCTGAAGTCAGCGAAGTTGCCAAAGGTGCGCTTTCTGCAGTTGTTGCGGATTCCCGTGGCGTTACTGTAGCTAAAATGACCGAACTGCGTAAAGCATGTCGTGAAGCTGGCGTTACTGTACGTGTAGTACGTAATACTCTTCTGCGTCGTGCTGTTGAAGGTACTTCTTATGAAGTACTGAAAGATGCATTTGTTGGTCCAACCTTGATTGCATTTTCTGCTGAACATCCGGGCGCTGCTGCTCGTCTGTTCAAAGATTTCGCGAAAGCGAACCCAGCATTCGAGATTAAAGCGGCTGCCTTTGAAGGTGAGTTTATCCCAGGTTCGAACATTGATCGTCTGGCTACACTCCCAACTTACGATGAAGCAATCGCACGCCTGATGGCAACCATGAAAGAAGCCTCTGCAGGCAAATTGGTTCGCACTCTGGCTGCTCTGCGCGATCAGAAAGAAGCTGCTTAATAGCCAATTTCTTCGTTGCTTTATTTACGTATAAACTTTTTCTGAATTTTAGGAACACTTGTTATGTCTATTTCTAAAGACGATATCTTAAACGCAGTTGCTGAAATGTCTGTAATGGACGTTGTTGAACTGATCTCTATGATGGAAGAAAAATTCGGTGTATCTGCTGCTGCAGCTGTTGCTGTTGCTGCAGGTCCAGCAGAAGCTGCTGAAGAGAAAACTGAATTTGACGTTATCCTGAAAGCTATCGGCGGTAACAAAGTAGCAGTAATCAAAGCAGTACGTGGCGCTACCGGTCTTGGCCTGAAAGAAGCTAAAGACTTAGTAGAATCTGCACCAGCAGCTCTGAAAGAAGGCGTAAGCAAAGATGATGCTGAAGCTCTGAAGAAAGCTCTGGAAGAAGCAGGCGCTGAGGTTGAAGTTAAATAATTTAACTTCCCAGAGTGCAGCCTAACGGCTGATGGCTGGTGATTTTTTGGTCACCAGCCTTTTTGCGCTGTAAGGTAAGAGTCACTTTTTCACACTTTTTTGGTGTCTCATTACTTCAATATTTTTTGCTATTGACGACTTAATATACTGTGTTAGTCACTACGATCCACGTTCTCGAAAGCTCGGTAGTGATCTCGGCACAATGAAATGATTTAAGAGTAATAGCAATAAATATTCGGAAAATAGTTGTTTTCCTACCTACAAAAAAACAGTGTTTGCAGAATGTCGAGCCATCCTTAAAGTTAAGGACAGGCAGAGTGGGTCACTTTTCAGCGAGCTGAGGAACCCTATGGTTTACTCCTATACCGAGAAAAAACGTATTCGTAAGGATTTTGGTAAACGTCCACAAGTTCTGGATGTTCCCTATCTCCTTTCTATCCAACTTGACTCGTTCCAGAAGTTCATCGAGCAAGATCCTGATGGTCAAAACGGTCTGGAAGCAGCTTTCCGCTCCGTATTTCCTATCCAAAGCTACAGTGGCAACGCTGAATTACAATATGTCAGCTACCGCTTAGGCGAGCCTGTTTTTGATGTTAAAGAATGTCAGATTCGCGGTGTAACTTACTCAGCACCTTTGCGTGTAAAACTGCGTCTGGTCATTTATGAACGTGAAGCCCCAGAAGGCACCGTTAAAGACATCAAAGAACAAGAAGTCTATATGGGTGAAATCCCATTAATGACCGATAATGGTACTTTTGTTATCAATGGTACTGAGCGTGTTATCGTTTCCCAGTTACACCGTAGCCCTGGTGTGTTCTTTGATAGTGACAAAGGTAAAACACACTCTTCAGGTAAGGTACTGTATAACGCACGTATTATCCCTTATCGTGGCTCATGGTTAGACTTCGAATTCGACCCTAAAGATAACCTTTTTGTCCGTATTGACCGTCGCCGTAAATTACCTGCGACTATCATTTTACGCGCAATGAACTACAGCACTGAAGAAATCTTAGGTTTATTCTTCGAAAAAACATTGTTTGAAATCAGCAACAACAAGCTGATGATGACATTAGTGCCTGAACGTCTGCGTGGTGAAACTGCTTCATTTGATATTGAAGCAAACGGCAAAGTGTATGTCGAAAAAGGCCGTCGTATTACCGCTCGCCATATTCGTCAATTAGAAAAAGAGCAAGTTGACCGCATTGAAGTACCTGTTGAATACATTGCAGGTAAAGTGGTTGCTCGTGACTATATTGATGAAGCGACAGGTGAACTGATTTGTGCTGCTAACATGGAAATCTCTTTAGATGTGTTAGCTCGCTTAAGTCAAGCTGGTCATAAAACGATTGAAACGCTGTTTACCAATGACTTAGATCATGGGGCTTATATTTCAGAAACTGTTCGCGTCGATCCGACAAACGATCGTTTAAGCGCATTAGTTGAAATCTATCGCATGATGCGTCCTGGTGAACCACCTACACGCGAAGCTGCAGAAAACTTATTTGAGAACTTATTCTTCTCTGAAGATCGTTATGATCTTTCTGCTGTTGGTCGTATGAAATTCAACCGTTCTTTAGGCCGTGACGAAGTTGAAGGTTCTGGCATCCTAAGCCAAGAAGATATCATTGAAGTAATGAAAAAACTGATTGATATCCGTAATGGTAAAGGTGAAGTGGATGATATCGACCACTTAGGTAACCGTCGTATTCGTTCTGTTGGCGAAATGGCTGAAAACCAATTCCGTGTTGGTCTGGTGCGTGTTGAGCGTGCAGTTAAAGAGCGTCTGTCTTTAGGCGATCTTGATGCATTAATGCCACAAGATATGATCAACGCAAAACCGATTTCTGCTGCTGTCAAAGAATTCTTTGGTTCTAGCCAGTTATCACAGTTTATGGATCAGAATAACCCGCTATCAGAAATTACGCACAAACGTCGTATTTCTGCATTAGGCCCAGGTGGTTTGACCCGTGAACGTGCAGGCTTCGAAGTTCGAGACGTACACCCAACTCACTACGGTCGTGTGTGCCCAATCGAAACACCTGAAGGTCCAAACATCGGTCTTATCAACTCATTATCTGTTTATGCACAGACTAACGAGTACGGTTTCCTAGAAACGCCTTACCGTGTTGTTGAAAACAACGCTGTAACAGATGAAATTCACTATCTGTCTGCAATTGAAGAAGGTAACTTCATCATTGCTCAGGCTAACTCCGTATTAGACGATGACAATCACTTCGTTGAAGAATTAGTTACTTGCCGTCATAAAGGCGAGTCAAGCTTATTTAGTCGTGACCAAGTTCAGTACATGGACGTTTCAACTCAACAGGTTGTTTCTGTCGGTGCTTCACTGATCCCATTCCTTGAACACGATGACGCCAACCGTGCATTGATGGGTGCGAACATGCAACGTCAGGCTGTTCCTACACTTCGTGGTGATAAACCACTGGTAGGTACAGGTATGGAACGTGCGGTAGCGGTTGACTCCGGTGTTACTGCGGTTGCTAAACGTGGTGGTGTTGTTCAGTATGTTGATGCTTCTCGTATCGTTATCAAAGTTAACGAAGAAGAGACTTATGCGGGTGAAGCGGGCATCGATATCTACAGCTTGACTAAATACACTCGTTCTAACCAGAACACATGTATTAACCAAACTCCTTGCGTATCTTTAGGTGAACCTGTTGATCGTGGTGACGTGTTAGCTGATGGTCCTTCAACAGACCTTGGTGAGTTAGCGTTAGGTCAAAACATGCGCGTGGCATTTATGCCATGGAATGGTTATAACTACGAGGACTCCATCCTTGTATCTGAACGTGTTGTTCAAGAAGATCGTTTCACTACTATCCACATTCAAGAACTCGCTTGTGTCTCTCGTGATACTAAGTTAGGGCCTGAAGAGATCACCGCTGATATCCCGAACGTCGGTGAAGCAGCGTTATCTAAACTGGATGAATCAGGTATCGTTTATATCGGTGCTGAAGTGAAAGGTGGTGACATTCTGGTTGGTAAAGTAACACCTAAAGGTGAAACTCAACTGACTCCAGAAGAGAAACTGCTACGTGCTATCTTCGGTGAAAAAGCGTCTGATGTTAAAGATTCTTCTCTACGTGTTCCTAATGGTGTGTCTGGTACAGTTATCGACGTACAAGTATTCACCCGTGATGGCGTAGAAAAAGATAAACGCGCATTAGAAATCGAAGAATCACAGTTACGTGAAGTTAAGAAAGACTTAACTGAAGAACTGCGTATCTTTGAAGCTGGTCTATTCGCTCGTATCCGTGGTGTTCTGATTGCTGGCGGTATTGAAGCTGAGAAATTAGATAAATTACCTCGTGAGCGTTGGTTAGAGCTGGGTATTGCGGATGAAGAGAAGCAAAACCAGTTAGAACAATTAGCAGAACAGTATGATGAACTGAAAGCTGAGTTCGCGAAGAAACTGGAAGCTAAACGTCGTAAAATCACTCAAGGTGATGATTTAGCACCAGGCGTGCTGAAAATCGTTAAGGTTTATCTGGCTGTTAAACGTCAGATCCAACCTGGTGATAAAATGGCGGGTCGTCATGGTAACAAGGGTGTTATCTCTAAGATTAACCCAATTGAAGACATGCCATACGATGAAAACGGTAATCCAGTAGACCTCGTACTGAACCCACTGGGTGTACCATCACGTATGAACATCGGTCAGATCCTTGAAACTCACTTGGGTATGGCTGCTAAAGGTATCGGTGATAAGATCAACGCGATGCTGAAACAGCAACAAGAAGTTGCTAAATTACGTGAATTTATCCAGAAAGCTTACGATCTGGGTATGGCACCTCGTCAGAAAGTTGATCTGGACACTTTCAGCGATGAAGAAGTGTTACGTCTGGCTGAAAACCTGAAAAAAGGTATGCCAACCGCAACACCAGTGTTCGATGGTGCAGAAGAAATTGAAATTAAAGAGATGCTGAAATTAGCTGATCTTCCAACTTCTGGTCAGATTACACTTTTCGATGGTCGTACAGGTGAACAATTTGAGCGTCCAGTAACTGTTGGTTACATGTACATGCTGAAACTGAACCACTTAGTTGATGATAAGATGCATGCCCGTTCTACTGGTTCGTACAGCTTAGTTACTCAGCAACCTCTTGGTGGTAAAGCACAGTTTGGTGGTCAGCGTTTCGGGGAGATGGAAGTATGGGCACTGGAAGCATACGGTGCTGCTTATACTCTTCAAGAAATGCTTACTGTTAAGTCAGATGACGTTAACGGTCGTACCAAAATGTACAAAAACATCGTTGATGGTAACCATCAGATGGAACCAGGTATGCCAGAGTCGTTCAACGTATTGTTGAAAGAGATCCGTTCACTGGGTATCAACATCGAATTGGAAGACGAATAACGTATTCCATATAGACAGACTGCTAGAAATGGCAGTCTGTCAAACAGTGACTACACTGGTTTAAAGGGGTGAATGACAGGGGTCATTTGCCTGGCAGGTCTAACTCCGACAGGAGCCATTTCGTGAAAGACTTATTAAAGTTTCTGAAAGCGCAAACCAAGACCGAAGAGTTTGATGCGATCAAAATTGCTCTGGCATCACCTGATATGATCCGTTCATGGTCATTTGGTGAAGTTAAAAAGCCAGAAACAATTAACTACCGTACGTTCAAACCAGAACGTGACGGTCTTTTCTGTGCCCGTATTTTCGGACCAGTAAAAGATTACGAATGTTTGTGTGGTAAATACAAACGTTTAAAACACCGTGGTGTTATCTGTGAGAAGTGTGGCGTTGAAGTTACACAAACTAAAGTTCGTCGTGAACGTATGGGTCACATCGAATTAGCTTCTCCAGTTGCTCACATTTGGTTCTTGAAATCACTGCCGTCCCGTATCGGTCTGCTGCTGGATATGCCACTGCGCGATATTGAACGTGTACTGTATTTTGAATCTTATGTTGTTGTTGAAGGCGGGATGACCAGCCTTGAGCGCGGACAAATCTTAACAGAAGAGCAATATCTTGATGCATTAGAAGAGTTCGGTGACGAATTCGATGCGAAGATGGGTGCAGAAGCTGTTCAGAACCTGTTACAGAGCATGGATCTGGAACAAGAGTGTGAAACGCTGCGTGAAGAGTTAAATGAAACTAACTCTGAAACTAAACGTAAGAAACTGACTAAACGTATCAAGTTACTTGAAGCGTTCATGCAATCAGGTAATAAACCTGAATGGATGATCTTAACTGTACTGCCTGTGTTACCACCAGACTTACGTCCACTGGTTCCACTTGATGGCGGTCGTTTTGCGACTTCAGACCTGAACGATTTATATCGTCGTGTGATCAACCGTAACAACCGTTTAAAACGCCTGCTTGATTTAGCAGCACCAGACATTATCGTACGTAACGAAAAACGTATGTTACAAGAGTCTGTGGATGCGTTATTAGATAACGGTCGTCGTGGCCGTGCGATTACAGGTTCTAACAAACGTCCTCTGAAATCTTTGGCTGATATGATCAAAGGTAAACAAGGTCGTTTCCGTCAAAACCTGTTAGGTAAACGTGTTGACTATTCCGGTCGTTCTGTAATCACCGTTGGTCCATACTTGCGTCTGCATCAGTGTGGTCTGCCGAAGAAAATGGCTCTTGAATTATTCAAACCATTTATTTACGGAAAACTGGAAACCCGTGGTTTAGCGACAACAATCAAAGCCGCTAAAAAAATGGTTGAGCGCGAAGAAGCGGTTGTTTGGGATATCTTAGATGAAGTTATCCGTGAACACCCAGTAATGCTAAACCGTGCACCAACACTTCACCGTTTAGGTATTCAGGCATTTGAACCAATCCTTATCGAAGGTAAAGCTATTCAGTTACACCCACTCGTTTGTGCGGCATATAACGCCGACTTCGATGGTGACCAAATGGCGGTTCACGTACCACTGACATTAGAAGCACAGTTAGAAGCTCGTGCGCTGATGATGTCAACAAATAACATTCTGTCTCCAGCAAGTGGTGACCCAATCATCGTTCCTTCACAGGACGTTGTATTAGGTCTTTACTACATGACTCGTGACTGCATCAATGCCAAAGGTGAAGGCATGGTGTTAAGTGGCCCTAAAGAAGCTGAACGCGTTTATCGCGCAGGTTTAGCCTCTTTACACGCACGCGTTAAAGTACGTATCACTGAAGAGATCAAAGATGGCGAAGGTAACATCACCACTGAAACTAGCTTAAAAGACACAACTGTCGGCCGAGCTATTTTATGGATGATCGTACCAAAAGGCCTACCTTACGCGCTGGTTAACCAACCATTAGGTAAGAAAGCAATTTCTAAAATGCTGAATACCTGTTATCGCGTAATGGGCTTGAAGCCAACCGTTATTTTTGCTGACCAAATCATGTATACCGGTTTTGCTTACGCAGCACGTTCAGGTGCTTCAGTAGGTATCGATGACATGGTTATCCCTGCGAAAAAAGCAGAGATCATTGCAGAAGCAGAAGCAGAAGTTGCAGAAATTCAGGAACAGTTCCAATCCGGTCTGGTAACAGCGGGCGAACGTTACAACAAAGTTATCGATATTTGGGCTGCGGCGAATGAGCGCGTAGCGAAAGCGATGATGGAAAACCTGTCTACTGAAACCGTTATTAACCGTAATGGTGAAGAAGAACAACAAGTATCTTTCAACAGCATCTTTATGATGGCTGACTCCGGTGCTCGTGGTTCTGCAGCTCAGATTCGTCAGTTAGCAGGTATGCGTGGTCTGATGGCTAAGCCAGATGGCTCAATCATCGAAACACCAATCACAGCGAACTTCCGTGAAGGTCTGAACGTACTCCAGTACTTCATCTCAACCCACGGTGCTCGTAAAGGTCTTGCGGATACCGCACTGAAAACAGCAAACTCCGGTTACTTGACTCGTCGTTTAGTTGACGTTGCACAAGACTTAGTCGTTACAGAAGACGACTGTGGTACAACCGAAGGTGTTATGATGACTCCGGTTATCGAAGGTGGTGATGTTAAAGAACCACTGCGTGAACGTGTATTAGGTCGTGTGGCTGCAGAAGATATTCTGAAACCAGGTACTGCCGATATTCTTGTTCCACGTAACACCCTGTTAAACGAAAAACTGTGTGACTTGTTAGAAGAAAACTCTGTTGACAGCGTAAAAGTACGTTCAGTTGTAACCTGTAACACAGACTTCGGTGTGTGTGCGAATTGTTATGGTCGTGACCTTGCTCGTGGTCATATCATCAACAAAGGTGAAGCTATCGGTGTTATCGCAGCACAGTCAATCGGTGAACCAGGTACACAGTTAACGATGCGTACGTTCCACATCGGTGGTGCGGCATCTCGTGCGGCAGCAGAATCTAGCATTCAAGTACGTAACAAAGGTACTCTGAAGCTGTTCAATGCGAAGTTCATTACTAATACTGCGGGTAAATTAGTTATCACTTCTCGTAACACAGAATTACGTTTAATTGACGAATTCGGTCGTACGAAAGAGAGCTACAAAGTGCCTTACGGTGCTCAATTAGCGAAAGGTGATGGCGAAGCAGTTAACGGTGGCGAAACTGTTGCTAACTGGGATCCACATACAATGCCAGTTGTGAGTGAAGTATCTGGTATCATCCGTTTTGCAGACATGGTTGATGGTCAAACTATCACACGTCAAACCGATGAATTAACAGGTCTTTCTTCACTGGTTGTTCTGGATTCAGCAGAGCGTACAGGTAGTGGTAAAGATTTACGTCCAGCATTGCGCATCACTGATGCACAGGGTAATGACGTATTAATCCCGAATACTGATATGCCAGCACAGTACTTCCTGCCAGGTAAAGCGATTGTTCAGTTAGACGATGGCATTACAATTAACGCTGGTGACACTTTAGCGCGTATTCCACAAGAATCTGGCGGTACTAAAGATATCACCGGTGGTCTGCCACGCGTTGCTGACCTGTTTGAAGCTCGTCGTCCGAAAGAGCCTGCAATCCTTGCTGAAATCAGCGGTATTGTTTCGTTCGGTAAAGAGACTAAAGGTAAACGTCGTCTAGTTATTTCTCCATTAGACGGTAGTGATGCATACGAAGAGATGATCCCTAAATGGCGTCAGCTTAACGTATTCGAGGGTGAGGTTGTGGAACGTGGTGATGTTATCTCCGATGGTCCAGAATCACCACACGACATTCTGCGCTTACGTGGTGTTCATGCGGTTACTCGCTATATCACTAACGAAGTACAGGAAGTTTACCGTTTACAAGGCGTTAAGATTAACGATAAACACATCGAAGTTATCGTTCGTCAGATGCTACGTAAAGTTACCATTGAGAACGCAGGAAGCTCTGAGTTCCTCGAAGGTGAGCAGGTTGAATACGCTCGCGTTAAAGTGTCAAACCGTGTTCTTGAAGATGAAGGTAAAGTACCAGCAACGTATGCTCGTGACCTGTTAGGTATCACGAAAGCATCTCTGGCAACTGAATCCTTCATCTCTGCTGCATCGTTCCAAGAAACAACTCGTGTTCTGACGGAAGCTGCGGTAGCGGGTAAACGTGATGAATTACGTGGTTTGAAAGAAAACGTTATTGTTGGTCGCTTGATCCCAGCTGGTACTGGATATGCGTATCACCAAGATCGTATGAAGCGTCGTCAGTCACAATTGCCGACAGATGAAACTGAAACAACAATCAGTGCTGATGAAGCATCTGCTAACTTAGCAGAATTACTGAATGCGGGTTTTGGTGGATTAAAAGACTAAAATCTAATTTAGATTAGATTGAAATGCCCTCCATTGTGAGGGCATTTTTTGTTTCTGTTCTACATAAGTAGGCGAAATGATGAGAATAATAGCTAATAATTTGATTATTCTATGTTTTATTTTTACTGGATTTGCCTCAGCAGTGCCTTATGAAAGAGGTATTCCAACAGAAGCTCAATGGGATTTAAAAACGCCCATTACAACGTTGATGCAACTTCGTCAGCAAAAAACATTATATGCATTTGTGGGGGATAAATTGCGACCTGTTGCAGAACTTTGCCCTAACCAAAGTTTCTATGCATCAGTTGCGGAGGGGGATTATCACAAGATACAATTTGGGAATGCTCAAGGTTATCTTGAAGCGGGTTATCTAGAAGATGGCTATTTTGAAGATATTGCCTCT
This sequence comes from Proteus alimentorum, assembly GCF_002607735.1. Classification (GTDB taxonomy): domain Bacteria; phylum Pseudomonadota; class Gammaproteobacteria; order Enterobacterales; family Enterobacteriaceae; genus Proteus; species Proteus alimentorum. The sequence goes on from NZ_NBVR01000025.1 coordinate 13,062, forward strand.
ATGAAACCCGATAAAAAAATACGTTTCTTATCAGATAGTACAAAGAAAACAGATTATCCTATCTACGAATATTTAATTACAACAAAAAATACACCCATCTATAGTGATAAGGATATTGCTAGCCCACAAATAGCGACACTCTTATCTAATTTACGTTATCCCGTGCTATCTCGCACAATAAAAGAAGAGACTAATGGAAGTCAAATCAATTGGTTTGAAATCTCTTTAGGTGATCGCTTAGGTTATATTTCATCAAGGGATGTAAAGCCCGATTTAGGGATACCAGTACTGACTTACCACCATATTCTTAAAGCAACGGAAAACCATAATTTTCGCCATACATCGACAACAACATCATTAACTGCATTTACAGAGCAGATGAATTATTTAAAAGAAGCTGGATATGAAACGCTTTCGCTCAATCAAGTTGCTGGCTATTTAAATAAGAGTGTTAATTTGCCCGGCAGAGCTGTTGCATTAACATTTGATGATGGTTTGCAATCCGTTTATCGCTATGCTTATCCTCTTTTAAAAGAAAATGGCCAACGAGCAACACTATTTGTTATCTCATCACGAATAAAATCCAAAACACCTAAGTGGGCGCCTAATTCATTACAATTTATGAGTTGGCAGTCACTCAAATCGAGTCGTGATGTTTTTGATATTCAATCGCACTCCCATTTTTTACATCGTTTAGATAATAATAAAAAACCTATTATCTTTAGCCGTCAGTCCCACACAATTATATTAGATTTACAACGCTCACAACGTGTATTGCGATTATTAAATCCACATCAATATGCCTTTGCATATCCTTTCGGTGGATATAATCAAAGAGCAATTAATGCAGTCAAAGCATCAGGAATGACATTGGCGGTGACGACTCAGCAAGGAAAAGTACGTTTGGGTGACTCACCTTATGCCTTAAAACGGTTATATGCATTAAGTACCGATCCTATTGAAAAATTTGCCAGAATGGTAGGTAATGATGAATATGAAGTGGTGAATAAAAATATCATTGTTGATAAATAATTAAAAATAAAATTTATAATCTTAAAAATACCTTCGATATTTATTGAAGGTATTTTTTATTTCTCTATTACTAATTCAATTAAGATCAATAAATAACTTATATTTTTCAGATAATTATGATGATTTTTTAGTGATAAAAATTTATTTTTTTCTGTAAGCTGGCAATCCAAACTTAGTATGGAGCCAATTATGAAAAAGCCTATATCCATATCTTCTTATGATTCTGCATTTAAACGCTTTATGATGAATGTCAGTAATGCGAAAGATTTCTTCTTTGTTCATTTACCAGAGGAATTAAAAAATCATTGTGATTTTTCGACGTTACAATTACAAAATTCTTCTTTCATCGATATTAAATTACGTTCTCGTATGTCTGATATTTTGTATTTAGTGAAAACCAAAGAGGGTGATATTCCTATTTATTTACTGATAGAGCATCAATCTAGGCCAGATAAAATGATAGCTTGGCGCATGATGAATTATGCATTTTCCACTATGAATCAACATTTACAGCAAGGTTATAAATCGTTGCCTCTCGTTGTTCCTATTTTATTTTATCATGGCAAGAAAAAACCTTATCCTTTCCCTGTTAATTGGATGTCATGCTTTCCACTTACTTCACTTGCTAATAAGCTTTATTCTAATGACTTCTCGTTAATTGATTTGACCTCAATTGATGATGATATTTTGCTGACACATAAAAAAGCGGCGGTAATGGAAATTGCGATGAAACACGTTAATAGTTGTCATGATCTTGATAAGATTGCAATGCTGTTATCAAAAGCAATAAATCAGAAAAACTGCAGAGATGAAGACACTGTTGCTGTTGTACAATATTTATTCTCAATCATGGATGCATCAGATTTTGAATTTATTATAAATAAGATAGCTGAACGAGTAGATAACCACAGAGAGACAATTATGAATATAGCGTGGCGATTAGAAAATAAAGGATTTAAATTAGGTATAGATGAAGGATTTGAAATAGGCAAAAATGAGGGGATCGAACTGGGCAAAAATGTAGGTATTGAATTAGGTAAGAATGTAGGTATTGAATTAGGTAAGAATGTAGGTATTGAGATTGGAAGAGCTAAAGGCATTGAGTTAGGTAAAACAGAAGGCATTGAGTTAGGCAAAACAGAAGGTATTGAAATAGGAAGAAAATCAGTACAATTAGAATTAGCACAAAAATTATTAAAAGAGAATTTTGATCTTTCATTTATCGAAAGAATATCAGGTTTAAGTATGCAAGAACTCGAAGAATTAGTAGCATAAGAATTAAGTTAATTATTTTATATAATATTAAATTAAAAATATCCTAAGATATTATTTGTAATTTTTTATTTTTCTTTAAATATTTTAAGTTTATTACATGTTACTTTTATTGGGTTATTTAATAAAACCGCCTTTATTATTTTTAATTAAATTAAAAGCGGTTTTATATTATTTAAATTTTAATTAACGACCCAAGTAATTATCCCAATCTTTCCATACTGGTTGTAACCCTCGCTCTTTTAATACGTTAATAACATCATTTACATGGCGATTATCATTAGGTGAAAACTGTTCTAACTCTTCATGGCTATCGGAATAGCCACCCGGTTGAGTCTTAGAGCCTGCACTAATGTTATTAATCGCTAAAGGTACGGTATTATCACGAAAATAAGGTGATTCTCGTGTTGAAAGAGAAAGCTCAACATCTGGCGCCAAGATGCGAAAAGCACAGATGAGTTGAACTAATTCCGCTTCACTCATTACCGATGCGGGGCTAAGCCCACCAGCGCAAGGGCGTAAACGAGGAAAAGAGATAGAGTAACGGCTTTTCCAATAGCGTTTTTGTAAGAACAAGAGATGTTCTGCCACCATATAACAGTCGCTACGCCACTGGCTTGAAAGACCAATCAATGCACCTAAACCAATTTTATCAATGCCTGCTTGCCCTAATCTGTCTGGTGTTTGTAATCGCCAATGAAAGTCTTGTTTTTTGCCTTTTAAATGATGAAGTTGATAAGTGGGTTCATGATAGGTCTCTTGATAAACCATCACGCCATCAATACCCAGTGTTTTTAATTCGGCATATTCTTCTGTTGCAAGAGGCTGTACTTCCATCATTAATGAACTGAAATGCTTTCGAATAAGAGGGATATATTGGCGAAAATAATCCATACCCACTTTTCTTTGATGCTCTCCAGTCACTAATAACAAGCTATCAAAACCTAATTGCCTGATGCTATTGCATTCGGCGATGATTTCACTTTCATTTAATGTTTTACGTTTAATGGTATTACTCATTGAAAAGCCGCAATAAGTACAGTCATTCGCACATAAATTAGAAAGATAAAGCGGCACATACAGTCCCACTACATTACCAAAACGTTGTCGAGTGAGTTGTTGAGCGCGTTGTGCCATCGGCTCTAAATAATGTCGCCCCGCAGGCGAAATTAGTGCCATAAAATCATCAAGTGTAAGAGAATGGCGATTTAATGCGGCTTCCACATCCGCATTGGTTTTACTATTGAGTTTTAATGTAATGTCATCCCAGTCGAGTTGTTGCCAATAATCAGAAAAAGTATCCATTAGAATGCCCCTAAGTATTGGGTTAATGGACTAGAGGCTTGCGCTTGCATATTCACAACGGAAGCCGGTGTAGCAAGTCCTGATTGTCGAGCAAGTTCACCGGCATCAAGGGCGGCTTTAAAGGCTTGTGCCATTAAAATAGGATTTTTGGCAACCGCAATTGCGGTATTAACTAATACGGCATCAGCGCCTAACTCTAAAGCTTCGAGTGCATGACTTGGCGCACCAATACCCGCATCAACAACAACAGGAATTGAGGCTTGTTCAATGATAATTCTTAGAAAATCACGAGTCTGTAAGCCTTGATTAGAGCCAATAGGAGAACCTAAAGGCATTACAGCGGCACAGCCAACTTCTTCTAAACGACGACATAAAACAGGATCAGCACTGCAATAAGGCAAAACAACAAACCCTTCTTTAACGAGGGTTTCAGCAGCTTTAAGTGTTTCAATAGGATCAGGTAATAAATACTTGGTGTCAGGATGAATTTCTAATTTTACCCAATGGGTGCCAAAAGCTTCTTTAGCTAAACGCGCCGCAAAAACCGCTTCTTGTGCTGTTTTTGCGCCGGATGTATTAGGTAATAATTTAACTCCTAATGATTTAAGTGGTGCGATTAAATCATCATTACCCTTTTTTAAATCCACACGTTTCATTGCCATCGTGACTAATTGGCTACCCGAAGCCTTAATGGCTTTTGTCATTAGCGTTGGTGTTGCAAATTTCCCTGTACCTGTAAAAAGTCTAGATGCGAATGTTGTATCAGCAATTTTTAACATATCAGCCCCCTGCAATTGCTTGGAAGAGAAGAATAGTATCGCCATCATTAATAAAATGTGTTTCCCAATTTTCACGGGGAACAATGGTTTCATTGATAGCAAGTGCTACACCAATGGATGGTTGCTCTAACTGAATAAGGAGCTGACAGAGAGTGACAGGCATATCCAGAGAATATTGTTCGTCATTTACGGTAATGTTCATGCTACCCCTCGACAAACAGGACATGTTTTTGATGGTGTTAAACGCAACGTGCTCCAATTTTGTTTTCTACCATCGAAAAGGCGAAGTTTTCCACTTAGAGAGCAAGGTAAACCAGAGAGCAATTTAATCGCTTCAAGTGCCTGAAGTGTGCCAATCACGCCCACAACAGGGCCTAGAATCCCGGCTGTTTTGCAATTTCTTTGTGGTTCAGTTTCATCAGGATAAAGGCAGTGATAGCAACCGTGAGTAAAAGGAGGTTCAAATACCATAAGCTGACCGCTAAAACCAACAGCACTGCCACTAATCAGTGATGTTTTTTGTGTGACACAAGCACGATTAATCGCTTGGCGTGTGAGCATGTTATCGGTGCAATCTAAAACTAAATCGACCTCTTTAACTAATTTAGATAATGAATCATCATCAATACGTTGTTTATAAGCGGTGATTTTTATATCCGGATTTAGTGCAAGTAGAGACTGCTTTGCGACTTCTGATTTTGCATCAGGAATATCTTGAGTACGATAAAGAATTTGACGTTGTAGATTAGAAACATGTAACTCATCATCATCAACTAAAATAAGCTCACCAATACCTGCACCAGCAAGATAAAGTGATGCGGGAGAGCCTAATCCACCAAGCCCAACAATCAGTACCTTTGCTTGTTGAAGCTTACTTTGACCTTCTAAGCCAATATCTTCTAACATCACTTGTCGGCTATAACGCATAAAATCATTATCATTTAGCATGATGGTTTTCCTTCCACTAATTCTAATAATTTACGAGTCACTTGTTGCCAATCTGGCGCTTTTGTTATTGCACTGACTAAGGCAACGCTCCCAACACCAGTTGCAACAACGTCAGGTACTCTTTCGAGGGAGATCCCACCAATAGCAACAGTTGGAAAATCAGGAGTTTGCTCTACTTGATGTTTGAGTGCCTTCAAACCTTGAGGCTTAGATGGCATCTCTTTTGTTGTGGTTGGAAATATATGTCCTAATGCGATGTAAGATGGACGTAATATTTTCGCTCTTTGTAATTCAACTTTGTCATGAGTAGAAATACCAAGGCGTAATCCTGATTGTTTAATCGCATTGAGATCAGCAATATCGAGATCTTCTTGACCAAGATGAACACCGTAGGCGTGATGTTTAATAGCGAGTTGCCAATAATCATTGATAAACAGTCTTGCATGATAGTGTTTACCTAGTTTTATTGCCTCGATGATCTCTTGTTCAACGTCTTTTGGCTGTTTATCTTTTATTCGTAATTGCAGGGTGGTAACGCCTGTCTTTAACAGGCGTTCGATCCACTCAACTGAATCAACAACAGGATAAAGCCCAAGCTTTTTTTCTGTTGATGCAAAAGGTATGTTAGAGGATCTGTTCATTTTCAGTCACCTCAACACTGGTGATTTCTGCACTGTGGTATAACTCACTTCCATGCTCTTTAAAGGCTTGAGACATTTGCTCCATACCAGCTGCGTAATCGCGTACTTCTTGGGTTATTTTCATTGAGCAGAATTTAGGACCACACATTGAGCAGAAATGAGCGACTTTTCCTGATGCTTGAGGCAAGGTTTCATCGTGATATTGGCGTGCGGTTTCAGGATCAAGCGCTAAATTGAATTGATCTTCCCATCTAAACTCAAAGCGCGCTTTTGACATTGCATTATCGCGAATTTGAGCGCCGGGATGTCCTTTGGCTAAATCGGCGGCATGTGCGGCGATTTTATAAGTGATAAGCCCTTGTTTTACATCTTCTTTATTAGGTAACCCAAGGTGTTCTTTGGGCGTAACATAACAGAGCATTGCACAACCAAACCAGCCAATCATTGCTGCACCAATACCTGATGTGAAGTGATCGTAACCCGGTGCAATATCGGTAGTGAGAGGGCCTAATGTATAAAATGGTGCTTCATGACAATGCTCTAATTCTTCTGTCATATTGCGGCGGATCATCTGCATTGGCACATGACCGGGGCCTTCAATCATCACCTGAACATCGTATTCCCAAGCAATTTTTGTTAGTTCACCTAGGGTATGTAATTCAGAAAATTGTGCTTCATCGTTCGCATCTTGAATTGAACCCGGTCTTAATCCGTCACCCAGCGAAAGGGAAACATCATAAGCCGTACAAATTTCACAGATTTCACGGAAATGTTCGTAGAGGAAATTCTCTTTATGATGTGATAAACACCATTTCGCCATTATCGAACCGCCTCGAGATACAATACCCGTTAGGCGTTTTGCAGTCATGGGGACATAACGTAACAATACGCCTGCATGAATAGTAAAGTAATCAACGCCTTGCTCTGCTTGTTCAAGCAAGGTATCTCGGAACATTTCCCAAGTGAGATCTTCAGCAATACCGTTAACTTTCTCGAGCGCTTGATAAATTGGAACTGTACCAATAGGAACAGGGCTATTACGAATGATCCACTCACGTGTTTCATGGATATAACGACCTGTTGAGAGATCCATTACGGTATCCGCTCCCCAGCGTGTAGACCAAATTAGTTTTTCAACTTCTTCTTCAATGGAGGAGGTGACAGAAGAGTTTCCGATATTGGCATTCACTTTCACTAAGAAATTTCGTCCAATAATCATGGGTTCTGATTCAGGGTGATTGATATTAGCAGGAATAATGGCTCGACCAGCTGCAACTTCTTGGCGTACAAATTCAGGAGTAATATTGTCAGGGAGATGAGCACCAAAGCTAAATCCTGCGTGCTGTTGGCGTAAAACTTTGCTACGAATTCTCTCTCGTCCCATATTTTCACGAATAGCAATAAACTCCATTTCAGGCGTAATAATGCCTTGGCGAGCATAATGCAATTGCGTCACACTTTTGCCATTTAGCGCTTTTTTCGGGCTTGGTTTTAAGGGGAAACGCAAATGCTCTAATCCGGCATCAGAAAGGCGTTGTTGGGTGAAATCTGAGCTTAAAAGTGAAAGCGCTTCTGTATCATTGCGCTCATCAATCCATGGTTGGCGTATTTTTTTTAATCCAAGATTAACGTCAAGTTGAGAAGCAGGATCACCATAAGGGCCTGATGTGTCATACACTGGTACAGGTTCATTATCTTCAAAAATAGGGGAATCTTTTGATCCTCCTACTAGTGTTTTATCAAGTTGGATTTCACGCATTGGTACCTGAATGTCAGTACGTGAGCCTTCGAGGTAAATGCGGTTTGAATTAGGGAAACTTACGCCTTGAATGGTGCTGATAAACGCTTGAGCTGCATCACGCTGTTCTTTTCGTGGACGCTGTTTGCTGTTTGTTGGTGAAATATCTTTAACGGATATCGTTTGATTTTGGGACATAGCATTTCCTAATAAATATCATGCAGGCTAATCGCCTGTCGGGTGGATATTGAGAAAAATGCTTGTCTGGAGGTCGCAGGGAGTATCGACAGATAGGTGTATATAGATGTGTAAAAAATATACGCAATGAAGCTATCAAAAGGTCGAATCACTCTTGTTCCCTTCGCGGGTATTAACCCGATCAGGTTCCGCGGATCCCGAATTAACGGTCTCAGCCTGTGTTTATAATAGCCTTATAAACACTAGGCACTCCGACAAGAAGAAGTCCAGTATATGAGAGATTTTAAAAACTACAAGTCCGATATGGATTATTTATTTAAATCCCAATGTTGCTGTTCCCATGCTTTTTCATCTGAAATGAGTACTAATTTTTGATCGGCATTAACCGCTATAACATGATCGGCTTGATAACATAAAGGGAGATCATTAGATGAATCAGTATAGAAATAAATATAAGTATTGTTTATGTTATTTGCTTCTTTCCATTGATTTAAACGCTCAACCTTTCCTTCTCGAAATGTAGGAGTACCTTCAATAAATCCAGTGTAATGATTGTCCTTAATGTGCATATCAATACCCATTGAAATATCTGCATTGAGCTGCTTTGCAATCGCATGAACCAAAAAAGACATTGTTGCCGAAATAATCATCACGGGAATATTTTGTTGTCGATATTGTGTAATTATTGATATTCCTTGTGGGTAAAGCAGAGGCTGAATTTTTGTTTTAGTGAAGTCATTAACCCAATGATTTATTTTGTTTATATCATGATGCTTAAAGTAAGCTAAATGTTGAAAAAGATATTGGTTTATATCTAGTTTTTCAGCGTAATAGTCTGCGATCATTTGCTCATCTAGTTTTAAAAAATGAGGATCTGTGACTATTTTTTTATCCCACAAATAGTTTGTCCATAAGCGACTGGAGTCACCAGCTAAAAGCGTTTCATCTAGATCAAAAATCGCAATCTTGTTTTTGGTTTTATCTGTCATTCTAAGGGTTCTTATATTAATAAAATTTACATTTATATTTTAAGAATGTTAATGAATTATAGAAGATAGTCATAATTCATTGAGTGGTTCTTGTTAAAGAGAGTATCCTCTATTCTATATCATTATTTGGGATAGAATGGTCGTTATGCATTTATATACATTAACAGGCTCAGAAAAGGGCTGGTGGACAGTGAGTCTTGGTGGGCGAGTGTGGTTACCTAAAGGTGAGCTGCCGTTTGGTTTAGCTAAAGATTGGGATCTCATTGGTCAGCACGCTAAAATTGTGGGGGAATGGCAAGGTGAAACAGTTTGGCTTATTCATGGAAAAATGGATAACGACATGTGTTCACCAAGACTTATCGCCTCACAAGATGAAAACTTATTTAAATTAGTCGGTCGTGGTGTCCAACTGGCTGAGTTTTATCGCTCTCACCGTTTTTGTGGTTATTGTGGTTCTAAAATGCGCCATAGTGAGAGTGAATGGGCGTGTTTATGCGATAACTGCCATGAACGCTATTATCCACAAATTGCCCCTTGTATTATTGTGGGTATTCGCCATGAAGATAAAATCTTATTGGCACATCATGTTAGGCATAAACATTCACCGCTTTATACTGTACTTGCCGGATTTGTTGAGGTTGGTGAAACATTAGAGGAAGCCGTGGCCCGTGAAGTGTTTGAAGAAAGCAATATTCGTATTCGCAATATTCGCTATGTATCCTCTCAGCCTTGGCCATTTCCTCATTCCTTAATGATGGGATTTTTAGCTGATTATGATGGCGGTGAATTACAACATGATCCTTCTGAATTAATGAGTGCGGGTTGGTATCGTTACGATCAATTACCTCAGATCCCACCACCAGATACTATTGCTCGACGCTTGATAGAAGATACGATAGCCAATATTAGACAAGATAAAGAAAAGAACTAAATAAAGGCGCTGTCTGCCAACAGTTATTTTTCTAACATGTTACAATGCATGCTATTTTGCGGCCCTATTACTGTTAATGGAGTTAGTCATGAGTGAGTTGAAAAACGACCGCTATTTACGTGCGCTGTTGCGCCAACCTGTTGATGTCACCCCTGTTTGGATGATGCGTCAGGCAGGCAGATATCTTCCTGAATATAAGGAAACACGGGCACAGGCGGGAGATTTCATCTCATTGTGCAAAAATACAGAATTAGCATGTGAAGTGACATTACAGCCTTTAAGACGCTTCCCTTTAGATGCTGCTATTTTATTTTCTGATATTTTAACTATTCCAGATGCAATGGGGTTAGGTCTTTACTTTGAAGCAGGTGAAGGTCCTCGTTTTAAATCCCCAATAAATAGTCTTGATGATATTAAAAAATTACCTATTCCTGATCCTGAAGATGAACTGGGATATGTGATGAATGCAGTACGTGCCATTCGCCATGCATTGCAGGGTAGTGTGCCATTAATTGGTTTTTCAGGAAGCCCTTGGACACTGGCAACCTATATGGTTGAGGGTGGAAGTAGTAAGGCCTTCACAAAAATTAAAAAAATGATGTATTCAGAGCCTCAAGCACTACATCTATTACTGGATAAACTGGCAGATAGCGTTATTCTGTATCTGAATGCTCAAATTAAAGCGGGCGCACAATCTATCATGATCTTTGATACATGGGGGGGGGTGCTAACGGGCCGTGATTACCAACTCTTCTCATTACACTATATGCATAAAATTGTTGATGGTCTGATCCGTGAATATGATGGAAGAAAAGTACCCGTCACTTTATTTACCAAAGGTGGCGGTCGCTGGCTAGAAGCAATGGCTGCAACAGGTTGCGATGCATTAGGACTTGATTGGACGATAGATATCGAAGATGCACGTCGTCGAGTAGGGGATAAAGTTGCGCTACAAGGCAATATGGATCCTTCTATGCTGTATGCGTCACCGGCCAGAATAGAACAAGAAGTCGAAACTATTCTTGCTGGGTTTGGTAAAGGCAACGGTCATGTCTTTAATCTTGGGCACGGTATTCATCAAGATGTTCCACCTGAACATGCTGGTGCATTTATTGATGCGGTTCACCGTTTATCGAAGCCTTATCATCAGGATAATGACTAATACCCAACAATTACGTCAGGAGCAGACAGAAAAAGCTCAACAGATTATTTTAACAGACCAATTTACAGCACCAATTTGCATAGCAGGTGCTGATGTTGGTTTTGAAGAAGGCGGCGCTGTTACTCGCGCCGCCATCGTGATAATGCATTACCCTTCTTTTGAAATTCTTGAATACCAAATTGCGCGAATACCTACAACTCTTCCTTACATCCCTGGTTTGCTTTCATTTAGAGAGTGCCCAGCGTTACTGGCTGCTTGGCAATTAATCAAACAGAAGCCTTCTCTTATTTTTGTCGATGGGCAAGGTATTGCCCATCCTAGAAGGCTGGGTGTTGCAAGCCATTTTGGTTTATTGGTGGATACACCAACTATTGGCGTGGCAAAAAGTCGTTTATGTGGCATTGATAGAGTAATCAATGAAGAGATGGGAAGCCATGAGCCGTTAATGGACAAGAATGAGCAAATAGGGTGGATTTATCGCAGTAAGAAAAAATGTAAACCTCTGTATATTTCTCCGGGTCATAAAGTGAGTATGGAAGGCGCTTTACAGTGGGTCGAGTTGTGTATGAAAGGATATCGATTGCCCGAACCAACGCGTTGGGCTGATGGTATTGCTTCAAATAGGCGATTATTTGAGCAGTTGAATAAGAATAAGCTCTAAATGACCGGGAAATATGTGGATATTTATAATTTTCAGGTAAACTGCGCCTAAGTTAAGAAAATGAGTAATCACGAATGTTGAAGAACCCAATCCATTTACGTTTAGAAAAGCTAGAAGCTTGGCAACACCTGACGTTTATGGCGTGCCTGTGTGAGAGAATGTACCCAAATTATCAGGTATTTTGTCGTGAAACAGGTTTTACCGACCCAATGCTTTATCGCCGTATTCTCGATCTGGTTTGGGAAACTTTAACGGTGAAAGATGCAAAGGTTAATTTTGATTCTCAATTAGAGAAATTAGAAGAAGCGATTCCTGATGCATCTCAGTTCGAGATTTATGGTGTCTATCCTGCGATTGACGCCTGTGTTGCACTTAGTGAAATTGTTCACTCTCGTTTAAGCGGTGAATCATTAAGTCACGCTATTGAAGTGAGTAAATTATCAGTAGGGACAGTTGCTTCACTTGAAATGACACAAGCAGAAAGAGAAATGAGTGAAGAAGAGCTTAGATCTCTGCCTGCTGTTATTGAAGAGTTCGATATCCAATGGGAAATTTACCGTCTACTTGTAGAATGTGAAGAGAGAGATGTCGAACTGATAAAAGGTCTACGTGCAGACCTTCGTGAAGCTGGAATGAGCAATATCGGTATAGAATTAACGCACTAAATCAGAAAAACGTGATTTAGTGCTTGAAAAGCGACGTTTAAAGACTTCACATCACCCCTGTGTATGTTCTACATTGGGTACGAAAAGAAGTGGCTCAGGTGTTTTACTTAATTTATCCTCTTAAAAAGAGAAGTTAAGTTTTTTCACCAGATGTTTTTCAAACGATAAAACATACTTTAAGGACTATTTTATGAACAAAGCTGAATTAACCGAATCAGTTGCTGAAAAAGCGGATCTGACAAAAACTCAAGCAAAAGCTGCTATTGAAGCGTTTATCGATTCAGTAACAGGTGCTTTGAAAGAAGGCGATTCTGTACAGTTAGTTGGTTTCGGTACATTCAAGGTGAATCACCGTGCAGAGCGTACTGGTCGTAACCCTCAAACTGGTAAAGAAATTAAAATTGCAGCAGCTAACGTTCCTGCATTTACTGCCGGTAAAGCACTGAAAGACGCAGTAAAATAATTCCTTTGAACGGAATGAACAATAGAGGGGGATTTACTCCCCTTTTGTTGAAACGACAGGGGCTGTTAGCAATAGGATCTGCTTTTTTGCTCAGCGCCTGCTCCTCTACTGTGCAACTACCTGAATTTTCTGCAACAGGTTATATTGCGGATGAAGGTGTTGTGCGACTATGGCGTTTAAATAATACAGCGTCAGAACCTCAAGTGCTCATGAGCGTTTATAGCTTTTATAAAAAGCCAGAAACTGTCATCACATTCTATGAATATCGCCAAAATAAGCTTTGGCAAGTTCGTTCTGAAATTATCAATCCTAACGCTCCCTCATCTTGGCACCTTCGTTTAAATAAACGTGGTGAAGTTATTTTCATGCAACAAGAAAGCCAGAAGCAAAAACGAGCATTAACAGAAGATGAACGTTTAAGAATGGTATTTGCTGCAAGTAAAGAGCGTGAAATCAGTGAAGCGCTTACTATTGGGAAAGTAAATTTAGTACAGGGTGTCTGGTATCAAAATACAATGACAACATGTGCTGGCGAGAAGGTGAGTGTTTCTTTTGAAGCTCCAGAACAACGCTGGTTAAAAGCAAGAACACGTAATTCAAGTAAGCCATCTTATGTTGCTTGGCTTGATTCACCAGAAGGTAAGCAATTACTTATGGTTGCAGAACACGATTTTTGTAAATGGGAGCCAACAAAAGAGAGCTTGTGATCACTCCCTTTTGCTGTTGTTAATTTATTTCTTTAAGCGTGCAATCGCTCGATAGCCGATATCATGGCGATAAAAACTACCATCCCAATGAATACCTTTAGCTAAAGCATAAGCATTTTTTTGAGCTTGCTCGATATCATCACCCAATGCAGTTGCACAGAGTACTCGTCCGCCAGCAGTGATAACTTCGCCCTTGTTATTGAGTGTTGTGCCAGCTTGAAATACCTTTGCCGTTGTTGACAACGTTGGTGTTAAGCCTTCGATAACATCACCTTGACGATAATCCGCAGGGTAGCCGCCTGCAGCAATCACAATCCCTAACGCTGGGCGAGGATCCCAACAAGAGTCTTTATCTTTTAAGTGACCTTTTGCTCCGGCTAAGCAGAGTTCAACTAAGTCAGATTGCATACGCATCATAATAGGCTGAGTTTCTGGATCACCAAAACGACAGTTAAACTCAATAACCTTAGCAACACCTTGTTTATCAATCATCAGTCCTGCATAAAGGAAACCTTGGTAACGATGACCTTCAAAAGCCATTCCCTTTACTGTTGGATAAATGATTTTTTCCATTACTTGCTGGTGGATTTCTGGTGTGACAACAGGTGCAGGTGAATATGCACCCATTCCCCCTGTATTAGGGCCAGTATCTCCATCGCCAACACGTTTATGATCTTGGCTTGTAGCCATTGGAATAACGTGTTCACCGTCAACCATGACAATAAAGCTAGCTTCTTCGCCATCAAGAAATTCTTCGATAACAATACGATGTCCAGCATCACCAAAAACATTTCCAGCCAGCATATCTTTAATTGCAGCTTCAGCCTCAGCGTGTGTCATTGCAACAATAACGCCTTTACCTGCTGCTAAACCATCTGCTTTGATAACAATCGGTGTACCCACTTTATTAAGATACTCAAGTGCTGGCGCTATTTCTGTAAAATTTTGATAATCCGCAGTTGGAATTTGATGACGAGCTAAAAAATCTTTTGTGAAAGCTTTCGAACCCTCTAATTGAGCGGCTCCTTTTGTTGGACCAAAGATGGTCAGTCCCGCTGCTTTAAATGCATCGACAACACCAATAACCAGTGGTGCTTCTGGACCTACGATAGTTAAATCAATTTGATTTTCGAGAGCAAATTCGACTAATGCAGGAATATCTGTTGCACTAATCGCTACATTTTCAACACCATTTTCTAATGCTGTACCAGCATTACCAGGGGCAACAAAAACCTGCGTTGCAAGCGGTGATTGAACCGCTTTCCAAGCTAAAGCATGTTCACGACCGCCATTACCAATAATCAAAATCTTCATATCAATACCTTATTAATGACGGAAGTGGCGCATATTGGTGAAAATCATTGCGATATTATGTTCATTTGCAGCCGCAATCACTTCATCATCACGAATTGAGCCACCAGGTTGAATAACACAAGTCACACCAGCAAGTGCGGCTGCATCAATACCATCTCTAAATGGGAAGAATGCATCTGATGCCATTGCACAACCTGCAACTTCTAAACCTTCATCAGCGGCTTTAATACCCGCGATTTTTGCCGAATACACACGGCTCATTTGTCCTGCACCAATACCGACGGTCATATCGTTTTTAGCGTAAACAATGGCATTTGATTTTACAAATTTTGCGACTTTCCAGCAGAAGAGGGCATCTTTAAGTTCGCGTTCACTTGGTTGACGTTGAGTGACCACTCTTAAGTTTTCTTCTTTTACCATGCCTAAGTCACGATCTTGAACTAACAGCCCACCATTAACACGTTTGAAGTCTAACGCTGGTTTGGCTTCTTGCCATTGACCACAAGCTAATACACGAACATTGGGTTTGGTTTCTAAAATAGGGAGTGCATCTTTATTAATAGAAGGAGCAATGATCACTTCAACAAATTGACGCTCGATGATTGCACTTGCTGTTTTTGCATCTAATGGGCGATTGAATGCGATAATGCCACCAAATGCAGAGGTTGGATCGGTTTTAAATGCATTGTCATATGCTTGTGTGAGCGTATTCGCAATTGCAACACCGCAAGGATTTGCATGTTTCACAATAACACAAGCAGGCTCAGAGAATGATTTCACACATTCTAATGCTGCATCAGTATCTGCAATGTTGTTATAAGAAAGCGCTTTGCCTTGTAATTGATTTGCAGTGGCAATAGATGCTTCTTCTATATTCTCTTCTATATAGAAAGCTGCTTGCTGATGAGCATTCTCACCATAACGCATATCTTGTTTCTTTATATAGTTTAGATTTAAGGTGCGAGGGAAAGTACCTGATGGTTGTGAAATATCACCATAATAAGGTGCAACCTTCTGACCAAAGTAGTTAGCGATCATTCCATCGTAAGCCGCTGTATGTTCAAAGGCTTTAATCGCCAAATCAAAACGGGTATCTAAAGTAAGGCTATTTTCGTGATTATCCATTTCTTCAATCACTCTTTCATAGTCATTACTATTTACTACAATCGTAACGTCTTTATGATTTTTCGCTGCGGAGCGAACCATTGTTGGTCCACCGATATCGATATTCTCCACTGCATCTGCTAATGAGCAATCTGGGCGAGTGACTGTTTTAGCGAAAGGATAAAGATTTACGACGACCATATCGATAGGACGAATTTCATGTTCTTCCATAATTGCATCGTCTTGCCCACGACGACCTAAAATTCCACCATGTACTTTAGGGTGCAGCGTTTTCACTCTGCCATCCATCATTTCTGGGAAACCTGTGTAATCGGAGACTTCAATAACCGGTAAGCCAGCTTCTGCTAATAGACGTGCGGTTCCACCTGTAGATAAGAGTTCGACTTCTCTTTCAACAAGTGCTTTAGCAAATTCTAAAATACCTGCTTTATCAGACACACTTAAAAGTGCGCGGCGGATAGGACGAAGATGTTGCATGAGTTTTATCCCTTGGGGTTGGTATAACGGTAGTAATGGTGAAGTTAAATCACATTAATACAGTGAAATTGTGTTTGCTTAACTAACATTTCAGAAGATGGACACAAAATCAATCTTACTTAATCGACCGCTATGATAACGCAAACGTTTGCGTTTTACATGCTAATTTTATGTAAAAAGGTGCTCTGTGGATAAAATTGTTGATAAGTGCGTATAAGTAGGGGTTTTGCTGTGGAATTAAGCAAACGATTTTTTTTCTTAAAAAAACTATTGCCAGCCTCAGAAAACTCCCTATAATGCGTCCTCGTTGTCACGGCAAACCACGCTAAGTGAGTTAGCCGAGAGAACAAAGAAAAAAAGTGAAAAGCCTTGAAAATAAACGC
>NZ_NBVR01000015.1 GCF_002607735.1 Proteus alimentorum
AAAAGGACTGAGTCCAGTTCAATACCGAACTCAGTCTTTACCTAACTAATTTAAACTGTCCAATAAACTGGGGTCAGTTCAGGCTTCTGGGGTTTTTTTATGAAGGTATCAATGAAATGAAATTAATGGCTAGAGGAATAGAACTTAATTTATCAACACCTCAAGTTATGGGGATTTTGAATGTCACTCCAGACTCTTTCTCTGATGGTGGTACTCATAATTCACTTAATGATGCAGTTGACCATGCAGCAAAATTAATTGCCGAAGGGGCTTCTATCATTGATATTGGTGGTGAGTCTACCAGACCCGGCGCAAGTGATGTCTCTATTGATGAAGAGTTGCAGCGTGTTGTTCCTGTTGTTGAGGCTATTCGTCAGCGTTTTGATGTTTGGATCTCTGTTGATACATCCAAAGCTCAAGTCATTACTGAATCAGCAAATGTAGGTGCTTCAATTATCAATGATATTCGCTCTTTACACGAGCCGGGAGCACTTGAAGCTGCTGCTAAAACTGGTTTGCCAGTGTGTATTATGCATATGCAAGGCGACCCTAAAACCATGCAACAATCACCACATTATGAGAATGTGATGATGGATGTTGATCGTTTTTTACAAGAAAATATTCAACGCTGTGTTGATGCTGGGATCGAAAAAAATCAAATTATTCTTGATCCAGGATTCGGCTTTGGTAAAAATTTAGCGCATAATTACCAATTATTAGCACACTTAAGTGAACTTCATCACTTTGGTCTACCCATACTTGCCGGGATGTCACGCAAATCAATGGTTGGACAACTATTGAATGTACCGCCACAAGAGCGTGTTGCTGGTAGCGTGGCATGCGCCGTCATTGCAGCGATGCAAGGCGCACAAATTATTCGTGTACACGATGTTAAAGAGACTGTTGATGCGATGAAAGTCGTACAAGCAACTCTTTCTGCAAAGGAAAATAATGAATGAGCGAACGTAAATACTTTGGAACAGATGGTATCCGTGGAAAAGTAGGTGATAGTCCAATTACACCTGATTTTGTATTAAAACTGGGTTGGGCTGCGGGCAAAGTATTAGCACGTCACGGCTCTCGCAAAATCATTATTGGTAAAGATACACGTATCTCAGGCTATATGCTGGAATCAGCATTAGAAGCGGGTTTAGCCGCCGCAGGTTTATCAGCCTCATTTACAGGGCCAATGCCAACCCCTGCTGTTGCTTATTTAACGCGTACATTTCGCGCTGAAGCAGGGATCGTGATTTCAGCGTCTCATAACCCTTATTACGATAACGGGATCAAATTCTTCTCTATTGATGGTACAAAATTACCGGATGAAGTAGAAGAAGCTATTGAAGCTGAAATGGAAAAGCCAATTACCTGTGTTGAATCAGCAGAACTTGGTCGTGCAAATCGTATCGTGGATGCGGCAGGTCGTTATATTGAATTCTGTAAAGGGACTTTCCCAAATGAAAACAATCTTAATGGTCTAAAAGTGGTTGTCGATTGTGCTCATGGTGCAACCTACCATATTGCGCCAAACGTGTTTCGTGAATTAGGTGCTGAAGTGATCACTATTGGTTGTGAGCCAACCGGTATCAATATTAACGAAGAGTGTGGCGCAACAGATGTTCGTATGTTGCAAAAACGTGTATTAGAAGAAGGCGCTGATGTTGGTTTAGCTTTTGATGGTGACGGCGACCGTATCATCATGGTTGATCATCAAGGTCTAAAAGTTGATGGTGACCAAATTCTCTACATTATTGCGAGAGAAGCGTTACGCCAAGGCCAATTACGCGGTGGTGCAGTGGGTACTCTAATGAGCAATATGGGATTAGAGATTGCACTTAAACAGCTGGGTATTCCTTTTGTAAGAGCAAAAGTGGGTGACCGCTATGTGCTTGAAAAATTACAAGAGAAAGGCTGGCGCTTAGGGGCTGAAAACTCAGGCCACATTATTTTACTAGATAAAACGACGACAGGTGACGGTATTGTTGCAGGTTTACAAGTTTTAAGTGCAATGGTACGTAACCATATGAGTTTGCATGATCTCTGTAGTGGCATGAAACTATTACCACAAATTTTAGTGAATGTTCGCTTTACGGGTAGTCACGATCCGCTTCAAACACCAGAAGTTCAAAAAGTCGCTAAAGCAGTTGAAGAAGAACTGGCTGGTAAAGGTCGTGTTTTGCTGCGTAAATCAGGAACAGAACCTTTAATTCGAGTGATGGTTGAAGGTGAAAATGAAGAGCAAGTCACGGCGATGGCAAATCGTATTGCTGACGCTGTGAAGCACGTTGGTTAATTGATGATTTTTTCTTCAATCAATCACTTTGTAGAAAAATAACCTTGCTTGTCAGTTCAGCTTTGGTTAGTATTCACACCCGCTTAGTAAGGTCTTGAACTAAAGCGGGTGAAGCAATCGAAGGTTATCGTTAAGACGATAAGTTCCATAGAAAAGGTAACGCAAATGTATACGGCACTCATTGTTATTCTTATCATTGTAGCAACAGGGCTAGTTGGTCTGATCCTGTTACAGCAGGGTAAAGGTGCTGATATGGGCGCTTCTTTTGGTGCAGGTGCTTCCGGTACAGTATTTGGTTCGAGCGGTTCAGCTAACTTTATGACCCGTATGACCGCTGTTTTAGCGACAGCTTTTATTGTACTTGCCCTTATTTTAGGTAATCTAAGTGCCAATAAAACTGTGCGTGAAGACAGCAAATGGATGTCTATCGAGCAGACTACAGAAGAAGCTAAAAAAGCTGAGCAATTAGCAGCGCCTGTAGCGCCAGCAAATACAGATATTCCGCAGTAAACTAAGTAAAGATTTAAATGAGATTGTTAATTTTTACGCAGTAACAGTCTCATTAAGTGCCGAGGTGGTGAAATTGGTATACACGCTACCTTGAGGTGGTAGTGCCTATAAAACGGGCGTACGGGTTCAAGTCCCGTTCTCGGCACCATTATTCCAGATAGCTTGCGTTTTGCTTGTTATCAGCGTAAAATTTGCCACGTTTTTCGAACGCGGGGTGGAGCAGCTTGGTAGCTCGTCGGGCTCATAACCCGAAGGTCGTCGGTTCAAATCCGGCCCCCGCAACCACTTCTAACAATACAGCACTTTTCTCATTAATCATCTTGTTGAACCGATTATGATCCTGAGTGGAATGTGCCGTAAGAAGGGGTTATTCTCGAATGGCAAGTTACAGGGTCCAGTTGCATAAAGCCCCGAATTTCGGGGTTTTTTGTTATCAGAGAATAGAATACTGGGCTATAGGCCCTTTTTTTATGCCTTGGGGGTGGGTTTGTCCACATTAGAGCAAAAATTAACAGCGATGGTTTCAGCACCAGTAGAAGCATTAGGCTTTGAATTTGTCGGCCTTGAGTTTATTCGTGGCCGAGAATCAACATTGCGCATCTATATTGATAGTGAAGACGGTATCACTGTTGATGATTGTGCTGATGTTAGCCACCAGGTCAGTGCTGTGCTGGATGTTGAAGATCCAATTCAAACAGTTTATAACCTTGAGATTTCATCTCCTGGTTTAGAACGACCTTTATTCACTGCAACGCATTATGAGCAATTTATCGGCGAAGAAGCCGCTATCGTATTACGAATTGCAATGCAAAACCGCCGTAAATGGCAGGGCATTATTAAGTCTGTCGCTGGCGAAATGATCACGGTTACTGTGGATGGTAAAGACGAAGTGTTCGCACTGAGCAACATCCAGAAAGCTAACCTGGTACCCCACTTTTAAGTTTTGAAGAGGCAACTAGGATGAACAAAGAGATTCTGGCTGTTGTGGAAGCGGTCTCTAACGAAAAATCTCTTCCTCGTGAAAAGATTTTTGAAGCACTGGAAACCGCACTAGCGACAGCAACTAAGAAAAAATACGAGCAAGAAATTGACGTTCGCGTATGTATCGACCGTAAAACCGGTGACTTTGATACATTCCGTCGTTGGGTTGCTGTTGATGAAGTGACTCAACCAACTCGTGAAATTACACTTGAAGCTGCTCAATATGAAGATCCTAGTATTGAACTAGGTGGTTATATTGAAGATCAGATTGAATCTGTGACTTTCGACCGTATTACAACACAAACCGCTAAACAAGTTATCGTACAAAAAGTACGTGAAGCTGAAAGAGCAATGGTTGTTGATCAATTCCGCGAACAATTAGGCGAAATTATCACGGGTGTTGTGAAGAAAGTGAACCGTGAAAATATCACCTTAGACTTAGGTAATAACGCCGAAGCGGTTATTTTACGCGAAGATATGTTACCGCGTGAAAACTTCCGTCCAGGTGACCGTTTACGTGGTGTTTTATACGATGTACGTACAGAAACCCGTGGTGCACAACTTTTCGTGACACGCTCTCGCCCTGAAATGCTGGTTGAACTTTTCCGCATTGAAGTACCAGAAATTGGCGAAGAAATCATTGAAATTAAAGCTGCAGCGCGTGATCCTGGTTCTCGTGCCAAAATCGCAGTAAAAACTAACGACAAGCGTATTGACCCTGTGGGTGCTTGTGTTGGTATGCGTGGTGCACGTGTACAAGCCGTTTCCAGCGAATTGGGCGGCGAGCGAATTGATATTGTTCTGTGGGATGATAATCCTGCACAATTCGTCATTAATGCAATGGCTCCGGCAGATGTTGCTTCTATTGTTGTCGATGAAGACAAATGTACAATGGATGTTGCAGTTGAAAGCAGTAACCTTGCGCAGGCAATTGGCCGTAATGGTCAAAACGTTCGTCTGGCAGCACAGTTACTGAAAAAACATCGTGGTGATGACAAGTGGGAATTAAACGTCATGACTGCTGATGAACTGAATGCAAAACATCAGGCAGAAGCAAACGCAGCCATTGAAATATTTACTAAGCATCTCGACATTGATGAAGACTTCGCAACTGTTTTAGTTGAAGAAGGTTTCTCTACCCTTGAAGAGTTAGTTTATGTGCCAATCAGTGAACTGCTGGCTATTGACGGATTAGATGAAGATACCGTTGAAGCTCTACGTGAAAGAGCAAAAGCCGCACTTACAACAATTGAGTTGGCTCAAAAAGAAAGCCTAGGCGATAACCAGCCAGCCGAGGACTTATTAGCTCTCGAAGGATTGGAGCGCTCTTTAGCATTTGATCTAGCTGCCCGTGGTATCTGCACACTGGAAGATCTTGCCGAACAGGGTATCGACGACCTAACTGATATTGAAGGTTTAAATAGTGAGCGCGCAGGCGAACTCATTATGGCCGCACGTAATATCTGCTGGTTTGGGAATGATGCGTAACAACTGAGCAGGAAGGAACAGAATGACAGATGAAACAGTAAAATCACTGGCAGAAGAGATTCAGACACCGGTTGAACGTTTGGTACAGCAGTTTGCTGATGCCGGTATTAAGAAGACCGTCTCTGATTCTGTCTCCCAAAAAGAGAAAGAAACCTTACTGGCTTGGTTGAATCGTGATAAAGACGTATCAACCAACCAACCAGAAAAATTAACGTTACAACGCAAAGTGCGTAGTACGTTAAGTGTTCCTGGTACAGGTGGCAAAAGTAAATCAGTAGCCATCGAAGTCCGCAAAAAACGCACTTATGTGAACCGTGACGCCGTTGAAAAAGCGCAAGCGGATGAGCAAGCTCAGCGTGAAGCGGAAGAAAAGGCGCATCGCGAAGCCGAAGAAAAAGCCCAGCGCGAAGCACAAGAGAAAGCACAGCGCGAAGCTGAAGAAAAAGCAAAACGTGAAGCTGAAAAGGCAAAGAAAGACGCCGAAGAAAAAGCGAAACGTGAAGCTGAAGAAGCAAAACGTGAAGCAGCGGAATTAGCTAAGCGCGAAGCAGCGGAAAAAGATAAAGTGAAACAAAACGATAAACCAAAAGCTGATAAAGCAGCAGATCAGGAAAAAGCACGTCGCAATGCTGAACAGGCTGAACTGAAGCGTAAAACGGAAGAAACACAGCGCCGTAAAGCGGAAGAAGAAGCACGAGTAGCAGCAGAAAAAGCACGTCGTTTAGCTGAAGAAAATGCTGAAAAATGGACTGCTGAACCTAAAGCACCAGAAACTGAAGGCTCAGACTATCATGTAACAACATCACGTTATGCTCGTGATGCAGAAGATGAAAGTGATGCTGAGGTTGAAGGTGGCCGCGGTCGTGGTCGCAATGCTAAGGCTCCTCGTCCTAAGAAAAACAACCGCCATTCTGAAAAAGCAGATCGTGAAGAAGCACGCGCTGCTGGTCGTACTAACAAGAAAGGTAAACGTAAAGGTAGCTCATTACAGCAAGGCTTCAATAAGCCAGCGGCTGTTGTAAACCGTGATGTTATTATCGGTGAGACTATTTCTGTTGCCGAACTTGCTAACAAAATGGCAGTAAAAGGGTCTGAAGTTATTAAAACTATGATGAAAATGGGCGCTATGGCGACCATTAATCAGGTTTTAGACCAAGAAACTGCACAGCTTGTTGCTGAAGAAATGGGCCATAAAGTTATCTTACGTCGTGAAAACGAGTTAGAAGAACAAGTCATGAGCGATCGTGATACTGGCGAAGAAAGCGCAGTATCTCGTGCACCTGTTGTGACTATCATGGGTCACGTTGACCACGGTAAAACATCATTACTGGACTACATTCGTTCAACGAAAGTAGCATCAGGTGAAGCGGGTGGTATCACCCAGCATATCGGTGCTTACCACGTTAAAACTGACAAAGGTGAAATCACCTTCCTAGATACTCCAGGTCACGCCGCATTTACTTCAATGCGTGCTCGTGGTGCTCAGGTAACGGATATCGTTGTTCTGGTCGTTGCAGCAGATGATGGTGTAATGCCACAAACAATCGAAGCAATCCAGCACGCAAAAGCAGCAAACGTACCTGTTGTTGTTGCAGTGAACAAAATTGATAAACACGAAGCTGATCCAGATCGCGTTAAAACTGAACTGTCTCAATATGGCATTCTGCCAGAAGAGTGGGGCGGCGAAACTCAGTTTATGCATGTATCTGCAAAACAAGGTCTAGGTATTGACGAACTGCTGGATGCGATTCTTTTACAAGCGGAAGTTCTTGAACTGAAAGCGGTTAAAGAAGGTATGGCAAGCGGTGTTGTTATCGAATCTTATCTCGATAAAGGCCGTGGTCCAGTTGCAACTATTCTTGTCCGTGAAGGTACACTGAATAAAGGTGATATCGTTCTGTGTGGTTTCGAATACGGTCGTATTCGTGCAATGCGTAACGAATTAGGTCAAGAAGTTCAATCTGCTGGCCCATCAATGCCTGTTGAGATTTTAGGTCTGTCTAACGTTCCTTCTGCGGGTGATGAAGCAACGGTTGTTCGTGACGAGAAAAAAGCGCGTGAAGTTGCATTATACCGTCAAGGTAAATTCCGCGATGTTAAACTGGCTCGTCAGCAGAAATCTAAACTGGAAAACATGTTTGCTAACATGGAAGAAGGTAAAACTTCTGAACTGAACATCGTTCTGAAAACAGACGTTCAAGGTACTTGTGAAGCGATTACTGATGCATTAGTTAAACTGTCTACTGATGAAGTTAAACTGAAAATTATCGGTTCAGGCGTAGGTGGTATCACCGAAACTGACGCAACATTAGCTGCAGCTTCTAACGCAATCATTCTTGGCTTCAACGTTCGTGCTGATGCATCTGCTCGCCGTATCATTGAACAAGAAAGCGTTGATTTACGTTACTACTCCGTTATCTATAGCCTAATTGATGAAATCAAATTGGCAATGAGCGGTATGTTGGCACCTGAATATAAACAAGAAATCATGGGTCTTGCAGAAGTCCGTGATGTGTTTAAATCACCTAAATTTGGCGCAATTGCGGGCTGTATGGTGGTTGAAGGTAACATCAAACGTAATAACCCAATTCGTGTTCTACGTGATAACGTGGTTATCTATGAAGGCGAACTTGAGTCACTGCGTCGCTTTAAAGATGACGTCAATGAAGTACGTAACGGCATGGAATGTGGTATCGGTGTGAAAAACTACAACGATGTCCGTGTTGGCGATATGATTGAAGTCTTCCAAGTTATCGAAATCAAACGTTCTATTGATTAATTTAGTCCGTTTTGTTTTAAAAGGGAGCTCAAGGGCTCCCTTCTTATTCCTTTCTTTGCTGTATTCTCCTTTTATTTCCTCTCCATTTTTCAACATAACCGAAATAGATTGTCTTTCAGTAATTTATGAAAGTGAAATAACAGGGTAAAATAGCACCAAAGAAACATTTTATTTCTAAAGAAAGAAATCAGAGAAAGCGGTTGTTAAATACCACTTCATGTATACTCTTTAGATATCATTGATTTTAGATTTGAATTAACAATGACAATCAGGGCGATACCCTATTGTCAGGGAGAGAGAAAATGGCAAGAGATTTTAGCCGTAGTCAGCGTGTTTCTCAGGAAATGCAAAAAGAAATCGCCATCATTTTACAACGCGAAGTCAAAGATCCTCGTATTGGAATGGCGACGGTTTCTGGTGTTGAAATTTCTCGTGACTTGGCTTATGCCAAAGTATTCGTCACCTTTTTAAACTTATCAGGTGGTGAAAAAAGCGAAGAAGAGATGGTTGCAGATGGTTTAACTGCACTTAATGAAGCCGCTGGTTTTATTCGTTCTTTATTAGGCAAAGCGATGCGTTTACGTATTGTACCTGAACTGACATTTGCTTATGACAACTCATTAGTTGAAGGTATGCGTATGTCTAACTTAGTTTCTAATGTCGTTAAAAGCGATGAAGAGCGTCGTCATAAAGAGGACAAATAATGGGGCGTCGTCGTAAGGGGCGTGAGATTAACGGCGTATTGCTACTCGATAAACCCCAAGATATTTCCTCTAACGATGCACTCCAAAAAGTCCGCCGTATGTTTAATGCCAGTAAGGCTGGGCATACAGGGGCATTGGATCCTTTAGCAACAGGTATGCTCCCTATTTGTTTAGGGGAAGCAACGAAATTTTCACAGTTTCTATTGGATTCTGATAAGCGTTATCGCGTTATTGCACGTTTAGGGCAACGAACAGATACCTCTGATGCACATGGCGAGGTGATTCAAGAGCGCCCTGTACAATTTACACAGCAAGCTTTAGATGATGCCTTGGATAGTTTTCGTGGCGAAACATTGCAAGTCCCTTCAATGTACTCCGCTTTAAAGCATCAAGGTAAACCGCTTTACGAATACGCTCGTCAAGGCATTGAAGTTGAGCGTGAAGCAAGACCCATCACGGTTTATGAACTCCAGTTTATTCGCTGGGAAGGTGATGAGTTAGAGCTGGAAATTCATTGTTCTAAAGGTACTTACATTCGAACAATTATTGATGATCTTGGTGAGAAATTACAATGTGGTGCTCACGTTATTTTCTTACGTCGATTAGAAGTCGCAGATTATCCTAAAGAGCGAATGGTAACGTTAGAGCAATTAAGAGCGATGATAGAGAATGCACAAACTGCGCAAGAAGATCCTTTCTTGGCGCTTGATGCACTGTTATTGCCTATGGATACCGCTGTTGCACATTTTCCTGTTGTGAATTTGACCACGATTATTGCGGGTTATCTCAAGCTGGGACAGCCTGTTCGTGTTAATCATGACATCAATGAAGGCGAATGGGTAAGAGTAACTGAAGGCGATGAAAAAAAATTCATTGGCCTTGCTATCATTAAAGATGGCTTAGTTGCTCCGAAAAGAGTGGTTGTAGACTATAGCACACAAGATAACACTTAATAGCAATCTTGCGCTAAAAGTGTTTGAAGCGTAGAATAATGCGGCTATCTGTTTAGGTGGCTGAGTTGGATAGCTGAATTAGAGATTGGCTATCTGAAAATTTTACTTAATTTGGAGTTTATTATGTCTCTAAGTACTGAAGCGAAAGCACAAATCGTTGCTGAATTTGGTCGTGATGCTAACGATACTGGCTCAAGCGAAGTTCAGATTGCACTGCTGACTGCAGAAATCAACCACCTGCAAGGTCACTTTTCAGAGCACAAAAAAGATCACCACAGCCGTCGTGGTCTGCTGCGTAAAGTTTCCAGCCGTCGTAATCTGCTGGACTACCTGAAACGTAAAGATGTTGCTCGTTACTCTGCACTGATTGAACGTTTAGGTCTGCGTCGCTAATCAAGTGAGTTTCAGAGGAAAGGGGCCTGTTGGCCCCTTTTCTGCTAGAAAGTGCTATTTTTAATATTAGTCGTTATGTTTTAATGTGGTGATTGTTATTTAGTCTCTCTAGTTACGACAATTCGCGCGGCTAATGAAAGTGTTTATCATCAAATGGTTAATATTTTCATTAGTCGCGAGGGGACGTAGCGGAGAAAAGATCATTCATCGTCGCTAAACATCTGGCGACAATAAGATAAAGGATATTATTTTGCTGAATCCTACAGTTCGTAAATTTCAATACGGTCAACATACTGTTTCATTAGAAACCGGCATGATGGCTCGTCAAGCAACAGCTGCTGTTATGGTTGACATGGACGGCACTGCTGTTTTTGTTACTGTTGTTGCAAAGAAAAAAGTTAAAGCTGGACAAGATTTCTTCCCATTAACTGTTAACTACCAAGAGCGTTCATACGCTGCTGGTCGTATCCCAGGTAGCTTCTTCCGTCGTGAAGGTCGTCCTGGTGAAGGCGAAACGTTAATTGCGCGTTTAATTGACCGCCCTTTACGTCCATTATTTCCAGAAGGTTTCTTAAACGAAATTCAAATCGTTGCTACCGTTGTTTCAGTTAACCCACAAGTTAACCCAGATATCGTTGCAATGATTGGTGCTTCTGCGGTATTAGCGCTGTCAGGTGTTCCATTCAATGGCCCTATCGGTGGTGCTCGTGTTGGTTTTATCGATGGACAATATGTTCTAAACCCAACCGTTGATGAGCTGAAAGTTAGTAAATTAGACTTAGTGGTTGCAGGTACTGCAGGCGCGGTACTGATGGTAGAATCAGAAGCTGATTTATTATCAGAAGAAGAAATGTTAGGTGCGGTGGTATTTGGTCATGATCAACAACAAGTTGTGATCGAAAACATCAATGCATTAGTTGCAGAAGTGGGTAAAGAGAAATGGGATTGGGCGCCAGAAGCTATCAACCAAACTTTACATGACCGTATTGCACAATTAGCACAAGCTCGTATTGGTGATGCTTACCGTATCACTGAAAAACAAGAGCGTTATGAACAAATCGAAGCTATCCGTGATGAAGTTATCGCAACGTTAGTCGCTGAAGATGAAACTTTAGATGAAGCTGAAATCAGTGAAATCTTCTCAGGTCTTGAGAAAAACATCGTTCGTGCTCGCGTATTAGCTGGCGAACCACGTATTGATGGCCGTGAAAAAGACATGGTACGTGCATTAGACATTCGTACGGGTTTATTACCTCGTACTCACGGTTCAGCACTGTTTACTCGTGGTGAAACTCAGGCTCTGGTAACGGCAACATTAGGTACTGCACGTGATGCTCAGACTATTGATGACATCATGGGTGAGCACACTGATACGTTCTTACTGCACTATAACTTCCCTCCATACTCTGTTGGTGAAACAGGCATGATGGGTTCACCAAAACGTCGCGAAATCGGTCATGGCCGTTTAGCAAAACGTGGTGTGTTAGCAGTAATGCCAACTATTGAAGAATTCCCATATACCGTTCGTGTGGTTTCTGAAATCACTGAATCAAATGGCTCATCTTCAATGGCATCTGTTTGTGGTGCTTCTTTAGCACTGATGGATGCAGGTGTACCAATTAAAGAATCTGTTGCAGGTATTGCAATGGGTCTAGTGAAAGAAGGCGACAACTTTGTTGTTCTTTCCGATATTCTGGGTGATGAAGACCATTTAGGCGATATGGACTTTAAAGTTGCGGGTAGCCGTAACGGTGTCAGCGCATTGCAGATGGATATCAAAATCGAAGGTATCACTCGCGAAATCATGCAAGTTGCATTAAACCAAGCGAAAAGCGCACGCCTACACATTTTAGGCGTAATGGAAGATGCAATTAGCCAGCCTCGTGCTGATATTTCTGAATTTGCACCGCGCATTCACACTATCAAAATTAATCCAGACAAGATCAAAGACGTTATCGGTAAAGGTGGTTCAGTTATCCGTGCATTAACGGAAGAAACAGGCACAACTATCGAAATCGAAGATGATGGTACGGTGAAGATTGCTGCAACAAGTGGCGATCAAGCAAAACAAGCTATTGCTCGTATCGAAGAAATTACGGCTGAAGTTGAAGTGGGTCGTATTTACAACGGTAAAGTAACTCGTATCGTAGATTTCGGTGCATTCGTTGCTATCGGTGGCGGCAAAGAAGGTCTAGTTCATATTTCTCAAATTGCAGACAAACGCGTTGAGAAAGTGAGCGACTACTTGGAAATGGGTCAAGAAGTTCCAGTTAAAGTACTGGAAATTGACCGTCAAGGCCGTATTCGCTTAAGCATGAAAGAAGCTCAAGCTAATCAGCAGGAAGCAACAGAAACTTCTTCTGAAGATTCTGCGAATTAATGATATTCTACTACCGATATCTGGACATAGGTATCGGTAGAGACTTATTATGATTGACAAGTAGGACGTCTAGAACGCTTTTTGTTGAAAGGTCTGACTTTGGGAGTGAGAAATGAAAACATTTCTGCGCAGTTGTTCTATTGCTGTTTTCATCTTTATTTCCGGATGCAGCACTAGTCCAGAGTGGCGTCAGAATGCGATTTTTGCCACACCATTGCAGCCTTCTTTACAACAAGAAGTGATATTGGCTCGTATAGAACAAATCCTAGCGAGCCGTTCATTAACTGAAGATGAATACGCACAGCTTTTATATGAGCGTGGTGTGCTGTATGATAGTCTCGGTTTACGAGCTTTAGCGCGTAATGATTTTTCAATGGCGCTATCAATACGACCAGATATGCTAGAAATTTTTAATTTTCTAGGTATCTATTTTACGCAGGCAGCGAATTACGATGCTGCTTATGAAGCGTTTGATTCTGTTTTAGAGCTTGATCCAACTTACAATAATGCGCGTTTTAATCGTGGTATCGCTTCGTACTACGGTGGCCGATTGAAATTGGCGCAGGATGATCTGCAGGCGTTTTATCAGGTCGATCCAAATGATCCCATTCGTTCGCTTTGGTTATATCTTATCGAAAAAGAGATAAACACTGATTTGGCTAAACAACAGCTAAAACAGCGATACCAGCAAGCGAATAAAACGGGGCAATGGGGATGGAATATAGTTGAGTTTTATTTAGGCGACATTAATGAGAAAACATTAATGTTGAAACTAAATGAGGCTTCAACCGATAACACTTCGCTCGCTGAGCATCTTAGTGAAACTAACTTCTATTTAGGTAAGTATTACCTAAGTCTGGGGGACATGGATAGCGCAGAAGCGTTATTCAAGCTGACGGTAGCCAACAACGCACATAACTTTGTTGAGCACCGCTACGCATTGTTGGAATTAGCACTGTTAGGCCAACAAGAAGACCTAGCGGAATCGGACCAGCAATAGCTGACGAACATTTCTCTGATCAGTTTGAAAGCCATCATCTACATAGGATGAGGGCTTGTTTGTTCGTTTAATAATATAATTTGAGCCAGTTCACATTTTAGATGATAAAGACCGACAAACCATGCGGTATGTTATGTCAACTGGCTGCCATAATGAATGAGGCACAGTGACATGACTACTGAAACCGATATGACTTTTGCTGATCTAGGTTTATCAGCACCTATTTTGACTGCACTGAATGACTTAGGCTACGAGAAGCCTTCTCCAATTCAGCAACAATGTATTCCTTTCCTTTTAAACGGCAATGATGTTTTAGGTATGGCGCAGACAGGTAGTGGTAAAACTGCCGCATTTAGCCTGCCATTATTACACAATCTTGACGAGTCATTAAAAGCACCACAAATTTTAGTTTTAGCACCTACTCGTGAGCTTGCGGTTCAGGTTGCTGAAGCCATTGAAGATTTCTCTAAGCATTTACCAAAAGTAAATGTTGTTGCACTGTATGGTGGTCAGCGTTATGACGTTCAATTACGTGCGTTACGCCAAGGACCACAAGTTGTTGTGGGTACACCAGGTCGCTTATTAGACCACTTAAACCGTGGCACATTAGATTTATCTAAACTGAAAGGTTTAGTGTTAGATGAAGCTGATGAAATGTTACGTATGGGCTTTATTGAAGATGTTGAAAACATCCTGAGTAAAATCCCAGCAGAACACCAAACTGCGCTGTTCTCTGCAACAATGCCAGAAGCAATTCGTCGTATTACACGTCGTTTTATGAATGATCCTAAAGAAGTTCGCATTCAAAGCAGCGTGACAACTCGTCCAGATATCAGCCAAAGCTATTGGATGACTTTTGGCGCGCGTAAAAATGAAGCATTAATTCGTTTCTTAGAAGCTGAAGATTTTGATGCGGCAATTATTTTCGTTCGTACTAAAAACGCAACATTAGAAGTTGCTGAAGCTTTAGAGCGTAATGGTTATAACAGTGCGGCGTTAAATGGTGATATGAACCAATCGCTACGTGAGCAAACATTAGAGCGTTTAAAAAATGGTCGTTTAGACATTTTAATCGCGACTGACGTTGCTGCTCGTGGTCTTGACGTTGACCGTATCAGCCTTGTTGTGAACTATGATATCCCAATGGATTCAGAATCTTATGTTCACCGTATTGGTCGTACAGGTCGTGCAGGTCGTGCGGGTCGTGCAATTTTATTCGTTGATAACCGTGAACGTCGTTTACTGCGCAATATCGAACGCACAATGAAGATGACTATTCCTGAAGTAGAACTGCCAAATGCAGAACTGATCAGCCAACGTCGTCAGGAAAAATTTGCACAGCAAATCGCGCAACAATTAGAAACTAGCAACCTTGACCAGTACCGTGCTCTATTACCTAAATTAGCGCCACAAGGTGAAGAAGCACTGGATATGGAAACACTGGCTGCGGTATTACTGAAAATGGCTCAAGGTGAGCGTGCGCTTATCCTGCCACCGGATCCAGTTCGTCGCCCTCGTCGTGAATTTAACGATCGTGACGATCGTCGTGGTGATGATCGCCGCCGCGGTGACAACGATCGCGAGCGTTCTCCTCGTCGTGAACGTCGTGATGCTGGCGAAATGGATTTATACCGTATCGAAGTGGGTCGTGATGATGGTGTTGAAGTTCGTCATATCGTTGGTGCAATTGCTAACGAAGGGGATATCAGCAGCCGTTACATTGGTAATATCAAACTGTATGGTTCTCACTCAACCATCGAATTACCAAAAGGTATGCCAACAGATTTATTAAGCCATTTCACACGTACGCGTATTATGAACAAACCACTGAATATGCAATTAGTGGGTGATGCTCAATCTCAGCCTTTCCGTGAGCGTCGTAATAACAGCCGTCGTGATGGTCAACCACAAGGTGGTCGTCGTTTTAATAATGGTGATCAACCACAACGTCGTGGTAATAACGACCGTGGTGGCGAGCGCGGTAACTTCCGTGGTCGTAACAACGAAGGCACACCACGCCGCCGTAGCAGCTCTCATAACCAATAAGAGTGGGTAATTAACTTAATTTTAAATTGAGTTGATGACAAAAAACAAAACCAGTCAATGCAAATTGGCTGGTTTTTTTTGTATATAAAGTAGAGATAAATAGTTACTCCGTTGGGTGCATTTTATTGGCATATTCAAGGAGTGCATTATTGCTTCTGCGGATGCATATAGATGCATCTATCCCACTTCTTTTACATTCTTTTAATTTTTCTTTTAATTCTAGAGAAAATAAAATGTAATCCCACTGTTTTATATATTCCTGATATTCTTTACTACCATTTTCAGCAGTCCATTTTGCATATTCTTTAGCTTTGTTTAAATCTTGAGGAACACCTCTTTCACCATGTAAATAGATAGAAAAAAGATCCTCACAAGCAATAATCACTCGATTTCCTTTTATTTGGCATGCTTTATCATAGTGTTTAATTGCTTTGCTGATATCTTTTTCAACACCATAACCATTTTCAAAAACAACAGCTTGATAGAATAGAGCTGCTCCATGATTAGGTTCTAATATTAATGTTTTGTTTAAAAAATGGCGTGATAACTCACATTGATTTTTATCTCTTTCATGAGTGATTTTATATTTTAAATTAGTGCATCCAATAAAGAAAATTGAAGCAATGAGATAGCTATCATTAGCATTGTTATTTTTTTTTGCTTTTTCAATAAGAGAAAAAACAAGTTTTTTATTTTCAGGATAAGGGGCAATAAAAGGTAATTGAGGATTATACCGTAACTCTACTTTATTATATCCGGAAATTAACATTTTATCTGTGACAATGGGATATTCATCTCCAATTGAAGAGCTACTAATAATTAATAAACTAAAAAATAACTTATTAAATATTTTCATTCTATTGTCCCAATAGATTTGGTGTCGCTAAAATTGTATTTTCAATTGGATTGATAAATTGATTTATTGGGATTGATTCACTATGATGAGAAGAAAAACAAGCCATCTCATTGATAATATTGTTTATTAATTGTTGAAAGCTTTTGCTATTATCAGTGTCAGTTTTTTGATGTAATAAAACATCAGTAATCAATGTTCTATTACCAGTATTCCAGTTTACAAAGGATTCTAACTGATGGAAATTATTATTTGAATCATAGAAATGGCTTTTAGTTGTATTAAGTTCTATATAATTAATACCAATGCTATTTAGCGAATAGAGTTCATTTTTTTGTGTTATTCCATCTGAATTTTTATCTTGCCATATTTTTAATTCAGACCAAAGAATATCATCTTTATCTATTAATTTATTCATATTACTATCTAAGGATGAAAGTGCTAAAAATCCATCTTGGGCTTTAGTATTATTTGGTAATAAACTTCTATTACCAAATAATTCTTCTCCACTATTTATAATACCATCATCATTTTTATCCCAAACTAAAAAGCCATCATCAGGATGGATCCAGCCTGTTTGAATAGGCGTTTTATTACCATCAAAGTCAAACGTTATATTTAAATTGCTAGAAAGTGTTTGTATACCATTACCATTTAAATCGATAGCTAATGGTGTTCTATAATTATCTGCTGCATGTTTTAGATTCTCATAAAGATCGTCAGGCTGAAATGCAATATAAATGTTTTTGAATCCAGATATATCCAAAACATGTTGAACGAATTGACCACAATTATTAAAAAGAAGATTATATTTTGGTGGAAGCTTTTCACCTGTTTTATATGTATGTAATAGTGTGAACAGTTTTTCAAAATTTTTAGCAAAGGGCCAATTATATGATCTAATTGATAGGGTGGATGCATCTGGATAACGAAGGTGATCATTAAATGAAAAATTATCCTCACTTGTCTTCATATTGTCACTAGGGCTAAAACCGATGGTTATAACTTCTCTTTCTTCGGTAACAGGATTCCAACCTCTAATACCAATAAATGTATGCCCAAAAGTTGAAGTTTGGTCTGTTTCTCCATATTCATCGTGGATTTTACTACCTGATGGGGCAACGAATATTGTTACTTCAGGATGCCCATATTTACTATAATAAAAGTTTCCGTTATATTCACCGTAGATATTCATATCTTCTACTTTATGAATTGAATAGTGCTTTTTCTCTTTCATAATGACCTCTTATCCCTAAGGTTTATATTAAAAAATGAATTTATTATTAAGCTAAAATTAAACTTTTAATTTGTCTACTTATGGTTTTTATTAGAATAATTAATTTTTTGTTTATTTTTTATTTAATTAATATTTAATGGTTAAGTTAGTAGTCATTGTTTTTGATTTATGGTTTTTAATTAAAGATTATATGTAAATGTTTTAATTTTTATTAATTAACTCAATCACCTCTGCACCCATAAGCGATGTGAGTTCTGCACTAATCACATTGAGTGCAATGTGAAGGGCTTTAATGGCAGGGGGAGAATTACGAATATCAAAGTGGTTTGTATAAGCTTTAATAGTTATACCTTAAATAAATAGGCTCCATCCCATTTCTCCTTTAATAAATGCTTAGCTTAAACCAATCGCTTCTTTTAATGGCTTTAAATAACGACGACTAACAGGAATTTGGCTGTTATTGTGTAATATCAATTCAGCTTGCCCATTATCACCAAAAATAATCTCATTAACATAATCCATATTGACTAAATATTGGCGATGGCAACGGACTAATTGTGTCCGCGTTTCTAATGTGCGTAATGTTAATTCTGTAAAGCCTTCTTGCCCCTGATTATTGGTTACATAAACACCACTGAGCCTTGATGTTGCAAATACTGCTTCATCAATTGGCATTAACCAAATACGGCTATGACCGGTGCAGGGAATACACTTTAAACGCTCTTCTGGCGGCGTTAAGAGATCAATATTTTGTTTATTACCTTGGCGTAAACGGTTTAATGTTTTTGTTAGGCGCTCTTGCTCTAACGGTTTGAGTAAATAATCAAAGGCGTGCTCTTCAAAGGCTTGGATCGCATATTCTTCAAATGCGGTCAAAAAGACAATATAAGGGCGATGTTCAGGATCCAGCATTGTGACCATTTCAAGACCAGTAATGCGAGGCATTTGAATATCAAGAAAAACAACATCAGGCTTTTTTCGATGTATTTCCCCTATGGCTTCAATCGCATTACTGCATTCACCAACAATATGAATATCCTTTTCAACTTCAAGTAAACAACGCAAGTTTTCACGAGCCAACGGCTCATCATCAACGATTAATATATTCATTGTTATGTAACATTATCCATGCTTTTTTCTAGAGGTAAGCAAATTTTTACCTTTGTATATTCATCAGCTTGGCATTCCACTAAAACACCATAAAGCTCGCCATAGCGTAATTTCAATCGCTTATCCACCAGCCTCATTCCTAACCCTAATTCATGAGAAGGGCATTGAGGTTGATAAAGCCCCGCATTATCACAGATTTCAATAATGATTAAATGGTGCTCTTGGTGTGCCCTAATTGTAATCTTTCCTGTGTCTAATAACTGTGACGTTCCATGTTTAATTGCATTCTCGACCATAGGTTGAAGCGAAAAAGCCGGTAAGCGTGCATTCGC
Source organism: Proteus alimentorum (assembly GCF_002607735.1). Lineage (GTDB taxonomy): Bacteria > Pseudomonadota > Gammaproteobacteria > Enterobacterales > Enterobacteriaceae > Proteus > Proteus alimentorum. The sequence continues at coordinate 19,060 of NZ_NBVR01000015.1, forward strand.
TAAGCTTTCAGGAATTTGAATATCGATGTGTAAACGTTCCTGAAAACGAGCTTTTTCGATTTGTAGATAGGCGTTTACATGTTCGATTTCGTCACTTAATGTCACCACAGCTTCTGGTCTTTTTAAATTCTTACGAAAGAATGCTGAGAGAAATTGCACGAGTTGATTGGCTTGCTCGCTATCACGGCGAATAACCGCTTGTAATGTATTTAGTGCATTAAAAAGAAAGTGAGGATTAACTTGAGCATGTAAGAGTTTAATCTCTGATTCTAAAAGAGATTGCTTATTTCGCTCATATTGCCCTGCCAGAATTTGTGCAGATAATAGGCTTGCGATCCCTTCACCTAAGGTGCGATTAATAGAACTAAATAGGCGATTTTTAGCCTCATAAAGTTTGATTGTGCCAATGACTTGATTATTTTCACCTCTTAGTGGAATAACTAAAGCTGAGCCAAGTTTGCAATGAGGTGAAAGAGTGCAACGATAGGGCGTTTCATTACCATCAGCATAGACAACTTCATTGTTATTGATGGCTTGCTTGGATTGATCTGATGAAATAGGCGTACCCGGTAAATGGTGATCAGCGCCAATACCAATAAAAGCGAGAAGTTTTTCTCTATCTGTAATCGCAACAGCACTGACTCTTAGTTCTTGATAAATGACTTTTGCCACCCGAGTGCTATTATCTTGATTAAACCCTTTACGCAAAATACCTTCGGTACAAACGGCAATTTTTAATGCTTGAGTTGAGAATGCGCTGGTATATTTTTCAAATATTGCCCGTCTATCTTGTAATATTCGAATAAACATCGCAGCACCAACAGTATTTGCTACAATCATTGGGGCGGCAATATCTTTAACTAAAGCAAGTGCTTCATTAAACGGACGTGCCAATAATAAGATGATGCTCATCTGTATTATTTCAGCAAAGAAGGTCACCGCGGCGGCTGTCCACGGGTTAAATATTCGATGCATTTGCCCGTGTTTTACATAATAACGGTGAACTAATCCGCCAATTAATCCTTCTACAACGGTAGACACCATACAGCTAAATGCAGTCATGCCACCGAGTGAATAGCGGTGTAAGCCTCCGGTAAAACCGACAAGAAAGCCGACGTAAGGGCCTCCTAGTAATCCGCCTAAGACAGAGCCAATAGCCCGCGTATTAGCAATAGAATCATTAATATGTAGCCCAAAATAGGTACCCATAATGCAGAAAATAGAGAATATAACGTAGCACATCAATTTATGTGGTAGTTTTATCGTGACCTGTAAAAGTGGCGTAAATAGAGGTGTTTTGCTTAAAAACCAAGCAATAATTAAATAAACGCACATTTGCTGTAATAACAGCAAAATAAGATCAAATTCATACATAAGTATTGAGTACCGTTCTCTTTTCTATCTGATAAATATAAAAAATTCAGATAAAACGGGTGATGTTAATTAGGTGATAAAGTTTGATATAAGAATAACTTAATCGCACTATCAAAGAAAATATTCCTTCGCATCAGTGATCTGGCGCACAAAATTCTTAAAGAAACTCTGAGTTATTGTGTAATATAACTCTGTCAGTGAGTGTTCTATTTCACTATTAAGGTCTAATCGTTATATGAAAAAAAGAGCTATTTATCTTATTTTATTAATGCTAATACTAATTGCATTAGCCGTACTTTTCCGCGCGCATAATCAATATTTATTATTGCAAGGAGAAGTCGATGCTCCAGAAGTGATTGTTGCCTCTAAAGCCAAAGGTCGTGTTATTGAACGCCATATAGAGCGAGGTGATGATGTCAAAAAAGGGCAATTGATGATCACATTAGAAAGCCCTGAACTCAATGCGCAAGTTGCTGCACTTGAGGCTGCTAAAGCACAAGCTCAAGCTCAATTAGATTTATCATTACATGGCACAAGAGAAGAGAGCATTCGTAATCTAGAAGCGGTGTTATCTCAAGCCAAAGTAGAAGCGGCAAATGCGACAAGAGATTATCAGCGTATCAGCGCAGTGGCTAACCAAGGTTATGTATCAGCGGCAGAACTGGATAATGCACGCCGTAGCCGTGATGTGGCATCACAACGTGTCAGAGGCGCGCAAGCAGAATTGGATGAAGCCAAAAATGGCGATCGCATTGAATTACGCCAGAAATATACAGCAGCAGTACAACAGGCAGAACAACAACTTATTGAGCTGAAAATCCAACAAAACGATCTACAAGTTAAAGCCCCCGTGGATGGAGAAGTGGGTCCGATCCCTGCGGAAATAGGTGAACTTTTTAATGCCAATAGCCCGCTTGCTACCCTTATTCGTATTCCTGATGCCTATTTTGTTTATAACCTTCGTGAAGACATCTTAGCGGATATTCGCAAAGGTGATCGCATTACGATCACCGTTCCTGCATTAGGTAATAAAGAAGTAGAAGCTGAAATTCGCTATATCGCTCCAATGGGGGACTATGCAACAAAAAGAGCGACAAGAGCAACGGGTGATTTCGATTTAAAAACGTTTGAGATCCGATTGTATCCTGTGACGCCAATTGAAGGACTTCGTCCTGGCATGAGTGCATTATGGCGTTGGGATAAATAAGGACAAACAATGAGAATAAAGGCAGCTTGGCGTGGCTTTAGTAGCGCATTTTCACGAGAAACTCATATGGCAGTTCGTAGCCCCGTTTTTCACTGGCTAAGCTGGCTATTTCCATTGATTTTATTCACGTTAATTAGTGCTAACTTTTCTGAAGGGACATTGCTGAATTTGCCCGTTTCAGTGATTAATAACGATAATAGCCCATTATCGAGAACACTAATCAGAGACTTAAATGCGGGCTCTCATGCGCAATTAAATACGTTAGATGGCAATCCTCGCACAGCAATGGAACGACTTGGTAGCGCAAAAGATTATGCGATATTGACTATTCCTCGACACTTTGAAAGTAAGGTATTAGCAGGAAAGCAACCCACCACACGGATGTATTACAACGGATTGTATTATGCGGCGGGGAGTTATGCGATTCAGGACTTTAGCGGACTCATTGCAGAGCTTAATGCGCAATATCGCACTGTTTTAGCACAAGAGATGAATAAACCCGTTCCACCATTGGCAAAAGTCACGCTCTCTTATGACAGTTTGTTTAATGCCAGCGGGAGTTATATTTATTACCAGCAATTTGCCGCTACGATCCATATGCTCCAGCTATTTGTCGTGACCTGTACGATTTATTCGTTATCGCGCGGTAATATGCTATTGAATATTAAGCCCTTCACTTTTGCACTTATTGGTAAGCTTACACCTTACACACTGTTTTTCTTAACCTTATTAATTGTTGAATTAGCGGCATTAGTGCATTTTTCGGGGGCGAAGGTGAACGGTAATCCGCTATATATGGTGTTAGTGGGATTCTTCTATATTATTGCAGCTCAAAGTGTAGGATTGTTGCTCTTTGCGTTTACCAATAGTGCGATAACGGCATACAGTATGATAGGTATGTTGGTGAGTATTGCATTGGCATTTTCAGGTATGGCTGTACCTGAACTTTCGATGATTTTACCTGCACAGATTATTTCTAATTTAGAGCCATTAACTCACGCCTTAAATGCGATGTTTGATATTTTCTTAAGAGAAGTCTCACTGCAAGGTATTTTATATGTTTGTTCACTCTTGCTGATTTATCCTTTTGCTATCGCTTTCTTAATTCGTAAACGTATTTTTAAACGATTGGAATTACAGGTAGGTGTTGCATGATGCAAATGTATTTCCAAACCTTTAAGCGTGTTCTATTGGGAATGTTAGAAAAACCCATGTGGATGCTACTTATCGTTTCTCTATGTATTATGAGTTTGGTGTATGCCAAGCCTGTACTGTGGGATTTGCCGGTGGCAGTGATTAATCAAGATCATAGCCCAGCAAGTTATTCACTTATTCGGGCATTAAACTCGACACCTAAATTAAGCATTAAGAACTACGATAATTTAGATGAAGCTCGTCACGATATGATTATGCGAGAGCTTTTTGCCATCATTATTATTCCAACTGATTTTGAGAAGAAATTACTCAATGGTAAAGATGTCACCGTGCCGGTCTTTGGTGATGCCACAAACCGCCTTGCCAGCGGGCAAATTCAGCAGGAATTGATGTTGGCTTATCAACAGTTATTAGATACTTACAATGGGCGCATTTTACAAAATGCGGGCTTTAGTGTTGAACAATCAAAAATTCTATTAAAGCCTATTCAGGGTGAAACTATTGCGATGTATAACCCTGGTGTAAGTTTTGCTGCGATTATTTTCCCTGGATTATTAGTGATGTTATTGCAACATTCCCTTTTAATTGCCTGTGTGCGTGTCAGTATTGCAGTGAGAAGTACGCCAAAAGGAAAGCCACCATTAGCGGTTTATTTAGGCGCATTATCGGCACTTATTCCGATTTGGTTATTTTTATCCGCGGTATTCTTTGCATTATGGCCATGGGTATTGGGATATCGACAAGAGGCGCCACTTTACCAAATTTGGATGCTGACATTCCCATTCTTATTGGCAGTCTTAGGTCTGGGCAAGTTAATTACAGAATGCTTACGCAGTGTTGAGATGATTTATTTGACACTGGCATTTGTCACAACACCCGTGTTTTATATTTCTGGCACGATTTGGCCATTACAAGCGATGCCTGACTGGGTATTTGCTATTTCATCCGCATTACCTTCTACATGGGCAGTAAACGCCATGGCGGGGATTAATCAAATGGGACTGTCATTCCAAAGTATACTGGGTGATATCGTGATGATGCTGGTTTTAGGCGTGATTTATACTGTATTGGGCGTGCTGGTGGGTATGTTACGCAATGGTGAGTTAAGACATATTACACACCAATTTAAGCATTGGTTACACCGTCGTGGTGAGTCAAAATAGGCTATATGATAAAATCATCAACAAATAAATATCTAACTTAAAATTATCAATTAGGAATAGGTTCTACTATATGGAAATTGAAGAATTAGAATCGGGTTTTATTGAAGTAAAGTTATCGAAAGACAATTATAAAAAATTGATCTCATGGTTAGATAAATCAGTTAAGCCAAATGTTGAGCTAAGTAACACATTGAAATCAAAATCACCTTGGGATAAGTGAATTCATCCACTCTATTATTGAATTAAATAGAGTGGATTAAACTCGTTATTCCACCAATTCTAATCCTGCCAACTTACGCCAATAACCATTACAGTCATGATGATGAATCGTTGTAAGAGGTTGTTGACCTTGCTCATTTTGGCGAAATTGTTGCAAGGTATCAAAAATAGCGTCAGATTCAGGTGAAAGACGAATAATATCCACTAATCCTGCCATTGATGCTTGATCGTTACCCAAGTTATAACAATAACCACTTTGTGTTTGAATACCATTCAAAACAAATACTTGCTGATTTTCTTGTGAAAGCACTTCACGGCCTTGAGGGTATTTTTGACAACAGGTTTCACAATCATCTTTAGAGCGATTTTCAGAACGAGCAGTAAAACAGCGCGCTGAATAAGCTAAAGGAAGATGCCCATAAGCCAGCACTTCAACTTCAAATTTATTGCGAATACCTAACTCTTCACATTGATTTAAAAGATTATTTAACCATTCGCGAGAAAGCTCAACAGGCATACACCAGCGTATCATTCCTTGTTTATGCAACAAACGTACTGCATAAGCGTTATAGCAGTTAAGCCCGTGGCCTGCGACAAAAGGAAGATGCCGTTCGTAAAGCATATTGATTACACCAAAATCATGTGCTTCAACTAAAAATTCACCGTTATCAACTAACTTAGCAATTTCTTTTAATTCAGATGGTGCTTGTAATAATGCTAAGGTAGAAAGAACCACTTGCTTACCGCTTTTAGCGACTTCTTTGGCAAGATTTATCCAATCTTGAGGCTTAGTTTCTCGACGTTTACTACAAACCGTTTCACCTAAATAAATAATATCAGCATCACACTGTTTTGTTTTTTCATAGAACGCTTCAAGTGTTTCTTTTTGCCAATAATAAAGTACAGAGCCTAATGCATATTTCATTTTCTTATCCTTATTATTGCCATTTACGGTGATAAGCGCCCAATGTTGTTTGTGTCCCTTCTGAAATTTTTCCTAATGCGTTCATCCAACGAGGATCTGTGCTAAAGGCTTGAGGATTTTTCTTACATTGATCAATGGCAGTACGCCAAACTCTTGCGACTTCTGTGACATAAGCTGGGCTACGTTGACGACCTTCAATTTTGACGGATGCAATATTCATTGCCATTAGTTCAGGTAATAGAGAAAGGGTATTGAGGCTCGTTGGCTCTTCTAATGCGTGATAACAGTGGTCATCAACAAAATAGCGTCCTTTGCACAATGTTGGGTAGCCTGCATTTTCATTGGGTGAATAGCGGTCGATAAGCACATCATTAAGGCGAGATTCCATTCCTTGTGGTGTCTGTTGCCAACGTACAAAACGAGCGGGCGAGCAAGCACCTACGGTATTAGGGGATTCACCTGTTAAGTAAGAAGAGAGATAGCATCGACCTTCAGCCATAATACATAAGCTACCAAAGGCAAAGACTTCTAAAGGTACTGGGCTAGTTTGTGCTAATTGTTTGACTTGATGAATAGATAGAACACGAGGAAGAACAATACGAGCTACATCGAAGTTACGTTGATAAAACTCAATAGCTTGTGTATTGGTCGCAGAAGCCTGTACAGAAACATGGCGTTCAATATGAGGATAACGTTCAGCCGCATACTCTAACATGGCAATATCTGCCAAAATAAGTGCATCTGCGCCTAAAGATGCCGCCATATCAACAGCTTTTTGCCAGCGTTCAAATCCATCAGGGTGAGCAAAGGTGTTTATTGCAATATGTAATTTTCGCTGGTGGCGATGAACATAATTAACTGCTTCTTGTAACTTCTTTTCTGTGAAATTTAAACCTGCAAAATGTCTTGCATTCGTATCATCTTTTAAGCCGATATAAACGGCATCCGCACCATTATCTATGGCCGCTTTTAAGGCAGGTAAATTACCTGCTGGACACAGCAATTCCATCTTCACTTCCCTTTAGAAATTAAGAATGATCAGAAATTGTAATGAGCAAGATAAAAAAAGGTTTTGATTTAGGGCAGAGAACTCTGTTTTTTGCTTAAGTAAAATCAAAGAACTCAAAATGTGAGCAACGGATTAACCGAATATTGATATAGGATCGCAGAATATCTGTCTATATCTGGCACAATAGCCCGTAATTTTATTTATAGGAGTCCGAACGTGTTTAACAAAATTCGTACCCATTTGGTTAAAGAGGGACCTCGTTTTTTACGTTACCCTTTACAAGTTACCCCATTTGCTTTGCAACGCGACATCTTAGAACAGTTTTTAAGTTGGCAGTTTCGTGAATCGTTAGCGGAAGGTGATTTACACTTTTTAGAAGATAAGTGGCTAAAAGTTGAGATAAGAGACTTACATTTACAGTGGTTTATCAGTGTTCGTGATGATAAATTAGTGGTCAGTCGCTTAGAAAAAGAAGATGTCAGCTTTAGTGGAAATGCTAATGATCTTATTTTAATTGCTGCTCGCAAAGAAGATCCTGACACCTTATTTTTCCAACGTCGTCTACAAATTGAGGGTGATACAGAACTCGGGTTATATGTTAAAAACCTGATGGATGCAATTGAATTAGACTCAATGCCATCTGTGTTGCGTTTTGGTTTATTACAACTGGCTGAGTTTGTAAAAAGTGGGCTTCAAGAAGAAAAAGAAGACACTCTACACCGCCATGAACTGAGCTCAACTTCATGCTAATACGTGTTGAAATTCCCGTTGATATTCCTGCAATTGATAACCTTTTACGCCAAGCATTTCCGACAGGCGCTGAAGCTGATTTAGTCGGACATTTACGTGAAGAAGGGTTATTAACATTAGGCATGGTGGCAATTAGCGATGAAGGCCAATTGATTGGCTATATCGGTTTTACACCTGTTGATATTGATGGAAAAGATTGCCAGTGGGTAGGGCTTGCACCACTTGCTGTTGCACCTGATTTCCAAAACCAAGGTATTGGACGTCAACTGATTAATGAAGGGCTAGATAGTCTAAATGAATTTGGTTACGGTGCCGTTGTGGTGTTGGGGGAGCCTGAGTACTATCAAAAATCAGGTTTTATTCCAGCTAAGTCACAAGGCTTACATTGCAAATGGCCTGATACGGAAGATGCTTTTCAGCTTTATGCGTTAGAAAATGGCAATGTTGATGATATCCATGGTTTAGTCAACTATTCACCGTTGTTTGACCAATTTAGCTAAATTTATTTATCTTGTATTAAATACAGTGCAATGTCTGAAGGCTGGTCAATGATCAGCTTTTCTTTTTGCGTTTTTTTCAACTGTTTTAATTGGTATTCAAGTTGAGAAGCGCGTTGTCTATTCCCTACCTGACAATAAAATTCTAGGAATAAAGGCCCTTTACCTTTCAGTGCCTTAGCGCCAGTTCCATTCTGATGTTGTTGAAAACGCCTCTCAACATTTGTCGTGATCCCTGTATAAAGCGAACCGAGACGATTTCTAATAATATAGAGTGACCACATTGTCTCCGTCATCATTTTTTCCTTTTCGTGCTACTTTTTCTTTTGATAAATAATACTGCTTAGTTTCTTAAGTGAGTAATTTATCGTTTTATCAAAATGAAATCTATTAGATATATCAATATGTTGTGAAATATTTGTGACAATAGGTTCTATCATTTAAAAAATAACATTCAATTTTTTTGAAAATGAACAGCAATTATTGCTAATTTTAAAGTTAAACTAAAGCGCATAATATGATCCATATCACAGAGGCACACTCCGCGATACCCAACATAACTAGAATTTAATTGGAGTTTATTATGAAAAAATCTACATTAATCGCTGCAACATTAGCTTTAAGTGCTATTTCATTCGGTTCATTTGCTGCTGATAGCGTATCAAAAAGCCCTTCAGCTAATGGTGAGTATATCACAATTACAGGTAGTGATACTCTAGACGGTTTAACAACTAAAATTGCTCAAATCGCAAAAGATGAAGGTGCAAAAGGTTTTAAAGTTGTCGGCGCAACAGGTGATGATTACCTCACTGTAAATGCTGAAATTTATCGTTAATTTTAACTAGTTCCGATAAATAACCTGTAATAAGAGACTCGCGGTAAGACGCTCGTTTTGGTGATATAATTATCAACTAAACAGCGTCTCTTTTTGTATCTATACAGGTATATTATGTCTTCTCTAGATTCGATCAAAATAATTAAACAATATATGAACAGTAACCATGTATTTACCTTATGTACAACACGTTCATTGGGTGATATTTGGTGTGCTAATTGTTTTTATTGGTTTGATGAAAATCAGATGAGGCTTGTTTTTCTTTCTGAAAAGAAAACTCGGCATGCTCAAATGATGCAGGAAAACTTATTAGTTGCAGGGAGTATTAGCACACAAGAAATTGTCGTTTCAGATTTACAAGGGATCCAATTTACTGGGGCTGTGTCTTTACTGACAGGTAAGGACGACATCAATGCAAGAAAACATTATTGTTTACGTTTTCCTGTCGCATTAGCCGCCATCCATGTGCCTTTATGGGAATTACAATTACAAGAAATTAAGATGGTCAATAATCAGTTGGGCTTCGGAACTAAGCTCTATTGGCAGCGTGATTAAACTTATTTTTTCTTAACTTTCTACTATTCCCAAAAATAATGATTTTTTTGTTCCCATCCTTTTAAAGACATACAAGAAGTGTAGAAGATTTTTCTGTCTTCTTGGTTAATGTCTTCAACATAGCTTTCTGTCATGGGTACACGTTCAGTGTAGGTTTTTTTATCACCACAGTGGTCTTTATCATCTTTGCGACATGTTTTTTGCACATCACGATAAACGGTACGTTGTAGCACTTCTTTGCGAATCGGGTAGCGAGTATTTGCATCAAATTCACAAAGCATTTTAGCTTCCTGTAATGTGTAATCTGATGAACCTTTAGGTTCCCAAGTACTACTACAACCAGAAAGTAAAACTATTGAAAATAAAGGAAAAAGTGCTAATCTCATATCAAATATCATCATAAAAAGAATAGTTAAGAGTGTTAATAATAAAACAAAACTAATCACTTTGACCATCTTTTTTGAAAATGATTCGCATTTGATAACAGGGGTTATTAAGTCAGTATTTGGATAACCTACTACTGGATAAAATGTATATAAGGACTAATATCGTAAGATTTAGTGAATTATATAATACTAATTAATGCTCCTTTTTTTTCTAAATCAGCTACAACTTGCACATCGGTTGACAAAGTCGAATATTCTTCATTAAACAAAACAATCCTTCCATAAGATGTCACTAAATCAGTCGTTTTTTGTAAATAATCATTAGGTTTGTATTTACAGATGGTAAAACCATAACTTTTTAAGGTATTACACTGTTTCTCGATATTTATTTCTTTTATATGCCCTTGCTTGGGGGCGCAGAGAAAATATTCGATTGCATAACGTTGTAAAACAGGTGAAGTGCAAATTGCGTCTGTGAATTGGTGGGGGGCAATACGGACTAGTAGACTCATATCTATTAGAGAGTGGGAATTACATTGTTCAACGAGGCTTGGTCCAAGACCTCCATGCATTCTTGCTCCAGATTCAATCAGTACTGGGCCATTTGAAGACACGATTATCTCATTATGTGAAGTACCATTTTTGATGCCGAGTGAAGTAAGTACAGATTTTGTATAGTCAACCTGTCCACTCCCCCTAAAATAAGACAGCTATAATTAGATTTTCTGCCCTTTAATTTGCAGAGGTCATGATGAAAAAAGCTCGTTTTACTGAAACTCAAATCGTGAACATTTTAAAACTCGCTGATTCTGGTATGAAAGTAGAAGATATTTGTCGCCAAAATGGGATCAGTAATGCCACTTATTATAAT
>NZ_NBVR01000035.1 GCF_002607735.1 Proteus alimentorum
AAACAATTTGGTGTATTTTGTTTTGTTTCTAACGATATTTAATTTCGTTTAGGACGGGCACTAATATACCAAAATTCAAAAACTCAATAAATGAGTCATTCAATTAGGAATAATTCAATCCTAGTGAATTTATTATTTTTAATGTCTTCGTCCTTTATATTTTAGGAAACAAAAAGATGAAATTAAATAAATTAGCGTTAGTTCTTGGCTTAGGTTTAACTGTTGCTGCAGGTTCTGCATTTGCTGCTGATCAAGGTCACGGTACCGTTAAATTTGTTGGTTCAATTATTGATGCACCTTGTTCTATTCATCCTGATTCAGAAAATCAAACTGTTCCATTAGGTCAAATTTCTACTGCTGCATTAAAAGATGGTGGTCGTAGTAATTCTCGTGATTTTAAAATTACTTTAGAGAATTGCACAACAGAAACTTATAAAACTGTTCAAACAACCTTCACTGGTTCAGAAGATGCAGACATCTTAGCAGGTTCTTTAGGTATTGAAGGTATCGCTAAAAATGCTGCTGTTGTTATCACCGATGCTGGTGGCAAACAAATCAAATTAGGTACACCAAGTGCTGCTCAAGCATTACGTGATGGTAATAACGATCTGAACTTTGCTGCTTACTTACAAGGTTCTTCAGCAGAAGCTGCCGTTCCTGGTGACTTCACTGCAATCGCAACTTTCGCACTGACTTATCAGTAAGAAAAAATAAGTTCTGTACAAGGATGTACAGAGCTTTATTTCTTGTGTCTATTTTTAACGATTTTTTTCTTACGGAGAAAAAGATGAATCGCAAGATGACACCACTATGGCTATGCCTTATTGCCAGCTTACTGATGACAACAGCAGTAGCGAGTGATGTAAAACAAGATAAAAACATGCATCAGCGATTTGGGGTACTTAATCTTTCAGGCTCGATCTTAGAACCATCTTGCACGATTGCAGCAGGAAGTGGTGAACAAGTTATTCCACTGACAACGGTTTCTATTCCAATGCTGGTGACTGAAGGGCAAGGACCTATTGAGTATTTTTCTATCAGATTAACGGAATGTACGCTAATTGAACAAAAAGGTCAGGAAGCGGACAACCCTCGTTTTATTGCAACGTTTGAAGGTCCCTCTAGCGAGAATGGCAATTTTGCACTTTCAGGTGAAGCGAGAGGTGCGTCATTAGCGATAGCTGATCGTTATGGTAGGCGAGCCATTCCAGGTAAGCCATTACCCCCAGTGGGTATTGACTCCAAATCAATGGCGTTACTTTACCAAGCGCGAATAGTCAAAAATAACGAAATACCAAAAGCTGGAAATTACCGAACAACGCTGCGATTTAAGCTGGAATACTATTAAATGGATCGGGTTGGATAACTTATGGTTAGAACATTCAAAACCGTTGGTTTAGGGACGGAAAAAAAGAAAAAACAACATACTATTCGGCCTGTTGCTGTACTGATCTATTTCATTCTTACTGGCGCTTACAGTATTTCAAGTTCAGCTTTAGCAAATAGTGATATTGAATTTAATGCCGATATATTGGATCTAAAAGATAAGCAAAATATTGACTTATCAGATTTTTCTCGCGCTGGCTATATTATGCCCGGCCGATATGAGTTTGTTGTTCGCGTGAATAATAATGAACTCCCTGAACTTTATAACATTAGCTATGTTGTACCAGCCAATGATCCCAAAGGTAGTGAGGCTTGCTTACCGCCAGAATTGATCCACCAAATAGGACTCAAACCTGAATGGGTTGAAAAAGTGAAATATCAAGATAATGGAAGTTGTCTTGATATCTCTTCCATCCCCGGAATGACTGTGAATGCAAGTTTGGGAAGTGGCAACCTTATTCTTACTATTCCTCAAGCGTATCTTGAATATTCAGCGCCAAACTGGGATCCACCTTCTCGTTGGGATCACGGTATCTCTGGCGTGCTTTTTGACTATAACGTCAATGCTAACGTGACTGATCCCGCTGAAGGGAAACAGCGCCAACAAGTTACAGGCTTAGGAACCGTGGGAGCAAACCTTGGTGTTTGGCGTTTCCGTGCCGATTGGCAAGCAAGTTATCAGCATACAACAGGTCTTCCTGATAGCACTGAAAATAGTTGGAAATGGAACCAGCTTTATCTTTATAGAGCAATCACGCAGTTAGGGGCTCGCCTTGTGATGGGGGAGACTTACTCACGTTCTGACATTTTCGATAACTTCCGTTTTACTGGGATTAACTTGTCTACGGATGACAATATGTTGCCACCTAACTTAAGGGGATATGCCCCTGAAGTAACCGGTGTGGCAAAAACAAATGCGAAAGTGACGATTAGTCAGCAAGGTCGTGTGATCTATGAAACTCAGGTTGCTCCTGGGCCATTTCGTATTCAAGACATCAATGATGCTGTCAGTGGCAAATTAGATGTACGTATTGAAGAGCAAGATGGATCTGTTCAAGAATTTCAAATGGATACGGCAAGTATTCCTTATTTAACACGTCCCGGTCGAGTGCAATATAAATTATCTGCGGGTAAGCCGTCAGATATGAACCGTAATACGGAAGGCCCTATTTTTGGTATGGGTGAATTCTCATGGGGGATCAGTAACGGTTGGTCACTTTATGGTGGTTCATTAGTATCGGGCGATTATAACTCGGTTTCTGCGGGTATTGGTCGTGACCTAATGGCATTGGGGGCTATCTCTTTTGATGCGACCCATTCTTGGGCAAAAATTCCAAATGATGACAAGCGTTATCATGGCGGCTCCTATCGCGTCAGTTACTCAAAACGTTTTGAACAAATAAATAGCCAAGTGACATTCGCAGGCTATCGATTCTCTGAACGTGACTTTATGAGTATGAACCAATATTTAGATCGCCGTTATCGTGGTGGTGAAGAAGACAACAATAAAGAGCTTTATACCATTATGTTTAGTAAGCAGTTCCCTGAATGGGGGTTGAGTGCTTACTTAAACTATAGTCATCAGACTTATTGGAATAAGCCTAATAACGATAACTATAACTTGTCATTAGCCAAAACGATGGATATTGGTCGCTTTAAAAATATCAACCTCAGTCTGTCGGCGTTTCGCAATAAATTTAATGGCACCAATGATAATGGCGTTTATATGAATGTCAGTATGCCTTGGAGTGATCGCGCAACCATTAGCTACAACACTGTGATTAATAAACACGGTAATTCACATAATGTCAGCTATTACGATCGTATTGATGACAATAGTAGCTACCGTGTTGGCGCGGGTTTAAGCAGTAACGGTAAACCATCCGCAGATGCCTATCTCATGCATTACGCTGATGCTGCATTGGTTACTGCTAGTGCGAGCCATATTAATGGTGAATACACTTCAGCCACATTATCACTACAAGGTGGGGCAACATTAACACCAAAAGGTGGTGCATTACATCGTACAAGCCGTACGGGGAGTACTCGTTTACTTGTTGATACAGATGGCATTTCAGATGTACCAGTGAAAAGTATCGGCGCTATTACGCGTACCAATGCTTTTGGTAAAGCTGTACTACCTGATATCAATGATTATTACCGCAGTAGTGCCAGCATCGACCTTGATCAGATGCCAGATAACGCTGAAGCATTACGCTCAATTCAACAACTAACCCTAACAGAAGGTGCAATAGGCTACCGCCACTTTGATGTGGTATCGGGACAAAAAGCCATGGCTGTTATTCGATTACAAGACGGAACTTATCCACCGTTTGGTGCCAGTGTCACAACCGAGAAGGGGCGAGAGCTCGGTATTGTCAATGATGGTGGGAATGTCTATCTGACAGGGATTAACAGTGATGATGTATTGAGTGTTCGTTGGAATGGCCAAGAGCAGTGCAAAGTCCGTATTCCAACATTAGTTGAAGGATTATTTATGTCTTCATTATTACTGACTTGTAGTGATGGTGAAGCAACACTTTCAACAATCAATCAAAGAGCAGAGCCCTTACCTAAACCTCAACTGATCACGCAATAAGGTTAGGAAAAAAGGGAAAGATAAAAATAATTTCAGACAAAAAGAGTAATTTAAAATGATGTTATCAAAGCGCTTATTCATTGTAACAACCACTTTATTGACTGGAATGGTCTTAACTAGTCAAGCCCTTGCTGCGATTGCTTTAGATAGAACGCGTGTCATTTTTAATGGTGCAGATAAGTCTATTAGCTTAAATGTCAGTAATCAGAATAAAGAGTTGCCTTATTTGGCTCAGGGCTGGATGGAAAATGAAAATGGAGAACGTATTGACAGCCCATTATTAGTTTTACCGCCTATTCAGCGTATTGAGCCGGGCGATAAAAGCCAAGTAAAAGTGCAGTCATTACCTGATATTGCAAAATTACCACAAGATAGAGAAAGCGTTTTCTATTTTAACTTGCGTGAAATTCCACCACGTAGCGATAAACCTAATGTACTGCAAATTGCACTACAAACACGAATTAAGTTGTTTTATCGCCCAGCATCGATTTACGCCACACAAACGGATCTCACCCATCCTTGGCAGGAAAAAATCACCTTAATAAAGAAAGGTGATCGCTATGAAGTGAATAACCCAACACCTTATTACGTGACATTAGTGGATGGTTTAACAGGATTGAAAGGAAAAAGCCTAGATGGTTTTGAACCAATCATGATTGCCCCTAAAAGCACAGGAACGATAAATCTGCATACTTCTGCGTTTGGCACATCACCTGTACTCAGTTACATCAATGATTACGGTGGACGACCACAGATGAAATTCACCTGTAATGGCAATGAATGCAAAGTTACAGAAACATCAGCAGGAAACTAAATAGGTCTATTTTATGAAGATGGAACAGCGGTTTAGCCCAAGCAAAGCAGTGTTGATTCTTATTTTGGCAACGTTTACTGGAGGCCTAAGTTTTACTGCTGTTGCGAATTTACCCGCTAGAGCGGTGAAAGATGTTATTCCAGGAATTGTTTATATCAATATCTCAGGGAATGTCATTGCGCCACCGCCTTGCTTAATTAATGACGGCAAAATGATCGAAGTTAATTTTGGTGAGGTGATGAGTACTCGTATTGATGGTGTTCGTTATAAAGAGCCTGTCCACTACACCGCGACTTGCCAAAAAATGCCAACCAATGCCATGAAAGTTTATGTTACGGGTAGCGCAACAGGGTTCGATTCAAATGCGCTACAAACAAATATTACGGGATTAGGGGTGCGTATTCTGTATCAAGGAAGCTTATTAGATTTAGGTAAGGCGGTGAATTTTACTTATCCCAACTTACCTGAATTAGAAGCTATTCCTGTTCGTGATCAGAATGAAACCTTAGTGGGTGGTGATTTTGTCGCAAGTGGCACACTGCATGTGGATTATCAGTAAGAGGTCAGAAGATGAATAAATTAAAGTACCTATGTCTGATCGCATTACTGAATTCTTATTCTGTTATGAGTGCAGACGCACCTAATATGAAATTATTTGGCACTTTATTAGTACCACCTCCTTGTGTCATTAGTAACAACGAACTGATTGATGTCTATTTTGGACACAACGTAGGTATTCATAAAGTAGATGGCATTAACTATACCGAATCGGTGAATTATCGATTGGTCTGTGATCCAAATTTAAAAGGTTGGGATTTAGGGCTTTCTATTATTGGCCCTAAAACACAGTTTGATGAAGCGGCGCTACAAACCAATATTCCAGATTTAGGCATTCATCTTACGCAAGATGGTAAGCCTTTTAAATTAAACGAGCGTATTGCGATATCACCCGATAGTCCTCCTGTGATCCAAGCGGTGCCCGTTAAAAGACCAGGTAGTACTTTGCCTGAAGGTGCATTTGAAGTATCGGCAACATTGCTTGCTGAATACCAATAGGAGCGTATTGATGAATATAAAAAGGTTATCGATCCCGTTCGTATTGGGGCTTGCCACATTTACGGGATTAATATCAACCGCTTTCTCAGCGCCAGACAATATGCGTTTTCACGGCATATTAGTTGACGAGCCTTGTACCATAAAGCCTGGTGACGAAACCGTTGAATTAGATTTTGGCAATATACCAGACAAGAACCTTTATGCGTATCAAAGAACACCAAGCAAGTTGTTTCAAATACGCTTGTCTGAATGTGATTTAACGATTGGTAAAAGCGTCAAGATCACTTTCAAAGGGGATGAAAATCAAGCCATGGCAGGACAAGGTTTTTTAGCGATTAGCCCAAGTAGTCAAGCGGCGGGTATTGCTGTTGGACTGGAATCTGAAAATGGAAATGCGCTACCTGTTAATAAAGAAACAGACAAACTCTCGTTAAATGCGGATGACACGATTTTAAATTTTTATGCCTTTATTCAAGGGGAGCCAGATGCGATTGCTAACCAATCCATTAAACGAGGCCCATTTAGTGCAATCGCCACATTCCATTTGAATTATGACTAATTATTAGAGTTGAGGTTTTATATGTCCATATTAAAGCGATTTCCAGCTTTATGTATTGCAATAGGTTTGTTGTTTTCGGCACCCGCAATGGCATCTATCTTTTCTTATATTACTGAATCGACAGGAACACCCTCAAATGCAACCTATACCTATGTTATTCAGCGTTGGGATCCTGAAACGTCGGGAACATTAAATCCTTGTTATGGATGGTCTATTTGCTATGCAACGATTAACCATAAACATGAACTGGATGGCACTGGAGGGACAGCTCAGCAAGTTATCACAAGAATTGAGAAGTTGCGTACTTTAGCTGAAGTTCGAGAAGAGGTGCTAAGAAATATCTCCTTACCACTGGAAGGAAAAACCAATCACGTAGGGCCTGCTTTAAATTCTAATCAGGAATGTGTGGGATTATTTTATCAACCAAATTCAAGCGGATTATCACCGAGAGGACGTTTATTACCGGGATCATTATGTGGTATTGCACCGCCACCTGTTGGTGCCTGCAAAATAACAGAAGGTGCTGTAAACCTTAATTATGGCGATATAGATGAATATAGTTTAGAGGGTGCTCAGCGTTATCAGAATATCAATGTTACTTGTAATTTAGCGATGAAAGTCATGGTTATTGCATCAGGTTCAGATAATGGGAGAGTGCCTTTACGTTCAGACAACAGTTTATATGCTGATTTATTTCTTGATGATTATCCTGGTGAGACCGGTAGCATAATTAATGTTCCAGCTGGCGGTTCTGTGCCTGTAAAAGTAAGTTCTACTTTACATACCAATGGTCGTGTTGCTCCGGGCTATTTCTCTGGTTCAGGTTCAATTATTTTAACGATGCCTTAATCGTGATAATGGGGGAATATTATGATGAATTGCGATTTTACAGATATTGATGTTAATGCGTTGGTTGGAAAAAGAATTCAGAAAAAGCGTAAAGAATTAGGTTATACCGGTATGCAAATTGCTGAAAAAATTGGTGTTAGCCAACAGCAATTCTCTCGATATGAGCGCGGGTTGAATAAAATAGATTTAAGTTACCTCGTTTTGTTGGCTAATTATTTGAATACACCTATTTATTGGTTTTTTGAGGACTGTTTTGCCACAAAATCTTCATCTGAAAATCAGCGTATTGATAAACGAAGTAGCACTATTGCTGAAGCGATGCCGGATGTTTTTTTGTACTAATGCATACCGCTGAAGGATACCCAAACTTGGTGTTTTAGAGCGTATGTTTTTTCTTTGATTGATTACCATATTGGTAAGGCAGGGGAAACCCTGCCCTTTTTTTATGCTAAAAAAGACTAAGTACTGTTAGTCAAACTTGAGTTATTGATCGTGTAATCAGAAAAAAAGGAAGATATAGATAATCAATTTTTACTCTTTTATACACGTTTTATAAAAGGTAAAAATGGGGCATAAATGTAAATTAGTCATTTTATGATGATAATAATTATTTAAAACAGGTGTTTTTCTTGAAATGTGTGATCGGAATACTCTTAAAGCGAGTTTTTTACAAATATCGATTTCTATTAGGTTAAACCTGTTTTTTTTTATTACATCGTGAAAAAGATAAATAAAGCTAACTTAATTTATTAAATAAAGATGCTCTAATAATGATCTTCTTATTAAGATGTGGTTAGTTGAATAATTAAATAATTCTAATGAAACTTTCTATTTTTATTTAAAATATTAACTTATTATCATTTAGTCGATAAAAGATTATTTCTAATATATAGCTTAAAACTTACTTCTTTAGATTAATTAACTATTCGAAAATAAGTTAAATCTATTCAGATAATATAAAACTATTCCTAATTTATCGCAAAGATAAAAAAATTCCAATATTCTTATTGAAAAATATTTGATAATTAAAAAACAAGTAATAATGACTAATATATATACACATGATACAAGTAATGTTAAATCATTATGTATATAATGTAAATTAAATGTATTTTACTATGTTTTTATTTGGATAAAAATATGTGGATTCTCTGGGAAGGTAATAATATGAATAAGCTAATAATGAAATTAGTAGCAATACGTAAAATAGTCAATAATCAAATAAATAAATAATTTAAATATTTGAAGTAGCTCTTAATAAATACATTAAAAATTTTACCCAAAAACGCGTAATTATTCTCAATCAAATGATTAGGTTTTTGTTTTTTTTTGAAGGGAAAACGGGCTTTACACGAATTTCTTTTTTGAATTATCAGTTAGTTAACATGTAGGAGTGTTCTTAATCAAAAAATGCAAGTTGTACAAAAAACTCGCTTTTTGACCTTAATTTCCTAGGTGTAAATACTTATCTTTAAGTGTTAAATTATTATCAAAATACTCTATTCTTGATTAGTTTATTTATATAATTAATTTTAAATCAATTGCTTATGATGTTTTTCCTCTTTTTATGTTGTTTATTATAAACATGAGTAATTATAAAAATTGTAACTTTTAATTTATTTATTAAATACAAAGAGTTATGTTTATTTGATGTTTTGTTTTTAATATTTGATTCAATTTAAGATTATCATTAAAAGATCTATTTTGTGTGGTTTATGCATGGGTGTCAATAATGATAATAAATAAATTAACAAATCAATTTTTTTGATCTTTTTGAAAAACAATGTGTTAGGTTTGATTTGTTTCATTATGTAAAAATTTAGTTATATTAAGTTAAAATAAATAAATAAGAAAATGTTATTTAATTGGCTGTTATTCCTATTCATAAAAAGACATTCAGATCTTTTCACTTTAAATTTTGAAATGGCAGAATTTAAATCTCACATATCTCTTTTTGAGAGTATTGATTTGGTTTTAAAGTCCGTTTCAGGTGTTTTCGGAAAGTAATATTTTGTGTGAAAATGTAAAAAATACACCTAATATCAGTAAATTAATAAAAATAGATTTAATGATATTTGGGTGGTTTGACTTAAATAAAAGCAGAGAGAATAATATATCCAACTTGATACGCTTCCTTTATCTAATTTCATAATTAAATATGAAATTGGCTGGATGAACTTTATCAAAATATAGAAACACTATTTAGCATGTCATTCATTTAAGCAATTTGCTTATATTGAATTTTATTATTTTAAATATCTTCGTTCTTATATTTTCAGGAAACATAAAGATGAAATTAAATAAATTAGGTTTAGTTTTAGGTTTAGGCTTAACTGTTGCTGCTGGTTCTGCATTCGCTGCTGATCAAGGTCATGGTACTGTAGAATTTTGGGGTTCAATCATCGATGCTCCATGTTCAATCGATCCTAACTCAGGTGACCAACGTGTTCCACTAGGACAAGTTTCAGCAAATGCACTGAAAGATGGCGGCCGTAGCGTATCTAACACGTTTAAAATCAAATTACTGCAATGCTCTACTGAAACTTATAAAACAGTTCAAACTACCTTCACTGGTGCTGAAGCAGCGGCTATTCTGCCAGGCTCTTTAGGTATCGAAGGTTTAGCGAAAAATGCAGCAGTTGTTATTACTGATGCTGGTGGTACACAAATTAAATTAGGTGAACCAACTAAAGCTCAAACTATTCGTGATGGTTCAAATGATCTGAACTTTGCTGCTTACTTACAAGGTTCTACAACAGATGCAGCTGTACCTGGTGACTTTACTGCGATCGCAACTTTCGCATTAACTTACCAATAATAGATGTGTTTTTAAGCCCTGTATAAGGATGTATAGGGCTTTATCTTTAGCTTTATTTTATGGTTTATCTTATGGAGTGGAAAACAATGAATCGCAAAATGGTGCCACTATTATTACTTGTTGCAACAGGATTATTTGTTAAACCTGTAATGGCAGTGACCGACATAAAACAAGATGTAAAATCACATCAGCGATTCGGCGTGGTTAGTCTACAAGGTTCTATATTAGAGCCAACATGTACTATCTCGGCAGGAAGTCGAGAGCAAGTTATCTCTTTAAGTACCGTGTCTATTCCGACCTTAGCTGTTGAAGGCCAAGGACCGATTGAATATTTTGCTATTCGATTAACAGAATGTTCCCTTGTTGACCAAAAAGGTACACAAGCAGAACGTCCTCGTTTTATTGCTACTTTTGAAGGCCCCGCACAGAACGGATTATTCCAACTTTTCGGCGACGCGAAAGGTGCTTCGTTAGCTATTGCTGACCGTTACGGAAGATTGGCAATACCAGGGAAACCTTTACCTCCTGTGGATATCGATACCAAATCGTTGTCTTTGTTGTATCAAGCAAGACTTATTAAAAATAACGACATCCCACGAGCAGGTAATTATCAGGCAACCCTGCGTTTTAAACTTGAATATTATTAAATGGATTGGTTGGATTATTTATGGCTAAATCATTCAAAACTGCTTCAATAAAAGCAGAGAAAAAGAGTAATCAGCATACAATTCGACCTGTTGCAGCACTGATCTATTTAATTATTGCTGGTATGGCGAGCGCCTCTAGTATGGCATTTGCAGCCAGTGATATCGAGTTTAACTCTGATATTCTTGATCTAAAAGATAAACAAAATATTGATTTATCTGACTTCTCTCGTGCTGGTTATATTATGCCCGGTAAGTATGAATTTATTGTTAAAGTTAATAATAATGAATTACCGGATCTCTATACCATTAATTATATTGTCCCCGAAAATGATCCTAAAGCGAGTATTCCTTGTATTCCTCGCGAATTAGTCAATCAATTTACGTTGAAACCTGAGTGGCTCAAAGCGGTAACTTGGAAAGATGGCGATGCCTGTCTTGATGAGTCATCGATACCGGGTATGACAACAAGTACTAACTTAGGTGCAGGTAGTTTTATTGTTACTATTCCTCAAGCCTATGTTGAGTATGCTACCGAGGATTGGGATCCACCTTCTCGTTGGGATGAAGGTATTTCAGGACTTATTTTTGACTATAACCTGAATGCTAATGTGACCGATCCCGCTAATGGTAAACAAAGACAACAAGTTACGGGGAGTGGTACTGCGGGTGCTAACTTAGGTGTTTGGCGTTTTCGTGCTGATTGGCAAGCAAACTATCAACACACAACGGGTGTGAATGGTAGTACTGAGAATGATTGGGATTGGAGTCAATATTACCTTTATAGAGCAATAACCCAGTGGGGGGCTCGCCTTGTTATGGGTGAGACTTATTCACGCTCTGATATTTTTGATAACTTCCGTTTTACGGGTATCAGT
Organism: Proteus alimentorum; assembly: GCF_002607735.1. GTDB lineage: Bacteria > Pseudomonadota > Gammaproteobacteria > Enterobacterales > Enterobacteriaceae > Proteus > Proteus alimentorum. The sequence continues at coordinate 11,604 of NZ_NBVR01000035.1, forward strand.
TTATTAACGGATGATCAGATGTTGCCTCCTAATTTAAGAGGTTATGCACCTGAAGTAACCGGTGTAGCAAAATCTAATGCGAAAGTGACGATTAGCCAGCAAGGTCGTGTGATCTATGAAACACAGGTCGCACCGGGTCCATTCCGTATTCAAAATCTTAATGATGCAGTCAGTGGTAAGCTGGATGTTCGTGTTGAAGAGCAAGATGGCTCAGTACAAGAATATCAAATGGATACGGCAAGCATCCCTTACTTAACACGTCCGGGTCGAGTGCAATATAAATTATCAGCAGGCAAGCCTTCTGATATGGATCACAAGACAGAAGGGCCCGTTTTTGCAATGGGTGAGTTTTCATGGGGGGTTAGCAATGGTTGGTCACTCTATGGTGGTTCATTAGTTGCGGGAGATTATAACTCTGTTTCTTTAGGTATTGGTCGTGACCTAATGGCGTTGGGTGCTATCTCTTTTGATGCAACGCACTCGTGGGCAAAAATTCCTAATGATGATAAACGCTATCATGGTGGCTCTTATCGCGTTAGCTACTCTAAACGTTTTGAAGCAATAAATGGTCAGGTGACTTTCGCAGGTTATCGTTTCTCAGAACGTGATTTTATGAGTATGGATCAATATTTAGATCGCCGTTACCGTGATAACAATCGTGATAATAATAAAGAGCTCTATACCATAACATTAAGTAAGCAATTCCCAGATTTAGGTTTGAGTGCTTATCTTAACTATAACCATCAAACTTATTGGAATAAGCCTAATAACGATTATTACAACTTATCTTTATCTAAGTTTATGGATATTGGTAGTTTTAAAAATATCAATATCAATTTATCTGCTTACCGCAATAAATTTAATGGCGAGAATGATGATGGTGTTTATTTAAACGTCAGTATGCCTTGGAGCGATAAAGCCACAATTAGCTATAACACTGTAATTAATAAGAATGGTAATTCACATAATGTGAGCTATTTTGATCGCCTCGATGACAATAATAACTATCGCTTAGGTGCAGGTTTAAGTAGTCGTGGGCGTCCTTCTGCTGATGCTTATTATACGCGTTATGGTGATACAGCACTGGTAACAGCAAGTGCGAGTCATATTCAAGGTGAAAATACCTCAGCATCACTTTCTCTACAAGGTGGCGCGACGTTAACATCAAAAGGCGGTGCATTCCATCGTACGGCAATGCCAGGCGCTGCGCGTCTATTAGTCGATACTAATGGTGTGGCTGATGTACCAATTAGAAGTTTAGGAGCGGTGAGCCATACTAACTATTTTGGTAAAGCTGTGCTTCCAGATATCAATAATTACTATCGGAGTAGTGCAACAATTGATTTAGATAAATTACCTGATGATGTTGATGCGGTGCGTTCAATTCAACAATTAACCCTGACTGAAGGGGCGATAGGTTACCGTGAGTTTGACGTTATTTCAGGGCAAAAAGCGATGGCGATTGTCCGCATGAAAGACGGAAATTATCCACCATTTGGCGCTAGCATTACCACAGAAAAAGGACGAGAACTGGGCATCGTGAATGATAGCGGTAATGTTTATTTAAGTGGAATAAACTCGGGTGATATTTTAGATGTACGTTGGAGTGGTAAAAAACAGTGTGAAGTACAAGTACCTCAATTAAATGAAGGTATCTTTATTTCTTCACTATTATTAACGTGTGGAGACACTCCATCAATCTCTTATTCAGCACAAGAGAGAACCGAATCACCATCTCAGCCACAATTAGTCAAAACTGAAGGTTGAGAAGGGAAAATTTAAACGATTTTATAAACAAAAGAGTAATTAAAGATGATGTTATTAAAGCGCTCATTCATTGTAGCAACCACATTATTGACGGGAATGGTGTTTACCCAACAAGCTATTGCTGCGATTGCATTGGATAGAACTCGTGTCATTTTTAATGGAGCTGATAAATCAATTAGCCTTAATGTCAGTAATCAAAATAAAGATCTGCCTTATTTAGCACAAGGTTGGATGGAAGATGTCAATGGGCAAAAAGTGGAAAGTCCATTAATTGTTCTGCCACCTATTCAACGTATTGAACCCGGTGATAAAAGCCAGATAAAAATACAAGGGTTACCTGATGTCGCTAAATTACCTCAAGATCGGGAAAGTGTATTCTATTTTAACTTACGTGAAATTCCACCACGTAGTGATAAACCCAATGTACTGCAAATTGCATTACAAACACGGATTAAATTGTTTTATCGCCCAGCTGCGATTTATGCGACACAGACTGATTTAACAAATCCATGGCAGGAAAAAATCACCCTAACGAAAAAAGGGGATACCTATCAGGTTAATAATCCAACGCCTTACTTTGTGACAATTGTCGATGGGTTAACAGGGTTAAAAGGTGAAAGTATACCTGGGTTTATGCCTTTAATGGTTGATCCAAAAAGCAGTGCTGATCTTAATTTGAAAGCCTCTACACTTGGTGCATCACCCGTATTAAGTTATATCAACGATTATGGTGGGCGCCCTCGTTTGAAATTTAGCTGTAGTGGTAATGAGTGTAAGGTTGTAGAAACAGCAATCGGAAATTAATAGGTTTATTTATGGATATGGAACAGCGGTTTAACACAAGCAAAGCAGTGTTGGTTTTATTAATGACAACATTTACTGGTGTCCTGAGTTCAACTGCTGTTGCAAATACACCTCCTACAGCGAGAGCGGGTAACGCTATACCTGGGATAGTTTATGTTTATATCTCGGGTAATGTTATCGCGCCACCACCTTGTGTCATCAATGGAGGAAAAACGATTGAGGTTGATTTTGGTGAGGTCATGAGTACGCGTATTGATGGTGTTAATTACAAAAAGCCTATTACCTATAGTGCTGAGTGTAGAAAAATGCCAACAAATACAATGAAAGTCTCTATTTCTGGAAATGGTACTGGGTTTGATTCAAATGCCTTGAGCACAAATATTACAGGATTAGGGGTACGTATTCTTTACCAAAATAAATTATTGAGATTGGGGCAAGAAGTGAATTTCACTTATCCTAACTTTCCGCAATTTGAGGCAATTCCTGTTCGTGATTATGCTGCATCATTAACTGGGGGTGATTTTTACGCTACTGCAACACTTCGAGTAGAATATCAGTAAGGAGTCAGTACATGCTTATTAATTTAAAAAAGGTTTGTCTGACAACATTATTCGTAATGTCGCCTTTATTTGCCAGTGCGGATGAACCGAATATGAAATTATTTGGAACATTATTAATTCCACCTCCTTGTGTGATTGAAAATAATAACTTAATTGAAGTTTATTTTGGCCATAATGTTGGTATTCATAGAGTCGATGGAATTAATTACACTCAACCCGTGAATTACAGATTAAAGTGCGATCCAAATATAAAAGGCTGGGATCTGGGACTTTCTATTATTGGTCCTAAAAGCCAGTTTGATGATGCTGGATTACAAACCAATATTACTGATTTAGCTATTCATATGACTCGAAATGGTGAGCCTTTTATTTTAAATGAGCGTTTTATTATATCGCCGGATAAACCACCTATTATTCAAGCTGTACCAGTAAAAAAACCAGGAAGTACATTAGTAGAAGGCCCATTTGAAGTGACAGCAACGTTGCTCGCAGAATATCAATAGGAGTGTGAAAATGAAGCTTAAAACATTACCGCTTCCTGTTATTTGCGGGCTTACGTTCCTAATAGGAATATCTACCATAGCCAATGCAGCACCGAATAATATGCGACTTTATGGCGCCTTAGTTGATGAACCTTGTGTGATAAAACCTGGCGATGAAACCATTTCGCTAGAATTTGGTAATGTGCCGGATAAAACGTTTTACATTGGTTCGGGTAGAACCAATAGCCAAAATTTTCAAATTCATTTATCAGAATGTGACCTTTCAATTAATAAAAAGGTGAGAGTGACATTTAGTGGTACTGAGAATCAGGCAATGGTTGGGCAAGGTTTTCTTGCATTAAGTACAGGAAGTCAAGCGGAAGGTATTGCCATTGGATTAGAAAATTCTGATGGCAGTCCACTGCGGATTAATCAAGAAACAAGCAATATTGCCTTAAATTCAGGGGATTCTATTTTAAGGTTCCGCGCATTTATACAAGCTGAGCCTAATGCTATTGCTAATGAATCAATAAAACGAGGTCGTTTTAGTGCCATAGCCACATTCCATCTGAATTATGATTAATTATTAAGATTGAGGTTAATATGTTTACCCTAAAACGATTATCAGCATTATGTTTATTTAGTGTGATGATGCTCTTTTCTGCATCATCAATGGCTTCTATTTTTTCTTATATTACGGAATCTAAAGTTCTTTCTTCTTCTTCTGCAAACTATACTTTTATTATTCAACGTTGGGATCCTGAAACAACGATGACGTTGAATCCTTGTTATGGTAGTGCATCTTGTAAAATTACAATTAATCATAGACATAATGCATCAGGACAAGGTGGGGCAGCGACAAGAACAATTTTAACAGGCGCGCAAAAATATCGCACTATGGCGGAATTGCGTGATGCTGTTATGCGAGTGCAAACTTTTCCTACGTCACCTACTGTTGCTCATCACTCAGGGGTACCTAATAGTGAAATTCAAGAGTGTGTTGGTTTATTCTATGAAACCGGAACGACAAAATTATTACTTCCAGGATCAATGTGTGGTATTGCACCGCCCCCTGCTGGGGCTTGTGAGATAATTGATGGTTCTGTCAACCTCAACTATGGCGACATTGATGAAGATAAACTCGGTGACTCAACACAGAATAAACGTTCACAAACAATTCAAGTGACGTGCAATAAAGACTTATACGTTGTTGTTTATGCCTCATCTCTAGATGGCCAAAATGTCAGATTACGTCCAGACGGTAGCCTATTTGCGGATTTATATCTTAATAATAGACCCGGTGAAACTGGTGAGAAAATTTTTGTACCTGCAGGGAGAGCAACACCCGTCGTCGTTAGCTCTGTATTACGTCCTTATGGTCGAGTTGCTCCGGGGTCATTTTCTGGCGTTGGCACATTAATTTTGGCAATGCCTTAATATAAACAAAGTTGGAAAACGCGATGATGGATTATGACTTTATAAACATCAATGTGAATGAACTCGTTGGTAAAAGAATACAGAAAAAACGCAAAGAGCTTGGTTATTCCGGTGGTCATATTGCTGATAAATTAGGTGTTAGCCAACAACAATTTTCTCGTTATGAACGCGGGTTAAATAAAATAGATTTGAGTTACCTTGTGACATTAGCCGTCTATTTAAGAACCCCCATTTACTGGTTTTTTGAAGATTGTTTTCACGTTGAAGAAGAGACTGAAGATAGACACGCAAGTAAGTGTATATACTTTATGGCGGAATCTACGCCAGATATTATCTTCTAATCAATAAATATTTTCTCATTGAGTGGTAGATAAAGAGGGTAAGCCATTCTTACCCTTTTTTATCTTTAAAATATCAACAGTATTGTCTTTTAAATATTTATTTTTCGATTTCTCTCTTTCTTTTCTCAGATCATCAATTCTTTATTCTATATGTCGTAATACATTCAATATCTACTACAAAATTACCTGTTCATGTTACAAATAATCTAAAGTTTTAACCTGTTTTGACTGTTTATTCGTCATTATTTCCCCTTTCATAGTAATTACAACCGTTACTATCAGGTTTATCTGAGTGTTTAATCGTTTCTGACTATTAAGTAAAGGTATTTTTAGGTAGTAAAGGTTAATAAATAATCACAATAATGTTAAAAAATGTTACCTTATGCACATTTTTTAATTTTAGATATTATAAATTAATTTTAATGTGAGCGATTTGTAATTGTATGATTTATTTTTATTTGATTGTTTATTAAGGTAAAAAATATTTTAGTTGATCACTTTATCTTGATGTTTATCTTAAATAAAGCATTTATAAATAGAATTAACAGATGGTCATAATAAAAAGGGTTGTGTACTGTGCATTTTCTGTTTTTTTATAAAAAGGATAAATGATGCAAACAAAAAAACAGGGAGGCAGTCGCTTTCTACGCACAGTGGAATGGCTAGGAAATGCGCTACCCCATCCCGTTATTTTATTTATTATTTTAATTGCTATTTTACTTGTCTCTTCGGCAGTTGGTGAATACTTCGGTGTTACGGTACAAGATCCCCGACCAGAAGGCGCTAAAGGGCGTGCAGAAGATGGCTATATCCACATTATTAGTTTGTTAGATGCTGAGGGTATTCGTCGTATATTGGCAAATGTAGTCACCAACTTTACTGGATTTGCGCCTTTAGGTACGGTGCTGGTGGCGTTATTAGGTGTCGGTATTGCTGAACGTGCAGGCTTATTATCTGCGGTTATGCGTTTAGTGGTAATGAAAGCACCTCGTAAAATGACTACATTGGCGATTGTCTTTGCGGGTATTATGTCGAATACCGCGGCTGAGTTAGGCTATGTGGTACTGATACCGTTATCAGCAATTATCTTCCATTCGTTAGGGCGGCATCCTCTCGCTGGTCTAGCGGCTGCATTTGCAGGGGTTTCCGGCGGTTATTCTGCTAACTTACTCTTAGGGACGATAGATCCGTTATTATCAGGTATTACGCAGCAAGCAGCGCGCATTATAGATCCAACTTATATCGTTGGTGCTGAAGCAAACTGGTACTTTATGTTTGTCAGTACATTCCTTATTACTTTCTTAGGTTACTTCATTACAGAAAAAATCGTTGAGCCTCAACTAGGGCCTTATAACGGTAACGAACTTGATGATGAAGAAAATGATTTAAGGAATGCTGCTGAAGTTACGCCACTCGAAAAGAAAGCATTATGGGCTGCGACAGGAACCTTTATTGTTATGGGCGTGATTTTGGCGCTAACCGTTGTTCCTGAAAATGGCATATTGAGAAATCAAGAAACAGGGCTAATTGGTAATTCTCCTTTCTTAAAATCTATTGTTGTCTTTATTTTCTTATTCTTTGCAATTCCGGGTATTGTTTACGGATGGATTGCTAAGACAATGCGTACAGATAAAGACATCGTTGATGCTATGGCGAATTCGATGAGCACGCTTGGGCTCTATTTAGTGATTATTTTCTTTGCAGCTCAGTTTGTGGCGTTCTTTGGTTGGACAAATATCGGTCAGGTTATTGCTGTTAAGGGGGCTGCACTACTTAATAGCATTGATATGCCAAGTGGATTACTGTTCTTAGGCTTTATTTTAATCTGTGCTTTTATTAACTTAATGATTGGTTCAGCATCAGCACAATGGGCTGTTACAGCACCTATCTTTGTACCAATGTTAATGCTTGCAGGTTATGCGCCAGAGACAATCCAAGCAGCATATCGAATAGGCGATTCTGTCACTAATATCATTACACCAATGATGAGTTATTTTGGTTTGATATTAGCAGTTGCAACAAAATATAAGAAAGACACGGGTATTGGTACTATGATCTCTATGATGTTGCCATATTCTGTTATTTTCTTAATTGGTTGGTCATTATTATTCTACTTATGGGTATTTGTATTCAACTTACCAGTGGGACCTGGCTCACCAACGTATTATTCTCCAACAGCAGGTTAATTCTCTGTGATAAAAGAAGCTTATACAGGGATGTATAGGCTTTTTCTATTTTGCTATTTCATTCTTTTTGATCTGTTTCTTTTTTATGATTTGCCAATTTTTCTGTGAGTTGTGTGGCATAGTCCGCATGTAAAAATTGGGTATCTAGACCAGCCTGCTGCAATTTTAACTCAAGTAATGCCAAACGCTTTTGCAGTGATCCATTCTCTATTTCGGTTTCATTTAATGTACTTAGGATTTCAGCTAGAGATAAGGCTTCTTTTCTATCTTGCATTTCAGGTGGTAAAAAACCTGCATTCTTTAATAAGTGATAGCTTGCTCTAAGTGACTCTGGAACATGGCTATTATCATCAAGGATCAATGGTTTTCCTTCTCCTTTTAGTGATGAAAGTTCTCCTTTTTGTAACGCTTTTTCTATATGGCGTTCAGCCCACTCATCTAAAATAGACACTTTAAACCTCTTTTTGGTAACTATCACAATAGAAAAGATCACTGCAAATTAAATTGGCTTGCTTAGATTATATAATTTGATATTATATTTTTATATTATATAAATAAATATATTGTAAAAGGATCAAAAATGAGCAAGTACAAAGAAATAGTAACAGACATTGCAGCTAACATGGGGGCATTGTCTCAAAATATTCCAGAAGTAATGAAAGCGTTTATGAGCACGACAAAAGCGGGTGGTAAAGAAGGTGCTTTAGATGCAAAAACAAAAGAATTGATCGCCATTGCAATTGCTGTCGCGAATCGTTGTGATGGTTGTATTGGATTTCATGCAAAAACACTTGTAGAGCTTGGCACAACAGAACAAGAACTCGCTGAAGCATTAGGTGTTGCTATTTATATGGGGGGCGGCCCTTCAGTTATGTATGCAGCCAACACCATGGGCGCTTTTAAAGAGTTTAATAAATAAGATTTTTATCATCATATAATTAAACGAAGTAATCAAAAACCAGAATAAGTTCCTTCTGGTTTTTTTATTTTATATACTTTGTTGATTTTCTGTTTATGCTTAAATGTTTTCTCTCTATTTTTTATTTTAATACTATTTAGATGAATATTTGATAAATAACTCGCTGTTATTTCATAAAATATTAATGTGTCACCATTTGAATTTTTAACGGAGTTTTATTTTATCTTATTGATTAATATTGAAAATAATGGGGTTTTGGCATCCTTGTGACTGGTTAAAAATAAAACAATTCATTAATTAATTATAATTTAATAAATAATAATTGAATCTTTTATAGGATAGCTATTCTAAGTGGATAGTTCGTATAAGGTGATATTGTTTTATTTTAACGGGGAATATATGCGTGTCGATTTTGTAGAAAGATATAAATGGTTTCTACTTTTTATTTTTATATTTTTAACTTATTTAATTCCTCTCGAAACGCGACTACTCTGGCAACCAGATGAGATCCGTTATGCTGAGATTAGTCGAGAAATGCTCGTATCGGGTAATTGGTCTGTACCTTATATGCTGGATATTCGCTATTTTGAAAAGCCCGTATTAGGATATTGGTTAAACAGTATTGCACAATGGTTATTTGGCGGCGGTCATTTTTCTGTTCGTGTTGTCGTTGTAACGTCAACCTTATTAACCGGCTTATTTGTTTATCGTGCGGCTATGCTAGTTTGGCATAATCGTACTTTGGCATTTAATGCACTGGTGGTTTTTTTATCCTCATTTCTTGTATTAGCGATTGGTACCTACAATATTCTTGATCCTATAGTGACAATGTTTGTGACTATTGCAATGTATTACTTTTTAAGTGGATTATCTGCACAGAATAGAAAGTCAAAAATCAGTGCATATATTTTAGTCGGTGTTTTCTGTGGATTAGGTTTTTTAACTAAAGGTTTTATTGCGGTTGTTTTACCCGCATTAGTTTTTATTGTAACCGCAATTAGCTTATCTCGTTTTAAAGAAGTCCTTTGCTATGCACCAATAGCGCTTATCTCTCTGCTTATTATCGCTGGCCCATGGGTGATTTCAGTTGCACTTCAAGCTCCTGATTATTGGCACTACTTTTTTTGGATTGAACATGTTCAACGTTTTGTTGAAAAGAATTCAGCAAGATCTCAACCTATGTGGTTTTATTTACCTATTGTTATTTTGGGTATTTTACCTTGGTTAGGGTTTTTATTTGGGGCGCTTAAATCAGCTATTTTATTGAAAAAAGGAACGCTTTATTTTTCGTTTTGGTTATTCCTATTTTTTGCTTTCTTTTCTGCTTCCAGCGGTAAGTTATTAACCTATATGTTACCTTGTTTTGTGCCACTTTCTATCTTGATTGCACATTACATGGAAGAGCTAAAAAATAAACAAAATGAAAAAATTCATAATATTAATGCGATCATAAATACTGTTTTTGGGTTTGTTGGCGTCTCTATTATAGTTTATTCGCTTTTCTCCACACGATTTACGTTATATGAAACAAGTGAGCAATATAAAGCGCTGCTGGGTATTGTGGGCTTCTTATGTTGGAGTGTGATGGGAATTGTTTCATTCTTTAAACCCACCCGCTTACTGACTTTATTTTGCTCAGTAGGATTAAGTCTAGCAATTGGATACGTCATTCCTCATAAAATAGAAAGTAAAAGCACCCCTGAAAAGGCAATCAGTCACTATTATAGCGAGCTAGCAGATAAGCCTTATATTTTAACTGATGAAGTCGGGATCGGAACGTCCTTAGCATGGAGTTTAAAACGCACTGATATTCGTTTAACAGAGACAAAAGGGGAGCTTGCTTATGGTCTGGCATATCCTGATGTGCATAATAAATATTATGATCTTAAGCAACTAGTTAACTTAATTGAAGAGAATAACTATCAAGGGCTTGCGATTATTTTAGTCCGACCAGAGCGAAAAGACATATTATCTGTTATCAGCCAGTTAAAGGTAAAACCTGTTGTAGAAAAACAGGGTGATTTAACGTTTATTTTCTTTAATTAACTGATTTAAAAGTCTATTTCTATTTTTAAAAGACTGTTATCAAAGAGCAAATAAATTTAACTTCAACTTTAAAATGACATGGATTTGATTTTTTGTGTTGTTTTTGTGTGATCAAAGCCAAAAAATGGATTTTGTTGAAAAATATATTTTGCTCTTTTTAATTTTAATGGTAGGTTTAAAATGTGTCCATTAAATCGGAGTTAGCTAAGCACTATATGACAAGTCACTTTACTTTATCAGAACCCCCGCCCAAACAAAATGTACTTATGAATGGGGGTAATTTATGCTGATTTTCCTAGCTGAATGTTTTATTGGTCTAGCATCAATTGCTCTTACTCACCGTGTATTAACGTTGTACGGTACTAAAAAGAAGTGATGATACCCGCTAGCTAAAATAAGTAATTAACTGTTGCTTATAATTAAAAGTCCTATATCCTTCCATGATTTAGGACTTTAATAATTATATTAATATCTCTCATTAAAAAATGAGTGGTTCTAGTGGAAATAACCTTCAATTAATTTTATTTTTTCAATATCTAATGTATTAGTATATTGATGTAATAATGCCCAAGCCTGAATATAATCATATTTAACTTTAATTAAATCTTGCTGAGCGCGATATAATAATTCTTCAGCATTAAGTACATCGACCATTGTTCTCTGCCCGCCAATATAACTTTTTTGAGTCGCATCTAATTGCAATTTAGCAGAAGAAACGGATTGCTCATAGGCGTTCAATTTAATATTACTCGTTGTACATATTTGGTATTGATGACGTAGTTCTTGTGTGATCTGCTGAATAATTGCATCTCTTTCAAATGCACTCATTTGATACAATGCAGTAGATTGACGCATTGAAGCTGTTGTTTTTCCGCCATTAAATAAAGGTAAGCTGACATAAAAGCCAACATTCGCTGATTGATATTTTTGATTTACGGTATTATTGCTATCGGAATCACTATTAGAATAAGAAGCATAGAGCTGCACTGTTGGGAAAAATTCACCTCTATTTTTTTCCACTTCTTGTTTTGCTATTGCCATTTCATAACGAGCAGTTTGAATATTGAGGTTGCTTTGCATAACCTCATTTTCCCATGACTCGTAATTATTGGGTGTAATAGGTTGTAATATAAAACGATTACTGCTTAATTTTGCTATATGTTCTGCATCAGGCAGTGGTGTTCCAATCATTGAACTTAGTTTATTTTTAGCATTATCTAACTCAAGTTGGATATCCGTATATTGAGATTGAGTTAAATATAATCGCGTTTGGATCTCTGAAATATCTGTTTTTGTTCCTTCACCTAATTCAAATAAACGCTGACTTGATATTAGCTGTTTTTTATAAATCGCTTGCTGTGAAAGATTTAATAATAACTTATCCTGCGCATAAGCTAATTCTATATAATTATCCACTAATTTGATCACTAGCTCAGAAAATTTCACTTGATAACGACTATCTGATAATAATGTTTTGATTACTGATGATTTATAATCACTAAATGCCGTGTAATCAAAGAGTGGTTGGCTAATAATTGCACTGACGGAATGACTTTGATAATTTTGATACTCAGTTCTTTCTATTTCGCCTCGATTAGTATTGATAGGATAAACTTTTCGTTGCCAATTTCGTGGGTTATTTTGATAGTTTACATGTATACTTGGAAGTAATTGAGATAAGCCAATATTTTCATACTCTTTACCGGCAACCTGTTCTTTAATCGCAGCATTAAACGTAGGATCATTTTTTACTGCTAAGAAATAGAGATCAGATAAGCTGATCGCAAAAGTGTGAAAACTTAGCATCCATATAGATAAAATGGCAGAGAGCTTTTTTATTTGCATCATTATTCTTCCGTCAATGAAGTATGGATCCTATCTAAAACAGGCTTGAAGAGATAATTTAGTAATGAGCGATCGCCTGTATTAATAAATACATCAACTGGCATTCCAGCCTTTAATTTATTTTTATTGTCTGTAAGAAGAGTATTATCTTTAACATTAATAAACACTTGGTAATAAGGTTCTGTCGTTCTTTCATCAATAAGTCTATCAGCTGAAATTAATGTTACCTCTCCGGGAATTTTAGGTGTTGTATTTTGATTGAATGCACTAAACATTAAATCAACAGGAAGACCAAGTGTAACTTTATCAATAAGATGAGGAGCTAAACGTGCCTCAATAATTAATTGATGATCTTGAGGAACAACTTCCATTAATGTTTGGCCTGTTCTTACAACGCCACCTTGGGTGAAAACAGATAAATCCATTACTATTCCCGAAATGGGGGCCGTAATTTGCATCTTTTTTAGTTTATCTATTTCAATAATAAGTTGTTTTTCTGTTTCACTGATTTGTAATTGAACTTGGTTAAGTTCAGTACGTGCCGATTGGTAAAAATTAGCATTGCGTTGCAGTATCTTTTGTTCATACTCTAGTTTTTGTTTTTCTAATGTACTTATTTGTCCAAAATTATCATTAAGCTGGTTGTTATTTTCAGCAAGTTCACGTTCAACCTCTTGATATCGATGACGAGGAATATAACCTTCACTTGCTAAAGTTTGTAAATCTTTTATCTGATTTTGAAGGCTATTTATTTGGTTCTGCTTATTAAATGTGGATTTTTTAAGATGGATTAAACGATTGGAAATTCCTGCGATAACGGCTTTATAACCATTAACTTCACTGTATAATTCAATATACTTCTCATTAAGTAATTTATTTTGCAGTAGGGATAATTTATTTAAATTCTCTGAAGGAGAATAATACTTATCATTAGGATCTAAGATAAATTCTGTTTTTTCATTTAATTGAGCATATAAGCGTTGTTGAGTAATAAGTAAATTATCATATTGTTCTGATAAGGATTTTACTAAGGCTTTTGATTGAATAGAGCTTAATTGAATAAGGGTTTGACCTTCGATTACGTTATCACCATTTTTCACTAAAATATCAGTAATAATACCTTCTACTGAAGCTTGAACACTCTTTTTATTACCTGAAATTGAAACATTTCCTTTCGCAGATACGCCTTTATCTAAAGGAGCAAAGGCTGCCCAAAAAATAAAAACAGCAAGACCTAAAAGAATAACTGACCATCCTATTATTAAGAATTTTCTAGGATCATCTGAAATATCATGAACAATATCGATTTCATTTTTTTTTGTGATCATAATTGTCTTCTCAATATTAAATATTGTTTTGAGTAATAGGTGTAGTTGTTGGTGTACTCTTTATTACTGATGAGTTATTTAACTCAGCAATAACTGCTGTTGTAGAGCCAAATAATTTGGTGTGACCATCGAAAAGAACTAAGAGTTTATTGGTCACTGAGAGTAATTGTTTTTGATGCGTGATTAATATAACCGTTTTTTTATTTTTTTTAAGTATTTGAATCGATTGCATTAAAGCTTTAATGCCCAAATCATCCAAATTAGAATTGGGTTCATCTAAAACAACTAGCGCAGGATCACCATACAATGCGCGAGCTAACGCAATACGTTGTCGTTGTCCTCCTGACAATCCTTCACCATGAGCGCCAATAACGGTTTCATAACCCTCAGGAAAACGTAAAATCATTTCATGAACATTTGCCATCATTGCAGCTTGAGTGACTTTTTGAGGATCTATTTCAGAAAAACGAGCAATATTTTCGGCAATCGTGCCAGGGAAAAGGGCGATTTCTTGAGGAAGGTATCCAATATATTGGCCAACTTCATTTTTATTCCATTGATATATATCGGCATTATCAAGACGTATAGCTCCAGCTTTAACTTCCCATATACCAACAATGAATTTGGCTAAAGAGGATTTGCCTGAAGCGCTCGGGCCAATAATGCCAAGGACATCGCTGGGGCTTAGTGAAAAATGAATATTATTTAATAATGTGCGTTCTGTTTGAGGATATTGAGCTTGATTAATATTTACTGTTAATTCACCTTTAGGAGCAGGTAACGCCATTTTTTTATTTTCTTCAGGATACACTTTTAATAGTGTGGTCAACCTTTTATAAGCTTCTTTACTACTATCCCAATTTTTCCATACACCAATAACTTGTTCAATCGGCGCTAGAGCGCGACCTAATAGTATTGATCCTGCGATCATCATTCCTGGGCTAATTGTATTATCTATTGCTAGCCATCCGCCTAATCCTAGCATTAAAGATTGCAGAGCCATTCTGGTGACTTTTGTTATTGCATTGACACCAGCTGCATTATCACTTGCATGAGTTTGTGCTTGTAGATATTTAAAGTGAGCAATTTGCCATTGGTTACGCAAATAACCTAGCATTCCCATTGCTTCAATAGTCTGTGGATGTTCAAAATGATGGCCTTGTATTACCTGTGCTTGATTAGCATACTCATTAGCCTTTTTTAATGACGATCGAGATAAATATTCATTAAGAATTGCCAAAGAAAATAAAACAAGCGCACCACATAATGCAAATAATCCTAACCATGGATTAAATAAGGCGATTACAAGAAGATAAATAGGAAACCAAGGTAAATCAAAAAAAGCAAAAATGGCGTGACTTGTAATAAATTGCCTAATAGTCACTAAGTCATTAAATGCTAAAGAGGAATTAATGCCGGGCGTTTTATTTAATTTTGCTTGATATGCGGCAGTATAAATTCTTGAATTTAAGGATAAGTCAAGTTTGTTACTCATTCTAATGACAATAATGCTTCTTAAATATTCTAATCCTCCCATAAAAATGAATAGTGCTAACATAATGAGTGTTAGCATTAATAAAGTCATTTCATTACCTGAAGGTAAGACTCGATCATAAACTTGCAACATATAAATGGAAGGAACTAACATTAAAATATTTATTAAGGCTGTAAATATTCCAATGGAAAGAAATACTTTCTTTCTCTCTTTTATAATATTTGTAATTTCATTATTGTGTTTGCTTGCTGGCATAATGTTATTCCTGATTTTATTCCTATCTGTTTTATTGCTATGTACTGCATTTCTTCTATCAATATGGAGTGATAAATCTATCTTTTTTTTAATAAAAAAATATAAAAATAACACCTTATAGGTAAAAGAAAGGTAGGAGAAATCTCTCTCCTACCTAATGAAAAATTAAACAATAAAGTCAGTTTCGTAATTAACAAATCCTACAATGTCAATTTTGAAATCAGGGCTATATCCATATCCATAAGCATTAATAGCAAGTTCACTTGAGTTTGTTGATTGATCATATTTAATGGTTGCTTCACCTGAGCGACCTGTAAAATTATCAACAAAGTTAAGGAATTTATGGCTAAAAGTATTTTCGATTAATTCTGATAAATCAATCTTATCAATACCTGATTTGAAGTCCATTATCTTGTCAGCAGCAGAAATTAAAGAATCGGTGATCTCTTTATAAACAAAGGTATTGCTACCTGTACCTCCCCATAATGTATCTTGACCACCACCACCATACAGTATGTCGTTACCGCCACCACCGATGAGAATATTATCAGCATCATTTCCATAAATAGTATCATTACCAGAGCCACCGATTGCATTTTCTATTGTAACGCCTTGTGCAATAGAAACGTTTTTCTGTAGTCCGCCAACATCAGAGAAATGACCCTCGCGTAAATCAATAATTTGATCTTGATAATATCCTGAGAAGTCAAAAGTATCGTTACCACTACTATCCCAAACGGAGAATATTAATTTATCGTTACTGCTTGTTGCAGTGTAATAATCAATACCTGTATTTGAGTTGAAACCGTAAACATCATCACCTGTTCTGGTCGTTGTATTTGCGCCATAAAGGTATTGCATTGCTGAAATATCATGAAGTAGAGGAGCACCAGCATAAGCACCTTGGAAATGTGCGCCCGTTTCATATTCATCCCAATAACTCATAACAGTATATTGGCGACTGTCTTCAGCGTAGTCAGATTTTAAATAGCCAGGTACGTTTTGTCCTGCGTTATAATCTCCAGGGTGCATTAAACCAAGTGCATGACCAATTTCATGGATAATGGTTAAACGACCATAATTACCTAATTCAGGCGTTGTATTACCTGCATAATAATAATCACTAAACCAAGCTTGCCCCGAGACATCACGTCCATAACTATAGGTATTTGGTAATGTTGCATAAGCTTGGAATTTGCCATAGGGATCAGTAATATTTCCAAAAGTAATATCTGATTTTACATTTGGTCCTACTTCTGTAAATTTAATATTTGCGATATCAGACCATGCATCTAAAGATTGTCTTGCATGATCTTTTTGCGCTGAATTAAATCCATAGGGATTTTTATCACTAAAATCATTAAACTTTTTACCTGCCCAAGTTGGAAACGAATACGTTACTTCTGCCGCTTGCCCAATAACATATTTCCCATTCCATGTGGAATTTTCACGAGCAATATGTTTTCCTGCGGTATCATAATCAAAAGAAGGTAGAGTTTTAGCTGAAAAATTATAGAAAATTCCACTCTTATCTAATAAATCAGAAACATTAGATAATCCTACTGCTTTTTTTAATAAAGAAGAACCCATAATATCCTCCGGATATCAAGTTTAGGTTAAGTTTATTTTCATATTGAAAATAGTTTAATTATCTGGCGAGCGCCAGCGATAATAAAGATAGCCACTTATTGATATTAATCTAGAGGGGGAAAATATGTTTTTAAATAATTGTGAAGTGAGATGTGTTTTAAGTCAGAATAATTTAATGATGTAAATAAATCTAAAGTTATCTTTTCTGTGGCGACTTTTTTTATTGTTATTATTATTTTAAATAAGAAACTTTTTTATATTTTTATAGTATATCAATATATATTTTATGAAATTTTTCTTTATAACTAAAAATGGTTAGTATATTACTTGATGATTTCTCATCAAGTAATATAGGAAATAATAGTGCATTTTAATTAACAGAATAAATCTTCATATTCGTACTTACCAACTAAATTAATGTTTAAATATTTAGGTGTGGATATCTCTGTTGTGTTTATTTTTAATTTTGTAATGTCATTAATGTTGTCATAATAAAGGTTGCCTTCATTATTATTTAGATAATTAGAATTAACAATATTAATGTTATTTATAACATTACCATTATCTGTTTTTTTATAAAAAGAGATTTTATCAATACCAGATTCAAAATCAGTAATTATATTTGAGGAATCATTCTCTTGACTATCAAAACTAAAGGTATCATAACCTGTACCGCCTTTTAATGTGTTATTGCCCATTCCTGCATCTAAATAATCATTGCCTTCACCCCCATTAAGTTCATCATCACCGTTAGCACTAAGTAAAATGTCATCACCCAACCCGCCAGCAAGGATATTATTTCCTCCGGTATCCCAAAGATAATCATTTCCTTCTCCACCATATAGGTGATCGTTGCCATCGGAGCCCATTAGAGAATCATTTCCTTGTTCTCCATATAAATAATCATCTCCTTGTTCTCCATAAAGATAATCATTTCCTTCTCCACCATATAAGATATCATTACCTCCTTTAGCGTATAAAGTGTCATTACCAAGCTTACCAAATAGGCTGTTGTTAGCATCATTTCCAGATATGATATCTGTTTTACTGCCTCCTATTGCGTTTTCAATAACAGTATCATAGGCAATAGAAATATTTGCACGTAATCCTCCTACATCAGAAAAACCACCTTCACTAAGATCTATTTTTTGGTCAACGGCATATTCTGAAAAATCCAATGTATCTATTCCGTCAGCATCCCAAATACAGGCAACAATTTTATCCTTAGTTGTTTTTAATGAATAATGATCTTTTTTTGTATTGGAATTAAAACCATAAGTGGTATTACTAGTGTGTGTAAATTTATTCTGTCCATATGCTACTTGAATAGCATAAATATCCATTAACTGTGGTGTTAAAGGTGTCATATCTTTAAAATCAGCATCTTTAAATTCAGGGCCGTTATATGCCATTATTGAGTATTTAGTGGTATTTTCTTCACATTTAGTCGTTTCTTTTCTAGTAAATGTATGCTTTAGACCAAGAGTATGTCCTATCTCATGGCTAATTACTCGCTGCATATTAGAATCTTCTTTAAATACATTTTCTATATTATAAATATGAGCCTCAGCATTGTTATTTTTTATCAAGAAATAATGATCGTTGTTTTCTTCAACTACATAATTAATAACATTTGATTTGGATTTAAATTCATTTAATCTTATTTGTTGCTCAGGAGTTATTGTTGATTTACTAATATATTCAATAATCTCCATATCAGACATATTTATCCAAACTTGCCCGCTGAAACTATAATCTTCAACTTTTTCTATTTTATTTTTTACTATTTTATTCTTTTTTTCTATATTATTTGGATGATAGGCAAAGCCTCTGATTGAATGACTGTTATAACTCCCAATCTCATTTATATTATTATACATGCCAAATTTAAGATCTGTATCTTTTACATCATTTACTTCAATAAATTTAATATTTGCAACTTCTTCCCATTGCTGGAGTTTTTCTCTAACTAAATCTTTTCCTTTTTCATTGAATGTTGTGATTGTTTTATATTTATCACCTCTTAATGCTGACCAGTTAGGAAAACTATAAGTTATTTCAGTATAACCTTTCTCAATATTATAACTTTCCCATTTATTAATTGATTCATTTACTTTCATTATATTGAAAATATAATTAAAATTAGGTGAAATATATTTTAACTGTTTATTCATGATTAATTACCTTTTGTTTTTTTGCGAAGGGTAGTTTATCGATAACCTGTTAAATGCCTTTCAAAAAAGAAATATTTTAAATTATTTTAAAATTAATTAATCTTGTGAATTGGTGTTAAAATGAAAGGTAATGAATTTTATCATTCTATAGTAATGATGTTGTATGCTTTTTGTTTATTTATTTACATCTAAATTAGGTGGGGTATTAAATGAGCAGCTTATATGTGTTTGATTGATATTTTATTGAGTCAAGAAGTGTTAATTAATGGGGAATAGTGAACAAGAAAAAAGTGCTGTTATATCCATTAACAGCACTTTTTGTTTTTTTATTGTTAAATTTTACTGCTTTAACCCTGGTGAGGTTACCTGCTAAAGGCAGGTTTATTGATATCGACTAACTTTTTATAGCAAACTGCTTTTATTTACCTCATTGTGAGGAAGGTGATTCTTTTTATTTTGGGTTTAATTTAAACTATCTTGACTAACATTTTATTTTTGTGCCATTACTTTACCTTAGTACTTTGTGCATTTGGGAGCCTATTATAAATATGCCTTACATACCTAGAGAAAAAATAGATTACCAAGCCATTGGCTATCGCCTGCGCGCTTACCGCATCGCCTCTTCGTTAAAAGCTGAAGATGTAGCAGAAAACTTAGGTATTTCTCGTGCTGCCGTATATCGATTAGAAAAAGGTGAAATTGTTAAAATTGAGACACTAGATAATCTTGCTAGATTATTAAATACCTCGTTAACCAGTTTACTGGGCATTAATACTGAATATTATTCAAGTGCAAATGGCTTTTTTGAACGAATGCGCCAACTTGAAACGCAATCTTCACATATTTACACCCACTTCGAACCTTTCTCTTACTTATTAACTTCAGATTGTTATGACAAAACATTGGTTGAAATGCTAACAGAGGCATCACCTTTAAATCTTTTGTCTGAAAAACAACAAGAAGTTTTGTCTATTTTAAAAGAGCGTAAGAAACATCAGTCCTTACATTCACCTCATATTTATAACCTTATTAGCCAGCAACAAATTGAAAAATTTCTTTATGTTGGCATGCTAGGTTCGGTTAATTTAACTAAAACACGGCAACAAGAAAGAAAAGAACGAGCAAAAAATGAAATTCTTCATCTCATTGAAAAGTTAGAACAAAAAAATAGTTATCTTAATATTGCAATCATTTCAGATACTATGCCGTCTTTAACTTTCCAATTATTCTATCAAGATAAAGTACCTCTTTCTTTAGCCGTTAGCCCGTTCCGTTTAGGTGAATTCCCTAATGTCAGTACGGGCATTGCCACTGTAACTTCTTCAACTGAGGCGATATTTCAATACCAATCTCTCTTTGATAAATTATGGTTAAAAGCGACCAAAGGGGATGATGCAATTAACCTTTTAAAACAAATAGTCAGTCATTATTGATTTGCTAATGTGCCTAATGTTTCTGCTAATAAATCTGCAGCGACAGCTATATCACTAAATTCGGTAAATTCATCAGGATGATGGCTAATACCGGCAACTGAAGGTGTAAAGATCATCGCCGTTGGATAAAGTGGCGCCATATTCATGGAGTCATGGCCTGCACCACTTAGCATTGTCATATAGTTGATATCGTGTTTTTGGCACAAGTTTTCAATAACTTGACAAATTGAATCATCTAATTTGACTGGCGATTCAGCAGAAATCGGTTGAACATCAATAGCGACACCAAAATCTTTTTCTGCTTTTTCAACACTATTATTTAGGCGCTGTACAACACGTTGAATACTTTCAGTATCAATACCACGAATATCAACAGAGAATTTTACTTGCCCTGGAATAACATTCATTGAGTTTGGAACAACATTGAGTTTACCCACTGTGCCAACTGTGCCATAAACGGCTTCAGTACATGCTGCACGGTTGATATCGGTAATAATTCCCGCACTTGCCACTAATGCATCTTGACGTTGATACATAGGAGTGGCACCTGAGTGATCTGCATGACCATTAACAGTGACTGAAAAACGTGTTGGTGCTGCAATACCATTGACGATACCAATAGTTTTTTTGTCATTCTCAAGGCGTTTACCTTGCTCAATATGAAGCTCAACAAAGGCACTAAAACGATCTTTTGTGATTACGCAATTATCAAAATTATCATGCTGATAACCTAAAGATTTTAAAACTTCAAAGAAGTTATTACCGTCATCATCTCTATTTTGTTCCCAGCGTGCTTTATCTATTTTTCCTGTTAATACCTTACTGCCAATACACGAAAAGCCAAAACGGCTAGATTCTTCCGCACGGAAAACAACCAGCTCAAGATCACGTTTAAGTTGTTGTGGTTTGTATTGCATTAAGGCATAAAATCCTGCGATAACACCCAAAGCTCCATCATAAGCACCGCCTTGAGGTACGGTATCAAGATGAGATCCTGTACCTACTGCGGGTAGTGAGCGATCTTTACCCGGTAAACGTGCGTAAAGTGTACCAATACCGTCACGATAAACTTCAAGACCCGCTTCTTTCATTAAACCCGCAAGATACAGATGTGCGGCTTCATCTTCTTCGCCATAGGCAATACGAGTGATCCCCTTGCCACTGTTATCTTTTTTATAAATTTGCATTGTGTCAATTAATGCTTTCATATCATCAATTGAATAATGAGTTGCTGTATCTTGTTGAGTCATAAGATAATTCTCCCGTGGTTTTTGTAATATCTCTTTGTCTAAAAAATGAGACAATTTAAGGATTAAAAAAGCCATCTTCAAAGATGGTCACTGTTTTTTATAATCATTGCCTATTATATTTACTGCTGAAGCTATATTTCGTCAACGATAATTGAGGTGAATTTCATATTCTGTGAGGTAGGTATTAATTAAAAAGAAATATATATCTGGAGTATTTCTTAAATGAACTTAAATTGTATGGTAAATGTTATAAAATAGATCGCTTTTAATTTAAAAGTGAAAATAAGAATGATTACTGATAGTGGTTTTATTATTTTAACGCTTATTTAAGGTGTAATTTATATGCCAGTGATGAAGCGTGATATAAATATATTTTAAATTTTTTGTACTAATTAATTAATATATCATAATTTTAAAAAAACTAAATTTATAATAAATAAATTTTATCTTAGATATTTTTATCAATTTTATAATTATAAAACAATTAGTTAAGAGGATTGTAGTTAAAAGTCAAGATAGCCACCTATAGATTTTGAGGGTGAATCGTTATTTTCTATTTCAAGTTTATCAATAAAATCTTTAAATTCATAAGCAATTAATGTTAGCCCTGAAATAATTTTTTTATCAAAAGAGATGTTTCTTCATGATCCCAAAACCATATGCTTCCTTTCTCATTTCCTTGGGTACATATACATATTTGATTTCCACCTGATGAACAACCAATAGGTATTAATTCCATTTTAAGATCATTTTTATACGTATTAATCATTTCAAAAATAGTATAGTCATCATTGATATTATTTAAACCATAAAAATAATCAATAGTGTCAAATCCTTTATTATCAGCCCAAGATGAAGATTCAATACCTTTGAAAATTATTATTTCATCAAATTTTATATTACTACTAAAATAAAATAAAAAGTCATGATAATTTTTAGGTAATACACCTATTATTCTCTCAAGGTTTTTTAAAAGAGTTATTTTTTTATTGGCTTCAATAGAAGTAAATCTTACACTTAAAGATTTAAGCTTGCTTATCATTTCTTACCTTTATTTTAATTTCTCATATCGGATGCTGAGCCGATGTGTGGAATATTTCCATTTTAACAGTATCAGGAGATATTGTTACTTTAATCCCTCCATCAATATTTTCATCTATACTAGGCAGAGGGTGGGGTAAAAAGTTAGAAACAGGTTTGGCTCCGTAGTCATAATAAAATTAATTTCATATTATTTTGCCTAACCTAGGATATATGGCTATTCAAAAACACAGAATTTATCACCAATGCTCTCATTTATACTCTTTTTTATAACTTAAATAAAAATCAAAGTATTTTTTGTCTCTCATTAAATGCTCTATTTTTTCCAATGTTATAAGCAAGCTCAAAATACTTATATGAGATATCATATTGTTCTAATTCATAGCATACCATACCTAGATTAATATATGGAGCAGTATCAATATCTGATGGCTTGGTTATTAATTATATCCCCCCCATTCTTTTGCTATAATATAATTTCCAATATCAAAATATGCGCTATATATACAAGATGAGATCCAATTCGATATTTCCCATTCTAGCTTAGGTTCTGGTATTAATTCCCATGCATTAAGATATGCTGTTAATGCACTATCATAATTCTTATTATTATGAAATTCATTGCTATTTTCAACGATTTCTATGATTTTTATTTCTAGATTTTTATCTAAGAGTTCGCTCATTTTTATTCTCATTATATTAATTACGTTACGTCCGGTTTTACTTTTTTACCTCTTGTTGTTTCTAACAACAGTCAATGCTTCTGTGTTTATTATTGCATTCGCGATTTGAAAGAAGTGCCTTAGTGCAATCTCAAGCTCACATCATCACTATCTGAGAGATCTTGTTAAGTGATATTAAAAAAGTACACTTTGGCTTATTAGAAATAATTAACAACTGTAATAGATGTTTACTTTCTGAGTATAAAGAGGAGTAATTTATTAATCTTTATTTTTAGATAAATGATAGTTATTTTAAAACCGATTAGTATGTTTCCAAAGAGAAATTTTGCAATAAATAAATATATTGTAATGGACAGAGATAATGATATTAATATTATCAATAGATACGGTAAGTTATTGTCTTTTTGAAAGAAAATAGATAATAATAAAATGAATAATGTTGTTTTTATTGCTGATGATGTACTTGATTTTATACTTATGAAGTAAGGTGTTGATTTTGCATTTTTTAAGATTTTCTTTTCTTTTTTATTGAACATTTATTTTATACTATTTTTTATTTTTCATATATTAACTGTAACATAAATCTATATTCTTAATGCCATAATTAAAGGTTAATTTCATTTTATGATTAATTTTATCGTCTTAAGTTAAATTTCTTGAGTGTCTCAATTAATGGGGAGTGGACAGCATCGTAAGATGCGCCAGTGTCCAATAGAGCTGGTAAGGCCAACTCCGTTCAGTTCACCACCAGTAAGATTGGCCTCTTCAGTGGTGAATTCAGCAATCATCTATTGGAGGCGGTCTTATGACTACAACCCCTAACCCAACTCATCCATTACTTGCTATTCAGTTCGATTCCACAACAGATTTCATCACACTCGTTGATTATTGCGATACTTTTGTAGATGCATTGATTAAGTTTGATGATCTTGCACTTCAAATGGCATTATGTTGT
>NZ_NBVR01000029.1 GCF_002607735.1 Proteus alimentorum
TTCTAAATCACCGCCAGCCGCTTTACGCCCGCGTATTTTCATCACACGTTGGCTCGCACTGTTATATTGATAGGTTTCACCTTCATATAAATATCCACTCTCACTGGCATGATTTGTGGCTTTTAAATGATTACGGCTATCCCAAATAAGGGCATCACCATTAAGAAGCTGGGTTAAATTACCGCTCTCATCAAAATAGCTATCCACGTTTTGAGGTTCTGAACACTGTGACTTTAATAAGGCACGATTGGTTTTATTTGAAACGGTAATCTCATGAGTGAAACTTTGCTGTGCAATCGAAGACGCGTGGCGAATTTGGGTTAAATTGCCGCCTCTATCATAGGTGTATAAACGGGTGTAATTAGTGTAGCTTTGCGTATCTTTGACTAATGTGGCGACTTTCTGAGATTGCATTGACGCGGGTGTTTGTTGATTGGCCGATTCACGCCCAGCAGCGCTCACCAATTGATACAGAGAGTCATACACATAACGATTTTCTGGCACCACTTTCTGATTACGCCAGTAGCGAGTCGCTTCAGCATCGTTTTTCAAACAAATAATATTCCCGACAGCATCGTACTCATAACGCAGATCTTGCATTACCTTCGCCCCTAAGGCATGGCCTTGAGGCCGCTGTGTTCTCACTTGCAGTAAACGTTGGGTTTCTGGCTCATATTTATAAGTGGTGACTAAGCCATTACCGTGCGCTTCACGTAATTTTTCCCCTGCGGCTGAGTAAGTGAGTGAATGTAAAATAACTTGCTCTGATTGGCCTTTTAAGGTCAGCCAAGATTGCTTAACAAAACCCACAATATCATAGGCAAGACGGCGTTGATGGCCTTTAGCATCGGTTTCTTCTAATACAGTACCCGTGGCATCATAAGTATATTGAGTGGTAAATTTTTCAGCTTGTTGAATACCTTGCTCACTGTCAGTACCCCAATTAATGTTATTACCTACAATGAACTGTTGTGTTTCTGATATTACCGCGCCTTGTAACGAATAATGGCTATACGTTTTTTTACCCGCGGTATCAAAGTGCTCGATACATTTTCCCACTTGATTGGTGCCGATTAACTCACTCGCGTTTCCTTGTCCCCACTTCAATTTTTGAATTACCTTCGTGTCTAGATCCCCTAATTTCCCTTCTTTGACTTGCTCTAAATATCGCTCAATGCTTTGAGCGGAATACTCGTAGGTTGTCACGGTGCCTTTGGCATTAATCTGTTGTGCAACCGTGCCTTCAATATCATTAAGATTAAAGCTATTTCCATTATCAATACCTTGTGACAGTGATAATGCGCCACTTAAACTCACCACTTGCTGAATATTGTGTTGAATAGTGGCGTCTGATTGCTGAGCTTCATACAATCTTGCATCAACACTGCGTTCTAAATAACCGCGAGGATGATAATGGTGACGCGTAATGCGTTCATCTGTTTTATTTATTATGTCGGGATGACGACAATAATTAATTTCACGAATAGCAGCTCCACGATTATCATAAACCACCACTGTTGGGGTGCTTGTGTGTAATTGTTGATTTAACATCTTTTTAATTCCTTTCAATTTTCTCTTTATCGATAATCATTATTTCGTTAATGGTTAATGGCGGTTAAATATCTTTTTTCATGAAAATATAATATTAATTTATTTCTAAACTAAATATCTCGTGATTAATTTAACCGCGCTTAGTTCTTAGCCTCTAAGCATGATTAAGAGTATTGCAATAATTCTAGTTTCTGTTCCATAGGATCATAGCTCAGATTGAGCTTGTCCTGTCTGGAACGACAAAATGAGCAGACAATATTGTCATAGTGAATATCATTTGCCTTTAACTCATTGAAAAGACGTCCTATTGTCGTTATTGAAGGTATAATGAGCCCATCCCAAGTGATCGAGTGTCTTACTGTGGCAATATCCGTTCTGACTGNTCCTGTCTGGAACGACAAAATGAGCAGACAATATTGTCATAGTGAATATCATTTGCCTTTAACTCATTGAAAAGACGTCCTATTGTCGTTATTGAAGGTATAATGAGCCCATCCCAAGTGATCGAGTGTCTTACTGTGGCAATATCCGTTCTGACTGTTTGTTTTTGAGTTGTTTGTGTAAACGCTCGATTGGCAGCCAATGCATTACTTATTCTATCGGGTGTATCGCGATCATATTTGGTTAATATATAATTTTTAATATTAATTTTCCCATTATTATTTTCTTCTGTTACTTCAGAAGTTATATTATTATCCTCGCCTGTTACTGCCCATATTCCCAACAATTCCATTTGCTCAACCGCGAGTTGACTATGTAAATCTAGATACTCATTCGAAATAGAAAATAATGTATACTTCTTATCCATTGCGAGGTTATCAATACCCGGATCCCTTAATCTAGTTCTGTGTGGATTTAAGAATTTTAATGTCACCCCATCGGGTATTGGAACGGCCTTACTGTATAAATCAAAAGAACCATGGGCAGTAACAATAAGTTGTTTTGATGGATAATCAGGGGTTGAATAGAGCGTAAAATGCCGACCTAACTTACTGGCGGTATAGTGCGTCTCTCTTTTAAAG
>NZ_NBVR01000010.1 GCF_002607735.1 Proteus alimentorum
AAAGGACTGAGTCCAGTTCAATACCGAACTCAGTCTTTACCTAACTAATTTAAACTGTCCAATAAACTGGGGTCAGTTCATTAATTTAAACGGGGGGTTTTTATCTTTATCGATACGTCGCTAAATTAGATTTACCACTGTCCATCTTGCACATGCTGTTTACGATAACGATCGCACCACATTGCGGTTGCACCACAGATTGCAACTGGCATGATGACTAAATTTAGAATAGGGATCATGGTGAAAATATTAATAACCATACCAAATTGAAGATTATTCCATTTGTCCTGCTTAAGTGAAGATTTCATCGCTGCAAATGAAATTTTATGATTATCAAATGGGAAGTCATTATATTGAATTGCCATCATCCAAGCACCAAAAGCAAACCACAAAATAGGAGCAACAGTTTGTCCAATAGCCGGAATAAAATAGAGCAATAACAAGACAATAGCGCGAGGTAAATAATAAGCTATTTTAGTTAGCTCTCGTTTTAAAATACGTGGAACATCTTTCAATATACCTGCAACACCCGTATCTGGTGGAGTAACGCCCGTTATTTGGCCTTCTAGTTTCTCAGCCAATAATCCATTAAACGGAGAAGCAATAATGTTGGCTAAGGTACTAAAGAAATAAGTGAACACTAATAAGATAAAAATAACGGATAATGGCCAGATTAAATAACTCAACCACTGTAACCAATCAGGCACTTTTTCCATCATCCAATTAACCATGCCACCAATTTGACCATATAACCACCAAAAAGCGCTTCCGAGAATAATAATATTGGCAAGTAGGGGTAAAATAACAAAACGTTTCAGCCCTTTGCGTGTAATTAAACGCCAACCAAGAGCAAAATAATGAAATCCATTTAAATTTTTATTCGTTTCTGTCAAATTTGTCATACTTCCTATTCTCTCCAATGAGGGCAAGCTAGTATCATATAGGGAGATAATCAGCCTTACTAGTCATGAATTGTCTAAAAAATGCGCATAAGAGATTGATGTGTGTATCTTTGTGACAAGAAAATTAAGTATTGGCTTGCACTTATGAGCATTGGCAAATACTCTTAGTAAAAAGTAATATTTGCCAACGTGGCTATTAAACCTCAAGACAACAGAGATAGAAATGATGCAGCAAAATTTGCGTCTGATATTAATCGTTGTTGGTGCGATTTTAATCATAGCTTTGTTATTACACGGCTTATGGATTGGTCGAAAAGAGCGTTCTAAGCTTTTCCGTAATCGCCCAGTAAAACGTCAGAAACAGAATTATCAGTCAGATGAGAACGATGACGAACCACAATATGCTGAGGTTAATCATCAGACATCAACTTTATCCTCTACTGAAAAGCGGGAGAGTGAGCCACCGATAAAATCGGAGCCTCTACATGAACCTGAAATTTCAGTGGCAGATAGCGACCCATTAATGTCTGAAACCGATACAAAAGGGAACTCTCATGATACTTCATTACAGCAAGAGCCTAGTCTTGGTGTTTTTGATGTTATTGAAAAAGAGCCTGTACCCATTGTTAGGGATGAGCCAAAACAAGCTCCTGTGGTTAATGTTGCGAGTGAAATAAAATCACACGTTAATACAGTAAGCCCATCTGCAAGTTTTGAGCCTTCAATTTCAGAGACAACGGCTCATGTGACTTCTGTTGAAACTGAGGCTTCGCATCATGCTCAGGCTGAAGAGCCAAAGGCTGAATCTGCTGCGCAAGCAACAGAAGCAGAGAAAGAGCTGGTTATTGTTCTAAACGTAAGCGCACATCATGGTCAAATGCTGGATGGTGAAGCGTTGATGCAAAGTATCATTCAAGCTGGATTTCAGTTTGGCGAAATGAATATTTTCCATCGTCATATCAATCCAACAGCGAATGGGCCAGTGTTGTTTAGTTTAGCGAATATGGTGAAACCAGGAACATTTAACATTGATACGATGGCTGAATTAACGACACCCGGTGTATCGATGTTTATGATGGTGCCATCTTATGGTGATGCTAACCAAAACTTTAAATTGATGTTACTTACGGCTCAACGTATAGCATCTGATGTAGGTGGTGTTGTGCTGGATGATGAACGCAAACTCTTAACACCACAAAAAATCGAGCTTTATAAATCTAGGATCCGCAGGACGCTAGATTTAAATCAATAGCTTTTGTCTGTAAAAAGCCCCCGCTTGCGGGGGTTTTTCTTCTTTGGTGATAATCATGAATAAAAACACTCAACAAAAAATTGATAAACTTCGCGTTACGCTACGTCACCATGAATATCTCTATCATGTCATGGACGCACCTGAAATACCTGATGCTGAATACGATCGCTTAATGAATGAGCTAAAAGCATTAGAAGCTGAACATCCTGAATTAATTACCTCTGATTCGCCTACACAGCGAGTTGGTGCCTTACCTCTAACAGCATTTGAGCAAGTGAGACATGAAATTCCGATGCTCTCCTTAGATAATGCTTTTGATGAAACAAGCTATCTGGCTTTTGATAAGCGTTTACGTGATCGTTTAAAAAATAGTGAAGAGATCACTTTCTGTTGTGAGTTAAAATTAGATGGATTGGCAGTCAGCCTACTTTATGAAAATGGAGTATTAGTACAAGCGGCAACGCGTGGTGATGGTACAACAGGAGAAAATATCACAGAGAATGTGAGAACGATCAAAGCCATTCCACTGCGTTTATATGGTGAGGATATTCCTGCTCGTATTGAAATTCGTGGCGAAGTTTTTATGAATGAAAAAGGCTTTGAGTATTTAAACGAGGAAGCGCGCCGTACTGGTGGAAAAGTTTTTGCTAATCCTCGTAATGCCGCTGCTGGTTCATTAAGACAGCTTGATCCTCGTATTACAGCAAAACGTCCATTAACCTTTTTCTGCTATGGTGTCGGTGTACTCGAAGGTGGCGAATTACCTACAAGCCACTATGAGCGCCTACAACAATTTAAAAAATGGGGATTGCCTGTTAGCGATGCTGTAAAACTTTGCACTGGTAGCAAAGCAGTACTTGATTTTTATCACCATGTAGAAGAAGTTCGTCCTAATTTAGGTTTTGATATTGATGGTGTTGTTATCAAAGTTGATGATATTGCACGGCAAGAAGAACTGGGTTTTGTATCAAGAGCACCGCGCTGGGCCATTGCTTATAAATTCCAAGCTCAAGAGCAAATGACGATTATCAAAGATGTTGAATTCCAAGTAGGACGTACTGGTGCGATTACACCTGTTGCTCGTTTAGAGCCCGTTCAAGTTGCTGGTGTTGTTGTGAGCAATGCAACGTTACACAATGCTGATGAAATTGAACGTTTAGGGATACGCATTGGCGATACTGTAGTTATTCGTCGAGCAGGTGATGTTATTCCTCAAGTTGTCAGTGTGATTGAAGAAAAGCGCCCTGATGATGCTCAAGAAATTATCTTTCCAACACATTGTCCTATTTGTGATTCTGATGTTGAGCGCATTGAAGGCGAAGCGGTTGCACGTTGTACTGGTGGCTTAATTTGTGGAGCGCAACGTAAAGAAGCGCTTAAACATTTTGTTTCACGTCGAGCTATGGATGTGGATGGAATGGGGGATAAAATTATCGACCAGTTGGTTGAGAAAGAATATGTCAAAACACCCGCAGATCTCTTCCGTTTAGATGAGAAAATCCTATCTGGTTTAGAGCGAATGGGCGAAAAATCAGCTAAAAAACTGATCACGGCTTTAGATAAGGCTAAATCAACGACATTTGCACGTTTTATTTATGCACTTGGTATTAGAGAAGTCGGTGAAGCAACAGCAAGTGGATTGACAACGCATTTCTCAACCCTTGATGCATTACGAAATGCTGATGTTGACGCTCTAAAATCAGTCCCTGACGTGGGCGATGTCGTGGCTAAACATGTCGTTAATTTCTTCCAAGAGGAACACAATAGAACGGTTATTGATCAATTGATCAATGATGCTGGTATTACATGGCAAGCACCTGTTATTGTGACTCATGAAGCGGGTGATAATCCTTTTGCAGGTAAAACCGTTGTGTTAACTGGGTCACTTTCACAGTTAACGCGTGATGAAGCAAAAGACAGATTAGTGGCGTTAGGCGCAAAAGTGAGTGGAAGTGTTTCTAAAAAAACCGACATGGTGATTGCGGGTGAAGCGGCTGGTTCTAAGTTAGTGAAAGCTAACGAATTAGGGATAACCGTTATCGATGAAGATGAAATGATACGATTACTTGATCAATCGAAATAATCATTCTAATATTTAATAAATGCTACTGGGAAACCTTCTCAGTGGCATTTTTACTTAAGCCAAATTTACATTTGATGTTCCTTAAGTAACTTTCAAAGTGTGATCAACCTATCTTATTTAATAAATAGTGTGTATGCGGTTTCATGAGATTGTGACAATAGTCACATCCTAATGTTACGCGTTACATAAAATGCTCTACAAGATTTATTTTTATTTTTGGAGCATGCATGTCCTCTATCATTCACTTCGTTTTAGCACTCGCCGTTATTGGCGCATTAGCATTCGTTGCGAGTAACAACCGCAAAGGGATCCGTCTGCGTTATATCGTGCAGTTATTAGTTATTGAAATCGCATTAGCATGGTTCTTCCTCAACTCTGATGTTGGTGAAGGCTTTGTTCGTGGCTTCGCTGGATTATTTGATCACTTATTAGGTTATGCCGCACAAGGTACTGAATTCGTGTTCGGTGGCATGATGAAAGGTGGTTTAGCATTCTTCTTCCTGAATGTTTTATGTCCAATTATCTTTATTTCTGCACTAATTGGTATTCTTCAACATATCAAAGTATTACCTTTCGTGATCCGCATTATCGGTACTGTGCTTTCTAAAGTGAACGGTATGGGGAAACTGGAATCATTCAACGCAGTGAGCTCACTGGTTCTTGGTCAGTCAGAGAACTTTATTGCCTATAAAGACGTATTAGGCAAAATGTCTCAGCGTCGTATGTACACAATGGCTGCAACAGCAATGTCGACAGTATCAATGTCAATTGTTGGTGCATACATGACAATGTTAGATCCAAAATACGTTGTTGCTGCTCTGGTACTGAATATGTTCAGTACATTTATCGTTCTTTCTGTGATTAACCCATATTCGGTTGAGAATGAAGAAGATATTCAAATGGGGAGTCTGCATGAAGGCCAAAGCTTCTTTGAGATGTTAGGTGAATACATCTTAGCGGGTTTCAAAGTTGCATTAATCGTTGCTGCAATGTTGATTGGTTTCATTGCATTAATCGCTGCTGTGAATGCGATTTTTAGTATGATTTTTGGTATCAGCTTCCAAGATTGTTTAGGTTATGTTTTCTATCCATTAGCATGGGTAATTGGTGTGCCAGAACAAGATGCATTACGTGTTGGTAGTGTGATGGCAACGAAATTAGTCTCTAATGAATTTGTTGCAATGGGCAGCTTACAAGATATCGCTTCTGAGTTAACACCACGCTCTGTGGGTATCTTATCTGTATTCTTAGTTTCATTTGCTAACTTCTCTTCAATCGGGATTGTTGCAGGTGCAATTAAAGGTTTAAACGAAGTACAAGGTAATGTTGTTTCTCGTTTCGGTCTGAAACTACTGTTCGGCTCTACATTAGTAAGCTTCTTATCAGCAGCTATCGCAGGTCTGTTTGTTTAATCTCTGAAGATAAAACAGATAGCATGTGAATAAAATAACAATGTAAACGGAGTCACTTGTTAACCAAGTAACCGAAAATCAAGCAGTGCCTTTGGGTACTGCTTTTTTTATCTTTAAATTACCCTATAATCGGTTTTATACTTTCACTAACAACGAGGTAGAGAACATGTTAGAGAAACAGCACCTTATCGATATAGCAAACACACAAATGCCATTTGGTAAGTACAAAGGGCGAATGCTGGTGGATTTACCAGAAGAGTACCTACTATGGTTTGCAAGGAAAGGAACGTTTCCTGAAGGGAAGTTGGGGCAACTGATGGAAATGACCCTTGCCATTAAAATTGAAGGTTTAGAAGGGCTATTAAAGCCATTAAAGCGGTGATGTTAAGGATTATCCACACCTGATTTTTCAGGTGTTAATGCATTAATGATTTTCTGATTTAATTCAATAAATAATGACAATACATTTTCTAATTCACTCTTTTTCATAAATATGCCACTCATGCATTATGTTAACTAAAGTTAATATGATCAGGCCATTCATTTTTTATGCTTGAATATGGGCATATCTGCGATATTAAAAAGTGGAGGGAGTAGAAAACAAAAAATCCCGAAGATTTCTCTTCAGGATCTTAAAATTCTGGTGGAGCTAAACGGGATCGAACCGTTGACCTCTTGCATGCCATGCAAGCGCTCTCCCAACTGAGCTATAACCCCACATATTGGATTGTTCTAGAAGTATATTGGTGGAGCTAAGCGGGATCGAACCGCTGACCTCTTGCATGCCATGCAAGCGCTCTCCCAACTGAGCTATAGCCCCAACATACTGGAACGGGCTTGATAATAGGCAACAAGCACAATACTGTCAATCAGTTAATCTCACATTATTTATTGATTGCTGAAAAAGAGTACAAAAAAAAGATACATTCCCTATTTTAGGAATGTATCTCTCTTAATAAGCAAGATTAACGTGGTAATTAAGCTTGATTTTCTCTTTCAGTAATAAAGTCTAATGCTTTATTAATGCGTGCAATACTACGAGTTTTACCAATAGCGTGAACAGTAACATCTAAGCCAGGAGATTGGCCTGCACCTGTTACAGCAACACGTAACGGCATACCCACTTTGCCCATTCCCACTTCTAATTCATCAGCAGTATCTTGAATGGCTTGGTGAACATTTTCAGCTGTCCACTCTGTAATTGCTGATAACTTATCGCGAACAACTTCTAATGGTTGACGAGCAACTGGGCGTAAATGTTTTTTCGCGGCAGTTTCTTCAAAGGTTTCGAAATCAACATAGAAGTAATGGCAACTTTCAGCCATCTCTTTTAATGTCTTACAACGTTCGCCTAATAATTTGATCAGCTCAACTAATGATGGACCATTGCTGGTATCAATATTTTGTTGCTTGATATGCCAATCTAAATGAACAGCGACTTTCTCTGCTGGCAGTGTATTGATGTAGTGATGGTTTAACCAAAGCAGTTTATCAGTATTAAATGCGCTTGCTGATTTACTGATAGCTTCTAAAGTGAAGTGTTCAATCATTTCATCAATAGTAAAGATCTCTTGGTCACCGTGAGACCAGCCTAAACGTACTAAGTAGTTTAATAGTGCCTCTGGTAAATAGCCGTCATCACGATATTGCATTACGCTGACTGCGTTATAACGTTTAGATAGTTTTTTGCCATCATCACCTAAAATCATTGATACGTGGGCATATTCAGGTACAGGTGCACCTAATGCTTTGAGAATATTGATTTGGCGAGGTGTGTTGTTGATATGATCTTCACCACGAATAACGTGAGTGATTTCCATATCCCAGTCATCAATAACAACACAGAAGTTATAAGTTGGAGAACCATCAGTACGACGAATAATCAGATCGTCAAGTTCTTGGTTACTAAATTCAATCGGGCCACGAATTTTGTCATCAAAAATAACAGAACCTTCTTGTGGGTTTAAGAAACGCACAACATGAGGTTCATCAGCGCTGTGATTATGGTTACCACCACGGCAACAACCATCGTAACGAGGCTTTTCACCTTTCGCCATTTGATCTTCGCGTAGTTGCTCTAAACGCTCTTTAGAGCAATAGCAACGGTATGCCGTACCCGCAGATAGCATTTGATCAATCACTTGGTTATAGCGATCAAAGCGTTTAGTCTGATAATAAGGACCTTCATCCCAATTCAGATTTAACCAATTCATACCGTCCATGATTGCATCGATGGCTGGCTGTGTAGAACGTTCTAAATCGGTGTCTTCTATACGCAGTACAAATTCGCCCTTATTGTGACGGCTATATAACCAGGAATAAAGTGCGGTACGCGCACCACCAACATGTAGATAGCCAGTAGGACTTGGTGCAAAACGGGTTTTTATTTTACTCATTGGGATTGCCTTTGTACGTCTTACTTATATATAGATAAGTAATCGTGATTATCAAAAAAACGAAATGGTTGTCTTATTTTATCACTGGATGCTAATTCCTCAATGGCATTAAGCTTTTAACAGAGATAAAATTTTCAAATTGATGATTTTTTGTTTGACGAAGAGTATCCGTAGGATTACTTTGGTTAATTGCTGTGTCACTTATGGTGCTAAAAAAAGCATCTTGACTAAAAATAAAACGAACGATCATTTTCACGATAAAAAACTGATAAAAATCGTTGACTCATAGCGCAGTATCCCTATAATGCACCCCATCACGACGGGCGGTTAGCTCAGTTGGTAGAGCATCTCCCTTACAAGGAGGAGGTCGTTGGTTCGAGCCCAATACCGCCCACCATTATTTTCGTTGTGATAAGTTGTATGATTTAGTGTAGTTGGGCGGTTAGCTCAGTTGGTAGAGCATCTCCCTTACAAGGAGGAGGTCGTTGGTTCGAGCCCAATACCGCCCACCATTATTTTCGTTGTGATAAGTTGTATGATTTAGTGTAGTTGGGCGGTTAGCTCAGTTGGTAGAGCATCTCCCTTACAAGGAGGAGGTCGTTGGTTCGAGCCCAATACCGCCCACCAATTACATTAAAGCGTGGTAGTGAGAATTTAGTCATCATGAAGTGGGCGGTTAGCTCAGTTGGTAGAGCATCTCCCTTACAAGGAGGAGGTCGTTGGTTCGAGCCCAATACCGCCCACCAATTACATTAAAGCGTGGTAGTGAGAATTTAGTCATCATGAAGTGGGCGGTTAGCTCAGTTGGTAGAGCATCTCCCTTACAAGGAGGAGGTCGTTGGTTCGAGCCCAATACCGCCCACCACTTCATCCGGTTATTTCGCGCAATATCACACATTTAGGTATGGGTCGTTAGCTCAGTCGGTAGAGCAGTTGACTTTTAATCAATTGGTCGGGCGTTCGAATCGCCCACGACCCACCATTCCTAAAAATACAACATAAAGTAGTGAACATTGTGACGGGTCGTTAGCTCAGTCGGTAGAGCAGTTGACTTTTAATCAATTGGTCGGGCGTTCGAATCGCCCACGACCCACCATTCACAACGCTACTTACAGATTTACGCAAAATTATTAAATGGGTCGTTAGCTCAGTCGGTAGAGCAGTTGACTTTTAATCAATTGGTCGGGCGTTCGAATCGCCCACGACCCACCATTTTCGAATACCATCCGTTTTTATTGAAATGGGTCGTTAGCTCAGTCGGTAGAGCAGTTGACTTTTAATCAATTGGTCGGGCGTTCGAATCGCCCACGACCCACCATTTAATAATAAAGCGGGCGGTTAGCTCAGTTGGTAGAGCATCTCCCTTACAAGGAGGAGGTCGTTGGTTCGAGCCCAATACCGCCCACCACTTCTTTATCTCTTCTTATTTGTATTCCTAGCAATTCTCTAAAATAATCAACAAAAATGATTTAGTTTTTAATACTGATGTTATTGCAGCCTAGTCGCATCTTTTAAGCCTCAATCGCTTTCTCTGTATCAGCTGTTCTATTCGCATCTTACTTATTGTATGGCCTCACTCATGACCGCATATACTTACACGCATGCTCTTTCCTAGCCCTTGTATTGGCATCATCTTTTTATACTCAAGACAATACCCAGTGTTTCTTTGGAATTATTAATTTCTAAGGCGGTTTTAACTTGCTATTGCATTGTTTTTTTTTGTGAAAAGAGAACATAAATAAGTTTCTTTGTTACGCTTTTTTACATCCTGTCATATTTTTATCATTTAAAGTGGAGTCGCTTAAAAAGAAAGTCGCTCTTCTATTGTTAACTTAATCATTTTGCATGAAGAATTTTTCTCAGTAGAAAATATGTATTTATTTTTGAGTGCGGTTCAAATTTGATCCGGAAAGATAAAAAAAATTATTCTAAATGAAAAAGAAAAATCTACTCCTTTTGAGAGTAGATATCGGTATTTTCAGTTTATTAATAAAATTAAATAACCTTAGATGCACTGTTATAAATTATTCGAACACTTTCTATGAGAAAAATCTCTCATAAAATGAGCAAGTTAAAACATTTTAAAGCGGTATTGAAAAATATGTGATACTTATTTTTTAAGAAAAAATTCAGAAGATTAAAAGACAAAAATTGAGATTTATAGTTAATCTTTCTTATTTTTTATAAAGCGTGAGATAGTACTAACAACAAGAAACATTAAATATAATGATGTTTTATCTTTTTTATTCTTCTTTTCTGACGATATGATAGAGCGAAAATTTTTGTTTAATTATTTGATTTAAAAGCAATTAAATTTAAAATTTGATATTTATCAATCTTTTCGTCACAATGAACTGAATAATAAATGATATAAAGCAAAAAGCACTTATTTAATCAGTAATTGATTTGTCCTGAAGTGGTTAATTTCATTTTTTACGGAAAATGGAGAAATTTGTGCATTTAGCGGAAATATAAATTATATAAAAATATTAATGTTTATTTTAGCCTAAGAATAACTCTTATATGGAATAGGTGTAATTACTTAGGATGTAAAAAGGTTGATTTTTGCTTTTTTTAACAAAATTAGATCATGCTAAAGTTGATATTTAACAGTTCATTCCCTTGCGAATTTGACTTAATATGTGACGATAACTCTATTTTTGCAATATACCAAATGCGCGTATTTGAGTGAAAAAGAAAGAATAGTATTGAGTGATCATAAAAGAAGCGACTTTTATGATAATAAGCATAATCTTCGAATAACTCACTGATAAAACAAAAAATATTTATATTGATACTCGCCTTTTTTCTATTTAACAAAGAAAATTTTTAATCTAATTGGAAATTAAAATAAGTTATTCATTAATAAAAATTCAAAAAAAATGAGTAATTAAATCTATTATTTATTTATTCTAGAGTAATAATGAATAGTGGTTCTAAAAATATATTTAGTTGAAAGAGTAAGGGTTTATACTTATATAAATTAATTAACAAATGTTTAAAGTGTGATCTATATCTTTGTTTTAATGTAAGTTTTGTAACCTATTGATTTTAAGTGTAATATTTTTTTGTTTATCAACTTCTCAGATTTCATTGATATTGCTTAAGCTATTTAATAAAAATAAGAAAATCGTCACCTTTATGAGGTTAATTTATTATTTTAAATAAATTAGACTGATATAAGTTGATTTATTTTTGCACAATTCAAATGATTAAACTTTAAATCAGGATTTTGCTAGATGATAATTCTAATTAATGAGTAAAGTTTAAGAAAAAAAAGCGTGATTTTATAAATAAAATTTTTTAACTATATGAAAATAAAGGATATATATCATTATCCTAAGTATTGTTTACTAGTATGAGTAAACCATTGTGTTTGCATTGTCTTTTTTTGACTGGTTGAAAGTGTTTAAATGCGTAGTATATTATTTACATATGATAAGTCATGTTATGAATTGTAATATTTCTTATCTACTAAAAATAATATTTTATTAAAACAAAAAGGTGTCCTCGATAATATATAGTTTTACATATTATTGAGCAGGAACACACCATTATAAAATTAGATATCAATCAAAGTGAAAAGCGAGAACAATATTATGAGTAGCAAGTATCCAGTCGCTTATGCTGTTGGACAAAAAATTAAGTCATTAAGAAAATCTCAAGGTTATACTGTATTTCAGTTAGCAAAAGAGATTGATATTAGTGAACAACAGTTATTTCGTTATGAGCGTGGTGTAAATCGTATTGATATTGATTGCTTAGTTAGAGTACTTGAAGTACTAGGCGTTAATATTGGTAGCTTCTTTGAAGAAGTAACAGGTGGAATGACTCAAGAAACTGAGCGTAATGAACAACATATTCCAGCTCATTTCGATAGCAAGGCTCTTTCTATCTTCTAATAATATTCTTAAATTAGAAAGCAACTCATTTTAGAATAACTAAATTGAGTAAGATAATTCTTATATATATGTATTTCTCTTTAGCTAGTTGATAATAAGAATTTTCTTAATATATGAAATAAAGCCTCTATATGAAACCAATGCCCTGATTAGGGCATTTTACGTTTATAGAGAATGAGAACTTTTAATTTTTACAAAAAAAAGAATAATTGTATTGCAAATGAATTGAGATTTTCATGCTTGGAGAAATATATACTCGTCTTTATTTGTATGCGAAAAAACCAGTCAATTAATGCTTGTTTAGAATAAGCTACCCATAAAATTACTTCTTATATTACCGACTACGATTTCACCTCCTGATAACATTTTTGAAGTGATTAAACGTATAACTTATGCATATCACACCAATAAATTTAAAAGGAGTGAATGTTAATATGATAAAAGCAAAATGTGCGCGTTGGTGAAAATAGGTTATCAGATCAAAAATTAAGTATTTATCATTAAATGACTATCTGGATAATGATAGTTAGTATTACATTAGAGTGGATTATTGTTGCCTCTTCATCGTGAATATGAAGAGGCGGTAACAATTAGTCTTTGAGTGGTTTAAGAATGAGTTCGAGCTGCTGATCGGTGAGGGTGATATTAAAAAACGTTTTATAGAACTGCTGAGTCTCTTTAGAGATATCAATATGCGCTGTTTGTTCTGGATATAAAACAGTTGCTAACCATAAAAATTGTAAGGCTTCTTCTGTGGTTTCACGGCACCACCAAAATAAACCTTTAGGATTTGTATAAACTCGACCTTCACGTACCGCAGTAATAGATTGCCATTCAGGTGCATTTTTAATGATTTCAGTGTCTCTTGCATACATAGTGATAATGACATCAGGATTGGCATGAATAACTTGTTCTAAGGAAACATCACCTGCTCGGCTTGGTACATTATCAAACCAATGTTCTGCCACGTTAACACCGCCTGCAAGCGCTATCCAATCATGATTTAGTGAAGGCGAGCCTGATGTTCTTAATGGTGAACCAAAAGCATGATAGACCTTCATTGGTTTATTGGCACTTATTTCGCTTACCGCACTTTTTACAAGCGATTTATTACGCTGAAAGTAGGCCAAGTAATCTTTTGCTAATTGGTGGCTACTTGAACCCAAAATCTCACCCGTGATCAACGTTCTTTCTAGCAACGCATCCATTGAACCTGATTTTAATAATGCAACACTGATCCCTGCATTTTTTAGCGCTGTCATTTGTGCATCAGATAGCTTTCCTGTTGCAAAAAAGATTTGTGGTTGGCTAATGATTAATGTCTCGATATTTAGTGTGTCATTATTACCTTTACTGGATATTGAAGCTGTTTTTATTGCTGGGACAATCTCAGTAAAAAAGGGAATAGTTTTGACCAAGTCAGTTGTGGAAACAATTTTATCTCCCGCCCCAAGCATAGCAAGGATCGCATTTTGAGCATTCCAACTTGTAGCGACTCTTTCGGGCGAATCAGGAACCGTAATGGATTGGTTTTGATAATATTGAACAACTCTTTGCGCCTGTACATTAAAGGAGATACTGAGAGCCAAAGCTCCCAGTAATGTAATGCACAGGGTTTTGAAAAACCCTTGATACATTTTGTGATCCTCTTAGAGTTCAATGCTAACAGATGCAGATATTTGACGAGGTGTACCTAAGAAGGCATTAGCCCCACCAATAGCCCCGTTTTGGTTACCTGAGAAAATAGATGCCCAATAATGCTCATTAGTCACGTTATCTAAATTGAGGCGGAAGGTCGTTTTCTTATCCCAATATTGTGTTTGATAACGAGCACCTAGATCGAGCGTAGTATAGGCTTTTGCCCACATTGTATTGGTGGTATTAGCGGCACGCTTACCTGTGTAATGAATATTGGCGCTATAGATAACATTTGGCAAAGTAGGGTAATGGTATTCAGCTAATAAATTAGCTTGGTATTTTGGTACACCCACAACGTCTTTATCTTGAGTTTTCGCATTACCTGTATTAGTTAATGTTGGATCTAACCATGTCATGCTACTGAATACGAAAAGTTCATCAGTGACTTTTCCGTTAGCAATAAGCTCTAACCCACGGTTACGTTGTTTACCTTGTTCTTTAAATATTTTATCTTCCCCAGCGTAAGCAAAAGGGCGCTCTAATTGGAAAATAGCCGCATTTAAATTAAGGTCACCAATTTGCGATTTAACCCCCATTTCCCACTGTTCACTGCGATAAGGTTTTAGCACTTCATTTTTATTTTTAGCGTTATCTGGCGCAACATCACCTTCTTCTAATGAATCGGCATAAGAAACATAAGTCATCACTTCAGGAATAGGTTTAAACATTAATGCGACAGCAGGGCTTAAACCATTTTCAGTGTGATTTCCACCACCAGCACGATAAGACGTTTCTTTGATCCAGTTTTGGCTTAATGATCCCATTACTGACCATTGAGGATTAAAGGTAACGGTATCGCCTAAAGTAACGGATTGAACTTGAGAGCGGCTGTTTTTAGTGCGAGCAGCACCTGTATAGAAGCCTTCATTAGAAGGATCATCGTAGCGATGAGGATTATTGATGTCTTGAGTTGGTAATGGGAATTTACGGTCACTACCATTTGCACCATAAATATCCCAACGATAACCGCTAGTGGCGAGAACTAAATCATGAGAAAGTGTGCCGGTCATCACATGACCATTAACATTGACAGAATGACTTAAAACAGTAAAACGACCATAAGTTGATGGAACGGATAATTCTTGTTGGAATTGCTTACCATCATTAGTTAATTGGTTAGAGACAGAACGAAACCCACGATCAGCGGTTTGATAACCAATTGCTGCGCTCATTTGCCAATCTTCGTTAAAATCGTGCTTTAATCGGCTACTGACCGTTCTGGTGTGAAGATCAACACCCGCAAAAGCTTGACCATAGCCCGCTTTCGTTGGATCTGGCGCATCAGGTAATTTGGTGACATCTTTAGAATACGAAAACGCACCAGGGAAGCCCATTTTTTTAAACCAATAATCACTAAAATTCACTTCTAACACGGTATCAGAAGAGATATTCCAATCAAATGCAGTGCTGATTAACTGGCGACGTGTTTTGCTACCTGCGACATAACCTTTACCTTCATCATGCATTAGATTAATGCGATAACCAAAAGTGTTGTTGTCATCAATAAAACCACCTAAATCAAGATGACCTTTAAATTGATTATCGCTGACATAAGTTGCATTAAGTGAAGTTAAACGTTTTAAGGTTGGACGTTTTTGAGTGAAATTGAATTGTCCACTTGGGCTTGCTGGCCCATAAAGTGAACCCGTTAGACCGTTTATAATATCCACACGCTCAAGCATTTCGATAGGAAAAGCTGTGGTAGAAATAATA
This sequence comes from Proteus alimentorum, assembly GCF_002607735.1. GTDB lineage: Bacteria > Pseudomonadota > Gammaproteobacteria > Enterobacterales > Enterobacteriaceae > Proteus > Proteus alimentorum. The sequence continues at coordinate 15,359 of NZ_NBVR01000010.1, forward strand.
TTTACACCATCTAAGCGGGAGTTAGCAACAACATTACCTTGCATCCCACGGTTTTGAGGACGTCCAACATCCATTCCTCCGCGAGCTTGCATTTGGGAAGAAGCATTATATTTTAAGATATCCGCAACACTGGTAACTTGTTGATTTTCAATCATAGATTGAGTAAAAGTATTTGTTGTGTAAGGTGTATCTAGCCATTTTTTCTCGCCTAATGGCCCCATATCAACTTCACGAGTAACAAATCCAGCACCGGCTTCACTATTATTCACTGGTTGTGCAGTAACGACGATTTTTTCAGCATTTTCAGCGGCTATACTTGCTGATATAGCTAATGTTTGTGCTATAGCACAAGCTATTGTCGAAATGATAAATTTCTTCACGATAGACTCCCAAAATGTATTTTTTAGTTATTTAAATCCATCGATATTAAAAAATTTATACAACGATGCTCATCGCAAATGTAATGCAATGTATATCATTGTATAAACATGTATATAACGAGGATGGGCGCCGACTATACACCGAATAACATGTAAATAAAATGATATATTTGCTAATAATAAGATTATGAAATTGTTTCTGAATTAAGATCAAAAAATGCCCGTTTAACCGGGCATTTTAGAAAATGAAACATAACAGAAGGGATATTGAGAAATTAATGCTCTGTTTTTTCTGCTACAGAACCATGATCATCATGTTTCTGGTGACGGTGATGACCATCGACCATGCTACGGAATGTTTGAGTAAAAGTATCCCCCAGTGTACATAAGTAGAAGTGTGCACAAATAAACATTAATGCCACGATCCCTAATACTAAGTGTGCTTTTAACATCCAATAGCCTTCACCAAGTACTTCAGGATATAAACATAGTAATCCAGTAACAAGTAACAGCGGCACTAAACCAAACATCACACCTAAGTAAGCGAGTTGTTGAAGTGGGTTAAATTTATCAGTTTCAGTTGCTGCGAAAGGATGTGGTTCGCCTTTCATTATACCGTAAAGATAAAAGCGAGCTTGTTTGATACAACGACCAATTAATCCATTAAATCTTACTTTGTAATGGACACCGTTACTGGTCGTTAAATTAATCAGGATAAAACCAATCCAGAATGCGATAAGAACAAAACCGCAGATCTTATGTAATAGCACCATTGAAGTGACATTTCCGATAGAGAAATGCCCTAAAAACCCGCTCAATAGTAATAGGATAAACAGTAAAGCATTACCCCAGTGCCAAAAACGAATTGCTTTAGAATATAAATAAACTCGCTCTTCTTCATAATGACCAGTGTGTTTTGGTGCAAGGGCATAGCGTAGTAAACCATGAATAACTAATACTGCTATCATAGCAACGATTAATAAACCTGCTGCCATTAACCATACAGGCCAATAATCTGGCGTATAATGGAGTTCTGCTCCCCAGATACTAGTCATGCTTTATCTCCCTGATGGATTTCTTTACGACGGAATAAACTTGGTTTTCCGACATTATCTAATTGGTATTGATAAACGGATTTTTGTTTGATCCATGCCTGAATTTCAGGTGAGTCGATGCGACCAAAAGCAAGTGCATCTGTTGGGCATACCGATACACATGCTGGTAATTCACCCTCAGCTAATCGAGTATCAGAACAGAAATTACATTTGTCTGCGATATGCGTCATTGGGTTGATATAACGAACATGGTAAGGACAAGCACCAACACAGTAATCACAACCGATACACAACTCTTTTTTCACCTGAACGATACCATTTTCATCAATAAAAGAGGCACCAGTAGGGCAAACAGAAACACAAGGTGCATCCTCACAATGTTGGCAAGAAACACGGAAAAATTGGTAATGTGGATTACCCGCTTCGTCGTCATGAGGACCTTGAATTTGGACTTGAAGTCGGCTAAATCCTTCTGGAATGTCATTGATGACTTTACACGCGACAGTACAAGCTTGGCAGCCAATACAACGTTTCTCATCATGTAACATGACAAATTGTTTATCATTATTGTTCATCGTTATTTTTTTCCTTAAGCCCGACTAATTCTGACACCTGATGTATGCACATCAGTACCTGATACAGGACTAATTTCATGAGGTAATAAGTTGCCACAGTGAACGCCTGTTGTAGTCGCTGCTGTTCTCGCACCTGCTTTTGCACCTGATCCCATATAAACAAATACGGTGTCAGGGCGAATGCCTTCAGTGATCAAAGCATGTGCTTTTTCTTTGCCTATACTATTTTCCAGAATGATTTCATCACCATGTTTAATTCCATGGTTTTTAGCTGTTTCAGGGTGAAGCCAAACAGGGTTTTCCCACATTAATTCAGCTAATAATGGTACGTATTGTGTTGCACCATTAGTGTGAACGGCGACTTTACCTTGAATAAAATAAAGCTCGTCTTTTTCTTTTAATGGGAAGTTGTGGAAGCGTGGAATACCGTAGTTTTCTAAACGGCTTTCTAATTCTTCAGAGTAGATTTCAATTAAACCACTTGGTGATTTAAATGAGAGTGCTTTTTCCATTGTATTGTTGCTATCAACATGCTTAATGGCATCTGGATATTGCTCAACAAAGGCTTTTACATAAGATGGTTCGCGTAATAACAGTGGAACGCCATAAGAGATATAGCCTTTTTTATGCATCTCTTTATAAAGTTCTTCGCTACCATTGACTTGATAAAGCTGTCTTACGCCCATATTTTCCCAAGGGAAACAAGCTTCTAATCCTAATGCTTTACCTAGTTCCATCCAAATTAACCAACTTGGTTTAGTCTCACCAATAGGTTCAACAACTTGCTGACGTAATGCATAAGCTGGGTTTAAACCTGAAACATCAGCAACTTCTTCATCACGTTCTAAATAGGTACATTCAGGTAAAAGATAATCGGCATAAGCGGCACTTTCACTTAAATAAACATCACAGCTAACAATTAAGTCTAATTTCTGTGCGGCTTTTTCTAGCTCAGGGCGACAACTTACTGTTTGGAATGGGTTATGACGAGACATAATCCATGCTTTTGTTTGATACGGTACGCCTTCTAATGTTGAATCAATAATAGACTGAACGATACCGCCGCCTTTATTGATATATTTGAACTGAGGCGCTGTTGCATCAATACGTTTTGCCGTAATTTCAGGCATACCTTTCACGCTTGGTTTTGCTAATTCAGGCGCAACATGAATACCAGCTAATTTATTGTATTTTGTCGCGGCTTTTTTCTGATACATACCGCCTTCACGTTCAATGTTGCCGAGTAACGCATTGAAGGTGAAGATCATTCTGCGCATATTAATTTCTTCTTTATTAAAAGTTGCGCGGTGACCAGGCATAATCAGTGCGTGAGGTGCTTTGGCTGCAATCTCACGAGCAATACGAACAATATCTTTAGCTGGAACATCAGAATGTGCTTGAGCCCATTCAGGCGTTGTGTCTTGTAGAACTTCTTTTAATTGTGGTAAACCAACAGTAAATTTCTCAACGAAATCTTTATCGTAGAGATCTTCTTTAATTAAGATATGACACATTGCCATTAAAACAGGTAAATCCCCGCCTGGGCGGATCGCAAACCATTCATCTGCTTTACTTGAAACAACAGATAAACGAGGGTCAAAACTGACTAATTTTGCACCACGTTCTTGTGCTGTCATTAATTCATGAGTTTCTGCAACTTCAATACCTTCATAAAGATTATGGCCAAAAGAGAGAATATATTTAGAATTCGCTAAATCCATTGCAAGATCACCACCCATCATAACGGATGCAGCAATGGCTTTACCCGCTGGGCAAGTGGTAGCGTGTGTAAAAGTATTTGGAGAGCCAAACGCAGCGGCCAAATGGAAAAGGTGAGAAGAGAGTGAACCTGATTTAGATGAAAAAGAGATACTTTGCGCACCATAATTTTGTTTTATGGTGTTCATCTTTTCGGCAATTTCTTTATAAGCTTGTTCCCAGCTTATCACTTCCCATTCACCAGCCCCTCTGGGACCTTTATGTTTCATGGGTTTGACAATCCGGTTTGGATCATTAACTAAGCTAACACCACTTCCGCCTCTTGCACAAACTCGGCTACCTTGATGTTCAGCGTTTCGATTTCCTTGGATAAAAACGGTCTTGTTGTTAACAACCTGAGCTTCTATCGGACAACGATAAGAACACATTTCACACAGGCTAGGTGTTAATTTTGATTGACCCTTAAGAGAATCTACAGGATTAAATGCAAGTGCACCCGGTGGTAAACTACTCATGGTACAACCCACACATCCTATCCCCATCCCCTTAATGAAAGAACGACGACTAATACTCATATAACCTCCAGTTTCTTCTTATAGCTAAATATTATATACGGACGGTTAAATAAATATTTGATGGCGTCTCCATTTTATTAATCCATAAGTGATAAGTTAGTTGTAAATAATAAATAATAGAGAATAAGAAGTTAATAAATGTCACTAAATAAATTAACTAAAATAGACAAAATTAAATGAGAATTATTTTCTTTTATTGAATGCTATTATAAAAGATTGGAGAGGGAGTCAGGGATTTTAATGGATATAGTAGTTGTTGTTTGTTCTTTTAAATTCATTAACTTATGTCATCAATCTGTTTTATTAAAGTGTATTTGGAATATATGATTAATAATAATTAAAATTTGACAAAAAAGCCCATCGATATATAATTATTTATATATCGAAATTTGGTTTTATTGTAATTTATTTGTTATTTAAAAATCAAAATAAATAATAATATTGACGCTATTTAAATCCAGTTTCTTCTTAAATTATCTTCTTATGAAAAATAGCTAACTTATTATTTTGATGATAAATACAAATAAAATAAAAAAATAAATCAGTGAACAATGGTGCGAGAAATGATCGATTAAACGTGATCAGACTGATACTAAACACGAGACAATTTATAAATTATTATTCATTATGTTTAAATATTAATTAATGATATTAATCGTTATAAAACTGTATCATGATTGTCAAAAAGAGATATTTTTTGTTTTATGTGTCTTAATTGCATTAATACTAGGTGAAGATGCGTAGGAAACGATAGGGCGAAATGTTAAAAAGATGGCGACTTATTGAACACAATAGGTCACCATTAGCCATTATTTTATGTGTAGCTATTCTTGTTTTTTTTCGTTGTTTGTTGTCTTTGTATCTTCTATATAGAAGGAAGGATTTAAAACAGCATGACAATTAAAACAAGACTCAGTAACAGAGGATAAACTCTTGCGTGCCATTTATCGGGAATACGGGATAAAAAGCGTTCAGAGATCTTCAAGCCAACCCAAGTGCTACAAATCAGAATAAGTGCAGCTTTTAGCCAAATATAACCAATAAAACCAGATTCACTATTTAAAGGTGACGTAAAAGAAAGGGCAACATAAGTGAAGGTTGCAGTGAGTGCTAAAGGTAAGGTTAATGCATTGGCCATTGCTGCTGATTGTACCATTGGTGTTCCTCTACGGCGCAATAAAGGTACTGTCATCACACTTCCTCCAACCCCTAGAAAAGCGGCAATAATACCAATTACTGTGCCATTGATGCTTTCTTTTGCTTTAGTGACTTTTTTTATGTTGTGAGTAGGAGACATAAAGCCGGGGCGAAAATAGCAGTCTAAAATAGTGATAAGAAGATAACCAATAAAGATCCATTTGATCCACGTACCTTCAACCGTTAAGGCGAGAAGAGCACCTAAGATCCCACCAAAAGCGATACCAATAAACAGTATGGACATGATATTCCAATCAAGCCTTTTGGCTTTATGGTGCTTAATGGTTGTGACTATCGCAGAAAACAACATAATTAATGCAGAGGTAGCAACTGCAATTTGCATAGCATGCTCAGCAGGTAAACTGTCTATTCCCCAGAGTGTCAGAATAAGAGTATAGAGTAAGGGAACAGTGACAAAACCACCGCCAAAGCCAAATAACCATGTTGTGATGCCTGAAATTAAACCAAAAGAAATCAGCCAGAGTGTCATTTCAAATCTCCTGTTGAGTCAGGAGATTAACAATATAGAATAAAGTGATGGCTTACCCACTCAATAATGACAAGTTTATACGAATTTAGGACAATTTTAATATTATGGGTAATATCGATATCAACAGTGTGGATACTCTTCCTCGTGATATTTTGGCATTAGGCTCTGATTATCCTTATGACACATTACTTGAAGCTCACCATCATCGACGAGCACAATTTTTATATGCCCCTAACGGGGTAATGAAAGTTAAAACAGAAGATGGTCAATGGATTGTATTACCTTACAGTGGCGTGTGGATCCCCGCAGAAAAAGTACATCAAGTGCTAATGTTGGGTAGTTGTACTTATAGTCTTTATATTGAGCCTAATAAAATTCCACGTCACTCAGAATATTGTGAGGTTTTACAAGTTTCGCCTCTGCTTCATCAACTATTACTTTCAGCCAATGAACTTCCTTTACTTTATGATTTAGGTGGGCGAGATAGCGCATTACTGACTTTGCTTTGTCATGAATTAGCTCAGGCTAAGCCATTACCTTATTTTACGCCATTACCACAACATGCTTTATTAGATGAATTGTGTACTGAATTTATGTCACAACCCAATATTCGCACGACACCAGAAATGTGGGCTGAAAAATTAAATAAGAGCCTACGTACTTTTACCCGTCTTTTTCATAAAGAAACAGGCCTCTCTTTTCGAGATTGGCGTCAAAAAGCGTGTTTAATGTATGCGTTAACGGCTTTAAAGAAAGGTGATTCAGTCACTGAAGTGGCTTTAGAGTTGGGTTATGAAAATCCGAGCGCTTTTAGTGCAATGTTTAATAAAGAGATGGGATATTCACCGAAATTGTTTTTAAAACAATTGAAAGAGTTTTAATAAAACTAACATATATAGGAATAACCATAATCATTGATGCTGATATTTATCAGATGATTTTTAAGTCAAATTATACTGTTCAAAAAAGAAACAAAAAAATTCCTTCCAATATCAGTGCGTTAAAACTTGATTAAAATAAGCTGAGAGGGGTAAAATATGCCCCGTATATCATTTGTGCGATATCTTTCCAAGTATGTTCCCTTAGTTAAATGGATATAACGAGCCCCTCCTAAGGGCTAATTACAGGTTCGATTCCTGTAGGGAACGCTCTAAATTCATTCTCATTAGTTCGTCTTAGTTCGCAAAATCCCTCAAAACTCAATATTCACAGTAATTTCTTTTCCGTTATAGTTTGTATTAGTTCGTTGATAACCGTTATCTTTATTGGGTAAATTTTTTACCCCGCATTTTTCGTATCCCGAACCAGAAGAGCTATTAGTGATAAAAGAATATAATTAAATCACATCATATATTTTTATATTAACCCAATAATATTTTAAATCAGCTCGATAAGATAATCACAAAAACTGAATTATCTTATAAGATCAACGCTTAATAAAAGTACCACTTGTTACGCATTGACAGTATTATGTATAGAGTTTATGAATATGCGAACTATGATGCTGCTCATCATAAGATAATTAGCGGAGAACATTATGAAGTATCGCCTGTGCGGTGTTGCTCTTTCAGTCGCCTTACTTTCAGGATGTGCAAGTACCCCTAATAATGGGGAGGGGCGCTCTGACCCATTGGAAGGGTTTAACCGCCAGATGTTTGATTTTAACTACTATGTTTTAGACCCCTATATCTTACGTCCAGTTGCCGTTGTTTGGCGTGATTATGTGCCACCACCCGCAAGAAATGGCTTATCTAACTTTTTAGGTAATTTAGAAGAGCCTGCAAGTATGGTGAACAGTGTATTACGCGGTGATTTTGAAAAAGGTGCAAAACATTTTGGTCGTTTCTGGATCAATACCGTCTTTGGCATGGGTGGTTTAATAGATGTCGCGGGTATGTCTAAAGAAACAATGGAAAAAGAAGTCCCAATGCGATTTGGTAGTACGTTAGGTCATTATGGTATGGACTATGGCCCTTATGTGGTTGTACCGGGCTATGGTAGTTTTACTGTCCGTGAAGAGGGTGGTGATTGGGCTGATTTAACCTATCCAATGTTGAGCTATTTAACGTTTTGGATGTCAGCAGGTAAATGGGCATTAGAAGGTATTGAAACACGAGCACAATTACTCGATTCTGATGCTATTTTACAAAACTCATCTGATCCTTATTTAATGATGCGTGAAGCCTATTTCCAACGTAACGATTTCCAAGCAGATGGCATGGTAAAAGAAAACCCTAATGCGAAAGCCATTGAAGATGATTTAGATTCCATTGATTAGTGAATTATCTTTTTAGCTTGATGAATAAATAAAAAATGGTCTTAAAAAAGACCATTTTTTGTATAAAAAGTATAGCGAAAAATTAGAAACGGTAGTTAAAGTTCATACCGTATAACCATGCTTTACCTGATGATTCAAACTCATACGTAGGTGAAAGTGGTGATTCTGCCAATTTTTCTTTAATTGTGACTTTTTTACCATGCATATACGCTAAGCCAACATCAACAGACATATCTTTGTTAAATGCATAAGTTGTACCTGCACTTAACCAGAAACGGTCTTGGTCTGGAATAGAGATTGAGCGTTTATCAGCCGGAACTGGGCTATCATCGAAGGCAATACCAGTACGGAATGTCCAGTTATCATTGTGATAATAGGTAGTACCTAAAGCCACACGCCATGCATCACGGAAGCCTTCTTCTTTCTTGAAGAGTTGTTGACCATCACTCTTACGTGTAGCTCTTAACTCTTCAAAGGCACTCCAGCTTGTGTAAGCGAAGTTATAGTGAACAGCCCATTTTGGTGCAACACGGTGATAAGCGGCAAATTCCCAAATTTCAGGTAAATTTAAATCTAGCTTGCCTGGGATAGTTTGACCACTGGTACCAATGATCCCCATCGAATCGAGAGCTGGCAGTGGCGGTAGATCATTTTGATATTCACCGTCTTTAAATTTCACTTTGATTTTAGAACGATAAGTGAAACTAACGCGGTTACCTTCATCAAATTCATATAATAAACCCGCGTTCCAGCCAAAGCCCCATGCATCACCTTTAAGTTGGGCAACTCGAGCTGAAGGTGATACTGGAAGACCAAGCATTCCTGGTAATTCACCAGCATGGCGAGTGATTTCAGCATCTGCGTAAAGAGCATTTAACCCTAAACCGACGCTAAATTGGTTATTGACACGGTAACCTGCACTTAAGTTTAGATTCATGGTTTTTAAATCAGTTTTACCGCCAATAATACCTGCAGCATAATCTTTTTTAAAATCAGTGGCTAAACCAAAGTTTGTTGTGCCTGATGCACCAATGGCCCATTTATCATTAATAGGGGCAACAAAGTGGATATTAGGGACTAATGCACTGGGTGCAATATCACCTGCGTTAGTACTTGCCCCTGTAAGTGGTGATTTACCTTTAATATCAACGCTTGGGTTAATGTGGATAGCACCGACAGAAAATTCGGGGCGATCAAACATCGTGAGTGCAGCTGGGTTTCGGCTACCTACGCTTGCGTCATCGGCGATAACGCCTTCCCCTGAAAATGCACGCCCTAGTGCTGAAGTAGAATATTCATTTAACTGAAAACCGGCAGCGCCTGCTTGAGAGGAAATTGCTCCTACAATGGCAGCTAGTGCTGTGCGAGTAAACAGGTTTTTACGGTTCATGACCTAAACCCTCATCATTTTTTTAAGTTAGTAACTTCTGATTAGAAGCGCTGGATTTTAGGTGCGGTTGTCGTTATGACAAATCAGACCAGTTGATTAAGTATAAAGTTGATTACCCCAAATGTTGCAAGTATGTTTTATAAATATTGCCATTTGGATTCAATAATTGGGATTTGGTTAACATATTTTTCACAAAACATCCCAATAAAGATATTTTTGATTGTTAAATAAACAGAATAATCAATTATTTTTGTAAGATTGTAATAAAATTTGAGCTAAAGCAGTTTATTTTATTTTTTTGCGATTATGATAGATAATTAACATTTCTTTCGTTGGGAGACTAAAATGGCAGACGCAATTAATCGTTGTAGTGCAGAAGAAACCGCTGCTTGCTGTTGTGTAGATGTGGGTACTATTATTGACAATAAGAATTGCACAGCGTCATATCAGCATGTCTTCGCTGATAAAGTACAAGCGCAAGCAATGTTAGATCAACTCAGTGCAAAAGCACAATCTATCGCTTCAGAGCCTTGCAAAATCAATCAACAATTTGCTGATGTTGAAGGTGGTGTTCAACTTACCGCTGATTTTACATTCTCTTGTGAAGCAGAAAACCTAATTTTCCAGTTGGGATTACGTTAATCCTCTGAAATTAATAGATTTAAGGCTGTTGAAATTCAACGGCCTTTTTTATATCCCTTCATCTCGCTATTATCTTTTCTATCATTATTGTTAAGTTTCAGACATTTCATCGAAATATTGAGCGCTAACTCCCACTTCTCGTAAAATAACGTTTCTGGAAAGTGAAATTTTTGTTAACACTATTATCAGGTCAGACCTCTTTGGTGTTAGGAAATCATTTTGTCAGGAGCCGTTATGAAGTCATCAACGAACAGTGCTATGAAAGATCGCATCGCCATTGTCAGCGGGCTACGCTTACCTTTTGCTAAACAAGCGACTGCGTATCGAGGAATACCTGCGGTTGAATTAGGGCGTTCAGTGGTTCAAGAATTAGTGACTCGCAATGAAATTCCTCCCGAAATTATTGATCAACTTGTTTTCGGACAAGTGGTTCAAATGCCAGAAGCACCTAACATTGCTAGAGAAATTGTGCTCGGCGCAGGATTAAGTGTAAAAACGGATGCTTATAGTGTAACAAGAGCATGTGCAACAAGCTTTCAGGCGATTGCTAATGTTGCTGAAAGTATGATGGCTGGGCATGTCTCTGTCGGTATTGCTGGTGGTGCAGACTCGTCTTCAGTTTTGCCTATCGGTGTTAGTAAAAAGCTTGCAGATGTTTTATTAAGCCTTAATAAGGCCAAATCATTAGGTCAACGATTAAGTTATTTAAGCCAATTACGGCTTCGTGATCTCCTTCCTGTAGCGCCTGCTGTTGCTGAATATTCAACTGGGTTACGTATGGGCGATACGGCGGAACAAATGGCAAAGACTTACCATATTTCAAGAACAGATCAAGATGAATTAGCGCATCGCTCTCATCAATTAGCAACGAAAGCATGGGATATGGGTAAATTAGATGATGAAGTCATGACTGCGTTTTTTCCGCCTTACAAAGAAGGCTTTCATCAAGATAACAATATTCGAAAAAACTCTATTCTTGATTCTTATGCCAAACTCAAACCCGCTTTTGATCGTCGTCATGGTAGTGTCACTGCCGCAAACAGTACACCATTAACTGATGGCGCAGCGGCTGTATTAATGATGAAAGAATCTGTTGCTAAAAGTCTTGGTTATCAACCTCTGGGTTATTTACGTAGTTATGCTTTTACAGCGACAGATGTCTGGAAAGATATGCTATTGGGACCATCATATGCTACACCACTTGCACTTTCTCGCGCAGGTCTTGCATTGAGTGATCTAACGCTAATTGATATGCATGAAGCTTTTGCCGCACAAACATTAAGTAATTTGACGTTATTTGCTAGTGAACGATTTGCTAAAGAGCAACTAGGATTATCCAAGGCAATTGGAGAAGTGGATATGGATAAATTTAATGTGCTAGGCGGTTCTATTGCTTATGGGCATCCTTTTGCTGCGACTGGCGCAAGAATGGTCACACAGACACTACATGAGCTTAAACGTCGAGGTGGTGGGTTTGGGTTAACCACTGCTTGTGCGGCGGGTGGATTGGGTGCAGCGATGATTTTGGAGGTGGAATAATGGAACAACAAACAACACTAGAAAAATCATCTGTTTTTCAATTCTCAGTACGCAATGACAAAGTGGGTGTCATTACCATTGATGTTGTTGGTGAAAAAGTAAACACACTAAAAGCAGAGTTCGTACAGCAATTTCAAGATGTTTTAAGGCAAGCTCAGCAACACTCCGGAGTAAAAGGATTAATTATCACTTCAGGTAAAACAGACAGTTTTATTGCCGGTGCGGATATCGCCATGATTGCGGGTTGTAAAACTAAAGAAGAAGCGAGTGCATTAGCAAAAGCAGGACAGGATCTTTTTACTCAACTTGAAAACTATCCATTGCCAGTTGTGGCAGCTATCAATGGCGCATGCCTTGGCGGAGGGCTTGAATTGGCATTAGCCTGTCATGGGCGAATTTGTTCTGATAATAGCAAAACACGTTTAGGACTTCCTGAAGTACAACTTGGATTGCTACCGGGCTCTGGTGGAACTCAACGCTTACCTCGTCTTATTGGTGTGACATCTGCGTTAGATATGATCTTAACGGGTAGACAAGTTAATGCGAAACGAGCCTTAAAATTAGGCCTTGTAAATGATGTTGTCTCACAAGATATTCTATTAGACGTTGCTGCTAAATGGATTTTATCGGGTAAAAAAGAGCAGAAAAAGCATTCGATGATGGATCGTTTTTGGGCAAACACAACGTTAGGTAGGAATATACTGTTTGGGCAAGCCAAAAAACGCACATTAGCTAAGACAAAAGGTCACTATCCAGCAGCAGAGCGTATTCTTCATGTTATAGAACGCGGTCTTGAAAAAGATATTCAAACAGGGTTTAAAGAAGAGGCAAATGCGTTTGGTGAACTCGCTATGACGCCAGTTTCATCTGCATTAAGACACCTCTTTTTTGCTTCTACGGCACTTAAAAATGAAACGGGATCATCTGAAAATCCGGATAATTTGCATCATATTGGTATCTTAGGGGGGGGGCTAATGGGGGGAGGTATTGCCTTTGTCACGGCGACAAAAGGTAATTTACCAGCAAGAATTAAAGATATCAGCGATAAAGGAATTGCTCAGGCACTTAATTATAGTTGGAAGGCGCTTTCTGCCAAAGTAAGTAAAAAAAGATTATCTGCACGCGAACGTCAGCGCCAAATGGGGCTACTCTCAGGTTCTTTGGATTACAGCGGTTTTTATCAATCAAATATTATTGTTGAAGCGGTTTTTGAAGATCTCGCTTTAAAACAGAAAATGGTCGCAGATATTGAAGAAGTAGGGAACGGTAAAATTATTTTTGCTTCAAATACCTCTTCACTTCCTATTCATAAAATTGCAGAAACAGCAAAATACCCTGAAAAAGTGATCGGGCTTCACTATTTTAGTCCCGTAGAAAAAATGCCTTTGGTTGAAGTTATTCCACATGAAAATACGGATGAAAAAACGATTGCTACAACAGTCGCTTTTGCTAAAAAACAGGGCAAAGTTGCAATCGTTGTTGGTGATAAACCAGGATTTTATGTTAACCGTATTCTTGCTCCTTATATTAGTGAAGCATTGACATGCTTAGTACAAGGAGAGCCTATTGAGAATATTGATAAAGCACTTGTTCAGTTTGGTTTTCCCGTAGGGCCTATTCAGTTATTGGATGAGGTAGGTATTGATATCGGCACAAAAATAACACCGATATTAGTGAATGCATTTGGTGAAAGATTTGCTTCTCCTCCTGCTGTGGATACCATTATTGCTGATAATAGAAAAGGTCGTAAAAATGGACGAGGTTTTTATCTTTATGCAAAACATGCATTACCTTTTTCATTAGGTAAAAGTAAAAAGCAGCCTGATCCAGCGATATACCGACTATTACAAATTAAGCCTAAAAACCAACTGTCTTCCTCTGAAATTACAGAACGTTGTTTATTATTAATGTTAAATGAAGCCGTTCGTTGTTTAGATGAAAATATTATAAAGCAACCACGAGATGGTGATATTGGTGCTGTATTTGGTATCGGTTTCCCTCCTTTTTTTGGTGGCCCATTCCGTTATATGGACAGTATGGGAACAACAAAGGTAGCAGAAAAGCTTAACCAACTTGCCGATAAATATGGAGAAAAATATCGCCCTTGTGAGCGTTTAGTTGAAATGGCTAAACGAAATGAACGTTTTTACGATTAATATCATTGTATTACCATTGCTTTTTCCTTTTGTGACATTTGTTTTGATTGAGGCGCTTAGGCGCCTTTTTTCTTGTACTTTTTGAGTCAAATTAATAATTGGTGAATTTTTAATGGAAAAAGAGGTCGAAAGTGTTAATGATAGCCAGATATGGCAAAATAGTTATTTGAAAATAAATTTAAAAATGAAACTTTTTAAAATAAAATTCTGAAAAGGATGTTAATTTGTAAACCAACGGCATGATCTTAAAAAGATTAATAATGCTATTGCAATTAGGGTATTGAAGATTTTATATGAGGATATATTGATTTAAACTGAATTAAATTAAGTATCTTAAAAGTGTAAATACCAGTAATTACAAAAATAAAATAGGTTTAATAATTTACTATGCAAATTTTTATTATGCGCCACGGAGAAGCCGCTCTTGATGCTGCTAGCGATGCACTAAGACCACTGACTGAGCGTGGAAAAAGTGAATCAATAAAAATGGCTGAATGGATGACAAAGCAGGGACATACAATCGATTATGTTTTAGCCAGTCCTTATTTACGTGCTCAACAGACATTAGATGCAGTAAAAACAGATTTAGCACTACCTAGTAAAATAGAAACAGATGATGGAATTATCCCTGGAGGAAATCCTTCACATGTTGCACATTACTTACGTGCCTTGGGAGACTCTGGATATAAAAATATTCTTGTTATTTCTCATTTACCTTTAGTGGGCTATGTTGTCGCTGAACTTTGTCCGGCGGTATGTGCCCCTATGTTTTCAACATCAACCATTGCTTGTGTTGATTTTGATTTATCAAAAGGCGCAGGGGAGTTGTTATGGCAAGTGTCCCCCTCAACATTGAAATAAAATTTAAATCAATTAGCTAAGTAAGTAATTAACACCTTATTTCACCGGATAGGTGATTTAAGGGTTAATGCGATAAAGGGTTAATGCAATAAAGGGTTAATGCAATAGAGTTTTGGGATTTAGCGACGAGCAATATCGTCGTTTTCTACTAATACTAATAATGCAGCATCGCCTCCCCATTCTTTTGGGGCTTGATGAAAAGCAATAACATCAGGGTGTTGCGCTAACCAAAGTGGTGTTTGCTGTTTTAAAATATGTTTGCCATGCCCGTGCATAATACAGGCACAATAAACATGCTCTCGTCTACATGCCGCAATTAATGCGCCAATCTCTTGTTTTGCAATTAGCTGTGTTAATCCATGCAAATCTAGAAAAAATTCAGGGACATAATCACCACGACGTAGTTTTTTTAATTCATAAGCATTAGCGCCTTCTCTTAAATAGCGCATTGGGCCTTCTGTGGCTAAGTTAGGCTGAAATTCATCTGAAAAATAATAAGAAGCATCAACTTGCTCTTGTTGTAGGCGTTCAACAGCGTAGTGTGTCACTTTCTTACGTTTTGGGGGATGAAGTATTTTATCTTGAGGTAATTTTTTTGTGCCTTTTATCATCTCCTGAAATAACTCAATTTCAGAAGGTGGTAATGAAAATTTTTTATTCATTTTTTACGATTCTTCATAGTGTTACTGTTTTTATCAGGCAATAGTACATGAAATAGCGTCAGAGATAAAAAAGTATAGGCTATAAATTTAGCATAAAAAAAGGCAGGGAATTTACCCTGCCGAAATAGTCACATAGTTAGCAAATATAGGCTGGTTAACAAGTTGCTCTACTCATGATATCTACGAAACACAAAACGTGGCTATATCTTCAGGTTGCGATAAAGAGATATCAAAATAGTTTTCAAAATGAGTTATCTGCTTTCAAGTGACTGCATGTTGAATGAAAAACATCTATAGGCGCATTTTGGTACACAGTTAATTCTTTCATGCTCTAAGTATGGTTCGGTTTCATTCATTTGCTAATAAAAGTTAAATTAAAAGTATAAAATTCTAATTTTTATTTATGAATAGAACGTAAATTTTGCTTTTAATTACCTGATTGAAGCTTAAAACCATAGTGAGTGTATGGTTATGGTAAAGAGAATAATAATGCAGTGATGTTTTTTTATGGTTTCCCGCTGATTTATCGCCATCTTCATGGCAAACTACAGACTTTCTATTTCTTCAGAGGACAACAGTTTTGGATATAATACTAAAAGAGGAAGCGGTTGCTGAGCTAAGCACGATCCTAGATATGTTACGCTGGGCTATGAGTCAGTTTAATTCATCTGACATTTATTATGGTCATGGCACAGATAACGCATGGGATGAAGCATTACAGCTTGTATTACCGACCATTGCACTTCCTTTAGATATTCCAGATGCACTGTTATCAACGAAGCTAACTACTTCTGAAAAGATGGAAATCATTACGCTTATCGAAAGCCGGATTGAGCAAAAAATTCCAGTCCCTTATTTAACTCATAGCGCTTGGTTCTGTGGTCACGAATTTTATGTTGATGAACGTGTCCTTATTCCTCGCTCTCCTATTGGTGAATTAATCAATAACCATTTTGATGGTTTAATTCAGCAAGAGCCAACACGTATCCTCGATTTATGCACTGGAAGTGGCTGTATTGCAATTGCTTGTGCTCATGAGTTTGAAGATGCTGAAGTTGATGCGGTTGATATTTCTGAAGATGCACTGGAAGTCGCTGAGTTTAATATTGAAAATCATGGTTTAGTGCATCGTGTTTATCCAATGCAATCAGATTTATTTAACGCTATTGTCCCAACACCTTACGATATTATTGTAACAAATCCTCCGTATGTTGATGTCGAAGATATGGGCGATTTACCGGATGAATACCAAGTTGAACCTGAATTAGCATTAGCTTCGGGTGTTGATGGCCTAGATATTACGAGACAAATTTTACTAAAAGCCCCCGAATATCTGAGTGAAAAAGGTATTTTAGTGTGTGAAGTGGGTAATAGTATGGTTCATCTTATTGAGCAATTCCCAGAGGTTCCATTTACATGGCTTGAGTTTGAAAATGGTGGACTCGGTGTCTTTATGCTGACTCGT
Source organism: Proteus alimentorum (assembly GCF_002607735.1). Lineage (GTDB taxonomy): Bacteria > Pseudomonadota > Gammaproteobacteria > Enterobacterales > Enterobacteriaceae > Proteus > Proteus alimentorum. The sequence continues at coordinate 32,343 of NZ_NBVR01000010.1, forward strand.
GAACAACTCATCGAACATTCAGCGCGTTTTTCCTAGGGCGTGTTGGCCTTTTATGGTCATTGTTTATATCAATCAATGACCATAATTGTTGATGTAACAGCAATGAGACGGTAGATTGTTATTTATTGCAAATAACATATTGATAACATCACACAGTAAAAGATAGGAATAAAGGGATGGCAGGAAACAGTATCGGACAATTATTCAGAGTCACGACTTTTGGTGAATCTCATGGTATTGCATTAGGTTGCATTGTTGATGGTGTACCTCCTGGATTGCCTTTAACAGAAGCCGACTTACAAGTTGATTTAGATAGACGTAGACCCGGAACATCACGTTATACCACTCAACGCCGTGAACCCGATCAAGTTCGCATTTTATCAGGTGTATTTAATGGTGTAACAACAGGAACAAGCATTGGTTTACTGATTGAAAACACGGATCAACGTTCTCAAGATTACAGTGAAATCAAAGATGTTTTTCGTCCTGGTCATGCTGATTATACCTACGAGCAAAAATATGGTTTGCGTGATTATCGTGGCGGTGGGCGATCTTCTGCACGAGAAACCGCGATGCGTGTTGCTGCGGGGGCAATCGCAAAAAAATATCTAAAAGAGAAAATGGGTATTGAAGTCAAAGGCTATCTTTCTCAACTAGGCCCAATTACTTGTGATCTTGTTGATTGGTCTATCGTTGAAACCAATCCGTTTTTCTGTCCAGATCCTTCTCGTTTAGATGCGCTGGATGAATATATGCGTGCGCTCAAAAAAGAAGGCAATTCGATTGGTGCAAAAGTGACGGTGGTTGCAGAGGGTGTACCAGCAGGATTTGGTGAGCCAGTTTTTGACAGACTCGATGCAGATTTAGCACATGCACTAATGAGCATCAATGCTGTTAAAGGAATTGAAATTGGTGATGGTTTCGGTGTTGTCACCTTAAAAGGCACTGAAAATAGAGATGAAATCACTAAGAATGGTTTTACTAGCAACCATGCAGGGGGCATTTTAGGTGGCATTAGCAGTGGTCAGCCAATTGTTGCTCATATCGCTTTAAAACCAACATCTAGCATTACTATTGCAGGTAAAACGATTAATCGTGATGGTGAAGAAGTCGATATGATAACCAAAGGTCGTCACGATCCTTGTGTAGGAATACGCGCTATTCCTATTGCAGAGGCAATGATGGCAATTGTATTGCTTGATCATGCATTGCGCCAACGTGGTCAATGTGGTGATGTTGTACCTCCGCTAATGCAATGGTAATCATTCTACGTCAATAACGTGGTCGATAAACTGTTGTAAGTTTGATGTTAGCTTTAAAGGTGTGAGCGCCTAATTTTATTATGCTCAGATCGTGTTGCTGTGGCTTTTTTAAAATAAATAAGATCAACACAGCAACACGCCCTTCATTCCTAATAACTCGGATAGATAAATGGATTGGCTCTTTTCAGATGGCATCTACCTTCTTCTCTTCTTTGTTGCTTTAATCGCTGGTTTTATTGATTCAATTGCTGGTGGTGGTGGATTAATCACTATTCCAGCTTTGTTATCAGCGGGGATCCCGCCTGTCCAAGCGCTGGCAACGAATAAACTGCAATCAGTAGGTGGCTCGTTTTCGGCAACCCTCTATTTTATACGTCGAAAAGTGATTGATTTAAAAGCGCAACGATTTGCCATTTTAATGACTTTCATTGGTGCCGTTTCTGGCGCCATGTTGGTGCAGTTTATTAATCCAGAAATCCTTAAACAAGCACTTCCTATTCTTACCATCGCGATCGGTCTTTATTTTCTTCTTACTCCATCAATCGGTGCTCAAGATAGTAAACAACGTATTGGCTACTATACTTTTGGTGCAATATTAGGGGGAGGTGTTGGTTTTTATGATGGTGTTTTTGGACCCGGTACGGGCTCTTTTTTCGCTTTAGGTTATGTTATGTTACTTGGATATAATCTTTCAAAAGCAACAGCGCATGCTAAGTTACTTAACTTCACCTCTAACTTTGGTTCTTTACTGTTTTTTATTATTGGTGGGCAGGTTATTTGGACTATTGGTTTAGTCATGCTTTGTGGGCAGTTTATTGGTGCTCGCTTAGGTGCAGGTCTAGTATTAACAAAAGGGCAAAAATTAATAAGACCTATGCTGGTCATTATCTCCTTTTTGATGAGCATCAAACTCATATATGACAATCATGGCGATACTATTGCACTTTGGTTTTCTGCACTTTTTAATTAGGAATAGATGGTTTTTAAATGTCAGCACATCATTATCAACAGTTAATTGATATCTTTAATCAATGTTTTAGCGAAAGTTTCCAAACCCGTTTAGTTAAAGGGGATGATGAGCCGATTTATTTGCCTGCAAATGAAGAGACACCTTATCACCAAATCATTTTTGCTCATGGTTTTTATGCCAGTGCATTACATGAAATATCACATTGGTGTATCGCTGGAGAGGCTCGTCGCCAACAAGTTGATTATGGTTACTGGTATTGCCCTGATGGACGAGATGAAACGACTCAAGGGCAGTTTGAAGTTGTAGAAATCAAACCTCAAGCGTTGGATTGGTTATTTTGCCAAGCGGCTGGTTATCCTTTCAATGTCAGTTGTGACAATTTAGAAGGTAACTTTGAACCTGATCGTTATGAATTTAGGAATAAAGTTAGAGAACAAGTACTCGCTTATTTACGAGACAAAAACACGCCACCTCGCGCACAGCTATTTATTAATGCGTTACATTTGTTTTACAATACCCCAGAACTAACGGAAGCGATGTTTCCTTATCAGGAAAATCCTTTAGTTAATTAAGGATTGCGAGAATAACTATCGCCTATCCACTGTGAAGGTTTTACCCAATAGGGTGGAGTCTGAAGTAGTAAGGTTGCTGGAACATAGATATTTATGCTTTGCTAATACAGGGCAAATATAAAAGATGGCAACATTATATATTGAGGATAAATAATGCTTTCTGAGTATGAAGCGTACTTATTAGATAAAATTGATAGCCGTGTTGAACATGCCACTGACGATGAGTTATTTGCAGGTGGATATTTACAAGGCCATATTACACTGGCTATTGCTGAACTTGAGCAAGAAAATAATACACAGTTAGAAGCGTTAAGAGCGCGTGTAGAAGAGAGCATTCAAAAGGCGATAAAAGCAGGCGAGCTTTCACCACCAGATCAAGCATTAGTTTTATCTACATGGCATGATTTAGTTAACTCAATTAATTAAGTCGGCATGTCTACTAAGAGAACAACCGGCATAAATCGGTTGTTTTTCCTTTCTTAATATCTTATTAAAATCACAGCCTCTACGTTATATTTAAGATATTTACTGTTGAATTAGATTGGTTTTTATACAAAGATTGATCCTTACTATTTATCAATTGTTTTTATTTGATTTTTCAAAGTCGATGTATCTCTCATTGATTAAGCATAATAGTGCTATCTTTTGTAACTCCTTGCCATTTCTGTAAAATTACTTTTAAATGTTTTTTAGGAATGTTTCTCGGGATGCAAATGATTTGCATAGAATATTTATGATAAGGATAACAATACGATGAAAAATTTCTTTAAAATAGGCCTACTGACTAGCGCTGTTTTATTTTTATCTGCTTGTGATCAATTTGACTTAGATAATAAAAAAAATAAGTTTTATTACAGTAATCCAAGCGAAAAAGTCATTAGTTTTAGCGTTGATGGTAAAGAATATCAGGTTGAGCCGGGTAAAAATGGTTACATAACACTGTCACCTGGTGAGCATAATTTAAAAGATAGCGCCGGTAATGATGCTCGATTTATGGTTTATGATCATAATAATGGTGGCATATTAAATCCTGATAATTTTATGTATTACACCCTTTCTGAAGTTTATGCAGTAAAGGGAAAAACGGATCAATTTAAACCCGTTGATTACCCAGTTATTATTAATGGTTATGAATTTGAACTTCCAGTGCGTAGTACTAATGCCACATTAATTGATGGTAATGTTTTTCAGTGTACTTATGCCTTAGGAGAGCCATTTCCTAATGAAATTCGCACTCGCAATAAAAATAATGATGGCAGCATAAAAAATAAATGCTTTGATAAACCTGAATTTATTAAATATATTTCAGTGGAATATAATAAAGATTTAGCGCCATTTACTCAAGAAGATGAATATAACGATTCTGTTAATCTTGATTTAGACTATATGTTACCGACAGCAGAATTTACTGATCCTGATATTCAAGCTGAAGCAGAAGAGCTCGTTTCATTATTAAATCAAGTTCAAGAAAGTGAAGATCCGAAGATCCATAACATATTAAAAGATAAACTTTATAAGGCGACACTTGCTGTTTCTAGCGCGTATGGTAATCGGGCAGTCAAAGACTCAGTAGAAGATAATAAATACTATAATCGTTTTATTGAAGAGAGTAGCAAATTCCAATCTTACGGCATATTGCCTAAAAATTAATGACTTAAAAATAAGACATTATTTTAGTAATAACACAAGCCATCTAATGAGATGGCTTTTTAATAAGTTAAGCATAAAAATATAAAAACACCTGAACTGGAAAAAAGATGACAACAACACAAAAAAAAATAAAAAATAATGATATTACGATCCGTCAAACACAAGTCGATGATGCCATTAAACTGCCTGCTATTGAGCAATTGGCAGGGCAACTCTTTAGTACTTTAGAAGATTTACGCTGGATAAGTGAAAGTGGCGTACAAAGTGTTGATAAACATTTAGCCTTTATTAACCAGCAAGGGCATTGGGTTGCGGTTAATAGTGATAATGAGCCCGTTGGTTTTATTATGACGACACCGTTACCCGAAAGTTTATTTATTCATGAACTCTCCGTCAGCCAAGATTGGCAAAATAGGGGGATTGGTAAATTACTTATTCAAAAAGTAAAAGATGAAGCAAAAGTACATAAGTTTGATGCTGTTACGTTGACGACATTTCGCCATGTCCCTTGGAATGCACCGTATTATCAACGCTTAGGTTTTTCTATTTTACCCCAAAGCGAAATTTCTCATTCTCTGCAAGAAATCTTAGATGATGAAGTTGAAAGTGGGGGTTTTGTAAAAGAAACGCGCTGTGCCATGAAGTTTGAAATTAAATAACGCTAAGTTTAGCGTTTAGTCCCTATTTTACTCAGTCGATAGAGGTAACGATAATGTAGTTACCTTATTTAGGTAATGCCAATAAGCAGATAGATGCTCCCCACTTGCCATGTTCACAATTGATCTGTTTTTCCCCGTAGTTGTTCATAAAATTAAGTAAACTATCGCCTGAATTAAAATAAATAAGGCTAGCATCGGGTTGATCACTCGTTGATATATGAGGAATAAACATATTAGCCATAGTGCGTTTTACAACGCTAACATTTGTCGAAGATGCGACATAACGTTGAGATACTAACCAATCAACGCCAGTTGAAAGCGAGGTGACTTGTGAAGAAATAGCCGCACCTAAAATCATTAATACCCATCCATTAGAGTTTTGCATTTCAGTTGAAAATGGATAGGCAATCATATTGTAGTGAGATTGGTGCAAATCTTGGCGTTTTTGGCGATTAGTGAGTGTTGTGAGTAGCTGCTGTTGTAAATCTGAAGGAAAATGCAGAGTTGCTACTATATTTTCTGATAAGTCATCATCGAGAAATTGATATAGCCCTTGAATATACAAACTCGACTTATCGGTGCCACATTCATTCAGGTTATGATAAACACGCCAATGACCCGACAATGTTTTTATTGCATAAGCGCCATGAGAAAATGTTAAACCATAATCAGATAAAGATTGTCCTTGACGAAAAAGGGCAATAACTCGATCACCACTATTATCTAGATATTGTCGTAGAATTTTAGCTTGTTCAGTGCGTAAGGCGATATCTTGAGGTGTTGATGATATTTTATCGACACAGTTATGGCTACTCGCATAAGAAAAAGAAGTTATGCCCAAATTAATAAGCATAACAATCATTTTGATTTTATTTGTACGCATCTTAATTCAGTTTTTCTTGATGAGAAAGTGAGCGCTCATCTTGTGTTACAACATGGGAAATAATGGTATCGCCTTTCTTCAAATATGCGCCAATGCCTTTTTCAACGGGTTCGAGAGTGAGTTTATCATCAGGTTTAATTGGATTTTTTTCTAACGCATCGGCCGGAACAATTATTTCGACATCTTCACCTTTTTCTGTTTTTGCTTTAATGATTTTTTCATCTGGTTTATTACTTTTCTCAACCGAAATTTGTACCAATATGACGGGTAATACAATAGGAGATAAAAGGATCCCACTGACAAGCGCTGAACTTCCTACGCTACTTGCTACACTCATAACAGAATAAATTTCACCTGCTGAATGGTTACCTGCAGATATTGGTAATGAGATAAATGCAATAGAACCAATAAGTAACGATGAAAGTGATTTTTTCATATAATATCCTTATTAAGTAATAAAATTGAATCAAATATACATCTAAAAACCATTAGTAAATTAAAAAAACAAAGTTTAATTAATTGGTTATGTTTTCATTCTTACCTTTATTAATAAGATATTATTTTATATTCATAAATAATTCTATTGTTTTATTTCTATTGGTTTCCCTCGAAGTAATGGCCTTACCCAAAAACGATTAGGGTGTAAGGCATTTAACACACTATCTTCAACGGGAAAAGGTTCATCAAAAATTTGGCTTGCAAGAATTTCGGCCGATAACGGCGCTGAACATAATCCACGAGAGCCTAATGCACTGATAATATAAAGTTGATGATAAGCAGGCGCCAAAGCGGGTGTTTGTTTTCTACGCTTAAATCTATCTAAATGCGTGTATGCCACTCGCAATGTTTCAAAATCAGGTACTTCACCTAATAACGGCAAATGATCGCGAATAGTGCAACGAATACCAATTCGTGCTTCATTTCGGCTAAAATCAACGTCTTTAACCCAAGGGGCTTTTGCTAAACACTGTATAAGATGAGCTTGGTTATTTTCTTGCTCTTGAGTCGAAATAGCTAAATCTAATCGATCGCGGCGAAAACTTGCCCCTACACAATGCAAATTATCTTGGTGATCAACAGGCGTAAAATAGCCATCATAACAAAGTACCGTTTTTAGTTGTGATAATGTCTTTGTTGTTGGAATATGACTAACTTGGCCTCTAACTGCACTAATGGGTAATTTTGCACTTTGGGTAAAGTCTGCAATACGATGCCCATTCGCTAAAATAACGCAATCATGTCGTGATTGAATTTGGGTCGTACAATCTCCATCGTGATGAACAACATCTAAGCACCAAGATGCTTCTTGTGCACGTATTTGAGTGACTTGATGATTAAATCGCAACGTTAAACCTAATTGTTCAGCGTATTTTAATGTATTGATTGTGAGTTGCGTCGGTGAAAGCCAGCCCGCTTGCGGATAAAACAAAGCATCACAATTAACGTCTATTCCGCTGAATTTATTAACGTCGTCTTCATTGAGATAACACGCTATTTGAGCAAAAGGTATAGAATGATCCATAATCCTTTGTGCTTTTTTACGCACTTTCTCGTTATAAATAACCTGTGCAACGCCAGACCATTGATGTGAAAAAGGAATACCTGCTTGACTCAGATTGTCATAAGTGCGATGAGCAAATAGAAATGCGGTTGTAAAAAATTGTTCTAGCTCATCGGATTTGCCATTAAGTAAAGGATATAACACACCTTGTCGATTGCCTGATGCATTCGTTGCAGGTTGTTTATCTTCACAATATAAGGTGACATTGGCGCCTCTTCTTAGGCAGGCAAGCGCCGTAAATGTACTGGCAATACCACCCCCTATAATGGCAATATTCTGTGCTTTGGTTGCTCTTGGTCTTGCATAGTAAGGGAGAATCTCAGGCGATGGAGGATGTGGAAAAACACCTGTCAGCATCTCTCTTTTTTGACCAAATCCTTTGATTTTTTTTATCTCAAAACCCACACTTTGCAAACCTCGTTTGACAATCCCTGCGGCGGTAAACGTTGCAAATGTACCGTTTTCTCTCATTGAATCAGCCATCGATTGGAAAAGTGTTTCACTCCACATTTGTGGATTTTTAGAAGGTGCAAAACCATCTAAGAACCATGCATCCACTTTGTTATGTAGCGCTTGGCGAGTTTGGGGTAACAAGGTGTTGATATCACCAAACCATAAATCCAATGTAATTGTTCCATCAGCAAGAAGAATGCGGTGACAACCCGCAATGGCCAATGGCCACTGAGAACAAAGCGCTTGTGAATATTTTTCGAGTTCAGGCCAATGGCCATGTGCAGATTGTAAGTCACTTTTAGTCAGAGGGAATTTTTCGAAACTGACATAATGAAGGCGTTTTAAACGAGAGTCAGAAGATGTTTGCCTAAATTGCTCGAAAGCTTGCCACAGTGTTAAAAAATTAAGCCCAGTTCCAAAACCTGTTTCTGCGATAATACATTCAGAGCGTACATGTGTACCAAAACGTGATGGAAAATGATTTCCATGTAAGAACACATGTCGAGTTTCTTCTAGACCATCTTGGTTTGAAAAGTAAATGTCGCCAAATTGTTCAGAGATCGGCGTACCAAGTTCATTCCAACTTAAAGACGCAGTATTTATTGGGCTATTATTCACGGAACTGCCTGTATTTCACGAAAAAATTATGCAATATCTTAGCGCTGTTAAGTGGCTTGTGCCAGCCTTGAAGGGGAAAGTGTTTTATCGGCTTATCTGTATTTTTGTAAAAAAGATCCTGATCGGACTTGTTCGGCGTACAACTGTAAGCTAAAGTGCTACTCAGAAATCCCGCAGCTACAACTATTATTGTAAAGAGGTATAAATGAAGCGCGCAGTGATCACGGGTCTGGGTATTGTTTCGAGCATTGGTAATAACCAGAAAGAAGTGCTGGATTCTTTAAAGGAAGGTCGTTCCGGGATAACTTTCTCAGAAGAATTTAAAGAGATGGGGCTTCGTAGCCACATTTGGGGCAACGTTAAGCTTGATACTGAAGGTCTTATTGACCGTAAAATCCGCCGTTTTATGAGCGACGCATCGGTTTATGCCTATTTATCTATGCAAGAGGCGATAGCTGATTCAGGTCTGACAGAAGACCAAGTTTCTAATATTCGTTCTGGCTTAGTCGTTGGTTCTGGTGGTGGTTCGCCACGTAACCAAGTTCAAGGTTCTGATGGCATGAGAGCAAAAGGTCTACGTGGTGTAGGTCCTTATATGGTTACTCGTGCAATGGCATCAGGTGTTTCAGCTTGTTTAGCAACACCTTTCAAAATTAAAGGCGTTAACTATTCAATCAGTTCTGCTTGTTCAACATCAGCACACTGTATTGGTCACGCTGTTGAGCTTATCCAATTAGGCAAACAAGATGTTGTCTTTGCTGGTGGTGGTGAAGAGTTAAGTTGGGAAATGACCTGCGAATTTGACGCAATGGGTGCACTTTCAACTAAATATAACGATACTCCAACCAAAGCTTCTCGTACTTACGATAAAAACCGTGATGGTTTTGTTATCGCAGGCGGTGGCGGTATTGTGGTTGTTGAAGAGTTAGAACACGCATTAGCGCGTGGTGCACATATCTATGGTGAAGTCGTAGGTTATGGTGCAACGTCTGACGGTGCAGATATGGTTGCTCCTTCAGGTGAAGGTGCGGTACGTTGTATGCAAATGGCAATGCAAGGGATTGATAAAGTTGATTATATCAACACACATGGTACTTCAACGCCAGTTGGCGATCTAAAAGAGCTTGAAGCTATCACAGAAGTGTTTGGTTCGCATACACCCGCTATCTCAGCAACAAAAGCAATGACTGGTCACTCATTAGGTGCTGCTGGTGTACATGAAGCAATTTATAGCTTACTCATGTTAGAGCATGGATTTATTGCACCAAGCATCAATATTGAAGAATTAGACGATAAAGCAATGGGTATGAACATCATTACTCAACCAACAGAACAGAAGCTGGAAACTGTAATGTCAAATAGCTTTGGTTTTGGTGGTACAAATGCTTCATTAGTTATGAGTAAATATAAAAAGTAGTTAGATATACTTATATTTTCTTATTAAAAAAAGCAGACTTCATTTTAATGAAGTCTGCTTTTTTATTTGAAATTCATTATGCAAAATAGTTTATTCTTCTAATAAAGATATCTTTCGAATAAAAATCATTAAAAAAAGATTATATAAATAATGCTTAAAAATACCTTTCCTAATAGTTGCTCATTTTATTATTCTAATAAAATAGACAGTTCTTATTAGTGTGTTGTTTATATTAATAAAAATAAATTGTGTTCATTTTATTTCAATCGTTTAATTTAATTTTACTCAAAGCCATTAAATGTTTTGTTTTATATGGGGTTAGGCAAATGGAAAAGTCGAATAAGACAAAAAGAGTGAAAAAAAATTGATCTGGGTTATTTTATTACAAATAAGTAGGAGCTATTTAATATAAAAGTTGGTAATGTTTGCCACGGATACTTGTATTACTTTATATTTTATACTTTGATTTCTTATGTCAGTTTTATTTATTAAATCTAACATTATGAATGTGACCGGCTAAGAATTTAGCCGGCATTTTTTTATTGTTGTCTTTTTGACATTGACTCACATCTCCTGATGACAATCTGCTTTTTTCTGAGCAGGCTGACGTCGGAAATTCAGTGGTGTTCTAAGTTGTTGCACTAAGAGCACGCCGAGTAACACAATACCACCACCCACTAAGTGATAACTATGCATTTCTTCACCAAGAAGCGCGATAGCAATCATTGCAGTAAATAATGGCATTAGGTTCATAAAAATAGAGGTCGTATTTGCACCTAATTTCATCACACCTAAAATCCACAGATAAGGCGCAAGAATAGAAGCTCCAATACCTGCGAAGATAACTAATCCAATATTATCTTTTGTTAACGCAACACTTTCGGCAAGAAAGAAGTTTGGCAATAATAACAGAACACCAAATCCAATTTGCACATAAAGTGATTGCCAGTTAGGGAGTGCAATTGACCATCGTTTTGTTAATACACCATAAAGGGCGTATGACGCCGAAGCAATAAACATCATCAACTCACCATAACCCAAACCTTGGGAAAGTAACTGAGAGGGTTCGCCACGGCTAATTAGCCAAACTAAGCCACTAATCGAAAGCACTGTGCCTAAAACAATACCTACTGTAGGTACAACACGTAAAACAAAAATACTAATAATCACGGTTAATAATGGGATGAGAGAGTTTAGGATCCCCATAAATGTTGCACTAACATAATGCGCTGCATAATAAGCCAAACTTTGGTACATCACCATCCCTAATGCACCAAGAATAAATAATTTCCACCAATATTGTTTGACGGTTTTACGATGATGCCAAACTGGCATGATCAAAAAAGGTGTCATAATTAAAAAGGCAAGGAACCAACGATAAAAAGAGATTGCAGCAGGATCGATAACAGACGCGGCTGCTTTATTGACGACTGCATTAATGGACCAGATTAACACCGCTAAAAGCGGAAAAATTGCGTTTTTCATTGTTCTCACATCTATTTTTAAACCAGATCGCTATTGTAAGCCTGTCTGATTAGATATATATAATGAAAATCAGACAACAGATAGGCCAATAAAGACAACATGACAAGAGAACAACATAAAGATGACAATTGAACAACAAAAAATGCAATGGTTATTGTCTGATCCAGATACGGTTCGATTTCGTGATGAGCAACTATTAGCTGAAACAGAGTTTGTTTATCATCAACATGATTTTGGTCAGTTATTGTATGTGATTTCTGGTGTTATGGATTTAGAAGCTGGAGGAGAGCGGTTTTTAGCCCCACCAGAATTTAGTGTATGGATCCCCAAAAATGTAGGGCATGCCAGTTACAATAAAAAAACACTCTCTTTTAAGGTGCTAGATATCGCGCCAAGTTGGTGTGAAGGATTATTAGATAAACCTTGTTTGATTCAATTAAGTGCTATTTTTTCAACCATATTTTCTGACTTTTTTCATCGTGGTGTGTGTAAACCACAAACAGAAGAAGATTTTCGTTTGGCTCAAGTATTGATTGATCAACTTAAAGTGTCGCCAATACATCATACTTATTTACCGTCTTCTAAAGATAAATTACTCGCTCCTATACTTTCTGTATTAGAGCAGGATCCAGCGAATAATACCTCGTTAGAGGAGTGGGCTAAAAAACGTTATACCTCAGAAAGAACACTTTCTCGTCGTTGCCAACAAGAATTAGGGATGTCATTTAGTGAATGGCGTAAGCGCCTACGTTTTTTACATGCAATTTCTTTATTAGAGCAAGGGAAAAGCGTGAATGAAATTGCATTTGATGTGGGATATAGCTCTTCGTCTTCATTTATTGCGATGTTTCAACAATTTGCTGGCACAACACCGGAACGTTTTCGTCGATTACCCAATTGTTAAGCTTTCTTTTCATATATTTACTTAAAATCCAGGTGGATTTTACTGTCAATAATTAGGCTTTGCTGTGAATAAGTGGCAAAATAGACCGCTTAATTTTGTTTTTCGATTGATTGTTGACACACATAAATACCAAATCAGTGAGATAACACCGTGAAAATTCTGGTTGATGAAAATATGCCTTATGCGGAACAACTTTTCCGCCAATTAGGTGAGGTAAAAGCTGTTTCTGGTCGCCCATTACCTACTGATGAGCTTAATGATTCTAGTGCCTTAATGGTGAGATCAATTACTAAAGTCAATGAATCCTTATTATCAGGCAAGCCAGTGAAATTTGTTGGAACGGCGACTGCGGGTTTCGATCATGTCGATATTGCATGGTTAGAACAGCAACAAATTGTTTTTTCATCAGCCCCTGGCTGTAATGCTATCGCGGTTGTTGAATATGTATTTTCTGCACTGATGATGCTAGCAGAGCAAGATAACTTTCAATTAACCGATAAAGTCGTCGGTATTGTTGGTGTGGGAAATGTGGGGGGGCGATTAGCAACACGCCTTCGCGTATTGGGTGTGAATGTGTTACTTTGCGATCCACCAAGAGCGGATAATGGTGATGATGAAGAGTTTTATCCATTGGAAACATTGTTAGAAAAAGCAGATATTCTAACTTTCCATACACCTCTCAATAAATCAGGTCCATACAAAAGTTATCATCTAATTAATGAGAGCAACCTCGAAAAATTACCTGAAGGACGCATTTTAATTAATGCAAGCCGTGGCGAGGTTGTTGATAATCAAGCATTATTGTCTGTACTTGAGAAAGGCAAATGCTTACGTGTTGTATTGGATGTTTGGGAGCCAGAGCCAGATCTCTCTATTGCGTTATTAAATAAAGTTGATATCGCAACACCACATATTGCAGGTTATACCTTAGAAGGTAAGGCGCGCGGTACAACTCAAGTTTTTGAAGCTTATTGTGATTTTATTGGGCAGTCTCAAAAAGTTGAGTTATCAACACTATTGCCTGCCCCTACTATTTCTACCATTTCAGTACAAGGTGAGTTAACACAAACACTTTTAAAACAACTTATTCATCTTGTTTATGATGTGCGTCGTGATGATGCCCCGTTACGAAAAGTGGCAGGAATAAAAGGCGAGTTTGATAAATTACGCAAATTTTATCCTGTGCGTCGTGAGTGGTCTTCACTACAGGTCATTTGTGATAATCAAGCTACAGCTAACACATTAAATGCAATTGGCTTTAGTGCTACATATAAAAGTGCTACACACAAATAAAGCAAAATATTATTTTAAAAATTTTATGGTATTGGAGGATATCTTATGGGAGAAGGTTGGAATATTGCAGTTGTTGGTGCAACAGGCGCTGTTGGTGACGCGATTTTAGAACTGCTACAAGAGCGTGAATTTCCCATTGGTGAATTAACGGCAATTGCAAGTGAAGATAGCATTGGGAAATCGGTGCGTGTAAACAGCAAAAGTATTGCAGTTCAAGGTATTCACAATATCGAGTGGGCAGATATTCAATTAGCGTTCTTTGCCGCACCAACAGAAATCAGCGCGCAATATGCACAACAAGCGGCTGATGCTGGCTGTATTGTTATTGATTGTAGTGGCATCTTTGCAATGGATTGGGATGTGCCGTTGGTTGTTCCTGGCGTGAACAGTGCAATGTTAGCGGAATACCGGACTCGTAATATTGTTTCAATTGCTGATAGCATGGTGAGCCAATTATTACGTGCCATTAATCCATTAACAGAATCTGCAGGTTTAACACGTCTTAGCGTGACAAACTTAATGTCTGTTTCTCGTTTTGGAAAACAAGCCGTAGATGAGCTGGCAGGGCAAAGTGCCCGTTTACTTAACGGTATTCCTCCTGAATTAGGTCGTTTTAATAAGCAATTAGCATTTAACATTTTACCTTTAATGGTTGATGACGAAGGCTCTATACAAGAAGAACGTCGGATGGTTGACCAGATTCGTAAAATTTTACAAGATGAAGGCTTACCAATCTCCGTTACTACGCTACAAGCACCTGTTTTCTATGGTAATGCACAGTCTGTACAATTAGAAACCTCACGCCCAATGGGAAGTGACGAAGCGCGTGAAACATTACAAGAAAATGAAGATCTTAATATCAGTGATGAAAATGATTTTCCAACTCAAGTCACCGATGCATCTGGTAATGTGAGTTTAAATTTAGGCTGTTTCCGTAATGATTATGGTATGCCAGAGGCGTTACAGTTTTGGTCAGTAGCAGATAACGTGCGCTTTGGCGGGGCATTAATGGCGATTGAAGTCGCAGAGCAATTAATGCAGGAGCAGTTTTACTAATGAATGCGCAAGTGAGTGCTGAAGTGGCAGAACAACCGTTGACGGAGTCAACGGTTGTATCTGAAAGCACAACAATCAAAATTGCTTTGGGCGTTGAATATGATGGTAGCCGCTATTATGGCTGGCAACGCCAAAATGAAGTGCGTAGTGTACAAGAACGGTTAGAAAAAGCACTTTCACAAGTGGCTAATGAGCCTATATCCGTATTTTGTGCGGGAAGAACGGATGCTGGTGTACATGCTACGGGGCAAGTCGTTCATTTTGAAACAACTGCGCACCGAAAAGATCCCGCATGGACAATGGGCGTTAACACACATTTACCCGCGGATATCGCTGTACGTTGGGTAAAAACAGTTTCTGATGATTTTCATGCTCGTTTTAGTGCAACGGCAAGGCGTTATCGCTATGTGATTTTTAATCATCGCTATCGTCCCGCTATTTTGTCATCAGGGGTGACTCATTTTCATTATCCTTTAGACGCTGAACGTATGCATCAAGCAGCACAATGTTTACTGGGTGAAAACGATTTTACTTCTTTTAGAGCTGTCCAATGTCAATCGCGAACGCCATGGCGTAACGTTATGCATGTCAATGTTTCTCGATATGGTGACTATGTTGTTGTGGATATTAAAGCGAATGCGTTTGTTCATCATATGGTGAGAAATATTGTTGGTAGCCTTTTAGAAATAGGGTGTGGCAATCAGGATATTACTTGGATGGCTGAATTATTAGCCTTAAAAGACAGAACTAAAGCTGCGGCAACAGCTAAAGCGAATGGATTGTATTTAGTCTCTGTGGATTATCCTGATCATTTTGAATTACCAAAACCTGCAATGGGCCCACTATTTTTAGCGGATAACCCTATTGAGATATCTCAATCATAAAAACACCCAGTTTTCTGAGGATTTATGGAAATATTAACGCAACTTGTTGATTTAATTAAATTTCTGATTGATTTTATTTTGCATATTGATGCGCATTTAGCAGAGCTTGTCGCGCAATATGGTACATGGGTCTATGCCATTTTGTTTCTTATTGTTTTTTGTGAAACAGGGCTTGTGGTAACGCCTTTTTTACCCGGAGACTCCTTATTATTCGTTGCTGGTGCTTTAGCTTCATTAGAAACCAATGATGTGAATGTTCATATTATTGTTTTACTGTTGCTTTGTGCAGCCATTCTAGGTGATGCGGTTAACTATTCTATTGGGCGACTTTTTGGTGAAAAACTATTTAGTAAACCTGATTCAAAGATTTTCCGTCGTGAATACTTAGATAAAACCCATGCTTTTTATGAAAAACATGGTGGTAAAGCCATAATTTTGGCAAGATTCGTGCCGATTATCCGAACTTTTGCGCCATTCGTTGCAGGAATGGGTAAAATGTCATATCGTCACTTTGCCTTTTATAATGTTACTGGGGCAATTGCATGGGTACTATTATTTACTTATGCAGGATACTTTTTTGGTGACTTAGATATAGTTCAAAAGAACTTAAAATTGCTAATTGTTGCCATTATTGTTATTTCTATTTTACCGGGCGTTATTGAGATCCTACGCCACCGCAGATCGAGTGCAAAAGCAAAGAAAGAAAGTGATAACAAAGAGGTTTGAGCAGTTATCATAAGTTTTTGCCGTAGAATAGCCATAATAAAGAGATGCGCTGAAATTCAGTAAGCGGTATCATCATAAACTTTGCTAACCACACAGCCAGTGCATTGTGGTTGATACGCTAACAATAATTTTACTGGCGAAGGTCAGATTCAGACGAAAAGGTCCATTAATGAGCTGGATTGAAAAAATTCTAAACAAAAGCACTATCACAAGTTCACGTAAAGCCAATATCCCTGAAGGGGTTTGGACGAAATGTGACAGCTGTGGGCAGGTACTCTATCGCGCAGAATTAGAGCGCAATTTAGAGGTTTGTCCTAAATGTGATCACCATATGCGCATTTCAGCGCGCCGTCGCCTTGAGACTTTCCTTGATACTGGAAGCACGACAGAATTAGGTAGCGAATTAGAGCCTAAAGATATTCTGAAATTCCGCGACTCTAAAAAATACAAAGACAGAATCAGCGCAGCCCAAAAACAAACGCAAGAAAAAGACGCATTAATCGTGATGAAAGGAACGCTGAAAAAGATGCCAGTTGTTGCAGCATCCTTTGAATTTGCGTTTATGGGCGGTTCAATGGCTTCTGTTGTGGGTGCACGTTTTGTTCGTGCTGTTGAACAAGCACTAGAAGATAACTGCCCATTAATTTGCTTCTCTGCGAGTGGTGGCGCGCGTATGCAAGAAGCCCTGATGTCATTAATGCAAATGGCAAAAACCAGCGCAGCATTAGCAAAAATGCAAGAGCGTGGTTTACCTTATATTTCAGTCATGACTGACCCTACAATGGGTGGTGTTTCTGCAAGTCTAGCGATGTTAGGTGATATCAACGTTGCTGAACCTAAAGCACTGATTGGTTTTGCAGGTCCTCGCGTTATTGAACAAACAGTACGTGAAAAACTACCTGTTGGTTTCCAGCGTAGTGAGTTCCTGCTAGAAAAAGGGGCGATTGATATGATTATTCGCCGCCCTGAAATGCGTGATGAGCTGGCTGAATTACTGGCTAAGCTGACTCAGTATGATTTAGTTGAAGATGAAAATGAAGATGAAATCATCGGTGAAAAAATGATTGCTGATGAAATTGAATCTACAGAAAACGAGCCAGAAATTAACATCGAAACGAATAAAAAAGAAGATGTCTAATATCATAACTGCTCCTAAAGCCACATCGCCTTTGTCGATGTGGCTTTCTTATCTTGAACATTTGCACTCCAGCGCTATCGATATGGGGTTAACGCGAGTAGGCAAGGTAGGAAAAATATTAAACGTGTTACGTCCTGCACCTAAGGTGATCACTGTCTCAGGTACAAATGGGAAAGGCACAACCTGTCATATGCTAGAGTCAATCTTGATGGCATCAGGATTGAACGTTGGCGTTTATAGCTCCCCTCATCTTGTTCGTTATACAGAACGTGTTCGTATCCAAGGCAAAGAACTCCCCGAAGATGCTTTTTGTGAAGTTTTTGCAGAAATTGAACAAGCTAGGGGCGATATTTCGCTAACCTTTTTTGAATATGGCACTCTGGCTGCGCTGAAGTTATTTCAACAAGCACAACTTGATGTTGTTATTCTTGAAGTGGGATTAGGCGGTCGGTTAGATGCGACGAATATCGTTGATGCGGATATTGCTGCTATTACAAGTATTGCACTCGATCATACTGATTGGTTAGGTGCAGATAGAGAGCATATTGGTCACGAGAAAGCCGGTATTTTCCGAGCCAATCACTATGCTGTTGTGGGTGAGCCAGATATGCCTCATTCTATTGCCCAAGTTGCCAATGAAAAACAAGCTAAGCTTTTCCGTCGTGGAACGGATTGGTCTTTTGCTATTGAAGGTGATCACTGGCATTGGCGTTGTGTTGATTGTGAATTTGATGCGTTACCAATCCCTAATATTCCGCTAGCCAATGCGGCGACAGCGATGGGTGTTATTCGTTGCTTGCTCAAATCTGATGATAAAGTCAGCCAAGCAATAACACAGCAAAGTATTGTTGAAGGTATGTCTCGAGCACAATTACCCGGTCGTTTTCAGGTAATTTCTCAACATCCTTTAGTTATCTTTGATGTGGCTCATAATCCACATGCTGCCGGATATTTAGCGGAAAAATTATCACAATTACCACAAAAATCTGATACTCAGGTGCGTATTGTTGTTGGTATGCTGGGTGATAAAGATATTGCAGGAACATTAGCGTGCTTAACACCATTGGCTGATCATTGGTATGTAGCGCCACTTAATGAGTTCCGTGGTGCTTCTGCTGATGTGTTAGCTCAGTATCTTGAGAAACCAATGGTATTCGATAGTGTTGAAAAGGCATGGCTACAAGCAATGTCTGATGCTGCTCCTAACGATATTGTTGTGGTTTGTGGCTCATTTCATACTGTCGCGCATGTGATGGAACTTTTGGAAAAGGAGAGTGTGGGTGGCAAGTAAATTTCAAAATCGCTTAGTCGGTGCCGTTGTATTGGTGGCAGTAGGGGTTATTTTTTTACCTGCACTGCTCGACGGCGATAAGAAATATAACGAAGACCAGTTCGCCTCTATTCCTTTAGTACCTAAACCAGGTGATGAGCAAGAAATAGAATCCATTGCTCCGATAGAGCAAACCTCAGTGCCTTCTACTCCATCAGAAGGGGCATCTGAAGGTATGATTTCTGAAGCTGTGACTGGTGTTGAGCAACCTACTGTTACAACACCTGAACCTCCTGCTGTTGTACCTGTTACACCACCGGTACAACCACAACAGCCACCACAACAACAGCCAACGCTTACACCAGCGCCTCCGACTGTGGTTACGCCACCAGTACAACCACCAGCACCACCAGTGCAAGAAACTCAGCCACCGAAAGGCGAAGCTTGGGTTGTTCAATTAGGTGCGTTGAAAAATGCGGCAAAGGTAGAAGAAATTATTGCGAAAATGCATTTCTCAGGTTATCCAGTATATACAATACCCGCCCGCCCAGTTGCAGGACAAGTGACTCGAATTTACATTGGCCCTAGTGCATCTAAGTCAGAATTACAGGCTATTTTGCCTCATTTAAAAGAGCTTACTGGCTTACAAGGCGAGGTAAGGGCATATAAGCCTTAATTTTTTTCTAAACGAGTCATCAGATGAGTGATATAACAAAGCGTTAACTTATTGCGGCGATTATGATTTTTCATATCGCCGTAAATTATTTTGAATTTAGCGAAAATTAGCATTACGCAAACGTTTTCGTTTTCTGTTAGAATGCTTCCGTATTAATGCGGAGCATCATTATTGGATAGAGAATTTATGGTCTGGATAGATTACGCCATTATTGCCATTATTGGTTTTTCTGCATTAGTCAGCCTGATCCGTGGCTTTGTTCGTGAAGCATTGTCACTCATCACCTGGGGTTGTGGTTTCTTTGTTGCTAGTCAGTTTTATCCTTATCTTGCCGTCTATTTTACCCGGTTTGAAGATGAGCTGGTTCGTAACGGGATTGCAATAGTCACACTATTTATTGCAACACTGATTGTCGGGGCTGTTGTGAATTATGTGATTAGCTCTCTTGTTCAACGCACAGGGTTATCAGGTACAGATCGTGTATTGGGGGTCTGTTTCGGGGCTTTAAGAGGCGTGCTGATAGTCTCAGCATTACTTTTTGTTTTAGGTGCGTTTACGCCTATGGCAGATAGCGCTGATTGGCAACGTTCTGAGCTTATTCCTCAATTCAACCATATTATTAGGTGGTTCTTTGACTACCTGCAAAATGCGTCAAGTTTCGTGTCGGAGAGAATATAACCTCTCCGTCTGGCTGATGAGGATCTATTCATGTGCGGTATTGTCGGTATCGCTGGAGCTAATCCAGTAAACCAATCAATTTATGATGCGTTAACGGTGTTACAACACCGAGGTCAAGATGCAGCAGGCATTGCAACGATAGACGGTAACAACGGTTTCCGTCTTCGCAAAGCAAACGGACTGGTTAAAGATGTATTCGAAACCCGTCATATGTTGCGTTTAAAAGGTACTATCGGGATAGGGCATGTCCGTTATCCAACAGCGGGTAGTTCTAGTGCATCAGAAGCGCAGCCTTTTTATGTGAATTCACCTTTTGGTATTACGTTGGCGCATAATGGTAATTTAACCAATGCGCATTTATTACGTCGCCAATTATTTGAAACAGCGCGTCGCCATATCAATACCACCTCTGATTCTGAAATCCTGCTCAATGTATTGGCATACGAATTAGACCGTTTTGACCATTTCCCACTTGAGCCTGATAATATTTTTGCAGCCGTTGCAGCGATGCATAAAAAACTTCGCGGGGCTTATGCTTGTGTTGCTTTGATCATCGGTCATGGCTTACTGGCTTTTCGTGATCCCTTTGGTATTCGCCCTTTAGTATTGGGTAAACGTAGCTTAGAAGATGGTCGTCATGAATATATGGTCGCATCTGAAAGTGTCGCGCTTGATACTTTAGGCTTTGAATTCTTACGTGATGTTGCACCGGGTGAAGCGGTTTATATCACAGAGCAAGGGCAACTCTTTACTCGCCAATGTGCTGAAAATCCGCAGTTAATGCCTTGTTTGTTTGAATATGTTTACTTTGCTCGCCCTGATTCCTTTATCGATAAAATTTCGGTTTATAATGCACGTTTACGCATGGGACAGAAATTAGGCGCTAAAATTGCCAAAGAATGGGATGATTTACACATTGATGTCGTGATCCCAATCCCTGAAACATCTTGTGATATTGCCTTAGAAATTGCGCATATTCTCAATAAACCTTATCGCCAAGGCTTTGTAAAAAATCGCTATGTTGGTCGTACTTTTATTATGCCGGGTCAGCAAGAACGTCGTAAATCAGTTAGACGCAAATTAAATGCAAATCGTGCCGAATTTCGTGATAAAAATGTTCTGTTGGTTGATGACTCTATTGTCCGTGGCACAACGTCAGAGCAAATTGTCGAACTCGCAAGAGAAGCGGGTGCGAAGAAAGTCTATTTTGCTTCAGCTGCGCCAGAAGTTCGCTTCCCTAATGTGTATGGCATTGATATGCCAAATGCCAATGAACTTATTGCTCATGGACGTGAAGTGGATGAAATTCGTAAATTAATTGGTGCTGATGGACTTATTTTCCAAGATCTCACTGATTTAATCGCCGCAGTACAAGAAGAGAATCCTGATATTAGTCAGTTTGAATGTTCTGTATTTGACGGTGTTTATATTACGAAAGATATTGACCAAGATTACTTAGATTATTTAGAAAATCTACGTCGTGATGATGAACATAAAATTCGCGATCAGAATGAAATAGAAAATTTGGAAATCTATAACGAAGGTTAGTTTTTCGGTAATTTTTCGGTAACATAGTCTCCTTATAAAGCGTCGATGCCAGTGTGTTCTGCATCGACGCTTGTTTTTTGAGGGTTAATCATCATAATGATTAACAAAGGTATATATTCTGAGGATTATAATGAAAAAGCTGATAGTTGGGCTAACAGGTGCCAGTGGTGCAATTTACGGTATACGTTTATTAGAGATACTAAAATCTGTACCGTCAGTTGAAACACATTTAGTGATTAGCCAAGCTGCACGCCGTACGATTTCATTAGAAACCGATTATTCGCTAAAAGATATTCATGCTTTAGCGGATGTGATCTATGACGATCGCGATATTGGTGCATCTATTTCCTCAGGCTCATTTCGTGTCAATGGAATGGTCATATTACCTTGCTCAATCAAAAGCTTGTCAGGTATTGTTCATAGCTATACAGATACCTTAGTCACTCGTGCTGCGGATGTGGTATTAAAAGAAGGGCGTAAGTTAGTGTTATGCGTGCGTGAAACGCCATTGCATTTAGGTCATTTGCGATTAATGACACACGCTTCTGAGTTAGGTGCCGTAATTATGCCGCCTGTACCTGCATTCTATTTTCAGCCTAAAACAATTGATGATATTGTGAATCAAACGGTTAATCGTGTGCTCGATCAGTTTGAGATTGATCTACCTGATGATCTTTTTCAACGGTGGGAGGGCGATAAGCCAACTCGCTAAGTATACTCGTCATACTTCAAGTTGCAGCGTTGTTGACTGCGTTTATTCGCGCTAGTCACATACTATTGTATGTGACTAGCGACTCATTCACTTGTCGCCTAGCTGCATCTTGAATTATTTAGAGTATCTATTTAGTAGAATACCTATTTCTAATTAAAAGAGATCATTTTCCTGTGGTAACAATATCTTTTAATGCTACTTCTAATTGTGGGTAACGAAATTCAAAACCAGCCTTGAGTAGTTTTTCTGGGATCGCTTGTTGCCCACCTAATACCAATGTTGCGCTTTCGCCCATGACTAAACGTAATATGCTTTCAGGTACGGTCATTAAGGCTGGGCGATTAAACGCTTTTCCTAATAGGCGAGTAAACTCTTTATTCTGTACAGGATTAGGCGCTGTTAAGTTAAACGCGCCTTTAGCATCTTGGGTCTTAAGCAAGAAAACAATTGCACTGACCATATCATCAATATGGATCCACGGCATATACTGTTTTCCGCTACCCAATTTGCCACCTAATCCTAACTTAAAGGGTTTGCTCATTTTAGGCAGTGCGCCACCAAGTGTTGAAAGTACAATCCCAGTACGTAATAAGCAAACTCGCGTTAATGGAGTTTGTGCTTCAAGGGCGATACTTTCCCACTTAGCGCAAAGCTCGTGTGTAAATTCAGGATTTGCTGGCGTCTCTTCTGTGACTCGAGTATCAGCTTGATCACCATAAAAACCGACTGCAGAGCCAGAAATAAAAACAGCTGGGGGCGAATCGCTAGCTTTAATCAAATCAACCAATTTCTGGGTTAAATGACAACGGCTATTAACCAGCTTTTGTTTTTGAGAAGGTGTCCAACGGTTATCAGCAATAGGCTCTCCAGCAAGATTAATAACGGCATCAAACCCATTAAGATTTTGTTTATCGTTGAGTTGAGTCCAACAGGTGATCTCATTACAAAAATGCGAATAAACTTTTTGAGGTGAACGAGAAAGCACCGTAATATCATTATTGGCGAGTGCAAGCTCACAAACTAATGCTTTGCCAATTAATCCTGTACCACCTGTGATAAGTATTTTCATCACAATCCTCCTGATTGACTTGCTTGATAAAGAATAAATATCATCCTGATATATAAATTGCTTATATTAGCCAAAGAGTTTTTTCGCCGCTTGGCGCTGGTTAATGTTGTTTAGCCATTTATCAATTGCTGGATAATTTGCTAAATCAATATTGTGGTGATCGTGCAGACGAGCCCATGTATATGTGGCGATATCCGCAATGCTGTACTCTTTTCCACCAAGATAAGGTGATTGCGCTAATCTTTTCTCTAATACGCTATATAGACGCTGTGTTTCTTCAGTATAACGTTTAATCGCATAAGGGACTTTTTCTGTAGCATAACGGGTGAAGTGATGATTTTGTCCTAACATTGGGCCAAATCCACCCACTTGCCAAAACAGCCATTGTAGTTGTGTTGTTTTTTCTCGTAAATTTTGACTGAGCAATTTGCCACTTTTTTCAGCTAGATAGATAAGAATAGCACCTGATTCAAAAATAGAGATAGGCTCACCTCCATCAATAGGTGAGTTATCTACAATCGCGGGAATTTTATTATTGGGCGAAATTGCTAAAAATTCAGGTTTAAATTGATCGCCTTTACTAATATCGATGCGATGTAACTGATAAGGTATGCCAGTTTCTTCAAGAAAAAGCGTTATTTTTTGGCCATTTGGGGTATCTGCATAATATAAGTCAATCATTAAAGGCTCCAAAATAAAGTAGGCACTCAATACACAATATAATCACAGTCTGCCTTCTAAAATCATAAAAAGCAAAAAAGTGCAAGATGGATAAAACAAGTCACGTATGATTATTGTAGTGGTGAAAAATAGTGATTTTGGTATATTCAGGATAAAAATTACGATCGTTTAGTATCGGTTAAAAAAGGTTTGTTGAGGATGGAACAAGAAAAGACGGCATTGGTTGAATGGGTTGATATCGTTGATGACAAAAATGAAGTCGTTGCACAAGCAACACGTCAACAAATGCGAGCTGAAAATCTAAGACATAGAGCAACTTATATCGTTGTTCATGATGGCATGGGGAAAATCTTGGCACAGCGTCGAACTGAAATAAAAGATTTTTATCCCGGTTGGTTAGATGCGACGGCGGGCGGTGTGGTTCAACAAGGTGAAAATTTACTTGAAAGCGCGCGTCGTGAAGCCGAAGAAGAGTTAGGTATTGCTGGTGTCCCTTTTGCGGAGCATGGTCAGTTTTATTATGATGATGAAAGTTGTCGTGTATGGGGAAGCTTGTTTAGCTGTGTTTCTCATGGACCTTTCGCACTACAAGCAGAAGAAATTGAGGAAGTGTGTTGGTTAACTCCCTCTGAAATTACTGAACGTTGTGATGAATTCACGCCTGATTCATTAAAAGCCCTTTCTCTTTGGTTGACGCGTAACAACAGTACACGCTTAGAAAGTAGAGAAACCGTAGACTAAGGGGTGCTTTGCCCTAATTCAAATCGATAAGCATAGTTGATAACGGTATCTTCGAATATAGCGTTATCATCTTCGTCTCTTAAACGTTGTAAAAGTGCTATCAGATGTTTTCCTGCCTCTTTTCCCATTTTGTGATAATCAAAACGAATTGATGTGAGAGAAGGGGATATCTGATCACTATTTTCAGAACCTTCTAAACAAGCGATAGCCAGATCTTGTGGGATCTTAATTAATCGACGTTGACACTCAAAAATCATACCGAGTGCAATACTTTCATGGCTACAAATAACCGCATCCAGTTCGGGTTGACGCAATAAAATTTCTGTTAATGCTTGTCGGCCGTATGCCATAGACGCAGGATCAGGTGTAGTGACACTTTGCTCAGCATTTAAATAATTTTTGAGTAACGCTCGTGACCAACCTGTTATTTGCTGGTGGTGCAGACGTTGCCCTTGTAATGCACCAATATAGCCAATACAACGCTTTCCTTGAGTGACTAAATGGTTTGTTAAATCATATGCAGCTTGCTCATAAGAACAATCAATACTAATAGCCGCTTGCTCATCTGATTGGCTGGCAACACTGACAACAGGTACATTGGCATTACTGATATGTAAAAAATGCGTTGGGCTAAGCTGAGAACCAAAGGCAACTAATGCGGCAGGATTACTTTGCAATAGCATATTAATCACATCACTGGCTTTATGAGGTTGATGCTCATAGCAGCCAACTAAAATTTGATATTGATGGCGATTGAGTATTTGCTGTAAAGACTGCATAAAATCTGCACTAGCTTTATCTGTAAAAGAGGGCAACAGTACAGCAATAATATGACTTTGTGCTGAAGCTAAAGCACCTGCCGAGGCATTAGGAATATAGCCAAGTTCCTCTACGGCTTGATTAACTTTTTCTCGTAACTTATCAGAAACTAATTCAGGGGTTCGCAATGCACGAGAAACGGTCATTGATCCGACTCCTGCATGTTTAGCGACATCTTGTAATGTGATGCGACCTGTATTTCGGCGCTTACGTGTTTTGATCATTTGTGATTATGCTTGCTTAGCCTATTTGATTAACCGCAGATCCTACCTGAAATCTTCCTATTATGCTGAAACAATACAGTGTCAATTGTTGGCATTTTCTGCAATTAACATTTCATTAAAATGATAGCGCTATCACAATTACGAATGATCTATCTAGATAGCGCTACCATTAATGATTACTATCCTTAATAACGAAGCTCAAAGAGAGTGTTATCGAGGTTATAAGTATGCTTAAAACGTTATTAACACCCGATGTGGTGCAAGTGGTTCCAAACGTTAGCGATTGGCGAGATGCCGTTAAAGTGGCGTGTCAGCCATTAATTGATAAAGGTTGTATTGAACCTCGTTATATCGATGCAATTTACAAATCACACGAGAAAATAGGGCCATATTATGTATTAGGTCCAGGGATTGCGATGCCTCATGCGCGCCCCGAAGATGGTGTTAATCAACTTTCGCTTGCTTTAACTATTGTTGAGCAAGGTGTTGAGTTTGGTGCAGATGAAAACGATCCGGTGAAATTACTGATTGTTTTGGCTGCAACAGATAACGACAGCCATATTAATGCCATTGTGAAATTAGCCGAACTTTTTGATAACGATACAGATATTCAAAAGCTATTTAATGCGAAAAGCAAAGCAGATGTATTTGCCGTTATCAACAACTATTAATGACGATTAAAATTACCAAGGGGAATATCATGAAAATTACTGTTGTGTGTGGAAATGGTTTAGGGAGTAGCTTAATGATGGAAATGAGCATCAAAAGCATTCTAAAAGATCTTTCTGTGAATGCAGAAGTTGATCACGTTGATTTGGGGTCAGCAAAAGGCACACCAAGTGATATCTATGTAGGTACGCGTGATATTGCAGAGCAACTCAATTCTCAAGCAGTAAATGGAACGGTTGTTTCACTGGATAATATGATTGATAAAGTGGCGATGAAAGAGAAACTTTCAGTCGCATTACGTGAATTAGGCGCGTTATAAGGAGCCTATCATGGACTTTTTCCGCTTTCTAATGAGTGATGTGCTTTCAGAGCCTGCTATTTTAGTCGGCTTGATTGCATTGATTGGTTTAATTGCCCAAAAAAAACCAGTTACAGAATGTATTAAAGGTACCGTAAAAACCATTATGGGTTTTGTGATTTTAGGTGCTGGTGCAGGTCTTGTTATTAACTCACTGGGTGATTTTTCAACGATTTTCCAACATGCATTCGGTATTCAAGGCGTTGTACCTAATAATGAGGCGATTGTCTCTATTGCACAAAAAAGCTTTGGTAAAGAAATGGCATTAATTATGTTTTTTGCCATGTTGATTAATATCTTAATTGCACGTTTAACGCCGTGGAAATTTATTTTCTTAACGGGTCACCATACCTTATTTATGTCGATGATGGTGGCGGTTATTCTGGCAACTGCGGGCTTAGAAGGCACAGTATTAGTTGCGGTGGGTTCATTAGTTGTTGGGATTTCAATGGTATTTTTCCCTGCCATTGCACATCCTTATATGAAAAAAATTACTGGCTCCGATGATGTTGCATTAGGACACTTCTCTACGATTTCTTATGTCGTTGCCGGTTTTATCGGCAGTAAATTTGGTAACAAAGAGCATTCAACAGAAGAGATGAATGTGCCTAAAAGTTTACTGTTTTTACGTGATACACCTGTTGCTATCGCCTTTACTATGGGGATTATTTTTATCATTACGTGTTTGTTTGCGGGCGATGCTTTTGTTCGCGAAGTCAGTGGTGGTAAAAACTGGTTTATGTTCTCATTGATGCAATCTATAACCTTTGCAGCAGGTGTTTATATTATTCTGCAAGGTGTGCGTATGGTGATTGCTGAAATCGTTCCTGCATTTAAAGGTATTTCAGATAAGTTAGTCCCTAATGCCAAACCCGCTTTAGATTGCCCAGTTGTATTCCCTTATGCACCAAATGCAGTATTAGTCGGCTTTTTAAGTAGCTTTGCGGCCGGTGTTATCGGCATGTTTATTCTGTATGCCTTAGATTGGACGGTGATCATTCCGGGGGTTGTTCCTCATTTCTTTGTGGGGGCAACCGCAGGGGTATTTGGTAATGCAACTGGTGGACGTCGCGGTGCGATTTTAGGTGCTTTTGTTCAAGGTTTATTAATTACTTTCTTACCTGTATTCCTATTACCCGTACTGGGCGATATCGGTATTGCTAACACCACATTTAGTGATGCAGACTTTGGTGTTATCGGTATTCTGTTAGGTATTATTGTTCGCTGATTGTTTTAAGAATTAAGATATATAAATGCCTCATTGAAATTAATTCATTGAGGCGTTTTTTTATATGAATTTATATGTTTATTTTATGAATAATAATGCTATTATCCTGAGTGAATATTCACTGTGTGTATATTTTCGTACCTAATTAATTATAAAAATAGGTTTACATCACAATCACTAAGGAAAAAGAAGATGTCTTTTGGTATTCGATATCTTGCGTTGTTACCACTTTTTGTTATCACTGCTTGCCAACAACCGGTTAATCACAATCCCCCCACGGCTCCAACAGCTCAGATTCAACCTGCAATCGTGAATAACTCATGGATTGAAATTTCACGTAGTGCGCTCGATTTTAATGTGAAGAAAGTACAATCACTTTTAGGTGACAAATCCGCTCTTTGTGCCATTTTAAAAGGCGATGCGTATGGTCATGATTTATCATTAGTTGCACCTGTTATGATTGAAAATAATGTGCAATGTATTGGTGTAACGAATAACCAAGAGCTAAAAGAAGTTCGAGATCTAGGATTCCAAGGCCGTTTAATGCGTGTACGTAATGCCACAGAGCAAGAAATGGCTCAGGCAACCAGCTATAACGTGGAAGAATTGATTGGTAATTTAGATATGGCTAAAAAATTAGATGCCATTGCTAAACAACAAAATAAAGTGCTCTCTATTCATCTTGCCTTAAATTCAGGTGGAATGTCTCGTAATGGATTAGAAGTTAATAACGATGCAGGGCTTGAAGAGGCGAAGCAAATTGCTCAATTAGCTAACCTTAAAGTGGTTGGCATTATGTCTCACTATCCTGAAGAAGATGCTGATAAAGTAAGAGAAGATCTTGCTCGTTTTAAACAGCAATCACAAAAGGTATTGGATGTTACAGGGTTAAATCGTAAAGATATTACTCTGCATATGGCAAATACGTTTGCCACAATTACTGTGCCAGAATCATGGTTAGATATGGTGCGTGTCGGCGGAATTTTCTATGGTGACACCATCGCAAGTACAGATTATAAACGTGTTATGACGTTTAAATCGACCATTGCTTCAATTAATTATTATCCTAAAGGTAATACTGTTGGTTATGACCGTACTTACACACTAAAACGTGACTCGGTATTAGCGAATATTCCTGTTGGTTATGCAGATGGCTATCGTCGAGTTTTTAGTAATGCTGGACATGCCTTAATCGGTGGTCAACGTGTGCCTGTTTTAGGTAAAACGTCAATGAATACGGTGATTGTTGATATTACAGATCTTAAAAATATCAAATCAGGGGATGAAGTCGTATTCTTTGGTAAGCAAGGCAATAGCGAAATTACGGCAGAAGAAGTTGAAGATATTAGTGGTGCACTGTTTACAGAAATGTCGATTTTATGGGGTGCAACTAATCAACGGATATTAGTGGATTAAAGTAGGGTGCTTGGTAACCATAAAACACAACAACCTGTTTGAGAAATTGTGGGGGAAAGTTCCCCCACAAAGCTATTTATCGCAAGATAAAGTCGCTTGAACTACTGTGTGACCACTACGAATATTGAAAGAGCATAATCTTTCATGTCTAAGTAATGATAAACACAGTGCTGTCATACAGACAGCAATCAGCCCCATCAGGGCAAATTTAGCCATTTCTCTTGACACTCCTTTATAAAGGAGACAGAATCAAGTTGTCTGCTTTGAGACTGCCTCGGATTTTAGTAAAGTAAAATTCGGGGCTTTCGTCTATTTGGCGTTCGCAAATGCTTGAACCAAACTGATCCAAGCACCCACCTGCATACTAACAGAAATTCACCTCATTCCTATCTTTTTTCAAATAAAAACAATATAAATAAACGAGTAAAATTAATGTGTTATCTGTCATCATTATTGTGGATACAATAATAAAAAGGGGAAGAGAGAGGCTGCTAATCAGTGTATTTTTAACAATTAAAGTAGGGTGCTTGGTAACCACAAAACACAACAACCTGTTATGAGAAATTGTGGGGGAAAACTCCCCCACAAAGCTATTTATCGCAAGATAAAGTCGCTTGAACTACTGTGTGGCCACTACGAATATTGAAAGAGCATAATCTTTCATGTTTAAGTAATGATAAACACAGTGCTGTCATACAGACAGCAATCAGCCCCATCAGGGCAAATTTAGCCATTTCTCTTGACACTCCTTTTTAAAGGAGACAGAATCAAGTTGTTGAGGTCTTGAGACTGCCTCGAATTTTAATAAAATAGAATTCGGGGCTTTCGTCTTTTTGGCGTTCGCAAATGCTTGAACCAAACTGATCCAAGCACCCACCTGCATACTAACAGAAATTCACCTCATTCCTATCTTTTTTCAAATAAAAACAATATAAATAAACGAGTAAAATCAAGATATTAATTGTTTTTGTATCTGGTGTTTATAGGCGAGATTTCTCTTAACTCTCCTTTTTAAAGGAAACAGCCTCGAATTTTAGTTAAATAGGAAATCTGTAGAATAAAAAACGCCAGATAAAATCAATCATCTGGCGTTTTTCTATTTGAAGTGAACTTCAATAATTATGCGTTTTCTTGTTGGCTTGCCTGAATTGCGGTTAACGCAACGGTGTAGACGATATCGTCCACTAATGCACCACGAGAAAGGTCATTCACTGGTTTACGCATACCTTGTAACATTGGTCCGATTGAAACCAAGTCAGCTGAACGTTGTACCGCTTTATAAGTGGTGTTACCGGTGTTCAGATCAGGGAAGATAAACACAGTCGCTTTACCTGCAACGGGTGAATTTGGCGCTTTAGATTTAGCAA
Organism: Proteus alimentorum; assembly: GCF_002607735.1. Classification (GTDB taxonomy): domain Bacteria; phylum Pseudomonadota; class Gammaproteobacteria; order Enterobacterales; family Enterobacteriaceae; genus Proteus; species Proteus alimentorum. The sequence continues at coordinate 63,330 of NZ_NBVR01000010.1, forward strand.
CGTCAGCCATAACAGCCGCGTCGTATTGTAAAGGACCATCGATCATCAGATCAGGGCGTTTTTCTTGTGCTAAACGTGTCGCTTCACGAACTTTCTCTACATCGCTACCTGCACCAGAGTTACCCGTAGAATAAGAGATCATCGCAACGCGTGGGTCGATACCGAATGCAATTGCAGAATCTGCAGATTGAATTGCGATTTCAGCCAGTTGTTCTGCTGTTGGATCTGGGTTAATTGCACAGTCACCATAAACATAAACTTGTTCAGGTAACAGCATAAAGAACACAGAAGACACTAATGAGCTACCTGGTGCAGTTTTGATTAACTGTAGTGGTGGGCGAATAGTGTTAGCAGTTGTATGAACAGCACCAGAAACTAGGCCATCTACTTCACCTTTTTCCAGCATTAATGTGCCGAGAACAACGTTATCTTCTAACTGTTCACGAGCAACAACTTCTGTCATACCCTTGCTTTTGCGCAGGTCAACTAAGCGAGGTACATAAATTTCACGAACTTCTTTAGGATTGACTAACTCAATACCTGTGCCTAATTCAACACCTTGTGCGGTTGCTACGCGACGAATTTCTTCAGGATCGCCTAACAGTACGCAAGTTGCGATACCACGCTCAGCACAAATTGCTGCTGCTTTAACAGTACGCGGCTCATCGCCTTCAGGTAAAACGATACGTTTTTTCGCTTTACGCGCTAATTCTGTTAATTGATAGCGGAATGCTGGTGGTGATAAACGGTTAGGGCGTTCAGAGTTAGCTGTCAGTGAATCAATCCATTGTGTATTGATATGTTGGGCAACGTAGTTCTGAATTTTTTCAATACGTTCATGGTCATCAGCGGGGACTTCTAAGCTAAAGCTTTGCAGATTTAACGAGGTCTGCCAAGTGTTCGCATTAACCATAAAGATTGGTAAGCCAGTTTCGAATGCACGTTCACAAAGTTGTTTGATTGGGGCATCGATTTGATAGCCACCTGTTAGTAAGATTGCACCAATTTCAACGCCGTTCATTGCTGCAAGGCACGCTGAAACTAATACATCAGGACGATCCGCTGAAGTCACTAAAAGTGAACCTGGGCGGAAATGCTCTAACATGTGTGGAATACTACGGGCACAGAAAGTCACAGACTTAATACGACGGGTTTCAATATCGCCTTTATTGACGATCGTCGCATTTAAGTGTTTTGCCATATCTGTTGCACGAGTGGCGATTAAATCAAAGTTCCATGGAATACAACCCAGTAAAGGCAGTGGGCTATTTTTCTCGATAGTTTTTAAATCGACATTGGAGATTAATGCTTTGCTGGAATCATCAAAGATTTCAGATAAGTCAGGGCGAGTACGGCCTTGATCATCAACAGGTGCATTTAGTTTGTTAACAATAACGCCTGTGATATTTTGGTTTTTTACACCGCCGAATTCAGCACGCGCAAATTCGATACGCTCTTTTAGCTGTTCAACCGTGTTGTTACCTAATGCAGTAACGAAAACAATTTCAGCACCTAATGTTTTTGCAATTTCATAATTTAATGATTGTGCAAAAGGGTGCTTACGCATAGGTACCAGACCTTCGATGAGAATAACTTCTGCATCAGCGGTATTTTCATGGTATCTAGCAACAATTTCTTCCATCAAAACATCTTTTTGGTTTGAGCTGAGTAGAGACTCAACATAATCCATGTTTAAAGGTTCTGATGATTGAATTGTGGAGTGAGAGCGGATAATCGCCGTTGTTTGATCTAAAGCGCCTTTTACACGAGGCTGTGCAATTGGCTTGAACACGCTAAGGCTAACGCCTTTTTGTTCCATAGAACGGATAACACCCAAGCTGACGCTGGTTAAACCTACGCGTGTATCAGTTGGGACTAGCATAATTGTACGGGACACGGAAACCTCTTTAAATATCGGTTGCTCGTTATGTAAAACAGTACTGCCAGCATGACACTGGCAGTACATCAAAGAACTTAAGCGGTCAGGCGACTTGCGTCCTGAGCGATAACTAACTCTTCGTTAGTTGGGATAACAACAGCAAGGCGGCTGTTATCGGTAGTGATAGTGCCTGATTTACCGAAACGTGCATCTAAGTTACGTTGATGGTCAACTTCAAAACCTAACAGAGCCAGTTTTTTCAGAGACAATTCACGTACCATTGCTGCGTTTTCACCGATACCACCAGTAAAGATAATAGCATCTAAACGACCTTCCATCAGTGCACAGTAAGAACCGATGTATTTCGCTAAACGATGGCAGTAAACGTCCATTGCTCGTTTAGCATCTGCTTTAGTGTCGTAGTTATCTTCAACATAACGGCAGTCACTAGTGACTTCTGTTAAACCTAACAGACCAGATTCTTTAGTCAGCAGTTTGTTGATGTCTTCAACGCTCATACCTAAAGTGTCGTGTAAATGGAACACGATAGCAGGATCGATATCACCACTACGAGTACCCATTACTAAACCTTCTAATGGAGTCAGACCCATAGAGGTATCAACACATTTACCGTTAACAACAGCAGAAACAGAACCACCATTACCTAAGTGGCAAGTGATTACGTTCAGTTCATCAACCGGTTTGTTTAACATTTTAGCGGCTTCACGAGAAACGTAGAAATGGCTAGTTCCGTGAGCACCGTAACGACGGATGCTGTGATCTTTATATAAGCTGTATGGCAGAGCATACAAATAAGCTTCTTCTGGCATTGTTTGATGGAAAGCAGTGTCAAAAACAGCAACCATTTTTTCAATTAAATGAGGGAATGCTTTACGTGCTTCTTCAATACCAATAAGGTGAGCTGGGTTATGCAATGGTGCAAATGGGATAGCTGCTTCAATACCTTTGATAACTTCGTCAGTGATCACGACAGATTTAGTGAATTTCTCGCCACCATGAACAATACGGTGACCAATAGACGCGATTTGTGCAGAAAGTTCTGGTTTTTGAGCCAAAATAGTATTTACGATGAAGTTTAATGCTTCGCTATGAGCCGCACCTGCGCCTAACGCAGCTTCGTGTTTCTGGCCATCCATTTTCCACTTCAGGCGGGCTTCAGGAAGGTTGAAGCATTCAGCCAAACCTGACAGGAATTCTTCACCATTTTCTGGGTTGATAATTGCAAATTTAAGAGAAGAACTACCGCAGTTCAGTACCAGCACCAGCTTACTTGACATGGAATTACCTATTTATCTTGTTGTCGTAGTGTCTTTTATATTATAAAGACGGTGGTTAATAAAACGTCAATCATAAAAGCCTATCGCATTCCTATGATGACATTAATGACGCGCATCATGCTTGAAGTAAAAAACTTGATGCTAATTATAGTTGCCAATCATTAATTGGACGATTTTTATTCACCCATTAGCTTTTCGCGTTAAAATCGGCGAAAAGGGTTGAAAATCACGCCGGCAAACAAAATATAGCGCTTTATTGCCACAAAGCTTTAGAATGGGCACAGGATACAGAGTAAAGGCAACAAAGACAAAATATACTTAATTCTACTAAAAGATTTTTATTCTTTATAGATATTTTTTAAAAGTTACAGAAGAAATTGATTGAGGTCATTATGAGCGAACCGACAGTGACTCCTCCCGGCTTTTTTAAGAAGCTTCGTTTGGGTAATGAGTATCTAAAAACCTGGCCGGTTGAAAAGCAGTTAGCGCCTGTTTTCCCTGAAAATCGTATCGTTAAAGCCACACGATTTGGCATTCGTTATATGCCTCCTATCGCTATTTTTACGATGACATGGCAAATTGCATTAGGCGGTAATTTAGGCCCTGCGATTACAACCGCACTGTTTGCTTGTAGCTTGCCAATGCAAGGATTGTGGTGGTTAGGTAAACGTGCAGCAACACCACTTCCTGAAACCTTATTACGCTGGTTTTATGAAATTCGCGCTAAATTTGAAGAGGCGGGTATAGCATTAGCACCCGTGGAACAAACGCCAACTTACCTTTCTCTAGCACATTTATTAAAACGCGCCTTTAAGCAACTTGATCGCTCTTTTCTGGATGATGTGTAGAACATTTGTTCTACACACTGTGTTTGTCATTATTGTTTCTTGAATTACCCCGTTGAGATCAAAAAACGCGTCGTTAGCACTACTCAATACTTTTGATTAATGACATGATCCTCCCCATAATTTCTTTGGAGAATTAATGATGGAAATGACACACGCACAACGCTTGATCCTCTCTAATCAATACAAAATGATGACCATGATGGATCCTGATAACGCTGAACGTTATCGTCGCTATCAGACAATTATTGAACGAGGTTATGGATTACAATTACGTGAACTTGACCGTGATTTTGATGAAATGTCAGAAGAGACTTGCCGTACCATTATTAACGTCATGGAAATGTACCATGCACTGCAAGTTTCCCGAGATAACTTAAAAGAACAAGAGATGCCAGATGCTCGCCGTGTTGCATTTATAGGATTTGATGCAGCGACAGAAGCTCGCTATCTTAGTTATGTTCGCTTTATGGTCAACACAGAAGGGCGTTATACACATTTTGATAGTGGCAGCCATGGTTTTAATTCTCAAACACCAATGTGGGAAAAATACCAAAGAATGCTTAACGTTTGGTTAGCATGCCCTCGCCAATATCACCTTAGCGCCGTTGAAATTCAGCAAATACTTAATGCGTAATTGCAGTACATAATAATTGACGCATCACTGTAAGGTAAAGGTAGGCATAAAATATGGTAATTACATGTAAAGGTTTTCTGTTTGATCTCGATGGAACATTAGTGGATTCATTACCCGTTGTTGAACACTGTTGGGCATTATTTGGTGAGCGCGTTGGTGTTTCGACACAAGAGATTAATGACTACATCCACGGAAAGCCTGCTATTGAGTCAATTCGCCATTTTATGCCTAATGCAACTGAACAAGAGATAACGGAAACTTTTCGTTGGCTAGAAAAATTAGAGTCAACACAAACCGAAGGCTTAGCACCGCTTCCGGGTGCTATTGCGTTGATTAATCGCCTTAATGACTTAGATATTCCGTGGGCGATTGTCACATCAGGTACTGTTCCTATTGCCTCAACGCGCCAATCTGTCACGGGTATTCCTGAACCTAAGCATTGGGTTACAGCGGAATGCATTAGTAAAGGTAAACCTAATCCTGAGCCTTATCTTTTAGGGGCCAAAAAATTGGGTTTATTACCACAAGATTGTGTGGTTTTTGAAGATGCAGCCGCGGGTATTTACTCTGGTTTAGATGCGGGATGCCAAGTTGTTGCCGTTCATGCCCCTCTTTCTCTCCCTCGCCGTAATGAGATTCATTTAATTATTGATTCATTAAATGATATTAAAATCGAGAAGCAAGCTGAAAAAGTGATAATAACGCACAAAAGGTCGTCTTTTCTTTGATCATATTAAAAGACTTATTGTTGTAAAAATGGTCTACTTATCAATGTAGTGAATTGATGTCTTAAACTGTTTTCACTTATTGCTGATCGAGGCCATTTTGAATAGCGAATTATTATGGGTTTTAAGCCTGCTATTGATAGCTATTGTCCTTTTTACGACCAACAAAATCCGCATGGATGTGGTCGCTTTACTTGTCATCATCGCATTCGTTCTTAGCGGTACACTCTCATTAAATGAAGCCACGGTAGGATTTAGCGATCCTAACGTATTACTGATTGCTGCTCTTTTTGTTATTGGTGAAGGGTTAGTGAGAACAGGCGTGGCTTATCAAATGGGGGACTGGCTAGTTCGTGTCGCGGGTAGCAGTGAAGTTAAAATGCTTGTGCTATTAATGATATGTGTTGCAAGTCTAGGTGCTTTCATGAGTTCAACAGGTGTTGTTGCCATCTTTATTCCTGTTGTATTGAGTGTTGCTGCTCGAATGAAAACATCGCCAGGTCGTTTAATGATGCCGTTAGGTTTTGCTGGATTGATTAGTGGATTAATGACCTTAGTGGCAACACCACCGAATATGGTTGTTAACAGTGAATTAGTCAGAGAAGGTTTACCGAGTTTCCAGTTTTTCTCCATTACACCTATTGGTATCGCTGTATTATTCGCAGGCATTCTCTATATGCTGGTGGTGCGTCGTTGGTTAGGAAATAACGATAATGGTAAGCAAAAAGAAGCTTATCGCCGTACTTTCCGTGATCTTATTCGTGATTATCAGTTAGCGGGGCGTGCTCGTCGTTTAGCTATTCGTAAAGGTTCTCCGCTAGTAGGTCATTCACTTGATGAATTACACTTACGTTCGCGTTATGGTGCAAACGTTGTCGGTATTGAACGCTGGAGGCGGTTTCGGCGTGTTATGGTTAGCGCAACTGGTGGCACTGAATTAAGAGAACGTGATGTTTTATTAGTTGATATGTCGGCCAGTGATGTCGATTTACGTGAGTTTTGTCGTGAACAGATGTTAGAACCAATGGTATTACGAGGTGAATATTTTTCTGAACAATCTCGTGATGTGGGGCTTGCTGAAGTATCCATGAACCCTGATTCTGAATTATTAGGAAAATCACTCAGAGAAATTAAATTCCGTACGCGTTATGGCTTAAACGTGGTTGCTATTCGCCGTGAAGGGGGGGCATTACCGGGTAAAATCGTTGATGAACCATTACGGCTTGGTGATGTGTTATTAGTGATTGGTGATTGGAAACTTATTCGCATTTTATCAACCAAACCCCGCAACTTTATCGTTTTAAATTTAGCGGCTGAAATTGAAACAGTCGCACCTGCTTCATCTCAAGCGCCTCATGCACTTTTTTCGTTAGCGTTAATGGTGGCATTAATGGTGACGAACGAAGTACCTAACTTTATTGCGGCACTTATTGCTTGTTTATTAATGGGGAAATTCCGTTGTATTGATATGGAAAGTGCTTATCGCTCCATTCATTGGCCAAGTATTATTTTGATCGTGGGAATGATGCCTTTTGCTGCGGCATTACAGAAAACAGGCGGTATCGAGCTTATTGTTAATGGCTTAATGGATGTGGCGGGTAGTGCAGGCCCTCAAGTGATGTTGGTGTGTTTATTTATACTTTGTGCATCAATTGGGTTGTTTATCTCAAATACGGCAACTGCGGTATTAATGGCACCCATTGCTATTGCTGCAGCGAATCAAATGAATGTTTCACCATTACCATTTGCAATGGTTATTGGTGTTGCAGCATCCGCAGCCTTTATGACACCGGTTTCCTCACCCGTTAATACGCTTATTCTTGAACCGGGTGGATATAAGTTTGCTGACTTTATTAAGATTGGGGTGCCATTTACGATAATTGTAATGCTGATTAGTGTCTTCCTGATCCCGCTATTATTCCCATTCTAAATACCAATATTTTTGTTTTCCTGAAACGCTGTTTGTTAATTAATAAACAGCGTTTTTTATTTATTAGGCGGTGTTTTTTGCATTTTATATAATTTGTATCTATACGTGTGTGTTTTCTGAAATATCAAAACTTATAAAGGAGTAATTTAAAGAAATAGAAAAATTAGGGAGTGTTTAAAATGTCAATTGTAAATGTGAATAATTCAAATCCAATGAGTTCACTAAGAGATACTCATTCAGAAAGCAAAAAAAACAGTATGTTAACGACGGAAGTTAAAGAGGTGAAAAATATATCATCTCCATTATTAACCCGTAATAATGTTGCATATGAAACTATTACTATAGGTACTCAAAATAAGACAGAAGTCGCATCCTTTTCAACCTTTTCTAAGAAAGAGCCCGTTAAATTTAGTAAAAGTATTTTAGAAATAAAAAATGCTGATATAGATAATGATAAAGGTGATGTGTATAGAAATTACCATTTTAATAAAGAAAATAATATTGTAATACAGAATAAAATTAATGATGAATCAAAATCGAATGAGTATACAGAAAAGAGAAATAAAAAATCAGAAGAAAAACTGAATAGCTATAGGGAATTATATGGTAACGATATTAATAAAACAGAAGATAAAAAAATTGAGAATAGATATAACTTGAATAGTAGTGATTTTTCTATTATTAAAAATAAAATTGAAAATAAAGAGCTATCAAAAAAAGAAAAAGTATTAATCATAAAAAAATATTTACAAGCCAATGATAATATTATGAAAAAAATGGGGTTTGTAGAAAAAATAAAAAATATATTTGGTAAGTCAGAAAAAATAAATTGGATTAAGAGAGAGCAAGCTACGGATGCATTAAATATATTAAATAAGTTTATAGAGGATAGTGTAAATATAAATAAAAAATAGCTGAATTACTATTAAAGTGAAAAACTAAAGTTTGAATCAAGATGAGTGTGTATTCACACTCATCTTTTTATAGAGTAATGGTTTCATTTACTCACTAATTTCATCCAGCGATAAACTAAAGCCTGGTACAAACACTTTTATAAAATAGTCCATTTCTGGGCTATGTCTTTCTGCTAGCGTTTTTTCTAACCGATTTTTAGCCAAATTAAATTCACTATTGCCTGCGGCTAACTCTTCAAGACATTTTAAATAGGCACATAAACTATCAGCCTGTTTAACAATAAATGTTTCTTCTTCGCTATGTAATTGTTCATCAATAAGAGGGCGAAAATCATCTTGTAATTCTTCAGGGAGCATTTCAATTAATTTTTGCTGTGCGTATTTTTCTATTTTTTTATATTCATGAGCAATTTGAGGGTTGTGATATTTAATGGGGGTCGGCATATCACCTGTAATAACTTCACTTGCATCATGATACATCGCTTGTAATGCAATACGCTCTGCATTGACATTGCCATCAAATTTACGATTTTTAATTACCGCTAAGGCATGGGCAACAAAAGCGACTTGTAAACTGTGTTCAGATACATTTTCTTGGCGAATATTACGCATTAATGGCCAGCGAGTAATGAGTTTTAAACGAGAAAGGTGGGCAAAAAAATAACTCATAATATCTCCCAATTGCGTGATTGAAGATATTATTGTGAGTGGATAATAGGCAGATGTAAACGTTAATAAAAAAGAAAATAATAAAACGCAATATAACGTATTGATATATTGCGTTTTATTTTACACATGGGCAATGTTATTGATGATAACCCACAATAAAGCGCCCAAATTTTTGAATCGCCATATCTAAATCATCTTCACGAGGAAGAGTAACGATACGGAAATGGTCTGGGTATGGCCAGTTAAAGGCAGTCCCTTGTACCAGTAGCACTTTTTCTTGCAGTAATAAATCGAGGATCATTTTCTGATCGTCTTTAATACTGTAGCGATTTAAGTCAATTTTAGGGAACATATACAATGCCCCCATAGGTTTAACACAAGAAACACCGGGGATTTGATTAATCAGTTCCCAAGCACGATTACGTTGCTCATATAAGCGACCACCGGGCAGAATAAACTCACTAATACTTTGATAACCCCCTAATGCAGTTTGAATGGCATGTTGCATAGGAACGTTAGCGCATAAGCGCATAGACGCTAACATATTTAAGCCTTCAATATAGCTTTTAGCATGTTTTTTAGGGCCGTTTAATACCATCCAACCTTGACGGAAACCTGCAACACGGTAGGTTTTTGATAAACCATTAAATGTTACGGTTAATAAATCGGGTGCCATCGCCGCAATAGAATGATGCTGCGCATCGTCATACAGAATTTTATCGTAGATCTCGTCAGCGAAGATAATCAGATCATGTTGACGTGCTATTTCAACGATTTCCAGCAAAATATCTTTGCTATATACCGCACCTGTTGGGTTATTTGGATTGATAATAACAATACCGCGGGTATTTTTTGTAATTTTACTGCGGATATCATCTAAATCAGGGAACCAACCTTGTTGCTCGTCACACATATAGTGAACTGCATTTCCTCCTGAAAGAGAAACTGCTGCTGTCCATAATGGGTAATCTGGCGCAGGTACTAGCATTTCATCGCCATTATTCAATAAGGCTTGCATCGCTTGTACGATTAGCTCAGAAACGCCATTACCAATATAGATGTCTTCAACAGTGATATCTCGCATATCACGAGCTTGATAATGCTGCATGATAGCTTTACGCGCAGAAAACAGACCTTTGGAGTCACTGTAACCCTGAGAGCTTGGTAGATTGCGGATCACATCTACTAAAATTTCATCAGGTGCTTCAAAGCCAAAAGGTGCCGGGTTACCAATATTGAGTTTTAAAACTTTGTTACCTTCTTCTTCCAGACGTTTTGCTTCTTGCAAAACCGGACCTCTAATGTCGTAACAGACATGTTCGAGTTTGTTTGATTTTTTAATCTGATTCATAGCGCGTTTACCTAATAGGGTCTGACTCGTATCTTTATTGTGATTATGGCGACTTAGCGACATTTATCGCCGATAGCTATTCATATAGAAAGATACAAATGAAAAGGCTGTCCCAGCAAATAACTGTTCTATCACTCTACTCTTACGTTACAAACTTTTGAAGATGCTAGGTAATTTTTGGTGTAAAAGGTCAATTTATTCTTAGAATGTTATTTTGATGACTGATTGTATTGCTTATGATGGATTTATATTTCAGTTTCATTAAATAAACCGGGTTATTATTCTATTGAACAGGGGCTTTTTAGTGTGGTGATTAGAAACAAGTTGATGTGATAGATAGGTAGATGAAATGTTGCATAATCAATTATTGAATAATTTTATCGGATTTGTATTATCTGACTTAATATATTAAATTTTCAAATAATATGGTTAAATCTACTTTATTCTATAGCAATCAATTAGTTTAAGTATAAATTAAATTTAAATCTTAAATTTAATTTATAGGGGAAGATACTTAAACTCGAATGCATAGTTAAGATAATTTAAATTATTTTCAAAATGTTAAAATTTATGAATGATAAAGCAATATAGTATGATCTAAGTCTAACTTGTGATGATGGCATACAGTTCTTTCTTGTGAATGCTTAAAATGATAATAAAATTTAATTTGTTACAAAAAGATGCAATTCCTTTCTATCTAGGAGGTGTAAACGATAAGAAACAAATGTAAAGTATTCGGTATGTCTTTGCTCTCCTTTTCAGAGTAGAGTACTGTCTGAATCGGAAGTCTTTTTTAGACTTTTGATATAAAACACCAGGTATATGTAATTTAAAAATCAAAAATAAGTGAAGAATAAACAATGATTAATGCAAATCGTCCGATAATGAATCTCGACCTCGATCTGCTTAGAACGTTTGTAGCTGTAGCAGATTTGAACACTTTTGCGGCAGCCGCTGCTGCTGTATGTCGAACCCAATCTGCTGTGAGTCAGCAGATGCAACGTTTAGAGCAATTGGTGGGTAGAGAGCTTTTCGCCCGTCATGGTCGTAATAAACTTTTAACCGAGCATGGTCTACAACTGTTAGGTTATGCGCGTCAAATTCTGCGTGCGAATGATGATGCAACGGCATCATTAACGTATAGCGATGCAGAAGGGGAGCTACGTATTGGTGCTTCTGATGACTCTGTTGATACTTTATTACCGTTTTTATTAAACCGTATCGCATCAGTGTATCCACGTTTAGCTGTTGATGTCCGTATTAAGCGTTCTCAATATATTGAGACAATGCTAGATAATCATGAAATTGATTTAGCATTAACAACGGCACGTATTGCTCATCATCCACGTACAGCGTTACGTACTGCACCAGTGCTATGGCATTGTGCACCAGATTTCCAATTACAAATGAATGAACCTATTCCTTTAGTTGTAATGGATGAAACGAACCCATTCCGTCAATTAGCGATAAACACGTTAGATGACGCTGGAATTCAATGGCGTATTGCTTATGAAGCTGCATCTTTATCTGCTGTTCGTGCCGCAGTTAATGCCGAAGTGGGTATTACTGCACGTCCACTTGAAATGCAAAATGCCGATTTACGTATTTTAGGTGAAAGCGAAGGGTTACCTCGTTTACCTGAAACACAATATTGGTTGTATCGTAACGCTGATGAACAAAATGAAGCGGTGTTAACTGTATTCAATGCGATTGAAAACAAGAAAACACCTTATACCGTCACTGCACCTGAAGATATTAGCGCTATTGAACTTGAATAATCATATTAATAATTGTGTGAACTTTTTAGCGTTAAAACACAAAAATTAAAGATTAAAAAAGAGTCAAATAAAACTGGATAGTGATGAATAATGATAAACGGGAATAGATGCAATAAAGTGCATTTATTTCCGTTTTTTTATTGCCATTTTTTGAAATAGTAACACTATGTTAATAATTATGCTGTTTTATGTATTTATCTTTGTGACATTTCATTCCATAACTACCTTAACTGCTTGTTAAAAAAATGTTTACCTTCCCCCTTGGTTAATCACTTGTAGGATTTGTTAACAAATAAAAAGATTGTCTAGGTTTTAAGAGAATAAAAAAGTAAATCTAAGCGGATATTTGACCTCCTCCACAATATTAGAAAGTTAATTTGTTAAAATTTGGATAAATTTTAAACTGATTAAGTATTTTTTCGACTATTTTGTGAGATTGATCAAAAAAATAAGGCACATTTGCCTGTGTTGAGTCAGGTTTTTCCTGAGATACTGGTGTAGTAAAATCGAATTATCGGTTAGACTAAGCGTGTTAGCATAAAGTTTGTCGGTTGACTGACACGTTTTAGCATTAGCCAGTAGTTGGGTGTTAAAAATGAGTGTTAAATTTGTTAAATCGCGATAGAAAACTGAGTGATTTGTCGCAAAGTTTTCTAAAAAAGAAGAAAGGTATAAATAGACTGTTATTATTTCTTTAATTAGCAAGTCTGTTTAATTCGCCTTTTTTTTCGTAATTAGAAATGTGGTGTAAACCGCCGGATAAGAGTTGGTTAATTGACACCACCTTTGATGAGTAAGCAATGAGTATGTCTACAACCACCGAAGTTATCGCCCATCATTGGGCATTTGCTGTCTTCCTCATAGGCGCATTGGGGTTATGTTCGCTCATGTTGTTGGGTGCCCGCTATTTAGGCGGACGCGCACAGGCAAGGGCAAAGCATGTTCCTTATGAATCTGGTCTTGATTCCGTTGGCAGCGCTCGTCTGCGCATGTCAGCTAAATTCTATTTAGTTGCCATGTTTTTCGTTATTTTCGATGTTGAAGCACTGTTTCTTTATGCCTGGGCTGTTTCCGTTCGTGAAGTTGGCTGGTTAGGCTTTATTGAAGCGTCAGTCTTCATCGCTATTTTATTAGCTGGATTATTCTATTTGGTTCGCATAGGTGCATTAGATTGGACGCCTGTTCGCTCTCGCCGTGAAACTGCGAGTAAAAGCCATGTTCGATTAACCAGCGGCAAACATCCGCAGCAGTAATAAGCGAGGCATTAGAAATGGATTATACGCTCACCCGCATAGATCCGAACGGTGAGAATGACCGTTATCCCCTGCAATCACAGGAAATTGTCAGTGACCCATTAGATGCTCACGTTCATCGCAGCGTGTATATGGGGAAACTGGAACATGCGTTGCATGACGTTGTGAACTGGGGACGAAAAAACTCTTTATGGCCATATAACTTTGGTCTTTCCTGTTGTTACGTTGAAATGGTGACGTCATTTACGGCTGTGCATGACGTGGCTCGTTTTGGTTCAGAAGTATTACGTGCATCACCTCGTCAAGCTGACTTTATGGTGGTTGCGGGTACTTGTTTTACTAAGATGGCGCCCGTTATTCAACGTTTATACGATCAGATGTTAGAGCCTAAATGGGTTATCTCTATGGGGGCATGTGCAAACTCTGGTGGTATGTACGATATCTACTCAGTAGTGCAAGGTGTTGATAAGTTCATTCCAGTTGATGTGTATATTCCTGGATGTCCGCCACGCCCTGAAGCTTACATGCAAGCACTGATGTTATTACAAGAGTCCATTGGTAAAGAACGTCGCCCATTATCATGGGTTGTCGGCGACCAAGGCGTTTACCGTGCCAATATGCAATCAGAACGAGAAAGAAAACACGGTGAACGTATCGCAGTGAAAAACCTGCGTACTCCTGACGAAATTTAAAGGCTTTTGCCTAAGACGTAACCAGAGCAATGTGTTGCGATCATAGTAACCCTGATCAAAGTTGTGGTGAATAGAAATGACCGATCAGATAGCGCAAAAAGGCGCTCGGCCAGCGTGGGAAACGACCGATCATATTGATGATCAGGTGGTTAATGAACTGCGTCAGAAATTTGGGCCAGATGCGTTTACGTTCCAGCCTACTCGTACTGGCATGCCAGTGGTGTGGGTAAAACGGGAACAACTTATTGAGGTAATGCTATACCTCAAATCTTTACCAAAACCTTATGTCATGCTGTTTGATATGCATGGTTTTGATGAGCGTCTTCGTACGCATCGTCAAGGCTTGCCAGCAGCCGATTTTTCCGTTTTCTATCATCTGATATCAATCGATCGTAATAAAGATATCATGCTGAAAGTCGCATTAAGTGAAAATGATCTTAATGTTCCGACTATCACATCTCTCTTTCCTAACTCGAATTGGTATGAGCGTGAAGTCTGGGATATGTTTGGGATTGTCTTTAATGGGCATCCAAATTTACGCCGTATTATGATGCTTCCTGATTGGGAAGGTCATCCACTGCGTAAAGATTATCCTGCTCGTGCGACAGAGTTCGATCCTTATGTGCTGACAAAGCAGAAACAGGATCTGGAAATGGAATCGCTGACATTCAAACCTGAAGAGTGGGGGATGAAACGCGGTACTGAGAATGAGGACTTTATGTTCTTAAACCTCGGTCCTAACCATCCATCATCTCACGGTGCATTCCGTATTATTCTTCAGCTTGATGGCGAGGAAATCGTCGACTGTGTGCCTGACGTGGGTTATCACCACCGTGGTGCTGAAAAAATGGGTGAGCGCCAATCTTGGCACAGCTATATCCCATACACAGACCGAATCGAATATCTCGGCGGATGCGTTAACGAAATGCCTTATGTACTTGCAGTGGAAAAACTTGCCGGTATTGAGGTACCTGAACGCGTTAAAGTCATTCGTGTCATGCTGTCAGAGCTATTCCGTATTAATAGCCACTTACTGTATATCAGTACCTTTATTCAAGACGTTGGTGCAATGACACCGGTGTTCTTTGCCTTTACTGACCGTCAGAAAGTTTACAACATCGTTGAAGCCATTACGGGATTCCGTATGCACCCTGCATGGTTCCGTATCGGTGGTGTTGCTCATGACTTACCACGCGGTTGGGAACGTTTATTACGTGAATTCTTAGATTGGATGCCAAAACGTCTAGATTCTTACGTAAAAGCGGCACTGCAAAACAGTATTTTGAAAGGTCGTACAATTGGTGTTGCCTCTTATAACTCAAAAGAAGCGTTAGAGTGGGGTGTAACAGGTGCGGGTCTTCGTGCAACAGGCGTTGAGTTTGACGTGCGTAAATGGCGTCCATATTCAGGTTATGAAAACTTTGAATTTGAAATCCCAGTTGCAAGCAATGGTGACTGTTATGACCGCGTTATGCTGAAAGTAGAAGAACTACGCCAAAGCTTACGTATTCTGGAACAGTGCTATAAAAACATGCCAGAAGGACCATTTAAAGCAGATCATCCACTGACAACGCCTCCACCAAAAGAGCGCACATTACAGCATATCGAAACCATGATTAACCACTTCTTACAGGTTTCATGGGGCCCAGTTATGCCTGCTAATGAATCATTCCAGATGGTTGAAGCCACTAAAGGGATCAACAGTTATTACTTAACCAGTGATGGCAGCACAATGAGCTACCGTACACGTATTCGTACGCCAAGCTTTGCTCACTTACAACAAATCCCAGCGGTTATCCGCGGTAGTCTGGTTTCTGACTTGATTGTGTATCTGGGAAGTATTGATTTTGTAATGTCGGATGTGGATCGTTAATCATGCAAAATGAATTAAACCAAAAAGATGATGCAGTGCAGATCGAAATCGTTGATGTAACACATTCAAAGAAAGCAACGTTTGTTTTAACTGAAGAAGAGCGTGCTGAAATTGAACAAGAAAAACATCACTATGAAGATCCACGAGCAGCCTCTATTGAAGCACTGAAAATTGTGCAAAAGAACCGTGGTTGGGTTGAAGACGGCGCGATTTATGCGATTGCGGATGTTCTTGGGATCCCTGCAAGCGATGTTGAAGGCGTTGCTACGTTCTATAGCCAAATTTTCCGTCAACCCGTTGGCCGTCACATCATTCGTTTTTGTGACAGCGTGGTTTGTCATATTACAGGTTATCAAGGCATTCAGGCCGCAATTGAAAAGCACCTTAATATCATTCCTGGTCAAACAACACCAGATGGTCGCTTTACGTTACTGCCAAC
This sequence comes from Proteus alimentorum, assembly GCF_002607735.1. GTDB lineage: Bacteria > Pseudomonadota > Gammaproteobacteria > Enterobacterales > Enterobacteriaceae > Proteus > Proteus alimentorum. The sequence continues at coordinate 79,613 of NZ_NBVR01000010.1, forward strand.
CTGCTGTTTAGGTAATTGTGATAAAGGTCCTACCATGATGGTAGATGACGATACTCACAGCTTTGTTAAACCTGAAGAGATTGAAACGTTACTGGAGCAGTATCCATGACAGCAATTTCAGGAGCAAAACCGATTATTCGTAGCGCAGAAACGCACCCGCTAACGTGGCGCTTACGTGATGATCGTCAGCCTGTATGGTTGGATGAATACCGTGCTACAAACGGTTATAAAGCGGCAGAAAAAGCATTAAAAGGTATGTCACCGACTGAGGTGACCACTGAAGTTAAAGATGCTGGCCTAAAAGGTCGTGGTGGTGCTGGATTCTCAACAGGCTTGAAGTGGAGCCTGATGCCAAAAGATGAAAGCATGAATATCCGTTACATTCTTTGTAATGCAGATGAAATGGAGCCGGGTACTTATAAAGACCGTCTCTTGATGGAAGAGCTTCCACATCTGTTAATTGAAGGGATGATTATCGGCGCTCACGCACTAAAAGCTTACCGTGGCTATATTTTCCTTCGTGGCGAATATATCGAAGCGGCTAAGAATTTACGCCATGCTATTGAGGAAGCAAAAGCAGCAGGCTTTCTTGGTAAAAATATCTTTGGTTCAGGCGTTGATTTTGAACTGTTTGTTCACACAGGTGCAGGTCGTTACATCTGTGGTGAAGAGACAGCATTAATCAACTCGTTAGAAGGTCGTCGTGCTAACCCGCGCTCTAAACCTCCATTCCCTGCAACATCAGGTGCATGGGGTAAACCAACTTGTGTCAATAACGTTGAAACACTGTGTAACGTACCTGCGATTATTGAACACGGCAAAGATTGGTATATCGGCTTAAGTGAAGGCAAAAGCCCAGATGCGGGTACTAAATTAATGGGATTCTCAGGTCGTGTGAAATATCCGGGCTTATGGGAATTACCCTTTGGTACAACAGCGCGTGAGATCCTTGAAGATTACGCAGGCGGTATGCGTGATGGTCTTAAACTGAAAGCATGGCAACCGGGGGGGGCAGGTACTGACTTCTTAACAGAAGATCATCTCGATCTCCCAATGGATTTTGGCACGATTGCAAAAGCAGGTAGCCGTTTAGGTACAGCACTTGCGATGGCGGTAGATAATGAAATTAATATGGTTTCATTAACCCGTAACTTAGAAGAGTTCTTTGCTCGTGAATCTTGTGGCTGGTGTACACCTTGTCGTGATGGCTTGCCATGGAGTGTCGAAATCTTACGTGCGATAGAAAACGGCAAAGGTCGCCCAGGTGATATTGAAACCCTTGAGCATTTGTGTCGTTCTTTAAGTCCGGGACACACATTCTGTGCTCACGCACCGGGTGCAGTAGAACCTTTACAAAGCGCCATTAAATATTTCCGTGAAGAATTTGAGGCAGGCATTATTCAAGAAGATTATACCAATGCCAACTTGATCAGAGGTATTCAGCCTAACTTGCTGAAAAGCCGCTGGTAATTTTTCACGACACATTCTAGGTTTAACGCCTGCTGTGCAGGCCTTTGGGAAGCATGCTGACTATGGCTACGATTCATGTAGACGGCAAAGAATATGAAGTTAACGGGGCTGATAACCTGTTAGAAGCCTGTCTTAATTTAGGCTTAGATATTCCTTATTTTTGCTGGCACCCAGCGCTGGGAAGCGTTGGCGCTTGCCGCCAGTGTGCGGTGAAGCAGTATCAAAATGCTGAGGATACCCGCGGTCGTTTAGTGATGTCTTGTATGACACCGGCGACTGATGGCACGTTTATCTCTATTGACGACGAAGAAGCGAAGAAGTTTCGTGAAAGTGTTGTTGAATGGTATATGACAAACCATCCTCATGACTGTCCAGTTTGTGAAGAAGGCGGTAACTGCCACCTTCAAGATATGACAGTAATGACAGGTCATACTATGCGTCGCTATCGCTTTACCAAGCGTACACATAGAAACCAAGATCTGGGACCGTTTATTTCTCATGAAATGAACCGTTGTATCGCTTGTTACCGTTGTGTTCGTTACTACAAAGACTATGCCGATGGTACCGATCTTGGCGTCTTTGGTGCACATAACAACGTATTCTTTGGACGCGTTGAAGATGGCACATTAGAGAGCGAATTCTCGGGTAACTTGGTCGAGATTTGTCCGACAGGTGTATTTACTGATAAAACGCACTCATCACGTTATAACCGTAAGTGGGATATGCAGTTTGCACCAAGTATTTGCCAAGGTTGTAGCATGGGTTGTAACACAAGCCCGGGTGAACGTTATGGTGAATTACGTCGTATCGAAAACCGTTATAACGGGACTGTAAACCGCTATTTCCTTTGTGACCGTGGTCGTTTTGGCTATGGTTATGTGAATTTAGCAAGCAGACCTCGTCAGCCTAAAAAACGTTTAGGCAGTAACTGGTTAGAAATTAACGCTGTTCAAGCGACTCAAGCGGCTGCGGATATGCTGAAGAAAAGCCAGCGTATCGTGGGTATTGGTTCCCCGCGTGCAAGCATTGAGAGTAACTTCGCATTACGTGAAGTTGTTGGCGCTGAAAACTTCTATAGTGGTATCTCTGCATCAGAGCAAAAACGACTGACTTTAATGTTAGATATTTTACAAAAAGGTGGCGTTCATACCCCATCGCTGCGTGAAATTGAAGATTACGATGCTGTTTTAGTGTTAGGTGAAGATTTAACACAAACAGGGGCTCGTATGGCATTGTCTGTACGTCAAGCCGTGAAAGGTAAAGCACGAGAAATGGCAGCCGCTCAAAAAGTGGCTGACTGGCAAATTGCTGCGATTATGAATATCGGACAACGTGCAAAATATCCACTGTTTGTCACTCATGTTGATGAAACTCGTCTCGATGATGTTGCTGCATGGAGTTATCGTGCTCCAGTTGTTGATCAAGCGCGTTTAGGCTTTGCGATTGCAAATAACATTAATGGTGATGCACCCGCTGTTGATGGGATCGATGAAGCACTGAATAAACATATTGAAATGGTTGTTCAAGCACTTTCTCAAGCGAAGAAACCATTAATTATCAGTGGTAGCCATGCAGGTAGCGAAGACGTTATCAAAGCAGCCGCTAACATTGCTTTTGCATTAAAAGCAAAAGGTAATGAAGTCGGGCTTTCTTTCGTTGCTGATGATGCAAACAGCATGGGTCTTGCCATGATGAATGCACAACCACTTGATGATGCATTAAAAATGATGCGCAGTGGTCAAGTTAACACTGTTGTTGTAATGGAAAACGATTTATATCGCCATTACGATGCTGACGTGATTGATGATGCGATTGCTAAAGTCGATAACGTTATTGTTATCGACCACCAGCAAACAGACATTATGGCGAAAGCACATCTTGTTCTCCCAGCATCTTCATTCGCTGAAAGCGATGGAACAATGGTGAGTCAAGAGGGCAGAGCACAACGTTACTTCCAAGTATTCGAACCTTCTTTCTATAACAAAGATGTGGTGATGCATGAAAGCTGGCGTTGGTTGAGTGCTGTTGATTCGCAATGGCATGAAAGAACGCTGGATTGGACACAGTTAGACAATGTTATTGAGCATTGTGCAACCAGTCTTCCTCAGTTTGCTGGCATTGTGGATGCTGCACCGAATGCATCATTCCGTATTCGTGGACAGAAACTGGCGCGTGAACCCCATCGTTATAGCGGTCGTACTTCTATGTTGGCAAATGTGTCTGTTCATGAACAGCGTCAACCAAAAGATATCGACACCCCATTTGCATTCTCAATGGAAGGTAATAACAGCCCAACAGCGCCTCGTCAGCAAATTCCATTTGCATGGGCGCCGGGTTGGAACTCACCTCAAGCATGGAATAAATTCCAAGCAGAAGTGGGGGGGAGCTTACGCTTTGGTGATCCGGGTGTGCGCTTAATCGAATGTGGTAATAATACACTTGGCTATTTCACTGATATTCCTGCGCCATTTAATGCTCAGAAAAATCAATGGACTGTCGCACCTTGCTACCGTTTATTTGGTAGTGAAGAGTTATCACAACGCGCTGAAGTTATCCAATCTCGTATGGAAACTGCTTATTTAACATTGAGTGAATCTGATGCCCAAGCACTAGCGTTAACTCAAGGTCAGCAAGCGATGTTTACTTACGAAGGCCGTGAATTCACCTTACCTGTGAAAATCAGTGCTCACCTGACTCAAGGTCAAATTGGCTTGCCGTTAGGTATGGCGGGTATTTCTCCATCGCTGGTGGGTGTATCGGTTCGTCAACTGCGGGGTATTGCATAATGAGCTGGTTATCTCCTGAAGTTACAGAGATTTTACTCACCGTTTTAAAAGCCGTCGTGATCTTGCTTGTCGTGGTCACTTGTGGTGCTTTTATGAGTATGGGGGAACGTCGTTTACTGGGTTTATTCCAAAACCGTTATGGGCCTAACCGTGTAGGTTATGCAGGTTCAGCACAGCTAATTGCGGATATGATCAAAATGTTCTTTAAAGAAGACTGGATCCCGAAATTTGCTGACCGCTTTATCTTCACCATTGCGCCAGTGATTGCATTTTCATCTTTACTGCTGTCATTTGCGATTGTACCTGTTAGCTCAACATGGGTTGTTGCTGACTTAAACATCGGTATTTTGTTCTTCTTGATGGTTGCAGGTATTGCGGTGTATGCCGTGTTATTTGCAGGATGGTCAAGTAATAACAAATATTCACTGTTAGGTGCAATGCGTGCTTCAGCACAAACCGTAAGTTATGAAGTGTTCTTAGGACTTTCAATCTTAGGTGTTGTTGCACAAGCAGGCTCTTTTAACCTGACTGACATCGTAAACTCACAAGCAAATATGTGGAATGTCATCCCACAATTCTTTGGCTTTATTACGTTTGCGATTGCTGGGGTTGCGGTTTGTCACCGTCATCCATTTGACCAACCAGAAGCAGAGCAAGAGCTGGCTGATGGTTATCACATTGAATATTCTGGTATGAAATTCGGTTTATTCTTTGTGGGTGAATATATCGGGATCGTTGCGGTATCGGGTCTTATCGTGACGTTATTCTTTGGGGGTTGGCAAGGTCCTTTCTTACCGTCATTCGTTTGGTTTGCACTGAAAACAGGATTCTTCATGATGATGTTTATCCTTATTCGTGCTTCGTTACCGCGTCCGCGTTACGACCAAGTGATGTCTTTCGGTTGGAAAATTTGCTTACCGTTAACGCTTATTAATCTGCTGGTAACTGCTGCAGTGATACTTTACAACGCTCAATAAGGGGTGATTGAACCATGACTTTAAAAGAGTTATTGACTGGTTTCGGCACCCAGGTACGAAGCATTTGGATGATTGGCTTACATGCCTTCGCCAAACGTGAAACACAGATGTACCCGGAAGAACCTGTCAATGTTGCACCACGCTATCGTGGACGTATTGTGTTGACGCGTGATCCTGATGGTGAAGAGCGCTGTGTTGCTTGTAACTTGTGTGCAGCAGTCTGTCCAGTAGGCTGTATTTCATTACAGAAAGCAGAACATGAAGATGGTCGTTGGTATCCGGAGTTTTTCCGTATCAACTTTTCTCGTTGTATCTTCTGCGGTTTATGTGAAGAAGCTTGCCCAACAACGGCGTTGCAATTAACGCCTGATTTTGAAATGGGTGAGTTTAAGCGTCAGGATCTGGTTTATGAAAAAGACGATCTGTTGATTTCTGGGCCCGGCAAATATCCTGAATATAACTTTTACCGTAAAACAGGTATGGCGATTAACGGCAAAGACAAAGGTGATGCAGATGATGAAGCTAAACCTATCGATGTCAAAAGCCTGTTACCGTAAGGAGCGATATTCATGGAATTTGCATTTTACATCGCGGGGCTGATTGCCATCCTTGCAACATTGAGAGTGATCACTCATACCAATCCCGTACACGCATTGCTGTACTTAGTGATTTCATTGATTGCACTCTCTGTGGTTTTCTTCTCGTTAGGCGCCTATTTTGCGGGTGCATTAGAAATCATCGTTTACGCTGGCGCCATTATGGTGTTGTTCGTTTTCGTGGTAATGATGCTCAACTTAGGTAAATCCGTTGTTGATCAAGAGAAAAAGTGGCTACAACCGAAGTTTTGGATTGGACCTGCACTTTTATCTCTCACTTTACTTGTGGTGTTAGTGTACGCCATTAGTAGTGTGACTCACGGCGAAATTGCTGGAGAAGTGATTGGCGCAAAAGAGGTCGGTATTAGCTTATTTGGACCTTATATTCTGGCTGTTGAGTTAGCATCTGTTCTCTTGTTGTCTGGGTTAATAGTTGCTTATCACATTGGTCGTGATCAGAGCCATGACGATCTCGTCGAAAACGAAAACGCAGGGGAGCAAAAATGATACCTCTTCAACATGGTTTGATCTTGGCTGCGGTACTGTTTGTGTTAGGTTTTACCTGCTTAGTACTTCGCCGCAACCTGTTGTTTATGTTGATCGGACTAGAAATTATGATTAATGCAGCTGCACTGGCATTTGTTGTCGGAGGTAGCTTTTGGGGTCAAACAGATGGTCAGATAATGTATATCATGGCAATCAGTTTGGCGGCGGCAGAGGCAAGTATTGGTCTGGCATTGTTGTTACAGCTTCATAGACATCGCCAAAATATCAATATTGATACAGTCAGTGAGATGCGCGGATGAATATACTCTATTTAACCATTCTGCTACCACTGCTGGGATTCTTACTGCTCGCTTTCTCGCATGGTCGTTGGTCTGAAAACGTATCAGCATGGATTGGTACAGGTTCTGTTGGTTTATCTGCCCTAGTTACTCTTTGGGCCGGTATGGATTTCTTTGCTAACGGGCAAGAAACTCAAGTTCTGACTTTATGGAACTGGATGTCAGCTGGGAATTTCAATATTCCGTTTACATTGGTTCTTGATGGTCTTTCATTAACAATGCTGGGTGTGATTACTGGTGTTGGCTTCCTTATTCATATGTATGCATCTTGGTATATGCGTGGCGAAGAAGGGTATTCTCGCTTCTTTGCTTATACCAACTTATTTATCGCAAGTATGGTTGTCTTAGTACTGGCTGATAATATGATGCTGATGTATATGGGATGGGAAGGGGTTGGTTTATGTAGTTACCTGTTAATTGGTTTCTATTATAGCAATCCTGCTAATGGCGCAGCTGCGATGAAAGCGTTTATCGTAACGCGTATCGGTGATGTGTTCTTAGCTATCGGTATGTTTATCCTGTTTGACCAATTAGGTACATTGAGCTTCCGTGAAATGGCCGTGCTTGCTCCTGAGCAATTAGCAGTAGGTTCAAGCGTCATTAACTGGGCAATGTTAATGGTATTAGGCGGTGCAGTCGGTAAATCAGCACAGCTTCCATTACAAACTTGGTTAGCCGATGCAATGGCAGGCCCAACACCGGTATCTGCATTAATTCACGCCGCAACCATGGTCACGGCGGGTGTGTACTTAGTGGCACGTAGCAATGCGCTATTCTTAATGGCACCAGAAGTACTGGAATTAGTCGGTATTATCGGTGCAGTGACATTAGTGTTAGCCGGCTTTGCCGCTTTAGTACAAACAGATATCAAACGTATTCTTGCTTATTCAACCATGAGCCAAATTGGTTATATGTTCTTGGCTTTAGGCGCTCAAGCATGGGATGCGGCAATTTTCCACTTAATGACTCACGCTTTCTTTAAAGCATTACTGTTCTTATCCGCAGGTTCTGTGATTATTGCCTGCCACCACGAACAAAATATCTTTAAGATGGGCGGGTTACGTAAGAAGATCCCATTTGTTTATGCTTGTTTCCTCATTGGTGGTGGCGCATTAGCGGCATTACCACTGTTAACAGCAGGGTTCTTCAGTAAAGATGAAATCTTATGGGGTGCGTATTCAAACGGGCATGTTAACTTAATGCTTGCAGGTTTAGTGGGCGCGTTATTTACGTCACTTTATACCTTCCGTTTGATTTTCATCGTATTCCATGGTGAAACCAAAACCGAAGCACATCAAGTTAAAGGGTTTACTCATACTTTCCCATTAGCGGTATTAGCACTGTTATCAACATTTATCGGTGCGTTAATTACTCAGCCGTTAGGTGCTGTTTTCCCTGAAGGAAACGCATCGCATGAGGGTAAATATGTATTAGAAGCGCTTTCTGGTGTGGTAGCGATAGTAGGCGTTGTCATTGCAGCATGGTTATACCTGAAACAGCGTCAATGTGTTGCTAAGGTTGCCAATACTCGTACAGGTCGTTTCTTCTCAACATGGTGGTTCCATGCTTGGGGATTCGATGCACTGTATGAAGTGCTGTTTGTCAAACCTTATAAAGGGGCGGCGTGGCTTATCCAAAATGATCCTGTTAACCAATTCTTTAATCTATTCGGTTGCCTGCTTAAAGGGACCAATAAAGGATTAAGTTTCAGTGAGAATGGATTAGCACGTTGGTATGCGGCTTCTCTCGGTTTAGGTGCAGTGCTGGTCATCGCTCTGCTGCTTCTGGTTTAATTAAGGGACACATTGCGCCATGTTATTACCCTGGCTAATACTTATTCCCTTCATCGGTGGCCTGCTAAGTTGGCAGGCTGAACGAATCGGCTCGCAAGTTCCTCGCTGGGTTGCGTTGCTGACGATGGGATTAACACTCGTTATTTCTGTGCAACTTTGGTTGCAAGGCGATTATCAACTACTTAGTGCTGATGGAGCACCACGTTGGACAGAGTATTACTTTGTGCCGTGGATCCCTGCTTTAGGGATTAATATCCAATTTGCACTTGATGGTATGTCATTGCTGATGACGGTATTAACTGCGATTTTAGGGATCTTAGCAGTACTTTCATCGTGGAATGAAAATCAGCCATCACAAGGTGCTTTCCATTTTAACCTGCTGTGGATCTTAGCAGGTGTGATGGGCGTATTTTTAGCAACTGACCTATTTTTATTCTTCTTCTTCTGGGAAATGATGTTGATCCCAATGTATTTCCTGATTTCTTTATGGGGACACAAAGGAAGTAGTGATAAAAAACACGTTAGTGCAGCGACAAAATTCTTTATCTATACACAGGCAAGTGGTCTGTTAATGTTGCTGGCCATTATCGGTCTCGCGGTGGCTTTCTACCGTGGAACAGGTATTTGGACGTTTAACTACGATACTTTATTACAAGCACACACAGTATTAGGCTCTGAACTGCAATTTATCCTGATGTTAGGTTTCTTCGCTGCATTTGCAGTGAAAATGCCAATTGTTCCTGTACACGGCTGGTTAGCGGATGCTCACGCAGAAGCACCAACCGCAGGCTCTGTTGACTTATCAGGTATTTTGCTAAAAACAGCGGCTTACGGTCTATTACGGTTTAATTTACCCCTCTTCCCAGAAGCGTCAGCGTTACTGGCACCTGTGGCGATGTGGTTAGGTTTAATTACCGTATTTTATGCAGCATTACTGGCATTCCGTCAGACAGATATCAAACGTCTTGCGGCTTACAGTAGTATTTCTCACATGGGCTTTATCGTCATTGCGATTTATGCTGGCTCTGTATTGGCTTACCAAGGTGCGATTATTCAAATGATCACCAATGGTTTGTCAGCAGCAGGTCTGTTTATCATGTGTGGCATGCTGTATGAGCGTTTAGGTACGCGTGATATGAACCAAATGGGTGGATTGTGGAAAAGCATCCGTTTCTTACCTGCGTTTTCACTGTTCTTTGCGGTTGCCTCTTTAGGTATGCCAGGAACAGGTAACTTCGTCGGTGAGTTTATGATCCTGTTTGGTACTTATGGTCACTTTAAGCTGATCACCATTATTTCGGTCTTTGGTTTAGTCTTCGCATCTGTTTACGCGCTGTGGATGATGCAACAGGCTTACTATGGTTCACCGAAAACAGCTGAAAGAACCTATAAAGGGTTAGATCTGAGAGAGTTCTTTATTCTGATCACATTGGTCGTGTTACTGGTTATTTTGGGCTTCTTCCCACAACCTGTGTTAGACACATCAATATCAGCGATGGAAAATCTCCAGACTTGGTATTCCGCTTCTATTTCAACAGTAAGGCCGTAATTCGCCATGACAATAACTCCTGAACAATTGATCGCAATGCTACCGCTATTGATCGTCGGATTGACGGTGGTGGTTGTGATGCTGTCCATTGCGTGGCGACGCGATCATTTTATTATTGCCACTTTGACAGCAACAGGTTTCATCATTGCGCTGGGATCACTCTATTACGTTAATGCATTAGGCGTAGTGGACGTTACCACGCTTTACCATGTTGATGGATACTCTAGTTTCTTTACTGCACTAGTGATCCTTTCTGGTATTGGCACTATTGCTTTTGCTTATCCTTGGTTAGAAGGTTATCAAGATAACAAAGAAGAGTTTTACTTGCTGATTGCGATTGCGGTCATTGGGGGGATTTTACTCTCCTCAGCTCACCACTTCGCATCGATGTTTATTGGTATTGAATTACTGACATTACCGCTGTTTGGTCTTATCGGTTATGCATTCCAACAACGTCCCTCTTTGGAAGCGGGTATTAAATACATGTTGCTTTCGGCAGCCGCCTCTTCTTTCTTACTGTTTGGTATGGCACTTCTCTATGCAGAAGCAGGAAATCTCTCCTTTACTGCAATGGGACAAAGTTTAAGTGACAGCAATATCCATAAACCATTAGTGCTCGCTGGTTTAGGTATGATGTTAGTGGGAATTGGATTTAAATTATCTTTATTCCCATTCCAACTGTGGACACCCGATGTTTATCAAGGTGCACCAGCACCAACTGGCGCGTTCTTAGCGACAGCAAGTAAGATTGGTATTTTTGCGGTTGTTATGCGTTTATTCCTTGAAGCGCCAGCTGCGGATAGTGAAACCTTACGCATGATCTTAGGTTTCATGGCCATTGCCTCTATCTTGTTTGGTAACATCATGGCGTTAACGCAAAAGAGCGTGAAGCGCTTATTGGGTTACTCGTCAGTATCGCACCTTGGTTATCTGCTTGTGGCATTAATCGTGTTGCAATACAGCCCTGTATTAGCACAAGAAACCGCTGAAATTTATTTAGCCGGTTACTTGTTTGCAAGTCTGGGGGCGTTTGGTGCTATTGCCGTCGCTTCAAGTCCTTATCGTGAAAGCGAAATGGATACACTGGAAGATTACCGCGGATTATTCTGGCGCCGTCCTGTTGTTGCTGTGGTGATGTCACTGATGATGTTATCGCTGGCCGGTGTACCAATTACATTAGGTTTCATTGGTAAACTGTATGTCATCATTGCGGGCATTAGCTCAAGCTTATGGTGGTTAACAGGTATGGTTGTGTTAGGTAGTGCGATTGGTTTATTTTACTATCTACGTGCTGCGGCTATTGTCTTCTTACGCAAACCAGACAATGACAATACACCAGCGATTGCAACAACATCACAAAATATGGCGACATTTGTTGCGCTAATCTGTGCCATTGTTGTTATTGCATTAGGTGTATGGCCACAACCGTTAATTGAACTAACAAATTTTGCGATTATTGCGCCTGTAGCAAATTAATTGTAATAGTTAGATATTCAAATTAAGAGCGGCTCTTTTATAGAGCCGTTTTTTTGTTATTACGAATATGTTTTCATTTGTTCTGGTGTTTCATAATATAAAGAAAAATTATCTAAGAATGAAAAAATGGGTATGATTATGGATTCATTTAAAAAAATATTATTTTTCAACATTAATATTTTCGATGTTATTTCTCGCCAATGTTCAGAGAGAAACTCTAATTGCTTAATCAGGATGTGAAGGAAATAATCGATATCGACAAGCTTATAATGATGTTTTAAATTCAACAGTGTATGTTGTTGCTCAATTCTCAATTGATGAAGTTTCTTTATTCTTGTCAAATAGAGTGAGGTAAGTTGATGACGAGTTTCAACAACTTTAGTATAAGAAAAACCGTGATCTAATGTGGAAAATAGATTATTAAGTATTTTTATCAGTGAAGATAAAATACTTTTTTCTTGTGACTCAATATTCAGGTTTTCTATTTCTGATTGTTGAGGTAGTGTATTTTTGAAAAGATCAAAGAAATTTCTTTTATGTAAAATATCTTCACTATCACGGATAATATCCAGTTCTTTTTTTATTTTTTCTGACTCATTTTCTAAAACAAGGATCTCTTTCGAATGTTTTTCCAATTGGTTCTCTTTTTCATAAATAAAAGGCGTTAGTTTATTTGTGACAAATTGAGTTTTCAATTCTTCAATTTCAATTAATAAAGAATTATTATGCTCACTTATAATATTTACGCTTTCATCTATTTCATTAGAAAATAGACTGAGTATTTCGTTTTTTTCCTCCATTAATCTACTTTTTAGTTCATTGTTAAGAGCCCCATTTTTTATCTCACTGTTAATCTCATTAATTGTTTTTAAAATATCACTAGATAAATTTTGTCTTAATTTACTTTTTAATTTGAGTGAAAAGTAGATAATGCTCTCAATGTTTTTATTATTTTTTTCTATAAGTTTATTTATGTCTTCTTCGAGTGAATGTGCTGTATAGCACTTGCTATTACTCAAATAAAGAATATTTCTGTGTGCATGAAATAATTTATTATGTTCAAAGCATTTTTCAGATTGTAGGGTGTTTTCAGAATAAGCCATAACAATTTCCTTTTGTTAGTTTTGGGATGCGTAAAATGCAGATAGTGCGTTATCAAAAGAAAGTAAGATCTCTTTTGAATAACCAATAACCATGTACCAAGGCGCGATAATCTTTTCTAAATAAATACTAAATTTAATCAACTCCAATGCACTGTTAATTTTACTAAAGTGAGTTATTGATGTGTCTATTTCTGTTAATATGGCTTGCCATACATATTCAATATGTTCTAGTGCCATGTTTGTATCTTCAATAAATTGCTCAATTTCTTCTAATTCAATATAAAGCGTATTTAAGTGCAAAGACAAACCTGCATAGATATCGATATCAGCATTGATTTTTTTTACTTTATTAATGAGTTCATTTCTCTTTTTACGTATCGCTTCGGCTTTTGCGCCAAATATTCCTCCTGTAATAATAACGCCAATAATGCCTAGCGCGAGTCCAGTAAATGCAAGACCGACATAGTGTTTATATTCATCCTTTAGCATTGCAATTTCTTCAATCAGTAAATCGCGCTCTTCAATAAGTGAATGACTATTATCAGTATAAAACTCATTGATAAATCTTTTCTTATTAAGAATATCGTGATAAATAGAATAATGAGCAACATTCTGACTATCTTGACCACCCATTATTTTACTTCTAAATGTGGATAAACTCTCTTTTATTTTAATAGTTTTATCTCGTTCTTTTTCAATATCCTCTTTCATGCTTTCTAATATATGAATTAGTTGTGTTGCAACTTCTTTATCTTGAGGTGCATATTGAATGTTTTCTAACTCTTGCTCAGAGAAATCATTAATAGTAGAGGCTATTTTTGCTATTAAAGGCATTTGACTAATAAATGAAATAATGTTTTCACCTGTGGAGGTAATTTCTCTGCCAATTATTTCTAAATCAATTGCTTGTTGCTTAATAGCATATTCTATTTTATTCCACTCAAAGGCATGTTCACGTATTTTAATAAAGAGAGAGAGAATGTTATCAGGTGAAAGCTGTTGTGTGCTTATTTCATTATATCGAATGAAATTGATGACATCTTCTCTTTTATAAGGGAGTGAAAGTGCCTTATTAATATAAGATTTTATTTTAATTAAATCATGAGAAGTCACTATACCGGGTAATCGCCCATTTTCGATATTTATTCCTAATATTAAACTAAGTGCAACTTTAGGAACATCAGGCGATTCGATGATTTTATCGACATGTTCAAAGACGGTTGTATCCATATAACCTCACTTATGTATAATGATTTTTTATCTATACAGCATGATCTTAGAATGATTTGTTTACTATTTAGGATTTACTGATTAATGCTTCTACTTTGTAACATGAAAAATACAAAACTTTGATAAATGACAAAGGTTATAATTAATCAGCCCTTTGATAATTCGTATAGAGACGTATAATCTCCCTTTTAATTAGTTGTGGGTATTTGGAGTGGAAAAGGTTAATCCTGTGTTTTCGACACTGTACGAAAAAGTTAAAAATATAAATCTGACAGCACAAGGTAATCTTTTACATTTGAAAGTCACCTTGCCATCAGAGGTCTCATTTTCATTGCTCTCATGGCTTGCTGCACAGTCGTATTATCCTCAATTCTATTGGCAACATCGTGATGAACATGAAGAAGTGGCAGCCTGTGGACAATTACGCTGTTTTAATCATATTAAAGATGCACACCAATTTTTAGGTTTACACCATAGTGATGTAAATAGTGATGATGTGCGTATTTGGGGCTTAAATGCATGGGATACTATTATTCCTGGCCGTATTGATGAAAAAAATGGCGATGATGCCTACCTTTTTTTGCCTCACATCGAGATTAGACGCCACCAGCAGAAGCTTTCGATTCATCTAAATATGTTGGATGAAGGTGATAAGCAAAATACATTAGATTTTCTGCAAACATTAAATCAAGCGGAAGAAATTGAATCGCTTTCTGTTTCTGTTACTCATGTTAATCACTCTTTAACGCAAGATCAGTGGACTCACTATCTCAACATTGCCTTAGATGAGATTAACCAAGGTTTATTTGAAAAAGTTGTCCCAGCAAGAGCAACTCGCTTAACATTGGATAGCCCGCTTAAAGCGATCCAATTTATGAAGGCGAGTCGTGATGTTAATCATCATTGCTATCACTATATGCTGGCATTTTCACCTTCAGATGCGTTTATGGGATCAACACCAGAAAGATTATATAAACGTGATGAATTGATGCTTTATACAGAAGCGTTAGCGGGTACGGTGGCAAGTGCCGATAACGAACAACAAGCCACTAAATTTGCAGATTGGCTGATGAATGATAAAAAGAATCAGCATGAAAATCTCGTTGTGGTCGATGATATTTGTCAACGATTACAAGGCGGTGTAGAAGGTATCGATATTTCACCCGCAGATGTTATTCGGTTGCGTAAAGTGCAGCATCTTCGTCGCTATATACAAGGTAAATTAATCCACTCTGATGATGTCGATTGCTTAAAACGATTACAGCCAACGGCTGCCGTATGTGGATTACCAAGAAGTATCGCACGCGCTTTTATTCGTCAACATGAACCGTTTGAGCGTCGTTGGTATGCGGGTTCTGCGGGGTATTTATCTCTCCCTCATGCGGAATTTGCTGTGAGTTTGCGTTGTGGTGAGTTGCATGATGATGCTTTAACTTTATACGCTGGCGCTGGCGTAGTTGCAGGATCTGATCCTCAGCAAGAGTGGACTGAAATTGAAAATAAAGCAGCAGGTCTGCGAACATTGCTGGAAAAAGAGAGTTAATTTCTTACAGATAATCTCAGTTTGAATAAATAACATCAGCGTAATAATCAAAATTTGACGAGTGGTTTTTTAAAGTCAGTTATTTAGTGCTACTCTTCAAATAACCACTGCTAATTGTTAACTAATTGATGCTATCCTTTAGAGCACTAACGCTATTTATTTCTATTCTTAACGATAAAAAAGAGCTCATTGAAAATAGAGTGGATGATTAGCCTAAATAATGCACTCTTTGAGTGCTTTCTTTAACGATTTATTTAACGAAAACTTCTGTTCATTGAACTAGGCTAAGGAAAAGTATTTAGGAACAGATATTATAATAGCAATTGCAGGTTTTCGTTGTTGGGATGATCAATGTCTAATAGTTCGTTTAATCGCCAATGGGCTAAAGTTATACTCGAAACTTTGACTCGTCATGGCTTACGCCATATCTGTATTGCCCCCGGATCTCGTTCGACCCCTTTAACACTTGCGGCCGCGGCTAATCAAAAATTAGTTTGCCATACGCATTTTGATGAGCGTGGACTTGGGCATTTAGCTTTGGGACTCGCAAAAGCAACCAAAGAACCTGTTGCTGTGATCGTGACATCGGGAACCGCTGTTGCTAATTTATACCCAGCGTTGATTGAGGCAGGGTTAACGGGAGAACGAGTTGTCTTTTTAACCGCAGACAGACCGCCTGAATTAATTGATTGTGGTGCAAACCAAGCTATTCGCCAGCAAGGTATTTTTGCAACGCATCCTTCACAAACACTCTCTTTACCAAGACCAACCGCAGATATTTCCGCAAGTTGGTTAGTTTCTACCCTTGATAATGCCATGAATACATTGGTTCATGGTGCATTACACGTCAATTGTCCTTTTGCAGAACCTTTATATGGTGATGATGTTGAAACATCAACACCATGGACTGAAGCTTTAGGGGATTGGTGGCAAAGTGATAAACCGTGGCTACAAGAAACCCTGTTTACTTCTGCCACGATGCATCCTCAATGGAATGCATTACGTCAGAAAAAAGGTGTGGTTATTGCGGGGCGTATTAGTCCAGAAGAGGGCGTTAAAGTTGTAAAATGGGCTTCGAAATTAGGTTGGCCTTTATTGGGTGATGTATTATCTCAAACAGGGCAACCATTACCTTGTGCCGATTTATGGTTGAATAACCCACAGATAAAATCAGAATTAAATAAAGCTGAAATTGTTATTCAATTTGGTTCAAGTTTAACAGGTAAACGCTTATTACAATGGCAAGTAGCATGCTCGCCAAAAACGTATTGGATTATTGATCCTATTCCGGGGCGTTTAGATCCTGGTCATCATCAAGGTGAGAAATTTACATTACCTCCTATGCAGTGGTTAACGGCACATCCTGCGATCGATAATCCACCGTGGACTAATCAATTAACGAATATAGCCAAACAAACCTATCAAAAAGTCAGTGAAATAACCGATTATTTTGGTGAGGCTCAGGTTGCACATCAATTAGATAAATTACTTCCTAATGATGGACAATTATTTGTTGGCAATAGTCTGATAGTCCGATTAATCGATGCATTTGCTCAGCTACCACAAGGTTACCCTGTGATGAGCAATCGAGGCGCAAGTGGTATTGATGGCTTAATTTCAACATCTGCGGGTGTTCATCGTGCAACAGGAAAACCCACATTAACAATATTAGGTGATTTATCTGCACTGTATGATTTAAATAGTTTAGCGTTACATCAACAAGTTTATGCACCTAATGTTATTATCGTGGTGAATAATAACGGTGGGCAAATATTTTCAATGCTACCCACGCCAGAGGCAGAGCGAGAACGCTTTTACTGTATGCCTCATTCACTACATTTCAAACACGCAGCCGCAATGTTTGGCTTGGATTATGTATCACCAACAAGTTGGGATGCATTGTTAACGACTGTTCAGAAATGCTGGGCAGGGGCGCCAACAACGACATTAATTGAATTAATTGTTGATGATACTGAGGGTGCAAAAACATTAAATCAGCTGGTAAAACAGGTAACATCTCATGACTTTAGCATGTCAGCGATATAATACCCATAATGAAGGGCCTTGGTTAGTTTGGTTGCATGGGCTATTAGGTGAAGGTTGTGAATGGGAACCTGTCATTCAGGCTTGCCATGAATATCCATCACTTGTGATTGATTTGCCTCGTCATGGTGGTTCTGCTTCTATCAGCGCGAAAAATTTTGTTGAAGTGAGTACGTTACTGACAGATACACTTAAAGAGCAAGGTATTGACCACTATTGGTTAATTGGCTACTCGTTAGGTGGCAGAATTTCGATGTATCATGCGTGTTTTGGTGATACGACGGGATTAATGGGGTTGATTGTTGAAGGTGGAAATCCGGGGTTATGTGATGCAACAGAAAGACAACGCCGTATTGCACATGATAAATGCTGGGCTGAGCGTTTTCGTCATGAACCTATCAGTGACGTATTAACACAGTGGTATCAGCAACCTGTATTTTCCGATTTAAGTGATGAGAAACGCCAGTTACTCGTTGAAAAACGACGTCATAATGCGGGTTTTTGTATTGCAGAAAGTTTAGAAACGCTTTCTTTAGGTCATCAGCCTTGGCTTGTCACAGAGTTACAGCAACTCACATTGCCATTTATTTGGCTTTGTGGTGAAAAAGATAATAAATTTCAATTTATTGCGCAGCAATATTCGCTGCCATTAACGACTATCCCGCAGGCTGGTCATAATGCCCATCAGGCACAGCCTGTTGCTTATGCTGCGGTGATAAATCATGTTTTATCCCTCTTTGGTTAAAGGAACCTAATTATGCTTTACCCGAGCGAAGAAAAATTATATGCACCGATTGAATGGCAGGATTGTTCTGAAGGTTTTGAAGATATCCTTTATCATAAATCAGTCGATGGCATTGCAAAAATTACGATTAACCGCCCGCAAGTGCGTAATGCTTTCCGTCCTTTGACAGTGAAAGAGATGATCCAAGCATTAGCTGATGCACGTTATGATGACACCATTGGTACTATCATTTTAACGGGTGCAGGTGAAAAAGCATTCTGCGCGGGTGGTGACCAAAAAATTCGTGGCGACTACGGCGGATATCGCGATGATAGCGGCACTCATCACCTGAATGTGTTGGATTTCCAACGCCAAATCCGCACTTGCCCGAAACCTGTTGTCGCAATGGTTGCAGGTTATTCTATCGGTGGTGGTCATGTACTTCATATGATGTGCGACTTAACTATCGCTGCTGAAAACGCTATTTTTGGTCAAACTGGCCCTAAAGTGGGTTCTTTCGATGGTGGCTGGGGCGCTTCTTATATGGCGCGTATTGTTGGTCAAAAGAAAGCGCGCGAAATCTGGTTCTTATGCCGTCAATATGATGCAAAAGAAGCATTAGAAATGGGCTTGGTGAATACCGTTGTTCCTTATGCAGATCTTGAAAAAGAAACCGTACGCTGGTGTCGTGAAATGTTGGAAAACAGCCCAATGGCATTACGTTGTTTGAAAGCGGCATTAAATGCAGACTGTGATGGTCAAGCGGGTCTTCAAGAATTAGCGGGTAATGCAACTATGCTGTTCTATATGACTGATGAAGGTCAAGAAGGCCGCAACGCCTTTAATGAAAAACGTCAACCTGATTTCACTCGATTTAAACGTAACCCATAATGCGAAACGCCAAACTCTATTCATTCAGCCTACCTGTAGATGCAGGCGTTGTTCTGCGCTATCAAAGGCTAAAAACGCGTGATGGTTTTCTTGTCTGTTTAGAGCAAAATGGCAAACAAGGATGGGGTGAAATTTCACCTCTTCCTGAGTTTAGCCGTGAAACTTTAGAACAAGCACAAGAAGCTGCACAATCTTGGTTAACAGCTTGGTGCGCCGGTAAAAAACCTATTCATAGTGAACTACCCAGTGTGGCTTTTGGTATTAGCTGTGCATTAGCAGAGCTTGATGATGCGTTACCACAAGAAGCAAACTATCGTGCTGCACCTTTATGTAATGGCGATCCTGATGATTTGATTTTAAGCCTTAATGATATGGAAGGTGAAAAAGTTGCTAAAATCAAGGTGGGATTATATGAAGCGGTACGTGATGGGATCGTTGTTAACCTGCTATTAGAAGCTATTCCAGACTTAAAATTAAGATTGGATGCGAACAGAAGCTGGACACCAGCCAAAGCAGAAGGATTTGCGAAGTATGTAAACCCTGCATGGCGTGATCGTATTGCATTCTTAGAAGAGCCTTGTAAAACACCTGAAGAGTCACTGGCTTTTTCTCAAGCAACAGGCATTAATATCGCTTGGGATGAGACTGTGCGTGATGACGGTTTTGAAGTAAAACCACAATCTGGTGTGACAACGATTGTGATTAAACCTACGCTAGTGGGAAGTCTTGAACGCTGCCAACTGCTTGTTAAACAAGCGCATGCGTTAGGATTAGATGCCATTATCAGTTCAAGTATTGAAAGTAGTTTCGGGCTCACTCAATTAGCCAGAATTGCACAATGGTTAACGCCTAATAGCATTCCTGGGCTGGATACTGTTGATTTAATTAAACAACAACTCATTCGCCCTTGGCCAAATGTGGATATTCCACTTATCTCTCTTGAACAGCTAGAGACAGTATGGCAACAGTAGTTCCATTTAAACAATGGCCGTGGCATCACTGGGCGAAATTATACCCAAATGAAACGGCCATCATTTCAGGTGTTTCACCGATTACATGGCAGCAACTCAGTTGTCATATTAATCACTTAGCTAACAATTTTGCTAAACAAGGTGTTGATACGCAAAGCACTGTGCTATTGCGTGGAAAAAATAACCTCAATCTTGTTTTTACATTACTCGCTGTTTTCCAATGTGGGGCTAAGGTTTTACCTTTAAATCCACAACTTCCAAAGTCTTTACTTGATGATTTATTACCTCATTTAAATATTGATTTTTATGCTGATCTGAGTGAGTCAACGCTCGATCTGGATGCGACTTTGCTTGATCTTAATGGCGTTGAGTTTGATAACGCACCACGTCAACATAAAAATGAAACAGAAGCTGTACAGTGGGAGCCATCTCGCATGGCAACGCTTATTTTGACATCGGGTTCATCGGGTTTACCTAAAGCGGCTGTTCATACTTTTGATGCCCATCTTTGTAGTGCGGAAGGTATTCTATCATTAATGCCTTTTGAAAAAGGCGATAGCTGGTTACTTTCTTTACCACTATTTCATGTTTCAGGGCAAGGTATACTTTGGCGCTGGTTATTACGTGGCGCAATGCTGGTGGTGCGTGAAATGCACCCATTTGTGGATGCTTTGCAAGGTTGTACTCATGCCTCTTTAGTTCCCACACAACTATGGCGCTTCTTACAAAGTAGAGCGCAACAAGATAATCAACAACCTAAACCTATCACTTTAAGATCTGTTTTATTAGGGGGAGCAATGATCCCTATTGAGCTAACGCAAGAAGCAGAACATTGGGGAATTCAATGCTGGTGTGGTTATGGCATGACGGAAATGGCATCAACTGTTTGTGCGAAGCGTGCAGATGGTAAAGCAGGCGTTGGGCTTCCATTAAAAGGCAAAAATGTTAGGTTAGTGGATGACGAACTCCAGATAATGTCTGACAGTGTTGCTTTGGGCTATTGGTTTGATGGTAAATTAAAACCGTTATCACTCACGGCCGATGGATGGTATTCGACGCGAGATAAAGGCGACTTTATTGCTGAAGAATGGTGTGTTTTAGGGCGATTAGATAATCTTTTTTTTAGTGCAGGTGAAGGTATTCAGCCGGAAGATATTGAGAAAATACTCAATGCACACCCTAGTGTAAGCCAATCTTTTGTTGTTCCTATCGATGATACGGAGTTTGGGCAACGTCCTGTCGCAGTTGTGGATGCGGATATTGAAATAATCAATCAATTACCACAGTGGTATCACTCTCGATTAGCCGGATTTCAACGACCTGTTGCTTGTTTACAACTCCCTGAATGTCTTAAAAATGGCGGAATTAAAATCTCCCGTAAGCAAGTGCAAGAGTGGGTAAAAGGGCAGTTGTTGAAGTGATATTTATTTGTCGAGCTTTCTCTCAAAACGCCTATTTCTAATATAAAGGGTAGATAAAAGTGATTTTATTATATGCTTATCATGGTTAAAGTGGTGAGCGTAAAATAGACAATGGATTTGGTGATGCCAGAAGCAGCTTGGAAGAAAACAAAACCACAAATTGACAGACATTCGAATCATTATCTTGTTTTTTCAAGGCATTGGCTGGATTACGATAATATTCAGATCATAGGTATTATGTCACCCGATGGACATGAAAAAGCGAAAACACCTTATATGGCAGAATTAGAACGACGAGCAGAAGAATTTCAAAACAGTTAATCAGTTAAGGTCATTGCTTATTGTTAGTCTATTTCTCATAAGAAAGGCGCCCGAAGGCGCCTTGTTATTTTTGCCGAGTTGCTCACAGGGCTTCTTATTATGCGGTTATTTAGCGTCTTTTTTCGCTAATGCTTTCATTGCTTTTTCAACACCTGCGCCATATTCAGGATGGACTTTCTTAAATAGGGCAATTTGGCGTTTTTGCGTATCTTTGCTTGCTTGAATTAATTCACCTGCGATACGAGCAAACATACGTTGATGTTCTTCATCACTCAGTAATTCATACAGCGCACGAGGTTGACTGAAGTAATCTTCGTCTTCACGATGGTTCCAGTGATCTGCTGCACCCTCGATAGATAATGGCGGCTCTTTAAAGTTAGGTTGTTCTTGGAACATACCGCCATTATTTGGCTCGTAAGTAATACCACTGCCACTATTGCCATCAACACGCATAGCACCATCACGGTGATAGTTATGGAATGGGCATTGTGGCGCATTCACTGGAATTTGATGATGATTAACACCTAAACGATAACGATGCGCATCACCATAAGAGAATAAGCGACCTTGTAACATTTTATCTGGGGAGAAACCAATACCCGGAACAATGTTAGCAGGGCTAAATGCCGCTTGCTCTACATCAGAGAAATAGTTTTCAGGGTTACGATTTAATTCGAAATAGCCTACATCGATTAATGGGTAATCAGCATGAGGCCAAACTTTTGTTAAATCAAAAGGATTATAAGGGACTTTTGACGCTTCTTTTTCTGGCATCACTTGAATTTGTAAATTCCAACGTGGGAAATCACCACGCTCAATCGCATCAAATAAATCACGCTGTGAGCTTTCTCTATCTTTACCGACCAGCGCTTCAGCTTCATCATCCATCAGGTTTTTAATGCCTTGCTGACAACGGAAGTGGAATTTAACCCAAAAACGCTCATTATCTTTATTAATAAAGCTATAAGTATGGCTACCAAAACCGTGAATAAAACGATAGCTCTGTGGCAAACCACGGTCGCTCATATCAATGGTTAATTGGTGTAAAGCTTCTGGTAAATGAGAGAAGAAATCCCATTTGTATGCCATATTGCGTAGGTTAGTTTTAGGATCACGTTTTACTACGTGGTTTAAGTCTGGGAATTTCAGTGCATCACGAAGATAGAATACAGGGGTGTTATTACCCACCATATCCCAGTTACCTTCTTCAGTATAAAATTTTAATGCAAAGCCACGAATATCACGTTCGGCATCTGCAGCACCTCTTTCACCAGCAACTGTTGAGAAGCGAGCAAACATTTCTGTTTTTTTACCCACTTTAGAGAAAATTTTAGCACGAGTATATTTTGTAATATCGTGAGTGACTTTAAATGTACCAAAAGCACCAGAGCCTTTCGCGTGCATACGTCTTTCTGGAATAACTTCACGATCAAAGTGAGCCAGCTTTTCTAAAAACCAGACATCTTGAAGTAACATTGGACCACGAGGGCCTGCTGTCATCGAGTTATTATTGTCTACAACAGGTGCACCTGACGCCGTTGTTAGCTTTTTCTTTTCCATCACATATCTCCAGTTTATGAAATAGTAAACGTTCTAAAAAAATAGCATGTGTGAATAAAACGAAGCGAACAGCCTTATACTTATTATGGTTAATATTGGCCGTAATTCCACTTTAGCAATATTGAACTCATTAATAAAACCAATTAGACCAATAATATTGATAGACGTAACTTATTTACATAGATTGAAAATTCTACAGATTATCTTTCAATTTTGTCTCAAGTTGTTTAATAAATTTGTTGTATAATTATAAGTTAGGACAATTATTTGCTGGGGTAATAACAATGAAAAAATATTTATTGGTCGGTGCGATGAGCGCGCTGTTTGTGGCTGGAAATGCCAATGCAGTATCAATGAATATTCAAGCAGGGGAACATTATACTGATGTTCGCGCTGGTTTAGGTGATCCTAATGCGGGTCTTTCTTTTAATGGAAACTGGGCTCGTAGTGATCATGATGGTCAAGTAGGAAGCTTAGGTGCAAAATTTGCGTTACCTTTAGGGCCATTTTCAGCAAGTGTTGGTGGTAAAGCACTCTATTTAGCGCCAAAAAATGGTGATGATGGTGCCGCTTTAGCCGGTGGTGTGGGACTTAACTGGAATGTTCTGCCTTCTTTAAGCGTGTATGGCGAGGCTTATGCATCTCCTGAAGGATTAACTTCTGGTAGCAAATCTTATTATGAAGCCGATGTGGGTGCACAATTAACGGTATTTAAACCATTACATGTTAATGCGGGTTATCGTGTGATTGAAATCGAAAACTCACATAATAGAAGCAATAATAAATTAGCTGATGGTTTATATGTGGGTGCAGGTTTAAGTTTCTAATCTAGACACTATATCTGAATCAAAAAAAGCAGGTGTCTAAAATCAGCACCTGCTTTTTTTATTGTCTATAAGAAAGCGATATAATAAAGGAAATTAGCCAACTTGAGGTAATAAACCAAAAGTAATAGCGATTTGAATACCAATAACCACTAGACCACAAATAAACACAATACCTAATGCGCCTTTTCCACCTTTAACTTTGTATTTATCTGCACCATTTTGTTCTTGTCTGACTTTCCATACTAATAAAGCGGGTAGAAGCAACGCTAAGATTGACAATGCAATAGCAGCATAGGCTAAGGCTTGTACAAAGTTAGGGAAATAAAGCGCACAAACTAAAGGTGGAACAAAGGTTAATAGGCTGGATTGCACGCGGCCAGTTGCACGATTACTGCGTTTAAATAGATCCGCAAGATAATCAAATAGACCTAGTGCAACACCAAGGAATGAGGTAGCTAGAGCTAACGCAGCAAATAAGTTAACTGCAATATTTACGCGAGGTGTAGCAACAACATCACGAATAGCAGTCAATAAGCCATTTAATCCAGATTGTTGTGCCATAATTCCCATAAAAGTATTTGTTGGGATGGCGCCTAATGTGGCAATTTGCCATAAAATATAAGCAACAAGAGGAATAGCACTACCAATAATAAAGATAAAACGTAGCTTTTTAATATCGCCATTCATGTAACTTACGATACTTGGCACACTACCGTGGAAACCAAATGAGGTAAAAATAACAGGAATAGCAGAAAGAATAAGTCCATATGCCACAGGCATTGAGGTTAAGTTTACTGACTCAACGTGAGGTAACATCACAATCAGCATAAATATGAGGAAGAAAACTTTTGCGGTAAACAATAGACGGTTAATCATATCAACCGATGTTGTACCAATTCCTACCACAGCTCCGCCAATCATTGTAAAGATAATAATACCTTGTGTGACAGAAAGCTCATGACCAATCCAAGATGAAAGGGTGGCTGAAAGTAGTTCACCCGCACCACTAATATAAGCCGTTGTTAGCGCATACATTAATAGCAATAGTGCGAGCCCAGTGATGATTTGACCACCTACACCGAGATAACGTTTAGCGATAGAGCCAAGACCAGTATGAGGATCGTTGTATTGATAAACTTCCACCAGCAGTAACGCGGTATAGCTCATCAATAACCATAAGCCAACAAGCAATAGCATCATCGTGCTAAAGCCAATACCCACAGCAGCCAGTGGCATTGCCAGCATACCTGCCCCAATTGTTGTTCCTGCAACAATAAAAACACTGCCTATAGTGCGATTCTTCACAAGATCCTCTATTCACTAGACTATTTTATTTACTTAAAAAGCAGAGTATAAGAATGGTAAATTTCTGTCAAATTTTAATTACGTAAGGTGTAATTATAAGTTTACACTGATGATTTTATGAATAAAAAAACGCCAATCATAAATATGAATTGGCGCTTTAAGAGAAAGGTTTATCAGAGCGTTAATCGTCAAGCTCTACCATTCGTCTTATTTGATCTCGATTAATTTGTTTGAGCTGTCCAGTTTCTGCATCTTTGTAGGTTATTAATCCAGTCGCTTCATCTTCTTGGGGTTTATCTGTCGTTAAAATTGTTTCCCCATTTACTGTTTCTATTTTTTGTGGACTTGAACAGCCTGCAACCAGCAGAATTGATGTAGAAATAGCAATCACTGAGAAAATAGACTTTAATTTCATAATGCTTTTCCTTTTTTTATCGTATTAACTTAACCTTAGTCAAAGTTGAACAAGAGTGTTAGAAAAAAGCTTAAATTAAGATAATTCAAATTATTCAGAGTAAATTTCTATTTCAATATCACTGATGGGATGACAACTACAAGGCAAGATTTCATCGGGTTGGATAAAGGCTAAAGGCTCATTACGATAACAAACTTTGCCTTTCACTAAACGTAGACGACAAGAGCCGCAATAGCCTTCACGACATTGGTATTCGACTTGGACTTTCCCATGTTCTAATGCATCAAGCAAAGAAGGATGAGTGTCAGTATGAAATTCTAAAGGTGTTGAAAGACCCTGCTGATGCAGGGTCACTTTATGAGATGCCATAACGTATCGGTGTTATTTCTCAGTATTACAGTTCAAAGTTACTTAAGTCATCAGTATCAACTTGTGAATCGATTTGACCCACGAGGTAAGAACTGACTTCAACTTCTTGAGGCGCAACTTGAACGTTGTCAGACACTAACCATGCGTTGATCCATGGAATAGGGTTAGAGCGCGCTTTAAATGGTAGTTTAAGACCCACAGCTTGCATGCGAATATTAGTAATATATTCCACATACTGACAAAGGATATCTTTATTTAAACCAATCATTGAACCTTCAGAGAATAGGTATTCAGCCCACTCTTTCTCTTGCTCAGCAGCTTCAACGAACAGGTCATAACACTCTTGCTCACATTCCGCTGCAATTTCTGCCATTTCAGGATCATCTTGACCTGAGCGCAGTAAATTCAGCATGTGCTGTGTACCTGTTAAGTGTAGCGCTTCATCACGAGCAATGAGTCTAATGATCTTCGCGTTACCTTCCATCAATTCACGCTCAGCAAAGGCAAATGAACAGGCAAAGCTAACGTAGAAACGAATCGCTTCTAGTGCGTTGACGCTCATTAAGCACAGGTAAAGCTGTTTCTTTAATTTGCGTAACGTGACATGAACCGTTTTACCTTTAACCTGATGGTCGCCTTCACCATACATATGATAAAGATTTGTCAGTTTGATTAACTCATCATAATAAGAAGAAATATCACGCGCGCGTTTTAAAATTTCTTCATTTTCAACGATATCATCAAACACAACTGACGGATCATTAACAATATTACGAATAATATGAGTATAAGAGCGTGAGTGAATGGTTTCAGAGAATGACCATGTTTCAACCCATGTTTCTAACTCAGGGATTGAGATTAAAGGTAAGAATGCCACATTAGGGCTTCTTCCTTGAATCGAATCCAACAGCGTTTGATATTTTAAATTACTAATAAAAATATGTTTTTCATGATCAGGTAACGCATTGTAATCAATACGATCACGAGAAACGTCCACTTCTTCTGGACGCCAGAAGAAGGAGAGCTGTTTTTCAATTAGCTTTTCAAAAATAGGATATTTTTGCTGATCATAACGCGCTACGTTAACAGGCTGCCCAAAAAACATGGGCTCCTGAAGTTGATCATTTTTAACTTGTGAAAAAGTAGTATAAGACATAGCTTCCTCAATTAAATTTTACACGCGCCGCCTTCACAATCTGAATCTTCCGTCTCAACGACTTCTTCCAGATCACCCTGTACATCGTCTGCACCGTCACGGGTATTGTGATAATAGAGTGTTTTCACACCATATTTGTAAGCGAGCAGCAAATCTTTCAGCAGTTGGTTCATTGGAACCTTACCGCTAGGGAAACGAGTAGGATCGTAGTTAGTGTTTGCTGAAATTGCTTGGTCAACAAATTTTTGCATAATGCCCACTAACTGCAAGTAACCTTCAATACTTGGCATTTGCCACAGTAATTCATAAGCGCCTTTCAAACGCTCATACTCAGGAACCACTTGACGTAAAATACCGTCTTTAGAGGCTTTAATACTGATATAACCACGCGGTGGCTCGATACCATTTGTCGCATTCGAAATCTGTGAAGATGTTTCTGATGGCATCAGTGCAGACAGTGTGGAGTTACGTAAACCGTGCGCTTTAATGTCTTTGCGTAAACCTTCCCAATCGTAATGCAGAGGCTCTTTTGTCAGTACATCCAATGATTTTTTATAGGTATCAATAGGTAAAATACCTTCAGCGTAAGTGGTTTCATTAAACCATGGGCATGCGCCTTGTTCTTTCGCTAATTCATTAGATGCTTTTAATAAATAGTATTGAATTGCTTCAAATGCACGATGGGTTAAATTATTTGCACTACCATCAGAGTAGCGAACACCGTGTTTTGCTAAATAATAAGCAAAGTTAATAACACCAATACCTAAGGTACGACGGCCCATTGCACCTTGTTTAGCGGCTAAGATTGGATAATCTTGGTAATCTAACAGTGCATCCAATGAACGAACGGCTAAACGAGCAAGTTCTTCTAAATCATCAAGATTTTCAATTGCACCTAAGTTAAATGCAGATAATGTACACAGTGCAATTTCACCATTAGGATCTTTAATATCATTTAATGGTTTAGTTGGTAGTGCAATTTCTAAGCATAAGTTTGATTGGCGAATTGGTGCAACAGCCGGATCAAATGGGCTATGTGTATTACAGTGGTCAACGTTCTGAATATAAATACGGCCAGTTGAGGCACGTTCTTGCATCATTAATGAGAATAACTCAACCGCTTTAACTTGTTTTTGGCGGATGCTTTTATCTTTCTCATATTGCACATATAAACGTTCAAATTCATCTTGATCGGCAAAGAATGCATCGTATAAGCCAGGGACATCAGAAGGGCTGAATAAAGTAATATCCTGACCTTTGATTAAACGTTCATACATTAATTTATTTAACTGAACGCCGTAATCTAAATGACGAACACGGTTATCATCAACACCACGGTTATTTTTCAGTACCAGCAGGCTTTCAACTTCTAAATGCCATAATGGGTAGAATAAGGTTGCTGCGCCACCACGAACACCACCTTGCGAGCAAGATTTTACCGCAGTCTGGAAGTGTTTATAGAATGGGATGCAGCCTGTGTGGAATGCTTCACCATTACGAATAGCACTCCCTAATGCACGAATACGACCAGCATTAATACCAATGCCCGCACGTTGAGAAACATACTTCACAATGGCACTTGATGTGGCATTGATAGAATCGAGGCTATCGTCACACTCAATTAAAACACACGAGCTAAATTGACGAGTAGGGGTTCTTACACCCGCCATAATTGGCGTTGGTAATGAGATTTTAAAGGTTGAAATCGCATGATAGAAACGTTCGATATAGTCCATACGTGTTGCTTGTGGATAACGAGAGAACAAGCAAGCCGCAACTAAAACATATAAGAACTGTGCGCTTTCGTAAATTTCACCTGTAATACGGTTTTGAACGAAGTATTTACCTTCTAATTGTTTAACCGCAGCGTAGGAGAAATTCATATCACGTTGATGAACAATAAAGTTATTCATCTGTTCGAACTCTTCTTGTGTGTAATCTTCAAGAAGATGGCGATCGTATTTGCCTAAATCGACTAATTTTTTAACGTGATCATACAGTGTTGGTGGCTCAAATTGGCCATACGCTTTTTTACGCAAATTAAATACGGCAAGACGGGCAGCGAGATACTGATAATCAGGCGTTTCACCAGAGATTAAGTCTGCAGCAGCTTTTACCAGTGTTTCATGGATATCAGCAGTTTTGATACCATCATAAAACTGAATCTGAGAACGTAATTCAACTTGAGATACAGAGACATTTTCTAGACCTTCAGCGGCCCAGGCGATAACACGGTGAATTTTGTCTAAGTCAATGCGTTCTTTATGACCATCACGTTTTGTGACGAGCAGGCTGTGATTCATGAGCGATGCACCTTTCTTGCATTAGTGTTACCTGAAATTTTATACCGCAAAAAAACGCTCCCGATGACAATCAGTGTCAAGGAGTCTTGTGGTGTGAAATTTAAGGAAACACAATATATAGGGGTTGGTTCAAATGGTGATAACAAGATAAAGGTAATTGAGAGATTGATCAAGTGTACAAATCTGATTGTTTCTGTGGATAAATAGGGGATAATTTTTTTAACAACTGCCTGTACCCTGCATAAATACAGGCAGTAAGAAACACAAATTCAAGTGACAACGATGTAAAGTCAATTTTAAAAAATGTGATCGTTTGATGTTTTATTAAACCAAATCAAACTTTCAGTTTCATGAATTCGAGTTATGTGTCGATTGTGTGTGCACCATATAATTCACATCGACATTTGGCGCTAATCGGAATTTATCAGTGATTGGGTTATAATGTAAACCAATCATGTTTTTGCTACGTAAATCGGTTTCATCAACCCAGCTTAGTAATTCTGATGGGCGAATAAATTTATTAGCATCATGTGTGCCCTTAGGTACCATATTCAGAATATACTCCGCACCTACCACCAGCATTAGCCACGCTTTTTTATTACGATTGATGGTTGAGAAGAAAACATGTCCACCCGGTTTTACTAGTTTTGCACAGGCTCTTACAACAGAAGCTGGGTCAGGAACGTGCTCTAACATCTCCATACAGGTAACAACGTCGTAAGTTTGTGGGTTTTCATTTGCGTGATTTTCAACGGTATCTTGAATGTAAGTGACAGGAATACCCGATTCCAGTGAGTGCAAGCGTGCAACTTGTAATGGCTCTGTACCCATATCAAGACCCGTTACTTCAGCCCCAGCACATGCCATACTTTCAGACAAAATACCGCCGCCACAACCGACATCTAGGATTTTTTTTCCAAATAGGCCGTCTGCACGTTCTTGAATATAGTTGAGTCTTAGTGGATTGATGCGGTGTAATGGCTTAAATTCACCTTCAAGATCCCACCACCGTGATGCGACGCTTTCAAACTTGTCGATTTCATGCTGATCCACGTTAGCATGTAAAGAGGTTGTTTTATCATTCATCAGAAAGTATTACTCCTATTTTCATATTGCTATGATTCTACCAACGTTAGACGGTGAAATCGAAGAGAATAGCGAAAGGAGCATTAATTTTATTGTTTCCTTTTTCCAAAAATTGGCGATTTGTGGTATAGTTCTAAACCTTTGAATCCGTAGTATGAGGGACAGTGGCTCCATGAGCGACATTGCCAGAGAAATCACACCAGTTAATATCGAAGAAGAGCTGAAAAGCTCATATTTGGATTATGCGATGTCTGTTATTGTAGGACGCGCATTACCCGATGTTCGAGACGGACTGAAGCCAGTACACCGCCGAGTGCTTTTCGCGATGAATGTACTAGGAAACGATTGGAATAAACCTTATAAAAAATCAGCCCGTGTTGTTGGGGATGTTATCGGTAAATATCACCCGCACGGTGACAGTGCTGTTTATGAAACGATTGTTCGTTTAGCACAGCCTTTTTCTATGCGTTACATGTTGGTTGACGGGCAGGGTAACTTCGGGTCAGTTGATGGTGACTCGGCGGCTGCGATGCGTTATACCGAAGTTCGTATGGCGAAAATCGCCCATGAACTGCTGGCGGATTTGGAAAAAGAAACGGTTGATTTTGTTCCTAACTATGATGGAACAGAACATATTCCGGCAGTAATGCCAACCCGTATTCCAAACTTGTTAGTCAATGGTTCTTCAGGGATTGCGGTAGGGATGGCAACAAACATTCCGCCACATAACCTCGGTGAAGTTATCGACGGCTGTCTTGCTTATGTTGATAACGAAGACATCACGATTGAAGAGTTGATGGAACATATTACGGGGCCTGATTTCCCGACTGCCGCTATTATTAATGGTCGCAGAGGAATTTTAGATGCTTACCGTACTGGTCGCGGAAAAATTTATATCCGTGCTCAGGCTGATATCGAAACTGATGAGAAAACAGGTCGCGAAACCATTATCGTGACAGAAATTCCTTATCAGGTGAATAAAGCTCGCTTAATTGAAAAAATTGCAGAGCTTGTTAAAGATAAGCGAATTGAAGGTATTAGCGGATTACGTGACGAGTCTGATAAAGACGGTATGCGTATTGTCGTTGAAATCAAACGTGATGCTGTGGGAGAGGTAGTATTAAATCACTTATTCTCACAAACACAAATGCAGGTTTCTTTCGGTATTAATATGGTTGCGCTTCACCAAGGCCAGCCAAAATTATTAAATCTAAAAGAAATTATTTCTGCCTTTATTCGTCACCGTCGTGAAGTTGTTACTCGTCGTACTATTTACGAATTACGTAAAGCACGTGATCGTGCCCATATCTTAGAAGCACTGGCTGTTGCTTTGGCGAACATTGATCCAGTTATTGAAATGATCCGTCAAGCACCAAATCCAGCAGAAGCAAAAGCGGCATTAATTGCACAACCTTGGGATTTAGGTAGCGTTTCTACTATGTTAGAGCGTGCTGGCGACAGCAACGTTGCTCGTCCTGAATGGTTAGAGCCACAATATGGCGTACATGACGGCAAGTACTATCTAACAGAGCAACAAGCTCAAGCGATTTTGGATCTGCGTTTGCAGAAACTGACAGGCCTTGAACATGAAAAACTGTTAGATGAATATCGTGAGTTATTACTCCAAATTGCTGAGTTACTACATATCTTAAGAAGCCCAGAGCGTCTGATGGAAGTCATTCGTGAAGAGCTAAATGCGATTAAAGATCAATATAACGATCCTCGTCGTACTGAGATCACTGAAAATACGGCTGATATTAATATTGAAGACTTGATCAATGAAGAAAATGTTGTCGTGACACTTTCTCACCAAGGTTACGTTAAATATCAACCGCTTACCGATTACGAAGCACAGCGTCGTGGCGGTAAAGGTAAATCAGCAGCAAGAATTAAAGAAGAAGACTTTATCGATCGTCTATTAGTGGCTAACACCCATGATACGATTTTATGCTTCTCAAGCCGTGGTCGTCTCTACTGGATGAAAGTTTACCAGTTACCAGAAGCAAGTCGCGGTGCTCGAGGCCGTCCAATTATCAACTTATTACCTCTTGAGCAAAATGAACGTATTACCGCTATTTTGCCAGTAAGAGAGTATGAAGAAGGTAAGTTTGTCTTTATGGCAACGGCAAGCGGAACCGTGAAGAAAACCCCTCTACAAGATTTCAGCCGTCCTCGTAGTGCAGGTATCATTGCTGTTAATTTAAATGAAGGCGATGAATTAATCGGTGTTGATTTAACCGATAGCACTAACGAAGTTATGTTGTTCTCTGCGGAAGGTAAAGTAGTTCGCTTTGCAGAAGATTGTGTTCGCCCAATGGGTCGTACTGCGACAGGTGTTCGTGGTATGAAACTGAGTGATGACGATAAAGTGGTTTCACTTATCATCCCTCGAGGTGTAGGTGATATCTTAACCGTAACTGAAAATGGTTATGGTAAACGTACTGCTCAAAGTGAATACCCAACGAAAAATCGTGCAACACAAGGCGTTATCTCTATTAAAGTGAGTGAGCGTAACGGTAAAGTTGTTGGTGCAATTCAAGTTGAAGAAACTGACCAAATTATGATGATCACGAATGCGGGTACATTAGTTCGTACACGTGTTTCTGAAGTCAGCATTGTTGGACGTAATACACAAGGTGTTACCTTAATTCGTACAACAGAAGGCGAGTTGGTTGTTGGCTTGCAACGTGTTGAAGATGAAGATGATGCATTAGATGACGACGAAGTTAATGAAGTTATTAATGAAGAGTCATCAGAAGCACCTGATTCAGATTTAGCAGATGATGCGGACGAAGAATAATATTTATCATTATTGTGATGTATAAATAAAAGAAAGCAGGCATAATTGCCTGCTTTTTTTATGTGGTAGGATCAGTTCATCATCAGAAAAAATTATCCTGATGATAAAGATCATATCATTCAGACATTCAGTAACTTCTGCTAGAATAGAATAAGTTTCTTGTGCGGTAGGAATATTGATTAGGGTGGTTGTTTGAGATATCTCTCGTCCTTTAAAACATCGTTAAAAATTTCCCGCTACCTTTTTCGCATATTAGGTATCATGTTGTGGGCGATGGGTGCATTGTTAACCATGTTTTACCTTATCAATATCTTCAATGATACTAAGTCTGATATTCGGCAAGAGTATAGTAATAATTACACTAACCTCCTTGGCTTCTTTAGGCAAACCTCCGGCACTATCCGTGATTTACAATACCTCGCAGAACGCCACCAAGAACAAATTAACTTAAACCCAGGTATGAAAAACTCATTATTTTATGAAGGGCCATTTTCACTTCATAAGCTTAATGAAACTGCAGATTGTGAATTATTTAAAGGGCAAGCAAATAACTATTTCCGCTCATTTAACAGTATCTTATATTATTGGAAAGATAATACTCCTGCCTTACAAGGGATAAACCAAGTTTTTATGGTTGGCTCCCATAGCATGTGTATGATTAACTTCCCTTTGCGTGCATCCCCTGTGGATACTGAAATGTTGAAAAAGATGGTTTACGAAAACACACGTAACTACATCAATCAACGTGCACAAGGTAAAGAAGTCAACCAATATTGGATAGTGCCAGATGCAAAAGGGGATAGTGGCATTTTATATGTCATGTCACCAGTTTATGCTTCAGGTAAATTTATTGGCTTGATTGGTATCGAAAGAGCTATTCGTCTTGAATATTTTTCTCCTGCCAAAGATAGGGTGATTTCAATTCACCTTCTTAATAGCAGAAATACCGCTGTTTTAAGCTATCCTGCAGAAAATAATTATCATGCAGTTAAACAAGTTCCTGATGTCAGCGCCCCTTATTTTGGTTTTGATGAAGACTTTAGTGATTTAGTTGCTAAGCGCAAATTATTGCCTTCATCTTTTAGTGTGGTGTATTCATTACCACTCAAGCAAATTTTAAATGAATTTAAATTCACGATTTTTAATGCGCTGATCTTAAATATTATTTCAGCCATTATGATTTTTATCTTCGTATGGATCTTTGAGAGAAAAATATTCTCCCCAGCCGAAAATAATGCCTCTCGCCTAGAAGAGCACGAGCAATTTAACCATAAGATTGTGGCATCAGCGCCGGTTGGGATCAGTATTCTTAGAATACGTGATGGCATGATCATTTTAAGTAACGAACTGGCACATAACTATTTTCGTTTACTTAGTCATAGTGATAAACAAAATATCCTTTCTATTGTTGCTGAGAAAAGTAGCAATATGGTCGATGTAGTGACCAACAATCGTAATCATCTGCAAATAAGTTTTGTTAACTCACGCTATCAAAATGAAGATGTGGCTATCTGTGTTTTAGTGGATATCAGCGCTCGGGTTAAAATGGAGCGCTCACTACAAAATATGGCGACAGCGGCAGAGCAAGCTAACCAAGCTAAATCGATGTTCTTGGCAACAGTCAGCCATGAATTACGAACGCCACTTTATGGCATTATTGGTAATTTAGAGTTACTGCAATCCCTTACGCAAAGTGATGATACTGCTCGATTGCTAAAAACGATGGATAACTCCTCATCGTTATTACTAAAAATTATTAGTGATATCCTCGATTTCTCGAAAATTGAATCTAAACAGTTAAAAATTGATATTAAGCCATTTAATTGTCGTCAAGTGCTCTCTTTTGTTATCTCTAATTATCTACCTTTGATTGCAAAAAAAGACTTGGCTATATACTGTTTTATTGAACCTGATGTACCTAAAATTGTAAATAGTGATCCTGTTCGTGTACAACAAGTTATCTCTAATCTGTTGAATAATAGTATTAAATTTACTACGACCGGATGCATTACCTTACATCTTTATAAAGATGATTATTATCTCTATTTCGATATTCACGATACAGGCCGAGGGATCAGCGACAAAGCATTGCATGAGCTTTTTGAACCCTTCTTCCAAGTGTCTCAAAATACAGAAAGTGCATCAGAGGGAACAGGATTAGGTTTAGCTATTTGTGAAAAGTTGATCAACTTAATGGATGGGGATATTAGCGTTGTTTCTCAAGAAAATATAGGTAGCCGTTTTACAGTTCGTATACCTCTCTATGGTGCTTTAGAAGGAGTAGCGCTTTCTTCTAAACGTGATATTTATAAAGAAAGTAATATTCGTTGTTTTATTGATATTAAAAATCTTTATTTAGAAGGCTTTATTCGCCGATATCTTCGTTATTTTGGTTTGAGTTGTGAACTGCTTACTGAAGAAGTGGTGATATCTTCAACCGATTTTATTATCACAGATTACGATATACCAAGAAAAGATAACTGCCAATTTATTTGGATCAATGAGCATTACTTTGAGCCATCGAAGAAAACAGCTGAAAACGTGTGGATATGCAGTACTTATAAACTAAACGAATTAACAAAAATAATACTGCAATTGCCACAAAACAAAGTTGAAGCCAATTGTGTGGAGATGGTGGAGCAAGATACGGATTGTAGCTTACAAACCTTGACTGTCCTTATTGTCGATGATCACCCAATAAACCGCTTATTGTTGACCGATCAACTGAAAAAAATCGGTTTTAATACAGCAACAGCAGAAGATGGTTGTGACGCATTAACGTATTTAGCTAAAAATCATGTTGATATCGTTCTGACGGATGTCAATATGCCAAATATGAATGGATATCAACTGGCAACACATATAAGAGAAATAGGCAGTAATATGCCTGTGATAGGCGTGACGGCGAATGCGATTGCAGAAGAGAAGCAACGCTGTATTGATGCAGGAATGAATGATTGTGTATCTAAACCTGTTTCTCTCTCTATTTTAAGAGACGTGTTGGTGAAGCATATTCCTAAAGAATAATTCTAGAACGGATAAAACGAGTAAACAAAGACTAATTTATTAGTCTTTGTTTGTTTTTTGGGATAAAAAAACAAAAGTGATGTGCTCAAAAAGCGTTTTGATAGACAAGATGAAACAAAGTACCGTCATAATAAGGCAAACTGATTAAAAGGAAAGTGAGGAAGTCGCTGTAACAGCCTGTAAGCGCAAAACCTAGTAACGGTATGATATATAAGCCATGTAGATATAGGGGGCTTCTGAATAGGAAATATGTGCAAGGAAAGAGAGGTAAGCCTAAAGGGAATGAAGGATAAAAAGTAAAAACCAAAAAACAGAGAAGCTCTCACAACAGGTTGAGCTTCCTGATTTTATCGGTGCGACTAAGGTAACTACGGTGAAGTTAATCCGGGCCGTTAATTTCCTTATCAATAGTCACTGATGACAAGTAATTAAGTAATGCGATATCGTTATCAACACCTAATTTCATCATGGCTGATTTTTTCTGACTACTAATCGTTTTAATACTTCGATTGAGTTTCTTCGCGATTTCGGTCACAAGGAAGCCTTCAGCAAATAATCTTAGCACTTCACTTTCTTTTGGTGATAAACGTTTATCGCCATAACCGTTTGCATTGACTTTTTCAAGTAGTTTCGCAACGCTTTCAGGCATAAATTTCTTGCCTTTTTGTAGCGCAGCCAATGCCTTAGGCAGATCAGTCGGAGCACCTTGCTTAAGCACAATACCTTCAATTTCAAGATCAAGGACTGCACTCAAAATAGCAGGATTGTTATTCATTGTTAGTACAATAATCGACAAATTAGGATAATGTCTTTTGATGTACTTAATGAGTGTAATACCATCACCATACTTATCGCCAGGCATAGATAAGTCAGTAATTAAAGCATCCACATTTAACTTAGGTAAGTTATTGATAAGTGAAGTTGAATCTTCAAATTCACCTACAACATTGACCCATTCAATTTGTTCTAAAGATTTACGAATACCGAATAAAACGATTGGGTGATCATCGGCAATAATAATATTAAGGTTATTCATGTTTAATTGTTACCTTGCTGCAGCAACTGTTGAATCCATTTATCCAGTTGAGTGATACGTTCTTTGATCTCTAATTCATTATGATTTTTTATGTCATGCTCTAAATATTCACAGCTTTCTCTGAGATATTCTAAATCTAACATGGCAAAAACCCCTTTTAGACGATGGGCTGTCTGGGCTAGAGAATGAAAGTCTTTATTTGTTGCTTCTAAGTGTAGTTTTTCAACATCAATAGGAACAGTACTGATAAATAGTTCCTTATAATCACTACCATTCAACTTCTTCCTATAATTATTAAGAATTACTTCGTATTTATCAAGGTTATTATTTTCATCCCAAATACTCTCTTTAGTTGTATCTAGGGGAAATGACTCATTTTCTTCAATTAAATAAGTAATAGCCTCTATTAAAGGATCACCGAAGTTATAGTTACACTTTATTAAATCTTTTGATATTTTTTCAAATCCAACAATAGAGCTCATTAATAATATTGTTGGAGATTCAGGATTATCATTCGGTGTATCCCTAAGTATGATATCGTATTCAGGATAAAGATTCTCTCTATTTTTATCAAAGTATGTCGCGCCATATTTATCAAGCTGTTGGCAGATGATTTTTTCTATTTCAGGGTTTTTTATGGCGAGTTTTGCGTTTATTCCCTCTAATAATACGTTAAAAGTTCGTTCTTCCGTATCTATATGCTGGTATGGGAGTACAATTCGGAAATGAGAACCAATACTTTCTTGGCTCTTAATAGTTAATTCTCCCTGTATTTTATTACACAGCAAGTGGCATAAATAAAAAATGATACCTGAATTAGAATAATATTTGTCTCCCATTGCTTGTCCTAAGAATGGGTATTTTATATTAGCAATGTCTTGAGGTGTAAGCCCGCTTCCACTATCAATAATATCAATCAGTATTTCTTCTTTATCTTTATTTTTTACTAAATTCAGATTAACCGTTATCTTTCCATAATTAGTCGTACTAATGGCATAATTAATCAATGATAAAATAATCTTACTTAAAGCAGGACCATCATTAATTAAAAGTAAGCCAGGCTTTATATTATTGTGGAAATAAAGTGTTAGGCCTTTTCTTATCATAAAAGGTGTTGCTGTTATCAGAATAGATTCAACTAAAGTTGATAATTCAAATTCATCCTTATGAATTTTCCATTCTTGATTTTCTAACTTATTAATTAATGTAATGTTTTCTATCCATTCAGAAATGTAATTTGTTTTCTCTAATAATAAGCTAAGCAATTGTTGGTGAGTATCTTCGGGTAATAATTCTTTGAATTGATAAACCATCTCATTTATATCTTTGATGGGACGCATTAATTCTAATGACATATTAGATAAGATTTTGCGTCGTGCGATGGTGTTTTTCTCATATTCTTGCTGTGCAAGTTGTAATTTTTTATTGATAAGAGCTTCATTATCTTTATTCAGAAATATGAATAATGACGTATTGTCTATATTGTTATTATTACTTGTTCGTATTTCATAAATTTCGTTGTTGATAGCCGTCTGGATTAAGCCATTGTGCTCAACGGCCATTTGGCGGATCTTAGATAAATCGATATGAGGCAGTAATTTTTCCGCATGACTATTACTAATAATCTTATGGTTAGAGGAAAAATTATAGACTAATAATCCTATCGGAAGATTTGAAATGATGTCATTTGTCATCTCTTCTTTGATCCGTAGATTACGTGTCATCGAAATATAAGGGAAAACGTACTTATTACGGATATAGATGTGGCCAAAAACGGAGATAGAGATAAAGACCAATAGGCTGATTAATAACCAAATATTTTTGTAGGCAATTTCTTTTATAATCGACTTCATCGGGTATTCATAAGAGAGTGAATAAGGGATCCCAAGAATCGGTTGAGAAAAAATCAGTGAAGAGCCGTCGGTTGATATTTCAATGTTATTCTTGTCATAAACAGATTGCTGGCCTGTTGGAAGTAATCTTAAGTAGTGCGGAGATAGCTCTGAAGGCAAGAAATTATTGATAGGTAAATCAAACGCTACTACGCTGGTTAACTGACCAGGTACATTAAACATAATACGATAAGTGTAGTAGTAAATGTTTTCCGTAGACATTTTCCGAATAGGAGAAAGGCTCTCTTTTTCATCTAGTGCAGTTGATTGCATCAATAATTCAGACCGTTTATTTTCGGCCGTTAATGTTAAATAGCTTTCTTTGTAACGGATCTCCGGCTTAAGCACAGAATGGGTCGTAATTAAGATAAGATCATTCCCTTTACCATTTAGATAATAAAGTGAACTGTAATCATTACGCACACCCCAAAGAATTTCGAGTGAATTAGCAAATCGTTGCGCTAACTGAAAAGTTTGCTCATTGGGTTTACCAAATATAATGGAATCTACGGTTTGGTCTCGCCCTTCAAGCCAAAATACATCAGAACGTAATTTTATTGGATTAAGTCGCAATACAGGAAACGTCGAGGTATCGATTATTTTATTTGATAACTGAAAAAGCTGATTAGAGTGGTAACGGTAATCTTCAACCTGCCGAGCGAATTTTTGAGTCGTATTGTTGATAGCGTTTTTTTTGCTATCTAGCCAAGTGTCAAAATAACTGTAAGCGTAGAGAAAAAGCGATATGACCATAAAAAGAAGAAACAGGGCATATAAACGAGTTAGTGTATTTGGCTTGAGTTGGTTCAATGTACGCATTCAGTTTGCGAGCCTTTAAGAGACAATGTAATTAAAAATAGAAAATTGAGTAAACAATCACCATTATTCAGTCATTATATTAACAGGTTATCATTTTAAAAGGGATATTCGGATGAACTTTGAGCAA
This sequence comes from Proteus alimentorum, assembly GCF_002607735.1. Taxonomy (GTDB): domain Bacteria; phylum Pseudomonadota; class Gammaproteobacteria; order Enterobacterales; family Enterobacteriaceae; genus Proteus; species Proteus alimentorum. The sequence continues at coordinate 120,074 of NZ_NBVR01000010.1, forward strand.
ACAAACAAAAAAATCCAATTTTTTTACAATCGGAGCTAGACAGCAGGGTCAGAGATAGGCATAATTCCGCGCTATGGAAGGATGGCCGAGTGGCTGAAGGCAGCGGTCTTGAAAACCGCCGATGGGAAAC
>NZ_NBVR01000018.1 GCF_002607735.1 Proteus alimentorum
ATTAAATAAGACGAGAAAGCCAACCCAATGGGTTGGCTTTTTTGCGTTTGGGGGTTTTAAAAAACCAAAGTGAGTGAATTTTAAATATCACCCTAAATTCTGAATATAAAAAATGCCCTAATTTAGGGCATTTTTTATGATCTTTTAACAAAAGTTATGACGAGAAAATGCAGCGAGTACGGTTCTTTCTGAAATTTCTAAATAGTTTTCCATTGCTATTGCGGCTTCTTGGGCTTTTCCATCCATTAGAAGCGTTAATATTTGCTCATTTTTCTCAATATATGGCGCATGTAGCAATTGAGGATCGTTTAATAAACCGAAGGCTAAACGTAATTCTGCTAGAATAAGTTGATATTGTTTAAACAATCTAGGGCTATCTGAAAGCTCAACAATCGCGGTATGAAAATGCATATTACAGGTTCCTACACCGCTCCAATCTTGTTGTGCTTGAAAAATTTTTGCTTGATTAACACTATCTTGCATTCTAACAATGGCTGGATGCATAGGATAAGCATGTCGTAGAGCATCACACTCAATTAATCGTCTTACACGATAAATATCCATGATACTTGCCATATCTGGTACAGAAACAAAAACACCACGATTAGGTTTATAAGTCAAAAGCCCTTCTTGGGTAAGAACACGGAAAACCTCTCTTAAAGTATTACGCGATATCTCTAGCGTTTCACTTAATGCCGTTTCTGACAATCTTTCACCAGGAGGTAATTCTCCAATAGTGATTTTTTGCCGAATAACATTTGCGACTTTTTGAGAAAGAATTTGTGGAGATGTTTTTTTCTGCATTATCTTCTGCTATTAGCTTAATAGAAGTGCCTATTCTATCAGTGTGTTTTGTAATATATAACCTCTATTATGTCACTCTGTCGTACTTCTCACTGTATCAAGTATGACTGTCTATTTATTTTCATCAAAAAAACTTAATTTTTTCTCACGATATTTTAGTGTTTAAACTTATTTTTCCTTCAATTTAGCGCACTATTTTTGTGCATCTGATCTTTTTATGCCTCATTTAAGTGCATGTTCATAGCTCATTAATACGTCATAATTGTCAATAAAATGTTAAAAATGAGATCTTCTTTGCACTTTTATCATCCCATATTTAAATCTATTTGCTTATTTATTCATCTATTATTATTAATTGTTCAACAATCTAATATCAGGTGATTAACAATTATATATTCATGCTCAACAATGGCACGCTAATTGCCTAAGTAATAATAATTAAAATAATGATGATAAAGGGGGTAGCTCATGGCTACACAAGATTCTGCAAATACAACATCAAGTTCGTTTATAAAAAATAGACGCTCTTCACTGATTGCTGCCATTTTTTTAATGGCAACGTCAGCAATTGGCCCAGGTTTTATTACTCAAACAGCAACCTTTACTGCCACTATGGGAGCCGCATTTGCATTTGGTATTTTGGCATCAATCATCATCGACTATGTTGTTCAGCAAAGTATTTGGCGAGTGATTACTGTTACCAATATGCGAGCTTCAGACATTGCTAACAAAGCCATTCCTGGCAGTGGCTACTTACTTGCTGTATTAGTTATTTTTGGTGGTTTAGTGTTTAACGTGGGTAACATTGCAGGTGCTGGATTAGGACTTAATGCGATGGTGGGTCTTGATCCTAAATGGGGTGGGATCTTAAGTGCTTTACTTGCGATCTATATTTTCTCATCACGCAAAGCCAGTAACTTTATTGATCGTATGATTATCGTTCTTGGTATCGTCATGATCTTACTGACTGTTTTTGTCATGATTGCCTCTAATCCTCCAGTCGGAGAAGCATTAAGACAAACTGTGTTACCTGATGCGATTAACTTCGCTACGATCACGACAATTGTCGGTGGCACTGTGGGGGGATATATCTGTTATGCGGGCGCTCACCGTCTTCTTGATAAAGGAACAACGGGTATTGAGAACATTGATGCTGTATCAAGCGCTGCAACCAAAGGAATTTTAGTGGTTGGATTGATGCGCTATATCCTGTTCCTTGCCATTTTAGGTGTGGTTGCTAGTGGTGTAACATTAGATATTTCTAGTCATGCTGCTAATCCAGCTTCTCAAGCATTTCAACATGCAGCAGGTTTAACTGGATTACGCATCTTCGGTCTTATTTTATGGGCTGCTGCATTAACGAGTGTGATTGGCGCAGCTTATACCTCAATGTCATTTATTACTGTATTTAAAAAAGGTGTTACTGAGCGTCAACGTAATATCGCAACCATTATTTTCATCGCGATTTCACTCGCCATTTATATGGTTATGGGAACTGCACCTGCTGCATTATTAGTCTTTGCCGGTGGTTTTAATGGACTAATTTTACCTATTGGTATGACACTATTCATTTTTGTTGCATGGCGTCGCCAAGATCTCATGAATGGTTATAAATATCCTGCATGGTTACTGTGGTCAGGTATTTTAGTTTGTGCACTGACTTGGTATATGGGCATTATGTCCGTGGGTGCTATTTTCAACTACCTTAACATTGCTTAAGAGAATAATAACGATGATAAAAGCCGTCGATTTAAACAGTGATTTAGGTGAAAGCTTCGGTCAATGGACTATGGGCAATGATGATGCAGTGCTTGAAATTGTTAGTAGTGCCAATATTGCTTGTGGCTTTCATGCGGGTTCACCCGATGGAATTTTAAAAACATTAAAAGCAGCAAAACAACACAATGTCGCGATAGGAGCACATGTTGCTTATCCTGATTTAGTGGGGTTTGGTCGCCGTAATATGGATATCGCCAGTGATGAATTAACCGCAGATGTGATTTATCAAATAGGTGCTTTGCAAGGATTGGCTAAAGCAGCGGGTTTGAACGTGACTTATGTTAAGCCTCATGGCGCGCTTTATAACACAATTGCGCATGATAAACGTCAAGCACTTGCGGTTATTGAGGCGATCCTCGCCGTCGATCCTCAACTGACATTAGTTGCTTTAGCGGGTTCAACCTTGATTACACTTGCAAAAGAAAAAGGTCTTCGTGTCATCGCCGAAGCCTTTGCAGACAGAGCCTATCACTCGGATGGTACGCTGGTTTCGCGTAAAAAAGAGGGCGCGGTTTTACATGATCCTAAGCTTGTTGCGCAGCGTATGTTACGGCTTGTACAAGAAGGTGGCGTTGAGTCAATAGAAGGCGTGTTTACTGCGATACAAGCTGATTCTATTTGTGTTCATGGTGATAGTCCAGACGCTGTGGCTCTTGCTAAAAGTGTAAAGGAAATTCTAATTAATCATGGTGTTGCCATAAAGCCATTTGCATTATCTATGGATAAATAGAGAGGTATCAATTGCGCTTTTTACCTGTTAATTTATCTCATTTACTTGTTGAGCTTACTTCTTTGAAAGAGACGCTCGCATTGTATGAATCCGTTAAACAAGCGGATATTGCAGCTATTCAAGATATTGTGCCTGCGGCCAAAACACTCTTAATTCACTATACGCCATGGTTAATTACGGCCGAAGAACTTGTGTTTCAGCTTCGACAATTAGAAGTCAAAGCGGTATCAGCACGTCAAACACAATCATTAACGATCCCCGTCCATTATCAAGGTGAAGATCTCAATGAGGTTGCTGAATTATTAGGGATCGCTACCAGTGAGGTGATCCGCAGGCATACAGAACAAACTTATCAAGTTGCATTCACCGGTTTCGCCCCCGGTTTTGCCTATTTAATTGCTGATGAAACCCTGCTTTATGTGCCTCGTCGTAAAACACCTCGAACACGGATCCCAGCAGGCTCGGTCGGATTAGCTGGTGAGTTTAGTGGGATTTATCCACAACAAAGCCCCGGTGGTTGGCAACTTATTGGTACCACAGAAATAAAAATGTGGGATCTCTCTCGTGAGCAACCTGCCTTTCTATTGCCGGGTAATGAAGTGCATTTTGTTGATGCACAAAAAGCCCCAATGACAGTTTCATTACCTGAGAAAAAATCAGCAGTCGCTTCCCCGCTTTCGTTAAATGATAAAGGGTTATATGTTATTTCAGCAGGGCTACAAACTTTATTTCAAGATGAAGGGCGTATTGGTGCTGCATCAATGGGGGTATCTGCTTCAGGTGCACTTGATAAACCTGCTTTACATGCGGCTAATCGTTTAGTGGGTAATCCCACAACTTTTGTTGCACTTGAGATAACCCAAGGTGGACTGACGCTTAAAGCACGACAAGACTGTGTGTTTGCTTTAACAGGGGCGGATTGTTCTATTATGTTAAAACATGAATCGGGTGAGGGCGAATATTTATCAGGTTATCAGCCTATAGATGTTCGCTGTGGCGATGAAATTATTTTAGGTATGCCAAAAGCGGGTGTACGTAGTTATCTTGCCGTGAGAGGCGGGTTTAGATTACCCAAAGTACTTGGTAGCTACTCGTTTGATACCTTAGCGCAAGTCGGCCCTAATATTTTACAAGAAGGTGATGTTCTTCACCTGAATAATGCAAGCATCTCAAACGGTATTCTTGCCGATGAGCAGCCAACATCAGTGCTGCCAAAAGAAGGTGATATCGTCATACTGGATGTCGTTTTAGGTCCTCGTACCGACTGGTTTACAACTGAAGCTATAAAAACACTAACTTCTCAATTATGGCAAGTGACACCACAATCTAATCGTATTGGGTTACGTTTATTGGGTGAAACACCTCTTGCACGAGCGCAACAACAAGAGCTATCGAGTGAAGGCACCTGCATTGGTGCAATACAAGTGCCTATTAATGGGCAGCCTGTTTTGTTTCTTAACGATCACCCTTTAACAGGAGGATACCCTGTTATCGGTGCTGTTGCTGAATATCACTTACCACTCGCAGGGCAGATCCCTGTTAACGCTAAAATTCGTTTTAATCCAATTACCGAATTTCAAGAATATTGATAGGAGAATGCCACTCATGACAACAATTAACCAAAAACAACGAGTGAAGCATAGAGTACTTATTGCAAACCGAGGCGAAATCGCAGTTCGTATCATTCGTGCTTGTCAGGATCATGGTGCCACCTCAATTGCTATTTATGCTAATGATGATATTGATGCATTGCACGTTCGTCTTGCTGATGAAGCTTATGGGCTCAACGGTAATTTGCCGAAAGAGAGTTATCTAGATATTAATAAAATTATTGATATTGCCCATAAAGCCAATGCCACGATGATCCATCCCGGCTATGGTTTTCTTTCCGAGCGAGCTGATTTTGCGAAAGCGGTACAAGACGCAGGATTTATTTGGATCGGCCCTAACCCAGAAACGATCGAAGTGCTTGGTGACAAAGTGAAAGCTCGCAAAATAGCACAATCTGTTGGTGCTCCTCTTGTCAATGGTACGGCAGATCCCGTTAATGATGCCAAAGAGGTTTTAGATTTTGCTAAACAGTATGGCCTACCTGTTGCCATTAAAGCCGCTTTTGGTGGGGGGGGACGAGGTTTAAAGATCGCTCATAAAATGGAAGAGATTGAAGAACTCTATCATTCTGCTGTACGAGAAGCAGTAACTGCATTTGGCCGAGGTGAATGTTATGTCGAGCAATTCTTAGATAAACCTCGCCATATCGAAGCGCAAATTATCGCAGATAAATTAGGCAATGTTGTTGTTGTTGGAACACGAGATTGTTCGTTACAACGTCGTAATCAAAAGCTAATTGAAGAAGCGCCAGCGCCTTATTTAACAGATGAACAACGTGAACGTATTCACCAATCAGCCAAAGATATTTGCGCTAAAGCAGGCTATGTGGGGACAGGTACCGTTGAGTTTTTATTAAGTGAAAATGGCACTATCTCATTTCTAGAAGTGAATACACGCTTACAAGTGGAACACCCTGTTACCGAAGAAACAGCAGGTATCGATTTAGTGATCGAACAGTTACGTATTGCTGAAGGTTTACCTTTAAGTATTGATAAAACCCCAGTTCCGTGCGGCCACTCTTTTGAATTTAGGATCAATGCAGAAGATCCCGCCAAAGGTTTTTTACCGACACCGGGTTTAATTACGCATTTCTCTCAGCCTTCAGGCCCCGGTGTTCGTGTGGATAGTGGTGTTGCTGAAAATAATCAGGTTTCACGCCAATTCGATTCTATGATGGCAAAACTGATAGTGACAGGTGCAACTCGAGAACAAGCCATTGCACGGGCTCGTAGAGCGTTATCTGAATTTAAAATTGAAGGAGTGGCAAGCGTATTGCCTTTCCATTGTGAAATGATGAGGCATACCGATTTCATTGAAGATTTTAAAGTGCATACTCGTTGGATTGAAACTGATTTTCAGGCAAAAAATACCCATTTTCCTCGAAGTACACCTACAAAAAATGAAGAGCTCGTTCGTACTTTTATTGAAATTGATGGTCGTCGCCATGAACTCGCTTTGCCAGCTCAATTATTGTCACTCTCTGCGGTAATACCAACAGCAATTAATGTCAGTCATGATAAAGAAGAGAATGAAAAAGCAGTCACTGCACCAATCTCTGGTGTATTACATAGCTGGGTTTTATCTGATGGCGACAAAGTCAAAGAAGGTGATGTCATTGCGATTATGGAAGCGATGAAAATGGAAGTTCAGGTAGTGGCTTCTCGTGATGGTGTATTATTGCAAAAAGCGAAAACAGGTGATTATTTTTCAGCAGAAACTATTTTGGCTGAAATCAATTAACTGATTAACCAATAAAATATTTTTTTTCAAAGTTAGCTCTTTAATATGAATTAATCTCATATTAAGGGGCTTTTTTATAATAACAGTATTTATATTCCTATTTGTTATATCTAATTCCTTTTGGTTATAAGTTATTTTGCCTATAATCGAAGCTCGTTAAATTTTAACCAAAAAGGAAATAGGATGTTGCTTGTAACACAACTGCTTATTGGTGCTGCAATAGGGTTAGTTATTACAACAACGGGTGTTGGCGGTGGTGTTATTTTATTACCTGTTCTTATTTATCTTTTTGGTATGAATGCACTCGCGGCAGTGGCAACAGCAAATTTACTTTCTATGTTAATGAAACTCTCCTCTTCTTATATTCATTTTCGGTTAGGCAATATTCCATTAAAACCCGCATTATTGATCTTAGGGATAATGTTTCCGGCAACATTTGTAGCAAGTTATGGTGTGACATGGCTGGGATCACAACCTCAATATTATGATCGTGTTGAATCTGGCATTAATATTTTAATGATCGTTGCTATCGTATTTTCATTGATCTTGTTTTTACAGCGAATGATTAGAAGGACCGCAATTTCAGATCCTTTAATTGCTTTGCCGCCACCTTCTGCAGTGACTTTTTCATCTTTATTTGTGCCGGGAGTCAGTGCTGGGTTTGTACTTGGTGCAACTGGTGTAGGAGGAGGATTAGTCGTATTACCTGTGTTAATGCGCTTTGCACAAATGGGAATAAAAGAAGCGATTGGCACGTCTATTTTTATTACCACGATCCTTTCTGGAGGCTCTGCTATCGCTTATAGTGCTGGTGGTTATACCGATGTTCACACGGCACTTATTCTTTGCTTAGGCTCCTTACTCTCCATTCCATTAGCACGCTATTTACTTGTGTATTTATCCGAGCGTTTCTTCCAATATTTAACACTGTCTTTTATTCTGGTCAGCATCATTATGATGAGTTGGAAATTAATAAATTAACTTAATGTAATATCGAGTGAGTCAATCTTTCTCTTATTACCTTTAGTTAGACTAAACTTATTCTATCATCATTAGATTAATTACTAAGAGTAAGTAAAAACGAGATGAACATTAAAACAGGTGATGAATTTTTAGTTTATATGGCGCTGGGTGAAGAGAGCTATATGAAAGAGTATTACCGTGTTCTAGAAGTTGATAAAGATTTAGGGCAAGTAACGGGTAAGCTTTTAAGAAGAACGACGGCGGATGATAAAAATATTGGTTTAGGTCGTTGCGAGTTAGAAGGTGGTATTGAGCAATTTGCGTTAGAAGATATCTATCCTGTTAAAGAGTGATCCGTTATTGAGATCACTCTCCTTACTTAATTTGTCGCTTAGGCTACAGGTGCATTCTCTGGTAATGCAGATTTTGGTAATCCAAACACTTTGTCAAATACCCAGTTATAAACGAAGGTATAACAAGGGATGATGATGATCAGTGCAAAGTCCATCACTAACGCTTGCCATAATGAAACATTAAGCCACCATGCAATTAACGGAATTAAATAGAGCACCAGCGTAAGCTGAAATCCAATCGCATGTACTAGACGGCGTCTAAAAGTTCGGATCCTTGAAACTTGTCGACTCTCCCAAAATTCAAATATGCAGTTATAAATAAAATTCCAACTCACCGCGATTGTTGTGATCACAAGCGCTAATGGGCCTGTTACCGCTGTTGAGCTATCAGCCAAAAGTGCAAGCCCGACTGATGAAATAACCCACCCAAAAACCTCATAGGCTGTCACGTAGACAATTTTTCGTTTGATACCTTGCATTGTGCTCTCTTTTTCTGTGGATCTGTGTCGTTAAGCATCGTAAGATAAATCAGTAAGAATGATAGAAAAAGTTAGCTAGTATCAATTTGACTGAAACATCAGGAGTGAACATGCAGTTCTCAAGTGAACATATTGCGATATTTTTAGCCGTGATGGATAAGGGATCTTTCTCTGCAGCTGCACGTTCATTAAAACGCGTTCCATCAGCAGTTAGTATGGCGATTGCTAATATGGAAGCTGAATTAGGTTATGCGCTTTTTGAGCGTTCATCACGAGAGCCTCAGCCAACTGAAAAAGCAAAAGCACTTGAGCCTCATGCCAGAATGATCGCTGAGCAATTAAAATTATTACAAGTGCATGCACAAGAGCTTTCGATGGATCTCGAAAGTGTCTTAAATATTGGTGTTGCGGCGGATATTAATCCTGATTATTTATTACCTGCGTTATCTGAATTAACACAACGTTATCCATTATTGAATGTGAATGTGATAACCGCGGCACAAGATGACATTATTGAGATGTTACATTCGCATAAAATTCAATTGAGCCTAGTTTATGGAGGTTTGTATGTGAATGGTGATGAGCAATTTCAATATCTTGGCTCTGAATCGTTGGTGGCAACGATATCTGCAAGTCATATTGCATTAGCACATCCTTCAGGCGTATTTATTGAAGATCTTGTCAATGTCCGCCAAATTATGATCGCAAGCCATACTAAAGAGCTTAGAGATGAACGCTCTTTAGTCGCGACAAATTATTGGCAAACCGATAGTTTTCAAATGGCATTAGGTATGGTTGAAGCGGGAATGGGGTGGGGTAATTTACCGTATTCGCTGATTTATACTCAATTGCAAAAAGGCAAATTAAAACAGCTTCAGTTTAAGAATACAAAAAATGAGTTACGATTACCTATTCATGCCATGTGGCTAAAAGGGGAGTCGTTACAAAAAGGAGCAAAAGAGTTAGTGGAGCTGATGAGTACTCACCAGCCCATTGTACCTAACTTTAATTAATCGACGCGTTGTTGATGAACCCAAACAGCGACTTCAACACGAGATTTTAACTTCATCTTTTTCAGTAGATGTTTTACATGCACTTTGACCGTACTTTCCGTAATATCAAGTTTACGTGCGATCATTTTATTTGATAACCCTTGTGCTATCAGTTTTAAAATATCGCGTTCACGCGGGGTGAGTTGTTCAATATCACGCTCACCTTCAGAACGATCTTCACGTAATGATTCAGCTAAAATAGGGGTTAACGCAGGGCTGACGACCATTTTTCCGGCCGCAGCCTGTTTTAGAGCCGCAAGTAATTCTTCAGGCTCCATATCTTTTAAAAGATAACCATCTGCGCCGCGTTTTAACGCTGTCACTAAATCATCGCTGTAGTTTGATACACTAAACACAACGATCCTTCCTGATAATGACTTTAATCTCAACTGATCAAGTGTTTCAAAACCATTCATTCCTGGCATATTCAGATCCAGCAAAATTAAATCTGGATCTAATTCTTCCGCGAGTTTCACGCCTTGAATACCCTCTCCCGCTTCCCCAATGACAGTGAGTGTTGTATCAAGACTTAAAAGTTGTTTTACACCATTGCGTAGCATCGGGTGATCATCAATGAGTAAAATTGTCGCTTTTTCTGAGGGGGAACTCATATTATTCATTACGACTTGCTCCAATTTAGACAGGGTCTTTGTGAGTAGTAATTAATGGAAATTTAACAAACACTTGAGTACCGCCCTGTTCGCGTACTTTTATAGTATAAGAACCATTTAAGCTGTTTGCGCGTTCACGCATAATAATAAGACCATAATGATTTAACTTTTCAGGATTAGGGCTAATTCCCTCACCATTATCATTAATTTTTAGTTCAACCATGCCATTATTTAGAGATAAAGAGACTTCAGCCCAATTGGCATTGGCATGTTGTAAAATATTATTTAATGCTTCACGGACGATTTGTACAACGTGAATACCTTGATGTGAATTCACACATTTTGCGGGTAATTGATAGTCAAAACTAATGGAGAAACCCAGGCGCTGATTAAATTCAGTCAATGTACTTTCTAGCGCAGCAAGTAACCCCGGTTCAGTGAGTTTTAAGCGAAAAGTGGTTAACAACTCTCTTAACTGACGATAAGCCACATTAAGCTCTTCTCGCATCTCTTTAAGGAGTTTTTGGCAGTTATCCGGTAAGGTTTCTGACTGCATCTGCAAATAGCTAACTTGCATTTTTAAACAAGAAAGTGATTGTGCAATAGAATCATGTAATTCACGAGCAATAGCTGAGCGCTCATCCATTAATAAAAGCTGTTGCTGCTGTTCATTTTGTTGTTCCATTGCCAGCATTGCTGAAATTTGTTTTGTCAGTAAGAGCATTAAATTATTTTGTTCATCAGTTAAAACGGTATTTTCAGGTAGCCGCATAACAAACAATCCATAACGATGGATTTGATCGGCTAATTCCCAATGTAATAACTCACTACTTAACGAAGTCGTTATTAACGTATTATCTTCACAACGTTCGCACTGTTGATTTGGACAGTGATGTGGGCGAGGTTGAGGTTCTAAACTGATTTCATTAAACAGTGTGTGATGATTATCTTCATATAAACGTATCTGCAAATAAGTATCAGGAATGATTTGTTGAAGCTCAAATAATATCTGCCTTAATCGGGCGCAAAGTGGTGCAGTGGAGTGTAATTGTTGGCTTGAATGATAGAGATAAGAGAGCACTTTATTTTTCTGTTGTAAGTCGTGCGTTTTTTCGACCACTCTTTTTTCTAATTCACTATATAGCGTAGAAAGCTCTTCTGACATGGTATTGAGTGCGATACCCAATGTGGCAATTTCATCATGATGTGTACGTTGGTGGAAACGTGCTGAAAAATTACCATGTCCAATTGAATTAGCCATCGCCATAAGTTGTTGCCAAGGGTGTAATAAACGGCGACGGAAATGCCAAACGGAGCCAAATAACAGTAATAATGTAAGTGCTGTAAATATCAGTTGAGTGTAAGCCACCAGCCTTATTTTTTGTTCTGTTAACTGATCTATACTCAAGACTAATTTATCTAATTGAGAAACAAAAAAGGTAACCTCTTGTTTTGCATCCTCTCGTTGCTGGGCATAGAGCAAGGTTGGTTTTAAGGTTTCTTTCCAATAAGTATTTAACTGAGCATATTGTGATTGTAGCGACGCATTGCTTAAGACTTGAAGTAATTCACCACTGTCTAAGTCAGTTTCTAATTCGTGAAGATAATAACGATGTTGTTCATCTAAGGGTAAAGCGGATAGCAAGCGATAGCTTTGCATTCGCAACGATCCAGATTTATTAATTGCATGAGCATTACCTTGCACACTCAAAATAATATGGTTAGAAATCGCCATTCCTACCACACCCAATAGAGTGAAAAGTAACATTAATATCGCTATCTGATTAATAATTGAAAAACGGTAGTGCCATTGGATTTTATGTGTACTCATCGTTATTTTTCCAAATTTATTCTGGCGCTATATTGCCTTAAAAAGACATCAAATGTCATATACCACTAAAGTATTACCTCTAAATATCTCATGGAGATAATTTCACTTCTAAATTATAGTGTTTTTAATTTAACTTATTCATTTAAAATGAAAAATTAAGGGTAATCCTATTAATACTTAGGTGTAAATAACGACTTTAGCTTAAAAATCAAACAAATATTTGCTTGATGCAGATCATGACTAATTAACAATTCTAATCGTAAAAAGGTGCCAATCTAACCGTTAATCGAGGTTGTTATGGCACTCACTCAACACCCAGAAAAAATGAGAAAAGGGGTGATCGAAGATTGGCATCCTGAAGATAAAGCTTTTTGGGAAAAAACTGGTCAAAAGATCGCTTCTCGCAATTTATGGATTTCTGTTCCTTGTTTACTCTTATCATTCTGCGTATGGATGCTTTTTAGTGCAGTTGCAGTAAATTTGAACAAAGTCGGTTTTAACTTTACCACAGATCAGCTGTTTATGCTGACGGCTTTACCGTCTGTTTCGGGTGCGATTCTGCGCGTTCCTTACTCCTTTGTTATTCCTATTTTTGGTGGTCGTCGTTGGACGGCAATCAGTACTGTGTTTTTGATTATTCCTTGTATCTGGCTGGGTATTGCAGTGCAAGACACCACAACGTCTTATTCAACCTTTATTGTGATTTCGCTGTTATGTGGTTTTGCAGGTGCGAACTTTGCTTCTAGTATGGCGAATATCAGCTTTTTCTTCCCTAAAGCACGCCAAGGCGGTGCATTAGGATTAAATGGCGGATTAGGTAATCTGGGTGTGAGTGTTATGCAACTCGTTGCACCTTTAGTGATTGGCGTGGGTGTCTTTGCTATGTTTAGTGGCCCAGGTGTAGTTCAGCCTGATGGTTCACGTTTATGGCTAGAAAATGCGGCGTGGATTTGGGTTCCTTTCTTACTTATTCTGACATTTGCTGCGTGGTTTGGTATGAACGACCTTGCGGCGAACAAAGCCTCTTTAAGCCAGCAATTACCTGTTTTAAAACGGGGTCACCTCTGGTTATTAAGTATTTTATACCTGTGTTCTTTTGGTTCATTTATTGGCTTTTCAGCGGGTTTTGCGATGCTTTCTAAAACCCAATTCCCCGATATCGTTATTTTACATTATGCCTTCTTTGGCCCTTTATTAGGTGCCTTAGCCCGCCCAGTAGGTGGTGCTTTATCGGATAGATTTGGTGGTATTAGAGTCACACTTATCAACTTTATCATCATGGCAATATTCTCCGCTCTGCTTTTCTTAACACTGCCTATCAATGGCGCTGGTGGCTCATTTATCGCCTTTTTTGGTGTCTTTATGGTGTTGTTTTTAACCGCGGGTTTAGGGAGTGGTTCTACCTTCCAAATGATTGCTGTGGTGTTTAGAAAAATCACGATTGACCGCATGAAAGCACAAGGCGCTTCTGATGAAGCGGCTCAAAAAGAAGCGGTGACAGAAAGTGCAGCAGCACTTGGCTTTATCTCTGCCATTGGGGCTATTGGTGGCTTCTTTATTCCTAAAGCCTTCGGTACATCACTGGCTATGACTGGCTCTCCTGCCGGTGCCATGAAAATCTTTGTTCTATTTTATATCGCCTGCGTCTTGATCACTTGGTTGGTCTATGGACGTAAACACAATAAACAATAATGACGAATTATACGCAATGTGAGAGCGCTCGCGCGCATTGGGAGAGTATCTGATGAGTAAGTTTCTCGATAGATTCCGCTATTTCAAACAACTTGGTGATACCTTTTCAAAGGATCATGGCCAAGAGTTAAATGTTAACCGCGATTGGGAAGATGGTTATCGCAGTCGCTGGCAGCACGACAAAATTGTTCGTTCTACCCACGGTGTAAACTGTACCGGCTCTTGTAGCTGGAAAATTTACGTTAAAAATGGGTTAGTGACATGGGAAACCCAACAAACAGACTACCCACGTACACGCCCTGATTTACCGGATCACGAGCCTCGTGGCTGTCCTCGTGGTGCAAGCTATTCATGGTATTTATATAGCGCGAATCGCGTTAAATACCCAATGGTACGTAAACGCCTCATTAAATTATGGCGTGAAGCCAAAGCACAACATAGTGATCCTGTTGATGCATGGGCTTCTATTGTTAACGCGCCAGAAAAAACCAAAAGCTATAAGCAAGCGCGTGGGCGTGGGGGTTTTGTCCGATCTTCATGGTCAGAAGTGAATGAAATCATTGCCGCTTCTAACGTGTTTACAGCAAAAGAGTTTGGCCCTGATCGTATTATCGGTTTCTCGCCAATTCCTGCTATGTCGATGGTGTCATATGCGGCAGGCGCGCGTTATTTATCGCTTATTGGTGGCGCGTGTTTAAGTTTCTACGATTGGTATTGTGACTTACCTCCCGCATCTCCAATGACTTGGGGTGAGCAAACAGACGTACCAGAATCCGCAGACTGGTATAACTCTTCTTATCTGATTGCGTGGGGTTCTAACGTACCTCAAACCCGTACTCCTGATGCGCACTTCTTTACCGAAGTTCGTTATAAAGGCACTAAAACCGTTGCCGTAACGCCAGATTACGCTGAAATTGCAAAGCTCTGTGACCAATGGTTAAACCCAAAACAAGGTACAGACAGCGCAATGGCAATGGCGATGGGACACGTTATTCTTAGCGAATTCCACGTTAAACGCCAAACAGAATATTTCCGCAACTATGTGCGCACTTACACTGATATGCCAATGTTGGTGATGCTAGATAAACACGATTCAGGCAAGCTAGTTGCAGGTCGTATGTTGCGTGCTTCTGATTTAGTGAACAATCTGGATCAAGAGAAAAATCCAGAGTGGAAAACTATTGCGATTGATGAGCAAACTCAACAATTAGTTGCGCCTCAAGGTTCGATGGGCTTTCGTTGGGAAGGCGTGGCTAAATGGAACCTAGAGCCTAAAGACGGCAAAAGTGGCAAAAATATCACATTGCAATTAGGTCTTTTAGATAATCATGATGATGTTGTTGATGTCGCATTCCCTTATTTTGGTGGCATTAAAAGCGAATATTTTGAAGGTGTTGCGCTTGATGATGTGATTGTTCATAAACTGCCAGCTAAGCGGATTACACTTGCGAACGGTGAAGAGAAATACATCACAACTGTCTATGATTTATTGTTAGCCAACTATGGCGTTGATCGCGGTTTAAATGATGAAAACTGTGCATCAAACTACGATGAAATCAAAGCATACTCCCCCGCATGGGCTGAAAAAGTCACAGGTGTCAGTCGTCAAGATATCACCCGTATTGCGCGTGAATTTGCGGATAACGCAGAAAAAACACATGGTCGTTCTATGGTGATTGTGGGGGCAGGTATCAACCACTGGTATCACATGGATATGACGTATCGTGGCATTATCAATATGCTGATTTTCTGTGGTTGCATCGGCCAAAGTGGTGGTGGTTGGGCACACTATGTTGGACAAGAAAAACTGCGCCCACAAACGGGTTGGTTGCCATTGGCCTTTGGTCTTGACTGGCAGCGTCCACCTCGCCATATGAACAGTACGTCATTTTTCTATAACCACTCAAGTCAGTGGCGTTATGAAACCGTATCACCGACAGAGTTGTTATCGCCATTAGCCGATAAATCTCGCTTTAGTGGTAGTTTGGTCGATATGAACGTGCGTTCAGAGCGTATGGGGTGGTTACCTTCCGCGCCTCAATTAAACTTAAACCCTCTGTCTATTGCGAAAAAAGCGCAAGAAGCGGGGGTGAGTCCATCTGATTACACTGTGAATGCATTGAAATCAGGTGAAATCCGCTTTGCTTCAGAGCAACCTGATAACCCACAAAACTTCCCACGTAATTTATTTATCTGGCGTTCTAATTTGTTAGGTTCGGCAGGTAAAGGGCATGAGTATTTACTGAAATACTTGTTGGGAACCGAAAATGGATTACAAGGTAAAGATTTAGGCGAGCAAGGCCAAGTTAAGCCACAAGAAGTGGAATGGCAAGATAAAGGTGGTGAAGGTAAAGTTGATTTAGTGGTAACTTTAGACTTCCGTATGTCAAGTACTTGTCTGTTTTCCGATATCGTTTTACCAACAGCCACATGGTATGAAAAAGATGATATGAATACGTCGGATATGCATCCGTTTATTCATCCATTAACTGCTGCGGTGGATCCTGCTTGGGAATCCAAAACAGACTGGGAAATCTATAAAGGTATCGCTAAAACCTTCTCTAAATTGTGCGTGGGTCATTTAGGTGTTGAAACCGATCTAGTGACATTACCGATTCAGCATGACTCCGCCGCCGAAATGGCACAACCTTTCGATGTGAAAGATTGGAAGAAAGGTGAATGTGATCTTATTCCGGGTAAAACAGCACCACACCTTATTCCTGTTGAGCGTGATTATCCAAATACCTATGCCCGCTTCACCTCACTTGGGCCATTGATGGACAAATTGGGTAATGGCGGTAAAGGGATCAGTTGGAATACACAGGCAGAAGTCGATTTCTTGAAAAAACTCAATCGCGTTCGCCATGACGGTGCTGCAAAAGGGCGCCCAGCAATTGAAACAGCAATTGATGCAGCCGAAGTTATCCTCTCTTTAGCACCTGAAACCAATGGTCAAGTGGCGGTAAAAGCGTGGGATGCACTCAGTAAAGTGACAGGACGCGATCACACTCATTTAGCGAAAGTAAAAGAAGACGAAAAAATTCGTTTCCGCGATATCGTTGCTCAACCTCGTAAAATCATTTCAAGCCCTACATGGTCTGGTCTTGAAGATGAGCACGTCTCTTATAACGCCTGTTATACCAACGTTCACGAGATGATCCCTTGGCGTACTTTAAGTGGTCGTCAGCAGTTGTATCAAGATCATGAGTGGATGCGTGCTTATGGTGAAAGCTTAGTGGTCTATCGTCCACCAATCGATACTAAAGCGATTGATGCGGTTAAAGGTAAAAAACCAAATGGTTTCCCTGAAAAGGCGCTGAACTTCCTAACTCCTCACCAAAAATGGGGTATTCACTCAACGTATAGCGATAACTTATTGATGTTAACGCTCGGTCGTGGTGGCCCAGTGGTTTGGCTGAGTGAAGATGATGCGAAAGAAATGGGAATTAGCGATAACGATTGGGTTGAAGCTTATAACAGTAATGGTGCGCTAACGGCGAGAGCGATTGTCAGCCAACGTATTCCTGATGGCATGATTTATATGTATCACGCACAAGAACGTCAAATAAACCTGCCAGGATCTGAAATAACAGGAATGCGTGGCGGTATTCACAACTCTGTGACGCGAGTTTGCCCTAAACCCACTCATATGATTGGTGGATACGCGCAGTTGGCTTATAGCTTTAACTATTACGGCACTGTGGGCTCTAACCGTGATGAGTTTGTAGTGGTGCGTAAAATGAAACAGATTGATTGGCTTGATGGTGAAGGTGATGCTTATCAACAGACCCTGAATGGACAGGAGAAGGCATAATGAAAATTCGTTCACAAGTCGGTATGGTACTGAACCTCGACAAATGTATCGGTTGCCATACCTGTTCAGTAACCTGTAAAAATGTTTGGACCAGTCGTGAAGGTGTTGAATACGCATGGTTCAATAACGTTGAAACCAAACCGGGTACAGGGTATCCCCAAAATTGGGAAGACCAAGAGAAGTGGAAAGGTGGCTGGATCAAAAATATCAAAGGTAAATTAGTACCAAGAATGGGCAACCGTGTTGGTCTATTATCTAACATTTTTGCCAACCCAGATGTGCCAGCATTAGACGACTACTATGAGCCTTTTGATTATGACTATGAGCATTTAAAAAATGCACCAGAAGGCTCATTACCGACAGCGCGTCCTCGTTCGCTGATCACTGGTCAGCGTATGACCAAAATCGAAAAAGGCCCAAACTGGGAAGATGACTTAGGTGGCGAATTTAGCAAGCGTGCTGCGGATAAGAACTTCGCCAATATGCAAAAAGAGATGTATGGGCAGTTTGAAAATACATTCATGATGTATTTACCGCGTTTATGTGAACACTGCTTAAATCCGGCTTGTGTTGCGACATGCCCAAGTGGTGCGATTTATAAACGTGCTGAAGATGGCATTGTGCTTATCGATCAAGATAAATGCCGTGGATGGCGCATGTGTTTAACCGGATGCCCATACAAAAAAATCTACTTTAACTGGAAAAGCGGTAAATCAGAAAAATGTATTTTCTGTTATCCACGTATTGAGGCTGGTCAGCCAACATTGTGCTCAGAAACGTGTGTGGGACGTATTCGTTATCTGGGTGTGATGCTGTATGACGCAGATAAAATCTCGCAAGCCGCCAGTGCGGATAATGAAAAAGATTTATACCAAAGCCAATTAGATATCTTCTTAGATCCCTTTGATCCTGAGGTGATTGCCGCGGCAGAAGAGCAAGGAATTCCATTAAGTGTGATTGATGCAGCACAGCGTTCACCTGTTTACAAAATGGCAGTGGATTGGAAGCTGGCATTACCGCTGCATCCTGAATATCGCACCTTACCAATGGTTTGGTATGTACCACCTTTGTCACCCATTCAATCTGCTGCGGATGCGGGTGTATTACCACATACAGGCGTTCTACCTGATGTAGAAAGCTTACGTATTCCTGTTCAGTATTTAGCTAACTTATTGACAGCGGGTGATACTGCACCAGTGTTATTAGCATTGAAACGTATGTTAGCGATGCGTCACTACAAACGTGCTGAAACAGTAGAAGGAAAAACAGATTTAAGTGCATTAGAGCAAGTCGGTTTGACTGAAGCGCAAGCACAAGAGATGTATCGTTATCTAGCTATTGCCAATTATGAAGATCGCTTTGTTATCCCATCAAGCCATCGTGAACTTGCAAGAGAAGCTTTCCCAGAACGTAATGGTTGTGGTTTTAGCTTTGGTGACGGTTGCCATGGCAGTGATAGCAAATTTAATTTGTTTAATAGTCATCGTATTGATGCAATTGATATCACATCAAGAACGCCTCAAGATGAACGTCGTTCAGAGGAGAAAATATAATGATCTCTCTGAAAGTCATTTCCCATCTCTTAGATTATCCCACACAAGAATTATGGGATAACCGAGGTGAACTTATCGATGCATTACAGGAAGCCGATGAGCTTCCTGTGACTCAAGTTGCAAAATTAATGGCGTTTATTCACGCTTTATCGCAACAAGAGTTATTAGATGCACAAGCCAATTACAGTGAGATTTTTGATAGAGGCCGAGCGCGATCACTGTTGTTATTTGAACACGTTCATGGTGAGTCTCGCGATCGTGGTCAGGCAATGGTGGATCTGCTTAATCAATATCAACAAGCGGGGATCACATTAAGTAGCCGTGAACTTCCTGACTATTTGCCTACGTATCTTGAGTACTTAACGCTTTTACCTACAACCGGATGTATTGAAGGGCTAAACAACATTGCGCCTATTTTGGCTCTGTTAGGTGAGCGTTTAAAACAACGAGGCAGTGACTATCACGCTCTCTTTGATGTGTTGCTTTGCCTCTCACAAAGTGGATTCGAAGCATCACAATTAACTGCTCAAGTAGAAAAAGAGCCTTTAGATGATACACCAGCAGCATTAGATGCGGTATGGGAAGAAGAACAAGTGACGTTTCTTGGAGAAGGGACGCAATGTAGCAGTAGCAATATTAGCCAACATCAGCGCCGCTTTGCACAAGAAACTGCAGTTCAATATCTCAACGTGGGGAATTCGTTGGATACGGGAGCACAAAAATGAATTACATCAATATGTTATTTTTTGATATTTATCCCTATATTGCCGGTGCCGTTTTTATTATTGGTAGCTGGTTACGTTACGACTATGGTCAATATACTTGGCGAGCTGGCTCTAGTCAGATGTTAGACAAGAAAAACATGCGTCTAGCGTCTAACTTATTTCATGTTGGGATCCTCGGTATTTTTGCTGGTCATTTTTTGGGGATGTTAACGCCACATTGGATGTATGAATCCTTCTTGCCAATTGAATATAAGCAAATTATGGCGATGGTGGGTGGTGGTACTTGTGGTGTATTAATGCTGGTGGGGGGCGTGATGTTATTAAAACGCCGTTTAACCCATCCACGCGTTAGAGCTACATCTTCATTTGGTGACATCATGATCTTAACGCTTCTGGTTATTCAAGTTGCGTTAGGTCTGCTGACTATTCCATTCTCAGCACAACATATGGATGGCAGCGAAATGATGAAGCTGGTGGCTTGGGCGCAATCTATCGTGACCTTCCACGGTGGTGCTTCGGCTCATCTTGAAGGTGTCGCATTCGTATTTAAATTGCACATTTTCTTAGGTATGACGATTTTCTTATTGTTCCCATTCTGTCGATTAGTTCATATTTGGAGCGTGCCAATTGAGTATTTAACGCGTCGCTATCAAATTGTGCGTAATCGTCATTAATGAATACCCATCTCCTGATAGTCAGTTAGAGACCCTTTAGTTGCGCTTATCTCACCCCCGCCCGCGGGGGTTTTTTTATCTCTTTTTCCTACCTTAAAACATCAACAAAAATTTTGAATGGTTAAAGCAATAATCTTTAGATTCATTTAAGAATGGTTGCACTTATAATTCTTTTCAACGAAATGAATTTATATAAGGCAATAAACAGTTAATTAAATATCGTGATATTTAATTAACTTTAAAGATTGATAATTGATTATTTATTATTAATAAATTCAAATGTAAATTTTAATTAATCTGAGCATTGTCATGTAAATTTGGTGCTATGATTTAATTGAGTCTTACCTCTATTATACTATCGGAGATTATTATGAGCTTTAAATATCATCGTATTGATAAAAATAATGCCGCTGTTCTGTTGGTAGACCATCAAGCTGGATTACTCTCTTTAGTCAGAGATATCGAGCCTGATAAATTCAATAATAATGTATTAGCATTAGCCAATGCCGCTAAATACTTTAATTTACCTACCATTTTAACCACTTCTTTTGAAGACGGTCCTAATGGCCCTCTAATGCCTCAGCTCGTCGAAATGTTCCCTGATGCTCCTTATATCGCTCGCCCAGGCCAAATCAATGCATGGGATAACGAAGATTTCGTCAAGGCAGTTAAGGCCACAGGTAAAAAACAACTGATTATTGCGGGTGTCGTGACTGAAGTCTGTGTTGCATTCCCTGCATTATCAGCACTTGAAGAAGGTTTTGAAGTCTTTGTTGTAACGGATGCTTCAGGTACTTTCAATGCTATTTCTCGTGACTCTGCGTGGGATAGAATGTCAAAAGCAGGAGCACAATTAATTAACTGGTTTGGTTTAGCTTGTGAGTTACACCGTGATTGGCGTAATGATGTGGAAGGGTTAGGTGCGTTGTTTGCTAATCATATTCCAGACTATCGTAATCTTATGACAAGCTATAATACTTTAACAAAAAAGTAAGCGGTTAATTTAAGTTTTATCTAAAAATAGGGCTTATATTAATTTCGACAAATATAATTTAATTAAATTTATTAAATTGTAGATATAAGCCTTTAATTAAAATGGAATAGAAATGAAACGTCAAATATTAAAAGCGACCGCTATTGCGATGGCATTAAGCGTGGGTGTTGCACAAGCTGCAGAATATAAAGCTAGCACCGCAGAAGGCCCAATTAAAATAGTTAACCTAAAAGCCATGGAAGCACAAGTTCAAGCGAATATGGAGAAAGGTGCTTTCGGTTATATTCGTGGTGGCGCTGAAGACGAAAATAATTTACGTTCAAATACGACTGCATTTGATAAAAAATATATTATGCCTCGTTCATTACAAGGCATCGAATTTTCTGACTTAGATTTAAAAACAGAATTTTTGGGTATTAAATTAGATACGCCTATTATTCAGGCACCGATGGCAGCTCAAGGGCTTGCACATCAACAAGGCGAAGTTGCCACAGCAAAAGGTATGGCGAAAGCCGGCTCTATTTTCTCATTAAGCACTTATGGTAATAAAACCATTAAAGAAGTGGCAGATGCTCAACCGGGTTATCCTTTTTTCTTTCAGTTATACATGAGTAAAAATGATGCCTTTAACGAGTATATTTTATCTCAAGCAAAACAGTATGGTGCTAAAGGTATCATTATGACTATCGACTCCTCAGTGGGGGGGTATCGTGAAGATGATGTGAAAAATAATTTCCAATTCCCATTAGGCTTTGCCAACTTAGAAGCATTTGCAAAAATCAGTGATGACAAATCTAAAACAGGTAAAGGCGCGGGTATTAGTGAAATTTATGCGCAAGCTAAACAAGCCTTCACACCCGCAGATATTCAGTATGTGAAAAAAATGTCTGGTTTACCTGTGATTGTAAAAGGTATCGAATCACCTGAAGATGCAGATACTGCCATTAAAGCCGGTGCAGATGCGATTTGGGTGTCTAACCACGGTGGTCGTCAATTAGATAGTGCACCAGCAACGATTGATGTATTACCTGCGATTGCAAAAGTGGTGAACAAACGCGTACCTATCGTTTTTGATAGTGGTGTTCGTCGTGGCTCACATGTTTTTAAAGCATTAGCCAGTGGCGCAGATATTGTGGCTGTTGGTCGCCCCATTCTTTATGGATTAAATTTAGGGGGGGCTGAAGGTGTAAATTCAGTTATCCAACATTTAAATAAAGAATTAAAAATTAATATGATGTTAGGTGGTGCGAAAACAGTAAAAGATATTCAAGCCACTCAACTTTATACTGATGCAAGTTTTAATAAATAATTAGCACTCAAATTAGAAATAATAAAAACCCACGCTTCATATTGAGCGTGGGTTTTTATCTATTAATGATTGAGAGAATTTAATTTTGGGTTGATGGTGTTTCGCCAAAACAGAGGTTATTTTGATGATTAATGCCACCATCGGGAGATGAATAACCCAAGCAACCTAACATCGAATCAAAAATATTGTGATGATAGAACGTGCGTTCCACATCTTGATTACGTTTTAGGTTATCAAATAACTGTTTATTTTCAGGCTCGGCTAAATAGCTATCCGACATCCAAACTAAGAAAGGCACTTTAAATTGCTCCGGTGGAGCAATTTCTTTTGGTGTTCCGTGTAAGCCACCTTTTTCCGAAATAGATTCACCGTGATCGGAGGTATAAAACACAATGGCTTTTTTATCGCGTAATGTATCGAGTATGCCATCAATAAAATAGTCGGTATAAAGAATTGAATTGTCATAAGCATTCACTAATTGCTCTTTAGTACACTCATCATCCACATTTAAACATTCAGGTTGGTATTTTTTGAATGATTCTGGGTAACGCTGTGAATACATAAAGTGAGAGCCTTTAGTGTGTAAAATCACTAAATGATTTCCTTTTGGATTCTGAGCAACCGCATTCGCCGTTTCAGCAATCAATAAGGTATCATCTAGCTCTTTACCAAAGTTACTGTTTTTGGCGGTCATCATCTCTTTCATTGCGTAGTTATTTAAATCAAGTTTATTGTAAAACCACAACTCGCTTTGCATTGAGAATAGCTCTGATGACATCCCTAGTTGGCTTAATACTGAGAAAATATTGTTCTCTTTCAATGTACGTTGGTCATTGCTTTCTGTTCCATCTTCGCGCACAAACATACATTTTAAAGAGAGCTTGGTTGCGGTATCACAAGAAACACCTTTAAAGGCAACAAGGTTTTTCTCTTGGCTTAATAGCGGATTCGTTTGACGTTCATATCCTAATAATCCCATATGATCCCATCTTGCTGTTTCACCAATAATAAAAACCACATATATGTCTTCATTAACCTTTGAAGGCTGATAAGTGAAGTGATCGGCAGGATTAAAAATATTTTGGCTATTAAACGTATCGTCATACTGCGTTATTGCATATTGGAATAATGGAATAATCCAATTTGTCGGTAAATACGCATAACTTAAGCCACCACTATAACTTGGCAGATCTAAATTATTTTTTATTTCATAGGCTTTTTGTCTTGTATCAAGCGTTTTTAAATAGCTAAAAACAGCCAGTGCAATCACAAGCATTTTTGCAGTGTTTTTTATCCAGATTTTTTTCTTTTGTTGTGTCGTTAGATTTTTCTCTGGTTTTTTACATAGCCAAATAAGAGCCAATGGCAAAATAGATAAGCCAATAATCCAAATAATCACATTTGGGCTAACTAGTTCTTTAGATAAATCTGTATCCGTGGTTAGTGTTGAAATGATAATGCCGTATCCAATGACAACATCATAAAAAGAAATATAGTAACTCGCACAAACACTCACGACGAGAATAAAAGAGGCGACTATTTTAAAGAAGAGAGAGCCGAAGAAAGAAAGTAGTCGTAATAGAAAGAAGGTAAAGGCAATATTAACGGCAACTTCGCCTAGAATATATAATGCATCAATGATGGGGTTGTTTGTATTCTGTGTGCCGTATCGGCCAATGTAAACGGAAAGATTAAGAAAAAAACCAAGGTAGACAGCTAAAAAAAGGGCAATGTTCTCTTTAGAAAATCGTAAAAACTTTAATTTTTGCATGTTCAGTTATTATCAATTTATAGGGTGTAGAGGTCTTTATGACCGCGAAGTTATTTTCAGGTTCAGTATTATGTTCTTTTTTTTATTGAAATTTAAAAATTTTTTATTTGAATAACATTAATATCAAAATTATTAATTTCAAATAGTTCTAGTAGATAGGAATATTGATAGCGATATTAGAAGGTTGTCATCATTATATACGGTAAGATCCTGATAAAGGCAGATAAGAAAGCGTATTTATTATTTTGATTTCGCAGATAAAATAAATAAGTACTATTACGTTATAAGCGCTATAAGTATTAATGTATAACGAATTTTGATAGAAACACAAATCGACATAAATATCGTCATTAGTGTCGAGTTCTTCCTACTATTTTAGTTTTCATTGTTTTCTTACTCATTTAACGGCTTTTATTTTTCTTTATTTTTCATTGTGTTGTAGAAAAGTGAAAAAGGGTGCTTATTTGGCACACTCTCTGCATAGATAGAGGAGAAGATCAGGTAATAACCTGAAAGTTGATGAACACAGGAGCAATGTTGATGAAAAAAGTCATCACGGTCTGTCCGTATTGCGCCTCAGGATGCAAAATCTACCTGAAGGTGGAAAACGGTAAAATCATTGGCGCTGAAGGGGCCAATGGTTTAACAAACCAAGGTGAGCTGTGTCTGAAAGGGTATTATGGATGGGATTTTATCCATGATACTAAGATACTGACTCCACGTCTTAAAACACCCATGATCCGCCGGGAAAGAGGCGGAAAATTAGAATCGGTTTCTTGGGAAGAAGCGATTGAGTTTGCGAGTAGCAAGCTTCTTGCTATTAAAGAGAAATACGGTGCTAAATCGATTATGACAACCGGTTCATCACGAGGTCCGGGTAACGAAGCTAACTTCGTTATGCAGAAATTTTCTCGTGCGGTTATCGGAAATAATAATATAGACTGCTGTGCTCGTGTCTGACACGGCCCTTCGGTTGCAGGTCTGCAGCGTTCGGTCGGTAATGGTGCTATGAGCAACTCAATCGTTGAGATTGAGGATACCAAATGTCTATTTGTCTTCGGTTATAATGCCGCAGACTCGCATCCTATTGTTGCTCGCCGTATTGTTAAGGCGAAAGAAAAGGGTGCCAAAATTATTGTATGTGACCCTCGTTACATCGAAACAGCACGTTTAGCTGACTTACACTTAGGCTTAAAAAATGGCTCTAACATTGCGCTATTAAATGCAATTGCGCATGTGATTATTGAAGAAGGATTGCATGACAAATCCTTTATCGAAAATCACACCGAGCAATTCGAAGAATATTGTAAGTTAGTTGAAAGCTATACACCTGAATCAGTTGAAGAAACAACAGGTTTAAGTGCTCAAATTATTCGTGAAGCTGCACGTATGTACGCGAAAGCAGAAACAGCAACAATTCTTTGGGGAATGGGGGTAACTCAATTCTACCAAGGTGTTGAAACGGTTCGTTCACTGACTAGTTTGGCTTTATTAACCGGTAATTTAGGTAAAAAATACGTCGGGGTTGGCCCTGTTCGTGGTCAAAATAACGTACAAGGCGCGTGTGATATGGGGGCATTACCTAACACACTGCCGGGTTATCAATACGTTACTGATGAAAAAGCGCGTGAGAAATTCGCTAAATTCTGGGGCATTGAATCTATGCCTGATGAAGTGGGCTATGCATTAAGTGAAGTCCCTCATAATATCGATCACGGCTTATTAAAAGCTCACTATGTAATGGGTGAAGATCCACTGCAAACTGAGCCAGATTTAGCAACCATCCGTAGAACCTTTGAAAAGCTGGATCTACTGATAGTACAAGATATCTTTATGACCAAAACGGCGTCTATTGCTGACGTTATTTTCCCTGCAACATCATGGGGTGAACATGAAGGTGTTTATACTGCGGCAGACCGTGGCTTCCAACGCTTCTATAAAGCGGTTGAACCTGTTGGCGATGTAAAAACAGACTGGCAAATTATCAGTCTGATGGCAACCGCAATGGGTTATCCAATGCATTACAACAATACCAAAGAAATTTGGGATGAGTTGCGTGAGTTATGCCCAATTTATTATGGTGCGACTTACGAAAAAATGGCGGACTTGGCTTATATTCAATGGCCTTGTCCAACAGAAGATAGCCCAGGTACACAATATCTGTATGAAGGTGGTAACTTTGATACTCCTAATGGTAAAGGTCAATTCTTTACTTGTGAGTGGGCGCCGCCAATTGACAAACTTTCTGATGAATTCCCAATGGTACTGGCAACAGTCCGTGAAGTTGGGCACTACTCTTGCCGTTCAATGACGGGTAACTGTAAAGCATTGGCAGCATTAGCGGATGAGCCGGGTTATGTTCAGTTAAACACTGAAGATGCCAAACAACTGGGTATTAAAGATCAAGAGTTAGTTTGGATACGCTCTCGTCAAGGTAAAGTGATTACGCGTGCTGCGGTCAGTGATAGACCGAATAAAGGTGCGGTATATATGACTTACCAGTGGTGGATTGGTGCTTGTAACGAACTTGTTGCAGAAAACTTAAGTCCAATAACTAAAACACCTGAGTATAAATATTGTGCAGTATGTGTTGAGCCAATCAAGGAACAGGCTCAGGCAGAACACTATGTGAAAACGGAATATAGCAATATTAAACGTCGTTTAAGAGAAGCCGCCGAGGGTTGATCTTCGTCTGATTAATATTGTCTTTCTGCCTTGGAACCGAGTTTATTGACCTTTGCGTCAGTAAGCTCGGTTTTTTTATTAGATTATTGTTTTGTGCATAACTCAGCGATGGACTGATTTAAATAAAGTGTTAAAGGCAAGTCAGGATGCGGATTCATTGAATCAAATTTATGTGATGGATGAGAATCAACCGTTGGATAACGAGAGAGTAAAACGATAAAATCTTGGTAAGCCTGATTTTTATTATCATGTGTAAAAATAGGCGTACCACTATGATTTAATTCATTATCTGCAATTAATAAAATATCGAGATATTGCGCATTATTGTGTTCATAAAGCACATTTTCAGGATCAATTTTTTCCCAAGGTGTTCCTATCGCTTCTTTCGGTGAGTGAACACGTAAAGCACCTGTATTATCTTTAACGTTATTCTTCTTCATCATCACAATCATGGTGTGGTCAACGCCATCTTTATGAACGCCCTCAATTGATAGTTCACTTAAAGAATCGGGTTGGGCAATTAATCTTAAATGAAAAACAGTTGATATTGATTTAGGTGAATTTTGATCTGTTAAGTGACGAGGTGTAAATGTATTACCTTTAATTAACAGCATTTTTAATTTTAATAATGCTTGATAAGCCGTATTGCTCTGCCAACGATCATCAAGCGCTCTGAAATGCCTTTGTGCGCCACTGTCTTCACGAATAAATCCATCCTCTTCAGTGAGAACAAAAGGTTGATACTCTAGCCTAGAGATCGTTTTTATATCATTATCAAAAAGATAACGTCCTGTTCGAGTGTGACGAAATGAAAGAGTTGGATCTTGCGCTAAATAGTCACCATATTCCATAAGTGCATGAATCTCTTTTTCTTCAGCACCTAATTTTTTTATTAAATCAATGACAATGTTTTGGGGAATAAAGACATATTTATTATTTTTGTAATTTTTTCTTATTTCACTAATTTTATTTATAAGCAGGCTATTCATATATAATATGCTCCATTGATGGTTTATATTATTAATAATTAATAACGGGGAGTAGTTTTTAAAATATAATCATTTAGATTATAGATAGAGATGAATAAGTTTCAAATACATGGAAAAAGAGAGTGTAATAATTAATTACACTCTCTTTAAATAAATAAGTAATTATTTATTTAAAGTATTTCTGGAATTGAAATACCTAAACGTTGCATCCGTGATAATAACGTTGTTCGTTTTAATCCTAATTTTAAAGCCGCACCTCTGGCGCCAGCTACAACGCCATTGGTTTCTCTTAATGCTTGAATTATTCTTTCTCGCTCCTCATCATCACTTTCTGGTGCATTAGTTTGCATCCGTTTTTCAATAGATGAAGGTTGAGTCAGTACCTGTTTTAAACGCGAGGGCTTATTGATATGCAACTCTTTTAACTGAAGATTTAATGTTGATCCTCGGGTTAAAATAACGGCACGCTCAATAATATTTTCAAGTTCACGCACATTACCTGGCCATGGATAAAGTGTTAATTGTTCCAATGCATTAGCTGGAATACAATCTATTTTTCTATCCATTCTTCGCGCAATTTTTTGTGTAAAATATTTTGCTAAAAGCGGAATATCTTCAGGTCGCTCTCTTAATGGCGGAATAATAATGGGAAAAACATTCAGACGATAATAAAGATCTTCTCTAAACTCACCTTCATCCGTTAAATCATGGAGATCTTTATTGGTTGCCGCGATGAGTCTGACATCCACAGGAATCACTTTATTACCACCTAACCTTTCTATTTCTCGCTCTTGAAGAACACGCAACAGTTTAGGTTGTAATTCAATCGGCATATCACCAATTTCATCTAGAAATAGCGTACTTTTATCTGCCATTTCAAATCGGCCAATATGTGTATTGGTTGCACCTGTAAATGCACCTTTATCGTGACCAAAGAGGTCGCTTTCTAACAGGCCTGAAGGTACTGCCGCACAGTTCATTTTTATCATCGTCTTATTTTTTCGCTGACTTAGACGATGAATAGCGCGTGCAATTAATTCTTTACCTGTTCCAGTTTCACCTAATATAAGAACAGTACTATCACTTTGTGCCACTAATTCAATTTGTTCGAGCACATTATGCATAGCATCGCTTTGATAAATAATCTCACTAAAACAGGCATTATTATCTATTTGTTCATTAAGCCAAATATTTTCATTCTTTAAACTATCTTTTAAATGCGTTATCTCTTCATAAGCTGCCGCATTTTCAATAGCAATACCAATACGAGCCGCAATTTGTTGAAGTAATTGGCAAGTATCATTAGTAAAAACGCTTCCTATTTCATGCGCTAAAATTAATAAACCGAGAGGTTTATGATTAAAAGCCAGTGGCAATAACAAAGCCGTCTGCATATTTTGCTTAACTAGACGCTTAATCAAAACATCTTCTTGATCTTCTTTATTAATATCAATTAAGACAGGTTTATTCTGATTAATAATTTCTTCGGCTTTGTTATTCGCGCTACTAAATTTACGTTGTTGACGAATGACAGATTTCCCAGTCTGATAACGACTAGAATAAAGAATACCTTCACTACTATTTTGTGATGAGGTACGGCATAACATAAGACTAATATGGTTCAGTCCAAAAAAACGATGTATTTCTTTAGAGACTTCAGAAATAAGACCATCCATGTCTAGATGAGCTAATACAGAATTTGTGATATCAACCAATATTCGATATTGGTTACGCTCATTACGAAGGCTCTCCATAGTTTCAGCATTGTTACTGCTTAATTTCATGACACCACCGATTGCCCTAAAAAATTAGCTATATTGTAGTAGGTTTATAATAAATTTATATCAATGACTGAATCATTTTTGATCCAACCCGCTATTTTTGTATATGTAATGAAACTTAAGAATATAAACGTATCAAATCACTATATAATCAAGTATATAGCGTTTAATTTTATCGTCAAAATTGTCGAATAATTTGACGACGCGACTTATTTATTAATTAATAATCATTTTTATTTGAAAATTATTTAATTGAAAAATAAGGAATAGTTATATCCAAATTATATTGGCATGAACCGTGCTAGATTCATTCTATTGATACTCTAATTATTACTCTTAATTAGAATGACTCGTTGCATTTATTGCCATATATAACGGCTATATATAACAAAGATCAGGAGAATATGATGAACCGTTTCATCATTGCAGACCCTAAAAAATGTATTGGTTGCCATACTTGTGAAGTGGCTTGTGTTGTGTCACATCAACAATCAGATCAAGATAATTTAGCCATTGACCAAATTAATGAGCAGAATTTTCAACCTCGCATTCATGTGATCAAAGGATTTTCAATCAGTACGGCAGTTGTTTGTCATCAATGTGAAGATGCCCCTTGTGCCAATGTATGCCCGAATGGCGCTATCATTCATAACAAAGATTATTACTATGTCGATCAGGAAAAATGTATCGGCTGTAAAACCTGCGTACTGGCTTGCCCTTATGGCACGATGGAAGTGGTTTCTCGTCCCGTTATGCGAAAATCAACCGCGCTTAATGCGATTGAAGCATTTAAAGCGGAAGCAAATAAATGTGACTTATGCCACCAACGTGAAGCGGGCCCTGCATGTATCGAAGTTTGCCCAACTCATGCTTTAGTGTGTATTGATAGAGATGCCCTTGAAGAGATGGTGAAAGAGCGTCGTCGTAAAGCAGCGTTTGAAACCGGTGCTGAATTGTTGTTTTAAGATCAATAATAAAGCAACTATGTACTGATACTATAGTTGCTATTATTTATCCTGCTTCAATAAGGTATCGACATGCATGAAATCACGCTTTGCCAGAGCGCATTTGAGATAATAGATTCTCAAGCTAAATTAAATAATGCAAAAAAAGTAAAAAGTGTATGGATGGAAATTGGCGCATTATCTTGTGTTGAAGTCAGTGCTCTTGAATTTTGCTTTGATATTGTTTGCAGAGACACCCTTGCCCAAGGCTGTGAATTACATATTGAGGTTATCCCTGCGAAAGCATGGTGTTGGGATTGTCATCAAGTTGTTACTGTTTCAACCTTTAATGCAGGTTGCCCATCTTGTGGTAGTCAAAATTTGCGCGTTGAAAATGATGATGCAATGCGGATAAAGCAAATAGAGATCGAATAGGGGTTGTTATGTGTCTTGGTATTCCAGGTCAGGTTGTTGAAGTCGGAAAAACAATCACTGAAAACGCAATGGTCGATGTTTGTGGCGTTAAACGAGAAGTCAATATTGCGCTAGTCTGTGAAGGTGAGCCTCATACGATGATTGGCAAATGGGTATTGGTGCATGTTGGCTTTGCTATGAGTATCGTCAATGAAGAAGAAGCAAAAGAGACGCTGGATGCTTTGATGGCAATGGGAGAAGTGGAAGATGATGTCTCTGCTTTTCTGTATGGTGAAGAGGGTGCACCTAAGAAAAACTGAGTTAGTTTTGTACTATTGCACGATTAATTTCTTTTTCTTATACTAGAGCGTGTTGACCTTTTCTTGCTGTAAAAACAAGCAGAAAAGATCAACACGCTCTACACTTTCATCTTTCGAAAGCTGGGACGACCCAGTTTTTTGTCTTTGTTATTCAGGGGACGACCCCAACTTATTAAGTAGGGGAAGTTTATGTCTTGGATCATTCTGTTTATCGCGGGTTTATTAGAAATCGTTTGGGCTGTCGGTCTTAAGTACACACACGGTTTTACGCGTTTAACACCCAGTGTTATTACCATTAGTGCCATGATTGTGAGCATGGGCATGTTGTCTTATGCCATGAAAGGCTTACCAGCAGGCACCGCCTATGCAATTTGGACAGGTATTGGTGCTGTCGGTACGGCAATCTTTGGTATTTTGGTTTTTGGTGAGTCTGCCAATATCTATCGTTTACTGAGTTTAGCGATGATTATTTTTGGCATTATCGGGCTGAAATTGGCGAGTTAAGCCTGAATGTCAGGTATAAAAAAGCCACTCATTGTGAACTGATCCCAGTTCATTTGAGTGGCTTTTAATCTTTACGTATTAATCAATTACAGTGTAAATACACCAATGATAGCGATAACGCTGATAATTGCTGCACCACCATAGAATACCCACTTGCTTGCAGGTACATGCACTTTAAAATCGTGCAGAGTATGGTGAATACGGTGTAATGCACACCAAACTGGCAGAACAATCATTAGCAGTAAGAACAGACGACCAATGATGCTTTGGCTAAATGCCATAATACGTTCATAAGTAAATGCTTCTGGCGCAATTCCCATAGGGATTAGGATACCGAGCAGGATGATGATTGCTGGAGAAACAATCGCACTCCACATACCACCTGCACCAAATAATCCCCAGAAAATAGGTTCATCAGAGCGCTTAGGAAGTTGATTCTGATTCATTATTTCCTCCTGGGTTAAATTAACGCCACTGCCAGAATAGCGGCAGTAACAACGATAGTGACACCCCAGAAACCACGAACGATAGGTTCTTGTGGCATTTTTTCATCTTTCACAACGATAACCACGGCTTTTGGCGCTAGCTTGAACCAAGTCGCAGAGTGGAAGACGGTTGCAATAAGGGTCACAATGTTAATCAGCATTACAATTGGATTGCTCAGGAATCCAACGAAACCTGCCCAACTTTCTGGTCCATTTTTCAGTGCGAATACACCAAACAGTACAACCAGACTGAACCAAAGTTGTGGAAGACAAGTTCCTTCACGGGTGATATAGAAACGATAGAATCCAAGTTTCGTCCACCAGTTTGGTTGCATGCCACGAACATAAGGCTTACGTTTTGTTGTCATGTCTTGTTTCCTCCTTAACGTGGTTTCAGCATGGCAATGACAAAGTCTTGCGCACTGGCTGCTTTACCTTGCTGAATAGCGGCAGCAGGATCCACATGTTTTGGACAGACTTCAGAACAGTAGCCAACAAAGGTACAAGACCAGACACCGTTCTCACCATTTAACTGAGGCATACGCTCTTTTGCCCCATGGTCGCGACTATCTGTGTTGTAACGTTGAGCTAATGTAATCGCTGCTGGGCCAATAAATTCTGGGTTTAGACCAAACTGCGGACATGCTGCATAGCAAAGACCACAGTTGATACAACCAGAGAATTGGTGATATTTCGCCATTTGAGCAGGAGTCTGTTTATTCGTCCCTTCTGAAGGCTTACGATCATTACCGATGATATAAGGCTTAATCGCTTCTAAGCTTTCAATAAAGTGAGTCATATCGACAACGAGGTCACGCTCAACTGGGAAGTTACCCAGTGCTTCAACTCTTACACCGTCTGGATATTCACGAATAAAGGTTTTACAAGCCAATTTAGGCACTTTGTTGACCATCATGCCGCAAGAGCCACAAATCGCCATACGGCAAGACCAACGATAAGAAAGATCAGGCGCTAAATTGTCTTTAATATAACCCAATGCGTCCAGTAATGAGGTTTGCTCATCATAAGGAACATCATAAGTCACGAAATAAGGCGCTTCGTCCGTTTCTGGGTTATAGCGCATGACTTCCATTTTAATGTGCTTCATGTCATCAGCCATTCGCTTTCTCCTTATTCTGCTTGTCTTGTGCAGTCGCTTCACCACCATAGACACGTTTAGCAGGAGCAGATTTAGTGATCTTCACATCGCTATATTCTAAACGAGGAGCACCTTCTGGGTTATAGAACGCCAGAGTATGTTTCAGGAAGTTCACGTCATCACGCTCAGTACAACCTTCGTCAAGACGTTGGTGTGCACCACGAGACTCTTTACGATTGATTGCGGAATGCGCCATACATTCAGCGACATCTAAACCAAAGCCAAGCTCAATTTTGTACAGTAAATCTGTATTAAAGACGCTACTGGTGTCTTTAATTTCAACGCGTTTGAAACGTTCTTTTAATTCAGCCAGTTTATCAATGGTTTTTTGCATTAATTCAGGTGTACGATAGATACCGCAACCTTCTTCCATTGATTCACCCATTTCATCGCGAATTTGTGACCAGCTTTCAGAACCTTTTTGGTTCATCAGATTTTTCAGGCCATTTTCGATATCACGAGTACGAGCATCTAGCGCTGTTGCGTTAGCTGGTGCTGCTTCTTGTACACAACGAACCGCTTCTTCACCTGCAAGACGACCGAATACAACCAGCTCTGCCAGTGAGTTAGAACCTAAACGGTTAGCGCCGTGTAAGCCAACAGATGAACATTCACCCACCGCAAACAGACCTTTAATACGAGTCTCAGTTTGTTGGTTAGTTTCGATACCACCCATAGTGTAGTGAGCAGTAGGGCGAACAGGGATTGGTTCATTAACTGGGTCAACACCCACATACGCTTTTGCCAGTTCACAAATAAATGGCAGACGTTCATGAAGTTTTTTCGCACCCAGATGACGTAAGTCAAGATGAACAACGTCACCACGGTGAGTTTTGATGGTACGACCAGCGCGCCACTCATGCCAGAAAGCTTGAGAAACTTTATCGCGAGGACCTAATTCCATGTATTTATTTTCTGGTTTACCTAATGGTGTTTCTGGTCCTAGGCCGTAATCTTGCAGATAACGATAGCCATCTTTATTGACCAGAATACCACCTTCACCACGACAACCTTCGGTCATCAGGATACCTGAACCTGGTAGGCCAGTTGGGTGATATTGAACAAACTCCATATCACGCAGTGGAACGCCATGACGTAAAGCGATACCCATACCATCACCAGTAACAATACCGCCATTGGTATTGAAACGATAAACACGTCCTGCACCACCCGTTGCCATAATGACTGCATTAGCACGAATTTGAACTTTCGTACCTTCCATCATGTTAATTGCAACAAGACCGCGAGCGTGACCTTCATCAACAAGGATATCGAGAACAAAGTGTTCGTCGAAACGTTGAATTTGTGGGTATTTTAAGGATGTTTGGAACAGGGTATGTAGCATATGGAAGCCGGTTTTATCGGCTGCGAACCAGGTCCGTTCGATCTTCATCCCACCAAAACGTCGGACGTTGACTGACCCGTCTTCTTTACGGCTCCAAGGACAGCCCCAGAGTTCTAGTTGAGTCATCTCTGTTGGACAATGCTCAACGAAGTAATCTACGACATCCTGTTCACACAACCAGTCACCGCCTGAAACGGTATCATTGAAGTGGAAATCATAGGAGTCGTGAGCCTGAGTCACTGCTGCTGATCCGCCTTCTGCTGCCACGGTGTGGCTACGCATTGGGTAAACTTTTGAGATCAGAGCAATTTTCAGTTGAGGATTCGCTTCCGCTGCAGCTATTGCTGCTCGTAAGCCTGCGCCCCCGGCTCCGATTATCGCTATATCGGCATTAAAGGTTTGCACTGCGCTTCTCCATTGTTCAAGTGAAAATTGGAATAATTGTCTAGAATTCAATTCACTGACATTATTAATTTGTAATGCTATTTTTTTACGCTATCCGTAACGAAATTGTTTCACTGCCTTGTGACTGCGCTTGATAACATCTTTATTATCATTGACTGTAATTTTAGTATAACGAAATGTAGGGCACCGAAATTTGATATGAATGATGGTTTTCCCGTATTTCGCAAAAAAAGTGTGATCCACACCAAGAATTCTGGGTTTAACTAATAAGCGACCAGAGAAACTTGAAGATCAAATAGAATATATTTTTCTAAATTGAAAATTTATAAATAGTAATGAATAACCTGTTTCGAAAGTATAGATAACTTTAATTGAAAATGACAATGATTTTTTATTAAATGTTGATTTTAAAGGGTAAATCTTTTTAGCTTTCTTGAGTTTAATTTAAATTAATAAAAACCAATTCTAAAAATCAAAATAAATTTTTTACTATTTATCTAAAACAAATCGGTTTGTCTTGTTAATTGTTAATAAAATATTAATAATATTTCTAAAGGTTTTTAATACTCATCAAATACGGTAAATTTAAATAGAAAGTTAACTTTGGCATTTAGATGAGTTTGGCTATTTAAATATAAGGATAGTGTTAGTTTATTGTTATTTGTAATTGAGAAAAAGAATTATTCCAATTAACTCTTATTATAAAAATAGTGAAAAATCACAGCGTTTCCGACTCTAAGCTGGTGTTTATTTAAACAATAAAAAGTGCCAAAAAGTAGATGTTTTGTAGAATTGTATTTATTTG
Organism: Proteus alimentorum; assembly: GCF_002607735.1. Classification (GTDB taxonomy): domain Bacteria; phylum Pseudomonadota; class Gammaproteobacteria; order Enterobacterales; family Enterobacteriaceae; genus Proteus; species Proteus alimentorum. The sequence continues at coordinate 36,322 of NZ_NBVR01000018.1, forward strand.
TCTTATGTGTTTTTACTTAAAAAAAGAAAAGATCAGTGAAAAAATATAAAATGAAATCCCTCTTTATTGGGAGAAATTTGTCTGTTGAAGAGGATGCGAGTAAACTGCACGCTTTGTTTTCTGTTGGAGTTTTTCGTTCATGAGTGAAATCGCGGATTGGCAGCCAAGCGCCTCAATCGCCAACTTACTAAAAAAGGCGAAAATAGTCAGTAATATTAGGCGTTTTTTCACTGATCGTGGTGTGTTAGAAGTTGAGACACCGATGATGAGCCAGGCTACCGTTACCGATGTTCATCTTTACCCATTTGAAACCCAATTTGTGGGGCCAGGTGCTTCTCAAGGGCTAAAACTTTATTTGATGACAAGCCCTGAATACCACATGAAGCGTTTATTAGCCGCAAACAGTGGGCCGATTTATCAAATGGGGCGTTGCTTCCGTAATGAGGAAGCCGGTAGATATCATAATCCGGAATTTACGATGCTAGAGTGGTATCGCCCTTGTTTTGATATGTACCGGTTGATGAATGAAGTCGATGATCTACTACAAGAAGTGTTAGATTGTGAAGCATCGGAGTCACTTTCTTATCAACAAGCATTTTTACGTTATCTCGATATTGACCCTTTATCTGTTGATAAAGAAAAATTGCGTGAAGTGGCTGCAAAACTGGATTTATCAAATATTGCAGATACTGAAGAAGATAAAGATACGCTACTTCAGTTGCTATTTGTTTCTGGAGTTGAACCTCATATCGGTTTAGAGAAACCAACCTTTATTTACCATTTCCCTGCGTCACAAGCCTCATTAGCTGAGATCAGCTCTGAAGATCATCGTGTCGCAGAGCGTTTTGAAGTCTATTTTAAAGGGGTTGAGTTAGCGAACGGATTTCGTGAGTTGACGGATGCACAAGAGCAACGTCATCGCTTTGAACGTGATAATCGTCAGCGAGTAGCAATGGGATTACCAGAACAACCTATTGATGAGCGCTTTTTAGCTGCTCTCGAAGCAGGATTACCAGAGTGTTCTGGTGTCGCTTTAGGGGTTGATCGCCTTATTATGCTGGCTCTTGGTTTAGAGCGTATTAGCGATGTAATTGCATTTCCTGTTTATAGAGCATAACTTCATCTATCAATGAAGATTAAAAGAGAGAGCCTAGGCTCTCTTTTATTTTTTGGATTTTGGGTTTTGTCTTCGTTTTTCTTCCGCTTCAAGGGCTTTTTCTTGAAACTTCGCAAACTTATCCCCGGTTACGTCTTTCATATAGCGATAATTAATAAACCAAAACGTAATACACGAAAATAAAATAACCCACCAAATTAAGAGTAGCTTCAATGCAGAACTAACACCCAGCATTAAATGAAAGCTAATTAAGACCATTAAGCTGACAAATATCGAGCTAAATAATCCTCCCGCAATTTGTGACATATATTTTTTTAAAGGGGTGATGCTGATTAAAGGCAAAATAATGGCCATAGAGAACAGCACGCCAAATGTGGCAAACATAATAATCGAGATAGGTTCATTAAAGCTTAGAAACCAATCCGTTATACCAAAAAAAGAAAAGGGAATTTCTATCATGATATTGCCTCCCTACTAGGGTAAAAAAGAGGGATATCTTTAAATTTAAAAATAAGCGCAAACAACACATTAGGAAAAATACGTATTTCAGTATTATAGAGAGTGACAGATTGATTGAAGAATTCTCGCCTGTCAGCTATGCATTCTTCTAATTCTTTCGCTTGCACTTGTAATAGGTGTAAGTTTTTTCCACTGATAAGCTCAGGGTATTTTTCAGCAATGATTAGTGATGTTTTTAATTGTGGAAATAGCTGATTGGCTAGGTGAATTTTTTCATTCAACGCCAGAGCCTGTAAATAACCATTTCTATTTTCAGCAAGTTGTTTAAATAATACTTTTTCATGTTCCATTGCTTTTTGTGTTATTGCAGTCAGCATTGGGATCAGAGCGACTTGTTTTTTTAATAAAACATCAATATTAGCAAATGCTTTATAGCAATTATTTTTTAGCATCACCATATTATTATAAATCATTACTAACTGGCGTATAAAAAAATACACCAAGGTGAGAATAAAAATGATGAAAATAAGCCATTCCATATAGTCGATTACCAAGGAAGAGAAGTGTTATTAAAATAAAGCGTTAGAATGCCATCTTGATATTCCATCGGTATCACTAAAATGGAAAAGATAACAAAAAGAGCAGTGATAACGATGATGGTCGCATTACGACGAAAAGGACGTGCTTTGTTCCAACTAACAATATAATCTTGTGGCGATAAACCCAGTAGGTAATGAGGTTCTTTGCGCGTGATAACCACTGTGCCATTAATAGACTCTGCATTGCCAATCAGCAAATAAGTTGTATTCGTATCTAAAATATACTCTTTAAAACGTTTACTGTTAGATTCAAAATCTTGATGAGGCTTGATACCTAAGTGAATAAAAGGGGTATCTTCCGCGAGCACTTGGATTGAGCCAGTATCATCCGTCATCGTGAAGTTAGTGATCTTTTTTTCACAGCGTGTTTGGTGATAGCTTTTCTTGCCTTCTTTATCTGTGGATATGGAATATTCATAATAGAAGTAGCCATAACACTCTTTTTTACCTAATCGACTATTTAAGATTTTCCCTGCAGTTATCTTGCCTTCAATTTCAACAAGCCCAATGGCCAAAGAGCGGATCTTAGATGTCGCTAGAATTTTTTGAAAGCGTAAGAAACGTTTTTCAGGTGTTCTTTTGACGATTTGGTAAACGAACATTAAAACGAAACTTAAAAAGAACAATCGTTGGTCAATAAACAAGCCAAAGCTTAAACAGAGTAGTAAAAGGCTAATAAATACCGTGTTGATAAGTGCTGCAAATTTAGAGGTTCCTTCATTTTGCAATTGATGATAATTTTTTATCGCTTTTTCACCGATATTCGCAATATGGTTTGAAATGCCATATGCAAATAGCAAAATAACAGCGAATGCAATACCGGAGATAAGATTAACAACAGAGTCTTCACCACTAGGATAAAGGTTATTTTCTCGCGAAAAAAACAGATAGTTTCCAGCAGAAAACGCGATCCCTAAAAAGGGAACAATACTCAAGCTGTTCTTCTTTTTTTGAGGGCGTTTGCTGCGTAAAAAATAGATTAATGCGCCCACAGAACAGCCAATAAAAAAATAAATTAACACTGCAATTTATCCTTGATAAGGTTATTTAAAATGAATACCTTCAAATTTCATTTCTTCTTTTGGTATTTCTAGCAATTGCATACGTTCAAAGCGGAAAAGGCCAGCAATTAAGCTATCAGGAAACATCTCTATTGCGGTGTTGTAGTTGGTGGTTGCATCATTAAACCCTTCACGACGTTGTGCAATTTTATTTTCTACATCACTAACGCCTGTTTGAAGTAGTGCTAATTGTTCACCTGAAATTAACGTCGGATAATTTTCAGCAAGGGCAATCATACCTCGCAGTGCTGTATTCATCTCATTTGTTGCGCTGATTTTTTCATTAATATTTTGTGCTTTGAAATAGCGTTGTCTTGCGTCACTTAATGCAATAAATACACTTTTTTCGTGCTCCATTGCTTTTTCAGCTATCGCCATTAATTGAGGAATTTGGTCAGCTCTTTGTTTTAAAATAACGTCAATATTCGCAAACTGATTGCTGACTTGATTGCGTGTCGCAATAAGACGGTTGTAAATTGAAATTCCCCAACCAATAAAAAGAACGATAAGAACAAGTAAAATAATCGCCATTATTGTCATCGTGATCCCTTCCTCTCAATATTTAATAAATAATGATAGCTAAATTAAAAAGTGATTATGGTTTTTAATTAAATTATGAGAATAAGTTAGAGAAAGATGAAGGAATATACAATCAGAAAGGGCGCAAATATCTAGGATACTCGTCATACTTCAAGTTGCAGCGTTGTTGACTACATTCATTCGTACTAGTCACATACTTATATACTCGTCATACTTCAAGTTGCAGCGTTGTTGACTATATTCATTCGTTCTAGTCACATACTTATATACTCGTCATACTTCAAGTTGCAGCGTTGTTGACTACATTCATTCGTACTAGTCACATACTTATGTATGCTCCTAGCATCTCATTCATTTGTCGCCTAGCTGCACCTTGAATTATTTAGAGTATCGACTTGTTATATTTCAAGTTGCACCTTGAATTATTTAGAGTATCGACTTGTTATATTTCAAGTTGCACCTTGAATTATTTAGAGTATCGACTTGTTATACTTCAAGTTGCACCTTGAGTTATTTAAGGTGCAACTAGAATGCGACGAGTTATTTCGCTTGTTTTTGTAAGAATTTAACGCCTAAATCTGGGAAGTCAGTAAAGACACCCTCAGCACCCGCTTGGTTATAAATGATATCGTAAAGCTGATCACCATCTTTTGCGTATTTAGGCAGTTTATCAACACGAACCGTAAACGGATGAATAGTCAGTTTATTAGCATGAGCATCAGCAGCCATACCCGTTAAGGTAATTTTTTCTGGTGTTGAATTTTCTTCGACTAACATGTGGTAGTCAGGGCCAATACCATCAGCATAAGTGGCAATTTCTTTCATTGCACCGGGCTTGAACATCCACTCATAACTGTAGTTTGTCCATGTACCATCAGGTTGTTTCTCATAGGTCTCATTCCAGTCGGTATAAGCAATTAACTGAACAAGTTTTAGATCCATGCCCATTTTGGGCATCAGTTCTGTTTTGATGCGTTTTAGGTCGTTAGCATCAAATGATTGCAGATAAACATTGTCGGTTTTTTTCGTATAACCATACTGTTTAAGCACTTCGAGCACTTTAGAGGTAATGTCTTTACCTTCTTGTTCATGGAACCAAGGTGCTTTAATTTCAGGGTAAATACCAATATCTTGCCCTGTTGACTTGTTTAGACCTTGGATAAATTCAATTTCTTCTTGGAAAGTATGTACACGGAAATCCGATTTACCCATAGGGAAACGGTTTGGATAACTTTGGACTTTTTTACCGTCAACAATGTCGAAACCTTCCGTAAATTTCAGTCCTTTAATTTCTTCAAGCGTAAAGTCGATAGCGTAATAACGACCATCTTTTCTTGCTCTATTAGGATAACGATCAGCCACATCTGTCACACGATCAAGATAGTGGTCATGTAAAACAACTAATTCGTTGTCTTTGGTCATCACTAAGTCTTGTTCAAGATAATCTGCGCCTTGGGCATAAGCTAATGCTTTGGCAGGAAGCGTATGTTCAGGCAAATAACCACTTGCACCACGGTGAGCGATAACAACCTTATCACTTGCCGCTTGTGCGATTGCACTTAAAGATAGAGTTAAAAGAACGCCTGCAACTAACGGTTTTATTCTAAAAGATGTACTCATAAAGCTGCTCCATTTTAATTCTACGTACAATAAAGTTATGTACAATTGGCAATAAAAAAGCCACATCAAAACAGTTGATGTGGCTTGGTTTTTAGAGATGAGATTTAACGAATTTCATAAATAATCAGTTAGCGATTATTCGTACTTCTGAAGCATTTCACGTTTGTGTTTGGTTTCAGTAACCATCACGATAAGTAATAACACAACAGACAGTGCACTACCGCCGATCATGACCATAAAGCCGCCATCCCAACCGAAGTAGTCAACGGTATAACCTACGATAGCACTCGCCGCAACAGAGCCACCTAAGTAACCGAATAGACCAGTAAAGCCTGCTGCTGTACCTGCTGCTTTTTTCGGTGCAAGCTCAAGAGCATGCAGACCAATCAACATAACAGGACCGTAGATTAAGAAACCGATGATTAACATACATGCCATATCAACATTCGGGTTACCCGCTGGGTTCATCCAGAATACGATAGTGGCGATAGTGACTAAGGTCATGAAGAACACACCAGTTGCACCACGGTTACCTTTGAACACTTTATCTGACATCCAACCACACAGCAGTGTGCCCGGAATACCCGCGTATTCGTATAAGAAGTAAGCCCATGATGATTTATCCATTGCGAAGTCTTTTACTTCACGCAGATAAGTTGGTGACCAGTCCAGCACGCCGTAACGCAGTAAGTAAACGAACACGTTCGCAATTGCAATCATCCACAGAAGTTTGTTAGGGAACACATACTTCATAAAGATTTCTTTTGCAGTCAGTTCTTGCTCGTCTGTTTCTTTATAATCAGGTGGATAGTCGTTTTTGTATTCTTCAATTGGTGGAAGACCACAAGATTGTGGTGTATCACGCATTAATGCGAATGCAATCATAGCAACTAAAATTGCTGCAAATGCTGGCATATATAACGCGGCTTTCCAGTCGTTAAACCACGCCATACCTAATAAGAACAGTAATGGAGGTAAACCACCACCGACGTTATGCGCACAGTTCCAAATAGAAACGATACCGCCACGTTCTTTTTGTGACCACCAGTGCACCATGGTACGTCCACAAGGAGGCCAACCCATACCTTGGAACCAACCACAAAGGAACAACAGAACGAACATTACCATAATGCTCGAAGTTGCCCATGGTACAAAGCCCATAAATAGCATCACTAGGGACGCTAAAATAAGACCTGCTGGTAAGAAATAACGCGGGTTAGCACGGTCAGAGAACGAACCCATGATAAACTTAGAGAAACCGTAAGCAATCGAGATCCCTGATAGAGCAAAACCTAGGTCACCTTTAGAAAACCCTTCTTCTACAAGATAAGGCATTGCTAACGCAAAGTTTTTTCTTACTAAATAATAAGCAGCGTAACCGAAGAAAATCCCCATAAAGATCTGCCAACGCAGACGACGATAGACAGGATCTATCTGCTCTTTTGGCAAACGCGCTTTATGTGGCGCAGGTCTAAACAGACTTAACATATTAGCCTCCGATGGCTTTTATTTTAATATGTTGATATTAAATAATGACAAAACGAACAGTGAAAATATCAAAAAATTTTCTTTAACGAACTTAATAGTAAACTTATACAATCAAATTTACTGTGAGGTATTACTCAGTTGTCGAATAATTTTTCAAGATGTGTAATTTTGAGTGATATGTTAACTTTATCAAATACTTTTTGTTAAATAATTTGTGATTAGTATCACAGATGTGGTTTTAATTTTTCACTCGTGAGCGTTTCTCTTTCGTTTTTGCTCATTATCAAACATTAACCACATTTTTTGTGTATCTTATACACTATAATTAACGCTAAAGAATAATTAAGCGTTTGCTGAATGTAATGTGAGAGGGCATCTCTATGATGAGCGGTTCACCAGTGACAGAAACTGATGTCATTATTATTGGCGGGGGAGCAACCGGTGCAGGCATGGCAAGAGACTGTGCACGCCGTGGATTACGTTGCGTCCTGCTAGAAAGACATGATATTGCAACCGGGGCAACCGGTCGAAATCATGGATTGTTACACAGTGGTGCGCGTTATGCAGTAACAGACCCAGAGTCAGCGCGTGAGTGTATTGAAGAAAACATGATTTTAAAACGGGTCGCTCGTCATTGTGTTGAAAAAACGGATGGCCTTTTTATTACCCTTCCTGAAGATTCTTTAGAGTTTCAACAGACCTTTATTCAATCTTGCCAAGCCGCAGGTATTGATGCTCAAGCGATTTCACCCGAAGAAGCTATTCGCTTAGAGCCATCTGTTAACCCAAATTTAATCGGCGCGGTTAAAGTGCCAGATGGTACTGTCGATCCTTTTCGTTTAACGGCCGCAAATATGTTAGATGCCCGCGAACATGGTGCTCAAGTACTGACTTATCATGAAGTCGTTGGACTTATTCGCGAAGGTGATCGTGTTAAAGGCGTGAAAGTTTACGATCATCAAGCGAAAAAACTGTATGAAATTCGCGCCCAAATAGTGGCAAATGCAGGGGGAATTTGGGGGCAAAAAATCGCTGAATATGGCGAGTTAAAAGTACGTATGTTCCCAGCCAAAGGCGCGTTGTTAATTTTGGGTCATCGTATTAACAATATGGTGATCAACCGCTGTCGTAAACCCGCAGATGCCGATATTTTAGTGCCTGGCGATACCATTTCATTGATTGGTACAACATCCACACGAGTACCTTACGATGAAATCGACAATATGTATGTCACTCCTGAAGAAGTCGATATTCTTATTCGTGAAGGTTCAATGTTAGCGCCAAAACTGGCTCAAACTCGAATTTTACGTGCTTATGCTGGTGTACGTCCTTTAGTTGCCAGTGATGATGATCCCTCTGGCCGTAATGTTAGCCGTGGTATTGTTTTACTCGACCATGCGCAGCGTGATGGATTAGAAGGCTTTATTACTATTACTGGCGGTAAATTAATGACTTACCGTTTAATGGCTGAATGGGCAACAGATAAAATCTGCGAAAAATTAAATGTCTCTGCTAAATGTACAACGGCAGAAGAAGCCTTACCGGGCTCTCGCCAATCTGCAGAGCAAGCATTACGTAGCGTTGTTTCATTGCCTGCGCCAATTCGTGGCTCTGCGGTTTATCGCCATGGTGATTTAGCCAATAAATTATTGAGCAATGAACGTAGCGATAAGAGTTTAGTCTGTGAATGTGAAGCCGTTACTGCGGGGGAAGTTCGCTACGCTGTTAACTCTTTAACTGTCAATAACTTACTTGATTTGCGCCGCCGTACTCGCGTGGGGATGGGAACATGCCAAGGTGAACTTTGTGCTTGTCGTGCTGCGGGTTTATTAAACCGTTTGCAAGTCACTACTCCTCACGAATCAGAACAACAGCTTGCCCATTTCTTAAATGAGCGTTGGAAAGGTATTCGACCAATTGCTTGGGGTAATGCGTTGCGTGAGAGTGAATTTACCAGTTGGGTTTACCAAGGTTTATGTGGTTTAGATGCTGATATGATTGAAAAAACAGCTTCAGCGGAGGCAGATAATGAAATTTGACGTCATCATTATAGGTAGCGGGCTTGCAGGTTTAACCGCAGGTATTCGTCTTGCTGAAGCCGGTAAGTCTTGCGCAATTATCAGTAATGGTCAAAGCGCACTACATTTTTCATCAGGGTCGCTAGATCTATTAACTCACCTTCCTGATGGTTCGTTAGTGACTCAACCTAAAAAAGCGTTGGCAGCATTGGCTGAGCTTGCGCCGAAACATCCTTATAGCCGTATGGGGGAAACTCAAGTTTCAACCTTAATTGAACAGGCTCAAGCATTATTATCAAGTACTAAAGGTCTTGAATACCAAGGTAATGGTGATGAAAACCATTATCGTATTACACCTGTTGGGCGTTCACGTATGAGTTGGATGAGTCCAAAACGTGTACCAACTCATGGTGTTGATCAAGCGTTGCCATGGAAAAAACTGGCTGTTGTTGGCATTGAAGGCTTCTTAGATTTTCAGCCACAATTTGCAAGCAGTACGTTGAATGAGCAAGGTGTTGAGTCTATTCCTTATCATATTCACTTACCGTTATTAGACAGATTGCGTGATAATCCAAGTGAATTTAGAGCCGTCAATATTGCGCGCTATTTAGATAAGCCTGAAAACACTAAAGCGTTAGCGGAAGAGCTGAAAAAGCATATCGATGATAGTGTTGAAGCGGTTATTTTACCTGCATGTATTGGGCTGGATGCTGAAGATCCTGTGACGCTACTTCAACAACTTGTCGGTAAACCTATCTGTTTATTACCGACATTGCCACCATCACTATTAGGTATTCGTTTACATCAAGCATTAAAACTGCGTTTCCAAAAAGCTGGCGGTTTAATCATGCCGGGCGATCGTGTAGAGCAAGTTGATTTAATGGGTAATAAAGTTACAGGTATTCATACTCGAAACCATACTGACATTCCTATTCGTAGTGAACATGTTGTATTAGCAACAGGCAGTTTCTTCAATAATGGGTTAATTGCAGAGTTTGATCGTGTCTATGAACCCTTGATGGAACTTGATTTGCTAGAGGCATTACCGCGTAATGAGTGGACACAAGTGAATGTCTTTGCAAAACAGCCTTATATGCGATTTGGTGTTGATACAGATAGCCAATTAAGACCGATGAAATATGGCGAAGTCTTAGAGAATGTTTACGCCGTAGGTGCTGTATTAGGTGGGTTTGACCCTCTTAATGAAGGTTGTGGCGCAGGTGTTTCAATGATCAGCGCACTTTATGCAGCGCAACAAATTTTACAGCACAATAAATCAGAACAGACCACATCTGCGGTTGTGGAGGCAGCACAATGAGTTTACATGATAACAGTTTTGAAGCGTGCATTAAGTGTACTGTTTGTACAACTTACTGCCCTGTTGCAAAAGTAAATCCACTTTATCCAGGCCCTAAACAAGCCGGCCCTGATGGTGAGCGTTTACGCTTAAAAGATCCAATGCTTTATGATGAAGCATTGAAATATTGCACCAATTGTAAGCGTTGTGAAGTTGCTTGTCCGTCAGATGTGAAGATTGGTGACATCATTTCGCGTGCGAAACTGAACTACAATACAAAAACACCCAAACTTCGTGATGCTATTTTAAGTCATACGGATCTAATGGGCACATTATCAACGCCAATGGCGCCGATAGTAAACACCATCACAGGATTAAAACCTGTACGTAAGATCTTGGATAAAGCACTTAAAATCGACCATCGTCGTGAATTACCAAAATACTCTTTTGGTACATTTAGAACATGGATGAAAAAACAAGTTGAAGAGCAGGCGCGTTTTAAAGATCAAGTTGCCTTCTTCCATGGTTGTTACGCTAACTATAACCACCCACAATTAGGGAAAGATTTAGTTAAAGTATTCAACAAAATGGAGATTGGTGTTCAGTTATTAAAACGTGAAAAATGCTGTGGTGTTGCATTAATCGCGAATGGTTTTGTTAAACAAGCTAAAAAACAAGCTGCTGTAAACCTTGAATCTCTGACAGAAAAAATTGTTGAAAACAATATTCCTGTGGTTGCAACATCATCAACCTGTACTTTCACTATTCGTGATGAGTATGAACATATCCTTGATGTTGATACATCAAAAGTACGTGAAAATATTGAATTAGCAACACGTTATATTTATCGCTTATTAGAAGAAGGTCGTGAATTACCACTGAAACACACTCCATTAAAAGTGGCGTATCACACGCCTTGCCATATGGAAAAAATGGGTTGGACAGCCTATTCCATTGATTTAATTAAACGTATCCCAGGTGTTGAGGTCATTGTTTTAGATTCTCAATGCTGTGGTATTGCCGGAACTTACGGTTTTAAATCTGAAAACTACGATGTTGCTCAAGGCATTGGTGCGGGCTTATTCCGCCAAATTGAAGAGAGTGGCTGTGATTTGGTGATCACAGACTGTGAAACCTGTAAATGGCAAATTGAGATGTCAACGACGAAAAAATGTGAACACCCCATTAGTTTATTGGCAAGAGCATTATAAGTATTGCCTATTAGATAATAAAAAAGTAATTGATTACTAAGATAACAAGCAGCTAGGGAATAAAAGAGGATCTTTTATTCCCTTTTTTTATTTTTAGCAAAAAAGAGATGAAATATAAGATAGTAAGGAAATTAAATAACCTGATACTGTGGTTCAGAGGTTATTTAATACTTTCATTTTTAATGAGAGATATAGGTGTTTTGATAAAGCCAAATATTTTGGACTTTTTTAAGTGTAATATTTTGCCCGTCAGTCAGCGAATGCGCTTGTTTTCCCGCCTCGTTAATAATTGGAATATCTAATGCATTGGCTAATACGGTTGTATTCGACAGTGGGTTACCATGACTTAATAAAATTCCTTTGATCTTGTTGGTATCAAGAGTCATTAATGTGGAGGGATGAAGCTGCTTTGTCACCAGAATTGCGTTTGTATATGGAGGATGTGTGATTGGTGGAGGTGCAGCGGTTAAATAACGTAGTAACCGAGATAAAATATCATCTAAATCACTTTCACGGGCACGCATATTATCATCATCCATTTGCGCATAAGTATCTATTAAATCAATAAATGTCTGCTGTAAGGCAAATTCGGCATTACAGTGATGTTTGCTTATCATGCCACATACCGTCAGTTGCAATTCAGTATTTTCTAATAAGAAGCGGTGACTAGAAAAAATATGGGCATATTGTTCTCCAATCTTGCGATAGGCTTCTTCAGTTAACCCGTCTATATCTTTTTTGGCGCGCTCCATGGCTTTCACGAGACGTTTTTGCTCTTCCAGTAATAAATGAGAGGATATTTTTTTACGAGGGATCACGAAACGATGATAAGGGTATAGCCAAACAGGTGCGGTGATAATTCTGACTGGTTCGTAATTTGTGTTTTTAGGATGAATATTAAAGTTAGGGAGATTTTCGCCTAATTGCAGTTTTTTAATTGTAATGGTTTTATGCGCCGCTTTTTCTGCTTCTTCAAGTGAAGCGCCTAGGGCAATGCTATTGGCAGCCGCCAAAGTACCTTCAACAATCGGTGCCGAACTTAACGCGACGTGAGTGGCAATGTTATGTTCAAGATTAGCGATGGCGAGTGCGGCATTTTGTGCTGAATGATAAGTATCGAGTAAAACGAGTACACCTTGTTTGCTATAGCACTTTTTAATTGCTGTGAGTATCGTTTTTGGTGACACTTCACTAGCAAGATCAGACGGTGTTTGATAGTTGGTTGCAATGGCAATTTTTACTTGGCGATCTACAGTCTGATTAACGAGCTCTTTGATACCATTGGCGAGCGTAAGGCTCTTTGAAACTAATACGATACTGACCATAAAGCACCTTTTTTGTAAATGCAAACAGGGAGATAAACACTCCCTGTTTACTCAGACTTTAATAAAGCCATTCCCGTCCTAATTGGTCGGCAGTTAAAATCGCGGCATAAACTTTATCGGAATCGACATCAAATGGCATGTTGTAAATTGTCTCACCTTCAGCACAACTTAGCTCAGCAACCGCCATGATTTTTTCATTTAATTCATCGCCTGTTGCATTGATACCTAACTCTTCTAAAGTGACAGGCAGCCCGACGAGAATACAGAAATCAAGGAACTCTTCTAACTCTTCTAATGGACTGTTTTCTAACACTAATTGGACTAACGTACCAAAGGCGACTTTTTCACCATGATACATGTTGTGACACTCTTCTAGTGCCGTAAATCCATTATGAATGGCATGGGCAGCCGCAAGACCCGCACTTTCAAAACCGATACCACTTAAGAAAGTATTAGCTTCAATAATATTTTCTACCGCCGTTGTACAAACCCCCCGGCTTACGGCGAGTTTTGCTTTATAGCCATCTTCTAAAAGGGTGTTATAGCAAAGTTCAGCCAGAGCTAGGGCGGCAAGTGTTGATTTGCCGCCTGCCATGGTCTGTTTTTGGGCATGACTACAGGCTCTTGCTTCGAAATAGGTTGCTAAAGCATCCCCCATTCCTGCTACTAATAAACGAGCCGGCGCAGAAGCGATGATATTTGTGTCCATCACGACAACGTCAGGATTTGTTGGGTAGAAAAGGTAACTATCAAATGCGCCTAATTCAGTATAAATCACAGAAAGTGCGCTTGTTGGTGCATCAGTAGAAGCAATGGTTGGGGAGATGACGACAGGAAGCTGGCATTTATAAGCAACAGCTTTGGCAGTATCAAGTGTTTTACCACCACCAACGCCGATGATCACAAGAGAGGCTTGTGCTTTTGCTAGTTCAGATAATCGATTGATTTCGTTGTGTGTGCATTCACCATTAAAAAGTTCAAAGTGCCCATTAACTTCATACTGAGACATGCTATCTTTAACGGTACTACCAACGAGTTCCATAACAAATTTGTCGGCAATAATCAGTGCTCTATCACCAAAAGGCTTCGCGTATTTACCAATATGATATAGTGCGTCTGGCCCTTGAATATATTTAGCGGGGGATTGAATAACTTTTAACATAATAGACTCCTACTATTCGCAAAAGAGAGTAAAAAATCCTTATGGTGAGACTCGTCATCCCAACTGACATATAACAATATGGAGATGTTCTAAGAATACATTAACAGTTTAATGGATGAATAAAATAATTTATTGTAAATAATTAAGGACTTTTATATTAGCATGTGAAAAACATCCTAATACTGATATTTAAGTCATATTTCGTGAGTTATTTAACTAATCATGCTAATTAATTGCTATGCGAAATATTTGCATAAAACAACAAATAATCTCAATCAGAGTAAAGCTTCATAAAATTGGCTTATGAAGCTTTATTATTTGAATTATGGCATTAATTTCACTATTTTTTTGCGAGGTGAGGCGGATTATGAGTGAATTTCAGCATAATCTTGTTTTTGATTTTCTTGTGCGAAAAAGTGACGCAAAATAAAATTCAATAAAACACCATAAGCAGGCAAGAAAAACAGCATACAAATGGTCAATTTAAACACGTAGTCAACTAATGCAATTTCAACCCAATTCTCTGCCATAAATGCGTCAGTACTACGATAAAATGCAATAAAGAAGAATGCGAGAGTGTCGAGTAAATTACCAAAGAACATCGCGGCACTTGGTGCTACCCACCATTTTTGCTGTTGTCTTAAACGATTAAAGACAGACACATCCATGATTTGACCTAACACATAAGCCATAAAGCTTGCTGTCGCAATTCTTGCCACCATGATATTAAAATCAGCTAATGAGGCAAAACCCTGCCAACTTCCTTGGAAAAAGAGCGTTGAGATCAGGTAAGAAATCGCTAATGCAGGTAGCATAACGGCGGTAATAATGCGTCTGGCAAGTGGTGCGCCATAAATACGAACCGTTAAATCTGTTGCCAGAAAAATAAACGGAAAGGTAAAGGCACCCCAAGTGGTGTGGAAACCAAAAATGGAAATAGGCAATTGCACAAGATAGTTACTAGAGGTAATTATCAGGATGTGGAACAAAGAAAGCCATAACAGCGCCACCGCTTTTTGGCGGGGAGTAAACGTATACATAAATTGTACCTTTTTAGTGATTGGGGTGAGGGAACCCAATAAAACAGTGATTTCTCTCTTATAATGAGAGGATGCGCATAATACGCCTGTTGCGCAACAAAAGCAAAGGTTAGGGGTACCTTTGTGCTTAATGTGCCGTGATGTGAACACGAAAGCGAGATATAATAACGCAATCTGTCAGTGTAAGAAGAATGGTTAATAGAATGAATGCTCAATTTGATGATGCAACTAAGACATTAGATACGCTAGGACTACGTTGCCCTGAGCCTGTGATGTTAGTACGTAAAACCATAAGAAATATGGCATTAGGTGAGACATTATTAGTGATTGCTGATGATCCGGCCACAGTGCGTGATATTCCTGGCTTTTGTCGCTTTATGGAACATGATTTATTAAATCAAGAGACGCAATCTGCACCTTATCGCTATCTTATTCGTAAAAAAGAGAGCAATTTGTAATTTATACTGTAAATGTTGCTTAACTTCGCGCTAAAAAATAACCCAAACTCCAGATTAACTGAGGTTTGGGTTTTGTTATTTTAGTGTGTTTACTCTTTATTTGAGACGCTAATTTTTACTCTTAACAGCCTTACCGCGTTGGCCGTAACCAGTGCTGTTGCGCCGGAATCAGCAAGCACTGCAACCCAAAGCCCTGTTATACCTAATAAGCTTGTGACTAAGAACACAGCTTTTAAGCCCAGCGCAATCGTGATGTTTTCACGGATAATTTTACGTGTCGCGCGAGATAACTTAATAATTTCAGGTAAGCCCGTTAAACGGTTATGCGTTAATGCCGCATCTGCAGTTTCAAGTGCAACGTCAGTACCGCTTCCCATTGCGACGCCAATGGTGGCTGCTTTCATTGCTGGCGCATCATTGATACCATCGCCTACCATCATTGTGTTATGTGTTTTACTGATCTCCATGACTGAAGTCACTTTATCTTCAGGCAGTAACCCAGCTCGGAAATCCATACCTAGCTTTTTCGCAATCGCCGCGGCTGCTCTTGGATTATCCCCCGTTAGCATCACAGCATTGATGTTCATCTCTTTCAATAATTTCATTGATTCAACAGCATCACTGCGTAAGGTATCTTGCATAGCAATAACACCGATAAGTTGACGCTCTTTTAATACCACAACAACGGTTTTACCTTCATCTTCAAGACGTGCAACTTCTTGTTGCCATTGAGAAGAGAGTGATGTGGCTTCTGATAATTGAGAAGGGGCACTCACTAGAATATGTTGGCTATTTAAATAACCTTCAATTCCTTTACCCGCGAGGGCTTTACGATCTTCCGCTTCAACAACATGCACGCCTTCATCTTGTGCTTTATTGATAATGGCTTTTGCTAATGGGTGATGAGAGCCAATTTCTACCGATGAAGCAAAGGTCAGTACTTCTTTTTCATTAAATCCGGTTTCAGCCACAACATCAGTAACTTGAGGTTTCCCTTCTGTTAATGTACCCGTTTTATCTAATGCGATAGTATTCACCGTGCCTAATTGCTCTAATGCTGCACCGCCTTTGATCAGCGCTCCGCGTTTAGTGGCTGCCGCTAATGCGGAAGTGATTGCAGCGGGTGTTGAGATAACTAAAGCACAAGGACAACCAATAAGTAATAGGGTTAAACCGCGGTAAATCCATGTTTCCCAAGGTTGTGAGAACAACAGGGGGGGAACAATGATAACCAGTGCAGAGAACAGCATAATCGCGGGTGTATAGTAACGGCTAAAGCGGTCAATAAAGCGTTCAATAGGCGCTCTGCGCTCTTCAGCTTCTTCAATCAATTGCAAAATACGATCGATAGCATTTTGCCCTTGTTCAGATACCACTTTCATCTGTACAGATCTATCCACAGATAAACAACCCGCTGCCACTTTTTCGCCTTGTAGACGTTCTACGGGTACGGATTCACCTGTTAATGCACTTTCATCAAAGCTTGCAAAAGCACTGACTAACTCCGCATCTGTTGGCAAACGTGAGCCCGGAGCAATTTCAATGATGTCGCCTGGACGTAATTGCGCAACAGGTACAGTTTGTTTCTTACCGTCTTTGACTAATGTCGCTTCTTCTGGCACTAACGCCATGAGGGCACTTACACCACGACGCGCACGTCCTGCGGCGTAAGACTCCAGCATTTCACCAATCATAAACAGCAAAATAACCATTGCTGCTTCTTCGGTAGCATTAATAAATAGGGCGCCAATGGCGGCAACACTCATCAATGTTTCGATGGCGAATGGTGTACCACTGCGAATAAGTTGCAAGGACTTTTTCACAATGGGGAATAAACCAATTAAGGTGGTTGCAATAAAGGCGGCACGACCTGCTTGAGGATCAATAAATTCTACACCCCAGCTAATCGCCATTAAAAGTGCCAAGACAATAACAAATGAGCTCTCTTTTAAGAGGCTCTGTTTAGCGACTTTTTGAGATTGGGGCGATGAGAGATCAAAAAGCTCAAAACCTGCACTGTTAATTGCTGCAATCACATCAGCGCGTAGATCGCTATCAGCATCAACAACCAATTTTTCGGTGGCAAAAAGGACTTTTGCTTGTTTTACACCGGCGACTTTGAGTGCTGCTGTTTCAATTTTTTGAGCGCAACTCGGGCAATCCATTCCTTGCACTTTCCAACTAAAGCGTTGCTGTGCAATCTTTTCAGGCTCAATGTTAGAAACAGGGGCGTTGATATCACAGCTTCCATGAGCATGATTGTGCTCATCATGGCTATGATCATGACCGTCATGTTCGTGGGAGTGTCCGTGGTGATGCTCATCCTCGCATTCAGGGTCACTTTTATCTATCTTGGTATGAGAATGTCCGCTTTCAGTATGTGAGTGCGTACTATTCTCTGAGTGACCTGAACAGCATTGAGAGCTTGAGCAACAAGCATCGGTATGTTTATGATTATCGTGTTGATGAGCATGTTTAGTCATAACTGGCTCTCCTTGTTCAACAAAGTAAAGTCTAAATTCATTTATCTGATAAGTACTTTACAGCTTGGAGTAGAGTCCAGAGTCAAGATACTGAAAGCCTATTCATTGGCAAAAAGTGCGAATTAGCTCAAAAAATTAACCCCTCATTCTATTTTGTAAAAACAAGGGGTTAATGGATGCTAAAGGAATAAAGCTCTAACGATGAAGAAATGCCCAATAAAATAACAGGCACTGACAAGTCCTTTAGACGCTGAAAATGAGAAGCGGAAGCGGTTGATTAGCCATATAGAGTAAGCGATTACTAACAATAATGAACCAATCATCACTGATAAGTTGTAATCATTGCTTAAGTAGAAGAATTTTTCGCCAGCAACCCAAAACATCGCAAATGCGGCTAATAAAGTTAGAGAGGCTGGAATGGCTAATTTATCAAGCTTAGTCCAAACAATGGCTAAAATGATAATGAAAGCAAAAATAACAAACCCCAGTAAAGGAAGATAGAAAGAGAGCTGGAGTGGCAGTAAAAAGCTCACCATATAGAGTATGTAGCTTAGAAAAACCAAAGCAAGAGACGGTAGTAAATACTTACCATCAAATATTCTTAAGATATCAGAAAGCAGTGTCGCTAATAATGCACCAACAATAAGATAGCTATTAATATTGTGTTCGGGAATTTGCCATGCCCAAAGTAATAAAAGAAGTAGCGTGATAGGACGGAATAACCATCGTTGCCAATTAGGGCCTCGATATGCGGCATCGATATAAAGCCATCCGGAGAATAATACGGCGAGAAAAGGCCAACTCATAATATCTTCCTTATATTCAGAACTGTTTCATTATTCATAACAGAAAGATTAATTTAAGAATAGCGGTTAATGACGAAACTGATGGACTTATTAAAATAATATAAAGCACACTGTTTTTTAATCCATATAACGATAGGAATTAATGTAATGAATAAAGCGGCTATTTTAGGAATTGCAGTACTGATCATTATTATAGCGTCAGCAACTTATCGTTTCTTCGAACAAAGAAAACAGCGAATAAGTGATGATAATTCACCCGTTGTACTCTATATGGTTGAAGTCATTGATAAAAAAGAAATTTCAGCAAATGAACGGCGCTCAAGAGAAAATGACGTGAATGGTCCAGAATTAACACATTATTATCAAGTGACCTTTCGTTTAACCACTGACTCTCGTAACGATTTAGTGTTAAGGATTAATAAATCCGCTTATCAAAATATTGAACCTGAAATGAAGGGGCGCCTGTTTATGCAGGGCAGTCGTTTTATAAAGTTTGAAACAGATATACCGAGTGATGAACCCAGCGAGAAATAAGAAAATTTGTTTATAAGATTGGCAACCTCTGGGGTGCAGTTTAGATGTCAACGACCCCAGATAATTGCGAGGATATAACCATATTTACGGTCGTTGTTTGGTCTTGTTTTTCTGTTTTTCTTCGTATTCTTTTCGTAATTCTTTTTGTATTTTTAAGAGCTCAAAGATCCCAAAGAAGAAAATGCGAAACTGTAATGCCGTTGATGGTTTTTGATCTTCAGGTTGTCCCGCTTTATACATAACGATTTGTAAGCCATGCATAATCACCATAAAAATCATAGCGATATCCATAAAGTATTTTAAAGGTTTAGGGAATGGGGAAATAATATTTAAAAACAGAAAGCCCCAAACACCGACCATTAAAAATCGGCCAAAAAAGATTAACATAGCAGCTCCATAAAAAATTAAGCAGATAAATTGCGAATATAAAGACGATACGCAACTTGTCCTGCGATCTTCTCTCTATGCAATGTCCAATGAGTCGGAATTGTATAAGTCTGTGCTTTAACTTCTTCCTCAATATAAATATAGCAATCTTGTGCTAACCAACCGTTATTTTCTAATAATTGGATAGTGTCTGACAACATGCCTTTATGAAAAGGAGGATCTAAAAAAACGACATTATAAGGGGAACCTTGTTTGGCAAGATATGACAATGCACTGTCTTGAATGACGTGCCCATTATCTGCCTTAAGTAAGGTTAAGTTTGCGGTAATTTGTTGGGCAACCGTACGTTCATATTCGATAAACGTGGTTTCACGAGCATAGCGAGAAAGGGCTTCAATTCCTAAGCCACCGCTTCCTGCAAAACAGTCGAGGCAACGGGCATCTTGGATAACAGGCATTAGCCAATTAAAGAGTGTTTCTTTCACACGATCCGTTGTTGGTCGTAATCCTTGGCTATCAAGAACAGGAAGTTTACGACCACGCCATTTTCCCCCAATTATTCTGATTTGTCCCATTGGGGCTTTTTGTGGTTTTTTGGCCATATTATTTTGATTTATATCGTTTAAACGTGAGTTTTGGAGTGTCTTTTGGAATAAGGAATTCGTGTCTGTTGTTATCTCGATGACTTCCCTTGATTTAATCCGCAATAATTTACCATAAAATTCGTATAAAAGATGCGTTTATCCATGATCAAATGATAGACTTCATTATTATTTTCAATATCGTCAATGTAATCGCGCCATGATTTAGTGCGAGGAGTTTAGTAGCTAATGGCAAAAGAAAAAAAAGGTTTTTTCTCGTGGCTCGGTTTTGGGCGTAACAAAGAAGAAAATATTGAGCAAGAGAAAGAACAGCAACGCTTAGAAGAAGAGCGTTTAGAACAAGAGCGTTTGGCAAAAGATGCTCAAGAAGAAGCGGTTCGCCAAGCGCAATTAGAAGCAGAACAAGAACGTTTAGAATCAGAGCGCCAAGAAGCGCAACGTGTTGTGCAAGATAGATTGGCACAAGAAGCTGAAAAACAACGTTTAGAACAAGAAAAAGCCCTGCGCCACGCAGAGATAGAGGCTGAGCAAGCGCGTTTAGAGGCAGAGCATGCAGAACAAGCACGCTTGGCTCAAGAAGCGCAAGCCCAACGCCTTGCGCAAGAAGAAGCTCAGCGCCAAGCTGAACTTAAAGCGGAACAAGAACGTTTAGAAGCGCAACGCCAAGAAGCCGCGCGTCTAGAGCAGGAACGTCTGGCGCAAGAAGCCGAAGCGCAACGCCTTGCACAAGAAGAAGCTCAGCGCCAAGCTGAACTTAAAGCGGAACAAGAACGTTTAGAAGCGCAACGCCAAGAAGCCGCGCGTCTAGAGCAGGAACGTTTAGCGCAAGAAGCCGAAGCTCAACGCCTTGCACAAGAAGAAGCTCAGCGCCAAGCTGAACTTAAAGCGGAACAAGAACGTTTAGAAGCGCAACGCCAAGAAGCCGCGCGTCTAGAGCAGGAACGTTTAGCGCAAGAAGCCGAAGCTCAACGCCTTGCACAAGAAGAAGCTCAGCGCCAAGCTGAACTTAAAGCGGAACAAGAACGTTTAGAAGCGCAACGCCAAGAAGCCGCGCGTCTAGAACAGGAACGTTTAGCGCAAGAAGCCGAAGCTCAACGCCAAGAAGCCGCGCGTCTAGAGCAGGAACGTTTAGCGCAAGAAGCTGAAGCACAACGCCTTGCACAAGAAGAGGAAAATGAACGTCTCGCTATTGCGCAAGCAGAAGCTGAAGATATTGAATCTTTACGTGAAGACGTACTGGCAGATAAAGTTGTTGAACAAGAGAAACCTAAGAAAGAAGGCTTCTTTAGCCGACTGAAAAAAGGTTTACTGAAAACTCGTCAGAACTTAGGTTCAGGATTCCTTGGTCTATTTCGTGGTAAGAAGATTGATGATGAACTTTTTGAAGAGTTAGAAGAGCAACTCTTAATTGCTGATGTGGGCATGGAAACCACCACTAAAATCATCACTAGCCTGACCAAACATGCCAGTCATAAAGATCTTAAAGATGCTGAAGCCCTTTACGGTAAATTACGTGAAGAGATGAGCGATATTTTAAGTAAAGTTGATAAACCATTAAATATTGAAGGTAAAAAACCTTTTGTTATTTTAATGGTTGGCGTGAACGGTGTTGGTAAAACAACCACAATCGGAAAATTAGCGCGACAATACCAAGCGGAAGGTAAATCCGTCATGTTAGCTGCGGGTGATACATTCCGAGCGGCGGCTGTTGAACAGTTACAAGTTTGGGGTGAGCGTAATAATATCCCTGTTGTGGCGCAACATACTGGCGCTGATCCTGCATCTGTTATTTTTGATGCAATTCAATCAGCCCAAGCAAAAGGTGTCGATGTTCTTATTGCTGATACCGCAGGACGATTGCAGAATAAATCCCATTTAATGGAAGAGCTGAAAAAAATCGTTCGTGTTATGAAGAAATTAGACGAAGAAGCACCACACGAAGTGATGCTGACGTTAGATGCAAGTACCGGACAAAATGCAGTTAGTCAAGCTAAACTCTTTAATGAAACAGTTGGGCTAACTGGATTAACATTGACTAAACTCGATGGTACAGCAAAAGGGGGCGTTATCTTCTCTATTGCTGATCAGTTTAGTATTCCTATCCGTTATATCGGGGTAGGTGAAGGTATTGAAGATCTACGTCCGTTTAAGGCCGACGATTTTATTGAGGCTCTGTTTGCCCGCGAGGAGTAGTTTTAATGATCCGCTTCGAACACGTCAGCAAGGCTTATTTAGGTGGAAGACAAGCATTACAGGGGGTTGATTTTCATCTTCGTCCTGGTGAAATGGCTTTTTTAACGGGTCACTCTGGTGCCGGTAAAAGTACATTGCTTAAGTTAATTTGTGGAATAGAACGCCCAAGTGATGGCGCTATTTGGTTTGCTGGTCATGATATCAGTAGACTAAAAAATAGTGAGATCCCTTTTCTGCGTCGTCAAATTGGGATGATCTTCCAAGATCACCACTTATTGATGGACAGAACGGTTTATGACAATGTTTCTCTTCCTCTAATTATTGCTGGCGCGAGTGAAGAGGATATTCGGCGAAGAGTTTCAGCCGCTTTAGATAAAGTAGGACTATTGGATAAAGCCAAAAATTATCCTATTCAGCTCTCTGGCGGTGAACAACAGCGTGTCGGTATTGCGCGCGCTGTTGTGAATAAACCGACTGTTTTACTCGCAGATGAACCAACAGGTAACCTTGATGGCGAGCTTTCAGAAGGTATTATGCGCCTTTTTGAAGAGTTCAACCGTGTTGGCGTAACGGTGTTAATGGCAACGCACGATATGTCGCTGATAGAACGCAGAAATTATCGCATTCTTACATTAGGGCAAGGCAGAATGGTGGGAGGACAAAATGGCTAAAGCAAAAAGTTCCCGTAAATCAATGCCAACGCCAGGTGCAAAAACCAAGGCGCTAAAAGGGGGAAGACGCGAACAGTGGCGCTATGCATGGCGTAACACAATGGCAGATTTTTTACGCCAACCGCTCTCTTCTTTTTTAACGGTAATGGTTGTTGCTATCTCTCTCACCTTACCTAGCATCTTTTATATAGTGTGGAAGAATGTCTCCACTGCGGCTGAACAATGGTATCCAACACCACAATTAACGGTTTATCTTGATAAATCTCTTGATGATTCATTAGCTGAAGCTACCATCAAGAAAATAGAAGCCTTAGAAAAAGTTGAGGGTGTTAACTATCTTTCACGACAAGATTCGCTAGTGGAATTTCGTTCTTGGGCTGGTTTTAGTAGTGCGTTAGACATGTTAGAAGAGAATCCATTGCCTGCGGTTGCGATAGTGACACCTGTTATGGAGCCTAGCGATCAACAATTAATGGTAAATTTACGTGATACAGTAGCGAAAATACCCGGTGTTGATGAAGTAAGAATGGATGATAGTTGGTTTACTCGGCTTTCAACGTTAACTTCATTAGTCGGGCAAATCGCTTTAGTGATTGGTACATTGATGGTTGTTGCCCTATTACTGGTGATTGGTAACAGTGTGCGCCTCAATATTTTCAGTCGCCGTGACACCATCAATGTAATGAAGCTAATTGGTGCAACTGATGGCTTTATTATGCGTCCTTTCCTTAATTGGGGACTGATCCTTGGCTTTATTGGTGCCATATTTGCCCTGATTTTTTCAGCCTTACTGGTGTGGAAACTCTCTGATGTGGTGACTCAAGCCGCGACCGTGTTTGGAACTTCATTTTCCATTTCAGGACTAGGTTTTGATGAATCTATCATTCTTATTCTCGTTGCTATGACAATTGGCTGGCTTGCTGCATGGTTGACGACAATGCAGCATTTGCGTCAATTCACGCCAGAATAATCTATAAGCATTTTTATCCTCTAAATAATGAGAAGATATTTTTTATCAGGTTGGGTTACGTTAATATCGTCACCCAGCCATTTTATCGACGCCCCGTCTCTGGCATAATAATACACACGCTCTTTTCTACGATAAGGTAACAGTCATATTTGCTATCTGTGATAGAAAAGTACAAAGATATGTAAACATAGATGCGAGATGAACCTTTAGTCTTTATGCTGGTCAAATAGTCGTTATGATAAAAACACATCGTAAAAAACCTTAACTGGCTTCTTATTTAAGCTATATTTAGAAGGCTCATCTAATTTCCCTTATCGCAATAATTTTATTATTTATTTGATTTTCATGAGGATTTGAATGACAAAAGAAATGCAATCCTTAGCATTGGTTCCGCAAGGCAGCATCGAAGCGTATATACGTGCAGCCAATTCCTATCCGATGTTAACCGCAGAGGAAGAAAAGGAACTCGCTGAACGGCTGCATTACGATGGTGACTTGGATGCAGCAAGAACGCTTATCCTTTCACATCTGCGCTTCGTTATTCATGTTGCTCGCAGCTATTCAGGTTATGGCTTACCACAAGCGGATCTTATCCAAGAGGGTAATATCGGTTTGATGAAAGCGGTTCGTCGTTTTAACCCAGAAGTGGGTGTTCGACTCGTCTCTTTTGCGGTGCATTGGATCAAAGCTGAAATTCACGAATATGTGCTACGCAACTGGCGTATCGTGAAAGTCGCAACGACAAAATCACAACGTAAATTATTTTTTAATCTGCGAAAAAATAAAAAGCGTTTAGGCTGGTTTAATCAAGATGAAGTGGAACTTGTTGCAAGAGAATTAGGCGTGTCAGAAAGTGATGTCCGAGAAATGGAATCACGAATGTCAGCACAAGATATGGCATTTGATATGACCGCTGATGATAGTGATGACTCACATCCTATTGCACCAGTACTCTTCTTAGAAGATAAGTCTTCTGACTTTGCTGATGGTATTGAAGAAGATAACTGGGATAATCATGCAACGGATAAACTGACGTCAGCAATTGAAACTCTTGATGAACGTAGCCAAGATATTATTCGTGCTCGTTGGTTAGATGATGATAATAAATCGACATTGCAAGACTTGGCGACAAAATACGGTGTTTCTGCGGAGCGTGTTCGTCAATTAGAAAAAAATGCGATGAAGAAATTGCGTTTAGCGATTGAAGATTAATCACATTTCAAACCAAGCACACGCCCTCATAAAGTAGAGTATGTTATAAAAGCGATATGAAAATATCGCTTTTTTTGTTGCATGGAGAAAAGAACGTGAAAATAGTTATCGCCCCTGATTCATTTAAAGAAAGTTTAAGTGCGAAAGACGTTGCGATAGCAATAAAACAGGGTTTTTCACGTTATTTACCCAATGCGCAATATTGTTGTATTCCCATGGCGGATGGCGGTGAAGGTACGGTGACATCGCTGTTGGATGCAACGCAAGGCCGTTTTATCTCTACTCAAGTGTGCTCGCCTTTAGGTAAACAAGTGACTGCAACTTGGGGACTTTTAGGTGATAACACCACGGCTGTGATTGAAATGGCACAAGCATCTGGTCTTCATCTTATCCCTTCATCTCAACGCGATCCCAATTTAACGACCAGTTATGGTACGGGTGAATTAATTAATGCCGCACTTGAGATGGGTGTTAAAAAAATTATTTTAGGGCTAGGGGGAAGTGCGACAAATGACGCTGGTGCAGGGATGATGCAAGCACTCGGTCTTGGTCTTAACGATAAGTTTGGTACATCTTTGCCTTTTGGTGGACGCTCATTAGCCCAACTTCATTCTATTGATATCACCAAACTTAATCCCAAACTAAAACAGATAGAAATTCAGATTGCTTGCGATGTCACTAATCCATTGTGTGGAGAAAATGGGGCATCCGCTATTTTTGGTCCTCAAAAAGGGGCAACCCAAGAAGATATTGCGCAACTTGATAACACATTACACCATTTCGGTACTTATCTTGAGAAAATGACTCAACGCAGTCTTATCAATATTGCAGGAAGTGGTGCAGCCGGCGGGGTGGCTCTGCCTTTGCTTGCATTTACGCAAGCAACACTTTCGCCGGGTGTCGAATTAGTTGCTAATGCTGTTGGATTAGAAAAACAGTTAATTGATGCAGATTTGGTGATCACTGGCGAAGGGCGAATGGATAGCCAGTCGGCGCAAGGTAAAACACCGACAGGCGTTGCTAAGTTGGCAAAAAAATATCACCTTCCTGTGATTGCGTTGGTCGGTGGTTATTTACCTGACTATGATGTGGTTCATCAGCAGGGTATTGATGCCGTTTTCTCTATTGTACCAGGTGTTTCTACACTGGCCGATGCACTTAATAACGCGCAAAAGAATCTGAATGAAACCGCTTATAATGTGGCTCGGCTTTATTATTCGTCATATTTCAAGCCGTAGCGTTTACTCGTTATACTTCAAGTTGTAGCGTTGTTGACTGCGTTCATTCGCACTAGTCACATACTGATGTATGCTTCTAGCGGCTCATTCACTTGTCGCCTAGCTACACCTTGAATTATTTAGAGTAAGAATCTTGTTATATTTCAAGTTGCAGAATTATTTAGAGTGAATTATTTAAAACATAGAGATCCGATTGTGGTGATGGATTAAATTGATGGTGTGCTAAAAAAGCATGTGCAATGTCATACCCATTTTCTTCAGTGGATAAGCTGATTGCCTGCCAATGGGAAATATCAGGATATGCTGATAAGCATTGTGTGAGTAAATAATGTCCAACACCGCGACGACGTGTTACTTCTCTTACCATAAAATCGGTGATAATGGCTTTTTCATCCGATAATTTAACCCAGCAAGCGGCTAACAATCGCTCATTAAATCTTGCCACAAAGAGTACATTCTCGTTGTTGATCTCGTTTTTTAGGGCTGATTGATAACGTATATCTTGCCAAATTTTGCCTAAATCAATACGGTCTTGTTCAGAGAGTTGTGTCAGTTTTTCAATGGTCAGTTTCATTAAATATCCTGTTAGTTCGCAGTGTGTCTTTTTTCTTTTAATGATGGCATTAAGATTTTGAGTGTGAAACACAATGCCAAACTCGTGAAGAACGCACAAGAGTAAAAGACATACTCATAGCTATTGCCTGTGACAAAATAGGTTGCCACCATCGGGCCTGCAGCCATTCCACAATAACGAATAAAATTATAAATCCCCATTGCAGTTGCTCTCATAGCACTAAAATGACTCACTAATAATGAGGTATGTGTAGGCATTGTTAATCCTAAAGAAAGCCCGTATAACACGGTTAAACCAAGCATTACAGGTAATGAAATTTGCCAAAAGAGTGCAAATAACATCAACATAATCAGATTGATACAAGAGGTAATAATCACACCATATTCCGCATTAAAGAGATGGCAAATTCTACGGTAAAGATAGCTACCTAAGATAAGCGCAATCGACATAGGTATATATAACCCACCTATTTCAGTGCTGTTAAGCTGATAGAGATTAAAGGCAATTAAGGGTAAGAAAACCAGTAGACAAAAATAGTTATAAAACACCATAAAACTCATAACAAATACAGATTTACCCGCAGGTGCCATAAGCACTTGTTGTATTGCAGATAGGCTTTTAAAGGCTTCTTTCTGCTCCGGACGTGTTTCAGATAAATAAAAGAGATGGGTAATAAGTAATATGGCACCGACAACGGACAAGAAAATAAAAATACCTTGATACTGATAATGTTGCGCTAAATATCCACCTAATAAAGGGCCACCGGCAGGGGCTAGCGCTAATAGCATTTGATACGATCCCATCGCTTTAGCGCGATCGTTTCCTTGATAAAGATCGCCAAGAATAGTGGCAGCAACCACGGGAATAGCTGCAATGCCAATGGCTTGGATCACCCGCCAAAAAATCAATACGCCAATAGAATTAGACCAAACACAACCCAAAGCTCCCACGATTGAAATGGCTAATCCGCCAAGCAAAATAGGCTTTCTTCCCCATTTATCAATCAATGAGCCGTAAAATAGTTGCATAACAGCCATGGCAAAAGTAAATGCAGATACTGTTAAATTAACCAATGATAACGTGGTATTAAATCGCTGTTGGATCAAGGGAAGCACTGGTGTATAGATGTTTTGCGCCAAAGAGCCTAATAGTGCGCTAAAGCAAATGAGATAAAATAGACTGCGGATTGATAGTTTCATAATATTGCCTTTTGTTATTTTGTTTCCACGGAAACAAAGTGAATAATAGCGATATTTTGATTGTTGTAAATACTTTTGTTACTATTTTATAAAATATTTTTTCCAAGGAAACAAAATGATAAAAGAGAATGTGACAACACAAGATTTGTTAAAAGGGTTAAGTGATTTTTTGCATCTTAAAGATGAACGGACCGATAACGAT
Source organism: Proteus alimentorum (assembly GCF_002607735.1). Taxonomy (GTDB): domain Bacteria; phylum Pseudomonadota; class Gammaproteobacteria; order Enterobacterales; family Enterobacteriaceae; genus Proteus; species Proteus alimentorum. Next base: position 64,788 of record NZ_NBVR01000018.1, read on the forward strand.
CATAAAAAAATATTAGAAGATAATGGGTTAGATAATTATTCACTCACAGAACTGCATGTGATCCATTGTATTGGTGAAGAGAGTATGAGAAATCTCACAACTATCAGTGAGTATATGGCAATGACACGAGGTGCTGTCTCAAAGATATGTAGTCGATTACAAACGAAAGGCGCGATTGAAAAAATAAAATTAGCAGATAATCAGAAAGAAATATTTTTTATCTTAACCGCTGAAGGCGAGCGGCTTTTTCATGCGCATGAGGTGTTGCATCAACAATCTCAAGCAAAATGGTCTGCATTATTTGAACAATATAATCAGAGTGAAAAACAAGCGATCCAACGTTTTTTTGCTGATGTGACAAACGCTTTTCGCCATTCGTAAAAAGGATAAACCTGAAAAGAAAACCCCCATATCATGGGATACAGGGGCAAGGTAATTATTTTTTATCTTCAGCAATACGATTACGGATATTATCTGCACGCTCTTTTGATGGTGGGTGAGAATCAAACATGCTTGAATCACCGCCACCTAGTTTAGCTAATTTCTCAAAACCTGTGACTAAACCTGCAGTGCTTACCCCACGTTTTTTCAGCAGATCATAAGAGAAATTATCCGCTTCTGACTCTTGGTGTTGAGAGAACTGAGCATTAACCAGTTTCTGTCCCATTTCAGCCAACTGAGAGCTACTTAATTGCGCTGCTACCCCCCCTGCGGATGCTGCTGCAGTACGTGCTGCAACCGTTGCGTGTGCAACTTGAATTGCTTTACGAGTATGACCTAAAGCAACGTGCCCCATTTCATGACCTAAAACGCCTTCAACTTCGTTATCTGTCATCATGTCCATTAAACCGCTATAAACACGAACACAGCCATTCGCCATAGCCCACGCATTCACATCTTTGGTCATATAAACTTTGTAGTTTACTGGCGTGCCATTAACTTCATTACCTAACGCTTTAGCGATATTATTTAAACGTTTAGTGTAGGTGCTATTTGCAGGTGCAACTTTATTTTGAGCATCCATTTCTTTACAAGCATCATTGGTTAGCGCTTTGATATCGTTATCGCTTAATGTTGCAGCTTGGAATAGTTGAGTGCCTGATTTGGCCAACATATCGGTATTAAGATTTTTACAACCAGAGAGCAGTGCTGCTGATACCATCACTGTAGCAAGTAATTTGATTTTCATTTTGAATTAAGTCCTTTTCTGCTGCGCAGTTTTATATAATTGCGTATTAAATACGAGCGGAAGAATAACAGTGCTTATCTATCGGTGCAATATAAGCATTTTAGGTAATAAATATTACCTCAATATATGTTTCTACTTTTTCCATCTAAAAAATATTATTTTTTATTCTTAAAATGATGATGAAAAAACATATTGGTTATTTTAACTTCTTTAAATTTAAGAAGATTAATATCATGTCTAATAGGGAGAAGATATATGTCCCTTAGTAATATCTATGTAGATCATTGATTATACTTACTCTGAGTGTACATTATGCTGTTTTGAATTTACTTGGAATAATACCAAAGAAACGTTGTATTCAGATGTGGATTTTATTTGTTTAATTCTGACAAATTTTATATTTTTAATATTTATTGCTTAGTGATAAATAAATAACGGTGCTTAAAACACCGCTATTAAGATTAAACCGAAAATGAATAAATTGATATCGATGTATCAGGAAACCATTAATTCATTGATGAGCATAAAAGGGCGGTTAATACGTTTTTCTGTTTGCTCATTAAAGAAATGAAGGTTTTCAGGATGAATGGTTAGACCAATTTTATTACCAATATTCACACCGTGATTGTTAGGTGCACGAATAACAATAGACTGCTTTTGTTTATCGCAAGTCGTGGCATAAATTAAAACATCAGCACCTAGTGCTTCAATAAATTCCACTTCAACATGAAAAAGGGGATGTTGATGACTAATGATCAAATGTTCAGGACGTAAACCTAATTTAATGGCTTGATAAGGAAGATGCTGAGATGAAATGGCAATATGCCCATCAGCGATTTCAATTACACCATGATTAATTGGGGCATCTAAGATATTCATTGCGGGAGAGCCCATAAACGTTGCCACAAATACGGAAGCTGGACTTTCATAAATCTCTAAAGGTGTCCCCACTTGCTCTATATTTCCTTGATTTAAAACCACCAGCTTATCTGCTAATGTCATCGCTTCTACCTGATCGTGCGTCACATAAATCGAGGTTGTTGAGAGTTTTCGTTGTAATTTTTTAATCTCAAGGCGCATTTGAACACGTAATTTTGCATCAAGATTAGAGAGTGGTTCATCAAATAAAAATACTTTGGGTTTACGCACAATGGCTCTTCCCATTGCGACACGTTGACGTTGTCCACCAGAAAGCTCTTTCGGTTTTCTATCCAATAAATGACTGATTTCTAGCATGTTAGCCGCATTTGTGACAAGTTCTTCTATTTGGGCTTTGGGTGTTTTTCGATTACGTAAACCATATGCCATGTTGTTATAGACAGACATATGAGGATAAAGCGCATAGTTTTGAAACACCATGGCGATATCTCGCTCACTCGGTTCATGTTCATTAACCCGTAAATTATCAATGAGTAAATCGCCTTGTGTGATGGTTTCCAACCCTGCAATCATGCGTAGCAATGTTGATTTGCCACAACCACTTGGGCCAACTAACACCACCATTTCACCTTGCTCAATAGAAAGGTTCAATTTCGAAATAGCTTGGTGTCCATTAGGATAGCGTTTTTCTAAATCAGTGAGCGTTACGGTTGTCATATTATTTCTCCGTATCAATAAAGCCTTTAATAAAGGCTCTTTGCATCAGAATGACGATAAGAACTGGCGGCAACATGGCTATTAACGTGGTTGCCATAATTTTATTCCATTCAACGACACCATCAGAAACCGCAACCATCTGTTTAATTCCCATCACAATGGTGTAGTAGTGGGTATCAGTTGTGATCAACATTGGCCAAAGATATTGATTCCACCCATAAATAAAGGTGATAACAAAAAGGGCAGCGATATTGGTGCGAGAGAGAGGAAGCAAGATAGTAAAAAAGAATTTAATCGGCCCAGCACCATCAATTTGGGCGGCTTCAATTAATTCAGGAGTGATGGTCAGAAAAAATTGGCGAAATAAAAAAGTGGCTGTGGCGCTGGCAATTAATGGAATGGTTAAACCTGCATAAGAGTTCAACATATTGAGGTTAGTGACGACTTCAAATGTCGGCATAATGCGCACTTCAACAGGTAACATTAAGGTAAAAAAGATAGTCCAAAAGGCAAGCATCCGCCCCGGAAAGCGAAAGAAAACCACGGCATAGGCCGATAAAATCGATATAGTTAATTTCCCTAGGGTGATCACTAACGCCATAACTAAAGAATTTAATAACATGCTGTTAATTGAAATCGCACTATTTTGCGTGGTGCCTGCCTGTGAAAATATCGTTTTAAAAATATTGAAGCCTTCAGTACCAAACCAAAGAGGAGAGCCTGTGGCAAACTCGGTGTTTTGATGGGTTGTTGCCACTAGCGCAATCCAGACAGGGAATGCAACAGATAGTATGCCGACAATAAGGATCAAGTGGCAGAATGCATGAAATAAAGGTCTACGTTCAACCATCAGTAAGCCACCTTTTTCTCAACATAACGAAATTGAATAAGGGTTAATATCGCGACAATAAACATCAAAATAACGGATTGTGCGGCGGAAGAGCCTAAATCTAATCCCACAAAACCATCGTTATAGACCTTATAAACCAGTGTTGAGGTGCTACTACCGGGGCCGCCTTGCGTCATCGCGTGGATAATGGCGAAAGTATCAAAAAAGGCATAAGCAAAATTAACCACCAGTAAGAAAAAGGTTGTGGGAGAAATTAAAGGAAAACTGATAGTTATAAAGCGCTTAATGGGACCACTACCATCGATAGCCGCTGCTTCTAAAAGGGATTTAGGTACAGATTGCAAGGCGGCGAGGAAAAACAGAAAGTTATAACTCACTTGTTTCCATGTCGCTGTTAAAATCACCATCCACATCGCGTGATGTGTATTAAGCACGGGATCCCAATTAATGCCTATTTTCTTTAATTGTTGGCTTAATACGCCAATTGTGGGATCAAGCATAAATAGCCACAGAAAGCCTGCAATAACTGGCGCTATCGCATAGGGTGAAATTAAAATAGTGCGATAAAAAAGTTTACCTCGCAAAATTTGCTCGGCAATGCCTGCCAAAATAAGCGCTGACAGCATAGAGAGAAAGACGACACTGGTACTGAAAATAAGCGTGGTGACCAAACTATCAAAGTAATAACGATTGCTAAAAAGCCGCTGAAAATTTTCAAAACCAACAAATTCTCGACTCAGTCCAAATGCATCTTCTAATTGAAATGACTGAAAGAAAGCTTGCCCAGCAGGCCAAATGAAAAAGATCAGCGTGATCGCTAATTGAGGAAAAATTAGCGCGAGAGGTAACCCTTTTTGTTTAAAATAAATGGATTGAGAAGCCATACAATATCCAGTAAATCGATAAAAGCAGAAGGCGAGCGACTTTGCTCGCCTAATGTAAGTGACTATTGTTGAGTGCGTTCAAAACGGCGTAACTGCTCATTCCCACGCGTAACCGCATTATCTAACGCAACTTGAGCACTTTGTTTTCCTGACCACACTTTCTCTAACTCTTCATCAACGATTTCTCGAGTTTGCAGGAAATTACCAAAGCGTAATCCTTTTGAATTGGTGGTTGGTTCTGAGGTCGTCATTTGTAATATTGCTGTATCTGCGCCAGGATTTTGCTGATAAAAGCCTTGTTGCTGTGTTAATGCATAAGCGGCTTTAGTGACTGGCAAATAACCCGTTGCTTGGTGCCAATCGGCTTGAACTTCAGGGCTTGAAAGATAGGTAAAGAATTTGGCAACACCGTTATATTCGGCATCTGGACGCCCTGACATTACCCATAACGATGCACCACCAATAATGGTATTTGCTGGTTTTTGTACCAGAGTATCGTCGTAAGGTAATTGGCTAACACCAATATCAAGACCTTTCATATTTTCTTTAATACCTGCAAATCCTGCGGATGATTCCATCACCATGGCGCATTCTTGGGTATAAAACAGAGGCATTGCATCCGATTGACGTCCGCCATATTTGAAAATACCGGATTTCGACCAATCTGCCATTTGTTGAATATGATTAACGAAAGGTGCCTTATTAAAAAGGAAAGTCGTATCAACGCCATCAAACCCATTATTTTTTGTCGCAATAGGTAAATTATTACGCGCACCAAAGTTTTCGATTTGTGTCCATGATTGCCATGTGGTGGTAAATCCACATTTCACTCCAGAATCGAGTAGTTTCTGAGAAACTGCTTCCATCTCTTTCCATGTTTTTGGCGGTTGTTCTATGCCTGCTTTTTTAAAGAGGGCTTTGTTGTAATAAAGTACAGGTGTAGAGCTATTAAACGGCAGTGACATCATTTTTCCATCGCTGGTGGTGTAATAGCCCGTGACAGTTGATAAATAACTATTAGGATCAAAAGGCTCGTTGGTTTTTTCCATTAATTGATAAACAGGAAAAACGGCTTTTTTTGCCCCCATCATGCTCGCTGTGCCCACTTCAAAGACTTGCACAATAGCGGGTTGGTTTTTAGCACGAAATGAAGCCACTGCACTGGTCATCGTTTCAGCGTAAGTGCCTTTATAAACGGGTTTTATCTCATATTCAGATTGACTGGCGTTAAAATCAGAGGCGATTTGATTTACTTTTTGACCGAGCGCACCTCCCATTGCATGCCACCATTCAATTTGTGTTTTTGCGTGTGTAGGAGAAGTAAATAACGCCATTGCAACAGCAAGACCTGTTATTGATTTTATCGACATGCAGAATTTCCTTTTTAATCGAAAGTTAAAGGTGCAATCTAATCTGCGGATTACCCTAAATGTTGTTTATGACAAAGGGGTGACAATTAAATGAAGATATATTGATGGTATGACTGTCAAATTGCTGTCATAAATGGTTGTCATGATGTCGGCACAAATGAAAAGGAGAGAGAAATGAAGATAGCTGCTCACCGAGGTTTTTCTGGAAAAGCGCCTGAAAATACACTGGCTGCGTTTAAAATGGCGATTGATTTCGGGTGTGAATGGATTGAAACGGACGTGCAATTAACCGCGGATCATGTTCCTGTGCTTATTCATGATAAAACAGTTAATCGTTGCACGAATGGGCAAGGCGCTGTGCGTTTTCATACCTTAGATGATTTACATCGCCTTGATGCTGGAAGTTGGTTTAGTTCACTCTATCAAGGTGAGAAAGTTCCTTCTTTAAGGCAAGGATTGCAGCTCATTAAGCGTTCAGGAACAAAGCTCAATATTGAACTGAAAACATGGCCTGATGATGATGTTGAACGTTTATGTTTAGCGGTTTCTGACATGATAAAAAGTGCAGATATTCCGAATGAGCAAATTCTGTTTTCTTCTTTTGATACGCATGCACTGATCGTTATGAAACGATACCTACCTTCTATTCGCAGAGGCCAATTGTGGGATGAAATTCCTGATAATGCGTTAGAAACACTAAAAGCGATCGATGGTTTTAGTGTGCATTGTAATTACAAATATCTCACACAAGAACAAGCTCAAATGCTGAAACAAGCGGGGTATGAAATTTATTGTTATACCCCGAATGATCCTGAAGAAGTGAAAGATTTTGAGCAATGGGGGGTTGATATGCTGATCACTGATATGCCTGATGTTTATCTACCCAATGTTGATCAAATAGCAAAGTGAAAAAGTACTAACAATCCTGCTTACTTATATTGAATAAGGCGTTATTGATGTGTTTGATGACGCCTTTTATCCTTTTCCTTTCGTATTTTAATTACATAAATTAAATAAGAGAAATGTTGAGTAATTGATGTTTTCTTTACATTCTCTGCTATTATCCTGCGCAATTAATGAATAGGTATTATTCAACGCGGTAATGTTTATCTCATTAAAAATAAAAATGGGGAAAATGGTTAGCGAATATGGCGACCTTATCCACCCAACCTCTAAGAGTAGAGGTGCGTTATTTCTACTTTAATTGCCAATAATATCATTGAGAGTGAAATATGAAAGAACTCGTTGTTGTTGCCATTGGAGGCAACAGTATTATTAAAGACAATGCTAGCCAGTCTATCGCTCATCAAGAACAAGCAGTACAAGAGGTTGCAGCCCATATTAGTGATATGGTGGCTGAAGGGTATAATATTGTTTTAACTCATGGTAATGGGCCACAAGTCGGGCTTGATTTACGTCGCGCTGAAGTGGCGCATGTGCAAGAAGGTTTGCCGTTAACACCTTTAGCTAACTGTGTTGCTGATACACAAGGCGGTATTGGTTATTTAATACAACAAGCGTTAACGAATAAGCTTCGTGTTCAACAAAATAAACAAGCCATTACCCTTATCACACAAGTTGAAGTCGATGAAAACGATCCCAATTTTGTTTCTCCAACAAAACCTATTGGTGCATTTTTCTCTGCACAAGAGATGGTGCAACTAAAGAAAGAAAATCCTCAATGGCATTTTGTTGAAGATTCTGGCCGTGGTTATCGTCGTGTTGTTGCCTCCCCAATTCCACAACATGTTATTGAATCTAGCGCAATTAAGTCACTGTCAGAATACGGCTATGTCGTCATTGCAGTGGGGGGCGGTGGTATTCCTGTGATTAAAAATGCACAGGGAAATTACCAAAGTGTCGATGCCGTTATTGATAAAGACTTGTCATCAACATTGCTCGCAAAAGAATTACATGCAGATATTCTTATCATCACCACTGGTGTTGAAAAAGTCTGTATTCATTTTGGTAAGCCAGAACAAAAAGCATTGGGTGAAACATCGGTTGAGGAAATGACACAATATATGCATGAAGGGCATTTCCCACCAGGCAGTATGCTTCCTAAAATTGAAGCCAGCCTCTCATTTTTAGCCGCTGGTGGAAAAAGAGTGATTATCACAACGCCAGAAAAACTGGCTTCAGCCTTAAAAGGTGAAACAGGAACGCATATCGTTGCCTAATCATTGCCATAAGTAGTGTTTGATAATGTCATTAATAAGCGCCTTATTGTAAACAGTAAGGCGCTTATTTTGTGTGAGCCTTAAATATAGGGAGCTATTGAGTAGGATGATTAGCGGGATAGGCTTTTGCATAATGACGAGGATTTAATCGTGCAAATAATCCGATAGTCACAATCACTAAAATAGCATGAAATGCCCATGCATAAGTAAAGCTTCCATCCGGTTGGCGTAATAGCACAGCAACTAAAGGGCCAAAAGCCGCAATAATAAAGCCACCACCTTGCATTAAGGCTGACAGAGCACCCGCTTGCGAGGGATCAGGAATATGATCGAGCGCGACAATCATCATCATGGAAAAACATCCACCTAAGCCGCAGCCTAAGAAAATACTCCACAGATAAGGCGCACTCATTGGAATAGCCATTATTGCAATAAAACCGATAAATTGACTTACTAATGTCAGCATAAGCCAAAAACGTCTGTCGTGATTTTTAGCCGCTAAGAACGGAATAATTAAAGCGGCAGAGGCTTGGAAAAGAGAAAGGATAGCGACAAGAGAGCCACTTTGTGCGCTTGGCATTCCTAACGATTGGTAGAAAGGTGCCAGCCATGTCACAACAGAGGCGTAACCTGCATTAACGCAACCAAAACCTAAAATAAGCAATCTTGTTCTGGGGCGCCAAATTAAGGTATTGAGTGATAGTTTATTAGCAGATGTGACACTGTTTTTAATAGAAAAAAGAATAGCGACAAATGCAAAACCTGCTGGAAGTGCAAACCACGCTAAAGCATTTTGCCAATGACCATTAGATGCGTAATAATCGGGGATAATTGAGCACCTAATGCGCCTCCCCCCATTAGCATGGCGGAATACAGCCCCATCATAATAGGCGTTCGATGTCCAAACCATCCTTTAATAGTGCCAGGAAATACTGCTTGAATATAAGCAACGCTCAAACCGCAAAAGAGGGCAGTCAGTAATAACTGATTGCCATCAGAAACATAAGCTCGAGAAAATGAGCCGATAAGAAGCAACAACATTGCGACTAACAGCCCTTTCCGAACTTGAATATAAGATTGTAAGAAAGGAACGATTAATGCGCCTATTCCCATTAAAAGCATGGGTAATAAGGTGAGTAATGAGACTTGGCTATAACTCATTCCTGTTGATACAATAATATTATCAATAATAGGGCCTGGGCCAGTTAAGAAGGGGCGTAAATTTATCCCGATTAAAATAATAGTCAGGACAATCTGCCATGTTTTTTTTCTTGGTAAGGCAGTCATTATAATTCCCTGATAAACATAAATATTATCTACTTTATGAACAATGTTGATATAAACAGATGAGGGGTTTTATATCAACATAAATATCATTAGGTATTTTAATTAATCATCACGCTACTTAAGCGATATATTTTAATTTCCACTGTTTAATCTGACTTTGGGGATTAATTAATACAAACTCATAATGTTCAAAATGAGAAAGTACCTTTTTAAATTCCAGTGCTGCTTTCTCTAAATCCCACGATTTAGGGAAATAAAAACCATCAAAAGAAATATTTTCTAATCTTGCAATAAATTGATGGATAAATTCATCAAATCCCCCATAAGTTAGTGCGATTTTTCCACTCCAATTAATGTGATAAGTGTTATTTTTTTGACGTTGAAAGTGAATTTGATGGTTTTTACATTCATCATGTCCTAATAAATAAAGACTGAACGCGGAAATTGCGGTTGGCTCTTCATCGTCTTCAGAATTATTTATTTGTGGTGCAGTATCAAGATTAAATTGGTGCGTGACAAAGTTGTCAAAATCAAAAGGAATTTCGCCTGTGCTCAGTAGAATGCCTTTTTCATCTGACCAAAATGTTGAGGAGAGAGTGCAACGATGATAATTATCCCAGACAATCTTAGATTGCCAATCAACAAGGCTGGTATATTCTTCCTCATCATCTAATTCATCTTCATCTATATCATCAAGATAATCTTTACCTTCACTTAAATAGTAACTGGCACTTCTAAGGTGCAGATCAAACCAAAGTTGACCATGTTTATCTAATCGACCTGACCAGACAAATTCTTCAATATTATGAGGTTTAGGGTAAGCGCTATCAATAAAAGTAATGGTATGTGAGGGTGTTGTCATTATTATCGTCTTGTTGGTATCGCATTTTTATCACCTAACTAGAGTGATAGAAATTGGCTGAATTATGATAAAAAGAAGGTAAAGATAAAATACCATAAATTGAGCAATAAAATGGAAATCAAATCAGTGAGGGTGGAATGTTAACAGCATTAAATCAGAGGCTACCAATACCTTTATATCCGATAAATCGAGGAGAAGGTAAGGAATGGCCGCTTATTGATAATCGATACACCTTTCCTCAAGACTATATTGAACTTGTTATGCAATATGGCTCAGGACAAATAGCCAATTTTATTACGTTATTTAACCCCTTTAGTGAAAATGAGTACATTAATTTTTTTCAGCAAAAAGCGTGGATCCTTGACGATTTCGATTCATTAATCAATGAAGATCCTGATTACTATCCTTTTATTCTATACCCAAAACATAATGGGCTTTTGCCTATTGGTGAGACAGATAATGGTGATACGCTTTTTTGGGTTGTTTTATCAGAAAATAGTGAGCATTGGACAATGGCAATTATTCCCTCTAGAGGATCAGAGGTAGAATTTATTACAGAAAATCTGACTGGATTTTTAGAGGGAGTATTATCAAAACGAATACGTTGCCAGTCATTCCCTGAGGGGTTCCCATCAGAAAACATTACATTTGTTTCAGGATATTGATAGGTAATCGAGTGACTAACGTTTTTTAGTTTGATTGCGAAATGAGTATAGTGTTCTTTTACTCAGTTATTTAATTGAAATACAAAAGAGCATGTTACCATATTTGGTAACTTAATGATTTATGTTATAGAGCAAGCGTGAAAAATAGGCAACAAAAAAGCCTTTTCTGGAAACCCAAAAAAGGCTTTTTATAAAAATAGACCTAACTGACTAGGATCAGTTCATGCCGTATTTTTTCAGTTTCTTACGCAGTGTGCCGCGGTTAATGCCCATCATTTGTGCTGCACGCGTTTGGTTGCCACGGGTGTACTGCATTACCATGTCCAACAATGGCTGTTCAACTTCAGCCAATACTAGCTCATATAAGTCATTAACATCTTGACCGTTTAATTGAGCAAAATAGTTCTTCAGTGCTTGTTTAACTGAGTCACGTAAAGGTTTTTGGGTCACCTGATCTTGTGAATTTACGGTGGCAACTGTTAGTACGTCTGAATTTACGCGTTGTTCGAACATAGTTCTGTCAGCTCTTTTATTTATTTACGCAAAAAATTTTCGAAATATGCTTCCAACGCCTCCAGCTGTTCGCTGGCATCCTCTATGGCGTTGAAGGAGCGCCGAAACTGGTCATCAGGGGCATGTTCCTTGAGATACCAAGAGACATGCTTGCGTGCAATGCGAGTTCCTTTGCCTTGACCGTAAAAGTCGTGCAACTCACGCACATGCTTTTGCATTATTTGTTGTACCTCTGCAATCGGCAGAGGGGGCAACAGTTCACCTGTGTCCAGATAGTGCTGGATTTCCCGAAAGATCCAGGGTCTTCCCTGAGCAGCGCGACCGATCATCAAAGCATCGGCTCCAGTGTAGTCTAATACTGCTCTGGCTTTTAGCGGGTCTGTTATGTCTCCATTCGCAATAATGGGAATAGAAACATTCTGCTTAACTGTCCGAATGCTGTCGTATTCGGCTTCCCCTTTGAACAAACACTCGCGTGTACGCCCATGAATAGTGAGAGCCTGAATACCACAACGTTCAGCCAATTTGGCAATCTCTACACAGTTACGTTCATCAGGTGACCAGCCAGTACGGATCTTGAGAGTAACAGGCACATCTACCGCGTTAACCACAGCAGAGAGGATCTCTGCGACAAGCTCGGGATGACGAAGTAATGCTGAACCGGCTAGCTTTTTATTCACCTTTTTTGCAGGGCAACCCATGTTAATGTCGATAATTTGAGCGCCACTATCTGCGTTTATTTTCGCAGCGGCCGCCATATCAACGGGATCACTTCCTGCAATTTGTACGGAGCGGATCCCCAATTCATCACTATGTACCATTCGTAATCGAGACTTGTCTGTCTGCCAAACCTGAGGATTGGAAGAAAGCATTTCAGAAACTGTCATACCTGCACCCATATCATAGCAAAGCGACCGAAAAGGTCGGTCTGTAACGCCAGCCATGGGAGCCGCGATAAGGCAATTTTTTAACTGATACTGTCCGATTCGCATAGATGAAAAGAGGGCCAAACTGTGACTGCAAGGGCGCGTATATTACGCATTTTTTGCCAGATATGAAAGGACAAAGTTTAACCAAATTGCGAAAAAAAGTTACTTTTTTACACTTGATTTTTTGTGAATTGATTATTTAATTAATAAAAACAAAGTGTTATCTATTTTTAAAAAATTAAAAATTGATGATATAGAATTGATAAACAAGTGGAACTAAGTAGAGTTTATCAGGCAAAAATGTGACTAATGCCTGATAAACAATAATTAAGTGAAATTTTAACGCAATGAGATTATCTCATTTTGGTTAATATTTATTCAGTGTTATTTTTTCACACCGGTAATACGGCACCACTCTTCTTTTTCGGCAACAGGATCTAAGTTAAATAGTCCTTCATAGGCGGCTGCTACACCTTCTGCTTGTGTCGCTAACACACCAGAAAGGCCTAGGTATCCACCTTGGCGGGGCAGTGTACTGATAACAGGCGCAAGTTCACGCAATGGACCGGCTAAAATATTAGCGACGACAACATCGGCACTGAGGTTATCAGGCTGGTCTTTTGCAAGATACAGGGTGAGTGCGTCAGAAACACCATTACGCTGTGCATTATCACGGCTTGCTTGGATGGCTTGAGGATCGATATCAATACCAATGGCTTTTGCTGCACCCAGTTTTAATGCCGCAATAGCTAAAATGCCAGAACCACAACCGAAGTCGATAACCGTTTTACCCGCTAAATCTAAGCCATCAAGCCACTGAAGGCATAATGAGGTCGTAGGGTGGGTACCTGTACCAAACGCAAGACCAGGGTCTAGCATGACGTTCACGGCGTTAGGATCAGGTACTTCACGCCAGCTTGGGCAAATCCATAAACGCTCGCCAAAACGCATTGGGTGGAAGTTATCCATCCATTCACGTTCCCAATCTTTATCTTCGAGTTGTTCAACTTTGTGCAGGAAGCCTTGACCGAGTAATGGCGTATTTTCTAACATCGCCACAACGATTTTCATGTCAGTTTCTGCATCATATAAACCGATAACGTCAGTATCACCCCAAAGGCGAGTTTCACCCGGTAAAGGTTCAAAAATAGGGGTATCGTGACTATCTTGGAAAGTCACTGAAACGGCACCGCTTTCAACCAATTCATCACCAATAGCTTCTGCATTAGCGGCGGTTGCATTAAGTCTTAATTGTATCCAAGGCATAATTAGTCTCTTTAAAAACGAATTCACTGTAATGATGCTGATTGAGGCAGAGTATGCTCTCCAAATCGATTAGCCACAAGAAACGCGACTAAGCTCAATAACAGTGATGGAACAATGGGGTGGAATCCAGCTATCTGGATATTAAATGTCGCAAGAGTGGCATAGAGTGCGGCACCAGTGATCATGCCTGCAATCGCACCATAACGGTTAGCTTTTTCCCAATAAAGCCCAAGCACTAAAGGCCATAAGAAAACAGCTTGTAGGCCACCAAAAGCAAGTAAGTTAAGCCAAATAATCATTGAGGGTGGGTTCCATGCAGCAAACAGCAGTAACACACCTAAAATCAAGGTTGAAAGGCTTGATAAACGAGAGATACGTTTTTCATTAGTGATCGCATGCGGAGCGATATTGAGATAGAGATCTTTGACCAACGTTGCTGATGATTGTAACAGTTGCGCATTTATCGTCGACATAATGGCAGCCATTGGTGCAGCAAGGAAAATACCAGCTGCAATCGGCGGTAATACTTCAACCATTAATGTTGGAATAACCTGATCAGGAACAGTCAGATCAGGAATGATCGCCCGACCTAATGCACCAGCAAAGTGCATACCAAACATCAATAATGACATCACGATTGTGCCAATAATGATCCCTTTATGCATGGCTTTACTGTCTTTGTAAGAGATGCAACGTACCGCAGTATGTGGCAAGCCTATAACGCCAAAACAGACAAGTACCCAGAATGATGCCATAAACGGGCCACTTAAAATCCCATCAGCCCCTTGAGGAGAAGTTAATGCGGGATCGATGGTATTGAGTTTTTGTATCGCAACATCTAATCCACCTGCTTTATAGATAATGGCAAACAGGAGAATAAAGGTACCGAGCAGCATCACAAGACCTTGTAAAGCATCGTTTAATACGCTGGCTCTAAATCCGCCAATTGCAGTATACAGTGCAATGGAGATCCCAAAGATCAGCAAGCCGAACTCATAAGGAATACCGGCTGCAGTTTCTAATAAACGTGCTCCGCCAATAAATTGCACGGTCATCGCGCCGACAAAAGCGACTAACAGGCTTAAACTGGCAAACCAGACCAAGAAACGGCTTTTGTAACGTGCATAGAGCATGTCGTTTAAGGTCACGGCATTATAACGGCGCGCTAAAATGGCAAATTTCTTTCCTAACACCCCCAGAGAGAGCCAAATAGCAGGAAGTTGGATCATTGAAAGCAATACCCAACCAATACCGTATTTATAGGCTGCACCCGGCCCGCCAATAAAAGAGCTTGCACTGACATAAGTTGCAGTGATAGTCATGGCTAGCACGAAACCACCCATTGAGCGGTTACCAAGAAAATATTCGTTAAGAAATTCGCCTTTTTCGCGCTTACGATAAGCATAAGCCGACAGCAAAAAGACCAGTAGAAGGTAGCCAATCAGTGGCACTATGACCTCAGTTTGCATCGTCATGCTCATCTCCTAACGGCATATCTTTGAAAAAGTAGCGCACCATCAGATAGCACAACAAAAAAAACAAAACAGGTAGGAATAAGCATGAAAGCTCAAACCAAAGAGGTAAACCAGTAATGCCTAGTGTGTTATCAGGTAAATAGGCGGTAATTAACCAACCTAACAAATACATAAAAGTTAGAATTAGGGCCCAAAGGGCTTCTTTGTGGGCCTGAACAAAACGTTTGTCCATCTGTTCTCCCAATTTTAATAGGGTTAAAAATGAATGGGAGGATTGTACGGGAAAGTGAGTATTGATTCAGTGAAAATTAATCACAAAGTCATGAGTGAGTATTTAAAATAAAGTATCTTATTGTTTTTAAATATAAACTTGAATAAATGAAGTGCGGGTTTTTTAATTAAAAGAGGGGGCATCAGCAATAAAAAAAGGCATAGTAAATAAACTATGCCTTTTCTGGTTAAGCGAGAAAGATTATTTCTCCGCTAAACCTAAACGTTTTTCAAGGTAGTGAATGTTTGTACCACCTTTTTGGAAATTCTCATCATTCATAATGAACTGGTGCAGTTCAATATTGGTTTTAATACCATCAATGATAAGTTCCGCCAACGCATTTTTCATACGAGAGATCGCAATTTCGCGTGTTTCACCGTAAGTGATCAATTTACCAATCATTGAATCATAGTGAGGTGGAACAGTATAACCTGCGTAAATATGCGATTCCCAACGCACGCCAAATCCACCCGGTGAGTGGAAGCGAGTAATTGTACCCGGGCTTGGCATGAAGGTTTTTGGATCTTCTGCGTTGATTCGACATTCAATTGCATGACCATGAACGTTAACTTGATCTTGCGTTACTGATAAAGGTAAGCCAGATGCAATACGTAACTGTTCTTTAATTAAGTCGATGCCAGTGATCATTTCTGTTACTGGATGTTCAACCTGAATACGGGTATTCATCTCAATAAAGTAGAATTCACCATTTTCATACAGGAATTCGAATGTACCTGCACCACGATAGCCGATTTCAATACAGGCGTTCGCACAGCGTTCGCCGATATTTTTACGGATTTCAGGGGTAATACCCGGTGCTGGCGCTTCTTCAACCACTTTTTGGTGACGACGTTGCATTGAGCAATCACGTTCAGCCAAATAGATTGCATTACCTTGACCATCAGCCATAACTTGAATTTCAACATGGCGTGGGTTCTCAAGGTATTTTTCCATGTATACCATGTCGTTGCTAAATGCTGCTTTTGCTTCTGCACGCGTCATTGTAATGGATTGTTCCAGATCTTTTTCAGAACGAACAACACGCATACCGCGTCCACCACCGCCACCAGAGGCTTTGATGATAACTGGGTAGCCAATACGTTTAGCAATTTCAATATTTTTCGCAGTGTCGTTACCTAAAGGACCGTCTGATCCTGGTACACAAGGAACACCTGCTTTTTTCATCGCTTCAATAGCAGAAACTTTATCACCCATTAGGCGGATGGTTTCAGCTTTTGGGCCGATAAAAATAAAGCCTGAGCGTTCAACTTGTTCTGCGAAATCAGCATTTTCCGACAGGAAACCGTATCCTGGATGAATGGCTTGTGCGCCACTGATCTCAGCCGCTGCAATAATTGCAGGGATATTTAGGTAACTTTTTGCTGAAGCAGCGGGACCAATACAGATAGTCTCGTCTGCCAGCAGAACGTGTTTTAAATCACGGTCTGCCGTGGAGTGAACGGCAACTGCTTTGATCCCAAGCTCTTTACATGCTCTTAGGATACGCAGTGCTATCTCACCACGGTTGGCAATGAGGATTTTTTCTAGCATGGACCTGCCTCGTTATTCGATAACAAAGAGTGGAGCGTCAAACTCAACGTTGTCGCCATCTTGGCAAAGGATAGATTTAACAACACCCGCTTTGTCAGATTCAATCTGGTTCATCATTTTCATTGCTTCAACGATGCACAGAGTATCGCCTACATTGACTTGCTGACCGACTTCAACAAATTTCTTAGCTTCAGGGCTTGGTGAGCGGTAGAACGTTCCGACCATTGGTGAACGAACAACGTGACCGCTGATTTCTTGCGTCGGTGTAGCTGCTGGTGTTTCTGGCGCTACAGGCGCAACTGCATTTGCTAATGCAGGTTGAGGTGCCACTGGTGCCGCAAAATATTGCTGAGGAGCCATTTGACCCTGAAGACCAGAGTTACGACTAATACGTACTGACTCTTCACCTTCAGAGATTTCCAGTTCAGAAATGCCAGACTCTTCGACTAGCTCGATCAGTTTTTTAATTTTACGAATATCCATGAGTTGATTCCGTACTCTTTTTGATGTTTTTTATTAAGACAAGCGGCTGACCGCTGCCTGTAAAGCAAATCGATAACCTTCTGCACCTAATCCACAGATTACGCCTGTTGCGATATCAGAGAGATATGAATGGTGGCGGAAAGGCTCCCGACTGTAGACATTGGACAGGTGAATTTCAATAAATGGAATATTCACCCCTAATAATGCATCACGCAGTGCAACACTGGTATGCGTGAAAGCTGCAGGATTGATTAATATATAATCGACATTGCCCCGAGCCGCATGAATTTTATTTATCAGCTCAAATTCAGCGTTAGACTGAAAATGACTGAGTTTCACATTTAATGCCTGAGCATCTGCTGACAAACTTTGAACGATATCATCCAGAGTTAAGTGTCCGTAGGTTTCCGGCTCTCTTGTTCCAAGCAGGTTTAGATTCGGACCATTCAGGAGCAAAATATGAAAATTTTCCGACATTATGCTTCTATCTCCGTCAATTCGTCAACGAAATGACAAAATAACCTGTGCTTTTCGTTTTGTCATCTTTTATTGTATCCATTGCTACGATACATATCACAAAGTCCGACATTATAGACATTTCACAGAAGATAACAGCAAAATACTGGTCTAATCAGGGAATGAAGGGTTTATTTTGATGAAAAGTTAAAAGTTTTTGCAAAGTTGTAAACGCGAGAAAGCAAAATAAACAGGTGTCTAAAAAATAATCATAACACCACGTTATTTATTGATGTCACTGGAAATCTGAGCTTCTTTGAGATCAATCATCAATATATATCATAAATGTGATCCGCATCACAATTTAATGACCATTTCACACACAAAGAAGCTTATTCTGGCACTCAACAAGGTGAATTAATGCCAGAAATAAGCAGATAAAAATCGAGAACTAGAGTTTTACTAAGGTTCTACCTGTCACTTGATTATCCATAATCATCTGAGCGTAACGAGGAACTTCATCCAGTGTAATTTCTGTCATCGCTTGTTGATAGAATGTTTCTGGTAGTAATTTTAATAAACGTTGCCAAACCTGAGCACGTTTTTCTGCTGGGAAATAAACAGAATCGACACCTTGTAAGCGAACATTACGTAAAATAAAAGGCATGACAGTTGTTGGCAAAGAGAAACCGCCTGCTAATCCACAAGCCGCTACTGTTCCGTTATAGTTTGTCTGCGACAGGATATTGGCAAGAATTTGCCCACCGACGGTATCAATTGCACCCGCCCAATGTTGTTTATCTAAAGCTCTACCCGCAGGTTCAAACTCTTCACGAGTGATAATATTTTTGGCACCGAGTTTGCGTAAATAGTCATGGTTACTCGCTCTGCCACTTAATGCGGTGACTTGATAGCCTAATGCGGTTAGCAGACTAATGGCAGTACTTCCGACACCACCACTGGCTCCGGTGACTAAAATATCACCACTTTCAGGTGTGACACCGCCTTGTTCTAATGCCATCACACAAAGCATGGCAGTAAAACCCGCAGTCCCAATGATCATGGCATTTTTTAAAGAGAGTCCTTCTGGTACGACGCTTAACCAATCACCTTTTACACCTGCTTTTTGTGCAAGCCCCCCCCAGTGACTTTCGCCTACTCCCCAGCCGGTTAATAAGACATGTTGACCAATGTGGAATCGAGGATCTTCACTGTGATGAACAATACCCGAAAAATCGATACCCGGTACCATTGGGAATTGGCGCAGTATTTTTCCTTTGCCAGTGATCGCGAGTCCATCTTTATAATTAAGCGTTGAGTAATGAATATCGACAATAACCTCATGAATAGGCAGTGTTTTTTCATCAATGGTTTGTACGCTGGCACTAAGTTTGTTGTCATTTTGTTCTACTAATAATGCTTTCATCTTGACCCCTCATCGATTTCTATTTGTGTCATGATAGGTGATTTTTTAGATCTCGTCGTGATTGTGCACAATATCTATTGTAATAATGAGACAAATAATCCTTTTTTAGTGTATAAACGGGGGTTCTACGTTTATTGGTGCAGAGATTATTCTGAGTTTTATATCTTGGTAATTAGATAACACCATTAATGGTTTACGATTGGATAAAAATGAGCATTTCTCTTTATTGCTCGAAATAAAGATAATGCGTTGTTTTAGAAGTATTCGAGGTGGGTACTTTGGTTGTTATCTCAGTCAAATTTTGCCAGTGAAACACCATTTAATATCAATAGAGTCATTGTGCTTATTCAAATGAATAAATTTTATTTGAACTTGCAATGAGACTTTTGAGTCACAGTGTGGCAGCGAAGTAAGATTTTTCTTTATTGATATGAGCGTTGTTTGTATTGTTACATAAGTCAAATATGAACAGCGTAGGATCGAAATTATGCGTTAATCGTTCTAATTAGCCCATTTTTATGCAGTTTTTTTCTGCTCCAATTGGGAAAAGTAACGTAGAATATTGTGCCTTTATGATTATTTACGTGTCCACTTTAATCTAAGTAGTGAATCGCGCCTTGTCGCTGCTTATTGTGGTTGATAGAGTAGACGGATTTTTCCGTCCCGGCTTGCAGGATTATCCTTTCGTATGTTTAAAAAATTTCGTGGCATGTTTTCCAACGATTTGTCTATTGACTTGGGTACCGCCAATACCCTTATTTATGTCAAAGGACAGGGTATTGTTCTCGATGAACCCTCCGTTGTCGCTATTCGCCAAGATCGCGCTGGCACATCAAAAAGTGTTGCAGCTGTAGGGCATGAAGCCAAACAGATGTTAGGGCGTACACCTGGGAATATCGCTGCTATCCGTCCAATGAAAGACGGTGTGATTGCTGATTTTTATGTAACCGAAAAAATGCTTCAGCACTTCATAAAACAGGTTCATAACAATAGCTTTATGCGTCCAAGTCCTCGTGTATTAGTTTGTGTACCAGTAGGAGCCACTCAAGTAGAACGTCGAGCTATCCGTGAATCAGCATTAAGTGCGGGTGCTCGCGAAGTGTTCTTAATTGAAGAACCTATGTCTGCGGCAATCGGTGCAGGCTTACCAGTTTCTGAAGCAACAGGTTCAATGGTGGTCGATATTGGTGGTGGTACAACAGAAGTTGCCGTGATTTCATTAAACGGTGTCGTTTACTCTTCTTCTGTTCGTATCGGTGGTGACCGTTTTGATGAAGCTATCATTAACTATGTGCGCCGTAACTACGGTTCACTGATTGGTGAAGCAACGGCAGAACGTATCAAACACGATATCGGTTCAGCTTACCCGTCTGATGAAGTCAATGAGATTGAAGTTCGCGGTCGTAACCTTGCAGAAGGTGTACCTCGTAGCTTTACATTAAACTCTAATGAAATTCTTGAAGCCTTGCAGGAGCCATTAACCGGCATCGTAAGCGCTGTCATGGTTGCATTAGAACAATGTCCGCCAGAATTAGCTTCTGATATTTCAGAGCGTGGCATGGTATTAACCGGTGGTGGTGCATTATTACGTAACCTAGACCGTTTATTAATGGAAGAGACAGGTATTCCTGTCATTGTTGCAGAAGATCCACTGACTTGTGTTGCTCGTGGTGGTGGTAAAGCATTAGAAATGATCGATATGCACGGTGGCGATCTGTTTAGCGAAGATTGAGATTAATTCTAACAAGGGAGAATGGATTCCCCCTTGGTGAGAATATTAACGCCTGTACTTTTACTTCTCCGTGTGAGTGATCTTAGAGTTTATGAAGCCAATTTTTAGTCGGGGCCCTTCCCTGCAACTAAGATTAATAATCGCCGTGGTTGTCGCTATCTCTTTATTGATTGCTGATAACCGTATTGGTGCATTTTCTAAAGTCCGCCAGTATCTTGATACTGCTGTTAGTCCCTTCTATTTTCTGGCAAATGGCCCACGCCGTTTCCTTGATCAAATTTCAGAAACATTTGCCACGCGTGAGCGTTTACAGTTTGAGAATCAAGCGTTAAGAAAAGAGTTGTTAGTTCGCAGCGGAGAAAGCCAATTACTGGAGCAATTTAAGCAAGAGAATGCCCGTTTACGAGAATTACTTGGTTCACCACTGCGCCAAAATGAACAAATGACAGTAACACAAGTACTGTCTGGTAATAGTACGCCTTATCGAGATCAAGTGGTTATTGATAAAGGAACCAACGATGGCGTCTATGAAGGGCAACCTGTTATTAGTGATAAAGGTGTTGTCGGACAAGTTATTGCCGTAAGTGAGCTTACGAGTCGTGTACTATTAATATGTGACACTTCTCATGCATTACCTGTACAAGTTTTACGTAACGATATTCGTGTGATCGCTTCTGGTGCAGGCTGTGCCGATGACTTGTTGTTAGAAGCATTACCTGCCAATATTGATATTCGTGTCGGCGATGTTTTAGTGACATCAGGATTGGGCGGTCGTTTCCCAGAAGGGTATCCTGTTGGTGTGGTATCTTCAGTTAAAGTGGATAATCAACGGGCTTATTCCGTGATTAATGTTCGACCTTCAGCAGAGCTACAACGTTTACGCTATTTGCTTTTATTATGGAATACATCGGATAAAACGGGAGAACCTCCTCTGCCTTCAGAAGTTTATCACGCGGCTAATGAGCGTTTAATGCAACTGATGCCTCAAGTTTTACCTAATTATGAACAAGCCGGGCCACCGCTTCCTCGTTCTATGTCTCAAGAGCCGTTAGACAATACGACTGAAGGAACTAACGGAACCGCGACACCAGCAACGACACCCGCTGCAACAAATACACCTGCTAATATAAATAGAAGTAGGTAGACGCGATGAATCCATATCAAAGTCGTGGGCGTTGGGTTGTTTGGCTCTCTTTTCTTGTCACATTAGTGCTACAAATTATGCCATGGCCAGAACAGTTAGAAGTGTATCGACCTATTTGGCCCATGTTATTTCTTATTTATTGGATAACTGCGATTCCTCATCAAGTCAGTGTCGGAACTGCATTTGTCTTAGGTATGATTATGGATCTCGTCCAAGGAACAACCTTGGGTGTCAATGCATTGGCTTATACTTTAGTGAGTTATGTCATTGCCTTTAAATATCAGCTTTTTTGTAATTTAGCGTTATGGCAACAAGCCTTAGTGGTGATGTTAAGTGTTGTCGTTGTTGATCTTGCTGTATTTTGGGCAGAATTTTTACTTTCACCTGTGACTTTTCACCCTCAAGTATTCTGGAATAGTCCAGTCAGTGGTATTCTTTGGCCATGGCTTTATTTTTTGCTTCGCAAAATCCGTCACCAGTTTTTAGTTCACTAAGTTATTGGATCATGGCGGTCACTTTTGCGTTACCGTCATGAGGACATTATTTGTGACCACGCTTTACCTTGCTTCCAGCTCACCAAGAAGACGTGAACTTCTCGCGTTATTAGATGTTGAATTTAGTATTATCACGCCAGCAATTGATGAAATTTGGCAACAAGGTGAAAGGCCAGAAGAGTATGTTCTTCGTTTGGCAAAAGAAAAATCACAAGAAGGTGTAAGACAAGCACCTCATGATTATCCCGTTTTGGGCTCTGATACTATTGTGGTTCATGATGGGCATATTCTTGAAAAACCTCGTGATAAAACCCATGCCGCGCAAATCCTACGTGCACTCTCAGGTGCAACACATCAAGTGATGACGGCAATTGCTATCTCGAATAGCACACATACATTGAGTCAATTAGTCGTCACACACGTCACTTTTAGAGAGATGACAGAGAGTGAGATTAGCGCGTATATTGAGTCAGGGGAGCCAATGGATAAAGCTGGCGCTTACGGTATTCAAGGAAAAGGAGGCCGTTTTGTTCAACGGATTGAGGGAAGTTATCATGCTGTTGTCGGATTGCCTCTTGTTGAAACCGAAGCATTGATAGCTCAATTTTCGTCTCTAGCTAATGAGAAGGAGATTTCATGACAGCTGAGTTATTAGTGAATGTGACGCCATCTGAAACTCGTGTTGCCTATATTCGCGGAGGCATACTTCAAGAAATTCATGTCGAAAGAGAAGCTAAACGAGGTATCGTCGGAAACATCTACAAAGGTCGGGTAAGTCGTGTATTACCCGGGATGCAAGCTGCATTTATTGACATCGGGCTGGATAAAGCCGCTTTTCTACATGCTTCTGATATTATGCCTCACACTGAATGTATTGCGGGTGAAGAGCAGAAAAAATTTAATGTTCGTGATATTGCGCAACTGGTGCATCAAGGACAAGACTTAATTGTACAAGTGGTTAAAGATCCTTTAGGAACCAAAGGCGCTCGCCTTACCACCGATATTACATTACCTTCTCGCTATTTAGTGTTTATGCCTGGTGCGTCTCATGTCGGCGTTTCTCAGCGAATTGACAGTGAAGAAGAGCGTGAGCGTTTAAAGCAACTCGTTGAAGAGTATTGCGATGAAAATGGTGGTTTTATTATTCGTACTGCCGCCGAAGGCGTTGGCGAAAATGAGATTAAACAAGATGCCGCTTTTCTTAAACGCCTATGGAATAAAATTATTGAGCGTAAGAAAAGAAATAAAACCCGCATTCAAATTTATGGTGAGCTGGCTTTAGCACAACGTATTTTACGTGATTTTGCAGGTTCTGAATTAGATAGCATACGAGTTGATTCTAAATTAACCTATAATCAACTACAGGAATTTATTGGTGAATATATTCCTGAATTAACCGCTAAACTTGAATTACACCAAGGAAATCAACCTATTTTTGATCTCTATGGGGTAGAAAGTGAGATTCAACGGGCTTTAGAGCGCAAAGTTGAATTGAAATCAGGTGGTTATCTGATTATCGATCAAACTGAAGCAATGACCACTATTGATATTAATACTGGAGCATTTGTTGGTCATCGAAATTTAGAAGAAACGATTTTTAATACTAATATTGAAGCAAGCCAAGCCATTGCTCGTCAATTACGGTTACGTAATTTGGGCGGTATCATCATTATTGACTTTATTGATATGAATAATGATGAACACAAACGCAGAGTATTGGCATCACTTGAACAAGCGCTAAGTAAAGATAGAGTGAAAACAACGATTAATGGCTTCTCTCAACTTGGCTTAGTAGAAATGACACGTAAAAGAACGCGAGAAAGCCTTGAACATGTGCTTTGTGATGACTGCCCAACTTGCCAAGGGCGAGGTACGGTAAAATCAGTTGAAACAGTTTGTTATGAGATTTTACGTGAAATAGTGCGTGTGCATAAAACGATTGATGCCGATCGCTTCTTAGTTTACGCCTCCTCAGCAGTAGCCGAAGCATTAAAAGGTGATGAGTCACATGCATTAGCAGAGGTTGAAATTTTTGTCGGTAAACAAGTGAAAGTGCAAACTGAGCTACTCTATAGTCAGGAGCAATTTGACGTGGTGATGATGTAATGGATTCGCCTTCCTCATGAATATGATGGCAGAAAGGAGACAAAAATGAAGCGGCTGCCTAAATACCTGTTAGTGATAACAGTTTTTTGCCTCATCGTTTTTGCCTTGGTATTAAGCGGATTTCGCTACTTTCTGCCTCGCTTAGATAGTTATCGCCCTGAAATAGCATCGTATCTTACGAAGCAACTTAATAGCCCTGTCTCAATGACAAAGATCATAGGGGAGTGGCAGAATTTTGGCCCTGATATTCAAGTAGAAGGGCTGAAGATCACCAATAAAGATGTGAACGTTACGGCAGAAAAAGTCACTTTTTCTTTTGACGTTTGGCGTTCATTATTCGCTTTTCGCCTTCATTTTCGTGAGTTAACCTTTGAACAGTTATATGTTAATTACCATAGCCCTATTTTTACTGGGCAAAGTGGGGATATAACATTAACGAAACCTGATGATATCTCTTCAATTTTCCTTGAACAGTTTGATCGCTTTAAACTGATTGAAAGCCGTTTTGTTTTTTTAACACCTTCAGGAGACACCAGCACATTACATGTGCCTGAATTGATGTGGTTAAATCAAAAAAATCGTCATCGTGCTCAAGGCGAAGTTACTCTTGATACGCCAATTAATCATTATGGTGGTTTAAAAGTACGTCTTGATCTCTATACAACAGAGAACGGTTTGATCGATAACGGTAAGGTATTTCTTACCGCAGATGACATTGATATCTCACCTTGGCTTAGTCAGTGGGTAAAAAATAATAGTGGTATCGGTGAAGCCAAAGCCAGTTTGTCTAACTGGATTGAAATTACTCAAGGGCGGATCACTGGGAGTCAGTTGCAAATTCATCAAGGTGAAATGGACTGGAGTAATGATGGAACCTCGCACGTATTACATGTTGAAGATTTAATATTACGTATGAGAAGGCAAGAGAATGGTTGGCTTGCGGATGTTCCTTATACTCGAAAAATTACCATGGATGGTGAAGAGTGGCCTGATGGTTATTTAGCCGTTCTTTATCAACCAAAAGAAAAACAGCATGATGAAGCATGGCGTATTCGTGCCAAAAATATTGAGTTAGATAGGCTATATGCTGTATTGCCATTATTCTCTTTTTTAACCCCCGATTTTGTTCGCCAATGGCAGTATCGCCAATTTTCTGGTGTGGTTAATGATTTTGCATTAGATCTTACCCCCGAACACTTTGAGCAAAGCGCAATTAATCTCTCTTGGGAAAATGTGGGTTGGAAGCGTTGGCAAGAGATCCCTTCAGTGCAACATTTCAGTGGGCAATTAAAAGGCAGTATGCAAGGTGGTGAACTTAATTTCACCCTATCAAACAGTGAAGTAGATACTGGAAAATTGTTTAAAGCACCGCTGAATATTGAAAAAGGGAAAGGCGCAGTTTATTGGACTCATTCTGGAGATAATTTATCTCTTTGGAGTGAAGGAATCGATATTCAAGCTACATCGGCATGGGTAGCGGGTGATTTTCGTTATGAAAAACAAGGTGAGGATCAGCAGCTTTCTATTCTCTCAGGTGTGAGAGTCACAAATGCAGGAGATACATGGCGTTATCTGCCAGAAGAGTATGTGGGTAAAGCGTTAACACAATATCTCTCGGATGCAATTATTGCGGGTAATATCGATAATGGAACCTTTATTTTTCATGGTGATCCCGCTGATTTTCCTTTTGATAACCACAAAGGGTGGTTCCAAGTTTATGCCCCTGTTAAACACGCAACCTTTAAATTTGATAGTGAATGGCCTGCGTTATTTGATCTCGATATTGATCTAGACTTTAAAAATGATGGGCTATGGATGTCTTCTGCACAAGCAAAAGTGGGTAAAGCAACCGCCACGAATTTAAGTGCAGTCATTGAGCGCTATCGACAAGAAAAAATCTTAATTAATGCGGATATTCAAGCCACAGGTGACGAGCTGAAAGAGTATTTCTTAGATTCTCAAATGGCGAGTATTGGTCATACACTTGAAGAGCTTAAAGTCGCAGGAAAAATTAACGGTACATTGAAATTAGATATTCCTTTTGGCGGTGAAGAGGTGGTTGCTTCAGGTGATATTAATTTAAAAAACAATGATGTCACATTGAATTTTATGGATACCACCTTAAAGGGGGTTAGCGGACAATTTCGTTATCACAATGACAAACTTGAGAGTGATACATTAACGGCTCATTGGTTTGGGCAGCCTCTTGCTTTCTCATTTACAAGTCACAATGATACGGATCATTATCAGGTCGATGTCGGCTTAAAAGGCCAGTGGGATATTCAAAAAATCCAAGGTTTACCTAGCGATATTCAACCGAAATTGAGTGGTGTATTTCCATGGAATGGCAACGTTAATGTTAAGATCCCTGAAAAAGGTGATGTTGATTATCAAGTCGATTTAACCGGAAATATCAATGCATTAAGTAGCAAGTTAACAGCGCCTGAAACACAGGATTTAAAACAATCACCGCCTATTGTTATTTCTGCAAAAGGTAACAGTGAAACCTTAACCGTGAATGCCAGTGCTGAGAAACAGTGGAAACTAAATAGCCTGTGGACATTAGGAAAACAACTACGTTTATTACAAGGCAATGTTGTTTCTTCGTCTATTAAGCTACCCGAATTGAGTTCACAACAACGCTTAACTATCGCGCTTAAAGGATTAGAGGGTGATAAATGGTTGCCGACATTAATGGCTTTTTCGTCTTTAACGCCGTCTGAGAATGCAGTTTCTTTTCCTGATAAGGTGCATATTAGTTTGCCTGATTTAAATTTTGCAGGACAAAAATGGCGTAACCCTCAAACTGAAATTATGCGCGTTAATGAAGGGGTAAAATTTGCCTTTTCAGGGAGTAAATTACGAGGTGATGTGTTTATTCCTGAGGCATTGACACCTTGGCAAGTGAATATTAATTATCTCTATTTTAATGGCGCCTCTTCTGTTCAAGAAGATAAACCACTAAAAATGTCCAATATTTCTGATCCTAATGTATTGAAATTTTCAGTAAAAAATATTCCTTCGATTGATTTTGAGTGCCAAGAATGTTGGGTCAATGGGTTATTACTTGGCAAAATTCAAGGATCATTAAAGCAAAATCAGGGTGCTTTGTTTTTAACAGACGGTAAATTAGAAAATAGTAGCGGTGAATTGTCTGTTACGGGTGTCTGGTCTGAAGATAATGCAGGCAATAATACGACAAAGTTAATCGGTAAATTGAAAGCGGAAGAAGTAGATGAAATGGCCGCTTACTTCGGTTTTATTATTCCTATTATCCAGTCCCCACTTTCTGCCGATTTTTCATTACAATGGCGTGATACGCCGTGGAATTTTGATCTTGCAACGTTAAACGGTGATATTAAATCTGTATTAGGTAAAGGGCGGATAGAAAAAGTGGATGTCGGACAGGCGGGTAAATTACTTCGCCTTGTGAGTTTTGATGCACTTTTACGTAAATTACAGTTTGATTTTAGAGATACTTTCAGCGAGCATTTTGAGTATGACTCGATTAAGAGTGAAATTACGATCAATCAAGGTATTATGAATGCTGATAGTGTCCGAGTTGATGGTGTTATTGCTGATATTGCAATAAGTGGGAAAGTTGATTTACTTGAACGTAAAATGGATCTACAAGTCGTGGTAACGCCAGAGATTTCAGCAACAGTTGGTGTTGCGACTGCATTCGCGATAAACCCAATTGCAGGCGCCGCAGTGTTTGCGGCATCAAAAGTTCTGGGGCCACTTTGGAGTAAGATTTCAGTTATCCGTTATCATGTGACCGGAACTATGGAACAACCCAAAATTGACGAAGTACTGCGTCAGCTTAAGGAGAATCAGGCGTTATGAAAAAAGTTAATGTCTCACTTTTGCAACTTTGTAGCGGTAAAAACACAAAAAATAATCTGGCGCAAATTGAGCAACAGATTAAGCAATTACCCGATTCAGTGAAGCTTGTATTAACACCAGAAAATGCGTTACTTTTTTCAAACTCAAAAGATTACCATAAACACGCTGAAATTCAGGGTGATGGGCCTTTACAAAATGCTATCGCTAAAATGGCTCAGCGTTACAACGTGTGGATCTTAGTCGGTTCTATGCCATTGATTAGTCGAGACTCCCCAGACCAAATTACCAGCAGTAGTTTAGTGTTTGATGATGAAGGGGTTATTCGTGCTCGTTATGACAAAATTCATATGTTTGATGTCAGTATTGATGATGAGCAAGGCGAATATAACGAATCTTCTATTTATCAACGCGGTGAGCGTCTAACAGTCGTTGATACTCCAGTTGGGAAATTAGGTTTAACGATCTGTTATGACTTGCGCTTCCCTGGTATTTTCCAAGCATTAAGAGAAAAAGGGGCAGAGATAATCTCTGTACCAGCGGCTTTTACCCGTTTAACCGGAAAAGCGCACTGGGAGCCTTTATTACGTGCTCGTGCCATTGAGAATCAGTGTATTATCTTAGCGCCGGCACAAGTGGGCACACATGATACGCGTCGGACTTGGGGTCATACTATGGCGATTGATGGCTGGGGGAAAGTCTTGAAAAAGAATCCTGATGCTGTCAGTGCGTTAACGCTGAATGTTGGCGTCGAAAGTCTACACGGTATGCGTGAGCAGATACGGGTTGTAAAACATAATCGCTTTCGCCCGAAACTGACCCACTTAATCAAAAAAGTTAAGGATAAAGAAGAATTATGAGTTTAGCTGTTGTCAGCGAAAGTCTGTTGGAAGCAAACAAACTTAGTTTAGATGATTTAGCATCAACACTAGAGCAGCTTGCACAGCGTCAAATTGATTATGGTGATCTTTATTTTCAGTCAAGTTATCACGAGGCTTGGATCCTCGACGATCAGATTATTAAAGATGGCTCTTACAATATTGATCAAGGTGTTGGCGTTAGAGCAATTTACGGTGAAAAAACCGGTTTTGCTTATGCCGACCAACTAACGCTTAATGCACTTAACCAAAGTGCTCATGCTGCACGAAGTATTGTTCAGGCTAAAGGTAATGGTCGTATCCATACTTTAGGTGCTATTCAACATTCTCCGCTATACAGCTTAAACGATCCTCTGCAAAGCCTTTCTCGTGAAGAGAAAATTGCGCTATTGCATGAGGTAGATAAAGCCGCTCGAGCTGAAGATAAACGCGTTAAACAAGTTAATGCGTCATTAACGGGGGTTTATGAGCATGTGCTTGTTGCAGCAACAGATGGCACGTTAGCTGCCGATGTGCGCCCTTTAGTTCGCCTTTCAGTGAGTGTGCTGGTGGAAGAAGATGGCAAACGTGAGCGTGGCGCAAGTGGTGGCGGTGGCCGATTTGGTTATGACTATTTCTTAACTAAAGTGGATGGTGAAAGCCATGCAATCACTTATGCTCGTGAAGCGGTACGTATGGCATTAGTGAATTTATCAGCGATTGCAGCACCTGCTGGAACAATGCCTGTGGTATTGGGCGCGGGGTGGCCGGGCGTGTTATTACATGAAGCAGTAGGGCATGGTTTAGAAGGTGATTTTAACCGCCGTGAAACGTCTGTATTTTCAGGCCGTATTGGTGAGAAAGTCACTTCTGAGCTTTGCACAATTGTTGATGACGGTACTCTCGAAGGTCGCCGAGGCTCCGTTGCTATTGATGACGAAGGTGTTCCGGGTCAATACAATGTCTTAATTGAAAATGGCATCTTAAAAGGCTATATGCAAGATAAGATGAATGCACGTTTAATGGGGGTTGCACCAACAGGGAATGGTCGTCGTGAGTCTTATGCGCATCTTCCTATGCCTCGCATGACAAACACCTATATGTTAGCAGGTAAATCTTCACCAGAAGAGATTATTGCCAGCGTTGATCGCGGTATTTATGCACCAAACTTTGGTGGCGGTCAGGTTGATATCACATCAGGCAAATTTGTTTTCTCAACCTCTGAAGCTTATTTAATCGAGAATGGAAAAATAACCAAACCAATTAAAGGGGCAACTCTGATTGGTTCAGGTATTGAAGCCATGCAACAGGTTTCTATGGTCGGTAATGATCTCGCTTTAGATAAAGGGGTTGGCGTTTGTGGTAAAGAAGGACAAAGCCTACCTGTTGGCGTGGGGCAGCCAACGTTGAAGCTTGATAAGATCACCGTAGGCGGTACTGCTTAATTTTTGTTATCGTTATTTATACGTATCAACTAAACTCCATCTTTTGATGGAGTTTTTTATCCTAGCGACAGTAAGGGTGCTATTTATGGGTAAACGTTTATTACCAGTTATTATTGTTATTGCTGTTTTATTTGGGGTTCTTTACAAAGGTTTATTGCCTGAAACCAAAGCGCCAACGTCTTCATCCTCGGCTTCTATTCCGATATCATCGAGCAATAACAGCAATCAACCAGCGCAAATCCCACTCTCTATTGATGAGAAAACACAAGCCAATGCAGTGGCGAATTATTTACAACGACATCAACAGTTACCGAGTTTTTATCTCACTAAAAAACAGGCAAGAGAGCAAGGCTGGAATGCGAAAGAAGGCAACTTATGTGAAGTTTTACCGGGAAGAGCCATCGGTGGCGATCGCTTTATGAACCGTGAAAAACAGTTGCCAGAAGAAGCCGGACGCCAATGGTATGAAGCGGATGTGAATTATCAGTGTGGCCATCGTGGCAGTGACAGATTGCTTTATTCTAATGATGGGCTGATTTATGTTACCACTGATCATTATCGTACAATGACAAAGGTCGCACCTTAATGAAACAGGTTATCTTCAATTTTAAGACACTGGCAGATAGAGAAGCCTTTTATCACGAATTTGCCTTGCAATTCCAGTTAGATGATAAATTTGGCGATAACCTAGATGCACTATGGGATGCGTTAGTGGGGGGAATAGAATTGCCGGTCAGTATTGTTTTCAAGCATTTACCTCATCATTCCCATGATTTTCAACCTTTGGTGGAATTGATGCAAGAAGCACAACATGAGCTTGGTAAAGACGTATTACATTTTCGTTGTGAGCATAAAACACAAAAATAATTCAGAGTAGAAAATATGCCCTGAAAATCGCAGTGAGGCTGAATTTACACTGCGTTTTCAGGATGATCAGGTTTTATGCTGATTCTGATAAATCTTTTAAATATTGAAAGAGTAAGCGGAATGATTTTGGCGGCTTATTCGCTTCTTTTTCTTTTTTCGCATTACGGATAAGTGTGCGTAATTGTTGGCGATCAGCCATTGGATACAGCGCAACGACTTCTTCAATCACTTCATTGCCACCTTCGACAAGGCGAATTCGCAGATCTTCAAGTTTATGTAACACTAAGATCTGTTGGTTGTGGCGGTTTTTTAGTTTATCAAGCGCTTGGCGGATCGGCTCTTCGTCTACATTGCGCAGTAGTTTTCCAATGTATTGAATTTGGCGACGGCGTGCTTCACGCTGTACTTTTTGTGCTAATTGAATAGAGGCTAATAATTTCTCATCTAATGGCACTCGCTCTAATTCTTGTGCACTTAATTCAACTAATTCAGTACCCAGTTTTTTGAGTGCTTCAGCATCACGTTTAATTTCACTTTTGCTGACCCAGATGATTTCGTCCTCTTCTTCCTCTTCTGACGATGTATCGTCAAATTCAGGATTGAGGTAATGCCACTCTTCAGGCTGCTTTGCCATAATAAAAATTCCTGTTGCAGAGTAAGCCGGGAGTGTGATTTGGTGAATGACCAAAAGCCCGACGGGTGATAACATTCATATATCTTCTATTGTAACTGGGAAAATCGCTTGTTGACCACCTGTCAATTGATTTACTTTGCTAAAAATAAGTAAAAAGTGGTGTTCTCCTTAGGAAAAATGGTTCTCAATGAATAATTCAGATCAGGTAAAACAGCTTGAAGACGCCGTCTCACTTGCATTAGAGCTGGCAGCAAAACAATGTGATGGTGCTGAAGTCGCTATTAATAAATCGACGGGTATTAGTGTAAGTACGCGTTACGGTGAAGTTGAAAATGTTGAATTTAATAGTGATGGTGCTTTAGGTATTACCGTTTATCAACAACAACGTAAAGGTAGTGCATCTTCAACAGATTTAAGTCCTGATGCGATTAAGCGTGCTGTACAAGCCGCTGTGGATATTGCACGCTACACTTCAGTTGACCCCTATGCAGGGCCTGCGGATCAAGAGCTATTAGCGTTTGATGCGCCTTTCCTTGATCTTTACCATCCTACCGAAGTCACGGCAGATAAAGCGATTGAATTAGCATCAAGAGCAGAAAAAGCCGCTTTAGATAGCGATAGCCGTATTATTAATACTGAAGGGGGTAGCTTTAATAGCCACAGTGGAACCCGTGTATTTGGTAATAGTCTGGGCTTATTAAAAAGCTATTCATCTTCACGCTATTCTATGTCGAGTTGTGTTATTGCACGTGATGGTGAAGATATGGAGCGCGACTATGCTTACACCATTAGTCGTCGTTTTG
Source organism: Proteus alimentorum (assembly GCF_002607735.1). GTDB lineage: Bacteria > Pseudomonadota > Gammaproteobacteria > Enterobacterales > Enterobacteriaceae > Proteus > Proteus alimentorum. The sequence goes on from NZ_NBVR01000018.1 coordinate 97,966, forward strand.
ATGATCTAGAATCACCCGAATGGGTAGGTCAAGAGTGCGCTCGCCGTACTTTATCTCGCCTTGCACCTCGTAAACTACCCACCATGAAAGCCCCCGTTATTTTTGCAGCCGATGTGGCGACAGGTATTTTCGGTCATTTGGTTGCGGCAATCAGTGGTAGCATGATTTATCGTGAATCTTCTTGTTTACTCGATAGCTTAGGTAAGCAAATTTTTCCTCAGTGGCTAAATATTCAAGAGCGTCCTCACTTAATGAGAGGCTTGGCATCAACACCGTTTGATAGCGAAGGTGTACGGACAACCAATGCTGACATCATTAAAGATGGCGTATTACAAGAGTGGTTATTAACCACATATTCAGCAAGAAAACTCGGTTTAAAAAGCAACGGCCATGCTGGTGGTATTCATAACTGGTATATCCCAGGACAAGGTTTATCGTTTGATGCGCTGTTAAAAGAGATGGGAACAGGCCTTGTTGTTACTGAATTGATGGGACAAGGCGTCAGTACAGTAACGGGTGATTACTCTCGTGGTGCGAGCGGTTTTTGGGTTGAAAACGGTGAAATTCAATATCCTGTTAGTGAAGTGACTATTGCGGGTAACTTAAAAGAGATGTGGGCGAATATTGCTACTATGGGTGATGATATTGAGATGCGCAGTAATGTTCAGTGTGGATCGTTGTTATTACCAGAAATGAGTATTGCAGGTGAGTAAATTTTAGACACTTATCACAACCTTTAATCTCAGCCCGCAATGGGCTGAGATATCGCGTTTATCCGTATGCTTTTCAATTTGATAAGATAAAAGTAAGACGCGAACCTTCAGCTATGCTTAACGGTGTAATTCACCCGCAGCTTCAGGTTGGTACAGAATTTCTAATACTTTAACCTTAGTCTCAAGGCCATTTGGCAGCTTCCAACTGATCTCATCATCAATGGCTAAACCCAGTAGTGCAGCCCCCATTGGTGCCATGACTGAAAGTTCAGTGGTACTGTCTTTTAATGAAGCGGGATACACTAAAGTACGAGTACGCTCTTCATTATTTTTTAAGTCCATAAAACGGACTTTGCTGTTCATTGTGACAATATTAGCAGGGATATCAGCTGGTGTAACAATGTCAGCACGATCTAATTCTTCATTCAATGCTTCAGCAATCGGGCTATCTGCAAATACCGGTTGTTCAAGTAATGAATCTAAACGTTCTGCATCAAGTTCGTTGATGATAATTGTTGGCTTTGTCATACCACACTCCAATTTATTCCAATGCAAAACAACACCCCCACGGGTGAGGTGGGGGTGTTGTTAAACTCATATAAGAGATAATAGGCGGTTCTGTATAAAAAAGAAAGAGACAGTGATCACAGTCTCTTTCGGGTTATTTAGTTAAGAAATGCTAATCTATTGTTTTTTATTACGATTATTCTTCATCAAACCCCGATTCAAATAATGCGATAATAGCATCAATAGCTTCATTTTCATCACTACCAGTGACTTCTATATCAATTTGACTGCCTTGCTCTGAATCTAACATCAGCATAGCAATCACACTATCCGCTTGTGCTTCAACCCCTTCGTTGTTGCGTAAAATGACGGTTGATTGAAATGTTTTTACTAAATCAAACAATTTCATTGCAGGTCTTGCATGCATACCAAGCCGATTTTTAATCGCAACTTGTCGATATTGGGTCATTTGCGTTTTTCTAGTGTTCTGTGGCGTGATTGTACGTTTTTCCCTCTAGAGCGGAAATAATCTGCAAGTTGCTCAGCAACATAAACAGAGCGGTGTTTACCTCCTGTACAACCAATCGCAACCGTCAAATAACTACGGTTATTGGTTTCTAACATCGGCAACCAAAGTTCAAGATAGCTTCTAGTTTGATAAATAAAGTTATGAACTTCAGTGTGTCTATCTAAAAATGCCGCGACAGGGCGATCAAGACCTGTCATTGGACGCAGTTTAGGATCCCAATGTGGATTGGGTAAGAATCGCACATCAAAAACATAGTCTGCATCAATAGGAATACCATGCTTAAAACCAAAGGATTCAAAAACCATCGTTAACTCACGCTCACGCTTACCTAATAAGCGAGTACGTAGCATTTCTGCTAGCTCATGAACTGACATTTCAGAGGTGTCAATGATGAGATCAGCGCGTGATCGCAATGGCTCAAGCAGATCACTTTCGGTATCAATGGCCATTTCTAACGAAAGATTCTTGGTTGAAAGCGGGTGAAGGCGTCGAGTATCACTATAACGACGAATTAAGGTATTTCTATCTGCGTCTAAAAATAAGAGTTGTGGAGAATATTCAGCGGGTAAACTTTCCAGCGCTTTTTCGAAGATCTCCGGCGACTCTGGCATATTTCGGACATCAATACTGACTGCGGCAGCAGAAGCATCACGTTCAGCCAGTGTTTTTGCGAGCTCAGGTAAAAGATCAACAGGTAAGTTATCAACACAATAAAATCCCATGTCTTCAAGCGCACGCAAAGCGACTGACTTACCTGAACCAGAGCGTCCGCTGACTATCATCAGCACCATGAGGTAGCTCCCCTATAATTTCCCAGTGATGAATATCATTCCACTGTATGCTATTCGCGTCCTACTAAACCCGTAGGGGTTATTCTGTGATAATCTGATAAAGCTCTTCATCACTTTGTGCGGAGCGTAGTCGGCGACATAAATTTTTGTCTGCCAACTGTTTTGCAATCAAAGACAGTGTGTGTAAATGTTCCTTACATTGTGTTGCAGGAACGAGTAATGCGAACAACAAGTCGACAGGTTGATTATCAATAGCGTCGAAGGCAATAGGTTCGCTTAGGTGAAGAAACACACCAACTACTTTTTCTGTTTCATCACTTTCAATACGTCCATGAGGGATCGCTAAACCACCCCCAATCCCTGTTGTACCGACTTTTTCACGCGTCAATAAGGCTTCAAATATCAGTGTTTCGGGTAAGTTAAGTGCTTTTGCTGCATTTTCACTGATAATTTCTAACGCGCGCTTTTTACTCGTGCAATGTACATCATTATGTGTACATGCCAGAGAAAGTACGTCGCTAATATTCATCTTTGTATCGTTGTTCATTGTCTTATTCACTTAGACCAGCAAACCAGATGCCACAAAGTGACATCTGGTTTTTCGTTACTGATATTGATTAGGCATTGGCTTAAACCGAGTCATAAACAACGCAGTAACTTCGCCGATTGTATCCCCATTTTACAATGGGAAATGAATTAATGTTGTCTCAGTTTATCTTTGTGTTTGGTTAATTGACGAGCCAGTTTATCCATTAATCCATCAATTGCTGCGTACATATCTTCTGCTTCTGCAGAGGCATGCAATTCACCGCCATTAACTTGAATGGTCGCTTCCGCGATTTTATTAACTTTCTCGACTTTCAGGATAACCTGAACGTTATTAATTTTGTCAAAGAACTGAGGTAATTTCGCGCTTTTTGCTTTGACGGTATCACGCAGAGCATCGGTTAATTCAATATTATGACCAGTGATTTGAAGTTCCATAGTGTCTTCCTTCTCAATTATGCTCAAACCAACTCTTTGCGTTGATTTGAAGGCGGGATGGATAATGACTCTCTATACTTCGCAACAGTGCGTCGAGCAACTTGTATTCCAAGTTCTGCAAGCATATCAGCCAGTTTACTATCACTAAGTGGTTTCGCTGGATTTTCTGCTGCGATTAGTTTCTTCACTAAAGCCCTGATTGCTGTTGAAGAGGCTTCGCCTCCGCTATCAGTATTCACATGGCTAGAGAAAAAATACTTCAATTCGAAAATTCCTCTTGGGCAATGCAAAAATTTTTGCGTTGTCACTCGAGAAATGGTGGATTCGTGCATTTCAACCTGTTCAGCAATATCTGCTAATACAAGAGGTTTCATATGCTCTTCACCCAATTCGAAAAATGCCTGCTGTGTGTCAACAATGCAATGAGCGACTTTTAATAATGTCTCATTACGGCTTTCTAAACTTTTTATCAGCCATTTGGCTTCTTGTAAATTGTCACGAATAAATTTTCCATCGCTTTCATTTTGAGCCGATTGACCCAAGGCGGCATAAGTCTCATTTATTCGTAGGCGAGGAATGCTATCTGTATTTAACTCAACTTGCCAGCGTTCACCTGATTTTTTTACCAGTATATCTGGAATAACATACTCTGACTCGCCTGTATCAATACTTAATCCAGGCTTAGGATCAAGAGACTGGATCATCTCAATAACAGATTTAAGTGTCTCTTCTCGTAACTTCGTTTGACGCATCAATTGACGAAAATCACGGTTACCTAGCAACTCTAAATATTGGCTAATGACTAACTGCGTTTCTTTAAGATAGGGTGTTTCTATTGAAAAAGCAGATAGCTGAATCAAAAGACACTCTTTCAAATCACGAGCAGCAACACCAATAGGATCAAAGCGTTGAATACGTTTTAATACGGCTTCGACTTCATCAAGCTCTAATTCATCATCGCCCATTCCAGCAAGGATGTCATCTGTTGTGACAGTTAAATATCCTGTTTCATCAATAGCATCGATAATACTTATCGCAATTGCTCTGTCTGTTTCTGAAAATGGCGTGAGATCAGCCTGCCATGTTAGATAATCTTGCAATGAGGCTGTTGTTTCACCTTGATACAGTGGAAGTTCATCATCAGTATAGTCATTACTGGTGCCAGAAGGTGTGCCTGCGGTGTAGAGTTCTTCCCATTGAGTATCTAACGGGAGATCATCCGGCATCTCTTTTTGTTCTAAAGCATCTAACGTGTCGAACTCTTCAACTTCGTTTTCAGTTGTTGTTTCTGTTGTAGAGTCTGACTGATCTTCTGTATGAGAAGTATCATCTGAAACGGGATCTTGTTGATCGTCGTCTTGTTCTAGAAGTGGATTAGACTCAAGCGCTTGCTGAATTTCTTGTTGTAATTCAAGCGTCGAAAGTTGCAACAAACGAATAGCCTGTTGTAGCTGTGGCGTCATTGCCAGTTGCTGACTAAGACGAAGTTGCAGACTTTGTTTCATAATAATGCGATGAGTCCTTTGCTGTTGTCATCCATGACAGAGTAAAAGTGAATCAAAGATTACAGGCGGAAGCCTTCACCTAAGTAAACACGTTTAACTTGCTCATTTTCAAGAATTTCTTCTGGTGAACCATGAGCGATAAGGTGACCTTGGCTGACGATATAAGCACGTTCGCACACATCTAATGTTTCACGAACGTTATGGTCAGTAATCAGTACACCTAATCCATAATCACGTAGATGCTGGATAATTTTTTTAATATCTAATACCGAAATAGGGTCAACACCCGCAAAAGGTTCATCTAATAAAATGAATTTAGGGTTTGCTGCCAATGCTCGTGCGATTTCAACACGGCGGCGTTCACCCCCTGATAATGATTGTCCTAAGCTGTTACGTAAGTGGCTGACATTAAACTCTTCTAACAGTTCTTCTGCGCGATCTTTTCGCTCTTCAGGCGTTAAATCATGGCGGATTTCTAAGATCCCCATAATGTTGTCATAAACGCTTAAGCGTCTAAAAATAGAGGCCTCTTGCGGAAGATAGCCAATGCCTTTACGTGCTCGTTCATGTAACGGTAACAGCGTAATGTCTTCATCATCAATTGTAATACTACCTGCATCACGAGCGACAATGCCAACAACCATATAGAAAGTGGTTGTTTTACCTGCACCATTTGGCCCAAGTAAGCCGACAATCTCACCTGAATTAACGTTCAGGCTTACATCACCGACAACGGTGCGCCCTTTGTATGCTTTTGCTAAATTTTCAGCTTTTAACAGCGCCATAAAGTGTTACTTACCTTTGTTGTTAACACCAGAACCTTTCTCTTGCAACTGGGAAGGCAGTAAAACAGTCGTCACTTGCTTACCTTTACCGCTAAAAGCTTCCATTTGCTGAGTTGGGACGAGATAAGTGATCTTATCACCAGTGATATTACTGTCTAATTGTTCAAGATAGGCTTTACCCGTTAAAGTCATTAACTCTTTATCCATTTCATAGGTCATTTTTTCGCCACGACCTTTGATAGGTTTGCCATCATCTTGTAACTGATAAAAAGTGACTGGATTACCAAATGCTTCTATTACAATCCTTTTGGAGTCACCACCTGGGCGTGTGACAACAACTTTATCAGCACGAATATCGATAGAACCTTGTTTGATCACAACATTTTGCGTAAAGGTTGTGACGTTTTTTTCTAGATCAAGCGACTGTTTCTCTGAGTTCACAACAATAGGTTGTTGCGTGTCATCTTTAAGCGCCATCGCAGGCACACTTATCGCTAAAAGTGTACCAATAATCAGTGTATTACGGATTTTTTGATTCATTAGGGATCTCATAATAGGTGTTTACCTTTTCAATCAGCTCTGCACGTTTCTCGCGCAGATTGCCTCGCATTTTTAAGCCGACTGATTTCAGTCCGACGCCGATAATAGTCACTTCATCATCAGAGGAAACATCCTGTGTATCCAAATTTGCGATAGCGTTGTCTGTGCTTATTCTCTGTAGTTGAGAGTCATCCGTTAAGCTATCAATTTGAACATCGCCATAAAGATAGAGCATTTTACTGTTTGTTAGCTTGGCTTTATTTGCGCGTACTGTCCATGTTGCATCCCCTGTCGGTGAATAGGTGGTTAAGACAGGGTTAGTAAACCATGTAAACTTTTGCTGAGCATAATTTTTGACATCATCAGCAACAAGTTTATATCCGAGTATACCCGTTGGCTCGTAAACAAAAGATATCGATGATTTGGATTGATAGGTCGGCTGACCATCATCAACAATCTCACCATCACCGAACTCAGTGTTATTAGTGTAGTTCCAGCCAATCAGCCCAAGGGCGATAATGGCAAGAATTAAGGTAAACCAGGATTTTAATTTATTCATTCTGTATCGTTATACGTTAAATCGAAAGACCTTTAGCTTCTTCAAGCCGACCTTGCGCTAAAAGGATTAAATCACATAATTCTCGTACTGCACCACGCCCACCCGCAATGCGAGTTACATAATTAGCACGAGGTGTAAGTAATGGATGAGCATCAGCCACGGCGACAGAAAGTCCCACTTTTTCCATTACAGGTAAATCAATCAGGTCGTCACCAATATAGGCTGTTTGTTCAGGTTTAAGGTTTAGTGTATCTAACAGTTGTTGATACGCCAAAAGCTTATTATGCTGACCTTGGTAAAGATATGTAATGCTAAGGGTTTTAGCGCGATCTTCTAACAGTTTAGACTGACGACCTGTAATGATAGCAACCTCGATGCCAGATGTAAGCAAGCAACGGATGCCATACCCATCGCGGACATTAAAGGCTTTTAATTCTTCGCCATTATTGCCCATGTAAATGAGTCCGTCTGACATCACACCATCAACATCACAAATCAGCAATTGGATTTTTTCTGCTTTTTTGATGATTTGCTCACTTACTGCACCATAACAAGTTTCTATCATTGTATTCATTTTTATCCTTCGAACGTTATGACTATCTTATACAACACCAGCCTGTAATAAATCATGCATATGTAAAACACCTAACAGGATATCACTATCTTGTTCTGTTACTAATAGCGAGGTGATATGTTTTGCTTGCATTAAATTCAGGGCTTCAACTGCCAAACAATCTGGGCGAATACGAATACCGCCTCTTGTCATGACATCTGAGATTTTGGCATTGTTCAGATCTATCCCTAAATCAAATATTCTTCGTAAGTCACCGTCTGTAAAGATACCGTTGATCAGCATACTATCATCGCAAATGACGGTCATACCTAATTTTTTACGGGTTATCTCAACAAGTGCTTCACGTAGAGTGGCATCTTTAGTGACACGTGGAATGTCTTCATCTTTGTTCATTAAATCACTGACATGAAGGAGTAATTTACGGCCTAATGCCCCTCCCGGATGAGATAGCGCGAAATCTTCAGCAGTAAATCCACGGGCACGCAAAAGTGCGATGGCTAATGCATCTCCCATCACTAAAGTTGCTGTTGTACTGGTTGTTGGTGCAAGCCCTAAAGGACAGGCTTCTTTAGGCACTTTGATACAAAGATGAATATCAGACGCTTTCCCCATTGTACTTTGAGGAGTGCGTGTCATACAAATCAGTGTTATCTGTTTACGTTTAAGTACCGGAATAAGTGCGAGGATCTCGCTGGCTTCACCTGAGTTTGAAATCGCCAAAACAATATCTTTTTCTGTCACCATACCTAAGTCGCCATGGCTGGCTTCACCGGGATGAACAAAGAAAGATGGTGTTCCTGTGCTGGCGAATGTTGCGGCAATTTTATGTCCAATATGGCCAGATTTACCCATACCCATGACAATGACTCGACCTTGGCAGTGGAAAATTTTTTCACAGGCAAGAGTGAAGTCATCATTGATGTATTGTTCTAGTTCAGCTAACCCATCACGCTCAATATGAAGGACTTTTTTACCCGCTTGCTGAAAATCAAACTCGGTCATTTTTTTGTACCATTTATTTTAGGTTAAGAGAGAATGTGCGACGCACAACACCGTAATATAAACAATAAAGCAAACTAATAAGAATATCCCTTTTCCTCGATTAAGGCGCTGTTTTCGCCCTAATGAAAAAATGGAAAACAGTAAACTAGCCACACCAAGTACAGCAAAACTAAAATAAAATGTATCGAGGTTAAATGCACTTGGTGAGAGTAATGCAGGCATTCCTAGCACAAAAGTGAGATTAAAAATATTAGCACCGATAATATTTCCTAAGGCTAATTCATTTTCACGTCTTAATGCTGCCACAATGGTTGTCGCTAATTCTGGTAGACTTGTGCCAATAGATAGCAAAGTTAAACCAACAAAAAAACCACTGAGATGATACCGCTGCATTAAAATAAAGACATTATCTAATATCATTTGAGTCGCAACGGGAATAATAATTAAAGCAACCACAATCCAAAAGAGCGCAACGGAATTACGAGGATTTGTCTGTAATTCAAAACGCGTTAAGGTTTCTAAAGGTAACACATGACGCTCTTGTGATAGTGTTTTATGCATCGTTTTTATCATTAGAAAAATGGAAGCAAAACCAATAAAAAAGAGCAGGGTGCCTTCTCTAAGCCCTAAATTTCCATTAGAAACAATAATGCCGACTAATATGATGACTATAATCATCAAAGGAAGCTCTTTTTTTAGCACTGCGGACTGAATGTTCATGGGGTAAATCATCGCGCCAATACCCGCGATGAGGAGAAGGTTGGTGAGTGTAGAGCCAATAGCTGTTCCGATAGCGATATCAGGTAAATTATGAACAGCGGCATCAGTTGAAACAAAAAGCTCAGGCAGTGAAGTACCAGTACCTACGATTAAGATCCCGATAACGGCTGGCGGGATTTTTAACGATTGCGCAAAAACGCTCGCACCATAGACTAATCGGTCTGATGCATAAACGAGTAACATCAATCCAAAAATTAAAAGAGACAAAGTAATCAACATGCCATCAGTTTTCCAACAATGAGCGAATAAAGAAAAAACCAATAAGACAGGGCTGATAAAAAAACATATTGTCAAAAGGTTTTGCTAATTAACCATATTTTGACTAGCCAAGCACGAAAAGTAAAATTAACCGTGCACTATTTTGCTAAATAGTGGTGATTTCTTTGTAACATAGCGAATGACCTGCCAAAATAGCGTAAAAATTCGTTGATGCAGACAGGCTTGAGGATGTTTTATTCATGAACGCACAATCTGACAATCTAATTGAAGTGCGCAATATGAACTTCACTCGCGGTAGCAGAAAGATCTTCTCTGAGATCAATCTTGTTGTACCGAGAGGAAAAGTGACTGCGATTATGGGCCCTTCAGGGATTGGTAAAACAACCTTGTTACGCCTAATGGGAGGACAAATCCTTCCTGATAGTGGTGAAATTTGGTTCGATGGTGACAATATTCCTGCGCTATCACGTTCTGCGTTGTATCAGGCAAGAAAGAAAATGAGTATGCTTTTTCAATCAGGTGCACTGTTCACAGACATGAATGTGTTTGAAAATGTGGCATTTCCACTAAGAGAACATACAAATTTACCTGAAGCATTGATCCGTACAACGGTGATGATGAAACTTGAAGCCGTGGGTTTACGTGGTGCAGCAAGTTTAATGCCTTCTGAATTATCAGGAGGTATGGCAAGAAGGGCCGCATTAGCAAGAGCTATTGCGCTTGATCCTGAACTGATTATGTTTGATGAGCCTTTTGTTGGACAAGATCCTATTACAATGGGGGTGCTTGTTAAGTTAATTGATGAGTTAAATCATGCGCTCGGTGTGACTTGTGTTGTGGTTTCCCATGATGTACCTGAAGTGTTAAGTATCGCAGATTATGCCTATATTGTTGCGGAGCAGAAAGTCATTGCTCAAGGCAGTGCACAAGAATTACAGGATAATCCAAATAGGCAAGTAAGACAGTTTTTAGATGGTATTGCTGATGGCCCTGTACCTTTCCGTTTTCCTGCGGGAGATTATCAGGACGACCTATTAGGACGAGGAAATTAGTACGTGGTAAATTTATTATCTCGCATTGGCGCTAGAGCATTGGCGATTTTTGCAACCTTCGGTAGAGCCGGCATTATGCTCTTTCGGGCGTTAGTGGGTAAGCCTGAATTTCGTAAACAGTGGCCTCTTTTACTGAAGCAATTGTATAACGTTGGTGTTCAATCTTTATTAATTATCATGGTGTCTGGTCTATTTATTGGCATGGTGTTGGGATTACAAGGCTATCTTGTTTTAACAACCTTTAGTGCTGAAGCTAGTCTTGGCATGATGGTCGCACTCTCATTGTTAAGAGAATTAGGCCCAGTCGTCACCGCATTATTATTTGCAGGTCGCGCGGGCTCAGCCTTAACTGCTGAAATCGGCTTAATGAAAGCCACAGAACAAATTTCTAGTTTAGAAATGATGGCCGTCGATCCTTTAAGACGTGTTGTTGCGCCCCGTTTTTGGGCGGGTCTTATTAGTATGCCATTGCTTTCACTTATTTTTGTCGCTATCGGTATTTGGGGTGGTGCAATTGTGGGTGTGGATTGGAAAGGGATCGATGAAGGCTTTTTCTGGGCATCTATGCAGGGTGCCGTTGAATGGCGACTCGATTTAGTGAACTGCTTTATTAAAAGTGTCGTTTTTGCCATTACCGTCACTTGGATAGCGCTCTTTAACGGGTATGACGCAATCCCAACATCAGAAGGGATTAGCAGAGCAACAACACGTACTGTTGTTCATTCATCGTTAGCCGTATTGGGTTTAGATTTTGTGCTAACAGCACTGATGTTTGGGAACTAAGTCATGCAAAGTAAAAAAATTGAAGTTTGGGTTGGTCTATTTGTTCTGATTGCGTTAGCTGCCGTGATTTTCTTATGCCTTAAAGTCGCTGATATTAAAGAAATGGGTAATCAACCGACTTATCGCGTTTATGCCAGCTTCGGTAATATTGGTGGGTTAAAAGAGCGCTCTCCAGTTAAGATTGGTGGTGTGGTGATTGGGCGTGTTTCTTCTATTACCTTAAAAGAAGAAGATGAAGGGAACTATCGTCCTGAAGTTGCGCTCGATATTCTGAGTATTTACGATCACATTCCAGAAAGTAGCTCATTGTCTATTCGTACATCGGGTTTATTAGGTGAGCAGTTCCTTGCATTGAATTTAGGTTTTTATGATGAAGCCTTAGATTCTACTCTGTTAAAAGACGGAGGACGCATCACAAACACCAATTCAGCAATGGTGCTAGAAGACCTTATTGGTCAATTCCTTTATAAAACGGGTGATGGTGATGATTCAGCTAAATCTGAATCTAAACCGACAGAAGAACACTCTGCATTACCCTAATCATTAATTCCTATACGATGCACTTATACATTTAGCTAAATTTAGCGTAATAAATGCATCGTATTATTGAAACTCTATTTGAGGAGAAGCGAACGTATGTTTAAACGCTTATTGATGGTCGCACTATTAGTGATAACGCCTTTTGCAATGGCGGTAGATAAAACCAATCCTTACGCATTGATGGAAGATGCGGCACAAAAGACCTTTAGTCAATTAAAAAATGAACAGCCTGAAATTCGTAAAAACCCTGAAGTTTTACGTCAAATTGTTCAGCAAGAATTACTGCCTTATGTACATATTAAATATGCGGGTGCATTAGTGTTAGGGCCACATTATCGTAATGCAACCCCTGCGCAACGTGATGCTTATTTCACTGCATTTGAAGCGTATCTTGCTCAAGTTTATGGTCAAGCATTAGCGATGTATGAAGGCCAAGAATACCGTATTGAGCCTGCAAAACCTTTCGCAGACAAATCAACGCTAACGATTCGTGTCACCATTATTGATACAAATGGTCGCCCACCTGTCCGCCTTGATTTTCAATGGCGTAAAAACAGCAAAACAGGCGAATGGCAAGCTTATGATATGATTGCTGAAGGTGTCAGCATGATCACCACAAAACAGAATGAGTGGTCAGATATTTTAAATTCTAAAGGTGTTGATGGTTTAACAAAACAGTTAGAAATCAGTGCTAAAACACCAATCACTCTGGATGAGAAAAAATAACATGTCAGCTTCGTTAAATTGGGAAAAAAAGGATAGTGCCCTCTATTTCCAAGGAACGTTAGATCGTGAAACGTTGTTACCTGCTTGGCAGCAACGTAAAGTATTATTAGCTGATATTGATATCATAGATATTTCTGCCTTAGAACATATTGATTCAACCGGATTGGCACTTTTTGTTCACTTAAAAGCAGAAATGGAAGCGCAAAATCGTCAATTTATTATTCAAGGTGCCAGTGAGCGTTTTCAGACCTTAATTACACTCTATGATCTTGATGAAATTATGAATATTGCCTAATACAGAGTTTGAGCAAAGGTATTAAAAAGCCCCCTTCGTGATACTTTTATCATTAAGGGGGTTTTTGATGGTTTAAGAGTAGAGCGGATTCCATTAGGATAGACGACTGATTATTATTTTAACGTTGAGATTGAGCAATTATGGATACAAATGAAATCAAACAAGTATTAATGGACAGCCTGTCTTTAGATGAAGTCATCGTCAATGGTGACGGTAGTCATTTTCAAGTTGTCGTTGTTGGCGCAATGTTTGAGGGAATGAGCAGAGTAAAACAACAACAAACCATTTATGCCCCTTTGATGGAATATATCGCAGATAATCGTATTCACGCTTTGTCTATTAAAGCCTACACACCTGAAGAGTGGAAGAGAGATCGTAAACTTAACGGGCTTTGATTCAGTAGGTATACAGCGTACAGCAAAATAAAAAGAGAGTTCTACAGATGGATAAATTTAGAGTACAAGGGCCAACCTGTTTATCAGGTGAGGTCACTATTTCAGGCGCAAAAAATGCCGCACTACCAATCCTGTTCGCTGCGATCCTTGCCGAAGAGCCAGTAGAATTAACCAATGTTCCTAAATTAAAAGATATCGACACAACGATTAAGTTACTTAATCGTTTAGGAACTCATGTTGAACGTAATGGCTCTGTTTTCGTTGATGCTCGTAATATTAATGAATTTTGTGCTCCTTACGAGTTAGTAAAAACCATGCGTGCTTCAATTTGGGCTTTAGGTCCGCTGGTGGCTCGTTTTGGTCAAGGTCAGGTTTCTTTACCGGGTGGCTGTGCCATTGGTGCTCGTCCTGTTGATCTTCATATTACAGGTTTAGAGCAATTAGGCGCTGAGATCACACTGGATGAAGGTTATGTAAAAGCACGTGTTGATGGGCGTTTAAAAGGCGCACATATTGTCATGGATAAAGTGAGCGTGGGTGCCACTATCACGATTATGACTGCGGCGGTATTAGCTGAAGGCAAAACGATTATTGAGAATGCAGCAAGAGAGCCTGAAATTGAAGATACGGCAAACTTCCTCAATACATTAGGTGCCAAAATTAGCGGTGCAGGTACAGATAGCATTACTATTGAAGGCGTAGAGCGTCTTGGTGGTGGTACTTATCAAATCCTACCGGATCGTATTGAAACAGGGACTTTCTTAGTTGCAGCGGCAGTTTCTCGTGGTCGTGTTATGTGTCGTAATGCTAAACCGGATACGTTAGATGCTGTGTTGGCAAAATTACGTGAAGCAGGCGCTGATATTGACGTGGGTGAAGATTGGATAAGCCTTGATATGCATGGTAAACGCCCTAAAGCGGTAACATTGCGTACTGCGCCACATCCGGGTTTTCCAACTGATATGCAAGCACAATTTAGCCTTTTAAACTTAGTGGCTGAAGGCGCAGGAATGATCACTGAAACCATTTTTGAAAATCGTTTTATGCACATTCCTGAGTTAATCCGTATGGGTGCTCACGCTGAAATCGAAAGTAATACGGTGTTATGCCACGGTGTTGAAAAACTTTCCGGCGCACAAGTGATGGCAACGGATTTACGTGCTTCTGCAAGCTTAGTCCTTGCAGGTTGTATTGCTGAAGGCACAACCATTGTTGATCGTATTTATCATATCGATCGTGGTTATGAAAATATTGAAGCTAAATTACAAGGCTTAGGGGCAAAAATCGAACGTTTGCACTCGAATGACTAATTTATTTTAGTTATCTTTTTTAGCCATTTAAAACCATAGTACATTGTTGTGCTATGGTTTTTTTTTGTGCATTAGTTCAACAGAACTCTCAACAGAATAGGACAATTCATAAAGCATTTCTTTCGTGGCAAGATACAGTAAGAAAAATAGGCCTGTTTTAGAGAAATAGCTATGAGCTAAAAGGAAGGAACATATATGCAGGTAACAAGGAAACAAGAGCGCCTAATTCGTCAAGCATTGGATGAATGGCAACAATCTGGCGAAATTTCAGAACAAGAACATCAGCAGTTAAGAAGTACGTTGCATCGTATTCCTTTTGATTGGAAAAGATTAAGTCGCTATGCATTTTGGATAGCAATGGTCTGTTTGATTATCGCCGCAGGGAGTATCTTTAGTGATAGCGCATTGGTCTATTACCTTATTGAACTCTTCAGTGTCTCTGAAATTATGCGCGTGATCTCTCCTGCACTTATTGCTTCAGCGCTCTACTTCTGGGGATTTAAACGTCAGCGAAAAGAAATACAGTGGCACTATAGTACTGAATTTATTCTCTTTTTAGGCGTGATGTTTACGGCGATTTTTCTTTGGCAACTGGGAGAATTACTGGATACAGGAAGCGGTCATATTGCCCCTCTCTTTTTAATTGGCTGTGCTATTTATGGTTCAATTGGTTTTATCAGTCGTTCATCGCTAGTGTGGCTATTTTTCCTTTTAATGCTAGGAAATTGGTTTGGTGCTGAAACAGGGTATATGTCAGGCTGGGGCGCTTATTGGTTAGGGATGAACTATCCTATCCGCTTTGTCTTCTTTGGCGCAGTATTATTAGCAGGCTGTTATTTCCTACAAAATGTATTGGTACACCGTCGCTTATTTACCATGACAAAAATAATGGGACTCACTTATCTGTTTATTGCGCTATGGATCATGTCTATTTTTGGTAATTACGATCCTGATACTTGGTATCGTACTTCAAGTGTGAATTTGTTGCCTTGGGCACTGTTATTTGGCGTGGCTTCTGTTATTTGTATTTATATTAGCCTTAAAACAGATGACGGCATGTTAAGAGGTTTTGGTTTGACTTTCCTTGGTATCAATCTCTATACCCGTTTCTTTGAATACTTCTGGGACAGTTTACACAGTGCGATTTTCTTCTTTATTTTAGCTATTTCACTTATTTGGATTGGACGGAAAGCTGAAAAAATTTGGCATACTGTTGAAAACAACACGTTCACAGGCAAACCGAGTAAAAATGAATAACGTACTGTTTTATTTACTATCGTAATAGGAGATTACTTTGATAGAAAAACGCAGTTGTCACCTTCCTTTAGAAGTGAGTTGTGTTGCTTGCCACTATCTTGTTTTTAAAGATAAAGATGAAGCTTTTTTTGAGATTTGCCCAGTTTGTGGTTGGCAAAATGATGGCACAAAAGAAGGAGAGTACAGCGGTTGTAATCACAGTACATTAGAAGATTATCGTAATACAGAAATCTTTAAAGAAAGCTGCTCGCAAAGTGCAACGTTTTATATGAAATCTCCCTATTAGCTAAAAATAGGGAGATTTTTTGCTAGTTATGATTCTGGTTGGTATTCAGAGATCGTGACATCAACATTGATCTCATTACCTTCTCGTAATAGCGTGACAGGTAAAACCGTACCGGGGCGTGTTTCTGCAATGTAATCCATCATTTCCATCGCGGAAGTCGCTGGCGCATGATTAATGCTAAGGATGATATCGCCAGTTTTTATTCCTGCTTTATCCGCTGGGCCATTTGGTGTGATCCTAAAAATACGCAATCCTTGAATTTGCTTAATATCTGTATTGGATGAGCGAATTCTTGGTAATTCTTTTGCTGTGATACCAATAAAGCCACGGATAACACGACCATCACGAATTAGCTTATTCATAATTTTAACAGCAAGTTCGGTCGGAATGGCGAAGCCTAATCCTTCTGCTGTAGGGCGGTATCCGTTATAGGTTCCTGAATCAAACGTCATGGTATTAATGCCCACCAGTTCACCTTCAGTATTAATTAGCGCACCACCAGAGTTACCTTCATTAATTGAGGCATCTGTTTGTAGAAAATTTTGGTAACGGGTTGGGCTTAATCCAACGCGCCCCGTCGCACTGATGATCCCTTGTGTAATAGTTTGCCCAATATTAAATGGGTTACCAATAGCCAGCACAACATCACCAACATGAGAAATTCGTTTAGTATTAATGGGGATCGTCGGGAGCTTATCGGCATCAATTTTTAATACTGCAAGATCGGTTAAGGGATCAGAACCAACAAGTAAGCCTTCATAAAGATCACCATTTTGGAGCGCGATAAGGATCTGATCGGCATTATTAATAACATGTTGATTCGTTAAAATATAACCACGACCATCCATAATGACGCCAGCGCCTAAAGATGTTAGCTCACGGCCTTCTTGAGAAAAGCTGCCCATTGTACTGCTATAAACATTAACAACCGCAGGGGCTGCTCGTCGCACCGCGGTGTTATAGCTAAAAGGCGCATTAAGAAAATCGCCATTAAGTAGGCGTTCAATAAAAATAGGGCGAATTGAAGGAACTGCAATCAAAAGAATTGCTGCTGTGAGAAGACCAATTAGAGTTGAGCGCAGTAACTTAGTTAACATAAAAATCCTGTATTTATGTCTGACTGTGAAATTATTCGCGTAAGAGCGGTGAGAATAACATAGTTTAACTTATGAAAGCATCGCTCAGCGCATAAAATCCCCTTTTAAGCCAATGACTCTTATCAAAAAGAGGTATAAAAAAAGCCCTATAACGGAAATTATAGGGCCAAAGAAATCAATAAATTAGATAGGTGAAAAGCTTACTTCTTAGCGCGGTGTATTACGTAACAGCAGGTAAATTTCTTCATTACCACGCTGAATATTCAATGCAAGAACAGGCGGTTTAGCATCAATTGCTTTGCGTAAATCGCCCAGTGATGTAATTGGCGTATTATTGATACCAATAATAAGGTCGCCTTTCTGTAAACCAGATGCCGCAGCTGCGGAATCTTTCTCAACAGAATCAACAGCAACTGCTTTAACTTGTTTGTTTAAGTAGTTACTTAATGTGGCACCTTGTAGTGCAGGAGAAAAGTTATCTGCGCGTGTTGCATCGGCCGATTGTTTCTCTAATGTCACTTTAACATCCATTGATTTACCTTGACGGATTAAGCCAATCAGGATCTCTTTACCCGGTGGTGTCGTACCCACTTTAGCTCTTAATTCAGCAAAGCTATTGATACGTTTACCATCAACTGAAATTAAAACGTCACCCGGTTTGATGCCTGCTTTTGCAGCGGATGAATCTGGCATTACTTCGCTAACAAAAGCACCGCGTTGTGCATCAATATTAAAGGATTTCGCCAGATCAGAATTCATTTCTGTACCACGAATACCTAAGATGCCACGTTTAACTTCACCATGCGAAATCAGTTGTTGGCTAAGATCACGCGCCATATTACTTGGAATAGCGAAGCCGATACCGATATTGCCACCACCCGGTGCTAAAATAGCGGTGTTAATTCCGATTAACTCGCCATTTAAGTTAACGAGTGCACCACCAGAGTTACCACGGTTGATTGATGCATCGGTCTGGATAAAGTTCTCTAAACCTTCAAGATTTAAACCGCTACGACCTAATGCGGAAATAATACCAGATGTTGCTGTTTGGCCTAAACCAAATGGGTTACCTACTGCAACCGCAAAGTCACCAACACGCAATTGGTCAGAGTCCGCCATTTTAATTGCGGTTAAGTTAGTTGGTTTTTCAATTTGCAGTAAGGCGATATCTGTTTGTGGATCGCTACCAATTAATTTTGCACTAAATTCACGACCATCATTAATTTGTAGTTGAATTTTATCTGCACCATCAACAACATGGTTGTTTGTTAATACATAGCCTTTTTGTGCATCAATAATGACGCCAGAGCCCAAGCCTTCAAAAGGGCGAATACTTTGTTGTTGTGATGGGAAATTGGGGCCAAAGAAGAATTTGAACTCTTCAGGCACTTGCTGGCTTTGTACTCGTGTTCCTGAAACGTGCACACTGACGACAGCAGGTAACACTTTTTCTAACATCGGTGCAAGGCTTGGCAGTTGCTCGCCTGATGGCATAACCGCAGGCAGTGCGGCCATACTGGTTGCTGGAATAGTAGAGAGTGAAAGTCCGACACTCATTGCTAATGCACTAAGTAATAATTTTCTTTTTTTAGTCAACATGAATTAGAGTCTCTTGATACAGTTATCAAAATAAAAGTTATTGCTCAAAATGAGCGCGATGTCACTAAGACCTGTACTGACAAAGGAAAGTTCATTAAGACATGATGTGCTTTGCTTCCTTTTACACGGATTTACAAGACAAAAGCTATCTTTAAAACCATAGCAAATAATTGTCATTTTATGATGTTTATGAGAAAGAAAAAACGCCACAAAAATGTGGCGTTTTAAGATTAACTGTCTTTTTTCTCTGTGGGTCTGAACAATCCAGACGCCCCTTCGGAGTAATCACGAGGCGGCATTTTTATTGGAGATTGATCATTCGCGGCTTCTGATTCACTTAATCGGTAATTAAACGGATTTTCTTGAGCAGGCATATCAGGCATGAGCTCATTAGAGCTTTTTGCCATATGTTGATAAAGCTGACGGTAATCTTTCGCCATGTTATCTAATAGTTCAGCACTTCTAGCAAAGTGGCTGACAAGCTCATTGCGATAAGTATCAAGTTCTTCTTTTTTCGTGTCTAACTCTGCTTTGATAGCATCTTGTTGGCGAAGGGTGCTGTTACCGTAACGCATTGCAAGTGCGCCGATAATAAGACCGACAACTAATCCAATCAGTGCATAAACCCAAACCATGGCAACTCCTTTTCATCTAATAGTGAGGACGATGGATTCTTATAACATCATAACCGCTAAAAGGCATGGGTGGAATAATATCCTTAAGCTTAATATAAAATTCGTGTGTTACGTTGATGTTAAAACAATTCTTAATGCTTATAATAGAGCCATTCGACAGACACAAATCAGTATGTCAGAAAATTAAGGATAAGAGGGCATTCATGACTGTTAGTACGCCGTTATCACTTTATGAAGCCGCATTAAAGCAAGGTGATTATCAACCTGATGATGTTCAGCGAAAAACTGTTCTCCATCTTCAACAGATCTACCATGCATTATTAAAAGAGACTCCACCAGAAAAAAATTCGCTAACACAACGATTATTCGGGCGAATTCGCACAAAAAAACAGATTGTTGCACCAGAACGTGGTTTATATATGTGGGGGGGGGTTGGACGAGGTAAAACATGGTTGATGGATATGTTTTATCAAAGTTTGCCGACAGAACGAAAGCTTCGCTTACACTTCCATCGCTTTATGTTACGTGTTCAAGAAGAGTTGAAAAACTTACAAGGTCATGAAAACCCGCTAGAAATTATTGCTGATGGCTTTAAAGTGCAAACCGATGTGCTCTGTTTTGATGAGTTTTTTGTTTCTGATATTACTGATGCAATGATTTTAGGTACCTTGCTTGAAGCGTTATTTGCCAGAGGTATCACGCTAGTTGCAACATCAAATATTCCACCTGACGAGCTTTACCGTAATGGATTGCAACGTTCTCGTTTTTTACCTGCAATAGAACAGATCAAACACCATTGCGATATTTTAAATGTCGATGCAGGTATTGATTATCGTCTTAGAACATTAACACAAGCGCATCTTTTTTTATCTCCTCTTAACGATGAAAATCGTCAAGAAATGGACAGAATTTTCATGCACTTGGCAACCAGTGAACCGCAAGTTGATTGTACTTTAACCATCAATCATCGCCCGATGAAAGTAAGAAAAGCCTCTAGTGGGGTCCTTGCTATAAATTTTTCAACTTTGTGTATGGAACCCCGTAGTCAGCTTGATTACATTGAGCTTTCTAAGCATTACCACTCTGTTTTGTTATATGACATGGAACAAATGGGAACATTAAATGAAGATGCTGCGCGTCGGTTTTTAGCGCTTGTTGATGAGTTTTATGAGCGTAAGGTGAAACTTATTATTAATGCAAATGTAGAAATGAACGAGATTTATCAAGGTGATTTTCTGCGTTTTGAATATCAACGTTGCTTATCTCGTTTACAAGAGATGCAAAGTGAAGAATATTTAGTACAACCCCATCTCGCTTAATGTTTAATTCTTGAAGAAAGTCATCTTTCATTATGGTAGGATGACGCAGGTTAAGTTGCTTGATGTTTTTTTCTATGAGAATAGAACGCATTAGGCAGCTTACAAGCGCTCTGGAAAGGAACAATTCTTCTCTTCAGGTAGCAAGAATTTATCAGTCAAATCAGAAAAAAGTGCCAGATTCGTTTTTTTCGCTGAAATATTGAAAAAGAATTCAATTGTTTTTCAATTATGACTCGATTTTTTTTTCTGACTTCTCTATAATCTTGCGACCCCACGTTGCAGCAAGTTTTTTATTTCCCAAAAAACTCGCATTTTAGAGTCAGCAGTGCTACTCGAAGGGGTAGGTTTGCTGGACACAAGAGTCGTGTGAACCTCAATAGTATTTGAACCGAGCGTTCACCAACGTGTAACTAAACATTGGGTAATTTTCAATAATGAAAACTTTTACAGCTAAACCAGAAACCGTAAAACGCGACTGGTACGTTGTTGATGCAGACGGCAAAACTTTAGGCCGTTTAGCAACTGAAATTGCTAGCCGTTTACGCGGTAAGCACAAAGCGGAATACACTCCGCACGTTGATACTGGTGATTACATCATCGTTTTAAACGCTGAGAAAGTAGCGGTAACTGGTCATAAACGTACTGACAAAGTTTACTACCGTCATACTGGTCACGTAGGTGGTATCAAACAAGCGACTTTCGAAGAGATGATCGCCCGTAGTCCTGAGCGTGTAATCGAAATCGCGGTAAAAGGCATGCTGCCAAAAGGGCCTCTGGGTCGTGCGATGTACCGTAAACTGAAAGTTTACGCAGGATCTGAGCACAACCACGCGGCACAACAACCGCAAGTTCTGGACATTTAATCGGGATAATAGGCAATGGCTGATAATCAATACTACGGCACAGGTCGCCGCAAAAGTTCTTCCGCACGTGTCTTCATTAAGCCAGGTAGCGGTAATATCGTAATCAACAAACGTAGCCTAGAAGTTTACTTCGGCCGCGAAACAGCACGTATGGTTGTTCGTCAACCGCTGGAATTAGTTGATATGCTGGGTAAATTAGATTTATACATCACTGTTAAAGGTGGTGGTATTTCTGGTCAAGCTGGCGCGATCCGTCACGGTATCACTCGTGCACTGATGGAATATGATGAGACTCTACGTTCTGATCTGCGTAAAGCTGGTTTCGTAACCCGTGATGCGCGTTCTGTTGAACGTAAGAAAGTGGGTCTGCGTAAAGCACGTCGTCGTCCACAGTTCTCTAAACGTTAATTTGTTATCTTTTAGATATCAATTTGATGTTGAAAACCCGTCTTCACAGGCGGGTTTTTTATTTTTGACTTATTTGTGTTTATTAATAATAAAAACATAATGTTGCTAATACATGATGCTGTTAATCATAAAAACAAGCTTTATGTAAGATAACGATAGTATTAAAAAGCCTATTTTTTAGATGTTATCTCTAAATAATTTCATTTTTTGATATTATAATCTTACTTTTAGGGTAGTGTGGCATATTATGTTGAATTATTTGCATTAGCCCCCCTAAGTAACATGAATTCTGGTAGAATAGCGGACTTTGGTGTCTTTCTTTCTATAACTTCATCATGTTGCCAATGGGTATATCGATCTCAATACCCGTGATGAGTTTGAAAGTCATACCAAAATTATTATGACAATAATGATTGTTGAATGATTATTTTGGTATTACTTGATAATGATATGTGCCGCAAAGACAGGTGAGTTTTTAACCCTGTAAAATATGATTATCCCACGATAAGGCTGTTATACAGGTAGTTACCCAATGCAGTTAGTAACTTAAATGTTTATTTAGGTCTACTGCGTTTGTGTGCTTGTCTTTTAGGAATGGGGAAATGGAAGGGGCATTGTGCTAATTCATTTCTTTAATTGATTAACTTGGAGGTTTTCATGGCTGTCGCTGCCAACAAACGTTCGGTAATGACTTTGTTTTCCGGTCCGACTGATATTTTCAGCCATCAGGTCAGAATTGTCCTAGCGGAGAAAGGTGTCAGTGTTGAAATTGAACAGGTTGAAGCTGGTAATCTTCCACAGGATCTTATCGATCTTAACCCTTACCAAAGTGTACCGACTTTGGTTGATCGTGAGCTGACTCTGTATGATTCACGTATCATCATGGAATATCTTGATGAACGCTTCCCTCATCCTCCTTTAATGCCAGTTTATCCTGTTGCTCGTGGTAGCAGCCGTTTAATGATGCATCGCATCGAGCATGATTGGTATTCTTTAATGAACACCATTGAAAAAGGGACTGAACAGCAAGCTAATGCTGCTCGTAAACAGTTGGCAGAAGAGCTACTGGCTGTATCTCCTGTGTTTAAAGAATATCCTTACTTTATGAGTGAAGAGTTCAGCTTAGTTGATTGCTACCTTGCTCCTCTGTTATGGCGTTTACCCGTGCTTGGTGTAGATTTAAGTGGTGCTGGCGCTAAAGATGTACAAATTTATATGCAGCGTGTTTTTGAGCGTGATTCTTTCCTCGCGTCATTAACCGAAGCAGAGCGTGAGATGCGCTTACCTTCAAGAGGGTAATTAAGTATGGAGATTATGGATATGTCTCCGCGTCGTCCGCATTTATTACGTGCGCATTATGACTGGATCATCGAAAACGATTTAACACCACATTTAGTGGTTGATGTGAATGTTGTCGGTGTTCAAGTCCCAATGGAATATGCGCATGATGGTCAAATTGTACTAAATATTTCATCTCGTGCAGTAGATGACTTAGAGTTAACGCCGTATCAGGTTTTATTTAGTGCAAGCTTTGGTGGCATACCTCGTAAAGTACGAGTGCCTATGGCTGCTGTTATGGCTATTTATGCGAGAGAAAACGGTGCGGGAATGATGTTTGAGCCAGAGCCTGCTTATGAATCTGGCGCATCATTACAGTTTGCTGAAGATGATAGTGAAGATAACAATGTCGCTCCGGCTAGCGAAGGTTTATCTCTTGTCACTGATGAAGCTGTCGAAGCTGATACTTCTTCACCAGATGATGATCCAGAGCCACCTCGCCCAACGGGTCGTCCAGCACTGCGCGTTGTGAAATAAGAGATTATCTTATTTGTATTAATGAAAAAACCAGTTCATTTGAACTGGTTTTTTTGTATATATTTGATTTATCAGTGTATTGTAAATCCATCATTTATTTTTCGCAAAAAAAGCGCTCTATATTGCTATCGAGCGCTTTATGGGATTGTATTACTGAAAAATTACTTCAACAGTTCTTCTAAACAACCGGTGTAAAGATTAACCGCAGTCATTAATTGTTTTTCATCAAAGTCAAAGCCTGCTTGGTGGTGACCTGCTGTTCGATCGGCACCCACAACGAAGTACAGTGATTTACCGCCACAACGTTGTACACGTTTTGCTAATACTGTTGCATCTTCACTACCACCGAATGGGCGAGTTGCAACCGCAGTTAGCTCAGAATGTTGACCAACAACTTTGGTCATAACATCAATCAATTCTTGGTCATTCGTTAGGTCAACGGCTTCACCCATGATTTCGCTTTCCATTTCTAACTGGAAGCTATGTGCTGCGCCTTCAGCCATACGTACCGCATTTGCAGCCATAAAGCTGTTGATCTCTTCGTTTTCACCACGAACTTCAATTTGCATTTCAGCATTAGCGGGGGTAACGTTACGGCCTTCACCGGCTTTTAATACACCGATGTTGATACGTGACATCCCTTTACCATGACGAGAAATGCCCAGCATTTGCGTCGCTGCATGGCAAGCTCCTGCTAATGCATTACGGCCTAATTCTGGCTCTGCTCCTGCGTGGGATGGCGCACCTTTAAAACGGAAGTCATATTTAGTGGTACATAAGAAATGTGTTGGGTTAATAACAATTTCACCACTGTTTGCGATAAAGCCTAAGTGTGCACCTAAGAAGTAATCTGCATCATCAGCGATACCACTTTCAGCCATCGCACGAGCGCCACGAACACCTTCTTCTGCGGGTTGGAATAAGATTTTAACTTTACCAACCACTTTATCTTTATTCTCAACTAACCAGTGAGCTACACCCAAACCGATAGAAATGTGTCCATCGTGACCACAAGCGTGCATTTCGCCAGCATGGCAAGAAGCAAAATTTTCGGCATGAGGACGGTGTTTAGTTTCGGTTGCTTCATTAACACCTACACAGTCGATATCAAAACGCAGTGCAACTGTTGGACCTGCTTTACCGCTGTCAAAAATAGCGACACAGCCAGTTAGCTCTTTCATTTCATCAAGCAGAGCTTCATCAACTTTATGCTCTCTTGCAACGGCTAGACCTTTTTCAACGACTTGACGACGACGACCAAAAGCAAACTCTTGATTGATAACGTCTGGGCCAACTTTAACTTCTAAACCTAAGCTACGTAGTTCTTTGACAATTTTTGCTGTGGTTAAAAATTCTGACCAACCAATTTCTGGATATTGGTGAAACTCACGACGCCATTTAATTAATTTTTCTAGTGTAATTGCTGACATATTCATTTCTCCACTTATAGCATGAATAACGCAACAGCGATGACGCCGATAATCATACCCGGTGCAGTACGTTTTGCGATTTCCATAGGGTTAACATTTGCAAGACCAGCACAAACAATTGCTGCACCTGCCAGTGGTGACATAGTACGACCTAACGCGCCAGATAATGCCGCTGCCATACCCATATCAGGGATTTCATAACCGAATTGTGCAGCATGAGGTGTTACTGTTTCGTTGAATGCGAATGCTGCTGCGTCACCAGAACCTGTGATAATACCCATTAAGAATGGCCCTAAAGTACCACCCCAGCGAGCAAATTCAGGAGAATGAGTTAAGAAGTTGATGAACGCGTCGATTAAACCAGATGCTTTCAGACCTGCGGCGAATACAGCTGCTGCAATGATGATACCTAATACATCACCATAAGCATTACCCATACCTTTAAAGAACTCTTTCGTAATTTGAGCAGGGTTAGTTAATGTGATGAACAGAGCATAGATAGAACCGATTAACATTGCTGCTGGTACAGACAGTTTAAAGGTACTGAAAGACTCGAAGAATGGCAGAATTAATAGGATCAATGGAATGAAAGGTGCTGTTGCATATAAGTAGTTAGGGCGAACAGCTTCTGGCGTTGCTTGCGCTGATGAAGATGATGCATCACCAGTAGCAGAAGCCATTTTGAACTCTTTTTTCACTAAAGCGACAACTGCCAGTGAAACAGCTGCGATACCACCAGCCATTAAGCTGTATGGGCTATGGCGAGCGATTAAATCAACCACTTCCATATTTGCCATGTTAGCAACGAAGGCGTTATGCGACATACCTGGGCTTAGCATTGAGCCGATAGTACCACATAACACTGCACCACCTGCGATAGCTGGGTGAATACGTGCTGCGATTAATAATGGAATGAGTGTCGCACCTACCGCTGCAGCACAACCCGCTGCTGATGGGATTGCGATATTAATAAAATACGTTACGACAACCGTTGCTGGGATAAGGAAGAAGCCCAGACGAGTCATTACTTTTGATAAAACATGAACCAGATGCATATCGCATTTGGTGTACTTCATAACATAAGCAAAACCCATACTCGAACAGATTGCTTGAATTAATGATGAAGACACCATGCGCTCACTAAATGCAGCAAACGCATCCAATGGGCTCAGACTTAAAATACAGAGTAATAAGCCCGCACCAATTAGCACCATTCTGGTTTCATATTTTTTTATTAGCAAATAGACAGTTACGATAATAACGGCTACTGCTATAAGTTGCATCACCATAGTGATCCCCTAGTTAATTATGACAATACTATTAATTGTGAAAACGAACCTAACATCAATAAATTATATTTTTCTGTAAAGTTATTAGGTGACTCCATTATGAAGTTGGTAGGTTGACAATATTTGATTGTTATCAAATTTAATAGCCGAAATAAAATCTATTTTTTTAGACTGTGATGTTATTAACAAATGCTGTAAAACAATTATCATTAAAAGATGACAGAAAGGTTAAATAAAAAGAGATAAAGTAAAAAATACGAAAATAAATTATATTTACTATAGATCAGAAGTGTTATTCTGATACAAAAAAAGAATACCGTATTTTATCAAAATATTATTCTATAAATTATATTAAATGGTAATGAGAATGATTATTTTGTCTGATATCTTGATGATCCTTAAATACTATTTATTAATTTAATCGCTAATATTGAAAATTATCCCACTTAAATTAAATGGGATAATAAATAAGAGAAATTGTTATTTTAAATAACGAAAATAAAAAATATTTAACATGATAAATATCTTAAGATTCCTTCAGCGGCCTCTCTTCCTTCTGCTATTGCTGTTACCACAAGATCAGAGCCTCGTACAATATCGCCCCCAGCAAACACTTTAGGGTTTGTTGTTTGATTTGGTATTTCTTGATTATCTGAAATAATAATTCTGCCTGAAGATGCATATTCAATATTATTTTCATCTAACCATGGATAATGTGCAGGTTTAAAGCCAAATGCCAGAATAACCGCATCAGCAGATAACAAATGCTCACTTCCTTCAATCGTCGTTAATGTTTTATCACCTTGGGTTTTAATAACTTGAATACCGACCACGTTATTTTGATTATCGACTTCAATATCTATAGGTTGAAGATTAAATAAAAATTCGCCACCTTCTTCTTTAGCATTTTTTACTTCGCGTTTTGAACCTGGCATATTGCTTTCATCACGACGATAAACACAAGTCACTTTATTTGCACCTTGCCGAATCGCTGTACGCACACAGTCCATTGCGGTATCACCACCGCCTAATATCACTACATTTTTATCTTTAAGGTCGATATAAGGTGTTTGAGGATCTTCACCATAACCCATTAAATAACGTGTGTTACCAATTAAATAAGGTAGAGCGCTATAAACACCATTAGCACTTTCATTAGGAAAATGACCGCTTAAACTGTGATAAGTACCTAATCCTAGAAATACGGCGTCATATTGTGTTATTAGGGTACTGAGTGCGATATCTTTGCCTATTTCTGTATTAAGGCAAAACTCGATACCCATTTCACTGAATAATTCGCGACGTCGGATCATTAGTGATTTTTCGAGTTTAAAAGAGGGGATCCCGAACGTAAGTAATCCCCCAATTTCTGGATGTTTATCAAAAACAACGGGTTTCACGCCTTGTCGAATAAGAACATCTGCACAGGTAAGACCCGCGGGGCCTGCGCCGATAATCGCGACCTTTTTATCGGTCATGGTGACGTGAGAAAGATCGGGACGCCATCCTTGTGCTAAGGCGGTGTCATTGATGTAGCGCTCAATATTGCCAATTGTGACGGCACCAAAATCATCATTAAGCGTGCAGGCACCTTCACAAAGCCTATCTTGTGGGCAAACGCGACCACAAATTTCAGGCAAACTGTTTGTTTGATGAGAAAGCTCAGCCGCCTCAATAATACGGCCTTCGTTTGCCAGCTTTAACCAATTAGGAATGTAATTATGAACAGGACATTTCCATTCACAATAAGGATTCCCGCAGCCTAAACAGCGATCAGCTTGTGCGGAGGCCTGTTGTGGCGAAAAAGCTTCATAGATTTCAACAAACTCAATTTTGCGAATTGCTAATGGTTTTTTAGTCGGCTCAATACGATTTAAGTCGATAAACTGATACACATTCTGACTCATAATATTCTCCTATTGTGCCTGAACGCGTAATTCAGCAGATGAACGACGAGGATGACCAAGCAATGCATTGACATCACTGGATTTTGGCTTAACCAATTTGAAGTGTTGTGACCAATATTCCCACTGTGAAAGTAATCTTTCTCCTTGCTGTGAGCCTGTTAGTCTGACATGTTCTGCGATCATGCCACGTAGATGCTCAGCGAGAATGGCAAAGGATGCAACAGGAAGTAACTCAATTGACGAAGTGTTGATCCGTTGCGATAACGTGAGATCTTCATCTAACAAATAGGCAAATCCACCCGTCATTCCCGCACCAAAGTTAATCCCCGTTTTACCCAGAACGCAGACAATACCGCCAGTCATATATTCACATCCGTTATCGCCTACACCTTCAACGACAGCAATCGCACCGGAGTTCCTGACGGCGAAACGCTCACCAGCCAAGCCAGAAGCATAGAGTTTTCCACCTGTTGCACCATAAAGGCAGGTATTACCCATAATAGTGGCGTGATGATTTTTAAATGCAGAGCCAACTGGAGGCGAAATGACAATACGGCCTCCAGCCATGCCTTTACCAACATAGTCATTAGCATCACCCACTAAGGTTAATTCAACGCCTTGCGCATTCCATACACCAAAGCTTTGACCGGCTGTTCCTGTAAAATGAAGTTTAATTGGTGTAGCAGATAAGCCACTTTCACCATAATGTTTAGCAATAATGCCTGATAATGTTGCTCCGACAGAGCGATCTGTATTGCGAATATCAAAATAGTCTGTTTGGCTTTTTTGCTGTTTAATAGCCTCACTGGTTTGGGCAACAATATACTGATTTAATTCGCCTTTATCATAAGTATTATTATTTTCCTGACAATAAAGCGCATTGCCTGATGGTGAAGTTGCTGTTTCTAATAATCCACCTAAAGAGAGCTTTTGCTGTTTGCTGCTAACACCTTCTAGGCATGAAAGCAGATCGGTTCGACCGATTAAATCTGTGATTTTTCTTACGCCAAGTAATGCCATTAACTCACGGGTTTCTTGTGCAATAAAACGGAAGTAGTTAATAACGCGTTCGGGTAATCCGTGATAATGGTGACGACGGAGCGTTTCATCTTGGGTTGCAACACCCATTGCGCAATTATTTAAATGGCAAATTCGCAGATATTTACAGCCTAATGCTACCATGGGGCCAGTACCAAAACCAAAACTCTCTGCGCCCAAAATCGCCGCTTTAATAATATCTAAACCTGTTTTTAATCCGCCATCGACTTGTAAACGAATTTTATGACGAAGATTGTTTGCCACCAGTGCTTGTTGAGTTTCCACTAAACCTAATTCCCACGGGCTACCTGCATATTTTACAGAAGTTAAAGGGCTTGCGCCTGTACCACCGTCATAACCTGCAATGGTGATCAAATCCGCGTAAGCCTTGGCAACACCCGTTGCAATGGTACCCACACCGGGCTCGGACACGAGTTTTACAGAAATCAGTGCAGTGGGATTGATCTGTTTTAAGTCGAAAATAAGCTGTGCTAAATCTTCAATAGAGTAGATGTCGTGATGAGGTGGTGGTGATATTAGGGTCACACCGGGTACAGCATAACGCAGTTGCGCAATATAAGGTGTCACTTTATCTCCGGGAAGTTGTCCGCCTTCACCCGGTTTTGCTCCTTGTGCGACTTTGATTTGTAGAACATCTGCGCTCATGAGATAAGAAGGTGTCACGCCAAAACGACCCGAAGCAATTTGTTTAATGCGTGAGACTTTATTCGTACCGTAACGAGCCGGATCTTCACCACCTTCACCTGAGTTTGAAAATCCCCCCAATGTATTCATCGCTTGCGCAAGCGCTTCATGAGCTTCCCTGCTGAGTGCCCCAATTGACATTGCGGCTGTATCAAAGCGTTTAAACAATTCCGTTTCAGGTTCGACTTCTTCAATTGAGATAGGCGTTGTCTTGCTATTGAGAGCGAGCATATCGCGTAAGGTTGTAATTGGGCGCTGTTGCACAAGATTTGCATAATGCTGATAGTCGGTATATTCCCCGCTATTGACGGCTTTTTGCAGTGCTTGAACGACATCAGGGTTATAGGCGTGGTATTCTCCTTTGTGGGCGTATTTTAATAAGCCGCCAGCTTCTAAAGGATGACGAGTTAACCAAGCCCGCTTAGACAGATTAAATAAGTCATGTTCAAAATCGCTAAAATCAGCACCATTAATCCGATTATCAACGCCCGCAAAACAGAGTTCGACAACCCTATCATTTAATCCAACCGCTTCAAAAAGTTGAGAGCAACGATAAGAAGCAACGGTTGAAATGCCCATTTTGGACATGATCTTATACAACCCTTTATTTATGCCGTTGCGGTAATTAAGCATCGCTTGAGCATAGCTTGCTTGCAGGATTTTTTTATCAACACGTTGAGCTAAAGATTCATAAGCAAGATAAGGATAAATAGCAGTAGCACCAAATCCGAGTAATACGGCGAAATGGTGAGGATCACGGGCACTGGCAGTTTCGACAATGATATTGGCATCACAGCGTAAGTTATTATCTACCAGCGCTTTTTGTACAGCGCCAACTGCCATAGGGGCAGGGATAGGTAATCGCTCTTTAGTGATATTTCTATCTGATAAAACTAATAATACCGCACCATGATGAACTTCCTGTTGTGCTTTTGCGCATAATTGTCGTAATGCTGTTTCTAAGTTACATTCTGTTGGTTGATAAGTGATATCAAGATAAACAGATTGGTAATAAGGATTTTCCTGATTAATAAGCTGTTGGAAATCACTGTAAAGCAAAATAGGCGATTTAAAACTTAGCCGATGTGCTTGACCTTCCGCTTCGCAAAACACATTCATCTCGCGTCCAATACAGGTCGCTAAAGACATGACATGGGCTTCTCTTAATGGATCTATAGGCGGATTTGTGACTTGCGCAAATTTCTGTCTGAAATAATCATAAATAAGGCGAGGGCGTTGAGAAAGTACCGCAAATGGCGTGTCATCGCCCATTGAACCTGTGGCTTCTTGCCCGTTTTCTGCAAGTACATGCAAAATGCTTTCAAGCTCTTCTTGGCTATAGGCAAATTGTTTTTGATAAGTGGCTAATAAAGTATCATCAAAGGCGCGTTGTCCTGTGGCTTGTCGTTCTGGTAACTCTTCAAACGGGGTTAAACGTTTGACATTGCGCTCTAACCACAATTTATAAGGATGGCGTCTTTTTAAATCTTCATCGGTTTCGGACGAGTGCAAAATGCGCCCATGATGTGTATCGATGACCATCAGTTCGCCGGGACCGACTCGTCCTTTTTCTCGCACTTCATCAGGTTGATAATCCCAAATACCAATTTCAGAAGCACAAGTGATGATGTTATCTGTGGTGATAACATAGCGAGCAGGGCGTAAACCGTTTCTATCTAGCGTACACGCGGCATAACGACCATCTGATAATACAATGCCAGCAGGGCCATCCCAAGGCTCCATATGCATTGAGTTAAAATCAAAAAACGCCCGTAAATCATCATCCATTTGTGGATTATTTTGCCATGCAGGTGGGACTAGCAATCGCATTGCACGAACAATATCCATACCGCCATTGAGAAAAAGCTCTAGCATATTGTCGAGTGAACTTGAATCTGAGCCACTCTCATTCACAAAAGGCGCTGCACTTTGTAGATCAGGAATAAGTGGGGTATGGAATTTATAGGCACGGGCTCTAGCCCATTGGCGATTGCCTGTAATGGTATTAATTTCACCGTTATGCGCTAAATAACGAAAAGGTTGTGCAAGAGGCCATCTGGGGGTGGTGTTAGTTGAAAAACGCTGGTGGAATAAACAAATTGAAGATTCCATGCGTAGATCAGCAAGATCGGTAAAAAAACGGGGTAGATCGATGGCCATACAGAGGCCTTTATAAACTGTCACCAAATTAGAAAGACTGCAAATATAAAAATCACTGTCAGCAATGCGCTTTTCAATACGTCTACGGGCAACAAAGAGCCGTCTTTCAATATCACTTATCCGCCAACCTGCAGGTGCATTAACAAAAACTTGTTCGATTAGAGGGAGTGAAGAAAGTGCAATACTGCCTAAAATATCCGTGTTAATAGGCACTTTACGCCAACCAACAATGGAAAGCGTTTCACGTTGTAGTTCTTCTTCGACAATGAGCCGACATTGTTTGGCGATATTGGGATCTTGGCTTAAAAATAGCATCCCTACGGCGTAATTTTTTGCTAAATGCCAGCCCTTTTCTTGGGCAACTAATTGGAAAAAACGCTCTGGTTTTTGTAAGAGTAATCCACAACCATCGCCAGTTTTACCATCAGAAAGTATAGCACCACGATGTTGCATTCTGGCGAGACCATGTATGGCATTTCTGACAATTTTATGGCTGGCTTGCCCTTCAATATGCGCGATCAATCCAAACCCACAATTGTCTTTTTCCTGTGTCTTTTGATAGAGCATTTTTTGCTTCCTACTTAGTTTACTGGGCGCCTCAAAAAAGAGCGCAAAAGGAACGTTTTGGCTCTAAGTATGTAGGTAAATTTATGGGTGCTCAGTCGGGTGATGTTGTGTTTGCCTAGCTTGGTGTGTTTTTTATATTGCTATGCAATGCCTTTTCAACTTATCGATAAATAAAAATCAGGTCAATGTGTAGGGATAGTTGACTGAGATAAAATAGATAAGGAATTTTTTATTTTAATATATTGATTAATAACTAAATTATTCTATTTTAAACTTGTGTGGGCGCGATTTTTTAATGTGAGCTATATCACTTTATTTGAGCGATTTAGCTTTATCTCATCCTTTAATGACAAAAACGGGTAGTGAGTTATTCTAATGAATATATTGATTTTGGATTTTTATTTTTTTTATACAATTTGTATAAAAAAAGACAAATTGCATTTTTTATAATAAGGTCTATTTATCGTTGATATCACTATCGTTTATGTTGCTTGGTTTTGTATTATTTTTATGAATGCATATATCTCGGATAGGCTCGTTGAGAGAAAATAGAGGGTTAAATCAAACAAAGTAATGAGAAATAAACACTCTTAGTAAGATTTCTGAATGTTCGCCACTGCGCCAATTCATTTTTGGGTTATCATTCCATAGATTCAATATATTGGAGTTTTCAATGAAATTGCTCAAAGGGCTTGCCCAATACTACGTTGACTTAATGATGAGGCTGGGGCTAATTCGCTTCTCATTGTTGTTAGCTTCTGCATTAGTTGTTTTAGCGATGGTTGTTCAAATGGCGGTGACATTCTTGCTTGCAGGTGATGTTACCAGTATTGACCTTGTTCGCTCTATTTTCTTTGGGCTGATTATTACGCCTTGGGCTGTCTATTTTCTCTCTGTTGTGGTTGAACAACTTGAAGAGTCACGACGCCGTTTATCGCGTATGGTGGATAAACTCGGTGTAATGCGCCAGCGCGACTTAGAGCTTAACTCTCAATTAAAAGAGAATATTGAGCAATTAAACTTGGAAATTCAAGAGCGTGAAAAAGTTGAAAAAGCGCACCTTGAACTACTAGAAAAACTAAAAAGTGAAATGAAGCGTCGTGAATTGACGCAAATCGAGCTTGAACAACAATCCTCACTTCTACGTTCATTCCTAGATGCCTCTCCTGACTTAGTGTATTACCGCAATGAAGATAATGAATTTTCAGGATGTAACCGCGCGACGGAATTACTGACAGGTAAAAGTGAGAAGCAACTTATCGGTTTAACCCCACTTGATGTGTATGACGAAGATATTGCGATAAAAGTGATGGAAACGGATGAAAAAGTCTTCCGTCATAATGTGTCCCTGACTTATGAGCAGTGGTTAGTCTATCCAGACGGGCGCAAGGCTTGTTTTGAACTGCGCAAAGTACCGTTTTATGATCGTATTGGTAAACGTCATGGTTTAATGGGCTTTGGACGTGACATTACAGAGCGTAAGCGCTATCAAGACGCGTTAGAGAATGCAAGCCGTGATAAAACCACGTTTATTTCAACCATCAGCCATGAATTGCGTACACCACTAAATGGTATTGTTGGATTAAGCCGTATCTTATTGGATACTGAGCTTTCACCAGAACAACTCAATTATTTAAAAACGATCCATGTGAGTGCGATTACGTTAGGGAATATTTTTAATGACGTGATTGAGATGGACAAAATTGAGCGTAGAAAAATTCAGTTAGATAATCAGCCAATTGACTTCACTGAATTTATTTCTGATTTAGAAAACCTGTCTGGATTGTTAGTACAGCCAAAAGGATTGAAATTCACACTTGAAGCAGAAGAAACGCTACCGCATAAGATAACTTCTGATGGGACTCGATTACGCCAAATTTTATGGAATCTCATTGGTAATGCTGTGAAGTTTACCCAAGAAGGTGAAATCAAAGTGCGTATTTGGCAAGAAGCGCCAGATAAGTTGTTCTTTGAAGTGAAAGATAGCGGAATTGGTATTCCCAAAAGTGAACTTGAGAAGATCTTTGCCATGTACTATCAAGTCAATGATAGTCAAGGGGGGCGTTCTGCAACGGGAACAGGTATCGGACTTGCTGTCTCAAAACGCCTAGCACAGCATATGGGCGGTGATATTCGTGTTGAGAGTGAGTTAGGTAAGGGGTCGACCTTTACTCTCTCTATCGTCGCTCCTGCGATTGAAGAGCATCACGATATCGAAAGTGATGATGAGCTCTTATTACCGGCTTTAAATATTCTGCTTGTTGAAGATATTGAACTTAACGTGATTGTTGCCTGCTCTGTTTTAGAAAAACTGGGTAATACTGTTGATGTTGCAATGACAGGGCAAGAAGCGTTATCCATGTTTAAGCCTGATGAATATGACTTAGTGCTACTAGACATTCAATTACCGGATATGACAGGGTTCGATATTTCAAGAAAATTACGTCAAGAATTCGACAGCAATGAACTTCCTCCTCTTATTGCTTTAACAGCAAATGTTTTGAAAGACAAAAAAGAGTATTTGGACGCAGGAATGAATGATGTGCTAAGTAAACCACTTTCTGTGGATGCACTTACTGCGATTATCAATAAATTCTGGGGTGATGGTGCGGTTTCTGTACCATGTAATGAGTCATCGGAATTGTTGAATAAAAATGAAGAATTACTAGATATAGACATGCTGAATCAATACATCGAACTTGTTGGACCTCAATTAATCACTGATGGTCTAGATGTTTTTGAAAAGATGATGCCAAGTTATATGTCAGTCCTTGAATCTAACCTAACAGCTCGTGATGAGAAGGGGATTTCAGAGGAAGGACACAAAATTAAAGGTGCAGCAGGTTCTATTGGTTTAAAACATTTACAGCAACTCGCTAAACAGATCCAATCATCGGAATTACCTGCTTGGTGGGACAATATACAAGAGTGGGTAGATGAGCTAGAAAGAGATTGGAGAAAGGATGTGGAAAGTTTAAGAAACTGGTTATTAGACACTAGAAAAAAATAACCCCAACCGAAGGTTGGGGTGCGCGAATACTGCGCCAACACCAGGGAAACTTTTCTATCCGCTTTTTTGATTCTCATTACATAGGCGAATAGGATGAAACTATTCCATACATCATACAAGCAACAAAATAGCAAAGATAAGTTTTTTTGTTACAAGAAACATTTAAATATGTGATGCCGATTGGTGTTTACACCTATAAATGGGTAACTAGTAATCTACTACAAACGGAGAAAGATATGAAATCAATTGCGGTAATTTTAAGTGGCTGTGGTGTGTTCGATGGGAGTGAAATCCATGAATCAGTGCTCACTATGCTTGCTTTAAGCCAAAATAATGCTGAAGTTCATTATTTTTCACCTAATGATTTACAACCAACTGTAATTAATCATATTACTGGTGAGGAAAAATCAGAAAAAAGGAATATGATGGAAGAGTCTTCTCGTATTTCTCGTGGAAAAATCTCCCCTTTATCAGAGGCAAAGGCTGAAAACTTTGATGCTGTCATTATCCCTGGTGGTTTTGGTGCAGCGAAAAATTTGTGCAATTTCGCAACAAAAGGGAGTGACTGTGAAATTAACAAAGATCTCTTAAGATTTGTACAAGCGATGCATCAGCAAAATAAACCATTAGGGCTAATCTGTATTGCGCCTGTAATGTTACCAAAAATGTTAAATTCTCCAGTAAAATTAACAATTGGAAATGATGCAGAAACAGCTCGTGCAATTGAAAAGATGGGGGGCGTCCATGTAGATTGCCCTGTTGATGATATTGTTGTTGATGAAAAATATCGCGTTGTTACAACTCCTGCGTATATGCTTGCACAATCTATTGCACAAGCACAGGTGGGTATTGAGAAACTGGTTAAGAAAGTCCTTGAGATGGCATAGATAGTAGGTAAAAACAGCAGATGGTACTGGTGAGAAAGTTAAAGAAACTATTAATTATTTTAATTGCTTTATGGCTGTTAACAGTTGTGCTGTTTTCTTTTTTACCTGTGCCTTTTTCTGCTGTTATGGTTCAAAGACAAATTTCTGCTTGGAGTGAGTTTGATTTCTCTTATGTATCACATTCCACTTGGGTAAGTGAAAAAGAGATAGCTTCTGTGATGTATTTAGCTGTTATTGCTTCTGAAGATCAAAATTTTCCCAAACATTGGGGCTTCGATTTTGATGCTATTGAGAAAGTTTTTAAAAAAAATCATAACAACGGGAAAACATTACGTGGTGCATCGACTATTTCTCAGCAAACGGTCAAAAATCTCTTTTTATGGGATGGTCGTAGCTGGATAAGAAAAGGGCTTGAGGCAGGAATGACGCCTATTGTCGAGCTTATTTGGTCAAAAAAACGTATTTTAACGGTGTATCTGAATATTGTTGAGTTTGGTGATGGGATCTTCGGTGTAGAGCAGGCTTCTCAACACTATTTTGGAAAGCCGGCGAAACAACTTACAAGCCATGAAGCTGCATTATTAGCCGCAGTATTACCTAATCCGCATATTTATCACGTAAATAAACCTTCTGCTTATACCCTAAAACGGCAACAGTGGATCTTAAATCAGATGCGGCTAATGGGTGGAACACCCTTTTTAAAGAAAAATAATTTGTAATAATTTTATAAGGTTTGAAATATTTTTCTATTAGGCTCAGCAATCTTCTCCGATAGCTTTGTTATCGCTGAGGGATCGTTAGATTGGCGAGACTGAATGCGAAATTGTGACGGTGTCATGCCGTATTTACGTTTAAAGGCATCACAAAAATAGGCATTACTGCCAAAACCACAGCGATGGCTTATTTGAAAAACAGAGTAATTGGAAAATGTGAGGTAATTTAAAGCAATCCCCATTCTGACATCCAGCAATAGCTGGCAGAATGAGACGCCTTCTTTACTTAAATGCCGACGTAACGTTGATGGTGTGGTGAACAGCGTTTTAGCGACATCTTCCAAATGCCATTTTCTTTGAGGATCTTGCGTAATTAAATGTGTAATTGCCTGGTTTTTCGGCTCATCATAGTTAAACCGGAAGATATTTAAAATATCGATACCTTCTTGATACACCGCCATCAAAATAAAAAATAAACATTGCTGCATAAACATGGTTTCTTGAGATGGAGAGCTATGTGGTAGCGGTAAGCACTGTTTTAAAATTCCAAAATTACTTTTTATCACTTCAGGAGTTGATAAATGGTAAGCAGGAAGGTGGCTTGTGAGTGGCGAGCTAGATTTAATTAAAGGTTTTAGTAAAGAGAAAACAGACTGAAGCTCTGTTTCACATAATACAAGAGTGTGTAGTTCAATAGATTTATGCGTAAATTGGCTGACTATATCGCAAGAAACTTGACTGTATTTCGGAATAATAAGCGTTAAATGGGTTGATACATCAATAGTTTGCCCATTGATGCAAATAGTACCTTTTGCGCCACTAACCATCGCTATCATCGGGTTTTCGATGTAAAACGTTTTTAAAGACATCTGGTTAGAGGACAGGATATGTTTGTATTCCATGATCTCCTATATACCGTAGGCAAGTTAAGCATTAATCGTGCTTAAATGAACAATACTCAAAATTAGCTCATTGGTTGTATAAACTGATAAGCCACGTCTAGAATAATAAATAGAGAGATTATTCTAATTTAAATTAGTGTTGTCATGCAAAGCAGAATGAGAGTGAAGCAGAATATAATCTTGTTGATAAAACATGACAATATAGATATTTGCTCATTTTTTACATTTATTTTAAACAGTGTTATTTTTTCTAAATAAATTGTTATTTATTCAAAACGCATTTTTCGTAATAAGGTGTAGAATCGCGCGTCACAGACGAAGGAGATTATCCTGCT
The DNA here is from genome assembly GCF_002607735.1 of Proteus alimentorum. GTDB lineage: Bacteria > Pseudomonadota > Gammaproteobacteria > Enterobacterales > Enterobacteriaceae > Proteus > Proteus alimentorum. The sequence continues at coordinate 136,777 of NZ_NBVR01000018.1, forward strand.
GTTAGGATATCACTGTTTGTTTTTTATTCACACCCTATCCAACATTCATTAGCTTATTTTCTATTTGATTTTGAATGACTCAATCTTATGGATAGCGCTGTATGTATTCACGTATTTTCCTGATTTATTGATAATTTTGCCGAGTTGGCAGGAGTGAGTATGTCTGACTTTTCAGGGAAGGGTTGGCTTGCTGAAATCGTTTTACGTTATGAAGTGAAACGCGAAATAACACGTCTTACAGAAAAGCGCCATATCGGTCCATTAATGGTTCAGCGTCCTTTTTATCCTGAGCAAGGTATTGCACACACCTATTTGCTTCATCCCCCTGGCGGCGTGGTGGGTGGCGATAAGCTATTGATCAATATTGATGTGCAGCCTCAAGCGCACGCGTTGCTCACAACACCCGGGGCCACTAAGTTTTACCGTAGTGCGGGCGGTGTTGCTCGGCAAATTCAAACCTTAAAAGTAGCCGATAATGGCTTTTTAGAGTGGTTACCTCAAGAAAATATCTTTTTTCCTGAAGCCCAAGTTCGCCTAGAAACGCATATTCATGTTGCCTCTACGAGCAAGTTTATTGGCTGGGAAATTCAATGTTTTGGTCGCCCCGTTTTAAATGAATGGTTTGAAAATGGCAATGTAAAAGGGCGGTTAAATTTCTATATCGATGAAAAGCTGACATTAACTGAGTCGCTTTTTGTCGATGGTTTACAAAAAAGATCGGCTGCCATGCGTGAATTTCCGATGTTGGGGTCACTTTATATTTATCCCGCAACGGATGAATTAAAAAGCCTTATTCAACAAAGTATCGAGGTTTTCTCCGCTTCTTATGATCATGTTATTGAATATGGTTTAACGGATGTAGACGGTATTTTAGTTTTACGGTTATTAGGCTCTCAAACAGAGCCGATGATGGCGTGTTTTGCTCAAGTTTGGCAAACCGTCAGACAACACTGGTTAGGGTATTGTCCTGAGCCGCCTCGTATATGGGCGACATAATCGTTAATTTTAGGAGCAGAAATGGAATTAACACCAAGAGAAAAAGATAAATTACTGCTTTTTACAGCGGGTCTTGTTGCTGAAAGACGTTTAGCGAAAGGGCTTAAGCTTAATTATCCTGAAGCGGTTGCACTTATCAGTTGCGCCATTATGGAAGGGGCGAGAGAAGGTAAAACGGTTGCCCAATTGATGAGTGAAGGGCGCACTGTTTTGACTGCAGAACAAGTCATGGAAGGTGTGCCCGAAATGATAAAAGATATTCAAGTGGAATGTACATTCCCTGATGGTACAAAACTTGTTTCTATTCATGATCCTATTGTGTAGGTAACAACATGATACCCGGTGAAATTAGAGTTAACCAAGCATTAGGCGATATCGAACTTAATGCAGGTCGAGAGACAAAAACAATACAGGTTGCTAATCATGGCGATAGACCCGTGCAAGTCGGCTCTCATTATCATTTTTATGAAGTGAATGACGCACTGAAATTTGAACGAGAAGCCACTTTGGGTTTTCGTTTAAATATTCCTGCGGGCATGGCGGTTCGTTTTGAACCGGGTCAAAGCCGTACAGTCGAATTGGTGGCTTTTGCTGGAAAACGTGAAATTTATGGTTTTCATGGCAAAGTGATGGGTAAATTGGAGAGTGAGAAAAAATGAAAACTATCTCACGTCAAGCTTATGCAGATATGTTTGGCCCAACAACTGGCGATCGTCTGCGATTAGCCGATACTGAGCTTTTTCTTGAAATTGAAAAAGACTTCACCACTTATGGCGAAGAGGTCAAGTTTGGTGGTGGTAAAGTTATTCGTGATGGTATGGGACAGAGCCAAGTCGTCAATGCTGAATGTGTCGATGTGCTTATCACAAATGCCATTATTTTAGATCATTGGGGTATCGTAAAAGCGGATATCGGTATTAAAGATGGCCGTATTGTGGGTATCGGTAAAGCGGGTAATCCTGATGTACAGCCTAATGTGGATATTGTTGTAGGACCCGCCACAGAAGTGGTTGCGGGTGAAGGTAAAATTGTTACCGCAGGTGGTGTTGATACGCATATTCACTTTATCTGCCCTCAACAAGCACAAGAAGGTTTGGTTTCTGGTGTCACCACGTTTATTGGTGGTGGTACAGGGCCAGTTGCAGGAACAAATGCAACCACAGTAACCCCCGGTATTTGGAATATGCACCGCATGTTAGAAGCGGTTGATGAACTCCCAATTAACATTGGTTTATTCGGTAAAGGCTGTGTGAGCCAACCTGAAGCCGTTCGTGAGCAAATTGAAGCGGGTGCTATTGGTCTAAAAATTCATGAAGATTGGGGCGCAACACCAATGGCAATTCATAACTGCCTTAATGTTGCCGATGAAATGGATGTGCAAGTTGCTATTCACTCTGACACGTTAAATGAAGGTGGTTTCTACGAAGAAACCGTGAAAGCGATAGCTGGTCGTGTGATCCATGTTTTCCATACAGAAGGCGCGGGGGGTGGACACGCACCTGATGTCATTAAATCAGTCGGTGAGCCCAATATTCTCCCAGCTTCTACTAATCCAACAATGCCTTATACCATTAACACGGTAGATGAGCATCTTGATATGCTGATGGTTTGTCATCACCTTGATCCTTCTATTCCTGAAGATGTGGCTTTTGCTGAATCTCGTATCCGTCGTGAAACCATCGCAGCAGAAGATATCTTACATGATATGGGGGCTATTTCAGTTATGTCATCAGACTCGCAGGCAATGGGGCGCGTCGGTGAAGTTATTCTGCGTACTTGGCAATGTGCGCACAAAATGAAATTACAACGCGGTACATTAGAAGGTGATACTGCTGAAAGTGATAACCATCGCATTAAACGCTATGTGGCGAAATACACGATCAATCCTGCTTTAGCACATGGTATTGCACATGAAGTCGGTTCTATTGAAAAAGGGAAATTGGCTGATCTGGTTTTATGGGATCCGGCTTTCTTTGGTGTGAAACCGGCATTGATCATGAAAGGTGGCATGGTGGCTTATGCGCCAATGGGTGATATTAATGCGGCGATCCCAACACCTCAACCTGTGCATTATCGTCCAATGTATGCGTGTTTAGGTAAAGCGAAATATCAAACGTCGATGATCTTTATGTCGCAAGCGGGGATTGACGCAGGCGTACCTGAAAAGCTGGGCTTAAAGAGCTTAATTGGTCGTGTTAAAGGGTGTCGTAATATTACTAAAGCGTCGATGATCCACAATAGTTATGTGCCTCATATCGAGCTTGACCCTCAAACCTATATTGTGAAAGCGGATGGTGTGCCATTAGTGTGTGAACCTGCAACGCAATTACCCATGGCACAACGCTATTTTCTCTTTTGAACCGCGTTTTACCGAGAATGTAGAGAATGAAAAGATTTACTCAACTTATTGATAAACAAAAAGCGTTTGAAACAGCAACGTCAGAAGAACAGGCTCTTACTCTGTGCTTAACAATGGATGAAAGAACCAAAAGCCGTTTAAAAGTGACATTAAGTGATGGACAAGAAGCGGGGCTATTTTTGCCTCGTGGTACGGTGCTAAAAGAGGGCGATATCTTACTATCAGAAGATAATACGTTGGTAACCATTGAAGCGGCAAAAGAGCAAGTTTCAACCGTATATAGTGACGATCCCCTGTTATTGGCTCGTGTTTGTTACCACTTAGGTAATCGTCATGTTCCATTACAAATCGAAGCAGGTTGGTGCCGTTATTTTCATGATCATGTTCTAGATGATATGGCGAGAGGTTTAGGTGCCAATGTGGTGGTGGGTTTAGAGAAATACCAGCCTGAGCCGGGCGCTTATGGTGGATCGTCTGGTGGTCATCATCATCATCACTCTCATGACGATCATCATCATCACTAATTATTTGAATAAGGGAGTCTATTGATGCTTGCAGATCTGCGCTTATATCAATTAGTCAGTCCTTCTTTACCTGTGGGATCGTTTACTTATTCTCAAGGGTTAGAGTGGGCGATTGAAAAGGGGTGGGTTTGTTGTCCTCAAACATTAGCGGATTGGCTAAGTACCCAAATGACCGGTACTTTAGCAACGTTAGAGCTCCCTATCTTACGGCGATTACAAGAAAATTTGGCACAAGCGAAAATGAGTGACGTAAAATATTGGTGTGATTTTATTGTCGCAAGTCGTGAAACCAAAGAATTAAGACAAGAAGAGCGCCAACGAGGTATCGCTTTTGCTCGTTTACTTCCTCAACTCGATATTGAGTTAGATGCAACTTTACAAGCGTGTGTAAAACAGACACAACTCATGGCGTTTGCGTTAGCCGCTGTGAAATGGAATATCTCCTCTGAAAAGTTATGTTGTGCTTACGCTTGGGGTTGGCTTGAAAATACCGTGATGTCAGGCGTAAAACTGATCCCATTAGGGCAAAGTGCGGGGCAGAAAATATTGTTTACATTAGCAGAGCAGATCCCTGCCATTGTTGAGCAATCCGCACATTGGCCAACGGAAGATATTGGGAGTTTTACACCCGCGCAAATTATTGCCAGTAGTCGCCATGAAACACAATACACTCGACTTTTTCGTTCATGAGAAATCTATATGCAAGAATATAATCAACCACTACGTATTGGTATTGGTGGTCCTGTTGGATCAGGAAAAACAGCACTGTTAGAAGTTCTTTGTAAAGCAATGCGCGACACTTATGAAATCGCCGTTGTGACTAACGATATTTATACCCAAGAAGATGCCAAGATCTTAACGCGTGCTGAAGCATTAGATGCGGATCGTATTATTGGTGTCGAAACGGGAGGTTGTCCTCATACTGCTATTCGTGAAGATGCATCAATGAATCTTGCGGCAGTTGAAGAATTAGCTATGCGCCACAAAAATCTTGATATCGTTTTTGTGGAAAGCGGTGGTGATAACTTAAGTGCGACATTTAGCCCTGAGCTTGCTGATTTAACCATTTACGTGATTGATGTGGCCGAAGGGGAAAAAATTCCACGTAAAGGTGGCCCCGGTATTACACATTCAGATCTATTAGTGATTAATAAAATCGACCTAGCACCTTATGTTGGTGCCTCATTAGAAGTTATGGAAGCAGACACAGCAAGAATGCGTCCGGTGAAGCCCTATGTTTTCACAAATCTAAAAGAAAAAGTGGGCTTGGAAACAATTATCGATTTTATCATTGATAAAGGGATGTTAAGACGCTAACAGCTTGTTGAGTAAAGGCGAGTGTTAGTCGAGAAAAAACTGACAGTATCGGTCATTTTCTTATAAAGACCGATACTGTCAGGGTAATATAAAAACGAGATTAGTGATGGGATCAGTTAAGGTAAGTAAATGCAGTGGTTACTTTTACTACCCCTTTGGTTTCACTGGCAATTTTTGCAACAGCCGCCCCTTCTTGGCGGGTTAAAATGCCAAATAAGAACACTTCACCATTTTCAGTAATCACTTTTACAGAAGAGGATTTTACTGAATCACTGCCTAAAATTTGAGAGCGAACTTTGGTTGTTAACCATGTATCTGAAGAGGCAGTACCTAATGTCACAGGCTCACCTTGGCGAACTTCGTTGTAGACGTTATTCACCCCTTCAACTGTACTTGCGACCTGTTTTGCCGTATTCGCAACAGACATATCAGGGCTTTGGCCTGTTAACAGAATATTGCCTTGATAAGCGGTAGCCACAATACGTGAATTGCTTTTCTTGATCTGTTCGTTTTTATTTAGAGCACCAGAAACTCGTGCTTCCAAGGTACCATCGTCAACTTGTTGCCCTAATGAGCGAGGATCGGTTGCAGTTTTACCCGCAACTGCGGCAGTGCCGACAACCGCTGCGCCGATACAACCTTGCAGTAAAAGTGCAGAACACAGCACTGCGGTGATAGGAAGCAATTTCATAGTAACTCCTTAGTCATCCTGATGTGGGAATAATGTATTATCAATTAAATCACAGAGACAATTGACTGTTAGCATCTGAACTTCCTGTATTCTGACGGTACGTTGAGATGGAATACGAATTTCAACGTCTTGAGGGCCTAATAATCCGGCAAGCTCTCCGCCATCATAACCTGTTAATGCAACAATGGTCATATCTCGTGTAACAGCGGCTTCAACGGCTTTAATAATACTTCTGCTGTTACCGTGAGTTGAGATAGCAAGTAGCACATCTCCAGCTTGTCCTAATGCACGCACTTGTTTTGCATAGATTTCATCGTGCTGCTGATTCCCCATAATCGCAGTCATCACAACGCTATCTGTGTTTAACGATAAAGCAGGCAAGCTTGGGCGCTCTGTTTCAAAACGATGGATCATGCTTGCGGCAAATCGCTGTGCTGTTGCTGCTGAGCTACCGTTTCCACAGCTTAATATTTTATGGCCGTTTAACAAAGATTGAACCATCATCATGGCGGCTCTGGAAATGGCATCTGGTAATGCTTCTGCTGCTGCAATTTGAGTTTGAATACTCTCTGTAAAGCAGACTTTGATTCTATCAAGCACGTTAAGACCTATATAATCTAATTTAACGAATAAATTCCGTATAATCGAGAATGTTTTTTAGCCATATTAGCTGGCGTTGATTAAATGCACAAATATCAAAACGACAGTCTGAAGTTTCAATACTTTCTTGGCGTTGTGCTAACCAACATTTTGCTGTACGCCATAAGCGACGCCGTTTTGAGGTCGTAATAGAGCTTATTGCATCACCAAATAAGATGTTACGTCTAAAACGAACCTCAACAAATACCCATGTCCTCTTTTCCTGCATAATAAGATCAATTTCTCCACAGGGATATCGGACATTACGCTCAATCAATATTAATCCTTGTTGGCGTAAATATTTTAGCGCTTTTTGTTCGTAGTATAGCCCTAAAAAATAAGGGCTTTTAGAAAAAATCATCCATGATTTCCTTCTTCATCTTGCTCATAAAATAAACCGCCTTTATGGCGGTTTATTTTAATGATAACGAAATACGTGTACTACTGTGTAACAGGTTCAATTTTACCTTGTTTAAATTGCATCCAAGGAAGTTGTCTATAAACAGTACAGTTGTTTTCAACACGTAATGAACCTGAAATACCATTAAAACGTAATGTGCCTTTTGTCAGATCATTGTAATTGTTTGCTAATGACCATGCATCAATTCCCATAGCATAAAGACGCATTAATGAGTAATCGTTCGCAAATTTGCTTGATGCTTTTTGCATTAACGGCAAATTAGCGCCAGTCATCAATGGAATATCACTAAATTGAATACCCTCCATCTCCATACGGAAATCAGGGCCTGTTCCACCTTGGTTACTACGCGAACTAACATAAATTGGTGGACGCTTTTGGGTACTGATTGCCATATCAATCATTGGTTTAATTAAGGTTAATTCATCGCTAGTCGCAATGATGTAAACCGAATCAATGGCACCACCTGCTGAGGGAATAGATTGCGTCTCTAACGGTAAAGGTGCATTAGCGGTTGGTAGAACAGGCGTACCTGTCATACGAATACCCACACCACGGTTAATAGAAGCTTTTAAGCTTTCAACAGAACTAAATGTTTGTTGTAGAACAGTACCGCCACCCGTGCGTTGCCATTCATCAGCAAAGGTTTGTGCCATTCTTTGGCCAAATTTATTATCAGGAACAATAATTAATGGGTTTGATTTTTGTTGCTGACGTAAATGTTGTGCCGCATTACGGGTTTCATCTTCTGGTGAAAGAGAGAAGAAACAAACAGTTGTCGCTGAAGGAACACTATCTAATTCATTTAATGCTAATACAGGTAAGCCACTTTGAAGCTCTATCGTCTTCATGACTTCAGGTTTTAGCAGTGGTCCGACAATTAAGTTGGCACCGTCTTGCTGTACTTTTTTCAGTAAAACGTCGATAGATTGGCTATTGGTATCGTAAACAATCACTTGGCGAGAGTTTTGTGCAATAGGATCAAGTTGAACGGTCATATTACCTGAAAAAGCCTCCGTTTCTTTTTCTTCTTTTACTTGATTTGTTTCACTATTATCAGTGGTATCTTTAGCTGTATTTGGATCTGTTGTTGGCGTTTCAGTATTGCTGATACCTAACTCTTCTAAAATTGATGCAAGGCTGTCATCTTTTTTAGGCTCTTGTGGCGCTGTAGGCATCGCTTGAGGTTGAGGTAAACCACTTTGTGCATCAAGGAAGCCTTGACGAATAGCTTCACCAAAGACTTTCGCTTGCCCTGTTAACGGTAATAATAACGCGATTTGGCTACTCGTGCTTACTGAGGGTTGTGAAAGACGTAATAATGACGCAGGAAGTGTTAATGCTGCTGGGTTACGAGGATAGCGAGTTTGCCATTCTCTGACCGCTGTTGATAACTTATCAGCATCATCTTTGTTGTATTCATAGGTATTCAGTAAATCTAACCAACCTTGCAGCGTATTTTCATCTGCTTTGATAACAGCACTACGGCGTTGCTCTGGTGTGAGTTTGGTTAGTGTGAGCCAGGTATCATCAATATTTTTCTGATGCAGTTGAGGATCAGTAATTAATGTTTCTAACCCAATATAGGCTCTAATAACATCTAAAGATGCTAGCCCTTGAGCGTCATCAATCACTTTTTGAAATTGTTTCATCTCCATTTCTGCTTTTGCAGCGGGAGTGAGAGGTTGTTCTTGTTGCCCCGTCAGGGTACAACCTGACATAATCAGCGCAGAGAGTATCGCAGTATAGGATAAACCTGTTTTAAAACGCACAAAAATTGAGGAAAGCATACTGTACCCAGTGATGTTTTATAATTATGCTCAATTTTAAATCGGTCATTCGGAATAAACAATGAATCAACCTAATCGAGCAGCGGTAACGACATCCACACTGTACATAGTACCCACACCTATTGGTAATCTGGGCGATATCACCCAGCGGGCACTTGATGTGCTGTCTCATGTCGATTTAATTGCTGCAGAAGATACCCGTCATACTGGGCTTCTATTACAGCACTTTGCCATTAACGCACGTTTGTATGCGTTACATGATCATAATGAACAGCAAAAAGCGGATCAATTAATCAGCAAATTACAACAGGGGCTAAGTATCGCATTAGTCTCTGATGCAGGTACACCATTAATTAACGATCCTGGCTATCATTTAGTCAATCAATGTCGTAAGAATGGTATCAATGTCGTACCATTACCCGGTGCTTGTGCCGCTATTACGGCACTGTCTGCGGCAGGGCTCCCTTCTGATCGTTTTTGTTATGAAGGCTTTTTGCCAGCAAAAACAAAAAGTCGTCAGGATTGTTTACGCGCATTATCCGAAGAGCCTCGTACATTGATTTTTTATGAATCAACACATCGGCTGTTAGATAGTTTAGCTGATATGGTGACAGTTTGGGGTGAAGATCGCTACGTAGTATTAGCGAGAGAGCTCACAAAAACGTGGGAAACTATTCAAGGCATGCCAGTGGGTGAATTACTGAAATGGGTTCTTGAAGATGAAAATCGTCGTAAAGGTGAAATGGTATTAATTGTTGAGGGTTATGAAAAACCCGTTGATGATGATTTTTCTCCAGAAGTATTACGGACACTCGCGATTTTACAAAAAGAGTTACCACTGAAAAAAGCGGCTGCTGTCACTGCGGAGATTTATGGCGTGAAGAAAAATGCACTCTATAAACATGTCATTGAGCAAAATGGTGAAGCTTCAGGCGAGTAAAGTGATTTTTTAGCTTCTTTTGCTATACATTTTCTACCAAAATCCCTATAATCCGCACCCTGAGTTGACTAGACAACCGCTGCTTTATCGTTGTCCCTTCGGGGAGACGGATAGAGGGGAGGAAAGTCCGGGCTCCACAGGGCAGGGTGCCAGATAACGTCTGGGAGGCGCGAGCCTACGACAAGTGCAGCAGAGAGTAAACCGCCGATGGCCTGTTTACAGGATCAGGTAAGGGTGAAAGGGTGCGGTAAGAGCGCACCGCGCAACTGGTAACAGTTTGTGGCATGGTAAACTCCACCCGGAGCAAGACCAAATAGGGGTTCTTATGGTGCGGCCCGCATTGAACCCGGGTAGGTTGCTGGAGCCAGCGCGCAAGTTCTGGCCTAGATGAATGGTTGTCCACGACAGAACCCGGCTTAACGGTCAACTCACCTCATAAAAACCCTCGATTCACATTGTGTTTCGAGGGTTTTCTGTTTTTAAACCCATCTAAATCAACTGTCACGAAATAATATCAATAAACAAGCCACGAAACTCAGCCGAGCTTTTTAACGTGATACTGTGACTATCTTGGATAAAAGCCCCATCACCACACTGAATTTGCCCATTTTCGTGTGTTGACGTTTGTAAACAGGAGCCGCCTTTTATAGATTGTAAAAAGCCTTTCTGTCCCTTTATTGGCAGTGTAATTTCATCGCCTGCTTGTAAATGAATATGATAAAGCCAAATTGTTTGCCTTAACATCAACGAGCCATCATCACCAGTAGGTGAAGCTAACAATTGATATTTTAAGTTTTCATCTAAAGCCAATTTTTGTGAAGCTACACTTTCTTGTTGTGGACACGCATTTAGCCACAACTGGATACGGGTTAACGGCGTATCAGGGCTGCTATTTTTCTCAATATATGTTTCAGTATTATGCGGTGAAATAAGTAAGCACTCATTTTCTTTTGCCGTCACTGTACGTCCCATATTATCAAGGTATGTCGCTTCTCCTTGAAGGATCAAGTTAACGACATCAACATGAGGATAAGTCTTTGCTTTAAATTCAGAATTTGGGGCAAGCACTTCTTGGTTGAGAACTCTTAGTGTGCCATAGTCTAAAAAATGAGGGTCAAAGTAGTGGCCAAAGGAAAATGTGTAGCGAGCTTGTAGCCAACCATAATCCGCTTTACCACATTGTTGTGCTGTTCTGTATTTTATCATAGCGGTATTTTTCGAGTAGATTATCAATATATTTATCATAGAGGTATGGACTGTCTATTGTTAGCAAGTTAATCTGGTGCCTATAATCAAATTATTTGATAGAGATAAGTATAATGAGTAAAGACAAAGCCATTACGTTGGAATCTTTACGAGTGATGGATGCCATTGATCGTAGAGGGAGTTTTGCAGCAGCTGCTGATGAACTAAATCGAGTTCCATCGGCACTCAGTTATACCATGCAAAAATTAGAAGAAGATTTAGATGTTGTCCTTTTTGACCGTTCTGGCCATAGAACTAAATTTACCAATGTTGGCAGAATGTTGCTTGATAGAGGACGCATCTTACTTGAGGCTGCTGACAAATTAACGTCAGATGCAGAAGCCTTAGCAAGAGGCTGGGAGCCTCATATTACCATTGTTTGTGAAGCGCTCACTCCTGCATCTAGACTCTTTCCTTTGGTTGATAAATTAGCTGAAAAATCCAATACCCAACTCTCTTTAGTGACAGAAGTCTTAGCAGGTGCTTGGGAAAGTTTAGAAAGTGGTAAGTGTGATATTGTGATTTCACCTGATATGCATTTTCGCACTTCATCAGAAATCAACTTTCGTCCTTTATACAATACCACTAGCGTTTATGTCGCCAGCCCAGATCACCCCATCCATAATGAACCTGAGCCATTATCAGAAGAAACTCGCTTAAAATATCGAGGTATTGCCATTGCAGATACAGCAAGAGAGCGCCCAGTTTTAACTGTACTGCTATTAGATAAACAGCGTCGTTTAACGGTCAGTTCTATTGAAGATAAACGTCGTGCTTTAATTGCCGGTTTAGGTGTGGCGACGATGCCAATTGATTTAATTGAAGATGATATTAAAGAAGGGCGTTTGCGTGTTGTTGGCCCTGAATATCACCATGAAAATAATATTATTATGGCATGGCGAAGAGATAGTATGGGTGAAGCCAAATCATGGTGTTTACGTGAAATACCTAAACTCTTTGCAAATGATAAAAAATAGTTTTGAAGCTCAGATAATCTTTAGATTTTATGCTTAAAACAAAAAAAGATCCCCAAGGGGATCTTTTTTGTTTCTAAATTCGTTATTACCAATTTTTATTGAAAATACGATCTAAGCTCCATTTACCTGGACCAGTGATAACCAGTAATAAATATCCGCCTGCGATTGTCATATTTTTCATAAACATTAATTGGTTCATGCCTTCAGCAAAATTACTGTGGAACAGTAGTGCGGTTAGAAGAGTAAATACCGCGGTAAAGATTGCTGTTGTGCGAGTTAAGAAACCAAATAAGATTGCTAATCCACCGCCTAATTCTAATAAAATAGTCAGTGGCAATAAGAAACCTGGAACACCCATTGCTTGCATATATTGCTGTGTTCCTTCGTAGCCACTAATTTTTCCGTAGCCTGCACTAATAAATAAAATAGGCATTAAAATACGGGCAATTAATAATGCAATGTCTTCAAATTTTTTCATGGTCTTTATTCCTAATTCAACTCTATTATTCGCAATGTATATCGATTTGTATTGTATTTTCGTCGGTTATTTTTCTGTTTTTAGATTTAATAACCACGGCTACGTTGTGAGATATATAATAACGTGAGTTGATTAAAGAGGATATTAAGAAGAATTAACATTCTTAGACAAAAAAATTGATGTTCAATCTGAGGTTTTTTTGAAGGACTTTTGGATGGTACGAATTAAGCCAATTGCACCGATGGCACGTTGCCCTAATCGTATGATTTTTCTAGGGTGTTTGATGCTGTAAAGAGAAATAAAACTAGCACCCACTAAAAATGCGGGTTTTAAAGAAACTAAAATTCGCCACGCTTTATCATAAGGCTCTGTCACATCAAGCCAAGTTTGCGTGCTTTGCCCTAAGTCTGCACGCTGTTGCTGAATTTTATTCAACAACAGCTTTTTACGTCTTGCGAGGATCGTCTGCTTATTTTGTTTGTTCATCATGATACTGCTCCAAAAGACGTTTATCTAATTCCAATTGCTGGCGAGTATCGCCTAGTAAGGTGGAATTTCGCGCTTTTCTTAATGTCATGATGGCACCAATCAGTGCACAAAAAAGTAAAGTAGCGGTTGTGATGGCTAAAGCATAGACTCGATATTCAGGTGGAATTACCCAAAAAATCAGAATAAGTAGGCTCATTAAGCCAAAAGCGGTGAGCAACAAGGTAACACCCGCCATAAGAATAAGCTGGATAAGCGTGGTTTTTTCTTCTTCCAGTTCAACGGCAATCAAGTTTAGGCGTGTTTCAACCATGCCTATGACAATAGCACCAATTTTACTGAGAGAATTCAGAACCCCGGATGCGGGGCCCTGTGGTCTTTGCGTATCACTCATTATTAATTAGCGTTTTGCTAGAAGAACACCAAGAACAACACCAACAGCCGCACCAATACCGACACCTGTCCATGGGTTTTCACGAACATAGTTATCTGCTTTTCCGGCGATTTCTTTGGTGTTATCGACAATTTCTCTTCCTGCATCACTGAGTTTTGCACGAGAACCTTTTATTGCCGATTCTGCTTTTGCACGCAGGCTTTGGATTTCTTCTTTGGATTTATCTGCAGAGGAGTTCAGCACTTCTTCTAGAGTATCAGCAAGAGATTTCAATTCACTACGCAGATCTTCATTTGAACGTTGATGAGACATAATTAACTCCTTTAATAGAGATAGATGTGATACTTATAACAATAGACTAATTTTACCGCTTAATGAAATTAAATAACGACTTAATATTAAAAAAAAGAGATAAATCTTAATCGGTGTTCATGGTTACAAGCATGAGATGGTATTAAGGCGAGTATATAACGAAATAAAATAAAGGCCTGCTCAAATATATGAAACAGGCCTTTGTCATTTTTTTCTTATTGCTTTTTATGGCAGTCGGAAAATCTTTATATTATTTGATAGATTTTACGCTTTCGCTTTTTTCTTTTTAATGACAACCCAGATACTACCAATTAATCCCATGACTAATAGGCAAACAGGTAATAGCATAAGGATATTCATTAAATGGTGTTCATACTGACGAAACAGTGGGCTATTACCTAACATATAACCCAATGTGGTCAGTATACCGACCCATAAAAGTCCGCTTAACCAGTTGAAAATTTGAAAGCGCGTGTTGTTTAATCCAGCAAGGCCAGCAATCGTTGGTAGCAATGTTCTAACGAACGCTAAAAAACGACCAATAAGTAATGCGGCTAAGCCATGGCGATGAAAAAGCCCATGCGCGCGCTGATGGTAATGTTCTGGCAGATGCGATAGCCAACTGCGTACTAATTTTGTATTTCCAAGCCATCGCCCTTGAAGATAGCCCAACCAACAACCTAAGCTCGCGCCTGCGGTCAAAATAAGTAAGGTCAATGGAAAATCCATTGTATCTTTAGCAATTAACACGCCCACTAAAATTAATAAGCTATCTCCTGGTAAGAAAGCTGCGGGCAATACTCCGTTTTCTAGGAATAGTATGGTGAATAATAAAATGTAGATAATCCATATTAATGAAGGATTAGCTAAGGTTTCGTAATCTTGATGCCATAGCGCCAAGAATAGCTCTCTTACGATTTCCATATAAAAGGCTTCCTAAAACTGAGTCATTTGGGGGTAAATATAAAATCAATAAGTGTTGTAATCTACTTACCCGTTTTCTACTTCATAGGGTCTATTTTTCATTGTTTAAAACAGCAACACTCTAACAAAATCAGGAAAAACTAGACAGAAAATTTTTCAACTCGATGACGACACTACTTACACATGGATATTGGATCTTGAAAAATAGACATCTAATCTCTTTTTGAGTTCAGAATAGGGCATTTTTAAAAAGAAAATCTTAAGAAGATCGATAATATCAGGAGGTGTTCTCTATTTTATCGAGATCATAAAAGATAAATTTTTAATATTAATTGAGAAAAATAAAACGTTATCTTGTTTATATTGTTCGTCTTTTTTTGTTTATTATTTATTCTATTTAAAGATGTTCATAGTGGATAATTGTTAGTGATAATGTTAATAAAAAAGACTATCAATTGATTAGGAAAATCCCAAAGAGAAGAAATAAAATAAAAAGTAAGTAAGATGACTAGGTATAACTTACTGATAATAATAATTTCTTTCATTTCATGTTGGTATATTAAAAAGAACAAAATCCTATTATGATCACAGTTATGTTATTTTATTGTTAACAAAAACGGTTAATACTGTATATTTTGCATAATCAGCTTTTCAGCGCGATTCAATTCCTTATACTGGCATTGCAAACACTCAAAAATGCCTTTTTTAAATATTATTTTAAGTAATGGAATAGCTATGGATAAACAACAATCCAGAGTCTTCAGCCTGTTCTTTAAGGGAAGCCTCGTCAAACAAATACTCGTTGGTTTAATTGCAGGGATCTTACTTGCTTGGTTAGCGCCAGAAGCTGCCAAGATGATGAGTCTACTAGGTACCCTGTTTATTAGTGCACTGAAAGCCGTAGCGCCTATCTTAGTATGGGTACTGGTTATGGCTTCGATAGCTAATCATCGCCAAGGGCAAAAATCGAATATCCGCCCTGTATTAATTTTATATCTGTTAGCAACGTTCTTTGCTGCGTTAACCGCAGTTGTTGCCAGCTTTATGTTCCCATCAGTTTTAACGCTGGTTGTTAACGAATCACAATTGTCACCCCCTGAGAATATTGCTGAAGTTCTTAAAGGCGTATTAATTAATGTGGTCGCAAACCCTGTTGATGCGCTTATCAATGGTAACTATATGGGTATCCTAGCGTGGTCTATCGGGCTTGGCTTAGCATTACGCCATGCACGTGATACCACTAAAGTTTTAACGCAAGATTTAGCGGATGCAGTAACAAACGTAGTACGTGTTGTTATTCGTTTAGCGCCTATCGGTATTTTTGGTTTAGTGTCATCAACTATCGCAACAACTGGCTTTGAAGTTCTCGCAGGCTACTTACAAGTTCTTGTGGTACTACTTGGCTGTATGCTGTTTGTTGCTTTAGTTGTGAACCCAATGATTGTATTTTGGAAAATTCGCAGCAATCCATACCCATTAGTATGGGCATGTCTGCGTGAAAGTGGTGTAACAGCCTTCTTTACACGTAGCTCAGCAGCAAATATTCCTGTGAATATGGCAATGTGCCGTCGTATGAATTTAAACGAAGATACTTATTCTGTTTCAATTCCATTAGGTGCGACCATCAATATGGGTGGTGCAGCAATTACTATCACGATTTTGACATTAGCGGCAGTAAATACATTAGGTATGCCTGTTGATGTGCCAACCGCATTGTTATTAAGCCTTGTTGCCGCAATTTGTGCGTGTGGTGCATCGGGTGTTGCAGGTGGTTCTTTACTGTTAATTCCACTGGCTTGTAGTATGTTTGGTATTAGCAATGATATTGCTATGCAAGTGGTTGCAGTGGGTGTGATGATTGGTGTGTTACAAGATTCAGCAGAAACAGCACTTAACTCATCAACGGATGTTCTCTTTACTGCAACAGTCTGTATTGCTGAAGATAATCGTATTTCAGATAATCCATTAACTGAAAAAAATAATGGGTAAAAAGGGTAAGTAGTAAGACAGGAAGAGCTGTAAAAATAATAATCAATAATAAAAAATAGAACCCCACATTTTGTGGGGTTTCTTTTTGTCTTGTTAACCTTAGTTGATTAAATTTCGAGGGCGAGTTCTGTGCCTTGCCTAATGGCGCGTTTTGCATCTAATGCACTGGCATCTTTTGCTCCACCAATAAGATGAACTGTTTTATTTTCTTTTTCTAAAGGCGCAAAGAGAGGGTGATAAGCGCGTTGCCCTGTACACAATATAATATTATCAGCCATAAGAAGTTGTTGTTTTCCTTCTTGTTCAATCACAAGACCTTCGGGGGTGATTTTTTGATAATGACAATCAGTTAAGAATTTAACGCCTTTTTTTTCTAATGTTAGTCTGTGTATCCAACCTGTTGTTTTTCCCAAACTTAAGCCTATTTTTCCGGCTTTACGCTGTGTCATCACAATGTGTTTAGTATCATCTTTAAGGTGATTAACGGGCTTGATACCACCACGAGATGAAAGCGTTGGGTCAATACCCCATTCTTTGTTAAAAGCACAAGGGCTTAGGCTACTGCATTGCCCTTTTTGAGTAAGATAGAGGCCAGTATCAAAGCCAATACCTCCGCTGCCAATGATCACTACATTTTTACCCACAGGTTGATGGTATTTTAAAACATCAAGGTAATTTTTAACTATCTCATTATCTTGCCCTTCAATGTCAGGGCTGTGAGGAGTAACACCACTGGCTAAAATCACTTCATCAAAGTTTTCAAGATGACGAGGAGTGGCTTCGGTATTATTTTTAACAATCACACCAGTGAGTTGTAATTGTCGTTTGAAGTAACGTAATGTCTCTTTAAATTCTTCTTTCCCCGGAATTTGACTGGCGATATTCAGTTGACCACCAATCACATCTTCTTTTTCAAACAGTGTGACATGATGGCCTCGTTTGGCGGCGGTTACCGCAAAAGATAATCCCGCAGGGCCCGCACCAACAACAGCCAGCTTTTTAGGTTGTTGAGTTGGAATAACCAGAAGTTCGGTTTCTCGACACGCAAAAGGATTAACTAAGCAAGAGGCGGTTTGGCCTGAAAATATTTCATCAAGGCATGCCTGATTACAAGCAATGCAAGTATTGATTTCATCTTCGCGCTCCTGTTGCGCTTTAAGCACAAAATCAGGATCAGCAAGAAAAGGGCGAGCCATTGAAACCATATCAGCACAGCCTTCAGCTAAAATAGCTTCTGCGGTTTGTGGTGTATTAATTCGGTTTGATGTAATCAGTGGGATATTCACCTTTCCCATTAATTCGCGCGTTACATTCGCAAATTGGCCTCTTGGTACCATGGTGGCTATCGTGGGAACTCGTGCTTCATGCCAGCCGATCCCTGTATTGATCATTGTCACACCCGCTTTTTCAACGGCTTTGGCAAGATAAAGTACCTCTGATGCATCTGAACCCTCTTTAATTAAATCCAACATAGAAAGACGGTAAATAATAATAAACTGCTTACCGACGGCTTTTTTTATGCCTTCAAGAATGCGTAACGCGAAACGACAACGATTTTCAATATTTCCACCCCATTGATCGTTTCGCTGATTGGTATGACTGACTAAAAACTGATTAATTAAATAGCCTTCGGATCCCATTATCTCAACACCATCATAGCCCGCCTTTTGAGCTAATTGTGCACAGTGAATGTAGTCATCGATAGTTTGTTCGATTTGTTCATGACTCATTTCTGTTGGCATAAAAGGGGTGATTGGCGATTGAATAGCAGAAGGGGCAACTAAGTTAGGCTGGTAACTATAACGACCTGTGTGCAAGATCTGTAAAGCAATTTTACCTCCTTGCTGATGTACTGCATTAGTAACAAGTTGATGAGTCACCAGTTGGCTTTCAGATATCAATGTTGCCGCGTGTGGTAATAACACACCTTGTTTATTGGGGGAGATCCCGCCAGTCACTATTAATGCAACACCTGCCGCGGCTCTTTGGGCATAAAACTGTGCAAGTTTTGGGGCGTCATTCGGATTTTCTTCAAGTCCAGTATGCATAGAGCCCATAAGAATACGGTTTTTAAGTACGGTAAACCCTAAATCAAGAGGCGAAAATAGATGAGAATAATGTGCCATCAGATACCCTTTTTATACTGGTCAGATGAGATATCTATTAGCATAACGAGAAGTGAGTGATTAAGAGTTTATTATGTTAATAAGTTGTGATCTTAATCATAGAAAAGGTGAGTAGAGGACTATAAATCAATAATAATCTAAGTAATTAGTTAATGAGAACAAATAGTGATAATAAAAATTACAATCATTCATAATATTTCATCATATAATGTAGTGTACCTATTAATATGTATTAAAAACACACATCACTATTTTGAATTTGGAGACGTTATGATTAATAAATTTAATCAACTTGTTGACTGTTCTGACTTAGGTAAATTGGTATTACGTGTTTCTCTTGGCGTTTTAATGTTATTACATGGGCTTCATAAAATGGAACCCGGTGGATTAGCCGGTATTCAGGGCATGTTAGCTAATGTTAATCTACCCGCCTTTATTGCCTACGGTACAGTGATTGGGGAAGTGGTTGCTCCTATCCTGCTGATTATCGGTCTATTTACTCGTGCCTCAGCACTCATTTTAGCAGGGACAATGTTTGTTGCCGTCTTGATGGTTCACTCAGGTGATCTATTTGCATTAAATCCCAAAACAGGGGGATGGGCGCCAGAAAGTGCAGGCTTTTATCTATTTGCCGCGATTGCTGTGATGTTTTTAGGCAGTGGTCGTTTTGCTGTTAAAAAAGATTAATAAATTTAATAATCAATAAATTTGAATTTTATTGTTGTAACTTGATTAAAATAGATGAATAAACGCCCAGTTTTATCTTGCGAACTGGGCGTTTTATTTTAGGCAACTTTATGGTTTATCGTTTTCAACCTAAGTTGTTTTTATTTTTGAGTTGCTGGCGTTAACTTAAAGACCTTTTCATTCTCACCTAACCACTGGCGAGCGACTTGGTTTATAGTGTTAACACTTAATGTTTTTATAATGGCGGGATCAGTCAGTAAACGTTGATACTGTTGGTCATCAGTTGCAACTTGTGCAAGGGCATCTGTCCAATAGCTTGCACTATCATTTACCTGTGAATTTTCAGTTAACCAGATATTTTTAGCCTCTTGTAACTCTTTATCTGTAATGCCAGATTGCTTAACTTCATTCACGACTTTACGAGCAAGAGTAATTAATTCATCTGCACGCTCAGGTGATGCCGTAAAGTTTAAACGACCGGTATAGTAGCTTGTAGGCACTTTCGTTAACATTTCAGAGAAACCCAGTGAATAAATACCACCTGCTCTTTCACGTAGATTGAGTCTTAAACGTTGGCTGATTACCGTATCGAGTAAATTTAGCGCCAATACTTGTTGCTGTGACCATTGAGCCGGTGCTGCATATTGAATGCTAATCATGCTCTTATCACTACTTGCAATAGGATATGTTTTGCTAAACGAGGTAAGTTTAGGATTAATCGCGGGATCTGCCCAAAATAAGCGTTGCTCTGAACGCGTTGGCAGACTCGCAATCCAACGTTCAACAAGAGGTTTAACTTGATTGAGATTAACTGGACCACTGATAACTAATGTCATATCAGCTGGTTGCCCTAAAATCATTTGGTTGGTTTTTTGTAATTGTTGGGCAGTAAACTGTTTCCAAATACCTTGAGGAGAAACCACTAAACGATCGCCATTTTGATAGCTTTCTTTATTGATATTATCTAAGAAAGTACGTTCAACAGGTGTTTTTGAAATACCTAATGCCATGGCTTGCTTTTGTTGCTCTAACTTCTCGCCATTAAACTGTGGAGAAGTCACTTTTAGGTGCATTAAAGTTAGCAAGGTTTCCAATTCATCAATCGGCGCTTCGCCACGAAAACCATGGAATAACAGCTCGCTATAAGGGCGCAAACTAATCTGGTGTTGTTTGGTAAATAATGCCAATTCACGTGCATTATAATGACCATATCCACTGACTTCAGGTAGTTTTAATGCCCATTGCACCATGCCTAAGCTTTGATTTGTTTCAAGTGAAGAACCGCCCGGAATACGCAGTGAAACTTGAATATTATCTTTGAGATAACTGTCATTTTTCACAATTACTTTTACGTTATTGCTCAGTGTCCACTCTTGTGTTTTTTCAATCGGCAGTGATTGTGTTGAAACAACTGAACCAGTGAGTTCAGGTTTAATATCTAATACAACGGCTTGCGTTTTTAGGGTAAATGCGCCTGGATTTGATTGTCTAATTTCTTGCCAGCGTTGTGCAGCTTTAGTTGCATTAAACAAATTAGCATCATTATCAGGGCCAATGACAGCAACGCGTGGCGATGATTGTTTTAGATATTGGGCGAAATAAGCTGACAATGTTTCAGGGGTCACTTTATTGATTAATTGATAGCTTAAATTGAGTGCCTGTTTTTTCGTTTGAATTGGCATATCCAATTCAATGGCTGTCGTGATTTGATTGGCTAAATAATCGTGTTCGTAACGCTCTTCACCCGCAGCTTGTTGACTTAGACGTTTTAACATCGCGTTGCGAGCATTATCTAACTCTTCTTGAGTGACAGGAACAGAGGCTAAGCGTTGAACTTCTGTAAATAAGATATCTAATGCGCCTTGGTAATCATTACCTTTAGGATGCGCAATCATCAGTTGTTGTGAACGACGAGAGTCTAACATTGCACCTTGTGCATTAGCGCTAATAGAAGCCATTAAACCATTATCAACGATAGTGGAGAAACGTTGATTTAAAATTGATAGCCATAATGAATCCATTAAATCTTCATATTGACCTTGGCGACTATTTAAAGGTGCTGGCAAAGTCCGTTGCAAGGTAAATTGCAAAATACGAGAGCCTTGCTCTTTATCGAAAATCGTTTTAACGAGTAGATCTTTATGATCGATAAAATTGTGCCAAGATGGATTATCAATTCCTTTATTCTCGCTATTTTTAGCGTTAAACAGTTGCTTAATATCGGCAATAGCGTCGCCCTGATTAAAGTTACCGACCAGCACTAATGCCATTCTTTCTGGTTGATACCAAGTATCGTAATAGCGCTTTGCATCTTTCACATCGCCATGTTTAACAATGTCTAAATCGCCAATAGGATCACGATCTAGATAACGGCTACCGTAATAACGCAATTCTTCTAACTGGCGGTTAATTCGAAAACCGATACCCTGACGCAAACGCCATTCTTCAACAATGACGGGACGCTCTTTATCAAACTCAATAGGGTCAAATGTCATTTCAAATGCCCAATCAGATAAGATTTTTAGCCCCGTTTTAATTTGGATCGGGTTTGCATTCGGTAATGACAGTTTATAAGTCGTCGCATTTAAACTTGTTACGGCATTTACATGACTACCTAATTTCATGCCTAGGCCTTCAAGTTGTTTAAAGCCTGTTGTACCCGGAAAATGAGTTGTACCTTTAAATGCCATATGCTCAGTAAAGTGTGAAAAACCGAGCTGTTTTTCATCTTCTTGAACTGAGCCGCTTTTGACTAAAAGGCGCATTTCAACACCGCTTTGTGGGCGTTGCAGTAAGTAGACGTCTAAACCATTATCTAACGTGAAATGGCGAACATCAGGACGCAGTAGTAGCGTATTTTTATCATTTTGATTAGGGTTGCTTGCCGCACACCCTAAAAGCGAAAGACTGACTGAAACAATCAGTAATTTACGATACATATTCGGTAACTCCAGCAGGTTGAGAGGAGGACACGGTAGGGGCTTTGAGTGAAATCACATTATCTGCAATCACATGAGTAAAGTGCTGGTGGCTGACTAAGGCAATACCCGTGGTTGGCAGATGTTGTTTTAGCAATTTCAACATGTTTAATGCATTTTGTTCATCAAGTGCAGAGGTGGTTTCATCTAATAAAATAAGCTCTGGTTTATTGAGTAATAAACGGGCAAAAATAAGGCGCTGTTGCTCACCACCGGATAGACGTGTTGTCCAATCCGTTTCCAGTGAAAGTTGATTTTTTATTTTGTCTAAGCCTACCAAGTGAAGCACTTCTTCGTACTCATTAGCAGAGAATTGATTAGGCTGACAAGGATAAGCGAGCAGACTGTCTAAACGTGCAAAAGGTAGATACATGCGCTGTGGGATCCAGCATACATTTGGTGAACGCTGAATTTCCCCTTTGAAATAAGGCCAATGCCCACTTAATGCTCTAAGCAGTGTTGATTTACCTAAACCAGAACAACCTTCGATAACGGTTAACTCACCTGCTTTTACAGATAAATTAATATCTTGGATTAGCAGGCTGTCATCTTGCATAAATAGAGAAAGATTGGCTTTTAACTTAGTCTGTTTATCATTTAAATCAGTGACTTCTGGCTCATGATCGTGCTCTAAAAGCACCACGAAATTATAAAGACGGGTTACCGTTGCTTGCCATGCGGCAATCTCTTTATACGAGAAAATAAACCAACTTAATGCACCCGCAACACTAGAGAATGCTTGTCTCAACTGCATTAATCCCCCTAGCATTAACTCGCCAGCAAGGAATTTAGGTAAGGCAAAAATAATCGGTGCCATTGCAGTAGCTTGTTGATAACCCACCGTGAAGAATGCAAGGTTTCTTTCGTAGCGTATAAGATTATTCCAGTTATGAATAACCCCTAAAAAACGACCCATTAATTCGTTGCGATCACTGGTTTCACCACGTTGACCTGCAATCGCATCACCATGTTGTTTACGGGTGATCAGCGCAGTACGGTAATCCGCTTCTTTGCGCTGTTTATCCATATTAATTTTACGTAATGGTGAACCAATAAACTGCGTAATGGTGATCCCGATAATGGTATAGATAATACAAGCCCAGAACATATAGCCGGGGATAGTCCACTCACTACCACCTAATGTGAAAGAGATAGCGCCAGACAGTGACCAAAGAATAGTGGCAAAAGAGATAAGCGTGAGTAACGAGTGCAAAAATGTCACCGTTAAACGCATGGTGGATTCGATCAGTAAACGAATATCTTCGGCAATACGCTGATCTGGGTTATCAGGCTCTTGAGAAGTGAGTCTTAACATGTAGTGTTTACTGTTTTTTGATAACCAGCGGTCGAGGACTTGCTCTGTCATGCCTTCTCGCCAGCGAATGACCATTTTTTGGCGTAAGAAATCACCCATTACTACCACAGTAATTAATCCTGCAATAATGATGACAAATTGTTGAAGGAGCTTGTAGAGTGCTTGTCCATCAAGTTGTTGTAATGCGTTATAAAAACCGCCATTCCATTCATTCATTTTGACGTTAAACCAAACGGAGGACAGGGTTAAAGTCAAAGAGACAATTAATAGAAACCAGCAGTAAAGGGCGGCACGCCGCCCCCAAAAAGGTGAAACTAAATAGAAAAATTGTTTTATTGTTTTCATTGCTTATCGGTCATATTTTTATTGTGTATCGACTTGGTTGCTCACATTAACTTCGTCAATTTATTAATAGTCGTAGCTGACTTGTAACCAGAACTGACGACCGGGTTCATAAGATTTGTAATCGTTATTTTTATAAGTGAAGTGATCGGCAACGTTTTTAGTATTAAGGACGTTATTCACTT
Source organism: Proteus alimentorum (assembly GCF_002607735.1). GTDB lineage: Bacteria > Pseudomonadota > Gammaproteobacteria > Enterobacterales > Enterobacteriaceae > Proteus > Proteus alimentorum. Next base: position 160,889 of record NZ_NBVR01000018.1, read on the forward strand.
CCACAGAGACACCTACACCATAAGCAAACTCAGGCTGCCAACTTAACTTTGTATCCCATGTAAAGCGGCTGCTGTAATTTTGTTTTTTATAGGCATAAATATAACCCGCTTCATCTGTTTTGATCGGGTTACCGTTATTGGTTTTTTCTGCTTGAGAGCGCCAGCTATTCCATTGCAATTGGTTAAACCACGTCACATTCCATTCATCCCAAACGCTAGTGAGATCTGCTGTGATTTTTAATGGCGAGTTGAAATTACCAGAGGGTAGGTCTTTGGCATCAATGATTTTTCCATCATATAGCACTTTGTTTCGGTTAACGTTTTGAGTGTTTGGACTAAAATCAGCATAACCTGAATCTTTAGGGGTATTGGTTTTGCTTTGTTGCCAGCTTATTGAAGCATTGAAAACATGATCAGCTTGTGCCAATTCCCAAGGCTGGCTATTTTTCACCGATAAAGTTACCGTATCGTGTGAACTACGACCATTATTATTAAATGCACGAATATTGATTTTTTCGTAATCAGTGCTTTCAGGATATTTTGTATCACTACGCACTTCATCACGACCGTTACGATGAACGTATTGTAAACGCCATGTTGTTGAGGCAATTTCTTGTTGCAAACCTAAGGTGAATTCATCGTTGTAAGGTGTTTTTAAGGAATCTATACCGTCAAAATCGGTACGGTTATTCCAACGGGCATCAGGTGATTCGCAATCGAAGTAACAGTGTTGCAAACCTGCATTTTGTGCCCCATACAATGCGTAAGTTAACATGGAGCGACCGTAGTAACGGTTTACACCACCAATTAAGAGGGTATTGCCTGTACCCCAAACATCATAAGTACCACTTAAACGAGGTGAAATATTGTTTCTTTGAACAAAATCATCTCTATCTAAACGAATACCAGGACGCAGCGTTAAGCGTTTATATTGAATATTGTCATCAAGATAGATTGCATAATTTGTATAGGTTGCACTATGGCTTCCTGATTGGAAGCGCGTTGTATTTGAGCGCCCGCCACTCCACTCGTTTGTATCGGGATCTGTTATTCCCGTATAGAAGTAACTATAAAAATCTTTATCTCTGATATAAGAGCCTTTGGTTCTAGCAACTTCAAAACCTGTTGTAGGTTGGTGTATGGTTGAACCTAAGTCATAAGAGTTAAAACGCATTATCGCTTTAGTACTTACGGTTTCTTGATTGCTCTTTAGATCACCCTGACCACCACTGTTATAACTTGTTGGTGTTGACCAACCAGTAATCGCATCATCTAAACGAATAAAGTAATTTTGATCATTCGTTCGTTTATCTTCTAATTTTTGATAACCCGTTGTTAATTCTAAGGTACCAAGATCTAACTTATGTTTATACAGTGCAGTAAAACTTAAACCATTATGCTCATTATCATAGCCTGAATTATAGACTGAACCTGAGAATAGATAGCTTTTATAACGCGCGATATTACTTGATAAATCAAGAGATTGAGTATCTGAAATATCCCAAGAGTATTTAATAAAATAGCTATCTGAGGTACGAGTTTGGTCGCGATAACCAGCGTTTTGTTCAACTTGTTCTAATTCATAGTCAGGTGTATGGATAAAGCCACCTGCGCTACTCATCATCATAGGAATGGTTGATTCACGGCGAGAAGCAGAGAATATTAAACCTGTATGCTCAGTTAACCCTGTTTCAAACCAACCACCGAAGTTTTGTTTGTCATATTTTTTCTGGAAACGAGCAGGGTTACTAAAATCATTGTTTGCTGTATCAAAATGTAGTTTTGGATCAGTGAAAATATTGTTCCAGCTTGAGCGCGTTGTGCGGTAATAGGCATTGGCATGAGTTTCGCCTGACCAACGACGGCTTTGTACATCAACAGTTCCGCCTGTAAATCCGCCAAACTCCACAGGAATGTTGTTATCATAAACTGTGACACTATCAATTAAGCGACTATCAAGGTACATACCTTGTTCATCACTAGTAACACGAGTATTGGTTTCACCATTACCTGAATTAGCCGGATCAAAGTCATTGTTAAAGCTGACACCGTCAAGTTTGTAAGCGTTTTGATAACTGCTAGAACCATGAATAGAGATGCGTGAAGGTTTAATTTCACCCTGATTCATTGACGTGCTGTCATTATTGGAGAACTGTACAGCAGGGTTACTTTTGAGTAAGTCAGTGATATTACCATCACCCGTATTACGCTGTTTTATCTCTTCTGAAGTAATGTATTGCGGTGCGGAAATGACATCGGTAGAAGGGTGATAACTGCTACCAACACCTATTACTTTAACTTCAGGAATAACAATTGCGTTAGTCGTGGCAAGAGGACGAATAACAAATCCACTGCCTTGTGGAATAATTTCTAATCCGCTACCAATTAAGACTTTTTGTAATGCTGTTTGGGTTTCATATTGACCTGAAAGTGCTGGAGCACGTAGGTTTTTAACCGAATTTGCATCAAATAAAATTTGTACTTGCCCTTGTTTTGCAATGGCACTTAATGAATCAGCTAAAGACTGTTCTGGTAAAGCCACTGAAACTGTAGATGCATAAGCACAAGGTGCGGCAATAGTGGTACTTATTAGTAATGCTAGCAAAGACCTCTTAAGGGCCCCTTTTTTGTTATTCATTCTCATTTCACCAATCCCATTCACTAACTTAATAATTGTTGTTACTAAGGAAGAGGGTGAAATGAGAATTATCCTCACCTGTAAAAAAGAATATTTTTCATATTTATTTTTACTTGTTGATAATTAACGCATTATTTTTATCGGTAAAAACAACATTAACCGGCAATATAAGTGGAATTGCGGTAATAAAGTCTTTGGCATCATTTATGTTAGCGACTCCTGAGACTTTCATTTTGGCAATTTCGGGGGAGGAAATTTGAATATTGATATTAAGATAAGGTTTGAGTTTGGTTATCACTTCATCCAATGGGCGCTCAAAGAAATGCAGTTGACCAAAACGCCAACTTCCCACGGAGTCAATATTAACCGAAGAGATAACAAAACTGTCACTCGTTAATGTGCTGGTGGCCTGAGAGCCCGCATACAAATAGGCGGGAGAAGATTTTGGTGTTGCTTTTACTTCGACGATCCCTTCATGGACAGCAACGTTAATTTGATTGTTATCGTAGCGATTAACTTCAAACTCAGTGCCGACAACTTTAATTAATCGGGTATCAGCATGAACATAAAAAGGGCGATACGGATTTGATTTTACCTTGAAATACGCTTGTCCTTTATCTAGCCATAATCGTCTTTCTTCTTGCACATAAGCCACTCTTACCTGTGTGTTTCTGTCTAAATAGACTTTAGAGCCATCAGCTAAGGTCATTTCTTTCGGTAAGTCGCTGGTTGCAAGCGTCATATTATCCATCAGTAATGCAGGTAAATGACTATAAGGAAGATATAAAACAGTGAGTAAACAAAGCGTCGCTGTGGTGTGGATCATTGGTCGCCAAGGTGAGCGCTTTTTCTTTTCAACGGCGGCTATTGTTGGTCGTGGTAATGCATCACATTGACGCCAGAGCCCTGCAATATCCTGATACGCTTGCCGGTTTACATCATTTTCTATCCACACTTTAAATGCTTGGCGTTGTTTAGGGGTCATCCTTTGGCTGTGTTGTCGGGTGAACCAAAGGGCCGCTTGCTCATCAGTCGAAGCGTTGAGTAATTCATCATCAGTCTCCAAAAAAAGGGAGTCTGCATCCTCATCTGTGTGAGGTCTCGTTTCCGGTATGTTTTTTTCCGGCTTACTCATCATTCGTGCATTTCTCCTGTCCTGCATCGACATATCTTTTGCAATGTAATAGGGCAGCCGCAATATGTTTTTCCACCATGCTGATTGAGATTTCCATTTGCTCTGCAATTTCGCTTTGTGATAGTCCATCAAAACGATAAAGAACAAATGCTTCTCGACGGCGTGGAGGTAATGTTTCAATTGCTTCGCTAAGTAGATCTAAGCGCTGTTGATGCTCTAGGACATATCCCGGATCAAGCTCCGTGGTATAACTTTGAGCGGCGTCATCTAGTTCACAATCATCCTGATAGATATCTTTTTGCTTTTGATTTTTTCTCCAATGGTCAATCAAAACGTGGTTCGCTATTTTAAACAGAAAAGCACGCTGTTCTTGCACAGGTGTTTGTTCTTTTCTGTTTAGCCATAGTGTAAACACATCTTGAGACAAATCATCTGCATCATGGTAATTCCCCGTACGTTTGTGGAAAAAACGCACAAGTTGTCCATAGGTTGATTGATAGGCACAACTAATTTTTTGTGCCAATGATTTATCGCTAGCCATAATCTCTGGTGTCTAAAAAAGAGTGAAATAATAAGCTCTTACTGCTTCTCATGCGAACAAGTTATGATAATTATCAAGCTAATTTTTTATTGTATTATTAATAATAAGCAATATCATTTGTGTTTATATTATGCCTATAATTCACAAGAATGAAAATCAGAGGCAAGAATTATGAGTAGTATGTCGGCGACTTTTTCACGCCGTAGGTCATTTTCTATTGGTGGATTAACCGCCAGTATTTTATTTCATGCAACGTTAGCCGTTGTCGCTATTGGCTGGATAACATCTAAAGATGAACGCCATGGTGTTTTGCCACCTGCAATGACAATAAGCCTTGGTGTTTATCAATTAGCACAGGCAGAGACAAAAGAAGTACCCGTTGGACCTGAGAAAGTGATGTCTGTTCCTGAACCTGCAGAGACAGAGCCTGAACCTATCAAAGAAGTGTTAGATTTACCTAAAATGCCTGTAGTAGAACAAGGCACTTATGAGCGTATACCAGAAAAACCGAAAGTAAAACCGGTTGTAAAACCTAAGCCTGTTGCGGTAAAAGTACCTGATGATCTTCCTGTTTCAGAAGCACCATCAGATATAACAAGCGCACCTATTTCTGGCTCTAATACAAGCAGCAGTGCTCAATTTAATAGTTTATCTTCCTCTTCAGTGAGTGGACAAATGGGCTGGGAAAGTTTAGTACATAGTCATCTTGAAATGTATAAACGTTATCCACGTACAGCAATACGTTTTAAAGCGACAGGCGTGACACAAGTTTCTATTGTGTTAAATGCTAAAGGTGAAGTATTAGATGCGAAAGTGGAAACATCATCAGGTAATCGTATTCTTGACAGAGAAGCATTAAATACAATTAAACGTGCTTCACCGCTTCCTGCGCCTGAAAGTTACCGCTTAGTTAATGGGAATATTTCGTTTACAGCACCTTTAAGTTTTGATTATAAGCAAGAGAGTTAAATTATATATTTATTATATAAAAAATAATCATTAAAAATAAATAATTTAAAGAAACAGAAACTAAAAAACCACCGGGAGGTGGTTTTTTAGTATTTGTGTTCGTCGGCATCGCAATTTTTCAGCGTCGCGGAGAAGATTGCCGGCTCTTTTATCCCCACCAACAGAAAAAAGAGTATCATAGTGAAAATATAACTGCAATATAATTATTTAATAGAATTTTCATATAATAAAATTTCATTATCAACTTCATCAATATATAAAGATTTACTGTCGTTAGTATACATATACATCTCTTTTAATATAATTAAATTTCTTTTTGCCTTATCTAATTCTATTTTTAATGAATTATTTTTCTCTCTTAACTCTTCTAGTTCCAAATATATTTTACTTCTTGATATTGATGATAGTAATGCTTTATCTAGTTGTCTGCGATCATGTTTACAAATTGAAGCACGATAATCTTGGTGGCGATAATATTTTTTACGGCTATTTAATTTAAATAAAGGCGGGAGTATACGAGTAATACAAACAGTTTGGATCATATCACATAAAGCATAAGTTTCTTTTTTAGCAAGATCACCAATGTTTTTTATTGATTAATCTGATAATTTAAAAATAGAGGTATTAACCGCTAAATCGTGAGGTTTTTTTGATGTAAGTGGAATAACCTTAACACCTCTATCATCAGCTTTAATAACAATCGCAGGTCTTCTTTTATGCATCTCCCCTTGTTGAATACTATCAGGATAACGTTTGTTCGTTTTTATGCCTTCATTTAAGGTTACACAAGGAGAAATATGTCCAAATTCAACAATAATAATTTTACCAAGATATAATATTGATTTAGCACTTTTATGATTTTTATTTTTTAATGTTTGAGGTAAATAAGTATCACCTGAGTTATCTTTAGGAAATAACCAAATATTAATAATTAATTTATTATTAATATATTCTATTTCTTATTTTTTTAATTCCCATCGATATTCTTTTCTACCAACAAATGATTTTGTTATAAATACTGGATATGATTTTTCATTATCAACGTTATCTTTAAATAGTGGAGTGATAACTTCATTTATTCCATTTAAAATAATATTTCCTAATAACTTATCTGTACAGAATTGACTAAATTCAAAATAGTTAATCATTATCATAAAATAATCCATTAATAAATGTAGGTTTTGTGGCTGAGTTTTTGGGATATTTTAAATTAATAATGTTCTGTTTTTTATTTTTTAAACTTTAAATATATTTATTAAATACCAAACTAATTAAATAAAAAAAGCAGAGAATAATCTCTGCTTTTTTTTATTATCGAATACAGTAAGTAAATTCGATTATTTACTCATGCGCTTGTATTTCATGCGACGAGGCTGAATAGCATCGTTACCTAATGTCCGCTTTTTGTATTCTTCATACTCGGTAAAGTTACCTTCGAAGAATTCCACTTTACCTTCATCTTGGTAATCGATGATATGTGTGGCAATACGGTCAAGGAACCAACGGTCATGGGAAATAACCATGGCGCAACCTGGGAACTCTAGCAGGGCATTTTCTAATGCACGTAAAGTTTCAACGTCAAGGTCGTTAGTTGGTTCATCGAGCAGTAACATGTTACCGCCAACTTGTAGCAGTTTAGCAAGATGCAAACGACCACGCTCACCACCAGAAAGTTCGCCAACACGTTTACCTTGGTCAACGCCTTTAAAGTTAAAGCGACCGACATACGCTCGGCTTGGAATTTCAAAGTTACCAATACGCATAATGTCTTGGCCACCTGAAACTTCTTCCCAAACAGTTTTACTGTCGTCCATACTATCGCGGAACTGATCAACCGATGCTAACTTAACAGTATCACCTAACACTAAGGTACCTGAGTCTGGTTGCTCTTGGCCCGAGATCATACGAAATAGTGTTGATTTACCTGCACCGTTAGGACCGATAATACCGACAATTGCCCCCTTAGGAATAGAGAAGCTTAAATCATCAATTAGAACGCGATCACCATAAGATTTTGTTAGATTATTAATTTCTAACACTTTATCCCCTAAACGTGGTCCAGGTGGAATAAAGAGTTCACTGGTTTCATTACGTTTTTGATAATCAACGCTATTAAGTTCTTCAAAGCGAGCAAGGCGAGCCTTGCCTTTTGCTTGACGACCTTTAGGATTTTGGCGGATCCACTCAAGTTCTTTCTGAATAGATTTATGGCGAGCTGCTTCAGTTGCCGCTTCTTGCTCAAGACGTGCGTCTTTTTGCTCTAACCATGAAGAGTAGTTACCTTCCCATGGAATACCTTCACCACGGTCAAGTTCTAAGATCCAACCCGCAACGTTATCTAGGAAGTAACGGTCGTGCGTGATCGCCACAACAGTGCCTTCATAATCATGTAAGAAGCGTTCTAACCAAGCTACAGATTCTGCGTCTAAGTGGTTAGTAGGTTCATCTAATAACAGCATATCTGGTTTTTCTAACAGAAGACGACAGATAGCAACACGGCGGCGTTCACCCCCTGAAAGTTTCTCAATTTTAGCGTCCCATTCAGGTAAACGCAGTGCTTCTGCTGCACGCTCTAATTGATTTTCAAGGTTATGACCATCATGAGATTGAATAATCGCCTCTAACTGACCTTGTTCTTTTGCTAATTTATCGAAATCAGCATCAGGATCGGCATAAGCCGCATAGACTTCATCAAGGCGGTTTAATGCGTTTTTCAGTTCGCTAACGGCTTCTTCAACGGCTTCACGTACGGTATGTTCAGGGTTTAATTTTGGTTCTTGTGGTAAGTAACCAATTTTAATACCCGGTTGTGGACGTGCTTCACCTTCGATATCAGTATCAATGCCTGCCATGATGCGTAGTAATGTTGATTTACCGGCACCATTAAGACCAAGCACACCAATTTTCGCGCCCGGGAAGAAGCTGAGTGAAATGTTTTTAAGGATATGTCGCTTAGGTGGGACAATTTTCCCGACACGCAACATACTATAAACGTATTGAGCCACTATAATTACCCTTTGATTATAAAAGCGATTTTATCTGAGGTGCCACTTTTTGCGCTAAAAACAAATTTTTTGTGATTAAGCCGCGTGTTTATGACACCAAAATGAACAATAGCAAAGTCAATGTCAGTATTTGCCAAAGACCCGAAAATGATGAAAGTCGCCAGTATACCCGATTTATAAAAGAAAACCTTAGTCAAAAGAGAGGTTTTTATCTACCTTTCGTGCTTCCTCTGAAAGTAATGAATATTTCTCTTAAAGAGGGGAACTTACATTGTTAATGATTATCATATTAGCTAATGTATTCAGTCTTTGGTGGTTCTATTTGAAGTGGGAGATATTACGTGGTGAAGCAAACATGGTCATTAGCAGTCGCAATAGGAGCATTGTGTTTTTCTACATGGACACAAGCCGATTCATTAAGTGAACAACGTGTTCGTTATCAAGAAATTAAAGCCGCATGGGATCTTAAAAAAACAGATGAAGTAGAAAAATTACTCCCAACATTGCAAAGCTACCCGCTTTATCCCTATTTGGAATACCGTCAAATTACGGACAATCTTGATGTAATTGCGCCTGCTGTGGTCACTGAATTTGTGGCCAAATATCCTACATTACCGCCAGCAAAAGCACTGCCTTCATTATTTGTGAATGAATTAGCAAAACGTCAAGAGTGGCAAAATTTACTGACTTTTAGTCCAAATCCGCCAAATCCTAAAGCAGCAAGATGTAATTACTATTATGCAAAATGGGCAACAGGTGATATTCAAACAGCATGGATCGGTGCTAAAGAAGCATGGCTAAATGGCACCTCAATGCCATCAAGTTGTGATCCTCTTTTTGATGAATGGCAAAAGGCGAATCAATTAACACCAGAGTTAGTGTTAGAGCGAATTAATTTAGCCATTAAAAATGGTAATACAGCGCTTGCTGCTTACTTGGCTCGACGCCTTCCTCAAAATTATCAAACTATTAGCGATGCCTTGGTTGAATTACAAGACTATCCAAACTTAGTTGGACGTTATGCGAGCGCGCTTTCACCAACAGATTTTACACGCTCCATCATACAATCTGCATTTTCACGTTGGGCCAGAAAAGACGCCGATGCAGCTCGAGCACAGATTGATAATATCGCACATGCACAAAAAATGACGGCGAGTGAACGCCAGTTAATGCGTGATACTGTGGCTTGGCAATATATGCCTTATGCGACACCAGAGCAGGTAAAATGGCGTGATAGCGTTATTCAAGATACGGCATCGGATACATTGCGTGAGCGTCGCGTACGCTTAGCATTAAGCCAAAACCAACCCGCTGAATTGGCATTGTGGTTGGAAAGACTCTCTCCTGAAAGTAAAAATAAGGAAGAGTGGCGTTATTGGCGAGCAATGGTGTTGCAATCACAAGGTAAAAACAGTGAAGCGCAAGCTATTTTAGATGCGCTAACACAAAATCGTGGTTTTTATCCAATGGTTGCAGCAGCCAAATTAGGTAAGCCTTATGTGATGGTGATAGATAAAGCCCCTAGTGTTTCATCAAGCATCCCTAATCAGCCAGAAATACAGCGTGTTCGTGAATTAATGTATTGGCAGATGGATAACTTAGCACGATCAGAGTGGGCAAACTATGTTGCTTCACAGCCAGCGCAAATACAGTCTGAATTAGCGCGTTATGCGTATGAGCAAAAATGGGCTGATTTGGCGGTGCAAGCCACGATCACAGGGAAAATGTGGGATCACCTAGAAGAACGCTTTCCTCTTGCTTGGCAAAATGAGTTTGAACAGTACACGAAAGATAAATTGATAGATCGAAATTATGCGATGGCGATTGCTCGTCAAGAAAGCGCGTGGAACCCTCAAGCTCGCTCTTCAGCGGGTGCAACAGGTTTAATGCAGGTAATGCCAAAAACAGCAGAGTTTACAGTAAAACAAGCGGGTATTACGGGGTATGTAAGTAGTGCACAGTTAACTAATCCTGTGAAAAATATTGAGATTGGTACGGCCTATCTTGATTCTGTCTATCAACGTTTTAATCAAAACCGTATTTTAGCAAGTGCCGCATATAATGCAGGGCCTGCACGTGTTGATCGTTGGTTATCTGATGCGAATGGTCAATTAGATGCGATAGCCTTTGTTGAAAGTATTCCTTTCGCTGAAACACGAGGTTATGTCAAAAATGTACTCTCTTTTGCTGTTTTCTATAGCTATTTTGCGGGTGAACAGCAGCCAGTACTGACTGAAAATGAGTGGAATAGTCGGTATTAAGAGATAATAACGCGGATTTACCGTTGGAGCCTCTTTGTTCATTAGCAAAGTATGTTATATTGCGTACTAGTTAATGAGTGTGGCAAAAAGAGGTTCCCACGATGCAAGATCCTGCATTATCACCCGAAGAGAATGAGCACTGGCTAAGATTTGTTGAGTTATTACAACATGCTTTTGAGCAAGATGTGCAATTTCCCATTTTACAACTTTTAATGACGCCTGATGAACGTAGTGCTTTGGCAACACGAGTTCGCATTGTGCAAGAGTTAATGCGAGGAGATTTAAGTCAGCGTGAGTTAAAAGAAGAGTTAGGCGTTGGTATTGCCACCATCACTAGAGGCTCTAATAGTTTAAAAACAGCGCCACATGATGTGAAATTATGGCTTGAAAAAGAGCTAATGACGAAAAAATAGTTGCGTTGTGACTTTCTAAACTAGAATAATAAAAAGCCATTTAATTATTTGATTAAATGGCTTTTTTTGTTTCTTAATTATCTAAAAAAACATATCAGATTAATTATTAATCTTCTTTTTGATTGAGTTCTTTATAGATGTCATGAGTGACAGGTACTAATGCCAGCACTAATGCTTGTTGATATACAGAAGTGCGACTGAGTAGGCCATCAGTAAAATAACCAATCGCGCCGCCGCGCTGTTTAATGTTATCAATCTTTGTTAAGAAAGCCATTTCATCACCAAGCTCACGGCCTTCACGGATCCCTTTTAAGATCTGCTCTGGTAGCATAAGGCTTGCTGAGCGTGATTCTCCACGAATTTGACCATGTTCGACAACAATCCAAGCAAAGGTCATATCATCTTCAATACCGGCTTCGACACCCACCCAAAAATCAGCTTCAGGGCGAACTTGACGAGCCGCCATCACACGTTGACGTGCGCCAGTTCTCGTTTCTGTATTTCCGATAGGTTGCTGTGGAACACGGCTATCGACATTAATATCTTCAATATCAAAGGTATCTTTACCGAATACTTGCTCAAAAGCGAGTTTTATCGCGTTGATTTTTGCTGGATTCGTAGTGGCTGCAATGACATGATACATAATGAATTAATCATCCTTTGAAAAATTAGAGCAGTATAACGGAAAAAATGTATGTTACAGGTCTATCTTGTTCGCCACGGTGAAACTGAATGGAACGTGGCGAGACGTATTCAAGGGCAATCTGATAGCCCACTAACAGCGAATGGTGTGCGTCAAGCACAGCAAGTGGCTGAAAAAGTAAAATCAGCAGGCATTACCCACATTATCTCAAGCGATCTTGGCCGTACTCGTCAAACGGCAGAAATCATTGCACAAGCTTGTGGCTGTGAAGTGATAACTGACCCACGTTTACGTGAACTCAATATGGGCGTTCTTGAACAGCGAGAGATCGCAACATTAAAGACACAAGAAGAGGCTTGGCGCAAGAGTTTGATTGATGGTACACCTGATGGACGAATTCCCCAAGGAGAATCAATGGCAGAATTAGCAAGTCGTATGCAGGCTGCGCTAAATCAATGCCTTGATTTACCCGAAAATAGCCGTCCACTTTTAGTCAGTCATGGTATTGCTTTAGGATGCTTATTGAGCACAGTGTTGGGATTACCTGCATATGCAGAACGCCGTTTAAGGCTGCGTAATTGCTCGATTTCACGCGTTGATTATCAAAATAGCCCTTGGCTTGCTAATGGTTGGGTGATTGAAACGGCGGGTGATGTGAGTCATCTAACTGATGCTGCACTAGATGAAGTTCAGCGCTAAAAAATAAAAGCTCTCTTTTTTATATCACAAAGAGAGCTTTTTCTTATGCAGTTACATCTTCGCGTTTAATTGGAATATAATATTCAAAACGTTCGATATGATCTTGTGGCTCAGTCACCATCTCATTGCTGTAACGCACATTTTTAAGATAGTATTTTTCAACGTCATAGCCTTTACGGCGCGTTAATCCCATATTAGGTAAGCAGACACCATAAATTAGGAATAAAAATTCCTGCATTGCACCTCGTTTTGCCTCACCTTCAAAATCAAAGCGAATGTAATCGCCGCCAGCAAGAGAGACTTCATTTGCTGCATCATCATCGATAAACGTTGCATAGTCCGGCTCAACGGCGGTTGTGTAAAGTACGCGTTGTTCGTCTTCATGCTCATCACTATGTTGTGTATGGTGAAGCCCATAAACTTGATGAGGGACAGCGTTTATCTTACTCATGTAGTAGCGCCAAAAAGTTTGGCGCATGTTAGAGCAGGCATCAGCCCATTGCTCAAGAGTGTGGCTACAAGTTTGCTCAATACCAATTAATTTTTTCTCAGATAGCGTTACAAATTCCCATTTAGGTAAATGCTGAGGATCTAAGGTAATTGGTGGACAAATACCTACCGCACACCATTCATCAGTACGACGATAAAGCGCGGGTGTTCTATCAAATTGCTTTTTAAAAGCGCGGGTAAAAGTCTGCTGAGAATCAAAACGATATTGCAAAGCAATGTCTAAAATAGGGCGGCTCGTTAAACGTAATGCCACCGCTGCGCGAGATAGACGCCTTGAACGAATATAAGAACCAATCGCTTGTCCTGTAACTTCTTTAAACATGCGTTGTAGATGCCACTTGGAGTAACCCGCTTTGGTTGCGACATTATCGAGGGATAATGGCTTATCTAGGTTACTATCAAGCCAAGCGAGCAAATCACGTATGATGTTGGTTTGATCCATACATCTCCCTTAGTCATATTCGTTTATTTATTGCAGTAGATGGTAAAGAGCCTGAACATCTATAACAAGTTATATTGTTAGGCAATCGTAAAATATAGTCTTTTTCATCGACTAATGTACACAAATTCTTCTATCAGTAAGTAATGGATTGTTTTATTCTAGGCAGAATTATTTTCTCATCTTTTCAATGGAACAAGGTAAATATGTTAAATTTCAAAAAGATGCTAGCAGTATCTATCTTACTCCCTTTTTCTTTGATGGCAAAAGCAGAAGAAATTGGTTATGTGGATACGGTATTCAAGTTTTTTGGTGCTAATCATAAAATTGTGATTGAAGCATTTGATGATCCTGAAGTTAAAAATGTCACGTGTTATTTGAGCCGAGCAAAAACTGGGGGCATTTCAGGGAGCTTAGGTCTTGCTGAAGATACTGCTGATGCGGCTATCTCTTGCCAGCAAGTAGGGCCTATTGAACTTAGCGAAAAGGTTATTAAAGGGAAAAATAATGGCGATGTTGTTTTCCAGAAAAGAACATCACTAGTATTTAAAAAGCTTCAAGTTGTACGTTTTTACGATAAACAGCGTCATGCTTTGGTTTACCTGACTTATTCAGATAAAGTCATTGATGGTTCGCCAAAAAATGCGATTAGTGCAGTACCTATTATGCCGTGGAAAGAGTGATTTTTATTTGCTAGAGAAATTAATGGTTAATAAAATTAATACGAATAGGGTTTAAATATTTTTTTAGAAAGAAGTTATCTTTTTTTTAAAAATAGTCGCCGAGATCAATTTTCACCTTTTGTGATTTTATTAAACCTTCTTTAGATAAAGAAAACCCCGAATGGTAATTCGGGGTTTTTTGTTAAGAAAGTGTTTGAGATAGAATCAAAATCACTCGTCTAAATCACCACAAAAGCGATAACCTTCACCATGAATTGTTGCAATGATTTCTGGTGTATCTGGTGTTGACTCAAAATGCTTACGAATACGACGGATGGTTACGTCAACAGTACGATCATGAGGTTTCAGTTCACGGCCTGTCATTTTCTTCAGTAATTCTGCACGAGTTTGGATTTTTCCTGGGTTCTCGCAGAAATGTAGCATCGCACGAAATTCACTGCGTGGTAATTTGTATTGTTCACCAGCAGGGCTGATTAGTGAGCGACTGTTAATATCAAGCTCCCAACCATTGAATTTATAGCTTTCAACTAAACGACGTTCTTCTGTGCCATTAACTAAATTCATGGTACGTGACAGTAAGTTACGTGCACGAATCGTTAATTCACGAGGGTTAAATGGTTTAGTAATGTAATCATCGGCACCAATCTCTAGGCCTAAGATTTTATCAACTTCATTATCACGACCTGTTAGGAACATTAATGCAACACTTGCCTGTTCACGTAATTCACGAGCAAGTAACAGCCCGTTTTTACCAGGAAGGTTAATGTCCATAATGACCAGATTAATATCATGATCAGATAGAACATTGTGCATTTCGTTGCCATCTGTGGCTTCGTGTACGATATACCCTTCAGCTTCGAATATGCTTTTCAGGGTATTACGAGTAACAACTTCATCTTCAACAATCAGAATGTGCGGGGTTTGCATATTTGCTACCTAAAATTACCAAAAATAGAAAAAGGAAATCTGTGTTTAACTTCTGTGTGTGCGCTTGTGTGGTTATTCATTTTTGTTATTAGCACGTAAAAATTAGACCCAGATTGAAATTCGATAAATAACCATCACGTTATTACAAAAATTGCAATTTTAATCGATAATGGACGCTAAAATCAGAATGCAAAACGCCCATAGTCTATTAACAGCAATATAACACCAGTTGTATTAAATACCATCTAAAAAGCTAACTTTTGTTGACACATATCAAAATCAAGATAACAGCTTAACCTTGATTTCAATAGTTAACTATATAATTTGATTTATGTAATGTAAAAGAAAAATATATGTTAAATATAGTGGGGGTTTATTTTTTTTCCAGTTTTGTTACACAATTTAAACTAGCATAAAATACCTTATTCCTCATAAAAGTACAAATCCCCAAATAACCCTAAAATAGTAGCTTTATTTTCTTTGTTTATCCCTTTGTGATAGCAATATTTATACTACAATAGGGGTAAGGAACGAATAAATTTTATTTAAGTTGAGTTTGTTTTTTGGTGAAAGAAAAGAAAAAATTTGACATCTCTCTCGCTTTGCTTTAACCAGTATATAGTCAAACTAATTTTGAGACAGACAGGATAGTTATGCGTATTTACAGCCCAGCTAAAATGACAATTATTACCACCACCACCGGAATTTTATATTGCGGGGCGGGCTGTCGCATATAAAAAACGAAAATCGAAAAAGCCCGCATTGAGAAATGCGGGTTTTTTTTTGGGTAAAAAATCAGGAGAGCTGTATGCGAGTGTTAAAATTTGGAGGAACTTCAGTTGCCAACGCAGAGCGTGTGCTGAATGTTGCTGATATCGCTGAGAAAAAAAGAGAACAGGGACAAGTCGCTCTTGTATTATCAGCACCAGCCAAGATAACTAACTACTTGGTTGCAATGATTGAAAAAACGGCAGAAGGCGAAGATCCTCTCACTCAAGTACGAGAAGCCGAGCAAATTTTTGCCAACTTATTACAAGGTTTAAGAGAAAAACAACCTGGTTTTGATTATGAGCGCTTAAAAGATAAAGTTGAACGTGAGTTTGCAGAGATCAAACATATTCTTCATGGGATCTCTTTATTAGGACAATGCCCTGATAGCATCAATGCGGCAATGATTTGCCGTGGTGAAAAGCTCTCTATTGCTATTATGGAATCGGTCTTACGGGCGCGTGGCTATAATGTCACTGTGATCGATCCTGTCAAAAATTTACTCGCACAAGGTCATTATTTAGAATCGACAGTTGATATTCCTGAGTCTACTCGCCGTATCTTAGAACTCAATATCGCAAAAGACGATATGATTTTAATGGCAGGTTTTACTGCGGGTAATGAAAAGAATGAACTGGTGGTATTAGGTCGTAATGGTTCAGACTACTCTGCTGCTGTGTTAGCGGCTTGCTTACGTGCGGAGTGTTGTGAAATTTGGACTGATGTTGACGGTGTTTATACTTGCGATCCTCGTTTAGTTCCTGATGCACGTCTGTTAAAAGGCATGTCTTATCAAGAAGCGATGGAACTCTCTTATTTCGGTGCAAAAGTACTTCATCCTCGCACTATTGCACCAATCGCCCAATTCCAAATTCCTTGCTTAATAAAAAACACAGGCAATCCAGATGCGCCGGGTACATTAATTGGTGATGGTCAAAAAGACGATAGTACTCCCGTTAAAGGGATCACCAACCTTAATAACATGGCGATGATCAATGTGTCAGGCCCTGGTATGAAAGGTATGGTGGGGATGGCAGCTCGTGTGTTCTCTGTTATGTCGAGAGCAGGTATTTCTGTCGTTCTGATCACACAATCTTCTTCTGAATACAGCATCAGCTTTTGTGTACCACAAAAAGAACTTATTAGAGCGCAAAAAGCATTATCAGATGAATTTTATTTAGAATTAAAAGATGGCGTACTTGATCCGTTAGATATCATGGAAAATGTCGCTATCATCTCCGTTGTCGGTGATGGTATGCGCACTTTAAAAGGGATCTCAGCGCGATTTTTCTCTGCGTTAACGCGTGGCAATATTAATATCGTTGCTATTGCTCAAGGTTCTTCAGAACGTTCAATTTCAGCGGTTATTGCTAATGACTCAGCAACTAATGCTGTGCGTTTATGTCATCAAATGCTTTTCAACACCAATCAAATTGTTGAAGTCTTTATCGTGGGTGTTGGTGGTGTTGGTAGCGCATTAATCGAACAAATCCATCGCCAACAAGCATGGTTGAAAAATAAGCATATCGATCTTCGTGTATGTGGTATTGCTAATTCAAGAGCCATGTTGACAGATATGCAAGGTATTGATTTAGATAATTGGCAACATGCCTTAAAAGAAGCCAAAGAGCCTTTTAGTTTTAGTCAGCTTATTCGTTTAGAAAAAGAGTACCACTTCTTAAATCCAGTGATCGTTGATTGCACATCAAACGAAGAAATTGCGCAACAATACGCAAATTTCTTACAAAATGGCTTTAACGTGGTTACACCAAACAAAAAAGCGAATACGCTGTCGATGGATTATTACTATCAAATTCGACAAGCCGCGGAAGCTTCACGCCGTAAGTTCTTGTATGACACTAACGTAGGTGCGGGTTTACCGGTTATTGAAAACCTACAAAACTTACTAAATGCAGGCGATGAGTTAGTTCAATTTAATGGTATTCTTTCAGGGTCATTATCTTACATTTTTGGTCAATTAGATGAAGGTAAAAGTTTATCTGAAGCGACTCTTTCAGCAAAAGATAAAGGTTTTACAGAGCCTGATCCTCGTGATGATCTTTCCGGTATGGATGTTGCCCGTAAGCTGCTTATTTTAGCGCGTGAAGCGGGTTATAAATTAGAACTCAGTGATATTGATGTAGAGCCTGTACTGCCGGTTTCATTTGATAGCTCAGGTGATGTAGCAAGCTTTTTAAACCGTTTACCTCAAGTTGATGTTGAATTTGATGCTAAAGTCGAAGAAGCACAAAAAGCAGGTAAGGTATTACGCTATGTTGGCATCATCAATGAAGGCAAATGCCAAGTTAAGATAATGGCAGTTGATGCAAATGATCCTCTGTTTAAAGTGAAAAATGGTGAAAATGCTTTAGCCTTTTACACTCGCTACTATCAACCTATTCCATTGGTATTACGTGGATATGGTGCTGGTAATGATGTTACTGCTGCTGGGGTGTTTGCAGATGTATTACGTACCTTATCATGGAAATTGGGAGTTTAAGCGTGGTTAAAGTTTATGCACCGGCATCAATAGGCAACGTGAGTGTTGGATTCGATGTCCTCGGCGCGGCAGTTTCACCTATTGATGGGCAATTACTGGGTGATTGTGTCACTGTTGAAGCGGCTTCGGCATTTACACTTGAAAGTAAAGGGCACTTTGTTAGCAAATTACCTTCAGATCCTAAGCAAAATATTGTGTATCAATGTTGGCAGTTATTTTGTGAAAAATTAGGCAAAGAACTTTCTATTGCAATGACACTTGAGAAAAATATGCCGATTGGTTCTGGTTTAGGATCAAGTGCTTGTTCTGTTGTTGCGGCATTGGTTGCGCTTAATGAATTTGCCCAAAAACCTTTTGGTGAAAGACAATTACTGCTGATGATGGGTGAGCTTGAAGGACGTATTTCAGGTAGTGTGCACTATGATAATGTTGCGCCTTGCTACTTAGGTGGGTTGCAACTGATTTTGGAACAAAATGGCATTATTTGCCAGTCTGTACCAACCTTTGATGATTGGTATTGGGTTATGGCATATCCAGGAATTAAAGTTTCTACAGCAGAAGCAAGAGCGATTTTACCAAAACAATACGCTAAAGCAGACATCATTAACCACGGTCGTTATTTATCTGGTTTTATTCATGCTTGCCATACTCAGCAACCAGGATTAGCCGCTAATTTGATGCAAGATGTGATTGCTGAGCCTTATCGCACCCAACTCCTTCCAGGTTTTGAAAAAGCCAGAGAGGCTTCGCAGAAGAAAGGTGCATTAGCTTGTGGTATTTCAGGCTCAGGACCTACTATTTTTACGATTAGTGATTCATTAGAAATCGCACAAGAGATGGCCGAATGGCTGAAACAAAACTACGTACAAAACAGTGAAGGCTTTGTACATATCTGCCGTATAGATACGCGTGGCGCAAGACAGATAGGGTAAGTCATGAAATTATATAATTTGAAAGATAATCAAGAGCAAGTCAGTTTTGCTCAAGCAGTAAAACAAGGTTTGGGTAAACAACAAGGGCTCTTTTTTCCACAAGACTTACCTTCGTTTTCTAAAGCTGAAATTGATGAATTGCTAGCACTTGATTTTGCAACACGCAGTAGCCGTATTTTGACGGCCTTTATTGGTAATGAAATTCCTGCTGATGTATTAGCAAAACGCATTAGCACCGCATTTGCCTTTCCTGCACCAGTAACTCAAGTTGAAGATGATGTGAGTTGTTTAGAGCTTTTCCACGGCCCGACACTAGCATTTAAAGACTTTGGCGGTCGCTTTATGGCGCAGATGTTATCAGAAGTTGCTGGCAACCAACCAGTTACTATTTTAACAGCAACATCCGGTGATACTGGCGCTGCTGTTGCTCATGCTTTCTACAAATTAGAAAATGTACAAGTTGTTATTCTTTATCCTGAAGGCAAAATTAGCCCATTACAGGAAAAACTGTTCTGTACATTAGGTGAAAACATTCACACTGTTGCAATTAAAGATGACTTTGATGCTTGCCAATCATTAGTGAAACAAGCTTTTGATGATGAGTTCTTAAAGAAAACAATGTATTTGAACTCAGCGAACTCCATTAATATCAGCCGATTGCTTGCCCAAATTTGTTATTATTTTGAAGCAGTTGCACAAATCCCTGCTGAAAAACATGAGCAACTAGTGATTTCAGTACCCAGTGGCAACTTTGGTGATTTAACAGCGGGTTTACTGGCAAAATCCATGGGATTACCCGTAAAACGTTTTATTGCTGCAACTAATGCGAATGATACCGTTCCTCGTTATTTAGAGAACGGTAAATGGGAACCACATCGCACTGTCGCAACACTGTCGAATGCAATGGATGTTAGCCAACCCAATAACTGGCCACGTATTGAAGAATTGTATCGTCGTAAAGGTTGGGATCTTTCTGATCTTGCTCATGGTTCAGTGAGTGACGAAACAACAGAAGAAACAGTACGTGAACTCGCGAAAAAAGGCTATATTTCAGAGCCTCATGCTGCAATTGCATATCGTTTACTACGCGATGAACTTCAAGAGGGTGAATATGGTTTATTCTTAGGAACCGCTCATCCTGCGAAATTTAAAGAAAGTGTTGAACGTATTCTAGGTGGCGAATTAGCATTACCTAAAGAACTCGCAGAGCGTGCAGATAAAGAATTGCTTTCGCATTTCTTACCTGCTGATTTTGCTCAGTTACGTGCATTTTTACTTGAAAGGGCACCTAAATAACAATTACTTTTATATATTTAATAAAATAGCCCAACAAAATGTTGGGCTATTTTTTTATCTAAAAATAGGAAGATCAGTATTTAAAAAAGATAAAAATCAATTTATATATTTATTTCCGGTAAGTGAATTAATTATAACTAAGGAAATTAAATATGAATGGATTCAAAGAAATAACGTTCAAAGATAATATTAATAGTATTGGATTAAAAATAGAAAATCATATAAAAGAAAATAATTCAGAGCTTTTTTTCAAGATAACGTCTGTAAAAAGAATATTAACTGAGAATTATATCTCTATCTTTATATCTAAAAATGAATATGCTGCAAATGAATTCTTAGAGAAAATAGATAATAATTTCTTGCTATATCATAAGAATGATTTTACTAAAGGTATTGATTTCATTAGGAAAGAAATTAATTCAAGTATAGAGACCTTGTTTTTTAATAGTGCTAAATTAGCAAGTAGAGAACCCAGTAAAATACAAAAAGAAAGATTGAAATTATTAATTCAGAATAATTCATCTGGTGATTACTATCTAGAGTTTGAAGGTAATAAGGTATTTATACAAATAGATAATGAAAATAATAAATTTAAACTTATTAACTTTGATGGATATGCTGGTTTTTTTTATAATAAGAATGATCTAATAAATAAAATTCATAATATTATAATTGATAAAAGTGATGGTGATTTTTTATATTATCGTTTTTATAATAAAAAAGAATATCTTAGCTACTTTAATAATACAGATAATTGGAAGGTAAATAATAAAGATATTCTTAGTGAAATAATTAATGATATTAAAAAAAGAAAACAAATAAATGTTAATGAATACACTTCTATTGAATTAAATGAAAGTTATTCATATAAAAATATTTTTATTATCAGAGATAAAATAGAAAATAAAGAAAAGGTACTACATATTTATGTCGATGATATAGAGGAAGCATTTACAGTTGCAAAATCTAAATATGATCAGATAACAGAGAGTGGAGAACATTTACTTTATAAGGTAGGTACTGGTTGGTTTATAACTAAAATGAAACGTAATGTAGTAAAAAATTTTTCACAGTATTTAGATCTATTAAAACCACTAGAAAGAGTAATGAGTCGAGTTAATCTTATTGCTTCAACAGAAACTAATTATGATTTTAGTCATGTTCATACTTTAGCAGGATTGTGTTATGGATTGAGTTTGAATTATTTAGTTGAAGTTAGAAACAGTGGTTTAGAAGGTGGAAATAAATATTTAAGCTGGTTAAAAGAAAATATAAGCTCTTATCAGAATGAGAAAGAGTTTATAGAAAATAAACTGGATTCTTTTTTATTTAATAGTATACAAGAGTATGAGATATTAAATCTAATTAAAGAAATTAAAAGTATTATATTTTCTCAACACTTTCAAATGGAGAGGTTAGGTGAAAAATTACAATACTTTGTTTTTGATTCAGTAACGCCACTTAAATATAGCCAAATATTAGAGCATAAAGGATTAGAAAGATCGCATGTTAAAAAAATAGAGTTTAATAAAATTAATATTAAAAAACACTTAGAAAATATTATGAATAGTTATGATAATTATTATGCTATTATTGCTTTCAAAAATCATGCTATTGCTATTTCTTATAAAAGGTATTCTGAGGTTAATTATAAATTTTCTTTATTTGATTCTAATAGTGAATTATTAGAATACTCCAGTATTGCATCTATAAACGAAGTATTAGAGAAGAAAATGGATTTTTATGGTTCACATGAAATTGATAATAAAAAATATATTATTTTTGATGAATATAAAAAAAGTAATTCAATAAATTATAAAAGTGTGTGGGATGATAGTGATATTAATACTAATAAAGGTATTGCAGAACAGATAAAAAAAATAGGATTTTCATTACCTTTTAAAGAAAATGTTACAGGGCGAGTTGTTCATTATAGTGAACAGCGAGATCTTATACTCGAACTTAAAAAAGAGAACGTTTTAATTGAAGTTATTGTAAAAAATTCACATGTTGATGAGGGCATTTATCTAGTTAAGCATTATATTAATGACATTCTTGAAAATAATCAGGCAAGTAAGATTATTTTAAGTCAGAATGATGATAATAGTATTGGTATTGTAGTGGCTGAATTCAATAATTTTCAAGAAATTAAGAAAAAAAGTGGGTATATTGAATTTAATGATGTTTATTATAGAAATTTAATTGAAATAAATAGTTATTTAGTTAAAGGAAGTAAATCAAAAGAATTAAAAGAAATCGTTTCTTTAATAGATAAATTAAATGGAAATATCTATTTTGATAAGTTAATAGCTGGTTTCTCCCTAGTCAATAAAATTAAGTTATTTAATAATAATAATAAAAACACATCACTTGTTGATATTCTTAATAAAGTAAAAGAGAAGTTAGAGAGTAAACTATTTTATGATAGATTAAATTATGGGAAAGAAAGACTTATACAATTAGCTGAAAAAAATAGTTTTGTTGCTGCAAAACTTTATCAGTTAATGGTAAATGAAATTAGTGATGGTACTCATGGTGTCAGTAATTTTATTTATAATCAAATTATTGAAAGTCCCTATTTGCCAGTAGATAAAAAAAGGAGCGTTGGCGTTGAGGGTTATGATTACACTATAGAGTTTCACAATAGCTATCAATATGTTAATGAGATAGTGGAGGGGATTAATATACCTGAATTAACGAATACAATTTTAATAAAAGGTGAAAATAAATTACATTTAAAAGAAAATTATAAGAAGTTTTCTGAATATAGAAGTGATAAACATGTTAACAAGTTATTGAATTTAATTGAGAATGAAATAGACATAAATAAAGGTAATGAGATTGGACATTATAGTGAACTCTATGTTGATCTTTTTAGAAATAATCAATTTACCAATAGGATGTTAGTACATGAGATTAATCAATTAGAAAGCTATTTTATT
The DNA here is from genome assembly GCF_002607735.1 of Proteus alimentorum. Lineage (GTDB taxonomy): Bacteria > Pseudomonadota > Gammaproteobacteria > Enterobacterales > Enterobacteriaceae > Proteus > Proteus alimentorum. The sequence continues at coordinate 184,190 of NZ_NBVR01000018.1, forward strand.
CAGAATTATCGTGAAAAAAATTATGGATACCACCCCAGTGTTTTTTATATTAATGAACGTGATCCCGCTATTCTTTTAGAACGATCACTTAATCAAAATAAAAATGAGGTGGATTGTAGTTACTTATTATTTGATGATAATAAAGATAACTTGAAATTTTTGTTTAGTGATAATCATTTTTTTACTGGAAATAATATTGATAATATTATTATTGATAGTATAGATGCTTGTTATCAAGATGATATTGTTATCTATTTTTATAATGGAGTGAAAAGTGAGAGTTTAAATGTTTATTTAAATGACAAGCCAGAGATAAGTCATTTCCTTGATTATTGTTTAAAAAATAAAATAAGAGTTCTCGCAGCAGGAAGTGAAGAAAGTAATCTTTTTCATCTAGATGTAATTAAACAAAAAAATAACGTTGAATTATTACAACGCATTATCATTGAAAATCAATTTTTTAATGAAAAAACGCTTGTTCTGGCAAAGAAAGAAAAACTATTAAGTTATCAATCAGGTGATTTTTTTATTGAAGGTATTGCCCAGCGATTAAATATGCCTATTTATCAGATTATTGATAATAAAGTTTCTCTTTTAAGCGATTATATTGTTGTTAAGCCGATTATTGAGAGGCAGTATATTGATAAACCATTATTGATAGGGAATACGGTATCAGATGTTATCATACCTGAATTAGAATTTGATCATTTTGTTGGCAGTACAACGGAAGAAAAATCTTATATTGAGAATAAAAAATATACTAAAAAATTATATCAGTTAGTTTCAAAAGTTTCTCCCTATTACAGAGATAATGAGTCGTTTAAATCTGGTTATAAAATGGAAATTAGTAAGGTTTTTTCTGATTATTCAGAAAAAATGACAGTCAAAGATGCTTTTCATTATATTGAGTCAAACCGCTATAATCTTAACCATTATCAATTAGGTGCGATTATTAATAAGGTAGATGCCATTAATGTTGAAGAGCATAGACAAATATTAAAGAATATAAGTGATGAGATTATTAATGGTGATTTGTCAATAAAAAATGTATTTAATAAATATAAACATGAGTTATTTTCCATTTTTAATACTACAGATAGAAATAATATTGAGAATAATTTAACTCAATCAATATACGATCCATTAATAAATAAAAAATTTAATCAATATTTAATGGGGGATATTCCTGCCGATAAATGGCTGTCATCTTTTCAATTAGCAAAGAGCAATCTAAATCTTATTGAAAAAACAAGTCAAGTGATAGATCTTATCCATGGAATTCATGATAACCCCAGTTTAATAAAAAAACTAAGTTTATTATCAAAAAATTTACTTTCTTCATTTTTTGATGTAAATAAAAAAGGTGTTTTATATCGAGTGCTATTGGATAAAATTTCTATTTTTAATAATTATAAAAAAATAATTAATTCGCTTCAAAATATCATTAGCATGATCCACCATAAAATAATACCTGATTCACTATCACCTTCAACAGCGCTAGATAAAGCTAATAATTTAAATCAATTAGATCTTTTAAAACTTAATCATCTACCAATTGTTAATAAAGAAATAGTGAAAATAAATAAATACTCTATTGATAAAACATTATTGGTTAATGTGGGTGCGAAAGTTGATGGTAAAAGTATAGCGTCGCTTGATCTTAGTAAGGTGGATAAATGGGAATCGAAACTCCTATTTGATCCTTATCACCTTAATAATTATTTTCTTTCTCTTACCGGGGATGAAAAAGATAAATCCCTCATTTCTTTATTTCGTGATTTGTTGAATAATAAAAAAGATAAAATTAAATATTTACTTTCTAGTGATACGAATAGAATTGATTATCTAGCGGCTTCTGAAAGATTGTTTAAAATTAATGAATTAGGTCATAAAGAGTATCAATCACAAGATTGGGATAATTTAAGAAAAGTATCATTAAGCATTCCTCGGCACATGAAAATAATTAGTAAAATTGGCTACGCTAATATTACTTATAGTATGTGGCAGTCAATTAACTCCACGTTTATGCTTGCTGAACAATTAAATAATCCACTATTAACATTTAAAGAGCGAAAAGAGATCATTAATAATCTGACTATTATGTGGTCTGAAATGGCTTACAATGGTCTTTCTGAATTGATTGAAATGACGTTAGCCAAAGGATTATTAAAATATCGCCATAATCCACTCGAATATGTGAGTAAAATAAGTACAAAGGTAGGAATTGGGCTTAATGTTCTTTCTATTGGATTTGATCTTTATAATGCCTACGATAATTTTAGCCAAATTTCTGGTGAAAATAATGAAAAAAGGCAAATTGATTATATTGTTAATGGTTCCTTTGCTATCGTTTCCGGGTTAGTTACGTTTGGGGTTTCTATTGGAATGCTTGCAGGTTCAACGGTTGCCGGCCCTATTGGTATTGTGGCTGGCGCAGTTATTGCGCTTGCAACTTCGATTTATAATGCGGCAAGACTTATTGAAGAAGCTAAAGTAAAAGTGCATTTTACACCGTTAGAAGAGCTAGATAATGGTTTTTATGCTTTTTTTATGGGGGATCTATTACCCAATAAAAAAAATGAAGTTGTCTATTTGGAGACAGAAACACAATTAGAAGAGATGATTGATAAAAATGCCGTCAATTATCTTGATGAGATAAAAAAGCAAAATATTCAGAGTCGCTATTTTTATACAAATGAAAAACAAATTTATCAAGAGTATTATTATTATAAAATAATGCCTAATTTAATGGGGAAAACGTTAGATTCAATTTTAAATCCTTTAGGAGAATATGTTGCTCAACGAATATCTCAAAATGTCAGTCAAGAAGTCGCTGAAAAAATAGCTGCACTTTCTTATCATCTTCGTTCAGAAAAAACAAAATATAAATACTATCTTCCTAAAGAAGCGATTGCTACGAATGAAACTCTTATTTTTGATATTGATTTTTATATTAATAAATTAAAACGCTATACAATAGAGATTATTTCTGATGATGTTTCCCCTATTTTTGATGATCTTGTTGATGGTGAATTTATAAAAAACTTAATAACAAAAAAAGACAAAGTCATAAATGAATTTGGAAAAGAAATATTAACAGAGAGTTTAATAAAAGCTAATCAGTATAAAAAATACTATGTCTCAGATTGGAATGAGAATGAAACATTCTATTTTAATACCTATCATGGTAATGATATTATTGCAGCACCTTTAATCACTCAAAATATCTTTGATGTTTATAATGGTACTAAACGATTAAGTGGAGGTGAAAAAAATGATATGTTCAATTTATTTTCCTCTGAATCGCCACTTTATGCGAGTCGTTTTTATGGTAGAGAGGGAAATGACACACTTTGTATTATAAAAACAACAAATAAATACATGGGATATGAAGTTAATTTATCTCATAACTATGTTAAATTCAGACAATCAGAAGAACAAACAAATAGTCAAAATTTTCATTCAAAGCTGTTTCTTTATCAAGAGAATGGGCGCTTGTATTCAAAGCAGTTAGTTGATTCTATGCCTAATATTGTCTTACAAGATCAAAGTGTGATTGCCTATTTAGACAGTATTGAGAACGTAATGGGGAGCGAGATAGGTGATGATATTATTTATGGTAATCAAGAGGATAATTACTTAGATGGTGTTGGTGGTGCTGATTTATTATATGGATTAGGGGGAAATGATACTTTAGTTTTACAAGAAGGTTATGCCGAAGGTGGAGAGGGAAATGATAATTACATTATTTTAAGAGCCTCTTTAGAAAAAAATTATAATATTCAATTTGAAACGATTATTAATGAAGAGAGTCATATCGAGTCTAGTATTGTACGATTAAACTATAATTTTGATGAAATTTCAGCTGTTTCCCGTAGAGGAAAAGACATCATTTTTTATATAAAAGTGAATGATGGAAATGAAAACGATGAATTAATTTATCATTCTATAAAATTAAAAAATGTTTATCATGAAAATGCTATGTTGGCACATAGATATACTTTAACTACACGAGATGGTTTTTTATTAACAGCAAGTGAAAATAAAACTATTGACGATAAGGTGCTATATCATTTTAGTTATTTAGATAAATACAATCAAAATAAAGAAAATATTCAGAAACTTTGTGTCGATGATAATCAGCATTCATTGTCGATCTCATATTCTGACTATAATAAAATAATAACGTTGTTACCCCAGTTACAATACAGTGGTTTTTCTTCTGGTGAAAAATTACAATTTGATATTCATGGCAATGAAAGTGATAACCATTATTTGGGTATTACACCTAATTCATTTATTAAATTAAGCGCTGGTCATGATAGTTATCAAATTAAAACTTATTTAGCAAAAAATAAGGGTGAAAAAATTAAAATTTCGCTTTCTAATAATATTAATGGAATGCTATCAAACAGTATAAGTGATTTCTTTTTATCTGATATCAGTGGTTTTGATTTGGTCTTTAATCATGGGACTCTATCACATCGTTATCATCCAGATGCTCATGTGAAATTGATTTTCGAACCATCACTTCTTAGCGCTATTTTTGACTCTGATATGACGATTCGTTTTATCGATAAAGATAATATTGTCTTTACTCTTCCGGCAAAAGAAAATCCCCAAGGCTTACTTATGCCGATTACGGATCTAAATATGGTGATAAATAAAGAGGATAATGTGCTTATGATCCCTGAATCGCTTACCTTAAATCAAGAGACATTGGCGGTCTATTCATTTGATCCACCTCACTCTTTGTTAAGATCTATTTTAATAACGTTACCGGATCCACAAAAGCAAGTTATTGAGCATTTGCCTATTCTTGAATTAGAGGAAGGCGATGATGTTGTCGTTAATCATAATAAATGTAGTTCGGTCATTGATGGCGGAAAAGGGGATGATCATATTGTTGTTAATCATGGGCATCATATTTTAATTGCAGGAGAGGGAAATGATAACCTCAATGCGGGAAGTGGAAATGACTTATTAATTTCTGAATTTGGTGATGATTATTTAAGTGGTGGTGCGGGCGATAATGTTTATATTGTGAAAAAGCGTCATGGTGAAGTGACGGTTTATGATGAAGGGAACAGCAGCCACCTTTTTATTTCAGGATTATCAAAACACGATAAGCTTATTGCTTCTCAAGTAGGCGATGATATGCAATATAAAACGCAGGATAATCAATTTGTTTTAACTGTAAAAACACACCATGATGAAGCAGATAAAACAGTTTCTATTATTGAGAAACACAGTGAGCTTTCAGCACAATCTCTTGTTTCGATTATTCAAGAAATGGCACAATTTAATGAACAGCAATTAACAATAATGCAAGGCAGTGAATTTATTCCATCACCTACATGGTCACCTTTGCCATTAGTGACAAGACATTTGTAAATCACAATATAAAACAGCACTGATTTTAGTGCTGTTTTATTGATAGCTAATAGTTAATATTTTTATTTTGCCAGCGATTCTGCACGTTTAAAAACTAAGGTATTACCCTCTGATTCTGCAGAGTTAAACTGATAACCTTCGAGATCAAACTCTTTTAGTTGTACTTTATTAGTCAGTTTTTCTTGGATAATAAAGCGGCTCATTAATCCACGGGCTTTTTTAGCATAGAAGCTGATCACTTTATATTTGCCATTTTTTTCATCAAGGAAAACAGGCTTAATAATTTCAGCATTGAGTTTTTTCGGGTTAACTGATTTAAAATATTCATCGGACGCTAAATTGATTAAAACATTATCACCTTGTTCTTCAAGTGCTTTGTTTAATGTCTCTGTAATGGTATTTCCCCAAAATTGGTATAAATCGCTTCCTTTGTTATTTTTTAGCTTTATTCCCATTTCAAGACGATAAGGTTGCATTAAATCAAGAGGACGCAGTACGCCATATAAGCCAGAAAGCATACGTAAATGTTGTTGTGCAAATTGAAAATCATCTTCAGAAAAAAGCGCTGCTTGCATTCCGGTATAAACATCACCTTTAAATGCCAAAATAGCTTGGCGTGCATTTTCTGGTGTGAAATTAGGTTGCCATTCACCAAAACGAGCAGCATTTAATCCTGCAAGTTTGTCACTTATTTTCATTAAGCTTGCGATATCGCTCGATGATAATTGTCGACATTCTTCGATAAGTTGTTGGGAATATTTTAGCAATTCAGGTTGGGTGAAGTGCGTTGTTGCTAAAGGTGATTCGAAATCCAGTGTTTTAGCTGGTGAAATGGTGATTAGCATAATTCCCTCGATACGTTATTTTAATGTTGATCAAATATAGCAAATTCTTTCGATTAAAGACTAAATTATAGTAATAGGAAAAAACAATGGTTTCTGTTAATTGTCGTAAAATTCGACAATTTAAACGATTCAGCTTGTGATTTTCTTCTGTTTTTTTCTGCTTTTTTTTTGCGAAAACGTTTGGCATTCAAATAATTGCTCTGTATGAATCTAAGCGTCTTGTAGTGTGAGCAGTCCATGTTATTATCAATAGATATCCGCAGGTGACTGCAAACAGATTTACCTAGTAGATGAGATAAACAAAATGACCAACAAATTGACTTCTTTGCGTAAACTGACAACTGTTGTTGCTGACACTGGTGACATCGCTGCGATGAAACTGTATCAGCCACAAGACGCAACTACCAACCCATCTTTAATTTTAAATGCAGCTCAAATTCCTGAATATCGTAAATTAATTGATGAAGCGATTGAATGGGCTCGTTCACAAAGCGATTCTCGTGAACAACAAATCGTTGATGCTTGCGACAAACTGGCAGTAAATATCGGTTTAGAAATTTTAAAACTGATCCCAGGTCGTATTTCAACAGAAGTTGATGCACGTCTTTCTTACGACACACAAGCATGTATCGAAAAAGCACGTCATTTAATGAAACTTTATAATGATGCAGGTATCAATAACGACCGTATTCTTATCAAATTAGCGTCTACTTGGCAGGGTATCCGTGCCGCAGAGCAATTAGAAAAAGAAGGTATCAACTGTAACCTGACTTTACTGTTCTCTTTCGCTCAAGCGCGTGCATGTGCTGAAGCAGGTGTTTACCTGATTTCTCCATTTGTTGGTCGTATCATGGATTGGTATAAAGCCAATACAGATAAAAAAGAATTTGCGCCAGCTGAAGATCCAGGTGTGATTTCTGTTACTGAAATCTATAACTATTACAAACAACATGGTTATAACACTGTTGTTATGGGTGCAAGCTTCCGTAATATGGGTGAGATTTTAGAATTAGCAGGTTGTGACCGTTTAACTATCGCTCCAGCACTGTTAAAAGAATTATCAGAAGCTGAAGGTGAAGTTGAACATAAATTATCCTACAAAGGTGAAGTGAAAGCGCGTCCAGAAGCTATCACTGAAGCTCAATTCTATTGGGAGCACAACGCTGACCCAATGGCGGTAGATAAATTATCTGACGGTATTCGTAAGTTTGCTGTCGATCAGGAAAAATTAGAGAAAATGATTGCGGATTTATTATAATTCGTCGTTAAATTCTTATAAAAATCTTAAATACCCATCTTATACAGGTGGGTATTTTCATTTTTTGCTTCTCGAAATAACATTTAAGTAAATTTTAAGATTAAATTGATTGGAATATATTATTTATCCAGTAATAATTATAAAAATATATTATTAAAATACTCAATTTATTATTGGTGAATTATGAAAAAGATTGTCTTGGCAACGGTACTTGCATCGTTATTTTTTAGTGGCGTTGCAATGGCAGAAAGTAAAACTGCTTTCTCTTTACCTGCAATTGAAAAAAGCGCTGAAAGTGGAAACGCAGCATCTCAGTATCAATTGGGCGTAAAATATGAGAATGGCGAAGGTGTTGAGCAGGATGGACAAAAAGCGCTGGAATGGTATACCAAAGCTGCCGAGCAAGGTCATGCTGAAGCACAGCTCAATTTAGCACTTATGTATGACATGAGTGATGATATTGATCGTGATGCAGAAAAAGCGGTTTATTGGTATAACAAAGCAGCTGTTCAAGGTGTCTCTTTAGCCCAATACAATCTTGCTGTTTCTTACGATGATGGTGATGGCGTAGCGCAAGATCATGAGAAAGCTGTGTATTGGTATACTAAAGCCGGTGAGCAAGGTGATAGTGATGCACAATACAACCTTGGTATCTCTTATGATGAAGGTATCGGTGTAGCACAAGACCATGAAAAAGCGGTAGTTTGGTATACAAAAGCAGCAGAACAAGGTCATGCTGATGCACAATATAACCTTGCTGTTTCTTACGATGATGGTGAAGGTGTAGAACGTAACGGCACTAAAGCGGTTTTCTGGTATACCAAAGCAGCAAACCAAGGTAATCGTGATGCGCAAAATAACTTAGGCGTAATGTACGATGAAGGCGACGGTGTTGCTAAAGATGCACGTAAAGCGGTTGAATGGTATAGAAAATCAGCTATACAAGGTAATGGTTTGGCACAAAATAACCTCGCTTTAAACTATTACTATGGTAAAGGTGTTAAACGTGATCTGAAAGAAGCTTATGCATGGTTCTCTGTTGCTGTTGAAAATGGTGATGGTGATGAAGCTATGCTAAAACGTACTGCTCGTGCATTAAATGCAGCACAATTAGCTGAAGCGAAAAAATTAGCCGCTTCTTATATTACTAAATATATTGATGAGTAATATTAATTAATATTATTCAGGATTAAAGAGAGGGGGGCTTAGGCTCCCTTTTTTATTTTTAGTTAAAGCCAAATAAAAATAGTTGTTATCATTTCTTTATTATCTATTCTCAATAATCAAATAGTAAATATCAGTATTATATTGAGATTCTTTTTAATTCTCTTGTGTTCTCATGGTAATATCTGCGCGCAAGTTAGACGGTGATTGATTAATTGAGGTTTGATATGAACGAATTACGTATAGGGTTAGTTTCTGTTTCTGATCGCGCATCCAGTGGGGTTTATGAAGATAAAGGCTTACCCGCTTTAGAAACTTGGCTAAAAGCTGCATTAACAACGCCTTTTCATATCGAATCACGTTTAATTCCTGATGAACAACTCATGATTGAGCAAACACTGTGTGAGCTCGTTGATGAAGTCGGCTGTCATTTAGTGTTAACAACAGGGGGAACCGGTCCCGCTCGTCGTGACGTTACGCCTGATGCTACGTTGGCTATTGCAGACAGAGAAATGCCGGGTTTTGGTGAGCAGATGCGTCAAATTAGTCTGAAGTTTGTACCTACTGCTATTTTATCTCGCCAAGTTGGTGTTATTCGTAACCAAGCGTTAATTCTAAATTTGCCAGGGCAACCTAAGGCTATTGCCGAAACGTTGGAAGGATTAAAAGATAACGACGGTAATGTGATTGTTAGCGGTATTTTTGCCAGCGTACCATACTGTATTCAGCTACTTGATGGCCCTTATGTTGAAACTAATGAAGCGATAGTTGCTGCGTTTAGACCTAAATCAGCCCGCCGTTCGACTTCAGCATAAATAATGTAAGAGGTTATTTTTGTCAGCAAACTTTTGGCTAGGAAACGTTTTGACTAAGTTTGGATAACGCAAAAATAACCTTATATTTATTTGATGTTTTTATTGTAAAAACATAAAAAATGTTATTTTTCAGCTTGTTATGCTGTTGTTTTAAGTCTAGTCTTAAAAGAGTATTTTAGATAAGTCATAATGTTATTTGTAATTAATCTAACGCAATGAAAAATAACCATTTTTAATTCCTGATTTATTCTCGCACACAAATTTTTCGCATTTTTTGCATTTTTTTTCATTATTCCCCTTGATGAATGTATTTATGACCCCATCTACTTTTTCAACTGCAATTACCACTATTGAGTTGCGTTGATTTTGTATCCGCTTTGAGATGATGTTGTTTAGTCTATTAATTTGTGACTTGAAAAATGAATATTCATCCTCATATAGATTGGTAATCAAATTGATAAAGAATTCTCTTTGGAGGCGTTTAAATGGGTAAAATTATTGGTATTGACCTGGGTACAACTAACTCTTGTGTTGCTGTAATGGATGGCAAAACTGCCCGGGTTATTGAAAACGCAGAAGGCGATCGTACTACTCCTTCAATCGTTGCTTATGCACAAGATGGTGAAATCTTAGTTGGTCAACCTGCAAAACGTCAGGCTGTGACTAATCCACAAAATACTTTATTTGCTATCAAACGTTTAATTGGTCGTCGTTTTGAGGATGCGGAAGTTCAGCGTGACGTTGCTATCATGCCTTACAAAATTGTAAAAGCAGATAACGGCGATGCTTGGATTGAAGCGCGTAACGAAAAAATGGCTCCACCACAAGTTTCTGCTGAAGTCCTGAAAAAAATGAAGAAAACAGCAGAAGACTATTTAGGCGAAGCAGTTACTGAAGCTGTTATTACTGTTCCTGCTTACTTTAACGATGCTCAACGTCAAGCAACTAAAGATGCGGGTCGTATCGCAGGTCTTGAAGTTAAACGTATTATTAACGAACCAACAGCGGCTGCTCTGGCTTACGGCTTAGATCGTGAAGTGGGTAACCGTACTATCGCAGTTTATGACTTAGGTGGTGGTACATTCGATATCTCTATCATCGAAATTGATGAAGTTGATGGCGAAAAAACTTATGAAGTTCTATCAACCAATGGTGATACTCACTTAGGTGGTGAAGACTTCGATAGCCGTTTAATTAACTATTTAGTTGATGAATTTAAGAAAGAACAAGGCATTGATCTGCGTAACGATCCATTAGCAATGCAACGTCTGAAAGAAGCAGCAGAAAAAGCGAAAATCGAATTATCTTCTGCACAACAAACAGATGTTAACTTGCCATACGTTACAGCAGATGCGACTGGCCCTAAACACTTAAATATCAAAGTAACTCGTGCAAAACTGGAATCTTTAGTTGAAGATTTAGTTAAACGTTCAATGGAACCAGTACGTGTTGCATTAGAAGATGCAGGCCTGAAAGTTAGCGAAGTTAACGACGTTATTCTGGTTGGTGGTCAAACTCGTATGCCAATGGTTCAAAAAACCGTTGCTGATTTCTTTGGTAAAGAGCCACGTAAAGACGTTAACCCAGATGAAGCTGTTGCAATGGGTGCGGCTGTGCAAGGTGGTGTGTTAGCGGGTGATGTTAAAGACGTTCTGTTACTTGACGTAACACCACTGTCTTTAGGTATCGAAACAATGGGTGGTGTAATGACATCCCTGATTGCAAAAAATACCACAATCCCAACTAAACATAGCCAAGTGTTCTCTACTGCAGAAGATAACCAATCTGCTGTAACTATTCACGTATTACAAGGTGAACGTAAACGTGCAAGTGACAATAAATCACTGGGTCAGTTTAACTTAGACGGTATCCAAGCTGCGCCACGCGGTATGCCACAAATCGAAGTGACTTTTGATATCGATGCTGATGGTATCTTGCATGTATCAGCGAAAGATAAAAACAGTGGTCGTGAGCAAAACATCACAATCAAAGCATCTTCTGGTTTAAATGAAGATGAAATCCAAAAAATGGTTCGTGATGCAGAAGCAAACGCAGAAGCTGACCGTAAGTTTGAAGAATTAGTACAAACTCGTAACCAAGCTGACCAATTAGTTCACGGCACACGTAAACAAATTGAAGAAGCGGGTGATAAATTACCAGCGAATGATAAAGAAGCTATCGAGAAAGCGGTAAGCGAGTTAGAAATTGCTTCTAAAGGCGAAGATAAAGACGCTATTGAAGCTAAAATTAAAGCATTAGTTGAAGCTTCTGAGAAACTGCTAGAAATCGCACAACAACAAGCTCAAGCAGGCGCAGCAGGTAATGCCGCGGGTGCTGATGCAAGTGCGAAGAAAGATGACGATGTTGTCGATGCAGAATTTGAAGAAGTTGACGGCAAAGACAAGAAATAATGCCCTTAACGGGCCGCGGTAACTCACCTGTGAATAGTTACTGATACCGAACACGGGCGTCGAGGAAACTCAACGCCCGTGTGCTTATGTCAAGGGTAATCTAGAATGGCGAAAAGAGATTTTTACGAAGTACTCGGTTTAAGCAAAAGCGCCGACGAAAAAGAAATTAAACGCGCATATAAGCGTTTAGCAATGAAATATCACCCAGACCGAAATCAAGGTGATAAAGAGTCAGAAGCAAAATTCAAAGAAATCAAAGAAGCCTATGAGATTTTAAGTGATGCTCAAAAACGTGCTGCTTATGATCAATATGGTCATGCTGCATTTGAACAAGGTGGATTTGGTGGTCAAGGTGGCGGCGGCTTCGGCGGTGGTGCTGACTTTGGTGATATCTTTGGTGATGTGTTTGGTGATATTTTTGGTGGTGGTCGCCGTCAACAACGCGCAGCACGTGGTTCTGACTTACAATACAACATGGATCTAACGCTTGAAGAAGCGGTTCGGGGTGTTGCGAAAGAAATTCGTATACCGACACTAGAAACATGTGACAAATGCCATGGTAGCGGTGCTAAAGAAGGCACATCAGCAGAAACATGTTCTACTTGTCATGGCGCTGGTCAGGTTCATTTACGTCAAGGTTTCTTCACTGTACAGCAAGCATGTCCAACTTGTCATGGTCGCGGTAAAGTGATTAAAGAGCCTTGCTCTAAATGTCATGGTGATGGTCGTGTTGAACGCGCTAAAACGCTGTCTGTCAAAATTCCAGCCGGTGTTGATACAGGTGACCGTATTCGCTTAAGTGGTGAAGGTGAAGCCGGTGAAAACGGCGCACCAGCAGGCGATTTATACGTACAGGTTCATGTTCGCCAACACCATATTTTTGAACGTGATGGCAATAACCTTTACTGTGAAGTTCCTATTAACTTCGCCATTGCTGCTTTAGGTGGCGAGATTGAAGTTCCAACACTTGATGGCCGTGTGAAACTTAAAATTCCAGCAGAAACACAAACTGGCAAAATGTTCCGCATGAAAGGCAAAGGTGTTAAATCAGTACGTAGTAGTAGTATTGGTGATTTAATGTGTCGCGTTGTGGTTGAAACCCCTGTTAAACTCAACGAGAAACAAAAAGAGTTAATGCAACAACTGGGTGAATCATTCGGTGGCAAGAGTGGTGAGAAAAATACCCCTCGTTCTAAAAGCTTCTTAGATGGTGTGAAAAAATTCTTTGATGATTTAACCAAATAATTTTTCTTATCACCTTCAAAAAGGTCTGATGATAAATTCTGTCATTAGGCCTTTTTATTTGAATGAGGTTTAATGTTATCCCATCTTGATAGCAACAATACCCGCTAAAATGACTAAACACGCCAATAACTGTTTACGGTTAAATTGCTCTTTTAACAGATAGACAGATAAGATCATGGCAAATAACACGCTAGTTTCTCTTAAAGCCGCGACAAGTACGATTGAAGCATGGCTCATCGCCCATATCACAATACCATAGCTTACCAACTGCATGATCCCACCTAAAAATGCGGGTTTCCAATAATCCTTTATCTTGGTTTTTAAATGTTGCCGATAGCGAAGCCAAGCAAGTAAATACATCGTGATGCCATTTAAAAAGAAGAGCCACAAAATATAAGCAAACGGCGTTTCACCTACACGAGAGCCATTACCATCAGATAGGGTATAACTTGCGGTAAATAATGCGGTAAGCAGCGCAAAAAAGAGTGCATCTTTACGTAAATTAAACGCTGCTATTTTCCGACTGCGTGAGATAAGGATAATACCCAAAATGATAAATAAAATACCGAGTAATCCCGCTATTGGCAGTGTTTCATGGAAGAGAAAAAAACCAAGAAAAGCCGTCATTAATGGCGCACTGCCACGAGAGATAGGGTAGACCTGATTAAAATCAGCTAAGGTATAACAACGACTTAAGGAGAGTGTGTAACCAACATGAAATAAAACAGAAAGGGCAAGCCATTTCCATGCACCAACATCAGGGAGCCCAACCCAAAACAGGGCGGGTAGTGTTACGACACCAGAAAAAAAAGTCAGTAATGAGATCCCTAAAAATCGATCACTGCCTACTTTTACTAATGCATTCCAGCATGCATGAAAGATCGCAGCAAATAAAACGGCAATAAAAACAGTAATCGACATATTGATATAAACCTTAATGCGGAAAGGGTATTTTTATCAAACAATAGCACAATAGCGAAACAGTAAATACGCCACTATTTCTTTTTATCCTCTGGGATGGTTTAAAAGGTGAGGAATAAAGACCCTCTTTTCAGTAACGGAAATTGATATTTTTGATCTATTTTATCAATTGGTGTTGCTTGTCAAACAATATGCTTATTTTTACTTAATTATGAAAAATAACATTAGTATTCAATATGTTATTTTTATAATTATTAATTATTATTGTTTCTTTTATTATTGAAAGATCATGTTGATAAATTGATACGATTCATCTTGTTTTTCTTGATATTTCTTACTCAATTCGAATAATACGAGTTATTATCCATAAATAATCTGTTTTTTGCGAATTCATGATTAGCATATTATTAATAAGATTAGTGATTTTGAGGTTAATATTATGACGGCAATTATTAGACAATTTTTGAGATTAGAGGCATCAGGCGGTATTCTTCTGATTATTGCTGCTATTATCGCATTGATTATGGCGAATACACCTCTAAGTGCTTTGTATAATGAGTTTTTATCTATTCCTATTATGATCAAATTCGGCGCGTTCGAACTTGATAAGCCATTATTACTTTGGGTAAATGATGCCTTAATGGCGATCTTTTTTTTAGTTGTAGGATTAGAAGTTAAACGTGAATTAAAAGAAGGCTCTTTGGCTCAGCGCGATAGAGCCATTTTCCCAGCGATAGCCGCAGTGGGTGGTATGTTAGCACCTGCATTGATTTATTTGATGTTTAATCATGCGGACGCAGTTGGGCAGCAAGGTTGGGCAATTCCAGCTGCAACAGACATTGCTTTTGCGCTAGGTGTTATGGCGTTACTGGGCAAGCGCGTTCCGGTTGAGTTAAAAGTTTTCTTATTAGCATTGGCTATTATTGATGACTTAGGTGTCATCGTCATTATTGCGCTCTTTTATTCAAAGAGTATTGCACTCATGCCTCTCGCTTTAGCTGGGTTTATAGTGATTGCTTTGGGCATAATGAACTGGCGTAAAGTGGGTAATACGGCAGCTTATTTAATTCTTGGATTTATCTTGTGGGTGTGTATTTTAAAATCAGGTATTCATGCAACGATTGCAGGTGTGATTGTTGGATTCCTTATCCCATTAAGAAATAAAGAAGGTGATTCTCCTTCTGAGGAATTAGAGCATGTGCTACACCCTTGGGTTGCCTATTTTATTTTACCGCTGTTTGCATTTAGTAACGCAGGGGTTTCTTTAAATGGTGTAACGCTTGATGGTATGTTATCTGCTTTACCGTTAGGTATCGCGTTAGGTCTATTTTTAGGTAAGCCGATTGGAATTTTCCTCTTTAGTTGGATTTCGGTAAAACTAGGCATTGCAAAATTACCAGATGCGATTAACCTTAAACAAATATTTGCAGTGTCTGTGCTATGTGGTATCGGTTTTACTATGTCTATCTTTATTGCAGGATTAGCATTTGATGGCGCGGATGAGGCTTATAATACCTACGCTAAGCTTGGTATTTTAGTCGGCTCAACAGTAGCCGCTATTGTTGGATATTTGTTGCTTCGTTCTGTTTTGCCGAAGTTAAAAACGAAGTCAATATAGGGGAGTTTATTACGGATTTGAATTTCTCAACACAATAAATACCGAGCTATATATTTAAACCTACGGTGCAATACAGTGTATTGTGCCGTAGGTGTTTTTATGAGGATTGGATGCAAGGAAAGCCAATCGCAAACTAATGCGTTATTACATAGTCTGTGTTTGAAGCACAGAAGTTGAAAGGAAGATAACTATGCGGGTGTCACATCTCAATTTTAACCATCTTTATTATTTTTGGCATGTGTGTAAAGAAGGCTCTGTTGTGGGTGCAGCGCAAGCGCTGTATCTGACACCTCAGACAATTACAGGGCAAATTAAAGCATTAGAAGAAAGATTAGGTGGCAAGTTATTTAAACGCCAAGGAAGAGGATTAGTGCCTTCTGAATTGGGTCAGCTCATTTTTCGTTATGCTGATAAAATGTTTATGCTCAGCCAAGAAATGCTGGATATCGTCAACTACAGTCGTGAATCTAATTTACTGTTTGATGTCGGTGTTGCGGATGCGTTATCAAAGCAATTAGTCAGTCGCATACTAGAAACGGCTGTCATTGATAATGAGCAAATCCACCTGCGTTGTTTTGAATCTACTCATGAATTATTACTAGAGCAATTAAGTCAGCATAAGCTGGATATGATCCTATCAGATTGCCCAGTGGATTCGTCACAACAAGAAGGTCTGTTCTCTGTAAAACTTGGCGAATGTAATATGAGCTTTTTTTGCAGTCATCCTCTTCCAGAAAAACCGTTTCCTGAATGTTTAGAAGAGCGAAAACTCCTTATTCCTGGTCGTCGATATATGTTAGGCCGCCATTTATTAACATGGATCCGTAATAAAAATCTTCAAGTGGAAATACTGGGTGAGTTTGATGATGCGGCATTAATGAAAGCATTTGGCTTAAATTATAATGCTATCTTTGTCGCGCCTTCACTGTATACCGATGAAACTTTTGCGCATAGTAATATCGAAGAGATTGGGATGCTTGATACGGTAAAAGAAGAGTACTACGCAATTTTTGCAGAGAGAATGATCCAACATCCTGCGGTTCAACGTGTTTGTAATACTGATTTTTCAGAACTCTTTAATGGAGATAAAAAGAGTGTTGTAGACCCATAAATAGATTGTGATTAAAAAGTAGAAAACAAAAAAACCGGCATAAGCCGGTTTTTTATAACACAAGAAAACAATATTACATTGCTTTGATTTGTGCTTGCAGATTAGCTTTATGACGTGCAGCTTTATTCTTGTGAATTAAGCCTTTAGTTGCCTGACGGTCAACAATTGGTTGCATGTCATTAAATGCTTTTTGTGCTGCTTCTTTATCACCTGAAGCAACTGCTGCGTATACTTTTTTAATGTAAGTACGCATCATAGAACGACGGCTTGCGTTGTGCTGACGACGCTTTTCAGACTGAACCGCACGTTTCTTAGCTGATTTGATATTAGCCAAGTTCCAACTCCCAAATATATTCTAGCGAGGACAAATACAAAGGTGAAGGAATATGCCTTTTCAACCTAAGTTTGTCAATGGATTTATACAAAATTAGCGTCGTTGTACGCGACACTTGTTTCGTTGTGATGGCGCAAGATTTTATCAGTTAAGACGGGTAGAATACAGTCTTTTGAGTGAAAAAATCATCAAAATCGTGTATATGAGTAATAAATAATAGATTCTAATAGGATCTATGCTTGATTTTATGCGATTTTATAACCAAGAAGTGAGTGATAGTCCATTTTTTGTTTGATGTGAGCAATCAAATTTAAGAATAACAGTGAATCGACTAGTCGAGATATTACTCATCAATAAACATTGATATATTGGGTTACTCTCAAGCCTTTGACAAGGTATAATCCAATAATTTCCACGGTATTGAGCCAGTTATGGAGCTAATTCGCGGTATACAAAATATTAGAGCGCTACATCATGGTTGCGTTCTGACAATTGGGAATTTTGATGGTGTCCATAGAGGCCATCAGGCATTATTGAAACACTTGAAGCAAGAAGCGTCACAGCGAGGATTACCTACGGTTGTGATGACATTTGAGCCTCAGCCACTTGAGTTCTTTTTACCAGAAAAGGCACCAGCACGTCTGACTCGTTTACGAGACAAGATTAAATATTTAGCTGAATGTGGTATTGATTACCTTTTGTGTGTCAAATTTGATAAACAATTTGCGGCGCAAACCCCAGAAGAATTTGTTTCATCACTATTGGTGAATAAGTTAGGGGTGAAGTTTCTTGCTATTGGCGACGATTTTCGTTTTGGCAAAAACCGTGAAGGTGATTTTCACTTTTTACAACAAGCCGGTGCAAGATATGGATTTGAAGTCGCTAATACCGAAAGTTATTGCGATAAAGGATTGCGTATCAGTAGCACTGCGGTACGAGAAGCGTTACTCAATGATGATTTAGTCCTTGCTGAATCACTACTAGGACACCCTTACAGCGTTTGTGGGCGTGTTGTTCATGGTAATGAATTGGGTAGAACCATTGGTTTTCCGACAGCCAATATTCCTATGAAACGCTTAGTTGCACCTGTTAAAGGCGTTTATGCTGTTGATGTCTATTTATCAGATAATCAATCACCTTTACCCGGTGTGGCAAATATCGGAAGTCGTCCTACTGTAAAAGGAAAGGGCGTACAATTAGAAGTTCATTTAATCGACGTTAATATGGATTTATATGGACGTCGTATTGATGTTGTGTTACGAAAGAAATTACGTAATGAACAGCGATTTGCATCATTGGATGCATTGAAGCAGCAAATCGCAGATGATGTGGCTACTGCTAGGGATTTTTTATCGCAGCGGTCGGAGTCATAAACTAGCGGAAAATTGGAACTGAGAATCGAATGAGTGACTATAAAAATACCCTGAACTTACCAGAAACAGGGTTCCCTATGCGCGGGGATTTAGCAAAGCGCGAGCCAGAGATGTTATCACGTTGGTACAAAGAAGGTTTGTATCAAGCAATTCGTCAGGCTAAAAGTGGTAAGAAAACATTTATTTTGCACGATGGCCCTCCATACGCCAACGGCAATATTCATATTGGTCACTCAGTAAACAAAATTCTCAAAGATATTATTATTAAATCCAAAGGGCTGTCAGGCTTTGATTCTCCGTACATTCCAGGATGGGATTGTCACGGATTACCTATCGAACTAAAAGTTGAACAAATCGTAGGTAAACCAGGAGAGAAAATATCTGCAGCGCAATTCCGCGAGGAATGCCGTAAATACGCTTACGAGCAAATTGAAGCACAGAAAAAAGATTTTATTCGTTTAGGTGTTCTAGGAGATTGGGAAAAACCTTATCTTACGATGGACTATAAGACAGAAGCGAATACTATTCGTGCATTAGCGCGCATTATTGCAAATGGTCACCTGCTAAAAGGGGCTAAACCTGTTCACTGGTGTACAGCATGTGGTTCATCACTGGCAGAAGCTGAAGTTGAATATTACGATAAAACCTCACCTTCAATTGATGTGCGTTTCACGGCAGTTGATCCAAACGCCGTTGCCGCAAAATTCCATACAGTAACAGATAAGCCTATTTCTTTGGTTATCTGGACAACAACACCTTGGACATTACCTGCTAACCGCGCCATCGCATTAAATGCTGAATTTAATTACGCATTAGTCTCTTTTAACGATGAATGCGTGATTTTAGCCGCTGATCTTGTTGAAGGCGTAATGAAGCGTATTGGCGTAACAAGTTGGGCTGTTTTAGGCGAGTGTAAGGGGGCAGATTTAGAACTACTGCGCTTTAATCATCCATTTATGGGCTTTGATGTACCTGCAATTTTAGGTGATCACGTTACTTTAGAAGCGGGTACAGGTGCCGTTCATACTGCACCAGGCCACGGCCCTGATGACTTTGTTATTGGTCAAAAATACGGTTTAGAAGTCGCCAACCCAGTTGGCCCAAATGGTTGTTACTTAGCGGGTACTTATCCAACATTAGATGGCATTTTTGTTTTTAAAGCGAATGATGTCATTGTTGAACTGCTAAAAGAAAAAGGCGCTCTGTTACATCACGAAGCCATGCAACATAGTTACCCATGTTGCTGGAGACATAAAACGCCTGTTATCTTCCGTGCTACACCACAATGGTTTATTGGCATGGATAAAAACGGTTTACGTCAACAATCATTAAAAGAGATCAAAGGTGTTAAATGGATCCCTGATTGGGGTCAAGCACGTATTGAATCTATGGTTGAAAACCGCCCTGACTGGTGTATCTCTCGCCAACGTACTTGGGGAACGCCAATGTCTCTGTTTGTTCACAAAGAGACGCAAGAGCCACATCCTCGTACTTTAGAATTGATGGAAGAAGTGGCAAAACGTGTTGAAGTGAGCGGCATTCAAGCATGGTGGGATTTAGATATCCGTGAAGTGCTAGGTGATGAAGCTGACGATTACATGAAAACGCCAGATACACTAGATGTTTGGTTCGATTCAGGATCAACACACTCAACAGTTGTAGATGCGCGTCCTGAATTCCACGGCAATTCAGCAGATATGTACTTAGAAGGTTCAGACCAACATCGTGGTTGGTTTATGTCTTCACTGATGATCTCGACTGCAATCAAAGGCAAAGCGCCTTACCGTGAAGTTTTAACACACGGTTTTACCGTAGATGGACAAGGCCGTAAAATGTCTAAATCTATCGGTAACACAGTAAGTCCACAAGATGTGATGGATAAACTGGGTGCTGATATTCTACGTTTATGGGTTGCATCAACCGATTACACAGGTGAAATCGCCGTATCTGATGAGATCTTAAAACGTTCTGCGGATACTTATCGCCGTATTCGTAATACTGCGCGTTTCTTCTTAGCGAACTTAAATGGGTTTGATCCTGCAAAACACCAAGTTAAGCCAGAAGATATGGTCACGTTAGATCGCTGGGCAGTAGGTCGTGCGAAAGCAGCACAAGCGGATATCCTAAAACATTATGAAAATTATGATTTCCATAATGTTATTCAGCGCCTGATGCAGTTCTGTTCAGTGGAAATGGGTTCTTTCTACTTAGATATCATCAAAGACAGACAGTACACCGCGAAAAGCGATAGCGTTGCTCGTCGTAGTTGCCAAACAGCGTTATTCCATATCTGTGAAGCATTAGTTCGTTGGATGGCGCCAGTTATGTCATTCACAGCAGATGAAATCTGGAATGAGTTACCAGGCGAACGTGCAAAATATGTCTTAACGGAAGAATGGTATACCGATTTATTCGGCTTAGATGCGTCAGAAACTTTAAATGATGACTACTGGGCTGAATTACTTGCCGTTCGCGGTGAAGTCAACAAAGTATTAGAGCAAGCTCGTACAGATAAACAACTGCGTGGTTCTTTAGAAGCATCAGTCACACTGTATGCAGATAAAGCGTTAGCAGATAAGTTAAATGCGTTAGGTAACGAACTGCGTTTTGTTTTATTAACTTCTCAAGCGAAAGTGGCAGATATTAATGACGCACCAGAAACAGCATTAGCTTCTGATATGGCAGGTTTAAAAATCGCCTTTAACAAAGCAGATGGCGAAAAATGCCCTCGTTGCTGGCATTATGCGACAGATATCGGTCAAGTAGCGGAACACGCTGAATTATGCGGACGCTGTGTTACTAACGTAGCCGGTAACGGTGAAGAACGTAAGTTTGCTTAATTAATGAAGAAAACACTTTGCTCTACAGGTTTACGCTGGCTATGGCTAGCCGTCGCCGTAGTGGTGTTGGATTTAGGAACGAAACAGTATTTCATGCAGACATTTCGTCTGTATGAATCTGTTGCCGTGATGCCTTTTTTCAACTTCACTTACGCCCATAACTATGGTGCTGCCTTTAGCTTTTTAGCAGATAAAGGAGGATGGCAACGTTGGTTTTTTGCACTGATTGCATTGGCAATCTGCATGACTTTATTAGTGATGATGTATAAAAACAAAGCGAGTGCCAAACTAAGTAACGTTGCTTATGCGCTAATTATTGGCGGAGCATTGGGTAATCTTTCTGATCGTCTGATCCATGGGTTTGTCATCGATTTTCTTGATGTTTATGTCGGAGATTGGCACTGGCCTACCTTTAATATTGCTGATATGGGGATTTGTATCGGTGCAGGGCTTATTATTATTGAGAGCTTTTTCCCTGATAAAAATGTCAGTCCTCAAGATACAAAAAAGCAAAAGTAATCAGACAAGAAGTTAACTAAAATAACCCCTGCCTTATGGCGGGGGTTACGCTTAATAGAAGGTATTAGTATGGTTATGCAGGTACTCAACGACAGCGCAGTGTTGCTGAATTTCACTTTAAAGTTAGCAGATGGCTCTGTTGCTGAATCTACACAAGCGCATGGTAAACCCGCTCTTTTTCGTTTAGGTGATGAAAGTTTATCGCCTGCCTTAGAAGCTGAATTATTGGGATTATCAACGGGAGATAAAAAAACCTTTACGCTTGCGGGTGAACATCTTTTTGGTAAATACAATCCTGACTTGATCCAATACTTTATGCCTTCTGACTTTGCAGAGTCTGGTGTGCCTGAAGCAGGTACTATCATGCTATTTACAGCAATGAATGGCAGTGAAATG
Organism: Proteus alimentorum; assembly: GCF_002607735.1. Taxonomy (GTDB): domain Bacteria; phylum Pseudomonadota; class Gammaproteobacteria; order Enterobacterales; family Enterobacteriaceae; genus Proteus; species Proteus alimentorum. The sequence continues at coordinate 206,434 of NZ_NBVR01000018.1, forward strand.
CCGGGTATTGTAAGAGATGTCACTGAAGATTCTGTCACCGTTGATTTTAATCATCCGTTAGCGTCAGAAGACGTGACATTTGATATTGAAGTTGTCTGCATCAATCCTGAGGAGGAAACAACACATGCAAATACTGCTGGCTAACCCACGGGGCTTTTGTGCGGGTGTTGACCGAGCTATCAGCATTGTTGACCGCGCTCTGGAAATCTATGGCGCACCTATTTATGTTCGTCACGAGGTCGTTCATAACCGCTATGTCGTTAACGACTTACGTGAACGTGGCGCTATTTTTATTGAAGAAATTTCAGAAGTCCCCGATAACGCGATTTTAATTTTTTCTGCACATGGTGTTTCTCAAGCGATTCGCCAAGAAGCTCGCTCACGTAATTTAACAATGCTTTATGATGCAACTTGCCCATTAGTCACCAAAGTTCATATGGAAGTGGCAAGAGCGAGCCGTAAAGGCAAAGAAGCTATTTTAATCGGTCATGCAGGGCACCCTGAAGTTGAAGGCACAATGGGGCAATACAATAACCCTGAAGGGGGAATGTATTTGGTTGAGTCGCCTGCTGATGTTTGGAAATTAGAAGTGAAAGATGAAGATAATCTTTGCTTTATGACCCAAACAACGCTTTCTGTTGATGATACATCTGAAGTGATTGATGCTTTAAATGCCCGCTTCCCCAAAATTATTGGGCCTCGTAAAGATGATATCTGCTACGCAACAACCAATCGCCAAGAAGCGGCAAGAGAGCTTGCTGAAAAAGCGGATGTTGTATTTGTTGTTGGTTCTAAAAACTCATCAAACTCTAATCGCTTAGCAGAGCTTGCACAGCGTGCAGGTAAGCCTTCTTATCTGATCGATAGCTTTGAAGATATTGATGAATCATGGGTGGTTAATGCAAATATTGTTGGCGTGACAGCTGGGGCTTCAGCACCCGATATTTTGGTTCAACAAGTATTAGAACGTTTAAAGACCTTTGGTGCTGATGAGGTGATCGAATTATCAGGGCGTGAAGAAAATATTGTTTTTGAAGTGCCTAAAGAGCTTCGCCTAGATTATAAAGTTATCGAATAATCTCACTTAAATGTGATAGTGAATTTAAAAAGCAGAGTGAATAACTCTGCTTTTTTTATGTATAAAGTAAAGTTAAATGAATAATCATGCTGTTCATCTCTTTTACTGATAATGACTACGGTTTTGTATGTTTTTCTTATCTTGAACGTTAAATGCTGGCATCAAGTGGATGACATCGCTAATCTGTAAACAATAAATAGAGATAATAAGTATTGTTAAGGAGAAATTGAGTTATGTCTGCAAAAGAACTTCGTCTTGCCGTTGTTGGTGCGGGTGGTCGTATGGGGCGCCAATTGATTCAGGCAATTTCTCAACAAGAAGGAACCGTTTTAGGTGCTGCTTTTGAGCGTACTAATTCTTCATTGATTGGCGCTGATGCTGGAGAATTAGCGGGCATTGGGCATATTGGTGTCACAATTACGGATAATTTGCTGGCTCAAGCAGGTGAATTTGATGTGTTAATTGATTTTACACGCCCTGAAGGAACGCTTTCTCATATTGAATTTTGTGTCGAACAGAAAAAAGGCATGATTATTGGTACGACAGGCTTTGATGATGAAGGTAAAAAAGCAATTGAAAATGCGGCCAAAATTATCCCTATTGTGTTTGCGGCTAACTTTAGTGTTGGTGTTAACTTAGTGCTTAAATTACTTGAAAAAGCAGCTAAAGTAATGGGATCTTACAGTGATATCGAAATCGTTGAAGCGCACCATCGTCATAAAGTTGATGCGCCATCAGGCACTGCATTAGCGATGGGTGAATCTATTGCAGATGCATTAGGTCGTGATCTTAAAGAGTGTGCGGTTTATGAACGTGTAGGGCATACGGGAGAGCGTGATCCTCAAAGTATCGGTTTTGCTACGATCCGTGCGGGTGATATTGTGGGAGAACACACTGCGATCTTTGCTGATATTGGAGAGCGTGTGGAGATAAGCCATAAGGCATCTAGCCGAATGACCTTTGCAAATGGCGCTGTTAAAGCCTCTATTTGGTTAAGTGATAAAAAATCAGGTCTTTATAATATGAAAGATGTTCTTTCTTTAGAGGATTTGTAGTTTTTAATTTTTGTAATGCATTGAAAACTCATAATTATTTTTATAGTTATGAGTTTTTTATTTTGTTTGTTGTTTGTTTTTTCTTTGTTTCTTATTTTTGTTTGTTATCTCTATTTTTTATCCATTTTTATCTCTCTGGATATGAAAAATCCTCATTTTATTCCTTTCTTCTTTCTTTTTTAAGTTATCTTGGTAAGCAAACGGTTAAAATTGTAAGATTGCTTGTATAAATTGTCACTTGGCTGACTAAATTGCTAATGATTGATATTTTTTTAATTAAAAAGGTGTTTTTTCTAGACATCTGCTCGTTCGATCTTTAGAATGCGCCCAATTTGCCAAAAATTTGCCCAATTTTATGTTTTTGGCATTGATTTAGAGTCTTAAATCTGAATTAATATGCATGAAATGTGATTTATTATTCTCTGGAGGGCGTTTTGATTAGATCAGCTATACTGGTTCTAGAAGATGGAACCGAATTCCACGGCAAGTCGATTGGCGCAGAAGGCGCCGCCATCGGTGAAGTCGTTTTTAATACTTCAATGACCGGTTACCAAGAAATATTAACCGACCCTTCTTACTCCCAACAAATTGTTACTCTCACTTATCCCCACATTGGCAACACCGGCGTTAATCGTTCAGACGAAGAATCAGAAACAATCCATGCTCAAGGCTTGATTATTCGCGACTTGCCATTAGTGATGAGCAACTATCGTGCTCAAGAAACGTTATCTGATTATCTTAAACGCCATAACATTGTTGCGATTGCGGATATTGATACACGTAAGTTAACTCGCTTGTTGAGAGAAAAAGGCGCACAAAACGGTTGTATCATCGCAGGTGAACATCCTGATCCCCAACTTGCACTTGAAAAAGCCAAAATCTTTCCTGGCTTAAAGGGCATGGATTTAGCCAAAACAGTTACCATCAAACAGCCTTATCAGTGGACTCAAGGAAGTTGGACGTTAGAAAATGAATTACCAGAAGCTAAATTAGCGACTGAGTTGCCATTGCATATCGTGGCGTATGATTTCGGTGTGAAACGTAATATTTTACGTATGCTGGTGGACAGAGGATGCAAAGTCACGGTTGTACCCGCTCAAACGTCAGCTCAAGATGTTTTAGCTCTTTCTCCGGATGGTATTTTCCTTTCCAATGGCCCCGGGGATCCAGAGCCCTGTGATTACGCCATTAACGCTATTCAAACCTTTTTAACCACTGATATTCCGGTATTTGGTATTTGTTTAGGGCATCAGTTATTAGCATTAGCGAGCGGTGCAAAAACCATCAAAATGAAATTTGGTCACCACGGTGGTAATCATCCTGTTAAAGATTTAGATAAAAATACGGTGATGATCACCGCGCAAAATCATGGGTTTGCCGTTGATGAAACCTCATTACCTGCCAATTTACGTGTGACACATAAATCTCTATTTGATGGTTCTTTACAAGGTATTCATCGCACAGATAAACCTGCATTCAGTTTCCAAGGTCACCCAGAAGCGAGTCCAGGGCCTCATGATGCCGCACCTCTTTTCGATCACTTTATCGAGCTTATCGCGCAATATCGTCAAAACCTGCAATCAGTGACAACAAAATAAATCAGGAGCGAAAAAAATGGCTAAAAGAACAGATATCAAAACAATCCTGATTTTAGGTGCTGGGCCGATTGTTATCGGACAAGCGTGTGAGTTTGACTATTCAGGCGCTCAAGCATGTAAAGCCCTACGTGAAGAGGGATATCGTGTTGTTTTGGTAAATTCAAATCCTGCAACCATTATGACCGATCCTGAAATGGCCGATGCAACGTACATCGAGCCTATTCACTGGCAAGTTGTGAGAAAAATTATTGAAAAAGAGCGCCCTGATGCGGTATTACCGACAATGGGTGGTCAAACTGCATTGAATTGTGCGCTAGAGCTAGAGCGCCAAGGTGTTTTGGCTGAATTTGGCGTCACCATGATTGGTGCAACAGCCGATGCAATTGATAAAGCAGAAGATAGACAACGCTTTGATAAAGCGATGAAAAAAATCGGTTTAGATACTGCACGTTCAGGTATTGCACATAACCTTGATGAAGCGTTTGCTGTTGCTGAACAAGTGGGTTTTCCTTGTATTATTCGCCCTTCATTCACGATGGGCGGAACAGGCGGTGGTATCGCCTATAATCGTGAAGAATTTGAAGAAATCTGTATCCGTGGTTTAGATTTATCACCCACCAATGAGCTGTTAATTGATGAATCTCTAATTGGTTGGAAAGAATATGAAATGGAAGTGGTGCGTGATAAAAACGACAACTGCATTATTGTCTGCTCTATCGAAAACTTTGATGCAATGGGAATTCATACAGGCGATTCCATTACCGTCGCGCCAGCACAAACATTGACTGACAAAGAATATCAAATTATGCGTAATGCCTCGATGGCGGTATTACGTGAAATAGGTGTTGAAACGGGCGGTTCTAACGTTCAGTTTGCTGTTGATCCTAAAACAGGACGCTTGATTGTTATCGAAATGAATCCCCGGGTTTCTCGTTCATCAGCTCTTGCATCTAAAGCGACAGGCTTCCCAATTGCGAAAGTCGCTGCAAAATTAGCAGTAGGTTATACCCTCGATGAGCTGATGAATGACATTACTGGAGGGAGAACGCCAGCCTCTTTCGAACCTTCTATTGATTATGTTGTGACAAAAATTCCTCGCTTTAACTTTGAAAAATTTGCAGGAACCAATGACAGATTAACAACGCAAATGAAATCTGTCGGCGAAGTGATGGCAATTGGTAGAACACAACAAGAATCTTTGCAAAAAGCATTACGAGGCCTTGAAGTTGGGGCAACCGGTTTTGATCCTAAAGTCGATTTAGACGACCTTGAAGCATTAACAAAAATTCGCCGTGAGCTAAAAGAAGCCGGCTCAGACAGAATTTGGTATATCGCGGATGCCTTCCGAGCAGGACTATCCGTTGATGGTGTATTTAACCTCACTAATATTGACCGTTGGTTCTTAGTTCAAATCGAAGAAATTGTTCGTCTTGAAGAAAAAGTCAGTGAAGTTGGTATAAAAGGCTTAAGCGCTGATTTCTTACGTCAGTTAAAACGTAAAGGTTTTGCCGATGCGCGTTTAGCCAAAATACTTAACGTAAAAGAGCCTGTTATTCGCCAATTACGGGAGCAATATCAACTCCATCCGGTCTATAAACGAGTTGATACTTGTGCAGCAGAATTTGCTACGGATACCGCTTATATGTACTCGACTTATGAAGAAGAGTGCGAGGCAAATCCACATCAAGATAAACCTAAAGTCATGATCTTAGGCGGTGGGCCAAACCGTATAGGTCAAGGAATCGAATTTGATTATTGCTGTGTTCATGCCGCGCTTGCGTTGCGTGAAGACGGTTACGAAACCATCATGGTGAACTGTAACCCTGAAACGGTTTCAACAGATTACGATACTTCTGACAGACTCTATTTTGAACCTGTCACATTAGAAGATGTACTTGAAATTGTACGAATTGAAAAGCCGAAAGGGGTTATCGTGCAATACGGCGGACAAACTCCGCTGAAACTAGCCAGAGCGTTAGAAGCTGAAGGTGTGCCTATTATTGGCACAAGCCCTGATGCGATTGATAAAGCCGAAGATCGTGAACGTTTCCAAAAAGCGGTTGATAAATTAGGGCTTAAACAGCCTGAAAATGCCACTGTAACAGCGCTAGAAGAGGCGGTAGAAAAAGCACAATTGATTGGCTATCCGCTGGTGGTTCGTCCGTCTTATGTCCTTGGTGGACGCGCAATGGAGATTGTTTACGATGAAGTCGATTTACGTCGCTATTTCCAAACCGCAGTGAGTGTGTCAAATGATGCGCCAGTGTTGTTAGACCGTTTTCTTGATGATGCAATTGAAGTCGATATTGATGCGATTTGTGACGGTAAGCAAGTCGTGATTGGCGGCATTATGGAGCATATCGAACAAGCGGGTGTTCACTCTGGTGACTCCGCTTGCTCATTGCCTGCTTATACCCTAAGCCAAGAAATTCAAGATGTGATGCGTAAACAAGTCCGTGAGCTTGCGTTTGAATTAGGTGTAAAAGGGTTGATGAATGCACAATTTGCGGTGAAAGGTAACGATGTTTACCTTATCGAAGTCAATCCTCGTGCTGCTCGTACCGTACCTTTTGTGTCAAAAGCCACAGGTGTGCCATTAGCCAAAGTCGCTGCGCGTGTCATGATTGGTCAAAGCCTTGAAGAGCAGGGAGTTACAAAAGAAGTTATTCCACCTTATTACTCTGTAAAAGAGGTAGTTTTACCTTTCAATAAGTTTGCCGGTGTTGATCCGATTTTAGGGCCTGAAATGCGTTCAACAGGTGAAGTGATGGGCGTTGGTACAACCTTTGCTCAAGCTTTTGCTAAAGCGATGTTAGGTAGTAGTTCTACCATGAAGAAAAAAGGTAGAGCGCTTCTTTCTGTGCGTGCTGGTGATAAAAAGCGAGTTGTTGATTTAGCAACGAAATTACTAAAAAGTGGATTTGAATTAGATGCGACACATGGTACAGCCATTGTATTAGGTGAGGCAGGAATAAACCCACGCTTAGTGAATAAGGTTCATGAAGGGCGGCCACATATTGAAGATAGAATTAAAAATGGTGAATATGACTATATTGTTAATACGACTTCTGGTCGTCAAGCCATTGAAGATTCTAAAATTATTCGTCGTAGTGCATTAAGATATAAAGTCCATTATGACACGACGTTAAATGGCGGGTTTGCGACAACGCTGTCATTAACAGCGGACCCTACGGAAAGTGTTATATCAGTTCAAGAAATGCACAAAAAGATAAATAAATCTTAAGATTGTTTATTGTTGTAATAATGATCCCGAATATGAGGAGACTTGTATTCGGGATTTTTTATTTTTCTATTTGATATAAAAAAGATAGCCCCAAATAAATTTATTTGGGGCGAGTGCAAAACAAAGAGGTAGGTGCGGATCTTTTTTTTCAAGTAAGGAGTCAAGAAAATAAAATAAGTTAATTTCTTTGTTTTAGCGGATTGATTTTGTCTCCTTTTCCGAAAGGAGCCAATGAAATTGACGAAAATAACCTTATTCGGCATTAAGGTTATCAGTGTGACTGTTCTCTGTTTTACAATAATTGTAGGCGAACGATTATGTTCACTTAACATTAGTAATGGAAACACAGTCGTTCAAGCTATTTACCCGACACCAGAACAGGCGAAGTTTCTCAATGCCCAGTTCGGTGCTGTGCGTTTTGCGTACAACAAAGCGCTTCACATTAAAAAAACAGGCTTACCAGTGGCACGGAAGCTGGGAAATGCTGCACATCGTTACTCTGTGATGATGGAATTGAAGCACCAACAAAGCCAACACGGGTATCAAACGTTATTGGTCTGGATATGGGGCTGGCATATTTTGCCATCAAATCGGACGCAAGGGCATACTGGAATTACAGGCGGCGGGACTCGTCGTTTCCGCCCATGGAGGCCTACGTAAATCCGTCACAAAGATGGTTGCGGCCTAGGTCGTGGGAAGCCTCGCCAGATAGGCCGGGGAGCTGTCACAAAAACAGCTTTAAATTAATAAAGAGCCCTGATGGGCTCTTTATGATTAATCTAATGATTTTAACTAAAGCTGGCTAACTTTCGTGATATTGTTTTGTGACGCACTACCATCACCATCCCAATTAACATTTTGTTTAAATTGGTATTTTACACCTGCGATAGTAACATTGGTAATTAATGTTGCATTACCATGATGTGCACCGGTGCTACCTGAGGCCCAACAATCTTCTTTCATTGCCATAGAGGGGCCATTGGACGGAAAACGCTGGTTAGTTACTTGTGAAGTATAGGTATTTTCATCATTATAACTTACTGAGTCCCGCGATGAATCTCCTTGTATATCAACGAGATCGTGTGAGATTATTACGGGTTCAAGGAACTCATTTGAGTTATTACCTAATGTAAACATCGGTCTTGCTATTACATGCGTCGTATCATCGAGTTGAGTTAACCTACATGATGTTCTTGGTATACTGGCATCACGAGTGGTAATAAATGAAATGGAACCATTTAACTCTAAATCCATATACTGAGGATTAATCGGTTTTATATCTAATGGGTAATAAACGGCATATTGTCTACCAGTATTTGTCGCCGGATCATGATCGAAAAGATCAAATACAATAACTTTTATTTTAAGCTGAGTACTCTTAAATAAACGCTTATCAATCTTAAAAGTGGTTGTAAATGGGCCACCACTAAGAAGTTGAGATTGGTCATAGCCAAATATTTGGCTAGTTTTTTGATTACCATCCCAGAGTTCAAGATTAACCGCATAACTACTTACTGATGTATTAGGTGGGGTCCAAGAAAAAGTTAATGAGTCATTTTCATAAACAGGGGTCCAACTTATTGAAGTATTTGTGTTCGGTTTGGTTTGTTCATTTTTATTATTATCAATTCTTCGTGTAACAGAATTAATCGAGATATTAGGTACTTTCCTGATATCTACAGAATAAGAACCTTTAGATTGATAAAAGTAGTCATTTTCTTTTGAAGTTAAAATAATATCTGTTTTACCCGGAGTCACTTTAACAATAGTGCCATTTTCTCTTATTGCTACAATATTAGGATCTTTTGCTGACCAGATACCTTGAGCTTCTTTAGGTAATGGGATGGTAGGCTGTTGCACATCAATATTAGTATCTGTTTCAGATAAAATGATGCTACTTTTTGCAAAAGTGATTTGGAGTGTTCCTTTATCTTGCTCGTAATCCACTGTTACAGCATCTGCTAGAAATTGATCAGTCGCATCACTTTTGATGCGTATTTTCGTTTTGCCTGGCTTCACTTCGGTAATTGTTCCTAACGTATCAACAATAGCTATACGTTGATCATCACTGACATAATGCAAAGGAATATTTTTTACGTCTGTATTGCTAAAAGTGGCGTTAACGTTATGCGTTACTCCGTCATTCCATACGGATTTAATGGTACCCGATGACGCTAATTGTAAAAGAGGCGCCGCTTTTTCAATAACTAAAGGATAACTACTTTGAGCTGGTTGATATTGATCATTACCTGATGTTTGTAATGTGATAATGGTAGTGCCTGCTTTTTTCATTGAAATTTTGCCACTACTCGTGTCAATAGAGGCAATAGCAGGATCGGAACTAGACCACATCACGTTAATATTATTAGGTAATCCAGTGTAACCTAATGCATTGATAGGTGCTGAGGCGTAGATTTCTTGCTGGATTTGTTTGTCAAAAATAATATCTGGTTTCGGGATTGTGACTTTGATAGTTAATGGTTTTGCAATGGTTAATCCGTCCGCTTCTGCCGTTAAGGTAATATCTGTTTTGACATTTGAAGTAACATTGGTTTGATATCTACCATTTCCTAATAAATTTAGTGGATTATTACTAAAATGAGGTTTGCCACTGGTTGTATTAATCGAAACTGTTTTACCATTAATAGCATTACTGTATTTATCCATTAAATTTACAGTGAGTAGGGCACTATCTTTATCATCACCACCGATAGATTGGCGATTAGTACTAAAGGTTGATTTATCCACATCAATATCTGCTGGATTGACAGTGACATCTTGAATCGGCTTATGATTATTTAAATCAAGATAAGCACTCATCTTCAATATGCCCGCAACATGACTGGTGACTTTGGTTCTTGCAATACCGTTAACATCTGTATAAGTACTAAAGTCATAATCATCAGCTAAACCTTGTAACTTCCATGACACAATAACGTTAGGTAATATATTGTCATTAGCATCCACAATGATTGCTTGATAATTGACGCCTTTATCGCCAGCAATCATGGTTGTTTTATCGACATCGACAGATTTTACTTGCCAAGTTGTTGCATCCGCATGAAGTTGTAAGGTTTTTTGTTTTTTGAAATCAATACTATTAACTTTAACACTTAATTGTGCCGTACCTGATTTAGTCCCCGTTACTTCAATCTCATAATGACCCGGAGAGACTTGTTTGGCAGGGCTAAACTGAATCGTTGGGGTATTAGAAATACCTTCAACTTGCTGATCTGGCAGAATATTACCGCCTTTATCTTTAATCGTTAACGTGAGTAATGCTTTATCTGTGCCATTGGCGATGATTGTTGCGGGTATTAAGTTGATTTCTGAACTGTTTTCATCAACATCATCTGCCACAAAATTAACATCGGGAGCAGGATAACTTCCTGAAATTAATACGGCATTAACTTTAGCAATACCTGCAGGATTACGTGTTAATTCAACGTCAGCAATACCTTTACTGTCTGTAAATGTCAGCGGTTTAGCCAGTAAGCTATCTTTATCGGTTGTCCATGTCACACTTACGCCACTATTAACAGGATTATTATTTTTATCACTAATATAAGCATGATAAGTGATGGTATCGCCTGCATGAGGTTGTGTGTTACTTATCTCAAATTTATCAGCTTTGGCTGTTTGACTGTTAGGTAGAACTGTTAATAGCGCGGTTTGTGTGAGTGTTACTGAATCTACTTTTGCGCTGATTGTTGTTTTACCTGCTTTTAATGCACTAACTTGAGCTTGATAAACCCCAGTTGAGATTTCATTAAATGCCGTTGTGGTTGCAGTTAAATCCGTACTGTAGTTAACGCTGATTTTGCTCTTTAATCCTGTTAGTAAATTATCGTATTTATCTTTTAACGTTAACGTGATTTGAGATCGATCCGTTTCAGAAATAAGAGTGTCAGGGGTAAGTGATAATTGAGATTTATCAGCCGAAATTTCATCAGTATTAAACTGAATCAGATGGTCTGCATCAAGTGTTTGTTGGCTATCTAGCATGGCGGTCACTTGTGCGATACCTGCTTGCGTACTACTTAGGGTAATTTCTGCAACCCCATTTTTATCCGTTTTACTGATAGGTAATGAAAGCTTGCCTAAAGAGGTTAACCAACCCACAGCAATGCCTTCCATACTCGGGTTACCTTGTTTATCAACGATTTTTGCGCGTATCACAACATGATCTGTACCATTTGCTGTGACCTCAAAGGGCGCAATAACATTAACCGCATTAATCATGGCATTTTGCTTATCAGCGATAAAACCAAGAGGTTGAGTTAAATTAAAGGTATTACTTGCATTAGTATAATGGGCACTAATAAGACTAATACCTTCTTGTTTACCGCTGATAGTAGTTTGATAAACACCCGCATTAATTTCTTTAATGGCACTGAATTTAAGGGTGCCGTTATCACCCGAGAACGTAATAAATTTTTCTTGTTTAGGAACAGGGTTACCAAATTTATCCTTTAAGGTTATTGCGCCGGTGGAAAGTGATTGACCATTGGCAATAATAGATTGTGGTTCAATCGAAAATGAACTTTGTGATGCATTGGCTTGACCAGCAATAAAGCGAAGGTCTTGTGTGGCATTTTGGTTATTTTCCAATGTTGCTGTGACGGTAGTTGATAAGGCCTCAGTACCTTTTATCTCAATTTTGGCATCACCGTTGTCATCCGTTTTCACCATATTGGTACTTAACCTATTATGGGTTGAATACCAAAATACAGATTGTTTGATTAATGGATTATTTTCGGCATCTGTGACATGAGCCACCAAGATAATTGTGTCGTTATTATCTGCAATCGCTTCTGTTTTATTATTGACAGTCGTTAAGACAATATTGGCACTATTTGGATCGGCAATAGCGGTGAGTGTGACTTGCGCTTTTTCTTTATTTGACAGCGTGGCAATAACCTCTGTCGTACCTGCCTTTTTGGTTCTAATTTGATTGGTTGTTTGCCCTTGATTATCGGTCACACTCTTTTGTTTATCGAGTGTGGTTGAGGCACTAGATTGCCACTCAACAGTAACATTAGGTAATTTATTACCAAATTTATCTTTTACCACGGCGGTGAGTATCGCTTGTTCTTTATTGTCCGCGATCAGTTCGGTTTTATTGGTGGTTAAGGTAATTAAACCTTGTTGGTTATTCGCAATAAAAGTAATAGGTAATGCATCGAGTGATTCATTACTGATACTGGCTGTGACAATAACATCAAAGGCTTGAGTACTGGTCAGCGTCGTTTGAGCAATACCTTGGTTATTTGTGGTTGAAACTTCATGAATAGAAACAATCTGTTGGTCACGATTCGTAGACCAAATGACCTTCGCATTCGGTAAGATGTTGTGATTTTTATCTTCAACGACGGCGGTAAACGTTACTGTTGTTTTGCCATCAGCAATATAAGGTGGTGCCGATGGTGTTACTGAAATGATCTTACCATTCGATAAATCAGCAATAAATTGCGTTGTTTTTTTCGTGGTTACCTTATTAACCAGCGCAGCAACTGTTACAGTACCTGATATATTGCTGGTCATGGTTGTTGATGCATTACCTTGATTATCCGTTAATAATTCTGTTTCTTTAAGTAGCGCTTGATTATCTGCAGATAATTGAATTTTGGTATTGGGAACTGGATTATTGTTTTTATCAATGATATTGAAAGAAATTAATTTTTCATCCGTTCCATTGGCAAATGAACTATTAGGATTAATAGTGAAAGTATTTATTTTTGCTGAGTTAATATCGGCAATAAAATCAACACGAGTCGAATAGGTAATATTTTTAACACTCACATTAATGATGCTTTTACCAATATGTGTATTGGTGATTGGAACAATGATTTTACCTTCAGCATCTGTATTTGCTTGCCCAATAATCGTTGCACCATTATCCGCAGTAAAAGAGACAGGATAGTTAGGAATTCTATTGGCATTAATGTCAGTTACGATAACTTGAATTTTATTTTGGCTTTTACCATCAGCAGGTGCGTGGTTTTTAATCACGGTTAATCCACCTTTAGCAATAATGGCGGAATGTGTATCAGCAACAAAAGTTACTTGTGCCTGATTAAACGTGTTATCTCTAAATTTTGGCGTTAATGTCACAATTTCAGGCGTACTTCCTGCTGTGATGGTGACTTGATATTTCCCCTCATCAATTCTACTGAATTGTGAAACTCGGCTATTGCCGACTGGATCATCAGACTGAATATTTAATGAAAGTTCTTTTAAATTGATATCAATGGGCAGCTTATCATTATCAAGGATTGATAATGTCAGATTTTGTGCAGAATGATTGTCGGCAGGTAGTTGTGCTACTTTCGGCGTAAATTGGCTATTTTGCGTATTAATCGCGGATTGATCAACAGTGACTTTACTCTGTACTGGCTCAGAACGATTACCTTGTTCGTCAATAGCAACGGCGCTTATTGTGTAGCTGTTTTTTTCAGATGAACCAGTAATATGACGAGGAAGAATGATTGAGTAACTAAGATTATTATTATGATTAATCTTACCGCCATTGGCGATTAAGCGACTCGCAGACCATTCAATTTGTTTAACGGGATATTTAGAGTGAACTTGCACACCTAAATCTTTTTCTTCTTTTGCGTAGCCATTAATTGTCGGCGTAATAGAAAGAAATACTAAGGTTTTCTTTTTATACTCAAGAACAATATCGTTGTTTCTATTTACAAAATCATAGCGATTTCCAGACATTAAGCGTGTTGCTCGAACATTATCGGGATTAAGTTGTGAAGAGAGCGATTCTCCAATTCGATATTGAATATTCATATCAAATTTATTATCACTATTATCATTTAAACCAAAGCGACGTTCAGCGCCGAAGGTAATTAAAGGTACTGGCGTATAAGTGAGTCCAGTTGTATAAGCGTGAGGATTTTCTTGGCGATGATCTTTGCCAAATAAGCCAACTTCTTTGCCGTAATATTGTTCAAAAATAAGTTTTGCACCTAATTGTGGATAAGCTGGCAGGTAGCCTTCTGTACGAATATCCCAACCATTAGCAGGACGTTCGTTATAATCGATAACATCATCAGAGGTTCGCCAGTTAGATAGACGGTGATAGTGATTTGCACTTAACTTAAAATAGTCTCGCCATATTTCAGCACCCACACCAAAACGACTGTGGTATCGACTTAAATCGTAGTCATAAAATGCATTAAGACCCACCATAAACTTATCAGCAAAATGTCGGTAACCAATGCCTTGGTTTAATTGGCTGCGAGAATCTTTACGGTGATAACTGGTTTGAGAAAAAAACAAGTTCTTTTCGCTATCATAGAGAGGAATAAGAAGATCTGCAGAGCTTCCTTCCAAAGTGAATTTTTTATCTGTTGAAAGTGAGACTCGAGCATGACCAAACTGATTTAACCATTGTTCTATTTGTTGATTGGCTTTGCTTGAAATTTGGCGTATTGCGTATTGCGTTGCATCAGTATCTTTATTTAATAAAGATGAATTATCGATAATAATTTGAGCCAGTTCTTGCTCGTTAGTTGAAGGGAGCGGAATATCTTGATTGTTATTATTTAACCATTTTTTTGTCAATAAAGTCTCATCGGGTATATTAAGTGTCATGCCCGCCTTTATTTTTAATTTACCAACTAAAGAGACATGATCGGGATTAGCTTCAATAAGTTTAAATAATTTTATATTAAATTGTTTAGCGATAGAGTCAGGAGTATCACCTATTTTAACTTGATAGCTTTTCTGTTTTTTTAATAAATTAATGGTTTGTTTTTCTTGGTTATTTCCATTAGCAAATACATTGGCTGGAAGGGTTGCTGAGATAGGAAAAGCCAGTTGAATAAAGATATTAAACCATGCAACTTTCTTTGTAATAGAAGAGAGTTGAGGTGTTAGTCCACTTTTAAATTTTGTCATTATTAAACTCACCGTAACAAATAATCATAAGATTTTCGTATTTATATGAGTTTTCGATATCAAAAAGAGAACATAAATATATTAATGTAAGGTGATTGAAAAAATGACCTACCATTTTATAAAATAAAATGATTTTAAGTGTTATTTTTATAAATAAAAAAGCCAATATATTTATGTATATTGGCTCTTAGGATAAATAGGAAGAAATTAGATATCGACAAAAATATCAGGATCAGGGCCTAAACGTTTTTTCTGTTCAAGACGGATAATTTCAGCCAATTCTTCTTTTTCTAATTTAAAATCAAAAATATGGAAGTTCTCTTCAATACGAGAAGGTGTAACTGATTTTGGAATAACAACAAGTCCACTATCTAAATGCCAGCGTAAAACAATTTGTGCTGGGGTTTTATGATATTTTTCAGCCAGTTTTTGAATAATAGGCTGATCAAAGACACCTTCACCACCTTGTGCTAATGGGCTCCAAGATTCGGTCACAATATTATGTGTTGTGTTCCATGCTCTTAACGGTGCTTGTTGCATTAACGGGTGAATTTCAATCTGATTAATAACAGGAGCTACACCTGTTTCAGTAATAATGCGTTCCAAATGTTCTTCTTTAAAATTACAGACACCGATGCTTTTTACTAACCCTTCTTTTTGCAAAATAATCATTTGCTTCCAAGCTTCAACATAAAGCTCTCGTGAAGGTACAGGCCAATGCATTAAATAGAGATCAATATAATCAAGTTGCAAACGCTGGAGACTTTCTAATACGGCACCACGGGCGTGAGTTTGATCGTTATTCCATAATTTTGTTGTGATAAAAAGTTCATCACGAGGAACCGTGATCTGTTTTAACGCTTTACCCACACCTTCTTCATTGTGATAAATCGCGGCCGTATCAAAAAGGCGATAGCCAGTATCAAGTGCGTGATGAATAGCGTTAACAACTTGATGATTATCTGCTTGCCAAACACCAAGACCAAGTTGTGGGATGGTATTTCCATCAGATAATTTGATCAGTTTAGGTTTATCCATTTCTATCTCCAGAGTCGCATAAAGTTCTTAGAGTGCCGCTGTATAAATACGTTGACTGACTTCTAATGTGATATCTTGATGCTCACCCAGTGCAATTTGTCCATGCTCTTCCAACTTTCGCACTAATGCAGGAATATCTTCTTCACTGATTTTGAAATCAGTCAGTCGAGTTCTAAGTCCCATTAATTCAAAGAATTTTCGAGTTTCATTAATCGCCGTTTCAATTTTAAAAGCGTCAGAACCTTGGTTTATACCCCAAACTTTTTGTGCATATTGAATTAACTTGCCGTACTTAGCCTGACGTTTTTCATTTAATAATGCAGGCAATACGATGGCGAGGGTTTGCGCATGATCAAGTCCGTGTAAAGCCGTGAGTTCGTGACCTAATGCATGTGTAGCCCAATCTTGAGGAACACCAACACCAAGGATACCATTGAGCGCTTGTGATGCTGTCCACATTATATTAGCACGGATATCATAGTCTGTAGGTGATGTCAGCGCTTTTGGTCCTTGATCAATCAAAATACGTAAAAGGCCTTCTGCATACTCATCTTGTACACGAGCATTCACTGGATAAGTGAGATATTGCTCTAATATATGGATAAAAGCATCAACAACACCGTTGGCTGTTTGTCTTGGTGGTAAAGAATAGGTCGTTGTTGGATCTAAAATAGCGCAATGAGGATAAACATGAGGGCTGGCAAAGCTTTGCTTATCCATGGTCTGTTTTCTGCTGATAACAGAAAAACTGTTTGTTTCTGTTCCCGTTGCTGGAAGTGTTAATACACAGCTTAAAGGTATCGCTTTTTCGACTACTTTACCGTGACTTGTTACGATTTCCCAAGGTTCACCTTTATAGGGTATAGCGGCTGCAATAAATTTTGTGCCATCAATAACGGAACCACCGCCAACGGCTAATAAATGTGTGATACCGTGATATCTTGCATAAGAAACGGCTTTCATGAGTGTTTCATAAGATGGATTAGGTTCAATGCCACTAAATTCATGAATTTGATAACCTGGAAGTGCGGTATAAATCTGGTCTAATACGCCATTACGCTTAATACTACCGCCACCGTAAGTAAGTAGAATTCTTTCATTTTTTCCAATTTCAGAACGAAGTTTATCTATTTGACCTTGACCAAAATGAAGGCGAGTTGGCGAATAATAAGTAAAGTTTTGCATTTTGTTTCCACCTTAATTCGATGTTCTGAAGTATGACAATTAATCAGGGAAAAGTTTTCCACTGTATCTAGATTAGATAGTCTGACGTCACTATAACTGTAAGGTTGTAGAAATGAGAGCAGAATGTTTTTTTCATTACCACAACAAGACATATTGTAGACAATTTATAAGGAGTGATATGGAAAATCATTATTTAACATTAAACCAAGCGCATTGGGATAAGCAAGCCGCGATGGAAAATCAGTGGTCTAAGCCTGTGAGCGACGAAGAAATTATCGCTGCAAAGCAAGGTGATTGGAAAGTACATTTAACACCTAGCCCCGTTAAGAGCGAATGGTTAGCGGATATTAAAGGTAAAAAAATACTCTGTTTAGCGTCTGCTGGTGGGCAACAAGCACCGATTTTGGCGGCTGCGGGGGGGATTGTGACGGTGTTTGATTTATCAGAAGGTCAATTGGATAAAGATAGCCAATTGGCACAAAAACATCAGTTAGATTTGGTAACCGCACAAGGTGATATGGCTGATTTAACCGTATTTGCTGATGAGAGTTTTGACATTATTTTTCACCCAATTTCAAACTTATATGTATCGAATGTAAATCCTGTTTGGCAAGAGTGCTACCGTGTTTTGAAAAAAGGTGGTGTGCTAATGGCGAGCTTTTATAATCCTGTTGTATTTGTTGATGATAGAGATCCGCAATTGCGTTCACAGGGATTAATGAGACCAACTTATCGCTTGCCTTATAGCGATCAACGTTCATTACCTTCAGATATTCTGCAAGAAAAAGTTGCAAGAGGTGATGGATTAGTCTTTGGTCACTCTTTGACTGATCTTATTGGTGGACAGTTAACGGCGGGTTTTTTATTGCAAGATTTTGTTGAAGATTTTGCTCCTCATGCTCGTTTTCTTGTTGATAGTTATATTCCAACGTTTCTTGCTTCAAAAGCCATCAAGCTTTAAAGAAAAAGAGAGTAGGAAGAATATGATTGTGATGAATATAAATGGATCTTTAGTTAGATATGAATCGGTGTGGAGATAAGACAATGAACAACTGAACTTTTGGAGTATTAGAGGATTAAAAAACGCCATTATGATGATTAAAATAATGGCGTTTTTTTGGTTACTTGTTACTGGTATTATTTTTACGATGACGAATATACATCACAATCGAGCCAATTAAGCCCGCGCTTAAGAGCAATACCGGTAATGTCATCAAGATATTCATGACAAGTGTTTCATGTTTTTGTACAAATGGAATAAGGTTTAGCACATAGCCTAAAGAAACAATAATACCTACCCACAAGAAGCCACTTAACCAGTTAAATATTTGAAAGCGACGTTGTTTTAATTCAGATAAACCTGCCAAGGTCGGTAATAATGTACGCACAAACCCAATAAAACGACCCAGTAATAGCGCATATAAACCTTGGCGATGGAAGAGATCATTTGCCTTATGATGATATTGCTCTGGTAATTGAGCCATCCAACGTTTAACCACTTTTGTATCACTTAGCCAGCGGCCCTGCAAAAATCCGAGCCAACTCCCAATACTCGCGGCAGCGCCTAATACAATGATCGTCGGGAAAAAGTGTAAAACACCTTTTGCAATTAAGGCACCGCAAAGAATAAGCAGTGTATCTCCTGGTAAAAATGCGGCGGGTAATACCCCGTTTTCCAGCATAATAATAACAAAAAGAACAATATAGATAACCCACAGCACATTTGGATTAGCTAACACCATATAATCGTGTTGCATTAGTGCGTGAATTATCTCTTTTAATGTACCCATTAGCGAACTCGCATTAAAAAAGGACTTTATATTCGCTATTCTAACGCAAAATAAAGAGAACAGTTTGATTTAATCCCTGTGGAACCACAGGGATAGATTTTTTTTAATAAAAAATTCATTCTTTATTAAGGAATACGTAAAAAGGCCTGCTCGAGATCTTCAATAAGGTCATCTACATTTTCTAATCCAACATGAATGCGAAATAGTGTTCCTGTAAATATCGGCTGAGTTTCATATTGGCGCATCGCTTTAATATCATTGGGTTGATAACCTAAAATTAAAGATTCAAATCCTCCCCATGAAAACGCCATCTTAAATAATGAAAAGTTATCTAAGAAATGTGCAAATTCTTCAGGTGTTAAGATTTTCTTTAAACTAAAAGAGAATAATCCGTTGCTACCTGAAAAATCGCGTTGAAAATATTCATGCCCAAGACAAGAAGCTAATGCAGGGTGGAAAACATGTTCAACTAAAGGATGCTGTTTTAACCAGCGAGCGACTTCTAATGCACTTTGTTCGTGTTGTTTCATTCTGACAGGTAATGTTCTTAATCCTCTTGCTGTTATATAAGCAGTATCAGGATCAACACATTGGCCTAATAAATAGGTATTTTCTCGTAACTGATCCCAACAACGTTCATTAGCCACAGCAAAACCTAACATGCCATCAGAGTGACCATTAATATATTTTGTGGCAGATTGGATTGAAATATCGACACCCAATGTCAGTGGTTTAAGCAGTAATCCTGCCGCCCAAGTGTTATCAATCATAATAATGATTTCAGGGTTATATTGGCGAACGGAATTGACTATCCCTTGCAGATCTTGAATTTCCATCGTGATTGATCCTGGCGATTCAAGAAAAACAATTTTTGTTTCAGGACGTAGTAATTGGTTGATCTCTTTGCCGATTAAAGGATCAAAATAAGTCGTTGTGACTGAGAATTTACGTAAGATCTGATCACAAAAATTTTGAGTTGGATCGTAGGCTGAGCCTGTAACAAGAATATGAGCACCTTGCTCAATAAATGCGAGTATAGATTGCGTAATAGCCGCCGCACCTGAAGGGAATAGTGCGCAGCCTGCGCCTTGTTCTAATTCAGTTAAGGCTTCTTGTAAGGCAAAATGCGTGGTTGTACCTCGACGACCATAAAAAAGTGTACCTTCTGCCCGTTTTTTCGTTGCTTCACGTTTTTGTGCAACGGAATCAAAAATAACAGATGATGTCCGTTGTATAATAGGGTTTACTGCGCCTTGAGAATATTTTTTAGCTCGACCAGAAAGGAGGAGTGCGGTTTCTTGTTTTTTTAGCGTCATCCTTAATACCTTCTTTTAATTGATGGTGTGTTTACCTCAAGTTAATTCATTTTTTGGATAAGTACAAAAGGCTTGCAGGGTAGTTGATAAAATTTCACGTTACATGAAAGAACGATAATTTGTCTTAAAAATGGACAAATGAAAAAAAAATAGCCAAATAGTAATGATAATTACTATCAAAATGCTTCATGTTTGATATCATTTGAGCGTTTTCTCTTTCCTGATGGCAAACAGGATGATGGTAAGCGAACGATTTTGGGTAAGTAGTGACGTAAAGATGTCATTGCTGAATAAATAAATAGATAAAAAAGAGAGTAAAAGGCCAACTGATGCGTAATTTGACAGCTTCTATTCTATTGGCAATCGGTCTGACAGGCTCTGCTTTTGCGGATACAACTCCTGCCACACCAACTGAACAGCCAACTACTGCTGCCGTTTCTTCAACAGCTTCTACACCGGGAACTGCTACACCGACAACTGCGACTACGACCTCTGCAACGGGTAATGAAGTGAAAGCAGTTGGTACTGAAACCACTAAGCCTGAAGGTGAAAATACACCTATCACAACGGCTGAAAATTCAGAAAATGTCCCTTCAGTGACAGAAAACACACCATCAGAAGTACAACCTGAAATGGTTGCTGGTGGTGGATTCGCTGAAGATTTATCAGTAATGGGCATGTACCGTAATGCCGATTTAGTTGTTAAAAGCGTAATGATAGGCTTACTGCTAGCTTCTATTGTGACGTGGGCACTATTTTTTGCGAAAGGAAGTTACTTATTAGCTCTGCGACGTCGTTTAAGAAATGAAACCGCTCAGTTAGTTGAAGCTAAATCACTCAACGATGCATTAGCGATTAGCAAAAAATTTGGCAATAAGAGCGCAACTGCTGACTTCTTTAATGATGCAGAATTAGAGCGTACTTACTCTCAAGAAAGTAAAGTAGCATCAGGCATTAAAGAGCGTATTGAAATGCGAATGGAACGTCGCGTTGCCGCAATTATCCGTGAATTAGGTCGTGGTAATGGTTACTTAGCCACAATTGGTGCAATTTCTCCTTTTATCGGCCTTTTCGGTACGGTTTGGGGGATCATGAATAGCTTTATTGGTATTGCACATTCTCAAACGACCAATCTTGCTGTTGTTGCACCGGGTATCGCAGAAGCGCTATTAGCAACCGCGATTGGTCTAATTGCGGCAATTCCAGCGGTTATTATCTATAACATTTTTGCTCGTATGATCGCGGGTTATCGTGGTGAAATTGGTGATATTGCAACAGGTGTGGTGACATTAGTCAGCCGTGATTTAGATATCGAAAACAGCAAAGCAAGGTAATGAATTATGGCAATGCGTCTTGGTGATGATTCAGGTGATGATAATGAATTGCATGATATCAATGTGACGCCTTTTATTGATGTCATGTTGGTTCTACTCATTATCTTTATGGTGGCGGCACCTTTAGCTACTGTTGATATAAAAGTAAATTTACCCGCTTCAAGTGCTAAACCACAGCCTCGCCCTGAAAAACCGGTTTATTTGACGATTAAGTCGGATAAACAAATTTTCATTGGTGAAGAGATGGTCACACATGAAACGATGGCGAGTGTGTTAGATACCATGACACAAGCCAACAAAGAGACAACAATCTTTTTCCAAGCGGATAAAACGGTTGATTATGAAACGTTAATGTCCGCAATGGATTCGTTAAGAAAAGCGGGTTATCTCAAAGTTGGACTCGTGGGAATGGAAACCGTCTCTACGGGTGGTTAAATTTTAGTAAATAAGCTATTTATCTAAGTATTATTACGCTATTTTAAAAGCACTTTATTTGTCGTTGTGAAATGATGAATAAAGTGCTTTTTTATTGTATGGAAGAAATGAAGTTTATATTTTTATCATTTTAATCGTTATCGATATTATTAATAAAATTGAGTTAGAATAAAATTTAACTTTAGTGTTAAATAATATTAATAATAGATAGATTAAGTTACCGAATAAATAATTAATTAAGTCTATTGAGTCATGGTGAGCTGAATCAATTAATGCTAAGTAGATATCTTTATTTGAACGTCTATAACATTAATATTCATTAACTCTTCATTTTTTTTCATTTTTAGATTTGTTGAGATCGACTTTTTAAAGTTAAATTTATCTATAACCTTGTGATTTATAATGCCTTTATATGAATTTGATTTAAGTGTAAAAAAACTTGCGCAAAAAATCTTATTGGATATAATGCACTCACGTTACAAATTGAAATATTTTGTAGCGTGTTATAACGCCTAATTTATTTATTATCTAAGTTATCCGCATTTGGGTACTTATTTTTTATTGCACCAGGTAGACCGTTGTTTTCAGTCGTTCCAATTTCTGGTAAGTAGATTTTATTTACTTATTCAAACCACTTCTTATCTTTGATAAGCAGTGAGTAAAATAAAACGTGAAAGGCAGAGAACTACACATAGCATTTTATTATTTTAATAAATTTAGAAGCCATAACATTTCGGTGTTATGGCTTTTTTATTTTGCTTGTTATACCTGCCGTTACTGCTGCTTCTAAGTTAAGATTTTTAGCATGTGTGCTTTGGTGTGTGCCATTTTGATGCTTATTCTCAGTTTATCGCTCCTTATCAACTAGAGCTTGCCTGGTTAAAAAATACAAATAGTTAACAAAGCATTTTTCAATTTTTTAGATTTATGACCACTTCTTTTATCTATTCTCACAAAAAAAAGAAATAGGCTCTATTTGGGAATTATTTATCGATAGATTGTGTTTTTTTTATCCACAAAAACAACAGGGATTTAACATTAAATTTTATTTACGCTAATTTCGTTATAAATTCGATATGTTATAAAATAACCTAATGAAATTATTGCCAGTATGTACTGATTAGTAATTATTAATGATCTTATCTTTTTGACGTCGTCTTATATCGATATGTATTTAATTTTATAGCGATTTTGTGTTAAGGGAGTTTCTTATTCCAAAAACGAATATGCTTATAACTATATGAAAAATGATAAGAAAAATAGACCAGCATTTGACTATAAAATAAACAGCATCATGGTGATTAAAAATTAATAACAAAAGAAGAGTCATTAAATTGGTAATGAAAATAAGCTGAAATTAAATATATTAATGTAATCATTTCTTGTTTATGAAATGCAATTTTTAACATTATTTATGATGTAATATAAAGGTTGATAATATGAAAAAAAGAGTCACCATTATAATTAAAAAATATATTAGAACTTATTTTTAATAATTTTTATTAGAAATTGGAAATAATGAATTATTAATTTTGTATTATTTTAAATATATTGTCTTATAATTTGTTTATTTTTTGTCTTTTTTATAACTCATTAATTATTAAGGGTTTAAATGCGTTCTCTCACCTTGTTTTTAAAGTAATGATAATTATTTCTATTTACCTTATCATTATTAAATAGCGTTTTAATAAATTTAAAATGACGAAATATATAAAAATTAAGCATTAAACCTTATATTGCTGAAACGTTTTTACTCACATAAAAGAATAATTTATTTTTTAATGAATTATCGCTTGATAATGATCAAGTCATTATTGTGTCGGAGTGTTAAAAAGGCGGTGTTTTAAAATTATTCCAATTAAAAATCATCATATCAGGAGAGATATATGGCCTTGGGGAATAATGTTTTTTCCCATCATGGTATTAACCGACGCGATTTTATGAAATTGTGTGCTGCGTTGTCAGCTACCATGGGATTAAGCGGCAAAGCTGCCGCAGAAATGTCAGAAGCAATGGCATCACCTGAACGCCCACCCGTTATCTGGATTGGTGCTCAGGAATGTACTGGGTGTACGGAGTCTTTATTACGAGCAACTCACCCGACTCTGGAAAACCTCGTTCTTGATGTTATCGCACTTGAATATCATGAAGTGCTTTCTGCAGCTTTTGGTGATCAAGCTGAAGAAAATAAACACAATGCGATGGAGAAATACAAAGGTAAGTACGTCCTCGTTGTTGACGGTTCAATCCCAGACAAAGACGGCGGTGTTTACTGTATGGTTGCAGGAAAACCAATTCTTGAGCATATCAAAGAAGCCGCTGAAGGGGCTGCTGCGATTATTGCTATTGGTTCATGTTCTGCATGGGGGGGGGTACCTGCTACTGGGGGCAACCCAACAGGCGCTAAATCACTGGAAGCTATTTTACCGGGTAAAACCGTTATCAATATTCCAGGATGTCCACCAAACCCACATAATTTCTTAGCAACTGTTGCACATATTATTACTTTCAACAAATTGCCTAAGTTAGATAGCAAAAACAGACCGCTTTTTGCTTATGAGCGTTTAATTCACGAAAACTGTGAACGTCGCCCTCATTTTGATGCGGGTCGTTTTGCTAAAGAATTTGGTGATGAAGGTCATCGTCAAGGCTGGTGTTTATACCATTTAGGCTGTAAAGGTCCTGAAACTTATGGTAACTGCCCAACATTAGAATTCTGCGATGTCGGTGGTGGGATCTGGCCTGTCGGTATTGGCCA
Organism: Proteus alimentorum; assembly: GCF_002607735.1. Lineage (GTDB taxonomy): Bacteria > Pseudomonadota > Gammaproteobacteria > Enterobacterales > Enterobacteriaceae > Proteus > Proteus alimentorum. The sequence continues at coordinate 231,179 of NZ_NBVR01000018.1, forward strand.
CCCCTGCTATGGTTGTAACGAAGAAGGTATCGGCTTTACTAAAGGTATTTTCCAATTAGCGAATGTTTATCAGCCAACACCAAAAGCACAAGTGCCTGATGTTAATGCAAAAGAAGGTGGCGGTGTTTCTTATGGTGCTGCTGGTTTACTGGGTGCTGTCGTGGGTGCAGTTGCGGGTGTCAGTGTGATGGCTGTGCGTCAATTAGGCCGTGACAAGAATGCCACAGGAGCCTCACAGGAGGATAAACGGTGAATAGGCGTCATTTCTTTAAGCTGGCATCAGGTGGGGTTCTCCTTGCGGGAATGGCACCCACTGCGAGTCATGCTGCGGCGCAGAACCGTCCCCCAATTCCTGGGTCTCTCGGTATGCTCTACGACTCTACACTGTGTGTAGGCTGTCAAGCATGTGTCACAAAATGTCAGGAAATTAATCACCCGGAGCCAATGGAGCGTGGTGATACTTACGCGAATGGTGATCCGATTTGGTCAAACAATGACAAATTAAGTCCTTACACAAATAACATTATTCAAATTTGGCGTGATGGTACTGGTGAAAATAAAGACCAACTGGAAAACGGTTATGCCTTTATTAAGAAACAATGTATGCATTGTGTTGATGCAAACTGCGTTTCTGTTTGTCCTGTTTCTGCGTTAACCAAAGATCCAAAAACCGGTATCGTCCATTATCACGCAGATATCTGTACAGGTTGTCGTTACTGTATGGTGGGATGTCCTTATAACATTCCAAAATACGATTATGATGATCCATTTGGTAAACTCTATAAATGTGAGCTTTGTAACCAAAAAGGGGTTGAGCGCTTAGATAAAGGCTTATTACCGGGCTGTGTTGAAGTTTGTCCTACTGGTGCAGTTATTTTCGGTACACGCGAAGAGTTGCTTGAAGAAGCAAAACGTCGTTTAGCGAAAAAAGCGGGTGAAGAATATCATTACCCACGTCAAACCATTAGTGGTGGCGATACTTATCTACATAAAATTCCTGAATATCAAGATCATATCTATGGTGAGTTTGAAGGTGGCGGCACGCAAGTCATGGTACTTTCTGCTGTTCCTTTCGACAATTTAGGCATGCCAGAAGTCGCACCATTATCAACGGGCGCACGTTCTGAACATATTCAACATACGCTTTACAAAGGCATGGTATTACCAATAGCAGCCCTTGCAGGGATCACCTATTTGGTTAACCGTAATAGTAAAAAACAAGAGCAGGAACACCACAAGGAGGATAACGATGTCGAGTCATGATCCTCGTCCACTTGGCGGTAAGTTATTTACTCTCGCAGTCAGAGTATTTTTACCGCTTGCTGTGCTCGGTTTTATTCTTATTGGTAAGCGTTTGGTATTAGGTCTGGGCGATGTCTCTGATCTGAATGGGGGATATCCTTGGGGTATTTGGATTGCTTTTGACTTATTGATAGGAACAGGCTTTGCATGTGGTGGTTGGGCACTAGCATGGGCTGTTTATGTCTTTAATAAAGGAGAATTTCACCCATTAGTGCGTCCTGCATTGTTAGCGAGCTTGTTCGGCTATTCATTAGGTGGTTTATCCATCGCTATTGATATTGGTCGTTATTGGAACATGCCTCACTTCTTTATGCCGCAATACTTTAACGTTAACTCAGTGTTGTTTGAAACAGCGACCTGTATGACCATCTATATTATGGTGATGGCATTAGAATTCTTACCTGCGTTATTAGAACGTTTAGGTTGGAAAGTGTCGTTGAAACGTCTTAATAAAGCGATGTTCTTTATTATTGGTCTTGGTGCTTTACTGCCAACCATGCACCAATCTTCAATGGGATCATTAATGATTTCAGCAGGTTGGAAAGTACATCCACTGTGGCAATCTTATGAGATGTTACCGTTATTTTCTCTGTTAACGGCCTTTCTCCTTGGTTTCACTATCGTTATTTTTGAAGGCTCTTTGCTAAAAGCAAGCCGTACCATGAATGATGATGAAACACCGCTATTTACTAAGTTAACTAAAGTGATCGAAGTGTTACTGATCGCATTCTTGGTATGTCGTTGGGGTGAAATTATTTGGAACGGTAAACTGAGTTATATCGGAAATGGGGATATGTTCTCGTGGTTATTCATTGCTGAAAGTGCATTATTATTACTTCCTCTTATTTTGATGCATTTAAATAATAACCGCCGTAGTCCAAAAATGCTGTTTGTTTGTGCTGTATTTATCTTAATTGGCGCAGCAATGTGGCGTATGAACTACTCTTTAGTTGCTTACAATCCAGGCAATGGTTACCACTATTTCCCAACAGCAAGCGAATTGCTGATTTCTATTGGTTTCGTTGCATTTGAAGTAACGGCTTACATTCTTATTATCCGTTTATTGCCGGTTTTACCTGCACAAACAGATTCAAATATACAATTAAAAAAGGCTGAGGTTAAATCATGAGCCAACGCATTACTATTGATCCTATTACCCGTATTGAAGGGCATTTACGCGTCGATTGTGAAATTGATAACGGAAAAGTTGTTAAGGCTTGGTCTTCCGGTACCATGTGGCGCGGAATGGAGGAGATCCTAAAAGGAAGCGATCCTCGTGATGCATGGATTATCGTGCAACGTATCTGTGGTGTTTGTACGACAGTTCACGCGATTGCCTCAGTACGTGCCGTTGAAGATGCTTTAGGTATGGATATTCCTGTCAATGCGCAGTATATCCGTAACATTATTTTGGCTTCTCATATTCTTCATGACCATATCGTTCACTTCTATCAGCTTTCTGCGATGGATTGGGTTGATATTACTTCTGCATTACAAGCGGATCCTGAAAAAGCATCAGCAATGCTGAAAGGGGTTTCTAAGTGGCAATTGAACTCTGCTGAAGAGTTCAGAAAAGTTCAGAAGAAAATTCAAGGATTAGTGGACAGCGGTCAGTTAGGTATTTTCGCTAATGGCTACTGGGGTCACTCAGCCATGAAATTACCACCAGAAGTTAACTTGATTGCGGTTGCTCACTATCTGCAAGCCCTTGAGTGTCAGCGTGATGCCAACCGTATCGTAGCGGTTCTGGGGGGGAAAACACCGCACATTCAAAATTTGGCCGTGGGTGGTGTTGCTAACCCAATTAACCTTGATGCCCCAAGTGTTCTTAACTTAGAACGTTTAATGTATGTGAAGCACTTTATCGATAATCTTGGCGATTTTATTGAACAAGTTTATAAAGTCGATACTGCAATTTTCGCTGCTTATTATCCAGAGTGGCTAAAAATTGGTAAAGGTGCGAACTACTATTTATCTGTACCTGAATTGCCTATTAACGGTAACAATACTGAGTTTTTATTGTCTGGTGGCTATATGGAAGGCGTTGATTTCTCAACGTATCGTCCAATTAAAGACTGGAAAGATGAAAACCTGAAGGACGGTATTGAAGAAAGTGGTAAACACGCATGGTATGAAGATGATGAACCATTAAAACCATGGGAAGGTTTGACTCGTCCTAAATATACAGGTTGGGATGAGAACGAAAAATACTCATGGGTTAAGTCACCAACATTCTATGGTAAACCTGTCGAAGTCGGGACATTAGCATGGTTAGTGTGTGGTTTAGCCGGTAAGCATGAAGGGACTGTTAAACACTATAACGAAGTTAATGAAATCTATACTAAGTTAACAGGTGAAACACTGGTTAACGAGCAGTTAGAGTCAACTTGGGGACGTATTATTGGACGTACTGTTCATGCTTGCGTATTACAAGATTCTCTGAACTTCTTATGGCAATCACTGGTTGACAATATTGGTCGTGGTGACACGACTGCCTTTATTAAACCAGAGTTTGAACCAGGTAAAGAATACCGTGGCGTGGGTTTTGAAGAAGCTTCTCGCGGTATGTTATCTCACTGGATCGTGTTTAAAGACGGTAAAATCACTAACTATCAGGCAGTTGTTCCATCAACATGGAATGCGGGTCCTCGTAACTTTAATGATGAACCGGGTCCTTATGAGTTATCACTTGTTGGTACACCTGTTGCTGATCCGAAAAAACCATTAGAAGTGGTAAGAACGATCCACTCCTTTGACCCATGTATGGCGTGTGCTGTGCATATGGTTGATTTAACAGGTAAAGAACTAAGTAAGGTGAAGGTATTATAATGCGAACTCTCGTCTTAGGTATTGGTAATTTATTACTAAGCGATGAAGGCATTGGTGTTCGTATAGTAGAAGCGCTCGAAGAGCGCTTCTCTTTACCAGAGAACGTCGATGTGATTGATGGTGGCACATCAGGTATGGAAATCTTGCAAGATATCGCGGCAAGAGACCTCCTGATTGTTGCTGATGCGGTAAGAAGTAATCATGAACCGGGCAGTATTTTTGTGTTACATGATGATGATGTTCCTGCACTTTTTACACAGAAGATCTCGCCTCATCAATTAGGCTTATCTGATGTGCTTATGGCATTGCGTATGACAGATGAATTTCCACGTAAGCTTATTTTAGTGGGTATTGAGCCTGCTTCATTAGAGCCAAGCATGTCACTGTCTGACATTGGTCAAAAATCAATGGAAATTGCGTTAGAACATGTCGTCAATATTTTGCGTGAATATGGTATTTCTGTCACACCCAAAGAGGTAACAGCATGAGTGAAATAAGCTGGGATATCGTAGGATACGATGAACCGCCTGTTGAGCAACTTGAAGCGCGTTTTAGTGAAATTGCTGAAAAAGAGATGAAAGGGCTTCCTTTTTATCGCGAAGGCGTTCCTGTAAAAGCAGGGGGCTTTACCTTATTTGAAAATCAGTGGATTGGTGCTGTTCTTACTCCTTGGATGTTAGAACTTGTTGTCTTTCCTGGACCTTCACAAGAATGGCCACATCGAAAAGTAGGTGATCGCATTGGATTAGAATTACCTTGTGGTCAGATTAAATTCGTTGTGGGGGAGCTTGCGGGTGATATGCAGTATCTTGCTTGTTCATTGATGTCGCCACTTGATAGACACCTTTCAGGGGAACATGCTGTTGAGTTGGTGGAAAATAGTGTAAAAATGGCTCTTTCTCTTCCTGTTCAGACACAATCCGTAGCAGAAGTTGATTTAAGTCGTCGTTCTCTCTTCCGTGGTCAGTTAAGATCATAGTGTAGAAATTTTACGCGACACAGAGTCACATTCTTCTTATTGAATAGTACAGGAGTCAGAATATGTGTAGCACTTGCGGTTGTGGCGAAGGCAATGTCAGAATTGAAGGCGTAGAGCCTCATTCACATGAGCATCACCATCATCACTCTCATGACCATGATCATCACGACCACGGTCATCATCATGATCACAGCCATCATGGGCATGATCACCATCATGAACACAATGCTACTCCAGCGAATACTGTTCATAAATACATTGATAAGTCTGAACAAAAGCATAAGCATAACTACGAAACACATGGTCAGCCTATCATCGTTCATCACCACTATTATCATAACAGTGGTGATGTTCATCTTCATTTTCATAACGATGCACAGCTAAACGAAGCCCCTGTTTTCCATGAACATCATCATGGACATGACGATCATCATGAGCATGATCATTCACATAGTCACGACCATGCTCATGATCATAGCCATGAGCATTCGCATCATCATTCACACAGCCACGATCATGCACATGGTCATGACCACGGTCACGAACATGAGCACGAAGAGCAATTTAGCCCAGTGATTGAAAATCAAAATATGCATTATGGCCAAGGTGAAGCAGGAACACATGCTCCCGGTATTAGCCAAAAGCGTATGTTGAAAATTGAAATGGATGTGTTGGATAAAAATAACCGCATTGCTGTTCATAACCGTGAGCATTTTGAACAACAAAATGTGTTGGCTTTGAATTTGGTTTCAAGTCCCGGTTCCGGTAAAACGACACTATTAACACAAACATTAAAACAGTTAGCGCAACGTGTGCCTTGTGCTGTGATCGAAGGCGATCAGCAAACCACTAATGATGCGGATCGTATCCGTGAAACCGGTGTGCCAGCGATCCAAGTGAATACAGGTAAAGGTTGTCACCTTGATGCACAAATGGTGCATGATGCGACACACCAATTAGGCTTACAAGATAACAGCGTTCTCTTTATTGAAAACGTGGGTAACTTAGTTTGTCCTGCCAGTTTTGATCTAGGTGAAAAACATAAAGTTGCTATTCTTTCCGTGACTGAAGGTGAAGATAAGCCACTGAAATATCCGCATATGTTTGCTGCGGCTGATTTAATGATTATCAACAAAATTGATTTAGTGCCACATCTGAATATCGATGTTCAAGCCTGTATTGAATCGGCTCGCCGTGTTAACCCAAATATCGAAATCATTGCATTATCAGCAACAACGGGTGAAGGCATGGAAGAGTGGTTAGCTTGGTTGGAGAGTCGTTTATGTGCTTAGGTGTTCCAGCTAAGATTGTTGAGGTGGGCGAAGACGTCCACCAACTCGCTTATGCCGAAGTCAGCGGCGTCAAACGTGCTGTTAATATTTCGATGGTATGTGAAGGCGAACCCAGTGAATTATTAGGCAAATGGGTACTTATTCATGTGGGATTTGCCATGAGTATTCTTGATGAGCAAGAAGCACAAGATACCCTTGATGCATTACAGCATGTTTATGGTGTGACCCTCGAAGAGGCTGATGATGCAGTACGTTGATGAATTTCGCGATCCTGAACTTGCGAAAGCGTTACTCGCCCAAATCCGTGAAACGATTTCACAATGGCCTCATCCTATTAAGCGTCCATTACAAATTATGGAAGTGTGTGGTGGGCATACACATGCCATTTTTAAATTTGGCCTAGACCGCTTATTACCAGAAGAAATTGAATTTGTTCATGGGCCGGGTTGTCCTGTTTGTGTATTACCGATGGGGCGAATTGATGCCTGTTTAGAAATCGCCGCTCGTCCTGACGTGATTTTCTGTACTTTTGGTGATGCAATGCGAGTACCGGGCCGTAATGGCTCAATGCTTGATGCGCGCCGTCGTGGCAGTGACATTCGTATTGTCTATTCACCGCTCGATTCACTCAAAATTGCACAAGATAACCCAGATAAACAAGTTGTCTTCTTTGGTTTAGGTTTTGAAACGACGATGCCGAGTACGGCAATGACGCTACAACAAGCGAAATTGCGCGGTCTTAAAAACTTTTCTCTGTTTTGTCAGCATATTACTATCGTGCCTACTTTACGTTGTCTACTAGAGCAAGATGATGTTCGCATTGATGGCTTTATTGCACCGGGGCATGTGAGTATGGTGATTGGCTGTACGCCATATCAACCGCTATGTGACGAATTTGAAAAGCCTTTTGTGGTGACAGGATTTGAACCATTAGACTTATTACAAGCTATACTGATGGTCATTAAACAACTTAAAGCAAAAGCAGAAAATACAGATTATGTTTTAAGTATTGAAAACCAATATAGTCGCATTGTACCGAATGAAGGTAATAAGTTGGCTCAAAAAGCACTTAGCGAAGTGTTTATGTTAAAAGAAACCAGTGAATGGCGTGGACTGGGTGAAATCCCAATGTCAGGTATTCAATTAACACCTGCTTATTCTGAGTTTGATGCTGAATTACGTTTTACTCCTGCACCGCAGAAAGTGGCTGATAATCCACAATCTCGCTGTGGCGATGTATTAACAGGACGATGCAAACCTTCCGATTGCCCACTCTTTGGTAAAAGTTGTACACCAGAAACGGCATTGGGTGCCTTGATGGTATCATCAGAAGGTGCATGTGCGGCTTATTATCAGTATCGCCGTGAAGGTAATATATGAAACAACCTGATGAAATCACCTTAGCCCAAGGAAATGGTGGGCAAGGTATGCAACAACTTATCGAAGGACTATTTTTAAAAGCATTCGATAATCCATTATTAAATGAAAAAGAAGACCAAGCGCGGATCGCGTTAAATGAATTAACCACTCTTGGCGATCGTCTTGCATTTAGTACAGACAGCTATGTCATCGATCCGATCATTTTCCCTGGCGGAAATATTGGTAAATTATCTGTTTGTGGTACGGCTAACGATCTTTCTGTTGGTGGTGCGGTGCCTCGTTACCTTTCATGTGGTTTTATTCTTGAAGAAGGGCTTCCCTTTGAAACCCTCGAAACCCTTGTCATGGCGATGGCAAAAGCCGCTGCGCAAGCAGGAATACAAATTGTTACGGGGGATACGAAAGTGGTTCCTCGTGGTGCTGCGGATAAGATCTTTATCAATACGGCAGGTATTGGGGTTATTCCAACCGCAATTAATTGGGCTGCAAGCAATATCAAAGCTGGCGATAAGATCTTAGTGAGTGGCACGATTGGCGATCATGGTGCAACAATTCTGAACCTTCGTGAGAATTTAGGGTTAGAAGCCGATCTACAAAGCGACTGTGCTGTTCTTGAGCCAATGATTGCGCCTTTACGCCAAATTAAAGGTATTCGTGCATTACGTGATGCAACACGAGGCGGAGTGACCGCAATTTTACATGAATTCGCTCAAGCCAGTGGTTGTGGCATGAATGTGCATGAAAGCAAATTACCAATGAAACAATCTGTTCGTGGTGTTTGTGAATTATTAGGGCTTGAAGCGCTGAATTTTGCTAACGAAGGAAAAATTGTGTTAGTGGTATCACCAGAAGCGGAAGCCCAAGTACTTGAAGCATTACATCAACATACTTTAGGTAAAGATGCTTGTACTATTGGTGAAGTCACTGAGGATAATTATATTCGATTAACGGGAATTTTTGGGACAAGCCGTATTCTTGACTTACCTTATAACGAGCCACTGCCTCGTATTTGCTAAGCACTTATTTCCCACTTATAAATGAAAAGTATTGCTGAATTTATAAGTGGGATAAGTTATTTATCTGTTACAAAAACTTTGTTATAACGCAAATTTCCTTCATTTATCTGAATACTGACTCTTTGATAAAAAAATTATCGGAGTAACATGTTCGCCTCATCCTACTGCGTGGAGAGTGTCTCTCGTAGAGGTTAGCTTTAGGAAAAAACATGTCTTGGTCAGAATTTAAATCCCAGTACCTGATCCGTTTTTGGAAGCCTCTTCCAGCCGTTATCGCGGCAGGTATCTTATCAACTTATTACTTTGGTTTAACCGGCACTTTTTGGGCTGTCACTGGTGAGTTTACTCGCTGGGGAGGGCACGTTATGCAATGGTTTGGTGCTCACCCTGAAGAATGGGGTTATTTTAAAATTATCGGTCTTGAAGGTACGCCATTAACGCGTATTGATGGTGTGATGATTATCGGGATGTTTGGAGGTTGTATTATGGCTGCTCTTTGGGCTAACAACGTCAAACTTCGCCATCCTCAACATAAAATTCGTATTCTTCAAGCTGTTCTAGGGGGGATCATCGCAGGTTTTGGTGCTCGTTTAGCAATGGGGTGTAACCTTGCTGCCTTCTTTACGGGTATTCCTCAGTTCTCTTTACATGCTTGGTTTTTTGCGGTTGCAACGGCAGTCGGTTCCTATTTTGGTGCCAAGTTATCATTGATGCCTTTATTTCGTATTCCAGTAAAACTACAAAAAGTTAGCCAAGCGTCACCTATCACTCAAGATAAACAACGTGCGAAACGTCGATTTAGATTGGGAATGGTTATCTTTTTTGCCATGATTGCGTGGTCTTTAATTATTCTCTTTGATTCACCAAAACTGGGTTTCGCCATGCTAGGCGGTATTGGTTTTGGTATTTTAATTGAACGCGCACAAATCTGTTTTACCTCTGCTTTCCGCGACTTATGGATCACAGGCAGAACCCATATGGCAAAAGCGATTATCATCGGTATGGCGGTGAGTGCCATTGGGATCTTCAGTTATGTCCAATTAGGTGCTGCGCCAAAAATTATGTGGGCAGGACCGAATGCTGTCATTGGTGGCTTACTCTTCGGTTTCGGTATTGTGCTTGCTGGTGGGTGTGAAACGGGCTGGATGTATCGAGCAGTGGAAGGTCAAATCCATTTTTGGTGGGTGGGATTGGGTAACGTCATCGGCTCCACATTATTGGCTTACTACTGGGATGATTTTGCCTCAGTGATCGCAACGGATTATGACAAGATTAATTTACTTGATACCTTTGGCCCTGTGGGGGGATTAGGTGTGACGTATCTGATGTTGGGTCTGTCATTTGCATTATTACTTTTGTGGGAAAAACACTTTTTCCGTAAAAAAGCCCAACAAGCAGACTCTATTTCAACGCAGATTAATAAGGAAATTGCATGAGCCAGAAAGACACTATTATTCCTGATTATCGTCTAGATATGGTTGGTGAACCTTGTCCTTACCCTGCGGTGGCAACGCTTGAAGCTATGCCATCACTGAAAAAAGGCGAGATTTTAGAAGTGGTGAGTGATTGCCCTCAATCAATCAACAATATTCCACTTGATGCGAAAAATTACGGCTATACCGTGTTAGATATTCAACAAGATGGCCCAACGATTCGTTATTTAATTCAAAAATAAATTATATTTTTATTAGATAAAAAAACAGCCTATACATCGCGAATGATAGGCTGTTTTCTTGGGAAGAAGTTATTATTCGGCTTCGCCACCTAAGACTTCGGTGACTCGTTCAATTAAAGCGCTTAATTCTCCGGTCATTAAAATAAAGTCGGCATCAAAACGTTGGGCAAAATCAGCTTTATCAATATCATCATTTTGCTCACGTAACGTTTCACTGAATTTAATGCGTTTGATAGAACCATCATCACAAAGCATAAATTGAAGGCGATCTTCCCAATCCACTGAAAGTTTGGTGACAAATTTACCCGCTTCAATATGCGTCGCAATTTCGTCAGAAACTAATTCTTGTTTCTTACAACGAATAACGCCACCTTCATCTAGCACTGCTTTTAGCTCTGCTTCATCCATTAAGGTAAAACCCGCTGGAAGTTCTCCAGAGCGTACCCACTCTGTCATTTTTAATTCAACGGATTCATTAAAATTCAAAGGAACAACAGGTAATGACCCTAAGGTTTTACGTAACAATGCTAAATTGTCTTCGGCACGCTTTGCACTGCCTGAATCAACAATAACGCGTTGTTTTTCTAAATCTAGCCAAATAAATGTTTGTGAAAATTTGCTAAAAGCACGAGGAAGCAGAGTATGAACAACCTCATCTTTTAAGGTGGCTTTCTCTGTTTTTTTCAGTTTACGCCCTTGTTCCCCCTCAAGCTTTTCAACTTTATCTTGTAAGGCATTTTTAATCACAGTGGCAGGTAGGATTTTGTCTTCTTTCCGTGCACATATCATGACTTGTTTGCCAGCAACATGAATAAGCGCTTCACCGCGATCACCCATCGGCGAAACCCAACCTGTTCGTGTCATATCTTGGCTACTACAAGGTGTGAATGCCAATGAAGCAAGCTGTTGTTCTAACTCATCCATTGACAGTGCTATCTCTTTATTTAAGCGATAGACCAAAATATTTTTAAACCACAGCATCTGACATTCCCCTTAATCATTATTTACCTCAATATGATACTGAATGTTGAGGGTATCTAAAAGGTAATATCCCTTAAAAGAAAATCTATATGGTGTTATTGAATAAAAAGATAAAAAAAGCTGAAACGAATAATTAGTAAATCTACTCTATGATAATGCGTGTTATTCTTATTTGACTTGAATTAATTAAGAATATTAATAATGAAATAATGTAATTTTTAGCACAAGCTATTATGTGACAATAATCACAAGATTTTATTTTTATACTCTTTTTTGTTTACAAACTGAAATCACTTTCAGATTTATCCCTGCATTAATTTACAAAACAAAAATATTCTTGACGCCCTCATGTGATAATTATCACAAAATTAGGAAAATGTAGGCGGGGTTTTTTCATAATTAACAAGGTGATTAAGATCACAAATATAGATATTTTTTTTTCAAATATCGTTAAAAGAGCACGATTGGTCTTTTTATATTAACCATGGTAATAGTTTAGGTTTTGTAATGTTTCATTGGGTTTTGTGGTTACTTGTCCGTATTGATTAGATATTGTGATTGAATGGTATTTTTGTGCTTCTCTTTTTAATATTTACAGATAATTATTCTTTTTATGATGGAGTGTTGTTCATTACCACCAGTTAAATTGTATTTAAATTCGACTTTGCCTTTATTTAAATAAGAAATAAATATAAAGAATAAAAATTATTAATTAGGAATAACAATATTCAAATCTTTAGTGTTATTTATTTAGTGGTTAAAATTAATACTTCCTTTTAAATATATTAAATAGGGAGATAAATTTTTTATTAGCAAAAAAAAGAGTCTTATAAAGAAATGAAATATAAAAGAAAAATACTAAAGTGCCATTTTTAAAAAGTTGATTAAGTTCAAAAAACACGTATCTTTACCTTTAATTGTGATACCTATCACTTGGGTATGTAACCATGAAAATGCACATTGGTGTAATTGTGGACTGTGTCACGAAAGCAGGGCTTTTTTTTGAGTAACATGCCATCGAAAACTCAACGACCTATTTCTTTTCCTGACAGAAATAAAAGCAATGCTCTTATTTAAATATAATGAGGATATTATTTTTATGTCTTATTGGTGTTTACGTCTGTGTCAAGGAAATTAAAGCCTTTAAGAAGATTTTGTAGAGTCATAATTAGTAGCTATAAAAATTATCAATTGTGAGAGCGATTTTCTTTTTCGAAATTCGTGGCAGAGATCTTTTGCTTGAATCTCAGGTCAACTATATACGGCGGTATTATTTTTGACCTTAAAGAAAATCATAAAACTATAGAAAATAGATGGGTATTTTAATCATGAAAAGCTTGAAGCCTCTAGCAGCACTGGTTGGTTTGTTGGTTCTTTCTGGATCTGCAAACGCAGTAAACGTGTATAACGATAAAGGTACACGTTTCGATGTAAATGGTCAGTTCCGTTTAAAAACACAAGTGACTAGCCAAAATCACGAAATGAAAATGACGGATGATGGTAGCCGTATCGGCTTCTTCGGTTCACACGAACTGACTAACGATATCAAAGTCTTTGGTAAATTAGAGTGGGGTTCAGACACTCAAAGAACTAACAGCGAAAACCCTAAATCAAACTTTGAAATGTACAACCGTGTGGGTTATGTCGGTTTCTCTCATCGTGATTATGGTCAAATCCAATTTGGTCGTACTTACATCCCAATCGACTGGGTGAAAAAATCAAGCTACGGTTACGGCAACACAGGTGTATTCTACTTTAGCGATGTATTAGGTCGTTCAGTAGGTTACTCTGGTGGTAATACCAACATTACAGAAGATAAATACGGTAATCACCGTATTGATTACAATGGTGTTGGTAAAAACAACTTTATGACCCGTTTACCACAAACCATTTTCTTAGAAACTAACCGTTACGAAGGTTTTAAATTAGCAGGTACTGTAACCGGTAAATCTGGTGATGATGGTCGTCGTGTTGCTGGTGATATCACTCGTGCTTACTCAGTCGTTGGTTTCTATAAATCAACTTTCGGTTTAGAGTTTGACGCAGGTTACTCAGCGGCTAAAGGTGAAGCAAATAATTCAGGTCCAAATAAAGATAAAACACCTGAAAACAGCATCTTAGCTTTTGGTGCTGAATACTTTTTCCCTGGTCGTGAATTCTCTATCGGTTTAGACTATGGTCAATCTCGTGCTAAAAACCCAGGTTTAGCACTCTATGAAAATCAATTTAAAAACCCTCGTGGTTGGAATTCAGTTAAAGGCGACTGGAAAGCAGATTTATATGGTGTTGGTGTGAAATGGCACTGGGATCGTATCGAAAGTGGTATGTATGCGGGTTACTACCTGCGTGATGGTGATGCCAATACATTCAACTACAAAAAAGAAACCTATACTATGGGTGTAGATAAACGTTTTGCAGTATCTAAATACAACAACTTACGTTTATTCGCTGAAGTTGCATATGATGATGCTCGTAGCGAAAACCCGAAATATGAAGATAAAAAACAATATATCTTCGAAACCGGTATGCGTCTGTACTTCTAGTCCTAGTAAAGGCACTACCGTTTGACAGAAGTAACGAAAGGAGAGCCATTTTGCTCTCCTGTTAACCAATATATAAGGGGTGTGTAATGGTTAAGAACGTGTTGAAAATTTCAACATTAGCAATGTTTGTCGCATTCAACGTGAATGCTGCGACAGTCGATCTTCGTATTATGGAGACGTCTGATGTTCACAGTAACTTAATCGACTTTGACTACTTCAAAGACAAATCAACTGAACAGTTTGGTTATGTCCGTACTGCTAATTTAATTAAAGCAGCAAAAGCTGAAGCAACCAATGCGATTTTAGTTGATAACGGCGACTTGATCCAAGGTAGCCCGCTGGCTGACTATCAAGCAGCTAAAGGCTTAGAAAAAGGCGAATCTCATCCAGCTCACCAGCTGATGAACACCATGGGCTACACAGTAGGTAACTTTGGTAACCATGAATTTAACTATGGTTTAGATTACCTGAAAAAAGCCATTGCCGGTGCTAAATTCCCTTACATCAACGCCAACGTGATGGATGCGAAAACAGGCAAAAACTATTTCACACCTTATATTATTGTTGATACACCAGTAAAAGATCGTGATGGTAAAGAACACACTATCAAGATTGGTTATATCGGCTTCGTACCACCACAGATCTTAATCTGGGATAAAGCCAATCTGGATGGTAAGGTCGTTGTAAACGATATTACAGAAACAGCGAAAAAATTCGTCCCTCAAATGAAAAAAGAGGGTGCTGACCTGATTGTGGCTATTCCTCACTCTGGTTTTGCGTCAGAGCCGTACAAAGCAATGGCTGAAAACTCTGTTTATTATTTAAGCGAAGTTGAAGGCATCAATGCAATCATGTTTGGTCACGCTCATGGCGTATTCCCAAGCAAAGAATTTGAAGGCATTAAAGGCGTAGATACAGCGAAAGGTACTGTAAACGGTATTCCTGCTGTTATGCCTGGCCAATGGGGTGATCACTTAGGTGTCGTTGATATGGTTATCAATAACGACAGCGGTAAATGGGTGATGACACAAGCAACGGGTGAAGCGCGCCCTATCTTTGATAAAGCAAACAAAAAAGCATTAGTTGAACGTGATGCTGAATTAGCACAAATCATTGAAAAAGCACACCAAGGTACCCGTGATTTCGTGGGTAAACACATTGGTAAAGCATCTGCCAATATGTACAGCTTCTTAGCATTAGTACAAAGCGATCCAACTGTACAAATCGTTAATGATGCACAAGTTGATTACACCAAACACTTTATTCAAGGTGATCCAAACTTAGACGGTTTACCAGTATTAGGTGCAGCAGCGCCATTTAAAGCGGGTGGTCGTAAAAATGCACCAGCAGACTTCGTTGAAGTTGAAAAAGGTGATTTAACATTCCGTAACGCTGCAGATTTATACTTGTATCCAAACACATTAGTGGTTGTTAAAGCGACCGGTGCTGATGTTGTTGAGTGGTTAGAATGTTCAGCAGGTATGTGGAACCAAGTTGATCCTAATTCAACAAAACCACAAGAACTGATCAACTGGGATGGTTTCCGTACTTATAACTTCGACACTATTAGCGGTGTGAACTATAAAGTTGACTTAACTCAACCAGCTAAATATGACGTTGATTGCCAAGTCGTTAATAAAGATGCGAACCGTATCAAAGAAGTGACTTATGAAGGCAAGCCAATCGATCCTAAAGCCACATTCCTGATCGCAACCAATAACTACCGTGGATACGGCGGTAAGTTTGCAGGTACGGGTGAAGCAAATATTGCGTTCGCATCTCCAGATGAAAACCGTGCAATTTTAGCTTCTTACATTGCTAAACAAACGAAAGAAAAAGGTGAAGTTGCAACTAAAGCCGCTAACAACTGGTCATTCTTACCTATTAAGACTGACAAAGCGTTAGATGTACGTTTTGAAACTTCTCCAAGCGAAAAAGCCGCTGCATTTATTAAAGATTTCTCTCAATATCCAATGACCTTTGTGGAAAATGATGAAATCGGTTTTGCAATTTACAGAATCGATTTAACAGAGAAGAAATAAGCCATTAAGCCTGCCCGTTCAGGGCAGGTTTTTCTTACCTTTTTGAACCAAGAGAGTAAAATTCATTGCTCTTTAAGGGGATTTTATGCGCTTTATGAAGCTATTACCTGCAGCTTTTGCTTTAGTGCTAGCAGGATGTGCAACGCAAGCACCTGAAATTACAGAACCATTAAAACCTCAAGCTAAATTAGTTGAAGGCGTATCTTGTATTTTACCTGATGCGCCAACAGCACCTTACGACTACATTGCTTCTAATGATCGCTATGGTCAAAATAGCACCGCATCGACAGATTACTTTAAGTTAGCAATTAACTACTCACCGGCTTTTTGTGATTATAAAAGTAATAACATTAAACGTTTAAATAACGATAATGAAAAAGATCGTGCAAAACGTGAGTACGATAAATTTGAAATCCAGTGTTTCTCTGATAACAAATTTGGCTGGATTGTTCATGGGCTGTGGGCTGAAACCTGTGATGGTAAATCATGGGAAGAGTGCCGTGATTGGAAAGACATACGCAAGCATCCTCGTTTATGTAAAGGCGATTTACCACCTTTAGAATACTCTGCTATCAAACCTTATCTGTGTGATTCTCCGGGTATCGACTTACTGCAAGGTGAGTGGGAAAAACACGGTGTGTGTGCTTTTGATACACCAGATGCATTCTTTGGTAAACAAAAAGAGTTGTATGAAGCGTTAGTATTACCAGAAGGCCGTCCTTCAAACAGTGCATTGATTAAGTTCTTAAAAGAACACAATCCATCACTGAAGGATAAAGAAATTCAAATTAATCGAGATGAATTCTATATCTGTTATAGCAAAGATTTCGAAGTAATTGATTGTCCGAAACGTGAATTTTGATCTTAGGGATAAATTTTAAATGAACCATAAATACAAACTCGTTGCACTAGCAGTAAGCTCAGTCTTATTAGCGGGTTGTGCAAAGAACTACGACGAAGCTAATGTTGTTGATGTGCGTGTTATTGCAATGAACGACTTCCACGGTGCGCTAAAAGCGCCAGGTCCAAACAAACCTGGTGGTATCGAGCACATGGCTACGTTAATCAAAGAAATGAAGAAAGATAACGCGAACAACATCGTTGTTGCTGCGGGTGATATGGTTGGTGCAAGCCCTCTGTTATCTTCAATGTTCCATGATGAACCTTCAATCGAAGCATTATCATTAGCCGGCTTAGAAGCAACTTCTGTGGGTAACCACGAATTTGATAAAGGCATGGGCGAGTTACTGCGTAAGCAAAACGGTGGTTGCCACCCAGTTACGGGTTGCCAAGGTCCAACCGAATTTAAAGGGGCTGATTTCCAATACTTATCAGCAAACGTAACTGTTAATGAAACAGGTAAAACGTTATTCCCTGAATATGTTATCAAAGAATTTAACGGTATCCCTGTTGCCTTTATTGGTGTCACTTTAGAAGGTACTGCTGCAATTGTAACGCCTAAAGGTACTGAAGGTTTAAGTTTCCATAACGAAGCGAAAACCATCAATGCATTAGTGCCTCAGTTAAAAGCGCAAGGCGTTCAAGCAATTGGTGTTCTGATCCACGAAGGTGCCGCACAGCGCCGTGATGGTGGCCCAGTGAATATCAACGCATGTAATGGTATTACGGGTAAAGTTCTAGGTATTGTTGAGCAATTAGATCCTGCAATTGATTTCGTTGTGACGGGTCATACTCACCAAGCTTATAACTGTACTATTAACGGACGTTCGGTGACTTCTGCACAATCTAACGGTGCAATGTTAACGCGTATCGATCTGAAATTAGACAAAACAACTAAAGATGTTGTTGATATCGAAGCACGTAATATTTGGGTTGATAACCGTAAATATGAAAAAGATCCAGCAGTCACTAAACTGTTAGAAGCTTACGAAAAAATCGCTACCCCATTAGCTAACCGTATTATCGGTAAGTTAGAAGGTAATTTAACTAAGCAAACTAACGACGCGGGTGAGTCTGCACTGGGTCAAGTGATTGCTGATGCGCATTTATATACTGCGAAACCAAAAGATATGGGTGGCGCACAAATCGCATTTATGAACAGCGGTGGTATTCGTGCTGATATGACAGGTGGTGACGTTTCTTATAACGCAATCTACACTGTACAGCCATTCTCTAACGTACTGTTAACTCAAACGTTGACTGGTGAGCAAATCAAACGCCTGTTAGAACAACAATGGGATCGTTCACGCCCACAAGTGTTAGCGATTTCAGGTAACTTCCAGTACACATGGGATAGCAAAGCATCTAATGGTAACCGTGTTATCGTTGAATCAATGAAAATTGACGGTAAACCCGTAGATATGAAAGCGAACTACCGTGTTGTGGCTAACGAATACTTAGCAACGGGTGGTAGTAACTTCTCAGTACTGAAAGAAGGTAAAGATCCTGTTTACAGCGTGCCAGATGTTGATGCAGTCGTGAAATACTTTGCTGAGCAGTCTCCAATTGCTCAACCAAAAGCGAATAACATCACACGTAAATAACGTATTTTCATACGCCTTGTGAAAATCGCACCTCTTACGAGAGGTGCGTAAATAAATAAAGAGAGCAAAGTGTTGAACACAAAGGGTCCATCCCTACCTTTGTATTCATTACGCACTTTGCTCTTTTTTTATGTTTTTTTATTCGCAAATGTGCGGGAATAAACATAAGAGTCAACGCCTTTACAAGGAACAATTTGTGATTCATTGTGTCATTTTGCGACAAAAGACTGCATTTTATCGTCATTATAAAGATCTAAACTTATAACGTTTAATGTTATAAAGTCATAAAGTTATAATTGCCGTGAGGCTTGGAGTGTAAGTAATGGCTATTTCTGTAAGATTAGATGAAGACTTTGTGTCTGATGCTAAAATTCATGCGGAAGCGAAAAGCAGAAGTGTTCCTAAACAAATTGAACACTGGGCTAAAATAGGGCGTATAGCTGAAGATAACCCTGATCTGCCATATAGCTTTATCGAAGAATTATTACTGGCACAGGCGGAAGTCGAAAACAAAAAGGTTTCTCGATATGTCCGAACCACAAAAAGGGATTGATGTTTATCAGTCCTCTCGATTTGAAAAGGCAATGAAAAAGTTGCCTGTATCAGATGTGAAAATTATTGAAGATGAAATTGATCAAATAATCGATAATCCACTGATTGGTGAACAGAAAAAAGGCGATCTTGCTTATCTTAGAGTACACAAATTTAGGCTTAATGAGTTGACTGTACTACTCGGCTATTCATGGGTAGCCAACAAAGTTGAACTGTATCTACTGCATATTGATTCCCATGAAAATGTCTATGGCGCTCAGAAAAAATAGCGAAAGACCGATCTGAAACTGATTAAGTAATAAAAGAGTGGTGGCATAAGGTCACCACTCTTTTTTTGTGGGTATGAGTTTTGTAGATATGTAAAAAAAAGCCCACAGAGGCTTGTGGGCAATGGAATGAAAGTAAAGAAAGAGGGTATTACTTATTGCTAGGGTACTTTGTCAGATGTCTGTTCTAACACTTATTTGAAGATTTTAAAGCGTGAATCATCTTCCATATAATTCTTTTCACCAGCCTCTTGTTCAATTGAACCAAAGACCATTTGCGCTCTTAATTTCCATGTTTTTGGCAGATCCCAAGTTGCATGAACTTCATCATCAATAATTGGGTTGTAGTGTTGTAGTGATGCGCCTACGTTCTCTGCGGCTAATGCAGTCCAAACAGAAAGTTGCGCCATACCACTTGCTTGCTCTGACCATACAGGGAAGTTATCCGCATACAGTGGGAATTGCTCTTGAAGACCTTTTACGATATCGGTGTCTTCGAAATACAGAATTGAACCCGCACCTGCGGCGAAGCTATTAATTTTTGCTTCAGTTGCACTAAATGCTTCTGCGGGGACTAATTTTTTCAGTGTATTTTTAACGATATCCCACAGTTTTTGATGTTGTTCACCAAACAGAACAACAACACGAGATGTTTGTGAGTTAAATGCTGTTGGGCTCTCTTTAACCGCTTCTTTGATAATCGCAGTGACTCTGTCTTCGCTAATTGGAAGTTGATTACCTAAATGATAAATTGTTCTACGTTTTTTCATTAAATCAGTAAATGCGTTAGACATGATTGTCTCCTTGATAAATTTAAGCGCTTAAAGCGTGTCTTAGCTTGAGCTAATCTATGCACATACTATAGGGCTTAGCAGTGATTTATTGATATATAAAAAATTTAATCAGCTACGTCAAAATATTCGACCTAGTTTTTAACTACTTGATTTAGATTCTGTTTATCTACATATCTAAACTCAGGCGCAAGTTGGCTAATACCTAATCCTCCCGCTTTCTTCACTTTAATTTGCACAGGAATGCGCTCTTTCATGGCTTCTACATGACTAATGACGCCAATGATTTTGCCGGATGCATTAAGGCTATCCAGCGCATCTAATGCAATATCTAAGGTATCAGGATCTAATGTACCAAAGCCCTCATCGAGAAATAATGATTCGATTTGCGTTTTGTTACTGACCAAATCCGACAGTGCTAAGGCGAGCGATAAACTGACTAAGAAACTTTCGCCACCAGAGAGCGTGCGAGTATCCCGCAGTGCATCGGCTTGCCATGTGTCTGCAATTTGTAGTTCAAGGCTTGCTGGTGTTTTGCGTTGTAAGAAATAACGTCCATGCAGCTTTTCTAAACGACGGTTAGCCAAATAAATGAGATGATCAAGCGTTAAGCCTTGGGCAAAACGGCTAAATTTATCCCCTGATGCCGATCCCACCAATTCATTTAAGTAGCTCCAATCATCAAACTGAGATTGCTGTTTAGTAATATGGATCAGTAGATCTTGTTGCGCTTTGCGTTTTTCTTCATCAATACGCAGTTGCTCTTGAATACGGAACTTTGTTTCTTGTAATTGAGCCAGTTGTGTTTCTAGTGACGATAAATGCGTGGTGATCTGTTCAATATTATGCTCAGTCGATAACACTGGCTGTTGTGACAAATGTTGTTGATATGCCTTTTCTTGTGTATCTAAACGTGTTTTTTCTTGCAGTAATTTATCAAGCCGTTGTTTTTGTTGCTCTTGTAAACGATTTCTTTCCTCGACGGATAACAGAGAGGCTAAAAATGCATTTTCGTCAGTAAACAGGCTATTTTTTAACGCATATTGATATTGTTCAATAATGTCTTGTGAGCGTGTTTGCAACCGTTGTAGCGATTTTTCATTTTCCTGATATTGACCAATAAGCTGATTTAAACGGACTTCGAGTCGATTTTTCTCTTCGCTATATTGTTCAATTTGTTTTTGTAACAGCTGACTTTGTTTATCCAACTCATTGCGCGCATCTTCGGTGGTTTGTGTACCAAATAAAGCTTGGCGTTGCGCGTTTAGCTGTTCTTGTTGCTGATGGTGTTGTTGTAAATGAACTAAAACAGCATCAAGTTCTTTTTGAGTTTCAGATAAATAACGTTTTCTCTCTTCCTGCGTTAATAACAATTCGCGAATTGTTTGTTGTAATTCGTGATGTGTTTTTAAGGTTGATTGATATTGTTGGCTCTCTTTTTTACGCGCAATAAGCCATTGAGTTTTGTCTTCAAATTCCCGTAACTCATAACCTTGCTGTTTGACAATTGATTGAAGATCCTGTGCTAACTGGGTTTGTTGTTGAAGATATTGCGCTGTTTGTTGTTGTTTATTGGAAACGTCTTTCTGTTGCTGTGCAAATTCATTTTGTTGATGAAGGATCGCTTGCTGTTGTTGATTAAATAGCTCTTTGTTATCAGATAACCTTTTGTATTCTTGCTGAATTAGGGCTTCTAATTGTTGATAACTAATCCGTTTTTGTGTCAGTAACTTATCTTCTTTCTCAAGTTCTAAATCTAATTGAGTTAAAGCCGTTTCTTCGCAATCAACATCGGGTAATGCGTAAGTCTGAGCTAAGAGCTGCCATTGTTGTTTTAATGACGCAATATCTTGTGTTAGTTGCTCTAGATCGCGACTTAATTTTTCATTTTGAACTTGATAGTTAGTACACTGTGTTTTTTGTTCTACTAACTCTATTGTTAATGTATGAACTTGCTGCGTTAAAATATCTAATCGTGTTTTTGTTTCGTCTGGTTTAATTTCTTTATATTTTTCAACATAAGGATGTTCAGTTGAACCACAAACAGGGCATGGGTTGTCTTTAACTAAATGTTGTCTCTCTTCTTCGTATTCTGCTAATTTTCGTATTAGCAGATAATTATCGTTTAAGTCTTTAAGATGTTGTTCTTTCTCTTTTAAAACAATATCATTTTTGTGAATGTTTTCAGTCAGCATTGCTATTTTTTGCTGATTTTCTGAATGGCTTTTTTGCTGTTGATGTTCAGTTTTTATCGCATGCTGTAATTGAGTCTGTAATCCCATGAGTTTTGCGAGGGCATTTCTTTGCTGAGAAATTTGTTGCAAACGATGAGGAATATCCGCAATAGCATCTGCTTTATTGAGTTGCTCAAGTTGTGTTTGTAATTCACTTAATTGTTGTTGCTGTAAATTAAGTGTGTGCTGTTGTTGCTCTAGTGATTTAGTTGCTTTCTCTAAGGCAAACTTGAGTGCGTGTTCTTTTTCTTGCTCTGTTTTTTCACTCTTTTGGCTAATAAGATATTTTTCTGTGATTTCATCATATTGCTCAAAATAACGTTGCCATAAAGGTAAGTTTTCAGCAAGTTGAGCATGAGTGGTATGCTGATTTAAATATTCATTTAATTCATTGAATTGTTTTTGTGATCCCGATAATTGGGCTTCTGTTAACTGTATTTTTTCAAGATATTCTGACTGTGTTTTTTCTAGCGTATTTTTTTGCTGTGTTTTTGCTGAAATATCTTGTTGTAGCAAGATTAACTGATTATCTAATGGCGCTACTTTTTCACGAATAAGTTGCAATATTTGCTGTTTTTTCTCATCGTGCTGTTTAAATGAGTCACGAGCCTCGACTAAATGCTGATTAATAGGTTGGATCTGTTGTTCAATAAGCTGTTTTTCTGCTTTTAGCGTTGAGAGTTGTGACTCAATATAGGTTTGTTCTTTTAATAGACGGTTCTTTTCATCATAAATCGGACGGATTTTTTCTGCGGGTTCACTATTTTCAAGGCGTTGAATATCGGGTTTCGCCGCAACTATTGCTTCTTGCGCTAAGTTAACCTCAGTTTGTGCTAATAGTGTGTTTTTATTGAGTTCAGTTTCTTTTTCTTGCCACTGCTTTGCTATTTGATATTCCTGTTGTTCTTTTTGTAATAGGCTCTCTTTGGCAAAAAGATCAGTTTGTTCAGTTAATAACGCTTGGCGCGCATTTTCATCTAATAACGCCATCATTTCGGCTTGCTGTTTTAGCGTTTTTAATGCATGTTCTTCTTCTCGCCAATGTTTAAAAATTGATTGAGAAATATGACGATAAATATCTGTTCCAGTCAGTTCTTCGAGTAATTCAGCACGAGATTTATCATCTGCATTTAAAAAAGCCGCGAATTGTCCTTGGGAAAGCAACATAGATTTAGTGAAGCGATCAAAATCAAGACCAGTGATATTAATAATCATCTCTTTCACTTGGCTTATCTTGCTTGCTAATATTTTATCTTCGCCTCCTGTCGTATTTATTTTAACCAGTTCTGCCTGTGGTGCTTGAAGATTGCCATCTTCTTTATAATTAGCACGGCGTTGTTCCCAAAATGCACGATAAGCCACACCTTTGACTTCAAATTCAACTTCAGCCAAGCACTCCGCCGTATGGCGTGTCATCAATTCATTTTGTGATTGTGTGACTTTATCTAGTCGTGGCGTTCGATGATAAAGCGCTAAACTAATCGCATCTAACAGGGTGGTTTTTCCCGCACCCGTAGGGCCTGTAATGGCAAATAATCCATTGCTGATAAAAGGCTCTTGGTTAAAGTTAATTTTCCATTCACCTTTTAAGGAGTTAATGTTTTTAAATCGCAGACTTAAGATTTTCATTATGCTTCGTTATCCTCTTGTTCTGCCATTTCAACGGCTTGCTTAAACAATGTTGTTAAGCGTGTTTTTGTCTCTTCTGAATCAAACTCATGTTGTTCTAAGCGTCTTTCAAAAACATCATAAACAGTTAATTCGGTCAGTGTTTCGTTCTCATTTTGAGTGAACGCTTGGCGTTGTTTTCTGGCTCTTCTTAATAAGATCACATCAAAAAGTGGATCGTTAGTTAGCTCTTGAATACGGGTCTGTATATCACTGAGATAATCTTGTGTTGAGACTTCGATATCCAACCAAATAGTGGTATCTATTTCAGCGTATTGTTTTTTTAAATCCTCAACTTGTATCGCTATCTCTTTTAATGAACCACTGATAGTGCGTAGTAATTGAAACTCAGGGATAGGTAATAGTGTGAGGTTAGTTAATTTGTCTTGCTCAAAATCGATAAGACAGACACTTTTCTGTTGCCCGCTTTCATCGAAACTTAAAGGAATAGGGGAGCCACTATAACGAATATGACCTGATTTATTCACTACTTGAGGGCGATGAATATGACCAAGAGCAATATAATCAAATTCAGGAAATAGGGTTGCAGAAAAAGCCTCTAAAGTACCAATATAAATTTCACGTACTGAATCGGTGACGCTTGCACCGATAGTGGTGAGATGACCTGTTGCAATAATGGGGATATTTGCATTCAATTGTTTACGTAAATCAAGAGCAGCTTGATATTGAGCTTGATAATAATCAGCAATGGCTTCTTTTAGCGCATTTTGTTTTTCAGCCCCAGATTGCCCACTTCGGCTACTTATCATATCTCTAGGGCGTAGATAAGGAATTGCGCAAAGTAATGCGCCTGGTGCATTGTCTTTTTGATGAAGGATCAGCGGTGCTTGCGGTGTTTCAGTATCAACATTGGCAATAACGGTGGTATTTAAACACGCCAAGAGTGATTTTGACTCGTTTAGTGTTGCGACAGAGTCGTGATTGCCACCTAGAATAACGAGCTGACATTGTGTATCTCGAATAGCAACAACAAAACGGTTATACAGTTCTCGGGCATAACTTGGTGGAGAACCCGTATCAAAAATATCGCCTGCAACAATCAGAGCATCAACTTGATAATGTTTAATTTGTGCTAACAACCAATCAAGGAACTGTTGATGTTCTTTAGCTCGAGTCTTAGTAAAAAAATATTGCCCTAAATGCCAATCTGATGTGTGAATAATCCGCATTGCTATCCCTCTTTTTTATCTGGTGAAGAGTATAGCGCACCTTGCTTTTTTAGTGAAAACTCAACAATTACCCCCTTTTTTGAGTGATATTTCACCAAAAAATGATTTATTTACCTTAACAACAGGGATCTATTTCAGTAATGTTAAGGCTAGTCATAAATCTGTCATAAAACTGCATCATAATCATTTTGACCCTCTATATACATTACACAGGATAGAGTATGGCAAGGCGTATTCTTGTTGTTGAAGATGAAACCGCAATTCGAGAGATGATCTGTTTTGTTTTGGAACAAAATGGTTTTCAACCTATTGAAGCAGAAGACTACGATTCTGCATTGAGCTTTCTGATTGATCCTTACCCTGATCTGGTTTTATTAGATTGGATGATCCCCGGAGGATCAGGCTTACAGGTAATAAAACAGATGAAACGGGAAAGTAACACCCGTGATATTCCCATTATTATGCTAACGGCCAAAGGGGAAGAAGAAGATAAAGTCCAAGGGTTAGAAACGGGGGCTGATGATTATGTTATCAAACCGTTTTCCCCTAAAGAGCTTGTCGCCCGTGTGAAGGCGATTTTACGACGCTTATCACCGATGTCAGCAGAAGATATCATTGAATTCAATGGATTAGGGCTTGATCCTGTCTCTCATCGAGTCACTAGTCAAGATAAACCGATTGATATGGGGCCTACCGAATTTAAACTCCTGCACTTTTTTATGACACATCCTGAACGCGTATATAGCAGAGAACAACTGCTAAACTACGTTTGGGGAACGAATGTTTATGTCGAAGACCGTACTGTTGATGTGCATATTCGTCGTTTACGTAAGGCCATTGAAGAAGATGGTCATGACCGAATGATACAGACAGTACGTGGAACGGGATATCGTTTCTCTGCCCGTTTCTAAGTCAATATGGGAGTAACCGTCAGGTGTTAGAACGACTATCGTGGAAAGCCCTCGTTTGGGGGCTATGTCTATTTTGTTTGCCTGCCTTTATATTATCGCTTTTTATTGGGCATCTTCCTTGGTTGCTGGTGGCATCGCTTCTCAGTGCCCTTGTGTGGCATGCCTATAATTTGCTGAAATTATCTAAATGGTTATGGTTAGATCGCTCTGTATTACCCCCAGAAGGAAGAGGGGGATGGGAGCCTATTTTTTATGGGATCCGACAGACCCAGCAACGTAATCGTAAACGACGCAGAGAATTAGGCGACTTAATTAAACGTTTTAGAAGTGGGGCTGAAAGCTTACCTGATGCTGTTGTGATGATGACAAATGAAGGCAATATTTTTTGGTGTAATAGCCTTGCTCAACATTTATTAGGCTTTCGCTGGCCTGAAGATAACGGGCAAACTATTTTTAACTTATTACGTTATCCTGATTTTTTGCACTATTTTACCGCAGGTGATTTTAGTCGTCCCTTAACTATTTCACTGAATAATGGCTCTATTGTTGAGTTCCGTGTGATGCCATATAGCGAAGATCAGCGCTTGATGGTGGCGCGTGATGTGACAGAAAAAAATAAACTAGAAAATTCACGGCGTGACTTTTTTGCTAATGTTAGTCATGAGTTAAGAACACCGCTAACCGTTATTCAAGGTTATCTTGAAATGATGGAAGAAAATAGTTCAGCCAAACCTGCAGAGCATAAGGCGATAGTTACGATGCAAGAGCAAGCTAAACGCATGGATACGCTTGTTCAGCAACTCTTACAACTTTCTCGTATCGAATCTGCGCCCCATATTGATTTAAACAAGATTGTTGATATCCCTGCCATTTTGGCTTTATTACAACAAGAAGCTAACTCATTAAGCCAAGGTCAACACCAGATTGTTTTTGATGTTGATGAACAGTGGGCTGTTCGTGGTAATGAAGAGCAACTGCGTAGTGCTGTTTCTAACTTAGTGTATAACGCCATTAATCACACTGAAGAAGGCACCACAATCAACGTCAGTTGGAAAAAAATCCCCCAAGGTATGTTATTTAGTGTTTCAGATAATGGAGCGGGGATCAGTGCTGAACACTTAACTCGTTTAACAGAACGTTTTTATCGCGTTGATAAAGCGCGCTCTCGTCATTCAGGTGGTACAGGGTTAGGTTTGGCAATTGTGAAAAAGTCGTTGCTTCATCATCACTCTCAATTGAACATTGAAAGTAAAGTGGGTGTGGGGAGTACCTTCTCTTTTATCCTTCCTCAAACATTGCTTACCGCTAAAAAAACACATTAGCAGTCTGTCTTTTTAAAGCCTTTATCACTTGTATCAATCAGTGATAAAGGTTTTTGGTCTCATTCTTGATCTTTTTAATATCAATAAAAACTAATATCGTAGCGTTAAATTTTAATATTATTAATTAATGGTAACTTTAAGTGATGCTAATATTCAATATTGTTGGTGATAAAATGCACAAATCATATCATGTATATTCGATGATATATGACAGTTATAACTGGAGCTGAAAAATAGTTTAGATGATTATTCTGGTTTTGGGATTGGCTATTGCCTTTTTTCATTATAAAAGTTTTACTTGTGACCAGTTATCGGCAATTTTTTCTATTTAGTATCTGATTGCTCTACATGAAATGATTATATATGGATATTATCCTGAATAATGATGGTATGAGCCTAAATAGATATTGTTGATTTTATGTTGCGCTATATTGGCGCAAATTAACCATTATTGTAACTATATATTAACAAAACTTATGGCACATAGATTAACTTCTAGAGATATTCTGGCATTAGGGTTTATGACATTCGCCCTCTTTGTTGGCGCTGGCAACATTATTTTTCCTCCAATGGTGGGTTTACAATCAGGCGAATTTGTTTGGACAGCGGCAATTGGCTTTTTGATCACCGGTGTCGGTTTACCTGTTTTAACGGTTGTCGCATTGGCAAAAGTCGGTGGTGGTATTGAGGCATTAAGCACACCTATTGGTAAATCAATGGGGTTATTATTAGCTATTGTTGCCTATCTCGCTGTTGGGCCTCTTTTCGCAACACCTCGTACTGCAACGGTTTCTTTTAAAGTGGGTATTGCTCCTTTAGTGGGTGATACTGAGATGTCATTGCTGATTTACAGCATTGTCTATTTCTTAATTGTTATTGGTATTTCACTTTATCCCGGTAAATTGCTAGACAGTGTTGGTCATATTCTTGCACCGATTAAAATTCTGGCATTAGCGGTATTAGGTGTGGCCGCAGTATTTTGGCCTGCTGGTGGTGCTATTCCTGCTACTGATGCTTATCGTGATATGGCGTTGACTCAAGGCTTTATTAACGGTTACCTCACCATGGATACATTGGGCGCTATGGTTTTCGGTATTGTTATTGTTAATGCAGCCCGTTCTCGGGGTATTGATAATTCATCACTGTTAACACGTTATACTATGTGGGCGGGAATTATTGCTGGTGTATTGTTAACTGCGATCTATTTGAGTTTATTTAAATTAGGCTCTAGCAGTGGCAGCATTATTCCGGGTGCTCAAGATGGCGCTGATATTTTACATGCCTATGTTCAGTACACTTTCGGCAATTTTGGTAGCTTCTTCTTAGCGGTACTGATTTTCTTAGCCTGTATGGTGACTGCTGTTGGCTTAACGTGTGCATGTGCAGAGTTTTTTAGCCGTTATTTGCCTATCTCTTATCGTGTATTAGTGTTGATTCTGGCGATATTCTCAGCTGTTGTATCAAACTTAGGATTAAGCAAACTCATTGAGTTTTCTATTCCTGTATTGATTATGATTTATCCGCCTTGCATTGTGATTATTTTAATGAGCTTCACATTACGTCTGTGGAATAATCCAAGCCGTATTATCGCACCCGCCATGGCGGTTAGCTTATTTTTCGGTATTTTTGATGCAATAAAAGCCTCTGATTATCTGAAACATTTATCACCAGAGTGGGCAACTAAATTGCCATTAAGTGAGCAAGGTTTAGCGTGGTTAACTCCTGTTCTCATTACTATTGTAGTTTGTGGTATTTATGACAAAGTTGTTGGTTTACACCATAAAAAAGTGATCCATACTGAAGCTATCAATAAGCAATAAAATGCAGTGAAAACAGATTGATTTAAACGTAAAAAGGGAAACGAAAGTTTCCCTTTTTGTTGGAATTACAGTAAGTGTCGATTTTCTTTTAAACGATCAGCAAGTGTTTTTTCTATATCTGTTCGTATTAATTTGGATACATCATATTCTTTGGCAAGTGATGAGAATCGAGCAATAACATCAACGGTATGATGAATATACGCTTGTGCTTGTTGCCAACTTCCAAAACCAGCTATTTCAGCAAGTTGCTTTATTGTCTTTAATGGTGGCTTTTTAGCATATCCAGCAAATGAAGAGATATGTTCATTTCTAGGATTGGGATTATAAGTTACATCATAAAAAGGGGCTGGCTCCCAATGTTCATCATCATATTGAAAAAAGACACCACTATGGTTTTGTACCAATGTTCCCATTAAAACAGGATCACCTGTAGATAACGTCCGTGTCACATTTAGCTTTTAGATCGGCTTAAAACTCATCTTGTAATACCTCTTCAATAGTCCTTGGCATACGTGGTTTATTCACTTTCTTAGGATCCACAACCGCATAAAGATTATTTAAATCATCAAGGCATTGCCAAAGTAACAGTAACTGGCGTAGTGAAATTTTACCTTGTAACTCAAATTTTTTGATAGTTGAAGCAGGAACTGTACTACGCTCGGCAAGTTGTTCGCGTGACCATTTTTCTTTTTCACGCAACTTTCGTAAATGAGAGGCAAAGGCTCGACTAACATCAAGATCAGTAAGTAATGAGAGTTTCATTTGTTAGCCTCAAATAGATACTATAATGTCTAATCATAGCAAAAAATAGCGACTTTGGACATTATAGTACCTATTTGATTTAAGAGCAGAGCAAACAGTTTATCTTAGATTGCCCATTAATTTTGATCTGTAGAATACTGTTTTTCTGCCACGGGCTGTTGGTTTTCATCTAAGTAATAATGAACGCCAGCAACAATATCATCTTCACCTTCATAGAAGATTTTAAAGCGCGTACGATTGCCGTCATGATAAGCAATCACTGCACTACCGCCTTTTCCTAAGCAGAACTGATGAAGATTACCCGTTGATATACAAATACTGTCGTCGCCAGATACCGTGACTTTACAGTTATCGCCGGTGTTAATTGCCACCGTGTTTTTTCCAGTCACATTGATTTGCGCTAAATCACCTGTATTAGTGACTTTTGCGCGATCTTGAGAGGCCGTAATGAAACTGCGTATACCACTGTTTGCGACATGAACACCATTACCTGAGGCATAAATTTTGACATCGTTGCCACTATTACAAATACGGGAGCGCCCGCCTAAGCTGCCAATACGACATTGATTACCTGTATTACATACTTTTCCTGCAAAACCAGTATTTATCAATTGATTGTTATAACCCGTATTGGCAATGCTGTTTTCATCGCCAGAAAAAGCCACAATATTGTTACTTCCACACAAAGCAAGATCGGTGCTTAGTTGCTGACTTTTTAAGATCAATTGATGCCATTCGGTAGAAAATTGAATATTTTCAGAGGTTGGCAACATGTTGTGATAGGGCAGGCGTTGTAATGTCACACCTTGTTGTTCATTGCCGAGCAGGAACAAGATGTTTTCCATGACTTCTTGTTCCTGTTTGGCAAAGGATGCTTCACTAAAATGACGTAAATAAATATATTGAATAAAGCTTTCTATCCACTGTGTACGGCGCTGTTTTATTAACTCACTATGGATAGCACTGTAAGTGCCTCCATCAGGAAAATAACGCAAAAACCAACGATAAAGCGAAGTTGAAACATGCAACTGTCGTAAGTCTTCTTTTGTTAATCTAATATTTTCCTTTGAAGGGACAGACATATAAGCTCCTTACTCCATGTATTAATTAGTGTCTATGGTAACCGTCAACCATACTGCGAAATGTTTGGAAGGGTGTTTTCCCTGTTGTACACAGATAAAGGTGACCAATGATAAAAAAGACACTACATACAGCTAATATTTGATGTGCGATTAATAACCATGCTTTAAATATCACTGCGTCAGCAGGAATAAATGCTGGGTTTTGAAGCAACACACCCGTTATTAAAAGCAGTGGAACTAATGCATACATCACCCCTAAATAAGCCATTTGTTGCAGTGGATTAAACTTAACATTAAGTGTTGCTGGGAAGGGGTGATCTTCACCTTTGATAATGCCGTAGAGGTAAAAGCGAACTTGCATTAAAGCGCGCTGGAGCCAATTTTTGCCATCAATGCGGTAAAATTTACCATTACCACCAATAAGATTAATAAGGATAAAGGATAACCAGCAAACTAAGAGCAGATAGCCACAAATTTCATGCACATTAACTAATAGTGCCGTATCGTGGGCTGAAAGCAGGGCAAAATGGTTAATCCCACCACTTAGAAGCAACAGAATAAATAAAGAGGCATTACTCCAATGCCACAAACGCACTGCTTTAGAGTAAAGATAGAGTTTCTCTTCTTTATGCGACTCACCGTGTGGTGTGGCAAAGCGATAACGTAAGAAGCCATGCAGTGCAAGAACAAGCAACATCCCAACTAAAAGCACGCCTGCAACGATTAACCACAATGGTGAATAGTCGGGTGTGTAGATCAAGACATACTCTTTTAGTGAGGCTTGGAATTGCTCGGCATTTGGCATGATATGAACGGCACTCATACTTCACCTCCCTCTTGTACATGAGGCCCTACGCGGCGATAGAGATGGGGTTTTCCTACACCATCAAGTTGATAAATATAGTAATCGTGTGTTTTGAGCCATTCTTGAATTTGAGGGCTATCTTCTCTACCAAATAACAAGGCATTTTGTGGACAAGCACTCACACAAATCGGTGGAAAACCTTTTTGTAGTCGAGACTCAAGACAAAAATCACATTTATCAGCAACCTGTGTCACAGGGTTAAGATAACGGACTTGGTATGGACATGCTGATATGCAATAGCTACAACCAATACATTTCTCTTTATTAACACGCACAATGCCATTGGTTTCATCACGCCAAGAAGCACCCGTAGGGCAAACCGGAATACATGGCGCATCTTCACATTGTTGGCAAGAGTGTCTAAAGAAATGGTATTTATCGTTATCTTCTTTGAGGCTTAATGGAATATGAGCAATATCCATTCTTGCCATACCATTGGGGACTTTATTTAATCGACGACATGCAGTGGCGCAGATATTACAGCCATTACAAAGAGTCTCATCGTGGATCATGGCATAGCGAATAGGTTTTTTTTCTGCAGTGGCTGCAAGCGCACTCCCTAGTGGTGCACTGAAAAAAATGACCGATCCCATACCTGCTACAAATTTACGGCGAGAAACACGCATTATTTTTGCTCCTCAGTCTGATGATGTTGTAATACCCACATCGAGTTTCGTTGATAAGGCAGAACATTAAGGATTTTCATGTTGTTCTACCTCAATCCATTCAGTTAAGCCCCGTGCTTTGCCGTAACTCATTAACGTATTGCTAAAGAGATAAGGAGCATCGTTGGATGCTAAAACTTGCTGAATATCCTGAAAGTCAGGGTGAGTTTTCATCAGTGTCAGTGCATCTTCAATCTCTGAAGCCGTGTATTGAAAGGGTTCAGACATCAACATGCTTTGTTTCAATGGCCGAGGATAGGTTTCGCACTCAAAACGAACCACACCTGCAATAGCGGTACAAATATCCGCATGGCGGTTTAATAATTGCAGTTGTGCGAAGTTATCTGACATAAATTCATCAGAGTAGTAATAATCCTCGCCATTGAGATTTAAATGGGCGATATCAATAAACTCGTCGCTCTTTAACGCGGTTTCTAACTGTGCAATATCCTCTTCAGTCAGAGAATAGGGTGCATCATACAGCGTTGAAATGGCTAATAGTTCACCTTCTTTTGAACATTGACGTATCGCATTCGCGAGATGTTGTTCAGCAGATAATTCGGCTACCTCTGCAACGGGTTCTTTGACGATATCAGTTGAGGTGTTAGTACTACGTCCAACACCTGTTTCTGATAGTGGCAGTAACCAACGGCGACGAGAGATATCAGGTTGCTCTAAAGCAATATCTGCATCATCAGCGATATCAGGTGGTATAGAAGCCGATGCATTTTGTTCTATCATCATGATCTCCTTCTTTTACCGATTAACCGGGTAATAAACCACGAGACGCTAAATCGTCTGCAACATCTTGCAATCCAAGGCGAACTAAAGTTTCTTTTGTTGGGCAACCTAATTGCGGATCCCAGCCCATTTCTTCATAGAACATAGTGAGAGAAAGCTGCATATCGACTCTTTCCATTTTGTCTGTACCTTCAGTAAAGACTGGAATATCAGGATCTTTATCAAATACCCATGAACAGATTTGGTCATGCTCATTACGCATATCCATGGTGTTCATTAATTTAACCGTATAAGCACGGTGTAGAGTGAAGATACGTTCTGAGGCTAAATCTAGATCTTTAGAAGTCGTTGGCTCACCTGTGATAGCAGTAAAGAATTTAGCTTCCATTTCTAAGTCACCACGATAATTACGGCTCTTATGAGGAGAAACTGTCATAGGCCATACCCAGTTACATAAGGTGACTGCATCGTGTAAGCAACTACGTAAGAGAGTCCATTTGGTATAAGCAATTTTGGCTTTATTGATTGGTGTATAGTTTTTGGTTTCATCAAAAGCATCACCAGAGCCAAATAGCTCACCGGCAATCTCTTTTTGTAGTTTTAGCGGTAAACCACTGCCGATATAGTTGATATGGGTATGAGTCATCGCATCGCGGTTAAACATACAGTTAACGATAGAACCCACTTGAGCTGATGCTTCATTGGCGTGGTGAATTGGGAAGCCCATTGGTGACCAAAGTTTATTTTTCTTATCAGCCCAATACTCTTCACCTAAATTCCAGCGCTGTGCAATGAGATAAGAGCCATCAGCAAGGTGGCTAAATTCACCTTTACGATGTGCTAAACGGTAATAGAAATCTTTGATAAATTCTGGGTTGCCTTCTTCCAGTTTATCCCAAGGAATATCGTTATATTCTTCTTCAGAAAGCACTCGTTTAAATACACCGTGGGTATAACAATACGTGAAGTCTCGGTGAAGCTGACCGTAGTTACACCAAAGTCCCATATCATCAAAAATATTCAGACCCACTAGGTTACCAACAACGTTACCATCTCCTTTTTTCTCAACATCTTTAGGTCCATTAGGGAAAATAGTAGTGTGAACGAAGTTAGCGACACAAGTGTTACCCCCCGTTTGTGGTACACCAAATTTTTTCGCTTGCGGAACGTTAAGCTGTGCCATACAACGGATAGGGCAAGAGTGGCACCCCCCCATTTTTACGGTGTACTCTTCTGCTTCTGGGCCTAAGTCAAAGGTGGATTTCATGGTTCTGAAACCAACCGTGTTGATATCACCAGGAGGAATTTCACCTGTTTCAATTGGGCCGCCTTCAGCCGCTCCCCAATACAGACCTTTACGCGCATTCCAACGAGAGCCTGGGTGTGAATATTCTGCCCAAGATTGTGGTGTGCTTGGTACAACATGGTTGTTATTAGAACCAATCAGTTGTGTCATCATATAGTCGTTAAGTTCTTTTAACGCTTTACGGTCAGCAACGTTAACGCCACGGCTGCCTTCAACAACAATCGCTTTTAGTTTTTTAGCACCTAAGACGGCACCAATACCCGCACCACCACTGTGGTTACGGCTATTAATAATACCTGATAATGGCACAAGGTTTTCACCCGCAGGACCAATTGCAGCAACACAGGCTTCAGGGCTTGTTTGAGCGCATAACTCTTCGGTGGTTTGACGAACGCCTTTCCCCCATAAGAAAGAGGCATCTTCAATAGAAACTTGGTCATCGTCAATATGGATCCAAACAGGTTTATCCGATTTACCTTCAATAATCAGCGAGTCGTAGCCTGCAAACTTCATCCATGCTGCGAAAAATCCACCCATATGAGCATCAACAACCAGATTGCCACGAGTAAAGGTGGAAAGAGAGGTGATATTGACGCGGGAGCTACAAGGTGCGCCAGAGCCAGTTAAAGGACCTACTGCAAAGACAACTTTGTTTTCTTCATCAAAAGGTTTAACGCCAGGTGCAACCTCTTCATACATAATTTTGTAGCCAAAGCCCATACCACCAATCAAGAATTTATACTTGCTTGAGCTTTCACGAGTGATGGCACCGGTAGTTAAATTGATTCTTAGAATATTTCCAGTCCAGCCGTTAGTCATAATATTGCTTCCTAATCTAAATGTGGTTCAGTGATGTGATTGTCTGGATTTATTAAACAGTAATTTCTTTCCATTCAATGATTTGCAGAGCACCGGTTGGGCACGCTGATGCACACTCACCACATAAATTGCATTTGCCGGATTTTTTAGTTTGTGGATTGACCGTTGCCATCATCCACGGACAAGCTGTTGTACAGGCGGCACAACCAATACAACGACGTGTATCAACGACAATACAGCCGAACTCTTCTTGATAACGGATAGCTTTTACTGGGCAGACTTTCATACATTCGGGATCTTTACATTGGCGACATGTATCTGTTGTAAAGTTTAAATCGCCATAAAGTCCACCACCGGAGCCAATACCTTTATCACCAAAATAAAAATGACGATGAATTTTGGTGCGAGAGAAGAATGATCCAACACTTCCATCATTCCATGTTGTACATGCCGTTTCGCAACGGTGGCATCCTGTGCAACGCGCTCTATTTGTGACTAAAACGCCTTTAGGTGTTGTGGTTAATTGAATTATTCCGCTATCTATTTCTTCTTGCTTACAACCTAAAAGAGAAAGCAATGCGGGTGCTATTGTGATCCCTGCAAGCCCTTTACCGGATATTCGCAGAAACTCTAGTCTTGA
Organism: Proteus alimentorum; assembly: GCF_002607735.1. GTDB lineage: Bacteria > Pseudomonadota > Gammaproteobacteria > Enterobacterales > Enterobacteriaceae > Proteus > Proteus alimentorum. The sequence continues at coordinate 267,356 of NZ_NBVR01000018.1, forward strand.
TAGTCCAATATCTAATATTGGACGATGATGTGTATCAGACATTAATATTTATCTCCGCTTAACTAATTTAATAAGAAATAAGTTGTGATGATAAATTCTTTATTTACCCGCTTGCTTTATCGTTATATAAAAAATATAATAACGGTATGGTTAGCAGATAGATTATAGATTTCAACTCTTTTTATGATTAAAAAACACCTTGTAAGAAAATGTTAAATATTTGTATTTACAATGTGTTATCTCCATTTTTTGCGTATTTTTATTATCCTTTCTGATAGTGTGGTTATTAAAGAATTTATTCTGTGATTACTATCATAGAAATAAAAATAATTCGTGTTAATTAATTTTTTTAATTAAATGATTATTATTTTTATCTGTAATTACGAAAGAGAATAACTACTATTTATATATATTCTATTATTGAAATTAAATTAAAGGTCATTTGTTCTTATATTCTATTTAATATTATTATTTTAATAATAAATTGATGTTAGATATTAATTTTTAATTAAATAAAATATAAATAAATGGCAAAACCATGACTAGATCATTTTTATAAAAAAAGAAACCTTATCTAGTAAAAAACGATCTCTTTTGTTGTGGAGATAAAACAACACAACAAAGTGATATTGATAAAGCTAAAATGATATTCAGAGAGATTGAGGGGGGAACGATGAAAGTCAAACTTAAAGAATATGATATAGCTGAGTTGAGTCTTTTAGCAGTGAAGAAGAGAATGCAACTCTACTTAAATGAAATTTTGGAAAAGGCAATTGCTGCGTAGGAAGATATTACCAGAGCTAAAAATCGTTAAAGCACTAAGTTGAAAACTTCATTTCATGATGAGTACTCATTTTTTACTAGGGTTTGTGAAATAAAAAAGCCTGTTTTTACAGGCTTTTAGAAATGCATTAGCTTACTGAACGATTACAGTTTGCCAGAGTTTGCTTTCAGGTATTTAGCAACGCCATCTGGAGATGCGCCCATACCTTCTTGACCTTTTTCCCACTGTGCAGGACAAACTTCGCCGTGCTCTTCGTGGAATTGCAGTGCATCAACCATACGGATCATTTCGTCAATATTACGGCCTAATGGCAGATCGTTAACAACTTGGTGGCGAACAACGCCTTCTTTATCGATCAAGAACGAACCACGCAATGCAACGCCCGCTTCTGGGTGTTCGATGCCGTAAGCTTTGATGATGTCGTGTTTGATATCAGCAACCATTGGGTATTTAACTTCACCAATACCACCATCATCAATTGGGGTTTTACGCCATGCGTTATGAACGAATTCTGAGTCCATAGAAACGCCAATGATTTCAACACCACGTTTTTTGAATTCTTCAAAACGGTGATCGAATGCAATCAGCTCTGAAGGGCAAACGAAAGTGAAATCCATTGGCCAGAAGAAAATAACGGCAGGTTTGCCTTTGATAAATGAATGCAGGTTAAAATCATTAACAATTTCACCATTACCTAAAACGGCAGCAGCTGTGAAATCAGGGGCTTTGCGAGTAACCAGAACCATAATGTACTCCTGTAGATTGAAAGAGTTTGTACTCGTCATATTTCAAGTTGTCGCGTTGTTGACTGCGTTTATTCGCACTAGTCACATACTCTTGTATGCTCCTAGCGACTCATTTACTTGTCGCCTAGCTACATCTCGAACTATTTGGAGTAAATTCAGGGTGTTATTCGTCATATTTCAAGTTGTCGCGTTGTTGACTGTGTTCATTCGCACTAGTCACATACTCTTGTATGCTTCTAGCACTCATTCACTTGTCGCCTAGCTACACCTCGAACTATTTAGAGTATGTACCCTGTTTTTAAATGATGTATACAGCATAAATAATCAATCGCTATTGATAAAGTTAAACAGAACAATCTATTTGATAGATTATAGCTATCAACTTAATACAATAAAGTAGGATTATTTATGACTCCTTGTATAACGATTCATTCTAATCAACTTTGAAAATGAATACTATGCTTGTTAACAAATCGTTACGAATAATATAATAAATTGACTTAGCATCTCTTTGATATATCAAATGTAATCCTACAATATGACAAAAAGATGAAGTTCTAAATAGTTGTTAAATGTATCAGTCATCAAGTTGGTGATGCTGTGCTCTTTCTAGCAATTGTGGATAAAACTGCCAAAAAATCTCACTTAATTCATCGTAATGTGTTTCGAGTACGATATAAGAGCCAGCGAGTGCACTTAATCGCGGTCTTCTTCTCGCCATTCCTTTCAATGTTTGAGCAATATATGCCTTGTCTGCATAACGAATTAACCAAGATTGTGACCATAGATATTCATTGAGTTCTTGGAATTTTTCAGGCGTTTGCCATAAATCGGGTTCAATAATATTTCGAGTTCTGGTGACAAATTGAGCTAATGGGATGTCTGGTTCGAATTTTGACCAATTTAAAGAAAGAAAATGATCCCAAAAAACATCTAAGGTAATCGGTGAAACTCGGCGATATTCATCAGGAAATAACAGTCGAGCTTGTTTGACTAATGGGTGAGTGTCAGTGAGCACATCAATGCGTCTATGCATACGAATGCCCTCAATAACAGCTTGGCTGTAATCAGAGCTAGGCGTGCCTTTAACGTAATCTGCCATCATATTGCCTAATAGAGAGCTTTTTGCCCTAAAGGCCAGATGTAAGTGAGCAAGATAATTCATTTCATCATCATAGCGCTTTTTGAATAAAAAAGGGCTTCTTTGTTGCACTGATAAGCTGGCAGCACTAGACTAGTCCGCCTGTTTTTTATGAAAGTAGTCGTTTAATTATGCGTGTATCAGACTTTACATTTGAATTGCCAGAAGCCTTGATTGCTCACTATCCACAACCTCAACGCAGTGGTTGTCGTTTGCTCTCTTTAGAAGGTGAGACTGGTGCTTTATCACACGGTATTTTTACCGATGTGTTAGATAAAATAAATGCCGGTGATCTACTGGTTTTTAATAATACTCGCGTGATCCCCGCGCGTATTTATGGCCGTAAAGCGTCAGGTGGCAAAATCGAAGTGTTAGTTGAGCGTATGCTTGATGAACATCGCGTTCTTGCTCATGTTAGAGCCTCTAAATCACCGAAAGAAGGCGCTGCGCTTGTGCTAGGTGAAGATGAAAGTGTACAAGCAACTATGGTTGCGCGTCATGATACACTTTTTGAAATTCGCTTTGATGATGAAAGAGATGTTCTTACCATCCTGAATAGTATTGGGCATATGCCTTTACCTCCTTATATTGATCGTCCTGATGAAGAGTCTGATAAAGAGCTTTATCAAACGGTTTATAATGAACGTCCAGGCGCTGTTGCAGCCCCTACTGCGGGATTACACTTTGATGAACCATTACTTCAAGCCTTAAAAGAAAAAGGTGTTGAGATGGCATTTGTCACACTGCATGTTGGTGCTGGTACTTTCCAACCTGTGCGTGTTGATAATATCGAAGAACACACCATGCATTCTGAATACGCAGAAGTACCACAAGAAGTGGTTGATGCGGTATTAGCGTGTAAAGCACGTGGCAATCGAGTGATTGCAGTGGGAACAACCTCTGTTCGTTCGTTAGAAAGTGCCGCGAAAGCAACAAAAGATGCGTTAATAGCACCTTTCTTCGATGATACTCAAATCTTTATTTATCCTGGTTATCAATATCAAATAATTGATGCTTTGATTACGAATTTCCATTTGCCTGAATCGACTTTAATCATGCTAGTTTCTGCTTTTGCTGGGTATAAAAATACCATGAATGCATATAAAGAAGCGGTTGAACAAGAGTATCGTTTTTTCAGTTATGGTGATGCGATGTTTATTACTTGTAATCCTTTAGCTATCAATGAAAAAGTAGGACAAGAATAAAGATTTATTATTCTTTTTAACGTTTTTCTTCGTTTTATAAATCGTTATTTCAATTTTATTGCTGAATCCCTTTGACTAAGCACGGGTTTTTGTTGAAGTAACATATACAGCCGTCTAACAAATGATTAGAATGTGCTGTTTTTTATTGCGCATTGGACTGTTTTTCTGATGCTTGGAGGATGAGTGAAATACGAATTAGACAAAACCGACGGTAATGCTCGCCGCGGTCGCCTTATTTTTGAACGTGGTGTTGTTGAAACACCAGCATTTATGCCAGTGGGTACTTACGGCACCGTAAAAGGAATGACACCTGAAGAAGTAAAAGCAACAGGTGCACAAATTCTTTTAGGTAATACTTTCCACTTATGGTTACGCCCGGGTCAAGAAATCATGAAGTTACATGGTGATTTACATGATTTTATGCAATGGCAAGGTCCCATTTTAACGGATTCAGGCGGTTTCCAAGTCTTTAGTTTAGGCGCAATGCGTAAAATTAAAGAAGAGGGTGTTCATTTCCGTAACCCTATTAATGGCGAGAAGATTTTCTTAAGCCCAGAAAAATCAATGGAAATCCAATTCGATTTGGGTTCTGACATTGTGATGATTTTTGATGAGTGTACGCCATATCCTTCAGATTGGGATTATGCGAAAAACTCAATGGAGATGTCATTACGTTGGGCTAAACGTAGTCGTGCGCGCTTTGATGAGCTCAATAACAAAAATTCATTATTCGGTATTATTCAAGGCGGTGTTTACGAAGATTTACGTGATATCTCGGTAAAAGGGCTAGTCGAAATTGGTTTTGACGGTTACGCTGTCGGCGGTCTTGCAGTCGGTGAACCGAAAGAAGATATGCATCGTATTTTAGAGCATGTCTGCCCTCAAATTCCTGCGAATAAACCGCGTTATTTAATGGGTGTTGGTAAACCAGAAGATTTAGTTGAAGGTGTTCGTCGTGGTATTGATATGTTTGACTGTGTTATGCCAACACGAAATGCACGAAATGGTCATCTGTTTGTAACCGATGGTGTTATTAAAATTCGTAATGCGAAACATCGCTCTGATACATCAACACTTGATGAACATTGTGACTGCTATACCTGTAAAAATTATAGCCGCGCTTATTTACATCATCTTGATCGTTGTAACGAAATTTTAGGTGCAAGGCTGAACACTATCCACAACTTGCGTTATTATCAGCGTTTGATGGCTGAAATTCGTCAGTCTATTGAAGACTCGCGTTTTGAAGAGTTTGTACACGAATTCTACGAACGTATTGGAAAACCCGTCCCACCGCTAAATGGCAGTGCGACTAAGTGTGAATAATGTATACGAGAAAGCCCAATTCTGTGTATGATATTGGGCTTATAACTTGAATATCGTCGATATCGACAACAATGAGGAAAAGTGAATGAGTTTTTTCATTTCTGATGCTGTTGCTTCTGCTGGACAAGCTGCGCCTGAAGCTAGCTTTATGTCTATTTTACCGATGTTAGTGATCTTTATTCTGATTTTCTATTTTATGATCCTACGTCCACAGCAAAAACGTACTAAAGAACATCGTAAACTGATGGATTCTATTGGTAAAGGTGATGAAGTTTTAACGACTGGTGGTTTAATTGGTCGTGTTGTTAAAGTTTCAGATAACGGCTATATCGTTGTTGCTCTGAATGAAACAACAGAAGTAACTATCAAACGTGACTTTGTTGCCGCTGTATTACCTAAAGGCACAATGAAAGCTATTTAATAACATTTCCCCAAAGGGAAAAGGGAACTGCCGTGCTAAACCGTTATCCTTTGTGGAAGTACCTGATGTTGATAGCCGCTATCCTCATCGGTCTGCTTTACGCACTTCCTAACCTATATGGTGAGGATCCGGCTGTTCAAATCACTGGCGCGCGGGGAACCGCCGCCAATGAGCAAACACTGGATCAAGTTCGATCTTTATTAGATAAAGAAAAAATTGAAGCGAAATCTATTGCACTTGAAAATGGTGCGATTTTGGCTCGTTTCGGTAACCCTGATATTCAGTTACGTGCCCGTGAAGTGTTGTTGCCTGCATTAGGCGACCAGTTCATTGTTGCACTTAACCTTGCACCGGCAACACCAAAATGGTTAGAAGCCATTGGCGGTGAGCCGATGAAACTGGGGTTAGACTTACGTGGTGGTGTTCACTTCTTGATGGAAGTCGATATGGAAACCGCGTTAGGTAAACTTCAGGAACAAAATGTTGAAAGTCTACGTACATTATTACGTGATGAAGGCATTCCGTATTCATCTATCCGTAAAACGGATAATTATGGCGTTGAAATCCGTTTCCGTAATTCGGATGATCGCTCTAAAGCTTCAGATTACCTAACTCGTCGTAATCAAGATCTCATTTTTAGAGATGGTGCAAATAACTCGTTAAGAGCTATTTTTACTGACGAACGTTTACGTGATGCGCGTACTTATGCAGTACAGCAAAACATCACTATCTTACGTAATCGTGTTAACCAGTTAGGTGTTGCAGAGCCATTAGTTCAACGTCAAGGCGCTGACCGAATTGTTGTTGAATTACCAGGTATCCAAGATACCGCTCGTGCTAAAGAAATCTTAGGTGCGACAGCAACATTAGAATTCCGTTTAGTCAATACCACTGTTGATCCTTCTGCGTTAGAAACAGGCCGTATTCCGGGCGACTCAGAAGTGAAATATACCCGTGAAGGTAGACCAACGATTCTTTATAAACGCGTTATTTTAACCGGTGACCACATTACTGACTCCACTTCTCAGGCTGATGAATATGGTCAACCTCAAGTGAATATTTCACTTGATAGCGCGGGTGGTTCTATCATGTCTAACTTTACGAAAGACAACGTCGGTAAACCGATGGCAACACTGTTCGTAGAGTATAAAGACAGCGGTAAACGCGACGAGAATGACCGTGCTGTATTGGTTAAAAGCGAAGAAGTTATCAACGTTGCGAATATTCAGAGTCGTTTAGGAAATAGCTTCCGTATTACGGGTATTTCAAATGCGAATGAAGCACGTCAGTTATCTCTGTTATTACGTGCTGGTGCGTTGATTGCCCCGATTCAAATCGTTGAAGAAAGAACGATTGGTCCAACTTTGGGTCTGCAAAATATTACTCAAGGTTTAGAAGCGTGTTTATGGGGTCTGATTGCGTCTGTTGCCTTTATGATAATTTATTATCGTAAATTTGGTGTGATTGCGAGTACGGCATTAATGGCAAACTTAGTGTTAATTGTTGGGGTAATGTCACTATTACCGGGCGCAACACTGACCATGCCAGGTATTGCAGGTATCGTATTAACACTTGCCGTCGCCGTCGATGCCAACGTACTGATAAACGAACGTATCAAAGAAGAGTTACGTAATGGTCGATCAGTACAACAAGCAATCCATGAAGGTTATAAAGGTGCCTTCTCCAGTATTATTGATGCGAACTTAACCACATTAATTACAGCTGTGATCCTTTATGCAGTCGGTACCGGCTCAATTAAAGGCTTTGCTATCACAACTGCAATCGGGGTTGCAACCTCCATGTTTACCGCTATCGTCGGTACTCGTGCGATTGTAAACCTGTTGTATGGTGGTAAACGCGTTAAGAAACTGTCTATTTAAGGAGCACGTTGTGGCACAGGATTATACTGTTGAACAATTAAACCATGGTCGTAGAGTCATTGACTTTATGCGTTGGGACAACGTCGCCTTTAGTATTTCGTTTCTGCTTTTGATAGCGTCAATTGCTATCATTTCCGTGAAAGGATTTAACTGGGGACTGGATTTTACAGGTGGTACAGTAATTGAGATCAATCTCAGTCAACCAGCCGACCTTGATAAAATGCGTGATAGCCTAGATGCAGCGGGCTTTAAAGATCCTCTGTTACAAAATTTTGGTAGCAGTCGCGATATTATGGTGCGTATGCCTCCTGTTGAAGGACAGGCTGGTCAAGAATTAGGTAAGAAAGTTATCGATGTTATCAATGCTAAAGTTGATAACGATGCAGTGGTTAAACGTATTGAATTTGTTGGGCCTAGTGTGGGTAGTGAATTGGCTCAAACAGGGGCAATGGCGTTATTATCTGCACTTATCTGTATTCTTATCTATGTTGGATTCCGTTTTGAATGGCGTTTGGCGTTAGGTGCGGTTATTGCACTTGCGCATGACGTGGTGATAACACTGGGTGTGCTTTCACTGTTCCACATAGAAGTTGACTTAACCATTGTAGCGTCATTGATGTCTGTTATCGGTTACTCACTGAACGATAGTATCGTTGTATCAGACCGTATTCGTGAGAACTTCCGTAAAATTCGTCGAGGAACATCATATGAAATTATGAACGTTTCTCTTACACAGACATTAAGCCGTACCATCATGACATCAGCAACAACATTATTGGTTGTATTAATGCTGTATATCTTTGGTGGTTCAATGCTTCAAGGCTTCTCTTTAGTTATGTTAATCGGTGTTTCAATCGGTACTATTTCTTCTATTTATGTGGCTTCTGCATTAGCACTGAAAATGGGAATGAAACGTGAACACTTGATCGTACAAAAAGTGGAAAAAGAGGGTGCCGATCAGACAACACTCTTACCATAATAGAGCGTTTTTCTGGTAAAACATCGCAAACACCCTGCCAGTGTATACTGACAGGGTGTTTTTTGTTCACTGAACAGGTACACTGTTTATGAGTATTGTCAAAAGTAGGAATAACTATGCATTGCCCATTTTGTGGAGCCGTAGATACCAAGGTAATTGATTCCAGACTTGTTGGTGATGGTTCACAAGTGCGCCGTCGTCGCCAATGTCTTGTTTGCCATGAACGTTTTACTACCTTTGAAGTCGCAGAGTTAGTGATGCCTCGTGTTGTGAAAAGTGATGAAATTCGAGAGCCTTTTGATGAAGAAAAACTTCGTCGAGGTATGCTTAAAGCATTAGAAAAGCGTCCAGTGAGTTCAGATGATGTTGAAGCTGCGATAAGCCATATCAAATCACAGCTAAGGGCGACGGGTGAAAGAGAAATCCCTTCAAAAGAAATTGGCAATTTTGTTATGGAGCAACTAAAGAAACTCGATAAAGTGGCTTATATTCGCTTTGCTTCTGTTTATCGTAGTTTTGAAGATATCCGTGATTTTGGTGAAGAAATTGCAAAATTACAGGATTAATACATTAATACTGTGCTTTATTTAATGATTTGAAAAATAACGATAAATAATAAAATTACATGTAATTATTATGATAAATAACAACAGCAACAATCCAAGTGAAAATGAAAGCCTGCATGATGAACACTATATGCGTCGAGCCATTGAGCTTGCAGCATTAGGTCGCTTTACAACATCGCCTAATCCTAATGTAGGGTGTGTGATTGTAAAAGAGGGTGAGATTATTGGTGAAGGTTATCATCATCACGCAGGTGGCCCTCATGCTGAAGTCAATGCATTAAAAATGGCAGGAGATAAAGCAAAAGGGGCGACAGCTTATGTCACACTTGAGCCTTGTAGCCATTTTGGTAAAACGCCACCTTGTGCTGATGCCTTAATTAATGCAGGTATAAAGCGCGTTGTTGCTGCGATGCAAGATCCTAATCCTCAAGTTGCAGGACGAGGATTACACAAATTATTATCAGCGGGAATTGATGTATCACACGGTGTTTTAATGCAAGAAGCTGAAAAACTTAACGTTGGCTTTTTTAAACGAATGAGAACGGGCTTCCCTTATATCCAGTTAAAATTAGGTGCATCTTTAGATGGTAAAACGGCATTAGCATCAGGTGAAAGCCAATGGATAACCTCAAAAGCATCTCGTCGGGATGTACAAAATTTCCGTGCCCAAGCCAGCGCTATTTTAACGACAAGTGCAACAGTGCTTGCTGACAACCCTTCTATGAATGTACGTTGGGATGAGCTTTCAGATGAAATTAAAGCGCTTTATCCTGAAGAAACGCTACGACAACCTATTCGTATTGTCGCTGATAGCCAAAATAGAGTGACTAAAAATCATAAAATCACTCAAATTGAAGGCGAATGTTGGTTGGCGCGTACAAAATCACAGCCAAATGACTGGCAAGGTAATGTATCAGAAATCCTATTACCAACGAATGGCAAAAACAGTGGTGTGGATTTAGTTTTATTAATGATGCAATTAGGTAAACGCAATATCAATACCGTATGGGTTGAGAGTGGCGCTCATTTTGCTGGCGCACTATTAGAGGCAGGGCTTGTTGATGAGCTTATTATTTATATTGCGCCTAAAATTTTAGGGAATGATGCGCGTGGATTATTTGCACTTTCACCACTTTCATCATTATCCGAAGCGCCTGAATTTACAGTAGATTCTCTCCAAAAAATTGGCTCTGATATCAGAGTTTGTTTAAAACCTCGTTATTAATAGACGCAAATAAGTGTGTCTACGGCGCTATTTGTAGTAAAATAGCGCCGTGTGTGTTATTTCCTGTCGTTACGACATCGTTATCAGCCAACTAAATGCCTTGATTTATCAAGGGTTTTTGGCTCCTTTGCTGTGTAATAATAAAACAGAGCGCAGTAAAGGAAAGAATATGATAAAATCCGCGCCCCGCGGATAGGAGAAAAAGGTAACCTATGAACGTAATCAAAGGTGTTGTCGCGGCGCCAAACGCACGCGTAGCAATTGCAATTGCCCGTTTTAATAACTTCATCAATGACAACCTATTAGAAGGTGCGGTTGATGCATTAGAACGCATTGGACAAGTTTCCTCTGAAAATATTACCGTCGTTTGGGTTCCAGGCGCTTATGAGTTGCCATTAACGGTTAAAGCATTAGCCGAAAGCGACAAATACGATGCAGTTATCGCACTAGGTACTGTTATCCGTGGTGGAACCGCACATTTTGAATACGTTGCTGGCGAATGTAGTTCTGGCCTATCTCAAGTTGCAATGCAAAGCGAGATCCCTGTGACTTTTGGTGTATTAACCACTGAAAGTATTGAACAGGCCATTGAACGCGCTGGAACAAAAGCGGGCAACAAAGGTGCTGAAGCGGCAATGACAGCACTTGAAATGATCAATGTACTTAAAGCCATAAAAGGCTAATCATCTGTTTTAACTTAAGGGGAATTTTGTGAAACCTGCTGCTCGTCGTCGTGCTCGTGAGTGTGCTGTTCAAGCTATCTACTCATGGCAATTATCCGGAAATGACATCGCGGATGTGGAATTGGAGTTTTTATCCGAGCAGGATACCCAAGGTGTAGATATTGCTTATTTTCGTGAGCTTTTAGTGGGTGTTGCCATTAATGCAACACGTTTAGATAAGGCGATGGAACCTTATTTATCCCGCCAACTTGAAGAGTTAGGTCAAGTTGAAAAAGCAATTTTACGTTTAGCAATGTTTGAACTTAGCTTCCGTGAAGATGTTCCTTACAAAGTTGCGATTAACGAAGCGATTGAACTGGCTAAGGTATTTGGTGCTGACGATAGCCATAAATTTGTTAATGGCGTGCTTGATAAAGCTGCACCAACTGTACGTAAAAAATAACGTTTTTCACGTTTCCTCTATGGTAAATAATTCAAGGCCGGTATTTCCGGCCTTTTGTTTAATAAAGCTAGTCTAGTATGCACATAGCTCAATAGGAAATAGATAATGCCTTGTGGTGAATTCTCCCTTATTAAGCAATATTTCACTTCACAACCTGTAAAACGAAAAGATGTGAGTACAGGAATTGGCGATGACTGCGCAATATTGACGGTACCTGAAAAGCAACAAGTTGCGATTAGTACCGATACTTTAGTGAGTGGTATTCACTTCCTTCCTTCTATCTCACCTGAAGATTTAGCCTATAAAGCCCTTGCTGTAAATATTAGTGATTTAGCCGCTGTTGGAGCTGATCCCTCTTGGGCTTCACTCGCATTGACATTGCCAGAGACAAACAGTGAATGGCTTGAAGCATTTAGCCGTTCTTTCTTTGCTTTAGCTGAGTATTATGCAATCCAGCTAATCGGTGGTGATACTACTCGTGGCCCTTTAAGTTTAACAATTACAATACAAGGGCTTGTTCCACAAGGAACCGCATTACTTCGTTCCGGTGCGAAAATAGGTGACTGGATCTACGTTACTGGGTTTTTAGGCGATAGTGCAGCAGGACTTGCTGTACTACAAGATAGATTAAAACCGATAGAAAAAGAGCACAGTGATTATTTTGTCGCAAGGCATTTACGCCCTCAGCCACGCTTACTACAAGGTCAGGCATTACGCCACTTAGCGACATCTGCCATTGATATTTCCGATGGACTTATTTCAGATTTAAACCATATTCTTACAGCAAGTGGTTGTGGTGCGCGCTTAAATTTAGATGCATTACCTTACTCGCCGGCGATGAAAGCAGAAGTGAGCGAAGAACAAGCGGAGATTTGGGCATTAAGTGGCGGTGAAGATTATGAATTATGTTTTACTGTGCCAGAAATTAACCGTGGCGCTTTAGAGATTGCATTAGCGCATACAGGTGCAGATTTCCATTGTATAGGGCAAATTATGCCGATTAGCGAAGGCATTCGTTATTTACGTGATGGTAAAGATGTTTATCCTAATCTTAAAGGATTTGATCACTTTAGTGAGGGTAACGAGTAACGTTTATCTAAATAAAAAGGCGCTTAATAAGCGCCTTTGAGAATGCTAAGAATATCTGAATGAATTAATAAAGGTATTATTAATTTATCTTAGTTTTTCTTCACAAATTCAGATTTTAACTTCATTGGCCCAAAGCCATCAATTTTACAATCAATGTTATGGTCGCCTTCCACTAAACGGATACCTTTTACTTTCGTACCGATTTTCAGCATAGTAGAGCTACCTTTGACTTTCAGATCTTTAATCACAGTCACTGAATCGCCATCGGCTAATAAGTTACCGTTAGCATCTTTAACAATCAATTCATCGCTTTCAACAACAGGCTCAGCATCGTTCCACTCATGAGCACATTCAGGGCACACGTACATTGCACCATCTTCATAGGTGTATTCTGAATTGCACTTAGGACAAGAAGGTAATGACATAATAATACTCTCAAATTTTATCAAAATGGGAAGTGATTAATCGTCAAAATGAGGATAACACTTGCCCCATAAATTAAAGGACACATTATCATTTAAGTGTGAAAATTCTAAAGCAATGCCCTAAATGGCGCTGCATCAGATAATGCGAAAGGGCGATAGTATAATAGATTTGATGGAAATTTGCATCCTTCATGGCCAATGGCGTAAAGAACGAGAAAAAGTAGCTTAAATATAGAGGATTAAAGAGGAGATAAAGATAAATAGATGTAGTTTTAAAAACAATCTAATTATTTGATATTTAATGTTTAATTTTATAAATGTAACTAGAAATAAATGCCATCATCTTAAAAGAGAGCATCAGTAATAATAGTGTTAACTTTCTTGTTGTTATTTTATGAAATCTATCACCGAGCCACGCTCAATAAGTTTTGATATCTAAATTAATGATGAGTCCAATCCTCAATTCTTAACCCATCAACTCTTTCAAATTCTCGAGTATTATTTGTAACTACTATTAGCCCTTTACTTCTAGCATGTGCAGCTATGTGTAAATCATTATCACCAATGCGTTTACCTTGTTTCTCAAGTGTTGCTCTGATATCCCCATAATGAAAAGCGGCTAACTCATCGTAAGATAAAACAGTGAGTCGAGAAACAAAGTCGTTAACCGTAGCTAAGTTTTTAGCTGAATTTAAACTTTTTTCAGCACCAAAAATGAGCTCAGCAAGTGTGATTGTAGAAATAGCTAATTGTTCAGCATGTTGGTTGAATTTCGGTAGTAAAAATTCAGGTCTGCGTTTAATGGTAAATATAACGATGTTTGTATCTAACAGGTATTTAATCATCAAAGGATTCTCTTTCACTTGTGACTTGATCTGGTCTTTCAGATAAAAAATCATCTGTTACAGACTGATCTGATAAGAAAAAGCTATCCCATGCATTTTGTATCGGTGTGATTATTCTTTCTTTTCCTTTGACGCGAACAAAAACTTCTTTTACATCATCAGGAAATCGAGTCTCAGCGGGTAAACGAACATTTTGTGTTCTATTGCTCATAAATACTTTGCCATGCTGGATCATAGTAATAGCTCCTATCAATTACTGCTATATAGCATAAGTATATAGCAGTTTTAATAGGATACCAAACATGTTGTATTAAATACATACAGATCCTAATAACCTATTAATGTAATAGATTATTTTTTATGGTTTATCACCGAGCCACGCTCTATAAGTTTGGGTGTAAGCACCAGAACATTATCATCAGCATCGATATTTTCCATGCGATGTAATAATTGGCTGACAGCGAGTTTTCCCAACTCATCTTTAGGTTGGTGAATAGTCGAAAGTGGTGGGATCATATAAGAGGCTAGGTCGATATCATCATAACCCATGACTGAAATATCATCAGGTACACGCAAACCTTTTTGATAAATAGCTTGATAAGCACCAACCGCCATCGCGTCATTACAGGTAAAAACAGCTTGTGGTAAGACAGAAAGTGAGAGTAATTTTTGCATTGCACTAAATCCACCCGCAAATTCAAAATCACTGGTTAACACGAATTCTTCTCGAATCGCTAATCCCGCTTTTTGCATCGCATTGTAATAACCTTGCAAACGATGTTTTGCTGGAAGTTTATCTTGTGGGCCTGCAATACAGGCGATTTCAGTAAAGCCTTTTTCAATCAGATAATGGGTTGCAATTTCTCCACCGAGCAGAGAGTTATCTTGAATAATATCTCCCCCGTATTCAAACGGGGACCAATCCATCATAACCATTGGTAAGCGAGGATAACGATTTAGTACTTCATGAGAGGGCGCTCTGGCTTCTGTTGACATCAATAATAAACCATCAACACGTTTTTGTAGCAACGTTTCAAGGCTACTATCCATGCGCTCGTAATCCCCTTCGGTGTTACATAAAATTAGGCTATAACCTTTTTCGTAACAACTGCGTTCAACACCGCGAACAACTTCTGCATAGAACGGGTTACTACTGGCTGTGACTAACATACCGATAGTGTGAGTACAGTTCATTTTTAAACTGCGCGCTAAAGCAGAAGGCGCGTAATTTAAGGTTTCGATAGCGTCGTTAACCTTTTTACGAATACCTTCGCTAACATAACGGTTGTTATTGATAACGTGAGAAACAGTTGATGTCGAAACGCCCGCCAAACGGGCGACATCTTTCATTGTTGCCAAAGTACTATGCTCGCTCTGCTAAAAATGATTCGATTTCATGACGCCAAGGAACTGAAGATTGCGCACCATGACGTGTAACTGCAATTGCTGCTGCTGCGTGAGCAAAACGGATAGCCTCAACGGAAGGTTTCCCTTCTAATATTGCAGTGACAAATGCACCGTTAAATGTATCACCTGCGGCAATGGTATCAACAGCATCGACACGAAATCCAGGAATTATCATGCCTTTTCCTTGTTCACTAAACCAGACACCACGGCTACCCAAAGTGATCAGCACTTGTTTGATCCCTTTACGATGTAAGATTTCGGCAGCTTTTGCTGCACCCGCTTCATCATGCACAGAAACGCCTGTTAATATTTCGGCTTCTGTCTCATTTGGAGTGATAACATCAATAAAACTCAGAAATTCATCAGATAAAGGTTGTGCAGGAGCGGGGTTTAAAATGACTTTAGTTTGATGTGATTTTGCCCGTTTTGCGGCTTCAAAAACAGTCTCTAATGGTGATTCTAATTGCATCAGTAAGGCATCTGCATGTTCAACAACATGATGATACTGCTGAAAGTGTGTAGGTGTTAGTGCGCCATTCGCACCAGCAACAATGCTGATGACATTTTCACCTTGTTCATTAACGAGGATCATCGCAACACCTGTTGGTGTTTGTGGAATAATACTAATTGCATCAATATGAATATTATCAGTTTTAAGCTGAGAGATTATTTCACTGCCAATTGCATCATCACCAACACAAGCAATAAAGGTAATATCGGCGCCACTGCGACCACAAGCAACGGCTTGATTTGCACCCTTACCACCAAAGGCTATTTTGTATTGATGACCAATAATGGTTTCACCAGGTTTTGGAAATTGTGAAATATTCATAATATGGTCAACATTGATGCTACCTAGAACAGCAAGGCGAGGTGTTGTCATAGCCTTTATCCTTGTGAAAACGTGTTTTAATGATCAAAGCTACCACGGAGTAATATCACTCCGTGGTATTTATTGTTGTTATTTTTTAATAACTAACTCAAGCTCGACAGGGATTGTTGCATCCACTTTCTCGCCTTTAAGAATTTTATCTGCAGTTTGAATACCGATAATACCAATTTGATCTGGGCGTTGAGCAATGGTTGCACCTAACATGCCGCGGTTTACTGCTTTGATCCCATCATCTGTACCATCGAAACCAATGACTAATACATCAGTACGACCGGCAGTTTGCAATGCACGTAATGCACCTAATGCCATTTCATCATTTTGTGCAAAAACAGCTTGAACCGCAGGATATGCAGTTAACAGATTTTGCATCACGTTAAGACCTTTTGTGCGGTCAAAATCAGCGGGTTGGCTTGCGAGTATATTCAGTTTATGGGCATCAACGGCTTGTTTAAAGCCTTCACCACGTTCACGAGATGCAGATGTTCCAGTGATCCCTTCTAATTGAATGACTTTGGCATCATTAGCGACTTTTTCAGCGATGTAATCACCCGCCATTTTACCACCAAGACGATTATCTGAAGCGACGTGGCTGACGACTTCACCTTTGTTTGCAACACGATCTAAGGTAATAACTGGGATTTTGGCTTTATTGGCTAAAATAACGGCATTCCCCACAGCATCTGAATCTGTTGGGTTAATAAGCATTAAGCGTGTGCCTTTTACGGTGAGATCTTGCACGTTAGCAAGCTCTTTAGCCGGATTATCCATAGAATCTAGAACAACAAGGTCGTAACCTAATCTATTTGCCTCTTTCTGTGCACTGTCTTTCATGGTGACAAAGAAAGGGTTGTTCAGTGTTGAGATAACAAGCGCGATCGATTCTTTTGCAAATGCGTTGGCGCTGAGTGTGGCGCTTAATGCAACAACAGAAAGAAGTGTCGCCATTTTTTTGAGTTTCATAATATAAGTTCCTGTCGGGGTTCGGATTAAGAGAATAGAGAGTTATTTTTTGTTATCTACCAAAACAGCAAGTAGGATAACCACCGCTTTTACTATCATTTGATAGTTTGATGATATTCCTAATAAATTCAGTGCATTATTTAAGAATCCTAGAATAAGCGCACCAATTAATGTACCGATAATACGACCTTTACCACCTGCAAGACTGGTGCCTCCCAACACAACAGCAGCAATCGCATCTAGCTCATAACCATTACCTGCCATTGGCTGTGCTGATGAAAGTCGAGCAACTTCAATGACACTCGCAAGAGCGGCTAATAAACCACATAATGAATAAACAATGATTTTGATTTTATCGACGCTAATACCCGATAAGCGAGTGGCAGATTCATTTCCCCCAAGTGCATAGATATAGCGACCTAAACGGGTGTGATGTAATAAATACCATGCGCTCAAAAAGACAATCATCATGAGCCAAATTGGGGTTGGAATACCAAACGGGCGACCAATACCAAACCAACTAAACAGATCGGCATTATCGCTAAATCCAGTATTAATTGGGCTACCGTCGGTATAGACGCGAGTCACACCGCGTAGTAATAACATCATGACTAACGTAGCAATAAAGGCTTGAACTTTACCTTTAGCAACGATAATTCCTGTTACACCACCAATAGCTGCACCTAATGCCAATGCACCAACAACAGCAACAATCGCATTAACATCTGCCCCCACCATAGAAGCCGCAACGGCACCTGTTAGTGCAAGCAACGAACCAACCGATAGGTCGATACCTGATGTTAAAATAACCAGAGTCATTCCAACCGCCATAATGGCGTTAACGGATGTTTGTTGAAGAATGTTGAAAATATTGTTTAAGGTAAAAAAATTAGGGCTGAGAGTAGAAACCACAACAATCAGAAGTAGCAATGCAATTAGCGATTTTTGCTCTAACAGCCAAGCTTTTGAGAACCAACGTTTTGACGCTGGAATTGAATTCGTGCTCATATCAAACTCCTACTTTAGCGTCATATTGTTTACCAACAGCCGCTGCCATTAGCATTTCTTGTGTCACATTGTGAGCAGAAAACTCACCACTAATACGACCTTCATGCATAACTAAAATGCGGTCACTCATTCCCATCACCTCAGGCATTTCAGAAGAAATTAAGATGATGCTTAATCCTTCTTGTTTAAATTTATTAATTAACTGATAAATTTCTTTTTTCGCACCTACATCTACACCGCGAGTAGGTTCATCAAGAATAAGCACTTTAGGGCGAGTCATTAGGCCTCTTGCGATAGCCACTTTTTGTTGATTCCCCCCAGATAAAAAGCCAATGGTTTGATCCATTGAAGGGGTTTTTATATTGAATAATTTAATAAAATCACCCACAGTGAGTTGCTCTTCTTTATGATTAAGCACCCCCATACCGCGGCTAAAATAGCGTAGTGCAGTCAAAGACATATTTTCTTTTACTGACATGCCAAGCACTAAACCATCACGTTTTCTATCTTCAGAGATGTAAACAATGCCTTGCTCTAATCCTTCAACCGGTTTTTTTATTTGGCAGGGTTTACCATCTATTTCAACGGTGCCATTGGTTTTGGGTAATGCGCCGTAGATAATTTTCATTAACTCAGTACGACCCGCTCCCATTAATCCTGAAATACCCAGAATTTCGCTTTCATGTAATGAGAAACTAACATCGTGAACATCTGCGCCACTGAGGTTAATGACATTAAGTTTAGTTTTTCCTTGGGGGATATTAATACGAGGGTATTGCTCTTCTAACTTACGACCCACCATCATTTCAATTAGCGTGTCTTCTTTTAATGAGGCGACAGGTTTTTCACCAATAAACTGACCGTCTCGCAACACTGTCACATCATCACAAATCTCAAAGATCTCTTTTAAGCGATGTGAGATATAAACAATACCGCAGCCTTGATCTCTGAGTTCACGAATAACACTAAATAGTGATTCAGTTTCAGTGTCCGTTAATGCATCCGTTGGCTCATCCATAATAATCACTTTGGAACCAAAGCTAAGCACCTTGGCAATTTCTACCATTTGCTGATCGCCAATCGATAATTCAGATACTAAACGGTGACTACTGTAAGCAAGGTTTAATCGGGCTAATAACTTATCAGCCTCTGCATACATTTTCTTCCAATCGATAGCGCCAAAAGCACGTGTAAACTCACGACCTAAGAAGATATTTTCTGCGATGGTTAATTCTGGAATAAGGTTAAGCTCTTGGTGAATAATGCCTATTCCTGCTTCTTGGGAAGATTTGGGACCATTGAATGCACAACTTTCACCTTGATAAATGACCTCGCCGGCGTCTTTTTTATAGATCCCAGTGAGTACTTTCATCAGTGTTGATTTTCCTGCGCCATTTTCACCGACTAAAGCCATCACTCGACCGGGGTAAATTCGCAAAGTCGCGCCTGATAGTGCTTTGACACCGGGGAATGACTTATCAATATCTTTAAGTTCAAGTAAAGGTTCCATATTGTCCTCAAAAAGTCACACCAGAAAACAACACAATATTGGCATAAGGCGTACATTCACCGGTTCTAATAACAGCTTTATTTTCAGTAAGTTGCTTTTTGAATGCTTCATGTGAAACACACATTATTTGAATAGGTTTCTTCTGCTCTTGTTCTAATAAATGGAGATAAGCGATGATTTCATTAAAAAGAGAGGGATTGATGGTTTTTATTTCTTCCGCCAGCATCACGGCTTCAACTTGCATTTCATGAGTGATTGTTTGTAACACGGACATAAAGTCCGGAATACCCTGAGTGAGAGCAAGATCAATACGTTCAACAGAGGAGGGAATAGGTAATCCGGCATCTGCAATAGTGATTTTGTCAGTGTGTCCTAAACGTGAAATGACACTCGAAATAGGACTATTAAGTAATACACCTTTTTTCATATTTCCTCCTCAGCGAAACGTTTCGCTGTCTACATAGTAGAAAAGAAAGGTGGGAAAACAAGTTTGATTTATTCATATTGTGAGCATGATCGAAACGTTTCGTTGGCGAACAAAAAGAAAGAAAAATCTAACTGATTGAATAAATTAACGCTGAATGGATTCAAGAATGAAAGCGACTGTTTTCAGTGAATTACATAAAAATGTGATGACCAACAAGATTATAATGGGGCGGAAATAGGAGATGTGAAAGCGTAAATCAGTATATAAAAGTAGGTAAATCACAGCCTAGAAAATACATTAACCTCTCCAGTGGTTAATTAGGAGAGGTTTTTTATTATTTTAATTCAATCAGTTAGCTTGATAAGCTTTAATTGATTTTTCAATACCTTCTGCATCTAATCCTAAGTCAGATCTGATCTCTTCTTGTCCACCTTGTGGTACAAACAGATCTGGAATACCTAAGTTTAAGACGGGTACTAAGCAACGTTCTTGCATGAGTAACTCATTAACACCACTGCCAGCACCACCCATAATGGCATTTTCTTCCAGCGTTACCAACATATCATGCTGTTCAGCCAGAGAAAGGATAAGTGATTTATCAAGAGGCTTAATAAAACGCATATCAGCTACCGTTGCATCCAATTTTTCAGCAACTTCTAATGCTTCTGGCAGTAACGTACCAAAGTTTAGGATTGCAATGCCTTTACCTTGGCGACGAATAATACCTTTACCCATCGGTAGCGGACTCAGAGGTTGCAATTGTGCACCAACACTAGAGCCTCTTGGATAGCGTACGGCAACAGGACCATCTTGATAGTGATAACCCGTATGAAGCATTTGGCGACACTCATTTTCATCAC
The DNA here is from genome assembly GCF_002607735.1 of Proteus alimentorum. GTDB lineage: Bacteria > Pseudomonadota > Gammaproteobacteria > Enterobacterales > Enterobacteriaceae > Proteus > Proteus alimentorum. The sequence goes on from NZ_NBVR01000018.1 coordinate 288,177, forward strand.
TTGGCGCCATAATGACCATATTAGGAATACAGCGTAAGAATGAGAGATCAAAAGCACCTTGGTGAGTTTGACCATCAGCGCCCACAATACCGCCACGATCAATAGCAAATAAAACGGGCAGTTTTTGAATGGCAATATCGTGGATCACTTGGTCGTAAGCGCGTTGTAAGAACGTTGAGTAGATAGCAACAATCGGTTTATAACCCCCAATGGCTAAACCTGCTGCAAAGGTAACGGCATGTTGTTCTGCGATCGCAACATCAAAGTATTGTGAAGGGTATTCTTTTGAGAAACGTACCATACCAGAGCCTTCACGCATAGCGGGAGTAATTGCCATGAGTTTTGGATCGGTTGAGGCTTCTTCACATAACCAGTCACCAAAAATTTTGGAAAAAGTAGGTCGTGCATTCGGGCTTTTAGGTAATGTACCCGCTTGTGGATCAAACTTAGGTACAGCATGCCAGCTAATAGGATCACGCTCAGCAGGCGCATAGCCACGACCTTTTTTCGTCATAATATGCAGAAGTTGAGGGCCTTTTAGATCACGCATATTTGCGAGAGTTTGTACTAACGCAATAACATCATGACCATCAACGGGGCCGATATAGTTGAAGCCCAACTCTTCAAACATGGTACCTGGAACAACCATGCCTTTAATATGTTCTTCTGTCTTTTTCAGTAATTCTTTAATTGGAGGAATACCAGAAAAGACCTTTTTTCCACCTTCACGCAAGGTGGTATATAGTTTGCCGGACAACAATTGTGCAAGGTGATTATTCAGTGCCCCCACGTTTTCTGAAATCGACATCTCGTTGTCATTAAGTACAACGAGCATATCGGGTTCAATATCCCCTGCGTGGTTCATCGCTTCAAAAGCCATACCCGCAGTAATTGCACCATCACCAATCACACAAACTGTTTTTCTGTTCAGCTTTTCTTGTTCGGCGGCGACAGCCATACCTAAACCTGCACTGATAGAGGTTGATGAGTGACCAACACAAAGTTTGTCGTATTCACTCTCATCTCGCCAAGGGAAGGGATGTAACCCATTTTTTTGGCGGATAGTATCAATGCGGTCACGGCGACCCGTTAAGATCTTATGAGGATAGGCCTGATGACCCACATCCCAAATCAGGTTATCAAAAGGGGTTTTATAGACGTAATGAAGAGCAACCGTTAACTCAATAGCACCTAAACCTGAGGCGAAGTGACCACTTGAGCGGCTGACACTGTTAAGAAGAAATAGCCTTAGCTCATCACAGAGTTTAGGTAAACTCTCTTTTGGTAATAGGCGCAAATCTTCTGGTGTTTCAACCAACGCCAATGTGGGATATTTTTCGATATCAATGCTCATGTGATGCCTATTAATTAATCACTTGTAATAGGGAAAGAACAGGTAAGCTGCTCTCTTTATTTTTTATTAATTTTTCCGTTCGACGATAAAACTCGCTAATTGTTTAAGCGTGGTCGTATCGTACTCGTATTGCTCAAGAAACGCTAAGGCATCCAGTGCTTCGTTATACAATTCCTGTGCTTTCTTTTGAGCTTGCTCTAATCCAAGGAGTGCAGGATATGTGCTTTTTCCTGATTCTTGGTCGCTACCTTGACGTTTTCCTGTTTCTTCTGTACTGCCAATGACATCTAAAATGTCATCTTGTACTTGAAATGCAAGGCCAATAGAGTGGGCGTATTTATCTAGTGCGGGTAATACATCATGGCCTTTTGAGCCAGCACTAAATGCGCCTAAGCGAACAGCTGCACGAATTAATGCACCTGTTTTGTGTAAATGGATTTTTTCAAGCGATGCGAGGTCAATTGATTTATCTTCGGCTTCAAGATCAAGTGCCTGACCGCCACACATACCTGCAAGTCCGCTGGCTGTTGCTAATTCAGCAATCATTGCAACGCGATCGGCCATTGCAACATCAGGCATTGGATTTTTTGCTAAGATCTCAAAGGCAAGTGTTTGTAATGCATCACCCGCTAAAATGGCGTTAGCTTCACCAAACTCAATATGACATGTAGGCTTACCACGACGTAAATCATCATCATCCATCGCAGGCAAATCATCATGAATGAGTGAATAAGCGTGAATGCATTCTACGGCGGCGGCGGGTGCATCAAGGTTAAGTGCGGGGACTTTAAACATGTCACCCACTGCATAAACAAGGAATGGACGTAAGCGTTTTCCACCTAAAAGAGCACCATAATGCATGGCTTTACCTAGAGGCATGTCAGTGAATGGTAAAGCGGATAGCGCTTGATTTAATGCATCATCAACACGCTGGTGGGCGGAATCTAATTTATGACGGAACGCATCCGTACTTGAAGTTGCGTTACTCAATTATTCTGCCTCTTGGATAAAATCATCAGGAGTTGCATTATCGTCTTCTTTTAGAAGAATACGAACACGCTGTTCAGCGTCTTGTAATGTTTTTTGTCCAACACGGGCCAGACGAACGCCATGTTCAAACTCATTAAGCGCTTCTTCTAAAGGGAGTTCACCGGATTCTAAACGGTTTACGATTTGCTCAAGTTCTTGCATAGATGCTTCAAAACTTGGTGCTTGTGCGGTGTCTTCGTTAATTGGTGTCGTTTTCTTAGCCATAATATTTTTGATAATAAAGCATGTTAGCGCTGAATAATAGCGATCATCTTACTACAAGTTAGAAGAAAATTTCTTATTCAGTCGATGATTTTTGCGGGTGAGCCCTAAATATTGGTGATATACTTTGTGACTTTTATAAACTCCAGTCAATTAACATCACTGTAGTTTATGTTTCTACTTAATAACCTATGACCATTGACTATGAAGTTTATTATTAAATTATTCCCCGAAATTACGATCAAAAGCCAATCAGTTCGTATACGTTTTATCAAAATTCTCACTAGCAATATTCGTAATGTACTTAATACATTAGGTGATGAGATCACAGTTGTCCGCAATTGGGATAACATTGTTGTTGTGAGTAAAGATGAAAGTAAAAGTGAAGCAGTATGTGATGCATTAACACGTATTCCTGGTATTCATCACTTTTTACAAGTAGAAGAGCATCCGTATACTGATTTACACAATATTTTTGAGCAAACTTTTGCGGCATTTAAGCATTTAGTTGAAAACAAAACATTTTGTGTTCGTGCAAAACGTCGTGGTAAGCACAGTTTTACTTCAAATGAAGTTGAGCGTTATGTTGGTGGCGGTTTTAACCAACACGTTGAAAGCGCAAAAGTGAAATTAACGCGTCCAGATGTCACTATTAATTTAGAAATTGAAGATGACAAACTCATTTTAGTGAATGCGCGCTATGAAGGTATTGGTGGTTTCCCAATTGGTACACAAGAAGATGTTTTATCACTGATCTCTGGTGGTTATGATTCAGGTGTATCGAGCTATATGTTAATGCGTCGTGGTAGCCGAGTTCACTATTGTTTCTTTAACTTAGGGGGTTCTGCCCACGAAATTGGCGTTAAACAAGTTGCGCATTATTTATGGAACCGTTTTGGCCGTTCACATAAAGTGCATTTCGTTGCTGTTGATTTTGAACCTGTTGTCGCAGAAATCTTAGAAAAAGTCGATGATGGTCAAATGGGTGTTGTATTAAAACGTATGATGGTACGTGCAGCATCAAGAGTGGCAGAGCGTTATGGTGTTCAAGCCATTGTTACTGGCGAAGCATTAGGGCAGGTTTCTAGCCAAACTTTAACTAATTTACGTTTAATTGATAATGCGACTGATACGTTAATTTTACGTCCTCTTATCACGCATGATAAAGAGAACATTATCAATATTGCACGTCAAATTGGTACAGAAGATTTTGCGCGCACAATGCCGGAATTCTGTGGTGTCATTTCAAAAAACCCAACAGTGAAAGCAGTAAAAGCGAAGATCGAAGCGGAAGAAGAGAAGTTTGATTTTTCTATTCTTGATAGCGTCGTTGAAAACGCCAAGAATATGGATATTCGTCGTATTGCAGAAGAAACCGTACAGCAAGTTACTGAAGTTGAGATGGTATCTGAATTTGGCGCTAACGATGTTATTCTGGATATTCGCTCACCTGAAGAGCAAGAAACTTCGCCATTAAAAATAGACGGCGTTGATGTTAAAGAGTTACCTTTCTATAAATTAAGCACTCAGTTTGGTGATTTAGATAAAGCAAAAACTTATTTGCTGTATTGTGATCGTGGAATGATGAGTCGCTTACAAGCGCTGTATTTGCGTGAGCAAGGTTTTGAAAACGTTAAAGTCTATCGTAAAAAATAATACGCTAGCGATTTGATCTTGCGAATAAAAAAGCCACTGAAAAGTGGCTTTTTGGGTTACTGATAATAGCTTATTAGTAATTATTTTGAAATTCTTCTGCTCTTTTCTCTAATACAGCCAGAAATGATGTTTTGCTATCTGATGAGCATTGGGTGACATAATGGCAATAATTTGATATCTGTTTGGGTAAAGCCAATGTTGACAGTAAACTAAGTAATGATTTGATTTTCTTTGTATTTGAGGTGTTTTTTTATTCCATCCTGGTTCAAGTGGTATTCTAATATGTATTTTAGAAATAAGAGATTGACATAACTTGGCATTATTTTCCCAGCGGCCATTGGCACCTAAATAATTAGATAATATATTGTCTTCTTTCCAAAGTTTTAATAAGTGAGCATATTCATTGGCGATAGTTTTATGTTCAATATCAGGATGTATTGATATTTGAGTCATAAAATATCAATTACTATTAAACTTAGGTATATCAAGTCCTAATTTTATATGCTCAGATTGTATTAATCTCTGCATCTCAGCATTAGTTACATTGGGTTTTTTATTTGTTGTTTTTAATGGCTGATGAGTTTGTTCTATAAATGAAACAATCTCAGTTAATACACTTCTATACATTGCTAAAGAGCGACCAAATAAAAGAATGCTTTCTTTTTTTGAGATATCGTTATTTAAAAACGATGCAAGAACATTTTTTATATCAACTAAAGAGGTATCTATATCTTTTATATTTTTATTTATTTGTTCATAAATATATTGGCTAATAAATAAATTTTCATGGTTTTCCCATTCTTTTTTTAATCTAGTTAAGTCACTATTGAGTAACTCAGCTAAAGTGCTCATTTTTTCAGTAGCATCATTAATCGGAATAGCAACAAGTTGATTAGATACAGGAGATGCAAAAGAGTATTGAACATTGGGGATCAACGATGATTGTTTATGTCTAAAACTTTCAGCAGGAACAGTGGCTAATCCCATAGAAATTAAAGTAACAAGTTTAGGTAAGTTCTTGCGGTATTGAAGAGTTTTCATTTTGCCACATCCTTTAGAAGTTGGTTCTATTTTAACCTCTCAACACTTATTTTAAAATCTGATATGAATAAATAACGACTGAAATAGGTCTTAAAAATTAATCCCCAGCTAATAAATAATATACCTATTAATAAGATAAATGAATTAGGTGGGGATATTTTGTTGTGAGTGTACAGTTTATCTATTTATCCCCAAATCCTGTAAATTCATCTTGGTAATTATAAATACCGGGTGGTAATACAAGTTGTTTGGCAACATCTGCGGCAGCTTCTTTGCCTTTTAAACGCTCAATAATTTTTAGTGCAAAATCGATTGATGTTGCGGGTGCTTGGCTAGTAATTAAGTTAACTCTCTCATCAAAATAAACGCGGTAATCAACCCATTTTTTCGGTGATATTTTATCTTTTAATGCAGGAAAGCCCGTCATATTGCCGATGGGAAAAATATTATGAGATTCAAGGATCATTGCGGGTGCCGCACAAATCGCAGCAACAAGTTTATTTTCGCTGTGCATGCGACGTACTTTCTCAACAACTAAAGGGCTATCTCTTAATGTTTCAGTGCCTTGTAATCCACCGGGTAGAATAATAACGTCATAGTGATGATCGACAACACGAACTAAGGGAGCATCTGCGACAAGTTTTATGCCTCGTGAACATGTAATGATAAGTTCATCCACATCATCTTCTGCGCTTGCCAGTACAACATTAATACCTGCTCTTACCAGTAAATCTGCGGTAGTAACGACTTCGGTTTCTTCACTTCCATTAGCTAGGCAGATGAGCGCTGATATGGTCATAATTGCCTTCCTGTTGTTTTATAAATTGAAAAAGGCGGTTATTTTCTGGCAATACAAGCCCTTGTTCTGAAGCTCGACGTAATAAATAACCCGTAATATAGTCAATCTCTGTATGGCGTTGATATTTCACATCTTGATACATAGAAGAATAATTATTTGCTGTTTGTTCTATCGTATCAATAATATAGCCATGAAGATGGGCTTGAGACGTTGGTACAACGCCTTCGCGTTCCATAACTAGATAAACTTCATCACATATTTTTTGGATATGTTCAGGATAACGTAATAAATCCCCATTATGGCATTGATAATAAACGGTAAGAGGGTTGATAACACAATTAACAGCAAGCTTTAGCCAACTAATCGTATGAATATCATTATGCCAAGCGACATCGGGTAAAGCATGATGCAGGGTTTCTGCTAAATAGCTATATTGTTGAGCCGCATGATTTAATGGGCCTATATGTGTTATTCCTGTTGCCGTATGAATAACATCTTGTCCTTGTTGATAAGCACCATGAGTAATAATGCCTTGTAAGATTGGCCTGGATATAGAGTGCTGTGTTGCAGTTAATTCATCTGCTGTTCCCATGCCATTATGAATTAATAAGATAGGACATTGTGCAGATAAAAAAGGTAGAAGCGCATTAACTGCATCTGAGACTTGCCAAGATTTTAAGCAAACAATTAATAATTCGCTTTGTTTTAACCATTCAAGTTGATTTGCGGTAATACGTTGATAAAAAGGCTCGCCATTAATGTTATCAACACTTACATCTAAAAAAGGCTGAGGTACTCTTAGCCAACCTTGTACTTCATGTGATTGACGTGTTAAAGCTGCAACCCAAAGTTTACCAATCGAACCACACCCTAAAACGGTAATTTTCATTGTGCCTCTTTTTACAAATCGTAATAGCGTAAGGTGGCTACTGACGGTCATTAGACTATTTAGCTAAAATTATAACATTGATTGCGCGTCTCTGTTCAAAGTATGTTTGCGCTTTACTGTAAGAGGAAATTAAAGGGATAAATGTGTTATTGAATGTGCAATGCTTTTTTGCAACCCCAAAAGAAGCTATTATTCGGGTTGTATTTATTTATTGAGGAAGAAAGAATGCCATCTTTTGATATCGTATCTGAAGTTGACTTACATGAAGTGCGTAATGCGGTAGAAAACGCACAACGTGAACTGACTACTCGCTGGGATTTTCGTAACGTTGAAGCAAGTTTTGAATTAAACGAAAAAGCAGAGTCAGTGAAAACGACCAGTGTATCTGAATTTCAGGTTCAACAATTATTAGATATTCTGCGTGAGAAAATGGCAAAAAGAGGGATTGATGGTGCGGTATTAAATATCCCTGAAGAGATGACTCACAGCGGAAAAATGTACAGCGTAGAAGCCACCTTAAAACAAGGTATTGATACAGCTTTAGCGAAAAAAATTGTTAAGTTGATCAAAGACAGTAAATTGAAAGTTCAGGCTCAGATCCAAGGTGAGCAAGTTCGTGTGACAGGTAAATCGCGTGACGACTTACAAGCTGTAATGAAATTAGTAAGAGAAGGTGAGTTAGGGCAACCTTTTCAATTTAATAACTTCCGTGACTAATTTTTTATCTATTTAGTCATACAAAAATGCGCTGGTTTAACAGCGCATTTTTATTTTATCCAGTAAATTTATTGATCCTTAAACTAAAGGGATCAGAGACTCTAATGTTGCTCTCGGCGTCTGTTTAGTATCAACCTTGATATAAGCACTTTGTTCATCCGCTATCATCACAACTTCATTAACACCCCGTTGTTGTTTAAACAATTGTTGTAGTTTCTGTTGTTGGCTTGAAGATAAGTTTTTAGGTAATTCAACGCGTAAGCTACTGACATAAGAGGGCTGGCGTAATGTTAGACTAATGAAAAACCAAATAAGTCCAATCACTAAACAGCCTAAAAATACAGTTTGTGCATTATAATGCTGGTAAAGCCATCCGCCTAAAATTCCGCCCAATGCCACACCTAAAAATTGGCTGGTGGAATAAATGCCCATTGCCGTGCCTTTATAACCTGCAGGTGCTTCTTTACTGATTAATGAAGGAAGAAGGGCTTCCATAATATTAAATCCAATAAAGAAAACTTGAATGCCCGCAATAATTAACCATAAGCTAGAGCCTGAAAGAATAAGAATGGCTTGAGCAATAATAAGTAAGAAAATACAGAATAAGAAAACTTGTTTCATCTTTCGTTTCTTTTCTGCATAGATAATAAAAGGAAGTACAGTAATAAAGGCAATAAGCATGGTGACTAGATAAACAATCCAATGTTTCTCTTTTGCTAAACCCGCGCTACTCATAACCAGAGGAAGTGCAACAAATGCAGCCATTAATAAAGTATGTAGTGAAAAAATGCCTGTATTAAGTTTAAGAAGTTGTGCATCAAATAAAACCTTTTTTACGCTACCACGAACAAAACCTGATTCTCGATTAAGAATATGGTGTTCGCTATTCGGTACAGTAAAAAGCGTAATAATAATGCCACCAAAGGCAAGTAGGGCAATTCCCCAAAACAGACCATGTAAGCCAAAGATATGCGTTAAAATAGGCCCTAAAACTAAGGCTAAAGCGAATGTTATCCCAAAGCTAATACCAATAAAGGCCATTGCTTTTGTTCTATTTTGCTCTCGTGTTAAATCTGACAATAAAGCCATTACTGCTGCTGAGATAGCACCGGCTCCTTGTAATGCTCTACCAAGAATAATGCCGTAGATATTGTCACTGAAAGCCGCAATCAGACTACCTATAATAAAAATAATTAAGCCAAAAACAATCATAGGTTTTCGACCAAATTTATCCGAGAAAATACCAAAAGGAATTTGGAATATAGCTTGTGTTAACCCATAAATACCGATGGCTAATCCAATGAGAGATTCTGTTGCGTGTTGTAGTTGAAGCCCATAAGTGGTTAAAACAGGGAGTACCATAAACATGCCAAGCATGCGAAGAGAAAAAACAGTGCCTAGTCCCCATGTTGCTTTACGTTCTAATGGGGTCATTTTATTATCATTCATGGATTACCTCGTATTACTGATATCCCCATTGTAATGGCAAATCTTGGTGAGGTTAATCAATAAATGGGATACAAAAAAGACAAAATTGTACTGATATCATGGGAAGTCGTAGAGGAGATAAAAAAATACCAGTCAGAAGGCTGACTGGTATTGGGATTACTTTAATAAATACATTATCTTAGATACGCAAGAACCGCTTCTGTTGAGCTTGTTGGGTCAACAGACATCATTACGCTTAATGAAGTGATTGCGACAATAGAAAAAATAAATAATTTTCGTGCCCACACAATATCATTGGTTGCTTTGTAACCAGATAAAGCCATGCCTAACCACCAAATACTGACGGCTGAAGCCACAATCAGGTATTTATAGCCTGCGTAACCAACTAATGTCAGCATTAAGGTTGCAATCATAAACGCCAGAATATAGAGAATGATATGACGTTTAGCGACTGAGATCCCTTTAATCACAGGTAATACAGGGATATTCGCAGCTTGGTAGTCTTTAAAACGGAAAATAGCAATGGCATAAGAGTGAGGCATTTGCCACAAACTAAAGATAAGTAATAGGATTGCCGCGCCTGCATCAAATTCACCGCTAACGGCACAATAACCGATAACAGGTGGTGCAGAGCCAGATAAACTTCCAATCAGTGTGCCATAAACAGATTTACGCTTCATATAGAGGCTATAAACCCCAACATAAATAATAAAACCGAAGACAGCGATAAACATTGCAAGTGGGTTGGCTGCTACATAGAGCAGCACAACACCTGCAATACCTAATACTGAGGCATAAATCAGGCTAATTCGAGGGTCAATTAATCCTTTAACTAATGGACGATTCTTCGTTCTTTCCATGATACGGTCAATATCACGGTCAATGTAGTTGTTAAAAACACAACCAGAAGCAACGACCAGAGACACCCCAAGTAGAGTCGCGAAAAATAGGGAGTAATCAATCTCACCTTTAGAAGCGAGCAGAAAACCACCTATTACAGAAATTAAATTTCCGAAAATAATTCCTGGTTTGGTGACTTGTAGGTATTGCTTAATCATAGCGACAACTCTTAATCCATCATCATATTGATGTTCAGGTTGTACATAATCCACAACGAGCCTACGACAACAATGCCGATAATAAGCAGTGTGAACAGGAATGCGACGACGTTCCAGCGCTCTTCTGATGACGTGTTCATATGCAAGAAGCAGACTAAGTGAACCACAATCTGCACAACTGCCATACCGACAACAGTCCATAGAATTGTTGCTGGTGTCGCGGTTCCTTCCATCACCATCCAAAATGGAATAACGGTGAGGATAACAGACAGAATAAAGCCGATCAGATAAGACTTCATGCTGCCGTGGCTTGCGCCTGAAGGAGAAGTATTTGGATGACTCATTACATCGCTCCCATCAGATAAACTACGGTGAACACACAGATCCAGACAACGTCAAGGAAGTGCCAGAACAGACTTAAACAACTTAAACGAGTACGGTTAACTTCAGTTAAACCACGGCGTGATACTTGGATCATCATAATCACAATCCAAATTAAACCCGCAGTTACGTGAAGGCCGTGCGTTGAAACTAATGCAAAGAATGCAGATAAGAATGCACTGCGATCTGGGCCATAACCTTCAGAGATCAACTCATGGAATTCGTAAACTTCCATGATGACAAAACCTAAGCCGAATAAGAAAGTAACAAATAACCACAGATTAACTTGGCTAACGCTACCTTTATTCATGCTCAGCATAGCGAAACCAAAAGTGATACTACTAAATAGCAGTAAGAAGGTTTCAACTAAAACAAACGGTAAGCTAAAAATTTCTTTACCAGAAGGACCATCCGCAATCCCGTTAACAAGCACCGCATAAGTGGCGAATAAGCTGGCAAACAGGATAAGGTCGCTCATTAGGTAGATCCAGAAGCCGAAAACTTTCGTCGCTCCTGCATCGTGGTGCCCATGATGCTCATGGGCGTTTGTGTTATTTACAGTTTGAGTAGACATTATTTCACACCTGCTTTTTTCAGTTCTTCATAATGCTTATTCTCGAGAGCTTCAATTTCAGGTACTTGGACATAGTAATCCACATCTGTATCAAAGCTTTTCACGATCCAAGTGACAATCATGCCAGCGAAACCAACGATAGCTAACCACCAGATATGCCAGATCATGGCAAAACCAAGTACTAAGCTGAATGCTGAAATAATTACACCAGCACCTGTATTTTTAGGCATATGGATTGGTTCGTATTTGGTTGGGCGCTGATAAGCTGTGCCTTTTTCTTTCTGATCCCACCATTCATCACGAGTTTGAACATTAGGTTCAACGGCAAAGTTATAGAAAGGAGCAGGTGAAGAAATTGACCATTCCAGAGTACGTCCGCCCCATGGATCGCCCGTTAAGTCACGGTTTTGATCACGGTCACGGATACTTACGTAGATCTGGACAACTTGACAAGCGATACCGATAGCAATCAGTGCAGCACCACCCGCAGCAACCATCAGCATTGGATGGAATTCTGGGTTGATGTTTTGGCTGATACGACGAGTCATACCCATAAAGCCAAGAATGTACAGTGGCATAAAGGCCATAAAGAAGCCGATAAACCAGAACCAGAAAGCACGGATACCCCATTTCTCATTCAGTGTGAAACCGAATGCTTTAGGGAACCAGTAAGTCATACCTGCGAAACAGCCAAATACCACACCACCGATAATAACGTTATGGAAGTGAGCAATTAAGAATAAGCTGTTATGTAAAACAAAGTTTGCACCCGGAACGGCTAACAGAACCCCAGTCATACCGCCAACAGAGAAGGTGATAAGGAAACCGATAGTCCACAGCATTGGGCTTTTATATTCGATACGACCTTGATACATCGTAAACAGCCAGTTAAAGATTTTAACCCCTGTTGGTATAGCGATGATCATCGTGGCGATACCGAAGAAGGCATTGACGTTGGCGCCAGAGCCCATGGTAAAGAAGTGGTGTAACCAAACGATAAATGACAACACGGTAATAACGACAGTTGCACCCACTAAAGAGGTATAACCGAATAACCGTTTTTTAGAGAATGTTGCTGTAACTTCAGAGAACACACCAAATACAGGCAGAACAAGGATATAAACTTCTGGATGACCCCAAGCCCATACGAGGTTGATGTACATCATCATGTTACCGCCCATATCATTGGTAAAGAAGTGCGTACCAAGATAGCGGTCTAAAGTTAATAGCGTAATAGTGACTGTTAAAATTGGGAATGCAGCAATAATCAGGACGTTAGTACATAAAGCAGCCCAAGAGAATACTGGCATTTTCATCATGCTCATACCCGGCGCACGCATACGCAGGATAGTTGCGAAGAAGTTAACCCCTGTTAGAAGCGTACCAATACCGGATATTTGTAAACTCCATATCCAATAATCGACCCCGACGCCTGGGTTATACTCCAAGCCAGAAAGTGGTGGATAAGCTAACCAACCTGTTTGTGCGAATTCGCCAATACCTAAAGAAAGGTTAATGAGTACCACACCAACAACAAAGAACCAGAAACTCAGTGAGTTTAGGAACGGGAAAGCCACATCACGGGCACCAATTTGTAAAGGTACAACAAGGTTCATCAGACCTACAACGAAAGGTGTTGCCATGAAGAAAATCATGATAACGCCGTGAGCGGTAAAAATCTGATCATAGTGATGAGGTGGCAAGAAACCCGCTTCGCCAGCAGAGGCGAGAGCTTGTTGGCTTCTCATCATAATCGCATCGGCAAAGCCACGGAACATCATGACCATTGCAACGAGGATATACATAATACCAATTTTTTTATGGTCAACGCTGGTTAACCATTCAGTCCACAACCATTTCCATTTGCGAAAATAAGTTAGTGCACCAACAACAGCAAGTCCACCCAGAACAATACCGAGTAAAGTAACTACGATAATTGGCTCATGTAGTGGGATTGCATCAAGAGTTAATTTTCCGAACATGCTTTTATTCCTCTGATCCTGCATGCGCCGCATGGCTCATGTTCATATTCATTGTTGCATCAGCATGTGCTGTCTGATTGCCACTGGTGTGAGCGCCATGACCAGTGTGACCAAATTTAGAAATGGTCTCTTGGTATAACATTGGCTTCACGCTTGAATAGTAGGTCACTGGATTTTTCTGGCTTGGTTTAGCAAGTTCATTAAATGCAGCGGTCGTATTTAACGTATCTGACGATTGTTTGACTTTTTCAACCCACGCATCGAAACCAGCACGATCAGGTGTCGCAATCGCTGTAAATTTCATATCAGAGAAACCGTGTCCACTATAACTTGCTGACATACCTTGATATTCACCCGGTTCATTAGCAATTAAGTGAAGCTTAGTCTGCATTCCTGCCATCGCATAGATTTGTCCACCTAAGCGAGGGATAAAGAATGAGTTCATGACAGAATCAGAAGTGATTTTGAAATTAACAGGAACATTAGTAGGGAAAGCCAGTTCATTAACTGTTGCAATACCTTGTTCTGGATAGATAAACAACCATTTCCAATCCATTGAAATAACTTCAATAGTGACGGGTTTTTCTGTGGACTCTAATGGTTTGTAAGGATCAAGCTCATGGGTTGTTTTCCATGTAATACTCGCCAAAATCACAATAATGATAATTGGCACAGTCCAAACGACGAGTTCAATTTTATTTGAGTGAGCCCAGTTTGGGCGATAGGTGGCTTTAGTATTGGATTCACGGTAGCGAAAAGCGAAAACAATCACCATCAGTATTACCGGTATCACAACAATTAACATTAAACCAAGTGCAATGAGGATTAATGTTTTTTGCTCAGCGCCGATAGCGCCTTTGGGATTCATTAACGCCATATCACAGCCACTTAATAAAAGCGCTGCTGCTAATAGCGAGAGTGTCCCAATACTTTTTATGTATTTCATAAGTCTCATCCAACGACCCAAATGACAAAGGTTCTATTGTTGTTTCATCAGTATCAGTAAGGACATTTTACGGTAAGGTTGCGACAGTGTAAACAATTGTAATGGTAAGTAAGTGATTGGTTGGTCTTTTGTGTTAATGTGATCACAAGTAATCAAATTATTAAATAAATGTTAATTTAATTATCGTGTATTAACTATAATTTCATAAAGTAGCATGTTTTTAAAATAAATACATATTTTTACAAATAAAAATGCAATAAAAAGTGTAAGAAAACGTATTCTGATTAAAAAAGAAACAAATTGGTGGTCGGAGGAGAGTTGATAGGTATAATCCTTTTTATATTGATGTTTAATATCTATATTTGATGATTGTATGATTTTTAATATGGTTAATTAGTAATTTGATGAATGTTTATATCCAATGAGAAAATTTTTCATTAAGTGATAAAAAGAAGTTACAGCGAATAAAAATGCTTTCGCTGTAATAAAAATTAACAATTAGCGATCAAAAATTATATTTCAGGCTATATACAATGCCGTCTTGCAGAAAATCTTCGCCTAACTTTTTATAAGCATAACGATATTGAATACCTGTGGTAATAAAGGTCGTAGGATGCCACCAAAAAGCGAAAGCGCCATTGAACCCATTTTGTCCACCATTGCCATAACGTTCATGACGACTAAATTCCATTTCATGCCAATTGCTAATACTAAGCTTTTGATCTTTAATAGAAAAATTATATCCAGCAACCCAGCCAACAACGTAGCCATTATTTCCTGAATAGTAAGTTTGATCGACATAGTGAAGTGCGATAAATGGTTTAAACCATAAATTATCAATTTGTGTGTTATAGCCTAAACCATAAAGCGTATTAACTTCATGGAAATTGCCATTATTTTCTTTACCCGGAAGTGACCATGTACCGTAAACATGCCCGTATAAATTGAAATAACTTTCACCTAAATAAATACGGCTTGTTGCTTTTACGGTATAGCGTTGATTATCACCCGGTTGTGTTTTCCGAGAATTAAATGGGTTTTCTAGATCAAAGAAGCCATAAAACTCGCCCCATGAAAAGTTGGCACCACCTTCAAGTTCTAAATAGGCAAAATCATCTTTATGAGAAGATTGCCCTGTTTTGTGTGTTGTATGAGGCGTCCAATCAAGATAATTGATGCTGGTATTAGCGAAGCCACCTAAATAGCTGGCCTGAGCTGATAAAGAAAGTGTACTTGCGATGGTTAATAAAAATGTTTGTTTTATCATGAATAATCTCAATGAAATTTAATGAAATGATTTTGCGATGAATTTGTTTTTTAATATATTTTGAAACTATAACCTATTAAATCTCTATTTCTAGATCATAATATTGAAATTATGATCTATTTCTAGAATATTAAATTGATAATTAAAAGTGGGAATTTTAGTATTGTTTAGTTTATTTTTAATATCTGATCTATTTTGAATAGATTAAGGGTTTAATAACTGTTTTTTTTGGTAAGGAAAAAGGAAGTAAAAGATGAAAGAAAAATAGGGGGTAAAAATCGTGTAAAAATACCTCACGACACAGGAATAAAGGGATAGTATCATTAGCCAATATTCGTATTTATCTTACTTGGAATTTTCATTGTGACCTCATTTGCTGAACTTAACGCACTTCCTGCTGAACAACTCGCTAACCTTAATGAATTGGGTTATCTCATTATGACTCCAGTTCAAGAAGCTGCTTTGCCCGCTATTCTTGAAGGAAAAGACGTTCGCGCTCAGGCAAAAACAGGCAGCGGTAAAACAGCTGCTTTTGGTTTGGGGCTTTTGCAACACATTGATGCAAAACAGTTTAATACTCAATCACTTATTTTATGCCCAACGCGAGAACTTGCTGATCAAGTTGCAAATGAATTACGCCGCCTTGCTCGTTATCTTCCCAATATCAAAATATTAACGCTGTGTGGCGGTGTTCCATTTAGTATCCAGCGTGATTCATTAATACATGCTGCGCATATTATTGTTGCAACACCAGGTAGATTGCTTGATCACCTAAAAAAAGAGACTGTCACTTTAGATGATGTGAAAACATTGATATTGGATGAAGCAGACAGAATGTTGGATATGGGATTTTTTGATGATATCAACGATATTATTTCTCGTATGCCAACGACACGCCAAACGCTGCTCTTTTCTGCGACTTGGCCAAATGAGATCGCAACAATTAGCCGTAAGATCCAGCAAAATCCAGTCACTATTGAAATAAACTCGGTTGATGAACTTCCGGCTGTTGAACAGCAGTTTTATGAAATATCTCGTCATGGAAAAATAGGATTACTGCAAAAACTTTTAAGTCGTGAGCAACCCGCTTCTTGCGTTGTGTTTTGTAACACGAAGCGAGATTGCCAAGATGTGTATGAAACACTGACAGAAAGCAACCAAAGTGTGCTTGCGTTACATGGCGATATGGAACAAAGAGAGCGTGATCAAACACTTATTCGCTTTGCTAATGGAAGTTGTCGTGTCTTAGTCGCAACAGATGTTGCGGCTCGTGGACTTGATATTAAAGCGTTAGAAATGGTGATTAACTACGAATTATCGTGGGATCCTGAAGTGCATGTTCACCGAATTGGCCGTACCGCGAGAGCGGGTGAAAGTGGATTGGCTATTAGCTTTTGCGCACCAGAAGAAATTCAGCGTGCTAACGCGTTAGAAGAGATGCTTCACATGAAGATAAATTGGTTACCCGTACCTACTGGGTTACAAATTACGCCTCTTGAAGCAACAATGGCAACATTATGTATTGATGGTGGTAAAAAAGCCAAAATGCGCCCTGGTGATATTTTAGGCGCATTAACGGGTGATATGGGTTTCAATGGTGCCGATATTGGTAAAATTATGATTAATCCAACACATGCTTATGTTGCTGTAAAACAATCTATTGCAAAACAAGTCTGGAAACAGTTGCAACAAGGTAAAATCAAAGGCAAAGCAGTAAAAGTAAGATTATTTAGATAAATTATCTTTACTAAGAATACAGAAAGGACAGTTTAAACTGTCCTTTTTTATGGTGAATATTTTGAAAAGATAATAAAACTAATATGCTGTTTTCTTAAGGGCTAAATAATCTAGAATTGTGCCAAAGATAAGGCTTACTGCACCAACAATAACACCATATAAAAAGAGTGTTGAAGCCCAAGAACTTAATCTATCAGTATCTATTGATTGAATAAAATCGACAGACTGGAACATTTCTAAAGTTGGTAGTGAATTTGTAATAACAAGAATTAAACTACAAATAAAGAAAAGAGCTGTCAGTATCAAACCATAAATAGCGAAACGGTACTGTTTAATAAACAACGTTCTTCTAAGAAATTCACCTGTTTTTTGCGTATAAATAAGTGTGTTTTTCGAAATCAACAGCAAGATAAGACCAGGTACAGAAGCAACAATGGAAAAAAGATAAAATGCTTCCCAACCATGGCTTTCAACATACCAGCCTGCAACTGGGCCAACATAAACACGACCAATTGCAGAGAGAGCCGAGAGCAACGCAAATTGTGTTGCGGAAAAGGAGAGATGACACAGTGTCATTAAGAGGGCAACGAATGCTGCGGTTCCCATTCCTCCACAGATATTTTCAAATGCAACTACCGCTCCCATGCTATAAATACTTTGCTCAGAAACGGCTAAATACCAATAACCGATATTTGACCCCCCTTGCAAAATACCAAAAATCATCAGTGCTTTAAATAAACTCCAACGGCGCATTAATAAACCACCTAGTAATGCCCCAACAATAGTGGCGGCAAGTCCAAGTGTTTTATTCACTAATCCGACTTCACCCGCATCAAATCCAGCACCGCGAATAAGAAAAGTGGTACTTAAACTTAAGGCAAAGGCATCCCCCATTTTATACAGCACAATAAGCAGTAATATTAGCCAAGCATTGTTACGAGAAAAGAACTCATATAAAGGCTCAATAACAGCTTCATAGAGTGTACGAGGTGGCTTTACGGTGGTTTCTGGCTCTTGAGCAAGTAAAGTGGCAATAATACCAATACCCATTAAGGCAGCCATTAACCAGTACATGTTTTGCCAGCCAATATATTTATCCGCTAACCAAAGTGCCATTCCTCCAGAAACAAGCATTGCTATGCGATAGCCTAATACAGAAACTGCAGCACCTGTACCACGTTCATCTGCTTTTAATATATCTGTTTTATAGGCATCAAAAACAATGTCTTGTGAAGCGGAACAAAAGGCAACAATGACAGCTAAAGAGGCTAGCCACCATAAATGATCATTAGGATTTAAAAATCCCATTCCTGCAATACCAAGCACTAACCCTATTTGAGTGAGTAACATCCATCCTCGGCGCCGACCAAGAAAAGAGGGGGTATAGCGATCCATAAAGGGTGACCAGAGGAATTTAAAAACATAAGCTTGTCCCACCAATGAGAAAAAACCAATGGTTTTTAAATCGATATCTTCTACTGTCATCCAAGCTTGTAATGTACCCGCAGTTAACGCCAGAGGTAATCCAGAAGTAAAGCCAAGTAATAGAAGAATAAATGATTTATACCAAGTGGTTTGTTTGAAGGCAGGCTGAACCATGCAAAAATTCCTTTCAACGACCTGCTTGAGATAACAGGTCGTTTATTCTAATAAAATTAACGGGCGTTAGATTTGATAAATTGACTGACTGAAGCGTCTTTTGCCATATCGCTAACGAGTTCACTTAAGACATTGTTAATCGCGGCGGCAATTTTTTCATTAGTTGCACCAAATGGACCTTGAACATTGTAGCTAGTGCGGAATGTTTTGGTATTAGAACTGCCATTTGGTAAGGTGACAATAACTGAAATATCCGCTTTTGCACTGATATTATGACGAACACTTCCTTCACCTACATCAGCATTGAGTTTATTGATAACAATAATCACATCAGCAGAAGCAGGAGAACCCATCATAAAACCACGCGCTGCCATTTGTTTTTGTAGAACTTCTTGCATTAAAAATGCAATGTCACGAGTTGGAACAAGAACTTCTAATTTACCGTTGCGGTTGATTTCCGCTAGGTTTTTTGATGCACGTTTGTCTTGGCTTGAAATATTCAGTGAAATAGGGCGCATTGTTGGGTCGGCCGCAGGAACGGACATCACTGGTTCAATAGATAATTTGTTACTAGGAGTTGCACAACCTGAAAGTAGTGTTAATGCAAAAACAGCACAGAGTAAATGTTTAATCATGAGGTAATCTCGGTTAAATATGTCTGTTGTGTTAACAAGTAGAATAGGCTTCAAACTTTAGCCTATCATACCACTGCTGATAGGTTGCTAATATCCCTTTAACGAACGAAATTATCTGATTTTATCAATTGATTTTATTTCAAATTACTCTCATTTTTGCTCATGTATTTGACAATATTTGGCCAATGGTTTTACTCAAGATGAAAAATAAGCGATTATCATCAGCAAAATTAAAAAGAATAAGCTCATCATTCTGTATTGATAAAGACTAAATCAATGTAGTCTGGTTGACTTGTTTTTTGTTCGCCATGGTATAAAGGCTAGAGTATTAGGGGCAGAGATGATCCGTGATGATATTGAGAATAAGCTGATTTCACGCTTTTCACCGCATTTTTTACAAGTAATAAACGAAAGCCATCGCCATAATGTGCCCGAAGGCTCAGAAAGCCACTTTAAAGTCATTATCGTCAGTGATGATTTTAATGAGAAACGTAGTGTTTCGCGCCATCGCGATGTGTATCAAACATTAGCTCATGAAATGGAAAATGGTGTTCATGCATTAGCATTACACACGTTTACTTTGAGCGAATGGAATGAACAGCAGGATAAAGCATTACGCTCTCCTGGGTGTCGTGGCGGAAGCCAAGAAGATTAACAACCTTATCGTTAATCGTGAGTAAATAGATCCTAAGATGCGTATTTTTTGTTCTTTATAGAGGGAAAAAGGGGCGAGTTGCTCGATTTTATGAAAAAATTGAGGAATAAAACGGCTCTTTCTCGACTCAACCCCTCTAGATCGTTATAATGTCGCGTCTAATTTTCAGTAAGGTTTCGGGATGCTTCTGATATCAGGGATCCTCGTTTTTTTAAATGTGGCGGCCCCGGTTCTGAAAGGAAAATAAACCTAAACATGTCAATATCATGTTAGTTTCCTTTAAAGTAGACCGAGCACTAAAACTTATTTTGAGGTAACAAGATGCAAGTTTCTGTTGAAACGACTCAAGGCCTAGGGCGTCGTGTCACAATCACCGTACCAGCCGCTGATATCCAAACTGCTGTAGACAGTGAACTGAAAAAAGCTGCTAAAACTGTTCGCATTGATGGTTTCCGTAAAGGTCACGTTCCAATGTCAATGGTTAAACAGCGTTACGGTATGTCAGTACTGAATGATGTTCTGGGTGACCTGATGCAGCGTAATTTCATTAACGCTATCATCGAAAACAAAGTAAACCCAGTTGGCGCGCCTGACTACAAACCAGAGCAATACAAAGAAGGTGAAGACTTTGTTTACTCTGTAGAATTCGAAGTTTTCCCAGAAATCGAACTGAAAGATCTGGAAAGCATTGAAGTTGTCAAACCTGTTGTCACAGTTAAAGACGAAGACGTTGATAACATGTTAGAAACACTGCGTAAGCAACAAGCAGAGTGGAAAGACAAAGACGGCGAAGTTGCAGCAGAAGATCGCGTAACTGTTGATTTCAACGGTTCTATTGACGGTGAAGAATTTGAAGGCGGAAAAGCTGAAGATTTCGTACTGGCAATGGGTCAAGGTCGTATGATCCCAGGTTTCGAAGAAGGCGTTATCGGTCATAAAGCTGGCGAAGAATTCACAATCGATGTGACTTTCCCAGAAGATTACCACGCTGAAAACCTGAAAGGTAAAAAAGCACAATTCGCTATCAACCTGAAAAAAGTTGAAGAGCGTGAACTGCCAGAATTAACTGAAGAGTTCATCAAGCGTTTTGGTATTGCTGATGGTTCTGTTGATGGTTTACGTGCTGAAGTACGTAAAAACATGGAACGTGAACTGAAAAATGCAATCCGTACTCGTGTTAAATCACAAGTAATTGATGGTTTAGTTAAAGCAAACGAAGTTGACGTACCAGCAGCCGCTGTTGACAGCGAAATTGAAGTTCTGCAACGTCAAGCAGCTCAACGTTTTGGTGGCGACGAAAAACAAGCTCTGCAATTACCACGCGAACTGTTCGAAGAACAAGCTAAACGTCGTGTAATCGTTGGATTACTGTTAGGTGAAGTGATCAATAGTAATGAACTGAAAGCAGAAGACGACCGTGTGAATGCACTGATCGACGAAATGGCTTCAGCTTACGAAGATCCATCAGAAGTTGTTGAGTTCTACAACAAGAACGAACAACTGATGAATAACATCCGTAATCTTGCGTTAGAAGAGCAAGCGGTAGAAAAAATCTTAGCAAATGCTAAAGTAACTGAAAAAGAAACTAACTTCACTGAACTGATGAACGAAGTTCAAATGGGTTAATTCTTAACCGCGAATATCGGTTTTAAGCAAAAACCCGTGGTTTTTACCACGGGTTTTTTTCAGTTTGTATATATTTATCAAATTTTGCCTTGAAATTTGAGCGATTATCTCCAGATAATTCTATATTCTCTTTATCACTCCTCGCGAGGCGCCTTGAATGTCTTGTGAGAGATTAGATCATTAGAAATGGTCATGATCAATTATCTCAAGTAAAATTGTTGTCATTGGCACCAATAAGAATGCAATAGGAGACAGACATGTCATTTAACGACACACAGGAACAATTCGCACCTAATATGGCTCTGGTGCCGATGGTTATAGAGCAAACTTCGCGTGGAGAGCGTTCTTACGACATTTACTCACGTTTATTAAAAGAACGTATTATTTTCCTGACTGGCCAAGTTGAAGATCACATGGCTAATCTTATCGTTGCTCAAATGCTATTTTTAGAAGCAGAAAATCCAGAGAAAGACATCAACCTGTATATCAACTCACCAGGTGGTGTAATTACTGCAGGTATGTCTATTTATGACACCATGCAGTATATCAAAGCAGATGTGAGTACTATTTGTATGGGACAAGCGTGTTCAATGGGCGCTTTCTTATTATCTGCTGGTGCGAAAGGTAAACGTATTTGCTTACCTAACTCTCGTGTGATGATCCACCAACCATTAGGTGGTTACCAAGGTCAAGCAACAGATATTCAAATTCATGCTCAAGAAATTTTGAAAGTGAAATTTCGTATGAATGAGCTAATGGCTCAACATACAGGTAAATCGATTGAAGAAATAGAAAGAGACACTGAGCGTGATCGTTTCTTATCCGCTAACGAAGCGTTAGAATACGGATTAGTGGATAAAGTCTATACTCAACGTAGCTAATCATTGCTCGTTGTAATAGCAACTGAATTAATACATTTCCTTTGTTGGTCAATAATACAAAGGAAATGGCTATCAATATTTATATAAAAAGATTTTCTTCTTATAAATGATAAGAAGAATAACTAAGTGAGGTTGACTGATGACAGATAAGCGCAAAGATAGCTCCGGGAAGCTTCTGTATTGCTCTTTCTGCGGTAAAAGCCAGCATGAAGTAAAAAAATTGATCGCTGGTCCGTCGGTTTATATCTGTGATGAATGTGTCGATCTTTGTGTTGATATCATTCGTGAGGAAATAAAAGAACTAGCACCTCATCATGAACGCAGTGAATTGCCAACGCCACATGAAATCCGTAAGCACCTTGATGACTATGTTATCGGTCAGGAATTGGCTAAAAAAGTTTTGGCTGTTGCCGTTTATAATCACTATAAACGCCTGCGTAATGGCGATAAAGCCAATGGTGTTGAGCTAGGAAAAAGTAATATTTTGCTGATTGGTCCTACTGGTAGCGGTAAAACGTTATTAGCAGAAACATTAGCACGCTACCTTGATGTTCCTTTTACTATGGCAGATGCCACAACGCTGACAGAAGCGGGATATGTGGGTGAAGATGTCGAAAACATCATTCAAAAACTGCTACAAAAATGCGATTACGATGTGCAGAAAGCACAACGTGGTATTGTTTATATTGATGAAATTGACAAAATCACCCGTAAATCTGAAAACCCATCAATCACTCGTGACGTGTCTGGTGAAGGTGTACAGCAAGCATTATTGAAATTAGTTGAAGGCACCGTAGCTTCTGTTCCTCCTCAAGGCGGACGTAAGCATCCACAACAAGAGTTTTTACAAGTTGATACTTCTAAAATCCTCTTTATTTGTGGTGGTGCATTTGCAGGGCTCGATAAAGTTGTTGCACAACGTTTAAATACACATTCAGGTATTGGTTTTGGTGCGGAAGTTAAAAGCCAAAAAGAGAAAGCTAGCGAAGGTGAATTATTAGCCCAAGTTGAGCCAGAAGATCTGATTAAATTTGGTCTTATCCCTGAATTTATTGGTCGTTTACCTGTTGTTGCAACGCTAGGCGAATTAAACGAAGAAGCGTTAATCCAAATCTTACAAGAACCTAAGAATGCACTGACTAAGCAATATCAAGCGTTATTTAAATTAGAAGGTGTGGATTTAGAATTCCGTAAGGAAGCGCTGACTGCAATTGCGAAAAAAGCCATGGTACGCAAAACAGGCGCGCGTGGTTTACGTTCGATTGTTGAAGCAGCATTACTTAATACGATGTATGACCTTCCTTCATTTGAAAATGCAGAAAAAGTGGTCATTGATGAAGGCGTTATTAATGGAAAATCTGAGCCACTGGTTATTTATAGCCAGCCAGAAAATCAGGCTTCAGGTGAATAATGCATCGTAATTTGGCAATGTCTCTTGTCTGACATTATCTAATTTTCTCTCAAAATAAGAGGGGAATTTAAGATAAGGCGCGCCAACGCAATAAAAATGAGGGAATTTTCCCTCATTTTGTTTTTTTAATGGGTAAGGCTATTGAATGTCAGAAAAGTGCCCTTATATATTTTGACAATCCGTGGAATTAATTTTATTTGGTGACATGCGAATAAAATTACCTGTAAAAGCGTTAAGCTAAAAACGAAGAGAGAGCTCTATGAATCCTGAGCGTCCAGAACGTATTGAAATACCTGTATTGCCATTACGTGATGTCGTTGTATATCCGCATATGGTGATCCCGTTGTTCGTTGGTCGTGAAAAATCTATTCATTGCTTAGAAGCTGCGATGAACGACAACAAACAAATTATGCTGGTTGCGCAGAAAGATGCATCTACTGACGAACCAGGTGTTAATGATCTTTTTTCTGTTGGTACAGTTGCGTCTGTTTTACAGATGCTAAAACTGCCTGATGGAACAGTGAAAGTCCTTGTTGAAGGTATTCGTCGTGCCAAAATTACGACGTTATCTGATAATGGTGAACACTTTCAGGCGAAAGCAGAATACCTTGAAACGCCAGCGGTTGATGAGCGCGAACAGGAAGTCTTAAATCGTACAACGATTAATCAGTTTGAAGGTTATATCAAGCTGAATAAAAAAATTCCGCCAGAGGTATTAACCTCATTACATGCTATTGAAGAATCAGCGAAATTAGCAGACACCATTGCTTCTCATATGCCGCTGAAATTAAAAGATAAACAAGCTGTACTTGAAATGTCTGATGTCACAGAACGCCTTGAATACTTAATGGCGATGATGGAATCAGAAATCGATCTGCTACAAGTTGAAAAACGTATTCGTAATCGCGTTAAAAAGCAGATGGAAAAGAGTCAGCGTGAGTATTATCTCAATGAACAAATGAAAGCCATTCAAAAAGAATTAGGTGAGATGGATGATGCACCTGATGAAATGGAATCGCTGAAACGTAAAATCGACGCTGCTAAAATGCCAAAAGAGGCAAAAGAGAAGACAGAAGCGGAACTTCAGAAATTAAAAATGATGTCGCCAATGTCAGCAGAAGCCACGGTTGTACGTAGTTATATTGATTGGATGGTTCAAGTTCCTTGGAATAGCCGTAGCAAAGTTAAAAAAGACTTAGTGAAAGCGCAAGAAGTTCTTGATACTGACCATTACGGTTTAGAACGTGTTAAAGAGCGTATCCTTGAATATCTCGCGGTGCAGTCTCGTGTTAGCAAAATTAAAGGGCCCATTCTGTGCTTGGTAGGACCTCCGGGTGTAGGTAAAACCTCACTAGGTCAATCTATTGCTAAAGCAACAGGCCGTAAATATGTTCGTATGGCGTTAGGTGGTGTGCGTGATGAAGCTGAAATCCGCGGTCACCGTCGTACTTACATCGGTTCTATGCCGGGTAAATTAATTCAGAAAATGGCGAAAATTGGCGTTAAAAACCCACTTTTCCTATTAGATGAAATTGATAAAATGTCATCAGACATGCGAGGCGATCCGGCTTCTGCGCTGTTAGAGGTGTTAGATCCAGAACAAAACATCGCATTTAACGACCATTATCTGGAAGTTGATTACGATCTGTCTGATGTTATGTTCGTGGCGACATCTAACTCCATGAATATACCGGCACCGTTGTTAGATCGTATGGAAGTTATTCGTTTATCCGGTTATACCGAAGACGAAAAACTGAATATTGCTAAGCAACATTTGTTACCAAAACAGATTGAACGTAATGCGTTAAAACCAAGTGAGCTGACAATCCATGACAGTGCAATTATGGGCATTATTCGTTATTACACGCGCGAAGCGGGTGTACGTAGTTTAGAACGTGAAATTTCTAAATTATGCCGTAAAGCAGTAAAACAGTTGCTAATGGATAGCACAATCAAACATATTGAGATTAACGAAGATAATCTTAAAGACTACTTAGGTGTTCGTAAAGTTGACTATGGTCGTGCTGATACAGAAAATCGAGTAGGTATGGTAACAGGACTTGCATGGACTGAAGTTGGTGGTGATCTACTGACTATTGAAACAGCAAGTGTGCCAGGTAAGGGCAAGCTAACATTCACTGGCTCTTTAGGTGAAGTGATGCAAGAGTCTATTCAAGCGGCAATGACGGTTGTTCGTGCTCGTGCTGATAAACTTGGTATTAATGGCGATTTCTATGAAAAACGTGATATGCACGTACACGTTCCTGAAGGCGCAACACCAAAAGATGGTCCAAGCGCAGGTATCGCAATGTGTACTGCATTGGTATCAAGCCTAACAGGTAACCCTGTACGTTCTGATGTTGCAATGACGGGCGAAATTACGTTACGCGGACAAGTATTGCCAATTGGCGGACTGAAAGAAAAGTTACTTGCTGCACATCGTGGTGGAATTAAGACAGTTCTTATCCCTGATGAAAATAAACGTGATTTAGAAGAAATTCCTGAAAATATTGTTGCTGATCTGGATATTCACCCAGTGAAAACAATTGAGGAAGTTTTATCGTTAGCCCTGCAAAACTCACCGTTTGGCATGGAAGTTGTGACTGATAAATCACACTAAAGAGTGATGTTAGTCATAAATTATAGCTAAAAAAAAGGCTGGATAAGTAATAAAAGCTTGCCAGCCTTTTTTTGTGTCGCTAATTTAATGGGGATTTTAATTAAAAATGCTGTTTTATCGGTCTTGCTATATCTAAAAAGGCTTGATATAACGACGTTTGCAAAATTTGCCATTAATGGTGAAAAATAACGCATAAAATTATGGGGATGAAAGCGTGAATAAAACTCAACTGATCGACAAAATTGCTGCAAATGCAGATATCTCAAAAGCGGCAGCTGGTCGTGTTGTAGATGCTCTGGTTGCTTCTATCACTGAATCTTTACAAAAAGGTGATGATGTAGCATTAGTAGGTTTCGGTACTTTCACTGTACGTGATCGTGCGGCTCGTACAGGCCGTAACCCACAAACAGGTAAAGAAATTCAAATTGAAGCTGCAAAAGTTCCTGCATTCCGTGCAGGTAAAGGCTTAAAAGACGCAGTTAATCAATAATAGTTGAACTTATTTTCTGCCAATTTGTTATTAGCTTAACGTTATGGACAAACAGAAAACGACTCAATTAAAAAATGAAGCGCATCTTTTTGAGATGCGCTTTTCTTTTTTTAGGTTATAAATCACGATTAAACCTTGTATTCTCTGGCGATAAGACGTGAAACTAAAGTAGTCATTTGATAGAATGACGCGTTGTTCTATAACTGAAATAGACAACAATGAATGATTCAGTGGTGAGTTAAATAGCTATCGTAATCAATGAATCAAATAATGCTGTTTAGTTTTCTTAGTTATAGAAAGTGCGTGTTAAGGCTGCGCATTAATACGGGACTGGCTGTTTTTAATGATTGTCGCATGTCGCGACATTTTGATATTAAGCCAGCATGGGCATATTATCTTTTCGCTGTGCTCAAAATAGTCGTGTAACACCCATAAAAATAATTTTTATTTCACCAAACGGAGCCTCGTCTCGTTATGATGGACAACATTCGTTCCACTGCTAATAATCCATTTATAAAGATATTATTAGCTGTGATCATCCTCTCTTTCGTCCTAACTGGTGTGGGCGGATATCTCTTTAGTTCAGGCGTTAATGATGCTGCTGAAGTTAACGGATATAAAATTAGCCGTTCTCAATTAGAGCAAACTTATCAGCAACGTCGTGCTCAATTACAACAAGATATGGGTGAAAATTTTGCTGCTCTCGCTTCATCTGAAGAAGGTCAGAAACTTATTCGCCAACAAGCGCTTGATTTACTGATCAACCAAGCATTACTTGATCAATTTGCACAAAATCTGGGTATTTCAGCGGGTGATCAGCAAATTAGAGATGCTATTTTTGCACTTCCTTACTTTCAGACTAATGGCAAATTTGACAATAAAAAATATGTCGATTTATTGAAAGGCAATAATATTGATGCTGATGCCTTTGCAGAAGGCATTCGTCAAAACCTGATCAATCAGCAATTAAAATTTTCTATCCAAGGTACGGATTTTGCCTTAGATAGCGAAGTTAAAGAATTTGCGGGATTAATGCTACAAAGCCGTAATGTCCGTTTAGCATCATTAGACATTCAGCCATTCCTTGAAAAAGAAACGGCATCTGATGAAGAAGTGAAAGTGTTCTATGAGCAAAATAACCAAATGTTCATCGCACCAGAGCAATTTAAAATTAGCTATATCCAATTAAATGCTCAAAAAGATTTAAATAATATCAACATTACTGATGAAGAAGCGAAGGCTTACTACGATAGTAATATTGATGAGTTCACGGCAGCAGGACAGAAACAGTACAGCATCTTAGTATTAGCGGATGAAGCTGCGGCTAAAGCAGCAGAAGACGAGCTGAAAAAAGGCGCTGATTTTGTTTCGTTAGTGAAAGAAAAATCGATTGATAGTTTCTCTAAAAAACAAAATGGTTCTTTAGGTTGGATAACTATCGGACAAGAGTTACCTGAGCTGGCTAATGCGAGTTTGACAGAAAAAGGCCAAATCTCTGAACCTGTTAAAATCAGTAATGGCTACGCAATTTTCCGTCTTGATGACATCAAACAATCTGTTGTAAAACCATTTGATGAAGTGAAAACAGATTTACTGGCAAAAATGCGTGAAAACAAAGCGATTGATGATTTCTTCGCATTACAACAAAAAGTAAGCCAAGCTGCATCTAATGATAACGATACATTAGCCCCTGCTGCTAAAGCCGGAAACGTGACTGTGGTTAATACTGATTGGTTTGATGAAAATACGGTTCCTGCACCATTAAATAATGAAAAACTTACTCAGTTAATTTTTGGTGGGTCATTAGTGGATGAAAATGGCCCAACAGGCATGAATTCAGACATGGTGACGTTAGGTAATGACAGTGCATTTATCGTACGTGTAGAAGGTTATAAGCCTTCAGCAAGCCAACCATTAGACAAAGTGCGTGATCAAGTTGTTATGCTGGTTAAACAGCAAAAAGCATCACAAGCAATGAATGCAGAAGCCCAAAAACTTTTAGCTGCATTGAAAGAAGGTAAAGGCGACGAAGCACTGAAAGCTGCTAATATTTCGTTTGGTAGTGAAGAAAGCATTGTTCATTCATCTGCAACTGATGCAGTGCAAACCGCTATTTTCTCTATGCCAAAACCGGCTGAAGGTAAAAAAGAGTATGGTATGACTAATGTACCCGGTACTAAAGTCGTCCTTATTCAATTAGATAGCGTAACAGATGGCAAACCAACAACTGAACAACTCGAGTTTATGACTAATCTCTATCGTGCTCAGATGGGCGAAGAAGCATTACAACTCATGTTACGTGATCTAAAAGATAACGCTAAAATTGAAATTTTTGATAAAGATTATCAATAATCGAATTTGAGTTATTTTATTGAAAACCCAGCATAACGCTGGGTTTTTTTATGGCTACTATTCTCGATAACTTAAACAAATAACTCGGCCTCTCGAAAAATTCATATTTGAGAGCAAGCCCGACAATTTTTTGTAATACTTCTTTTGTTCATTTTTATTTCTCCTATTTTCTCGTAGTTCTCTTTTTATGTAATTGCTGATTTATCAATATATTGGCATTCTTTTTCTGCATCCAGAAATCTCTGTTTGCTATTGAATTTAAAATTATTGAATAAAAGGAAATTATGATTATGAAGATGGATAAAAAAATGTTGTCAGGTTTTATGACCTCTCTTTGCCTTGCTTTGGGATTAGGGCTTTCTCCTTTCTCGTATGCAGAAGAAACACCTACTTCAACACCAACGGTTTCTATTGAAACTCACTCATCTGTTGCTTCTGATGCAAAAGAAAACAAAGCCAGTACAGAAGGTAAAGTTAATTTAAATACGGCAACAGTAGATGAATTAATGGGGTTAAAAGGGATAGGAAAAGCGAAAGCGCAAGCCATTATTGATTATCGCGAACAGTTAGGGCGTTTTACCTCTATCGATGAACTTGAAAAAGTTTTTGGAATTGGTATGAAGCTAGTTGAACAAAATCGTGATTTTATTGTTATTAATTAAGGTATTCATTCTTATACGATGTTGAGTATAAGTGATAGTAACAACATGAATATTGATTGAAAACTCCTGTGTTTCTCTTTGATTTTTATTTTGATAAGAGAAACACATTTTCTTTGTTAAAAGAAAATGCGATAAATCGATATCAGAAATTACTAAATTTATTTTCTTGGCTATATTTATGGTATCGCAAAAAAACTTTATAAAAAGTTTATTAGAATAATCAAGAGGTAATAAATTGATATGAGTACATTAATTAAAGTTTATGGCTTTCATTTAGATGTTTTTGAACATGTGAATAATGCACGTTACCTTGAGTTTTTAGAGCAAGCCCGATGGGATTGGATTGAGCAACATTTAGATTTTGATTGGTTTAAGCGCAATGGCTTGGCATTAGTGGTTGCTAATATCAATATTAATTATCGCTTACCCGCAAGCTTAGGTGATGAGCTACTTATTGATTGTGATGTTGCTGAAGTGGGAATTAAAAGTGGCGTACTTTCTCAAAAGATTG
Organism: Proteus alimentorum; assembly: GCF_002607735.1. GTDB lineage: Bacteria > Pseudomonadota > Gammaproteobacteria > Enterobacterales > Enterobacteriaceae > Proteus > Proteus alimentorum. Next base: position 318,720 of record NZ_NBVR01000018.1, read on the forward strand.
TGAGAAAAAAAGATGGCGCACTTATCTCTGATGCATTAATTACTTTTGTTCTTGTTGATATCAATACAAAAAAAGCACTGACATTAACAGAACAGTTAAGAGAGAAGCTTGAATATGTACGTCAATCTTCCTGATACACAAAGAGAGTATTAAAGAGCCATCACCAAATGCTCTCAGGCTAATCTAAGATGATTTAATGCAGTGATAATGTTTGATGAATTATCACTGCATAAGCGAATAGGGGGGATAGCAGTGATAATAAGTCAGGTAATTGCGATGATTATTTAAGACCTACTTTCTGTTTCATTGTTTGCATAATGGGAGTTTTATCGGCTAAGTAGGTGTTTAATCCGCGTTGTCTTAAATGACAAGCCGCACATTCACCACAGCCATCACCCTGAATACCGTTATAGCAAGTTAAAGTTTCATGACGAACGAAATCTAACTTTTTATAGTAATCAGCAAGAGCCCATGTTTCGGCTTTATCTAGCCACATTAATGGTGTGATAAATTTAATATCACGAGCAATACCTAAGCTAACAGCATGATTCAATGCTTTTACAAATTCATCACGACAATCAGGGTAACCAGAGAAATCAGTCTCACAAACACCCGTGATGACACTCTCAGCGCCAATTTGATAAGCGTAAATTGCAGCCAAAGTGAGGAAAAGAATATTTCTTCCTGGTACGAAGGTACTAGGAATATCACTTTTTTCACTCTCTTTGAAATCAGGAACAGGAATATTGTCGCGAGTTAGGCTACTGATAGCGAGTTCATTGAGTAAATTTACATCTAAAACTTTATGCGCAGTTGCCCCTAATAATTGACTCACTTTTTGTGCTACCTCAATTTCTTCTTTATGGCGTTGCCCATAATTAAATGTAATGCAATGTACTTCATCGTACTTTTCCAACGCTTGAATAAGGCAGGTTGTCGAATCTTGTCCACCACTAAAGACAACGACCGTTTTTTTCATCAGAATACTCCTGAATATTGAATTTCTATAGGGATTAGTACGCATAAAAGTACATATATTATGGCAATTTATTACCGATTTATCATTAGATGATTACTCTTATAGTAAGGGGCAGGTTATCATTATTTTTTGTAGGGGCATATTTTGAAGGAGTATCTATGTTAGATAAGATTGACCGTAAACTATTAGCGCTGTTACAGGAAGATTCTAGCCTCTCACTGAATACTTTGGCTGAGGCTGTTAACCTAACCTCAACGCCTTGCTGGAAACGATTGAAAAGACTAGAGGATGAAGGGTATATTCGTAAGCGCGTTGCGTTGCTTGATAGTGAAAAAATTGGGCTAGGTCTAACAGTTATTGTTATGATTAGAACACAGCAACATAATAGCGAATGGTACGAACAATTTGTTTCATTTGTTAAGCAAATGCCAGAAGTACTGACATTCTATCGAATGGCGGGTGAGTGTGATTATCTAATGCATGTTGAAGTAGTAGACATGAAAAGTTATGACCTATTTTATAAACGTATGGTTAATGGCGTACCGGGTCTTATTGATGTGACTTCTAACTTCGCAATGGAAAAAATTAAATACACAACGGCAATGCCGATACCTGAATAAGGTTCATCTTTACCAACTGGCACTTTTATTTTTTGTATAACCTTAGGATTTAAGGCGTGGCTCTATTTTCACAGCTCAGTTGGTATTTTCTCAGTGAATGGCGTCGTTATGTAGGTGCCATTTTCTTATTGATGGTTATTGCGGTATTACAGGTGATCCCTCCAAAGATTGTTGGGATCATTGTGGATGGTGTCGATAACCATAGTCTAACATTTAGCCAAGTGATGAATTGGATTGGCGTGATGGTATTAATTGCCCTCGCGGTTTATCTTCTGCGTTATTTTTGGCGTCTTTGGTTATTTGGTGCATCTTATCAATTGGCAGTAAAACTGCGGATGCAAATTTATCAGCAACTTAATCAACAATCTTCCTCATTTTATCATCGTTATCGAACTGGTGATTTAATTGCACGTACCACCAACGATGTTGATAAAGTGGTTTTTGCAGCGGGCGAAGGGGTACTGACCTTAGTAGATTCTATGGTGATGGGGCTTGCTGTGCTTGTCATGATGAGTATTCAGTTAAGTTGGGAACTGACACTAATTTCATTATTACCTATGCCAATTATGGCGATTTTGATTAAGCGATATGGCGATAAATTGCATAACCGCTTTAAAACCGCACAGGCGCTTTTCTCTTCACTGAATAATCAAGCACAAGAAAGTTTGAGTAGTATTCGCATGATCAAATCATTCGGGCTAGAGCAACAGCATGCTTCCCGCTTTGATGATGTGGCAAAAGAAACTGGACGCCAAAATATGCGTGTTGCAAGAATTGATGCGCTATTTGATCCTACTATTTTTATGGCTATTGGTTTTGCTAATTTACTCGCTGTTGCTGGTGGCAGCTATTTTGTTATTAATGGCAGAATGACATTGGGTGAATTAACCAGCTTTGTGATGTATTTGGGGCAAATGATCTGGCCAATGTTGGCTTTAGCATGGATGTTCAATATTGTTGAGCGTGGCAGTGCGGCTTATAGTCGAATTACGAGTTTATTGGATGAAAAACTCGATATGGTTGATGGTGAATTATCACCAAAGCAAGGCCGAGGAGTATTATCTGTTGATATCAAACGGTTCCAATATTCCGAACAAACGACAGAAACACTGAAAAATATTCATTTCACATTATCACCCGGCGAAATGTTGGGTGTTTGTGGAATGACTGGGAGTGGGAAAAGTACATTACTTAATGTCATTCAACGACTTTACGATGTCACCGAAGGTGAAATTTGTTTTCAATCAGTTCCTATTTATCAATTGAAACTTGATGAATGGCGAGCACGATTGGCAGTTGTTAACCAAACACCCTTCCTATTTTCAGATACCATTGCAGGAAATATTGCCTTAGGCCGTCCTCATGCAACAAAAGAAGAAATAGAATCTGTTGCGAAACTGGCAAATATTCATGAGGATATTTTACGCTTACCCGAAGGGTATCAAACACAGGTAGGCGAAAAAGGAGTGATGTTATCCGGTGGACAAAAACAGCGTATTTCTATTGCACGCGCACTATTATTGGATGCTGAAATTTTATTATTAGATGACGCACTATCTGCTGTTGATGGACAAACGGAATATCAAATTTTGCAAAACTTATCGCAATGGCGAAAAGATAGAACATTAATTATCAGCGCTCATCGCTTATCCGCATTGGTTGGTGCTACTAATATTGTAGTTTTAAAACAAGGCGAGATTATAGAGCAAGGTACACATCAGCAATTAATTTCAATACCGGGTTGGTATCAAGATATGTACCATTATCAGCAATTAGAGGCTGCGCTGGATGACGATGAATAAAAATAAATCCGTTAAAGCGCTATTACCTGCGTTAAAGCGTCTTTTGACTTATGGTAAAACCTATCGCAAACCCATGATATGGGGTGTCATTATGTTGTGGGTAGCTGCTGTTGCGGAAGTGGGGGGCCCATTAATTGTTGGCTATTTTATTGATGCAAAAGTTGCCACGAATAATGTGGAATTAATGTCATCATTAGGCCTAGCGTTGGCTTTTATTCTTTTGCAGGTGATCGCCGCCACACTTCACTATTATCAAGCCATTGTGTTTAATCATGCCGCCGTTGGGGTTGTACAACAATTACGTACTGATGTAATGAGTGCGGCACTAAAACAGCCATTAAGTGCTTTTGATAATCAGCCCGTGGGGCAGTTAATTTCTCGTGTTACAAATGATACTGAGACGATTAAAGATTTGTTCGTGAACGTTTTGCCGACATTATTCCGAGCGATTGCTTTAGTGGTTGTCATGCTGATAGCTATGTTTTTATTAGAATGGCAAATGGCGCTTGTTGCAATGATGATATTTCCTGCGGTGATTGGTGTGATGATGCTTTATCAGCGACTTAGTACGCCGATAGTCCGCAATGTGCGCCATTTTCTAGCTAATATAAATGATGGTTTCCATGAAGTTATTAATGGCATGTCAGTTATTCAGCAATTTAGGCAACAAGCTCGATTTGGTGAAAGAATGTCAGATGACAGCTGGCAACATTACCAAGCACGTATGAAAGCGTTAAAACTTGATGGTCTGTTATTACGTCCTTTATTAAGTATGCTCTCAGCGTTGGTTCTGTGTGGCTTATTAATGTTGTTTGGGTATCAGGGCAGTGCAGTTATTGGTGTTGGGGTTATTTATGCGTTTATTAGTTATTTAGGTCGATTAAATGAACCCTTGATCACATTGACATCACAGCAATCGATTTTGCAACAGGCGGTTGTCTCTGGTGAGCGTGTTTTTGAATTGATGGATGCACCTTTACAGCACTACGGTTCATCATCACATTCCATCACTCAAGGTAATATCGATGTTAATTCTCTTTGGTTTGCGTATCGTGATGAGCAATGGGTATTAAAAGATATTAATTTAACTATTCCTGCTCGTCATTTTGTCGCATTTGTTGGGCACACCGGAAGTGGCAAAAGCACTTTAGCCAGTTTATTAATGGGAAATTATCCTTGGCAAAAAGGGAGTATCTCTTTAGATAAGCAGTCATTAGAAATGTATTCGCATGCTGCATTACGCAGTGGTATTGCGATGGTACAGCAAGATCCCGTTTTATTATCGGGTTCATTGTATGACAATATTACGTTAGGGCGTGAATGTGATGAGTCACATTTGTGGCAGGTATTAGAAACCGTTCAACTTGATCAATGGGCTAAGGCTTTACCTGAAGGACTACAAACTGAACTTGGTGAACAAGGTAGTCGCTTATCCGCTGGACAAAAACAGTTACTTGCATTGGCTCGTGTATTATTAATACCTCCTCGTATTCTTATTTTGGATGAGGCAACCGCGAATATTGATTCAGGAACAGAACAAGCTATACAGAAGGCACTAAAAGTCGTTAGGGAAAAAACAACATTGATTGTTATTGCTCATCGACTTTCCACTATTATTGAAGCCAATGAAATTGTGGTGCTTCATCGTGGTGCAATTGTCGAACAGGGCGATCATGCCAAATTGCTCTCACAAAAAGGTCGATACTATAATATGTATCAATTACAGCAAGTCAGAGAATCGTTGCAAGAGCAAGACCCCATTAACGTTGAATAATTACCTTAGAATTAAACTGTGATTTTTTAGAGGGCACATAAATCTTATGTGCCTTTTTTGTTGCTCAACGACTTCACTTTTAGCAAAACAGTTTGCTTGTTTTTGCACCAGTTTGGTGATTTTTTCTATTTGCTTTATTTCGGCTTGTTTATTTTTCATTTAAATATCAATGAATTAAAAATTGGCATATCTTTTGCTCTATAAACTTTGTTCTTTCAAATATCGACGAGGTTTATATGAAATATATCATCGCCATTATTAAGCCATTTAAATTAGAAGAAGTGCGAGAGTTACTCTCTGAGTTAGGTATAAAGGGAATGACAATCAGTGAAGTAAAGGGATATGGGCGACAAAAAGGACATGCGGAGTTGTATAGAGGAGCAGAATACGAAGTTAATTTTCTCCCTAAAGTAAAAATAGAACTCGCTATTTGTGATGAGCAACTTGAGCCAGTTATGCAAGTGATTATGCAAGCGACTGATACAGGGAAAGTAGGAGATGGAAAAATTTTTGTTTTGGAATTATTGCAGGCCGTCCGTATTCGTACCGGTGAGTCTGGTGATGAAGCACTTTAAAGGAGATATTCGATGAAACGCTTACTTTCTTTACTATTAATGTTAGTGCTTACACACTTTTCTTCATCTGTATTTGCGACTGAAACAGTGATTGTTGATAAAGCTGATAATGGTTTTATGTTGATCTGTACTGCTTTGGTCTTTTTTATGACTATACCCGGTATTGCTCTGTTTTATGGCGGGTTATTGAGAGGAAAAAACGTACTTTCTTTGATCACGCAAGTGATGATGATCTTTAGTGTCGTTGTTATTCTTTGGGTTACATTTGGTTATAGTTTGGCATTTACTGCGGGTAATAAAATCTGGGGTGGGTGGTCACTTACTTTTTTGAATAACGTATCTCTAGATTCACTCTCTGGTTCAATTAATCAGTATGTACATATTGCTTTTCAAGGATCTTTTGCGGTGATAACAGTTGCATTAATTATTGGGGCATTAGGCGAGCGCATTCGTTTTTCTGCACTGCTTATTTTTACAATAATTTGGTTCACATTTTCTTATATCCCTATTGCACACATGGTATGGGGAGACGGTGGCTGGTTAATCGATGATGGAGCATTAGATTTTGCGGGGGGAACCGTCGTACATATTAATGCTGCTATTGCAGCCCTTGTTGGTGCTTACTTACTTGGTAAGCGACGTGATAGCCAGAATGCCGCGCTTAAACCCCATAATTTACCAATGGTCTTTACAGGTACAGCGGTGCTCTATATTGGCTGGTTTGGTTTTAATGCAGGCTCTGCTGGCAGTGCAAATGCGATCGCGGCTTTAGCATTTCTAAACACAGTAATTGCAACTGCGGGAGCTGTACTTTCTTGGACTGCATCAGAATGGATCACTAGAGGAAAACCTTCTATGTTAGGCGGTTGCTCTGGCTGTATTGCAGGATTAGTTGCGATCACTCCTGCCGCTGGCACCGTTGGCGTGATGGGGGCTTTATTTATTGGTGTAATGGGAGGGATCATCGGGCTTTGGGGGGTTGTTGTTTTAAAACGCTGGTTAAAAGCTGATGATGTTTGTGATGTTTTCGGTATTCACGGTACTTGTGGTATTGCAGGTTGCTTGTTAACAGGGGTATTTACAGCTTCATTTTTAGGTGGCGTGGGTTATAGCGATGGTATGACACTCAGTAAACAAGTTTTAATTCAATTAATGAGTGTCGTGATCACAGTGATTTGGTCTGGTGTTGTTGCTTATACAAGTTTTAAAATCGCAGATAAGTTGGTAGGTTTACGTGTTTCAGAAGAGGAAGAGCATGATGGATTAGATTTAACAACTCATGGCGAAAGAGCTTATCAACAATAATTGTCTATTCCCCCTCGTTTGAGGGGGGAATATGCCAAGATATTATTTTGAATGTTTGGCACGTTTTTGGCGAATAACGCCTTCTTGAACAGAAGATGCGATTAGTTGGCCATTTGTATTAAAGAATTTACCTCTAACAAATCCTCTACCACCTGATGCTGAAGGGCTTTCAATCACATAAAGCAACCAATCATCTACACGGAATGGGCGATGAAACCACATAGAATGATCAATCGTCGCGACCTGCAGACTTGCGTCCATAAAGCCTAATCCATAAGGTTGAAGAGCGGTTGGTAAAAAATCAAAATCAGAAACATAACCAAGCAAGTATTGATGCAAGAAAGGATCTGATGGCATTTCACCACGACTACGATACCAAACATAGCGTTCAGCAGGCGCTTTAGAGTAGCCAAAAGGGCTAAAATATTGTACTGGACGCGCTTCAAAAGGCGTTTCTCGTAGTGCTAAAGATTTAATCGGCTCGGGTAATTTAGGCGCTAATTTCTTTAAAATCTCATGCTGTGAGATAAGCTCATTTGGAAAAGGAACATCAGGCATTGTATCTTGATGTTCAAAACCTTCTTCAAATTCTTGAAAAGAAACCGTCATATAAAAAATAGGTTTACCATGCTGAATAGCGCTGACTCTACGAGTACTAAATGAACCGCCATCACGAATAAATTCTACATCGTAAACGATAGGCTTATGGCTATCACCCGGACGTAAAAAGTAGCTATGAAATGAGTTGATATAGCGGTTATCAGCAATTGTCTGTTTTGCAGCGTATAGTGCTTGTCCTACAACTTGTCCACCAAAAACTTGAGGTAATCCTAAATCTTCGCTTTGACCTCTAAATAGACCTTCTTCTATTTTTTCAAGTGCCATCAAATTGATGAGATCTTTCAATGCTTGACTCATAGTGTACCTGTATCATTAGATCTGGTTATTTTTTATAAAGTTGATTATATACAATCCTAAGAAGATAAAAAAATAATCTCTTTTTTATCTTCGATCGTAATTTAATGATAAATGAACAGAGTTGATAAGATCATTGTTTATCAGCTTATTGAATACTCTCTGATGAATGTATGGAGAGGTAAAAAGCGCGTTAAAGGCAATTGAATAATCAGTGAGTGCGAATTTGGGTAATTAATCATCACTTAGGCTTGCTTTCCTTGCTATTTGGATCAGTTTAAAACATAATGCGTGACGTCTTAGCAATAAGACAATCTATGGGGTCTTGTTGGTTCTCCCGCAACGCTAACTTGTTAACTCGGTCAGGTCCGGAAGGAAGCAGCCATGGCAGGTGTCGCGTGTGCCGGGATGTCGCTGGCAAGGCCCCACCCAATTTTTAGCCCTTCATCATTTCTAATTTCTCATCATGATTATTTTCTAAGACTTTTATTTCCCCTTATGTTTTTACTCTCTATGTGTGTTTTGGGGTGTTGTTTTCTTTGGGGTTGAGAGTCAATAATATTGAATTGAAAATAGTATTGAATAGAAAATAGCATGTTTAATGTATCAATTTATTATCAGAAAATTTACGGTTGTGTTTATAAATGGACGGGATATTAGGGCAAAGCAGTGCAGTCATGCCGTAATAAGTTAACGGCATGATGGTGTGTAATCATTCTACTGATAAGAAAACGCAAATAAAACGATATCTAAATTAAGAACTAATAACCCTGCTACTATAAAAAATAAAATAGCAAAAATAAAACTAAGGCAATTAAATAGAACTAGATTATCTTACAAATTTCCAAACAGATGCTGGAATTTTATCATATAGCTTATTCATTGTGAGTTCTGCTAAACGGTGGTCTGCTGCTGAATAAAACAGCTCCAGTTCATCATCAGAGAGTTCATATTTATTTTTTTCAATCACACGTTCTAATGTTTCGATTGAAGTACATTTTCTTAAACGCATTAGATAGTCTGTTTTAGTCATGTTGTCTTTTCTCTATTATTAAAATAAAACCAAAGATAATTAAATTTACTTAATATAACTTTTTGGGTTTTTGGCAATGAGAGTTAAAAGTGACTGGTTTAACTCTTTCCAATTATTGATATCTGAGTAAGAAATTGATGTATTACCAAATAAACGATAAGTCTCTTCAAGGTACTCTTCTATAAGTGTATTAATTACATGTTTATCTGGGTGTTTAATCTTAAATTTCCAACTAAAGTCCATAATGTGTTCAATTAGGACATTAAGGTCAACGCTTTTTGTGCTACTCAGATCGTTGTGCCAAACCGTGCTACCTTTATCTAATGAGCCTAAAGCTTGCTGTAATAGCTCTTCGCACAAAAATGACAATTCGGCTAAATCTACTTTTTCTGGTGAATATTCGTCCATAACATATCGTAATTGAATTAATAGAAAATATTCATTAATAATGATAAATACCTAAAGTTGAACTTATTAACGGGCTACATCACATAATTCATTAATGGATTAATAAAAAACATAAATTTGAAAATGGGTGTTTATATTTACTCGTATGCTAAAAGAGTTTAATAATTATATTTATTATTCCTAACAAAGTAATAGCATATCGAAAGACAATACTAAACACTCAATTGCACACAAATGAGTTTAAAATTTATACAGTAAGTATTTCTTTGCTTAATATAGCACTATTATTGCATAAGTCACTATCTGAACAACAGAAATTTGTCTATTTTCGTAAAAATCAAGAAATCCTAATTAAAGAGTATTTTCCTTAACGTAATGATTATCTTTGTTTTTATTGTATTTTAAATGTTTAAGCGTGTAAATGAGGCATAATTATCGTTGTTATTTATAAATAACAGAACTGCTTAATTTTGACAAAAAGTCACATATAAGAAAAAAAATAAAATGAATTTATTGATTAAAGAGATATTTCCTAAAAATAATATAATGAGATAAGTTTTCATTTAAAACAATGCATCAATAGATAAAGAAAAAGGCCGCTTTCGCGACCTTTTGGTATTATGACTCAAATTCATTCAAATTAGTGTGAATGATTTGGATGTTCTAAATCTTCATTTTTCTTCGCAAATCGTCTACGGATCACGACGAAGAAAATAGGAACGAAGTAGATAGCAAGGGAGGTTGCGGCAATCATACCACCGAATACACCTGTACCTACTGAGTTCTGAGCACCAGAACCTGCACCGTTACTTAATACCAGAGGAATAACCCCTAACATAAAGGCCAGTGAAGTCATTAGAATTGGACGTAGACGCATTCTAACAGAGTCTAACGTTGCTTCTATGAGCCCTTTACCTTCTTTCTCCATCAAGTCTTTGGCGAATTCAACAATCAAGATTGCGTTTTTCGCCGATAACCCAATGGTTGTTAAGAGTCCAACCTTAAAGTAAACGTCGTTTTCAAGGCCTCTTATTGATGTTAATGCAAGAGCACCAATAACACCCAGTGGAACGACTAACATAACGGAGAATGGCACTGACCAGCTTTCATAAAGAGCAGCAAGACAAAGGAATACAACTATCAAGGAAATGGTATACAGCGCAGGCGCTTGGTTACCCGATAAACGTTCTTGATATGACATTCCTGTCCATTCATAACCGATACCGCTTGGTAGTTTACTTGCGAGATCTTCCATCATAAGCATTGCATCACCACTACTTTGACCTGGTGTTGCACTACCTTGAATTTGAACTGCTGGTAAACCGTTATAACGCTCTAAACGCGGTGAGCCGTATAACCAAGGATCTTTACTTGTATCAATGAACGATGAGAATGGAACCATCTGACCGATATTGTTACGAACATAAAGATTACCGATATCTTGTGGCAACATACGGAATTCTGATCCAGCTTGAACGTAAACTTTCTTAACACGACCACGGTCGATAAAGTCGTTTACATAGCTACCACCAAACATTGTGCCTAATGTTGAATAGATATCACTAATTGCAACACCTTGAGCTTGCGCTTTTTCTAGGTCGATATACAGACGATACTGTGAAGTATCTTCCTGGCCATTAGGACGCACACCCATTAACATTTGAGGTTGTTGCGCAGCCATTCCGAGTAATTGATTTCGAGCTTCCATGAGTTTATCGTGACCGAGGTTAGCTTTATCCACTAACTCGAATTCGAAACCACCCGCAGAGCCTAACTCAACAATCGCTGGAATATTAAATGAATAAACAAAGGCTTCCTTAATTTTGGATAGTGCCATATTGGCACGTCCTACAATAGCCGGAACTTTGTCTTCATCTGCTTTACGTTCATCCCAATCATTCAATACAACGAAGACCAGACCCATATTTTGTCCTTGACCACCGAAGCCGAAGCCACTTACGGTAAAGACAGATTTAACGAGCTCTTTCTCATCAGTATTGAAGTAGTTGTTTACTCTTTCTAGTACGTCTTGTGTTTGTTCTTGTGTTGAACCCGCTGGTAACTGAACCATTGTCAGTAATACACCTTGGTCTTCTTCAGGTAAGAACGATGCGGGTAAGCGAATAAACATTAACGCCATACCTGCCACTAATAAAACGTAAATTAATAAGTAACGACCAGTACCCCGGAGTGTACGGGATACACTGTCAGTATAGTGGTGACTACTCTTTTCAAAGGTACGGTTAAACCAGCCAAAGAAACCCGTTTGCACACCATGACTGCCTTTCGGTATAGGTTTTAACATCGTTGCACAAAGTGCCGGTGTTAAAATCAATGCAACGAAAACAGATAGAACCATTGCTGATACGATGGTGATAGAGAACTGGCGATAAATTGCACCGGTTGAACCACCAAAGAATGCCATTGGAATAAATACCGCAGAAAGCACGAGGGCGATACCGACCAGCGCACTTTGGATTTGTCCCATCGATTTACGTGTTGCTTCTTTAGGTGATAAACCTTCTTCTTGCATTACACGTTCGACGTTTTCTACCACAACGATGGCGTCATCCACCAGAAGCCCGATGGCAAGTACCATCGCGAACATCGTCAAGGTATTTATCGAATAACCGAATGCCGAGAGTATGGCGAAGGTACCTAACAATACAACAGGCACGGCGATTGTCGGAATTAACGTAGCTCGGAAGTTCTGTAAGAACAGATACATAACTACGAATACCAGCATGATTGCTTCAACAAGCGTTTTTACCACTTCGAAAATAGAGATCTTAACGAACGGCGTTGTATCATAAGGATAAACGACCTCTAATCCCGCAGGGAAGAACGGTTCCATTTCAGCCAATGCCGCACGCACAGCGGTTGCTGTATCTAATGCGTTAGCACCTGTTGCTAATTTAATACCGATACCAGAAGCGGGTAAGCCATTAAAGCGAGCAATAGTGCTGTAGCTTTCAGCACCCATTTCAACTATACCAAGATCTTTTAGCTTAACCTGTGAACCGTCGGTGTTAACCTTCATCAGGATATCGCCAAATTGCTCTGCGGTATTGAGTCGAGTTTGAGCAATGATTGATACGTTTAAACGTTGACCAGGAACAGGAGGTGTTCCCCCTAATTGACCGGCTGCCACTTGGTTGTTTTGTGCTCTAATCGCACCAATAACATCAAGTGTTGTCATGTTGTATTTCACCAATTTATCTGGATCTAACCAAATACGCATTGCGTATTGGGTACCAAATAATTGGGTTTCACCCACGCCAGTTACACGGCTTAACGGGTCTTTAATCGTTGCACCCACATAGTCTGCAATATCATCTTGTGACATTGAGCCGTCACTTGAGATGAACCCTGCAACCATCAAGAATGAACTTGAGGATTTATCAACACTAATCCCTTGTTGTTGCACTTCCTGAGGTAATAACGGCATGGCAAGTTGCAGTTTATTCTGCACCTGTACTTGCGCGATATCAGGGTCAGTACCTGCTTCAAAGGTCAGAGTGATATTCATCATACCCGCTGAGTCACTGGTCGCAGACATATACACCATGTTATCGATACCATTCATATTCTGTTCGATAACTTGGGTAACGGTGTTCTGCACAGTGGTGGCGTCAGCACCAGGATAAACCGCAGAGATAGAAATCGCTGGCGGTGCAATCGTTGGATACTGGGCAACAGGCAGTTTGATGAGTGCCAGAAGACCTGCGAGCATGGTAATTATCGCAATTACCCACGCAAATATCGGTCTATCTATAAAAAACTTAGGCATGGATCACCGACTCCTTATTGAGGATTCTTAGCTGGCTCAGTTTGTTCAGGTGATGGCTTCGCATCTAGATTCTCTTCCTGAGCCGTTACTGTCATTTTTGGTTTTGCTTTTTGCAATCCAGAAACGATAACGCGCTCACCAGCCTGAACACCACTATTAACGAGCCATTTATTACCAACAGCTTGTGACACTTCGATGGTACGAACTTCAACAACATTGTCTTTATTAACAATCATTGTTGTCGCATCACCACGAGCTGTACGAATAACGGCTTGCTGTGGGATCAAAACTGCATTTTGGCGAATACCATTTTCTAACTTAGTGCGAACAAACATACCAGGTAATAATTCCCCATTTGGGTTAGGTACGATAGCACGCATAGTAATTGAGCCTGTTGTTTCATCAACAGTCACATCAGAAAATTCTAAATGACCTTTCTGTGCGTAAGCTTGCCCATTAGTCAATGTTAAATGAACAACAGGTTTGCCTTGCTCTTGACGAATAACGCCACTTTCAATTTCATTTTTGAGTTTCAGGTAATCTTCGCTCGACTGTGTCACATTGACGTAAATTGGATCGATTTGCTGAACCGTTGTCAGTGCAACTTGTTGACCAGGCGCGACAAGCGCACCTTCAGTAACCGTTGATTTACCTGAGCGACCTGAAATTGGCGCCGTTACTTTGGTATATTCAAGATTAATTTTTGCTGTTGTTACCGCCGCTTCGCCAGCTTTAACTGCAGCAACGGCTTGTGCGTACTGAGAAGTTGCGGCATCAAAATCTTGTTTACTGATATAGTTTGTACCCAGCAGAGGCTTATAACGCTCCACAGTGAGACGAGCTATTTCAGCATTAGCTTTCGCTTTCGCCAGCTCAGCTTGCGCACTATTTAAAGTTGCTTCAAACATAGCTGGGTCGATTTGGTACAAAGATGTACCTGCTTCTACATAGCTACCTTCGGTGTAATTGCGTTTTAAAATAATGCCGCCAACTTGAGGACGGACTTCAGCAATACGGAAGGCTGATGTACGACCAGGTAAATCAGTGGTGATTGTCAGAGTTTGCGCTCCTAAAGTCACAACACCTACAGCCGGTGCAGGAGGTGGTCCCCCAGCAGACTGTTTAGCTTTGTCGTCACATCCAGCAAGAACCAAGCTGCCTGATAGCACTAACAGAGCCAGAGGCAAAACCCCTCTGTTTTTTCGCATAAGAAAACCTCTATTCAAACGTTGTTTCCCGGGATAAAAATAATTAAGTTGATGATTGGTTGCGATGTATAGTACAAACATACATGAATGTATGTAAATTAACTTCAGTCAAAATCGAGGATTAATGGCACGAAAAACTAAACGGCAGGCACAAGAAACAAAACAGCAGATTATTGATGCTGCACTTAGGCTGTTTACTGTGCAAGGCGTTTCTGCCACATCACTTTCAGATATTGCATCCGCAGCCGGTGTTACCCGTGGTGCAATATATTGGCACTTTAAAAATAAAGTGGATTTATTTACTGAAGCGTGCGAACTCACCGACTTAAAAATAGAATCTTTAGAAATAGAGTATCAAACAAAATACCCAGATGATCCACTATTTGTATTAAGAGAATTGCTTATTTACATATTGACATCAATTGTCGAAGATCCTAAACATAATGCACTTCTAGAAATATATTTCCATAAATGCGAATTTGTCGGTGAAATGACACCAATTGTTGAAATTCGCAGAGAATTGTGTGCAGCGGATCACTCCAGAATAGAACAGTCTTTATCTCGTTGTATTGAAAAAAAACAGCTTCCTGCAAACCTTAATTTAAGAAGATCCGCCATTATGTTAAGAGCCATGATGACTGGTCTTGCCGAAAATTGGTTATTTTCGCCAGAAAGTTTTTCTATCAAAGATGAAAGTCAATATTTGGTTGATAGCTTTATTGATATGATAAAGCATAGCGCAAATATGAGAATATCAGCGTCATCTTAATTTATTATTAAACTTGAGGAAGGTGTTTATGAGTAAGGTATTAGTTATTGCTAATGGTGCCGCGTATGGTAATGAATCATTATTTAACGCACTGCGTTTATCAATAACGTTAAAAGAACAGCATCCAGAAACTGAATTAAATATTTTTTTAATGTCAGATGCTGTGACTGGGGCTTTAGCTCGTCAACAACCTAAAGAAGGTTATAACTTACAGCAAATGTTGGAAATTTTAACCGCACAAAATGTTCCGGTTAAACTCTGTAAAACATGTACAGATACTCGTGGTATCAGTGATTTACCTCTTGTTGATGGTGCAGAATTAGGCACTTTAGTGGATTTAGCTCAGTGGACATTAGATGCTGATAAGATCCTTACTTTCTGATCACTATTTCGTTTTCTCAGGCGAGAAATAACTCAAGCAACTTGTTCTGTTTACACTGCCAATTTAAAGTAATTGGATTATAATAATAAACAGTTTTTCAATATTAATTGAACAAGTTGCTTAACCATGCGTATTCATACTTTTTTTTCTCAATTCAATAATCGAATAATGACGACTATTCTCGCCACGATTATTATGCTTATTTTTTGGAGTTTCTCCATCACCTCAGTTTTAGCTGCGGTACCCAGCAATTTACCCACCCAAGAAAGTATTCAAAACCAGCTTAATTTATTAAACAAACGTAGCGAGCTAAGTGCAGAAGATAAATTAACGATTGCTGATTTGGAACAATCTCTTTTATTACTTGATAACATTCAACAGCTAGAAAAAAAACTAACAAGTTATGATAAAACCGTAGAGCAATTACCTGAAAAACTGCGTAATGCACAATATCAACTTAATCAGTTAAAACAGAAAGTCGCTAATAAAGAAGCAGAAGACTATCAAAAATCACTAGAAGCATTACCGTTAGCAACGTTAGAGTCACAATTAGAGACCGTCTTACAATCATTACAAAAAGCGCAAGACGATTTAGCAAATTACAGTAATGAACTTATTGTGTTACAAACACAACCAGAAAGGGCGCAATCTGTTTTATTTAATAACTCAGAAAGACTGCAACAAATAAGAATATTACTGAATAAAAGTAGTGCGGATAAAGCCCAAATGCGCGCTTCAGCAGTGCAGTTATTACAATTAGAGCAATATTATCTTCAACAACAGAATAATTATCAAAAGCGTACCTTACAATCTAATGTGCAGTTACAAAGCCTATTACAACTTCAACGTGATTATAGTTCAGCTTACATCGATCTTTCCCAAGAACATGCTCAACTAATTCAAGAAGCGATCAGTGATAAGCGTTTAGACAGTTCAGAAGAAACGGCGAAAGAAGCGCAAAGTACAGGGCTTGAAAATCAGGCAATTAATAGTAATCCTTTTTATTTAGCGCAAACAGAAATCAATAAACATCTTAGTGATGAGCTGATTATTACAACGCAAAATAATAATGAGTTAAATCGCCATAGCCTTATGGTCAAAAATCGTTTAGACAGAGCCATTCAATCTGAACGGAATTTAAAAGAACAAATTGACGTGCTCAAAGGAAGCTTATTGCTTTCTCGTATCTTATTTGAAGAGCAAGTCGACTTGCCTGATGGTATTTTTATTAATAACCTGCCCGATAAAATTGCGGATTTACGTTTAGAGCAGTTTGAAATAAATAAACAACGTGATCAGATAATACAGCCCAGCATTTATATTGATCAGTTGATGCATGAATACCAAGTCGCTCATCCTGAAGCCACGGATCCTAATGCACAAAAAGAGTTACGTAGTGCATTAGAATTACTTGTTGATGCTAGACGTGAATTGCTTGATAAGCTCAACAACCAGTTGGGTAATCAAATATCAGGTTCGATTAACTTACAAATGGATCAACAACAATTACGCAGTGTGGTAAGTTCACTCGAAAACACATTGGCTCAGCAAATTTTCTGGGTAAGTAGTAATAAGCCGATTAATCTTAATTGGTTTTCAACATTCCCGGCTCAGGCTGTTGCCGAGTTTCAAGGTTTTAAACTCAATTGGTCAAATGAAAATCTGCTGATCGGGGCTAAGAAATCACTTCCTGTTCTTATTGCGTTAATTTTGTTCGGTTCAATACTGATTTGGCAACGTAAAAAACTCGATATTCAGTTTGAAAAACTGAATGGGGATATCAATAAGCTCAATAAAGATTCTCAGTTACATACACCACTTGCACTGGGAATTGTTTTTCTCAAAACATTACCTCTGTCTTGTTTTGTCTTAGCAATAGGATATTGGTTAATAAATAGCTTTAATGTACAACAAGAATTTATCTGGTCTTTCGCTTGGCAATTTGCGGTATTTTGGCTGATGTTCGAATGGTCTTATCGCTTAATGTCTGACAATGGTGTTGCCGTAAAACATTTTAAAATTCCCGTAGAACGCGTCCAGCAAAATCGTAAACGTTTATTGCGGCTTTCTCTTCCTATGTTACCTATTATTCTGCTTTCTGCTTATGGTATTAATAATCCATTATTGCTGGTGGGTGATGTTATTGGCCAGTTGGTTGCGATTATTTCACTATTTGGTATTAGTTTCTTCACATTGCCATTTTGCCGTGAAATGTGGCAAGAAAAAGGTAACCATGTTGTTAGAACCGTTGTGATTACTTTATTAACGTTTTCACCTTTAATTTTAATGGGTTTAGTGATTTTTGGTTATTACTATACGGCGTTACGTTTAGCAAATCGTTGGATTGATAGTTTATATCTGCTTATGTTGTGGTTTATTGCTTATCACGCCAGTTTGCGCGGATTAACCGTTGCGGCTAGAAGGCTTGCCTATCGTCGCGCTCTTGAACGTAGACAAGCGATGTTAAAAGAGAAGAAAGAAGGTGAAGATAACAGCCTTGAACCTATTCAAGAGCCACCAATGGATATGGATCAAATCAATCAGCAATCATTAAGACTGACAACGATGATCTTATTTATCATCTTTGCTTCTAGTTTCTATGGAATTTGGTCTGATTTTATTACTGTCTTTACCTATTTAGATGGAATAACGCTTTGGAGTTACACTTTACCGACCGAACTCGGTAATGTTGTGAAGGCAGTGACTGTTGCAGATCTATTATTGTCTGTTTCTATTATGGCAATTTCTTGGTTTATGACACGAAATTTACCAGGTTTATTAGAGGTATTAATTTTATCTCGTATAAAACTGCAACAAGGTGCTTCTTACGCGATCACAACCATTTTGACTTACATAATTATTGCTATCGGAACCATCGTATCACTGGGAATATTAGGTGTAGCATGGGAAAAATTGCAATGGTTAGCCGCAGCCTTAACGGTTGGTTTAGGGTTTGGTTTACAAGAAATATTTGCAAACTTTGTGTCTGGCTTAATTATTTTGTTCGAAAGACCCGTCAGAATTGGTGATACGGTTACTATTGGGACTTATTCCGGTACGGTTAGCCGAATTCGTATTAGGGCAACGACAGTGACTGACTTTGATCGCAAAGAAGTGATTATTCCAAATAAAGCGTTTGTAACAGAACGGCTTATTAACTGGACATTATCTGATACGGTGACACGTATTATTATTCAAGTAGGCGTTGCTTATGGCTCTGATCTTGATAAGGTCAAAGAGATCTTAATGAAGGCCGCTAAAGATAATGTCAGAGTGATGACTGAACCAGAACCTGTGGTGCTATTTACTGAATTTGGGGCAAGCACCCTGAATCATGATTTGCGTTTTTATGTCAGAACATTAGGTGATAGAAATATTGCAATAGATGAAGTTAACCGTGCTATTGATAAGTTATGTAATGAAAATAACATCAACATTGCATTTAACCAACTTGATGTTTATTTGCATAATAAACAAGGTGATGAAGTACAAGAGATAAAACGTCCTCTTGATGGCCCAACACCTGACGCGAATACGCCTTTTGCTTAATTAAAGAGATGAATGAGTAGATTGTGTCGCTAATTTTTTTTCGTAATCTTGGCGCACAATCTCTAGGGCTTCTAGTGCTGTTTTAGGATCAATATGGTGGCTTTCAAGTAAATAGATAAGATCGACAGCCAATTGAACAGATTCTGGCGCTTCTTTTAAACTCATAATCACTCCCTTTAAAATTTATCTTCTTGTTTCTCAATGCTCTTTTCGATAGAGAACAGGGCATTTTTGCAGCGAGCAAGGCGATTTTCA
This sequence comes from Proteus alimentorum, assembly GCF_002607735.1. Classification (GTDB taxonomy): domain Bacteria; phylum Pseudomonadota; class Gammaproteobacteria; order Enterobacterales; family Enterobacteriaceae; genus Proteus; species Proteus alimentorum. The sequence goes on from NZ_NBVR01000018.1 coordinate 338,084, forward strand.
AGAGCAGCAATCTCTTTTTGTAACTCTTGTTGCTTCATAAAGCTCTGTGCTTGCGTTAATGAAAGCTCTCTATCTTGGATCATGGCTTGTAATCGACGCTCATAATCCTGATGTTGGGCAAGCTTTTGGTACAAATCGACACTTTTTTTTCGTTGAGTAAGCTGGTTCTCTTGCTTTCTTAGTGTTTGTGTCGATAATTCACGAGTTAATGCTTCAATTTGTTGTAGGATTTGTGTGGCCAGAAATTTAACCTGCTGGCTTCGTTGTGCCTCAACACAAGCGATTAACTGGGTAAAATTATCGCGGATCTGTTGCATATAGCCACCAAGGGAATCACTTCGGCGGTGGAATAGTGCTGTGTCGAAGCAAGGTGCTGCAATTTTTTTGTTTGCAATAGGCGCCACTGTTTCGGCTAGATTGTCTATCTGTTTTTTAAACAAGCTTAAAGGATCGGGTTTATTCATCTGGTTCTTGTCCCTGTTTTGATAAAAACATGAATTGACTTAAAGCAACAAAAAAGAGTTGTTAATTGGCTTTCTGTTGCATTTTAACGGCATATTGCATAGATTCTATCGTTTCGTTTTTTATTATGGCACTGATTATGACTGCTAACGCGCAACAACTGCAATTTATTAAAGACAGTATTGAAACCATTCCTGATTATCCAAAAGAAGGGATATTATTCCGTGATATCACTACATTATTGGATAATCCTGCTGCATATCAGGCAACCATTGATTTATTGGTAGAACACTATCAAGGTCAGGGTATCACTAAAGTTGTGGGTACCGAAGCACGAGGCTTCCTATTTGGTGCTCCTGTCGCTTTACGCCTAGGTGTTGGTTTTGTTCCTGTTCGTAAAAAAGGTAAATTGCCTCGCGAAACGCTCAGTGAAACTTATGATCTGGAATACGGCACAGATACTTTGGAGATCCACAAAGATAGCATTACGGATCAAGATAAAGTATTGATGGTTGATGATTTACTGGCAACGGGTGGCACCATTGAAGCAACTGCTCGTCTTATCCGCCGTTTAGGCGGTACCGTGACAGAAGCGGCATTCATTATCTGCTTACCTGATTTAGGCGGTATCGAACGCTTAGAAAAACAAGGTGTTCACAGCTTTACACTGGTTGATTTTCCAGGACATTAATATCTTCACTGTTTAGATAAGAGCTAATTAAGTTCTTATCGTAAACATAAGTAAGAGTGCGGGTGTTGATATATCGTTTATAAGTTTTTCTATGTTTATAAATGTATATTGCCCGCACAATTGTTACCGCTTAATTTATCTTAAATTTCTGCTGGTTCTTTCATCAATATCTCATTTGTTTCTTACAGATCTCGCTCAATAGGTCACCCCTGTGTTAGCATAGAGATAAATCTCGTTCAAATTTAGCGGAATCAATGAGCTATCAGGTACTTGCCCGTAAGTGGCGCCCACAAACTTTTAACGATGTTGTCGGTCAACGTCATGTGTTGACGGCTTTAGCTAATGGTCTTGATCATCAGCGACTTCATCACGCCTATCTTTTTTCTGGCACACGAGGTGTCGGAAAAACCACTATTGCCCGATTATTCGCTAAAGGGCTTAATTGTGAAACTGGCATTACGAGTAAACCTTGTGGTCAATGTGCAAATTGCCTTGAAATAGAACAAGGGCGTTTCGTTGATTTAATTGAAATCGATGCCGCATCTCGAACAAAGGTAGAAGACACCCGTGAACTGCTAGATAATGTGCAGTACGCGCCAGCACGCGGACGCTTTAAGGTCTACTTGATTGACGAAGTTCACATGCTTTCTCGTCATAGTTTCAACGCGCTACTAAAAACATTAGAAGAGCCGCCAGAGCACGTTAAATTCTTATTAGCGACAACCGATCCACAAAAATTACCTGTCACAATTTTATCGCGTTGCTTGCAATTTCATCTACGAGCATTAGATATTGACCAAATTGCGACACAACTCGAAAAAGTGCTTTCAGCAGAGCATATTGAAAATGATGTTAGAGCCCGCCAACTTATTGCTCGTGCAGCTGATGGCAGTATGCGAGATGCGTTAAGCTTAACAGACCAAGCTATCGCAAGTGGCGAAGGTGTTGTTAGTGCGGAAGTGGTTAGCCAAATGCTTGGCACTATTGATGACGCTCAGCCTTTAGCATTGATTGAAGCGCTGGTAAAAGCGGATGGTCAACAGGTCATGTCGCTGGTTAATGAAGTTGCTTCAAGAGGGACTGACTGGGAAAATTTCTTAGTGGAGACACTCTCATTACTGCATCAAATTGCAATGTTGCAGTTATTGCCTAGTGAAGAAAACCCTCAAGAACAATTTACTCAAGAACGCCTACGCTTATTGGCTAAATCTGTTTCTCCACAAGATTTACAGCTCTATTATCAAACCTTATTAGTAGGGCGAAAAGAACTGGCTTATGCGCCAGATAGACGCATGGGCGTTGAAATGACTCTGTTACGTGCGCTTGCTTTTCATCCTAAAACAGTGATTGATGAAATACCTTCTGCGCCATTAGCACAGACTTTACCTTCAGCATCATTGCCTACGAATAGAAAATCTGAACATTATGCTCCACAGACGGTGCAGACTCATTCACCTCAAATGGCTCATCCATCTTCTTCACCAATAGAAAATAGTGCTTCACTAGGCAATAGCCCCGCAGCACAACTTCTAAGGGCAAGGCAGGCAATAAAGGGGACGGAACAACAAACCCCGCCAAAAAAGTCTGAACCGGCGACGCCTAATCGGGCTAAGCCGGCTGCTAGTGCATTAGAGCGGCTAGCAGCCGTGAGTGAAAAACGCCAGCAAGTTGCTAAGCGTCAGACTAATGCGCCTGAAAAAAAGAAAAAAGAAGAGTATCAGTGGCGTCCACAAAACCCGGAGTTAATGTCAACGCAAGAGGTTGTTTCTTCACCAAAAGAGATCAAAGAAGTTCTCGAATATGAAAAAACACCTGAATTAGCAGCAAAAATTGCTAAAGAGTCGCAAGAAAGAGATGCGTGGGCGGCTGAAATTGGCAAAATGCCACTCCCTAAATTGGTGCAACAACTGGCATTAAATGCGTATAAAGAGACGGTAAGCGAAGAAAACGTTATTTTGCATTTACGAACTAAACAGAAACATTTAAATTCAGCAAATGCGTTACGCACGCTTACTAATGCGTTAAGTGAATTGCATGGAAAAGCAATTTCACTCACAATTATAGAAGATGATGATCCCACGGTGAAAACACCGTTGGAGTGGCGACAAGCCATTTATGATGAAAAATTGGCGTTATCGCGTCAATCGATTATTACGGATAAAACGATTCAAACATTACAGCAATATTTTGATGCTGAATTGGATGAAGAGAGTATCCGACCTGTTTAATCGCAACATGTTGTATGACTTCATACTGTGTGGCTTTTACAAAGAGAGACAATTATGTTCGGAAAAGGTGGTTTGGGTAATCTGATGAAGCAAGCCCAACAAATGCAAGAAAAAATGCAACAAATGCAAGAAGAGATCGCAAACTTAGAAGTGACAGGTGAATCTGGCGCTGGCTTAGTTAAGATCACTATCAATGGTGCTCATAATTGCCGTCGTGTTGAAATCGATCCTAGCCTGCTAGAAGATGACAAAGAGATGCTGGAAGATCTGATTGCTGCTGCCTTTAATGATGCTGCGCGTCGTATTGATGAAACACAAAAAGAAAGAATGGCCTCTGTTTCTAACGGTATGCAATTGCCACCAGGCTTTAAGATGCCATTCTAATGCAAACTAGCCCACTTCTTGAATCATTAATGGAAGCGTTGCGTTGTTTACCCGGTGTCGGGCCTAAATCAGCGCAGCGAATGGCTTTCCAACTACTTCAACGCGATAGAAGCGGTGGTATGCGACTTGCACAAGCACTCACGCGTGCAATGTCTGAAATAGGTCATTGCTGTGATTGCCGAACTTTTACTGAAGAAGAGCGTTGCACCATCTGTGCCAATGTTCGCCGTCAGCAAAATGGGCAAATTTGTGTTGTTGAAAGTCCTGCGGATATTCATGCTATCGAGCAGACAGGGCAGTTTGCGGGTCGATACTTTGTTTTAATGGGGCATTTATCCCCTTTAGATGGTATTGGACCTATGGATATTGGTTTAGATAGACTTGAAGAGCGCTTAAGCCAAGAGACTATTTCAGAAGTGATCTTGGCGACAAACCCGACCGTTGAAGGTGAAGCAACAGCCAATTACATTGCTGAAATTTGTGCTCAGTATGGTATTTCTGCCAGCCGAATTGCCCATGGGGTTCCTGTGGGAGGTGAGCTTGAAATGGTCGATGGCACAACGCTTTCGCACTCTATCGCTGGACGCCAAAAAATCCACTATTAACACCATAAATAGTTTATTAAGAAAGCATCTTTTTACTTAATGTAATGAGGTGCTTTTTTTATCTTCAACTTCGAAAAAAGTCGCAGTTTTAGCTAAAAATTAGCCTATCAAGTTTTAAGGCGAGCTTTTCCTAAGAAATATCTTTATCTTCATTTTATTGCTTTTTTCTTTCTGATGAATTTTGCGTCTTTATGTTACATTAATCATTATCATGAAAAATAATAACTGAATGATGGAGCATCTTATGATCCCTGACGTAGCTTTGGTTGATAACAGTGAACAAAGAACCCCTCTGATCTTAGTACTCGATAGCTCGGGGAGTATGTATGGACAGCCTATTCAACAACTCAATGAAGGGCTTAAATTACTCGAACAAGAACTTAAAAACGATGTGATTGCGGCTAAACGTGTACGTATTCTGGTGATTGAATATGGCGGATATGACCAATGTACTGTTCATGGTGATTGGAAAGATGCAATGGATTTTACGGCACCTGTTTTAGAGGCAAATGGGACAACGCCGATGGGGCAAGCCATTACGCTAGCACTTGAAGAAATAGAAGCTGAAAAACAGCGCTTTAAACAAGCGGGTGTTGCTTATACTCGTCCTTGGCTATTTTTAATGTCTGATGGCGTACCTACCGATCAATGGGAACAGGCCGCACAGCTTTGTCGTCAAGCTGAAGAAAGCCAAAAAACAGCCGTATTTCCTATTATGGTTGATGGCGCATCAGCAGAAGTCATGGGAAGCTTTAGCCGTAATGGTGTTAATGGTGTGAAAATGCTTAAAGGGCTGCAATTTAAAGAATTGTTCTTGTGGCTAAGCGCCAGTATGCAGGTGGTTTCTCAATCAACACCGGGTGGCACGGCACAATTACCTTCAACTGATTCTTGGGCGAGTGTACCTGTTTGATGAATGATTGGTTAGCTTATGGGGCATCGGTGACAGGTATTGCCCATCAAGAGCGTCAAATTCCCTGTCAGGATGCTTATTTTATTCGCCGCAAAGGTGAATATCTTATGGCTGCTGTTTGTGATGGTGCGGGCTCTTCTCGTTATAGTGAACAAGGCGCTCAGCTCGTTGCTCGGTTATTTACGCTACGTATTACAGAGTGGCCAAACATTGATTTGTTAACCGAAAAACAGATAACCCAAGGGGCTAAACAACTTATTGAAGATATTCGCCTTCAACTGGCTGAATATGCAGAAATAAAACAATGTGCGCTTAATGAATATGCATCAACACTGGTTGCATGTTGGGTTGGTGATGATAGTGGCTATTTATTCCATTTGGGTGATGGTATTGCAGTGGTGGAATACTGCGATGGTACAAGTTACGTATCACAGCCTGAAAATGGAGAATATGCGAATCAAACTTGGTTTGTGACGTCAGAAAACTGGGAAGCGCATTTACGCGTTATTCCTCTAAATAAACCAGTAAAACAAGTTATTTTGATGTCTGATGGTGTACAGCCTTTTGCGATGAATAAAGCGTGTGATGCTCTTTATGCGCCGTTTATCACTCCTGTGATCCGTTATTTAAAAACAGTATCAGAAGATAGCGGAAGTGAGGCATTAGCAGGGACTTTAGCTGATCCTCGAACACATTCAATCACCGGCGATGATAAAACCTTAGTTATTTGCATCAGGGATGAAGAGTTGTGGTAAAGGCGAGAAGGGAAGGGGGAGCTCAACCAGTATCTAGGCAATTACAAGACGAGAACGGTAAGATTTATCAAATAGGTAATTTGATAAAAAGCGGTGGTGCGGGTAGCGTTAGCCATATTAATAATGCACCTTTCCAAGTCTCAAAAGTTTATCATGACAAAATTGATAAAGCCTATTATCTAAAAAAGATCACGGCAATGCAGAAGCTAGAACCTGCATTAAAGCCCGTTTCTGTTAACGATACACCTATTATCCAACTCGCATGGCCTCAAGCTCGTTTATACAATAGCCAAAAGCAATTTGTTGGCTTTGTGATGCCTGAACTTGATGTCAAAAATACGATTGAGTTGGAATACATTCTTCAAGAACGCCAAGCCAAGGCTCATGGCTTACCTACGGGAATGGGGGCGAAAGTGAGTCTCGCCTATAACCTTTGCTCGTTGATTGATGCTTTACATCAGCAAGGGCACCGTATTATTGATATGAAACCGCTAAATTTGCGGTTTTATAAATCAAGCCTGTATATGTCTCTTCTCGATTGTGATGGATTTAGTATCCAAGGCGAGGATACACGTTATCCCGCAGGGCAATTTACTGTTGAATATTTAGCGCCTGAATTTCAAGCTAAGCAAACTATTCCAGAGGCAGAAGAAGAGTGGCAAGACCGATTTGCCTTAGCAGTCATTATTTTCCAATTGCTTAATTTTGGTATCCATCCTTTTAGTGGTCGCCCTAAAAATGACACTGTCCCTACGGATATTCCAAGGCGTATTGCAGGGCGTTTTTATGGTTATGGTGTAAAAGCACATAATTTGATCGCCCCAAATGTTGCCAGTGGACATAAACAATTACCCAATAAACTCAGAACACTCTTTGATAAAGCCTTTTCAGGCACACCTTCGCAAAGACCAAGTGCAAAAACATGGACGACAGCACTTTATGAATATGCACAACCTGAAAAGCAACAATTAGTTATTTGTCAGAAAGATAAAAACCACCAGCATTTTGCAGGCAAAGCGTGTGCGGCGTGTGCAAGAGAGGCGAAGTTACAGCAAGCTGCAATTACTCAGAAACAAAACCAAACGCAACGCGAGCAAGTTCGTCAAAAAAGAGTACAAAATGTAAACATCCGACAAGCGCCAGCCCAAACTACGCCAGCGAAACCTATTCAGCCTCCAGCAATATTTATTGCGGTTAAAAATGCGATAAACCAAATACCTAAAGTCATATTACATACCGCTATTGCTATGATAGTCCCTATTATTTTGGGATTATTACTGATGAATTTTATTCCACAAGGCGCCAGCGGTAGTTTAGGTTCTAGCTGGATCGCAGATTTAATCAAAGCAGATTATATTGAACAAATACTAATAACGATGTTGAGTGTGATGTTTTTAATGGTTTCAGCCATTATCTTGTTAGTTATTTTTGTTTTCCCTTCAATGCATATTTTGAAAAGAAAGCCATAGGTTAGGGAAAATAACATGAAAAAAAGAATAAAGCTGATCCTGATTATTATTGGCGTTATAACGTTACTGTTCCCTTTTTGGTTGCCCGCTTTCTTAGTTTCAACCTTTAGCTTGATTGATAGTTTTAATAGCAAAATTCTCCCTTCATCCGTTCGTTTTGATGAGCGTAATTTCTTACTGGGAGTATGGCTAGGCTCTCTCATTATGACGATTGTTATGTTATTGCAATCGTGGCGAGCTAAAAATATTTACTATTTATTCGGCGGTGGACTCGTACTTTTCATGGCTCTGGGCGTGTCATTTTCGGTGATACCTAAGAATGAATTAGAAGATCGTCGTCGTTTTGTTTTACAAAATATCGAACAATCCGAATGGCAAAATTATCATTATTTCGTGGTTAATAGCGAAAATGACATTCGTAAAGTTATTCGGTCTAATCCATCTAAAGCATTGGCGTCTATTCGTGCTATAGAGAAAGCGAGAATTGCTCTACCAGGATTAGATTATTTTAGTGATGATGTGGCTGTGGCAACAAAAGCAAAAGACGCTTATTTAGTTCAGACCAAGGGAACATCAGAACATGCGGAAGCGGTAAAAACACTCAACTTTTATGGCGATTGGCTATTAAATCAACCTGAGATTATAGTTGCTCAGGCGTTAGCTTCCCTTTCAAATGGTCACGATGCTCAATTAACGCAATCGGGTATTAATGTTATTGCTGTTGCACCATTATCACCTGAGGCATGGCAAGTTTTAGCTCTGACTTATATTGCTCATCGCTCTTTGGATGCTCAAATTGAAAAAGCGATGTTAGCGTTAATGGTGGCAGATACACTGAAACAGGCTAAGCAAGGCCATAATGATATTTCAGCGCAACCATTGTTGAAAAAAGCGATTTCAGAGCTTACTGAAAACCAGCGTCAGATTTATCAGATATTACAAGCGCGTGTTATTGAAGATCGTTTTTATCGACAAAACAGCTCTCCTCCAGAAGAGATTACAGCGTTGGCAAACCAACGATTACCTGTGAGTAACGCAATTAATAATGATTTAACCACTTATCTTGAAATGCAATCAATGATGGGAAAAGAGTATCCCGGAGAAGTGATCGTTGAATCACCTAATGAAGTGAAAAATTTAACTGAGATCCGTTATCCAACAATCAGAAAATACATTCCTCGCGCAGATGTTATTTTATCTGTTGATGTCGATCCTCAAGGACGCATTTCAGGGCTTTGGGTACAAAACAGTAGTGGTGTTGATGCTTTCGATGATCAAGCGGTGAGCGCCGCTCGCCATTGGCGTTTTATGCCAAATAAAGACGGGTATCGTCAACGTGTAACAGTACGTTTTGAAAGTACCCGCCTTGGTTGGAGAGAGTATGCCGTTAAGCAACAATCAACATTGATAAAATTGGTTAAGGCTTACGCAAGACAAGATGCTAAAGCGATAACACTGACCGAAAATACTTATTCAGAATTGAAAAAACAAGCACCAGAATTAGAAGATGCAAGGGAAACCACTCGCTCTAGCTATGATCCTTATGCTTCTTATTACCCTAGATTGTCTAAACAACAGCAAGAGAAGCATGCAGCGTTACAAGCAATTTTAAAAGAGTTGCAGACATTGCCTAATGGTAAAAATAACCATGAAAGTTGGGATAATAGTATTCGTTTTTTAAATGAGAAACTCACCATCCATCAAGATAATGCTGATGTTGTCAGAACAGTGGCGCGCTTTGAATTGCAATATTACAACGTAGGAACAAATAATTTAGCAAGATCGCCTAATATTTATCCTCAAGAGAAAAAATATTGGCAAACTTTATTATTCAATGCGCGTACTCATTTTGAACAGGCCATTGCATTAGATCCTGATCGTGAAGATGTTTGGTTAGGTTGGGGGATAACATGGTTAGATGAAGATCCTGAAATTGCAGCGGGTGCATTTGCTAAAGCAACACAGCAAAAATCAAAAGAGAGTATTAGCTCTTTAATGCAAATGCTAGAAATGAGAATGGTGATAAATACACTTGAGGGCGCTCGCTTAGAGCGCTATCAAACCTTACGAGCGCGAATGGATATGCGTTATTTACCTGACGGTGCTGAAGTTAAGCCTTCAGATGATTATCTTAGTGATGACTTAACTCAGATCCAATTAGCTCAACGTGCAATACCAGCATCAGATCCGAATAGCAAAGTTGTTCGCTTACCGTTGAATACTGATAAAATTGAGCAATCAAACCGGACATTTAGTCTTGATTTCTCATCAGCGAATATCAAAGGCAGTGATCAGGTATTACCGAAAGTGAATGCACCTGACACAGCACCTAAAACAGGGGATATGATCTTACAACTTGATGTTGATCCTCAAGGTGTTCCTACTGTGGTGTTATTGAAATCGGGTAGTGGTGATATGAGCATAGACAATGCTGTTATTGATGCTGCATATCAATGGCGTTTTAATGGCTCACCGGCTCGAAAAGGTAATGTGCTTTTGATATCAGTTCAATTTAGTCAATAATTACCATTCAATTAAATAATGTTATAAAAAATCGCCTTTTTTGTTAGAGAAAAGGCGGTTTTCTTCTATTTGGTGATTTCCTAACTTATTGAAAGTCATAAAATTGTTATCTAGATCACAAAAAAATCACCATTTAAAAATAGCTGAACCACTTAACTGAGAAAACAGACCGCTTAATTCGTTATACAACCGCTAAGAGATTTAGTCACACCATTCTCGTGTAAGAATTCTTATTATGTAGCTGCGGGCAGTTATCTCTCAGATTCGCTCAAATCATTCTCTGCTGTCCCGCATTACTCTTTGGCTGTTCGGTCTTGCCTGAAAAAAAAGGTGTCTCATGAACAAAAATGCATTTTTAAAGCACGTACCTTGGGTGATCCTCGGGATTATCGGTGCTTTTTGTCTTTCAGTGGTTGCACTTCGTCGTGGTGAACACGTCAGTGCGCTATGGATAGTTGTTGCTTCTGTTGCCGTTTATTTAGTTGCTTATCGTTATTACAGTCTTTACATCGCTCAAAAAGTGATGAAACTTGATCCAACTAGAGCAACACCTTCTGTTGTTAATAATGACGGTTTGAACTACGTTCCAACTAACCGTTATGTTTTATTTGGTCACCACTTTGCGGCTATCGCGGGTGCTGGTCCTTTAGTAGGGCCTGTTCTTGCTGCTCAGATGGGGTATTTACCGGGTACGCTTTGGTTATTAGCTGGGGTTGTGCTTGCTGGTGCAGTACAAGACTTTATGGTGTTGTTTATTTCAACACGCCGTAATGGTAACTCACTTGGTGAGATGATAAAGAAAGAGATGGGTCCTATTCCGGGTACTATCGCTTTATTCGGCTGTTTCCTTATCATGATCATCATTCTTGCCGTGCTTGCACTTATCGTTGTTAAAGCATTAGCAGAAAGCCCATGGGGTGTGTTCACTGTTTGTTCAACAGTACCAATTGCCCTATTTATGGGTATCTACATGCGCTATATCCGTCCGGGCCGTGTCGGTGAAGTCTCTGTTATCGGTATTGTCTTACTGATTGCTGCGATTTGGTTTGGTGGTGTTATTGCTCACGACCCATACTGGGGACCAGCGCTAACCTTTAAAGATACAACCATCACCTTTGGTCTTATTGGTTATGCTTTCGTTTCCGCATTACTGCCAGTTTGGTTGATCCTCGCTCCTCGTGATTACTTAGCGACGTTCCTGAAAATTGGGGTTATCGTTGGTTTAGCCGTTGGTATTGTTATCCTAAACCCTGAACTGAAAATGCCAGCGGTTACTCAATATATCGATGGTACAGGTCCATTATGGAAAGGGGCTTTATTCCCGTTCTTATTTATCACTATCGCTTGTGGTGCCGTTTCTGGTTTCCACGCACTGATTGCTTCAGGTACAACACCTAAGCTTATCGCCAATGAAATGGATGCACGTTTTATCGGTTATGGTGCAATGTTAATGGAATCATTCGTTGCGATCATGGCGTTAGTGGCTGCATCTATCATTGAACCCGGTCTGTATTTTGCAATGAATACACCACCAGCAGGTTTAGGTATTACTATGCCGAACCTTCATGAATTGGGGGGTGAAAATACAGCCGTTATTATGGCGCAGTTAAGAGAAGTGACTGTGCATACTGCTGCAACGGTGAGTTCATGGGGCTTTGTTATTTCGCCAGAAGAAATTCTACAAACGGCGAAAGATATTGGTGAGCCTTCTGTATTAAACCGTGCTGGTGGTGCGCCTACCTTAGCTGTTGGTATCGCGATGGTATTCCATAAAATCATTCCGGCTGCGGATATGGGCTTCTGGTATCACTTTGGGATCTTGTTCGAAGCGCTCTTTATTTTAACGGCGTTAGATGCGGGTACACGTTCTGGTCGCTTTATGTTCCAAGACTTGTTAGGTAACTTTATCCCTTACCTGAAGAAAACAAACTCGTTCATTCCGGGTGTGATTGGTACTGCGGGTTGCGTAGGATTATGGGGATATCTGTTATACCAAGGTGTTGTTGACCCATTAGGCGGTGTTAAGAGCTTGTGGCCACTGTTTGGTATTTCAAACCAAATGTTAGCGGCAGTTGCTCTGGTATTAGGTACTGTTATCTTAGTTAAGATGAAACGTACTAAATATATCTGGGTGACAGTTGTTCCTGCAGTATGGTTATTAATTTGTACTACATGGGCATTAGGTCTGAAACTGCTCAGTGATGATCCACAAATGGAAGGTTTCTTCTACTTAGCAAATGAATACAAAGCGAAGATCTTAGCGGGTGGTGCCGACTTAACTGCGGCTGAAATTACCAATATGAATCATATTGTTATTAACAACTACACCAATGCTGGCTTGAGTATTCTGTTCTTAGTGGTTGTTTACAGTATCATTTTCTACGGTTTCCGTACCGCAATGAAAGCGCGTAAAAACCCAGAAGATACATCACAAGAAACACCGTATGTTCCTATGCCAAAAGATGTAAAAGTGTCCTCAGGTCACTAATTTAGGGTGATAGGTTAAACCCCCGTGCTGGCTTGCCAGTACGGGGCTTAGGAGAAACTTATGTTTGGTAATTTAGGACAAGCTGGAAAATATTTAGGACAAGCAGCACGTATGCTAATAGGTATTCCTGATTACGATAATTATGTGCAACACATGAAAGATAACCATCCAGATAAGCCTGTTATGACCTATAACGAGTTTTTCCGTGAACGTCAGGAAGCCCGTTATGGTGGGGGTGATGGTAAAGGCGGTTTTCGCTGTTGCTAATGATCTGTAAAGGAGATAAATGATGGAACCTATTGCAGTGACAATACTGACTGGTTTTTTAGGATCAGGAAAGACAACACTTTTACGTCATATGCTTAATGAAGAGCATGGCTATAAAATTGCTGTTATTGAAAATGAATTTGGTGAAGTACCTATTGATGATGAAATCATTGGTGATAGAGCCACTCAAATTAAAACACTGACCAATGGTTGTATTTGTTGTAGTAAATCGAATGAATTAGAAGACACGCTATTAGACTTATGTGACAGTCTTGATCGAGGTGAAATTGAGTTTGATAGGTTAGTGATTGAATGCACAGGTATGGCTGATCCCGGTCCTATTAGCCAAACATTTTTTTCTCATGAGATCATCTGCCAGCGCTACTTATTAGATGGCATTATCACGCTTGTTGATAATGTTCACGCTCAGCAACAACTGGATCAGTTCACGATCGCACAATCACAAATTGGTTATGCTGACCGCATTCTGTTAACAAAAACAGATGTCACTCCAGCCTCTCCTGAATTAATGGCACGGTTAAGACGTATTAATGCCAGAGCTCCTGTGCATACCGTTATTCATGGACAAATTGATTTAGGATTACTGTTTAACGTAAAAGGTTTTATGTTGAACGATAATCTCGATGTAAAACAGCCTCTGTTTCGTTATCAAGCTGATAAGCAAGATGACATCAATTCAATTGTGCTAAAATTTAATTATCCCGTTGAATTACAAGAAGTTTCAGATGTAATGGAAAAGTTATTATTAAGCTTTGCTGATAATCTTTTGCGTTATAAAGGGATATTAAATATTAAAAATCAACCTAATCGCTTGTTATTCCAAGGTGTACAACGCCTTTATAGTGCAGATTGGGATAGACCATGGAATGAAGATGAAACTCGTCAAAGCACATTGGTCTTTATTGGTATTCAATTACCAGAAGAAGAGATAAGAGCCAGCTTTGAGGCATTAATGTCTAATACAGAAGAAAGCACACATTAACCGAATACCCTGTAGTGAGTGTTAGAAAGTAGTATGAAGTAAATAGTAGTCGAAGTAACCGTAGTAGCCGTAAATAGCAGTAACGAATATTGATAAGCTCCTGACTTGAGGAGGATCCTGTTCCTAGGATCTTATGTTTCACCCCATAATAACCAACATTATGGGGTGCTTTTTTTAGATGCTCAAATTAGCCATTAGCAACGGCTTTATATTCCATGATCTCAATAATTTGGATATCGGTATGTTGCATTGCACGGCTTGCTAGTGCACATAGATTCTCAATAGTAGAATCAACATCATGAGCGACAATACCGTCATTACCTGTCACATAAGTGTTGTCTAGCGCCATTAACACCGCTTTATAAGCAGCACTCGCGCCGGTTGAGACTTTCATCGCGCAGCTATTTGACGCGCCATCACAAATCACACCGCTGATATCACCAATCATGCTACTAATTGCCATCGCCATAGATTCGTAACGTTCATCCATTAGCCATGCAATTGCACCCGCAGCACCCATTGATGCCGTTGTTGCCGCACATAACGCAGATAGTGCAGGGAATTTATGGTGAATATAGATAGCCAATAAATGGGAAAGCATTAATGCTCTAGCCATTTTTTCTTCGCCAACGTGTAAATATTCAGCAACCACCACAACAGGCATCGTTGCGGCAATGCCTTGGTTACCTGAACCAGAGTTACTCATTGCAGGTAAAACGGCCCCCCCCATACGTGCATCAGACGCTGCAGATGTACGGATCATGATTTCTGATAATAAATCTTTGGCTAATAAGCCACGCTGTTGTTGGCGTTGTAAAGTTTGCCCAATATGTAAACCATAAGTATTGTTCAAACCTTCTTTTGATAGCGCATCATTTAAGTGTGCAGATTCAAGGATAAAAGAAATTTCTTCTACTGGAACTTGGGTAACAAACTGGTAAATTTCTTGAGTATTGGTTTGGGTTAACGTTTCTTTTATTTCGCAAGGTGATGCCGATTGTTCTGCGCCAGCACAAGTGTTATCAAGAACAACATGACTGTTATGAATAATTTTAACAATATTAGTGTGGTTACCCGCAATAATGACAGTTGCGCTGTTTTCACCATCTTCAACAGTCACTTCGCTATATAGAACTTCTTGGCACGCTTTTTTAATCGAAACGTTCACAATGCCAGCGGCTAATAGTGCTTTGCTTTGCTCAACGTGCGCTGGTGTTGCATTTTTTAATACTTCAAGACCGGCTTTACAATCCCCCCCAACGGCACCTAAGCTTGCGGCAATGGATAATCCCACCATGCCTGTACCTGGTACGGTTACGCCCATACCGTTTTTCATTAAATTAGGAGAGACTTCTGCACTAATGCGGGTAATAGCGTGTTGTAAGTAACTTGCTGCTGTTGCAGCCGCTAATGCAAGCGAAATAGGCTCTGTACAACCTAAAGCGGGTTTTACTTGTTGTTTTACTGCCGCTATCAATATTTTCCAACGAGAAGATAATTGTTCTTTCATTGCATGCATCCAATAAACAGTATGAGAATTCAACGGGGTATTCTATTTTTAATACCACCATCATACTGAATTTATGGGAGAAAATTTTTTCTGAATTTACTAACATTGTACAAATTTTGAGAAAATATTACCCTTTGTGACTTCTGTGTTGGTAATTTTTTCCACATAAAGTGAAAGCAAACGGTTTGACTCTTTAATGTAATTTATCTGTACAAGAGGGGGGGACGTTTGTAGTCAAATATATAAATGAGAGGGGATGAAAAAACTCAAGTGAATAAAATAATTTAAGAAATTAACGATGAGATTAAATAAAAAGGCAATAGAATGAATACACAATTCTATTGCTAGTATAATCATCATACTTAATGTGGGCTAATTTAGAGTTGCTAAAATAAAACAATGAGTGAGTAATTTCAAAAACACATTTTATTTTAACAAAGCAGATAATATGCGCATTTTTTTTTAGTGTATAAGAAAAAAGCTTTATGATTTTATTAATATTTTCATAATGACATTTTTAATGTTTTATTTAAAAATAAAAATTTAAATATATATTTATAAAAATAGATAACTGGCTTTTATTTATAAAAATAACAATAAAATATCCTTGTCTATTTTTAATATGTTTATTATTTGAAAATAACCTGAAGCAACAAATATTGCTTCAGGTATATTTATCAATAATAGAAGATAGCAATAATAGCACTATGGAATACAAAACCTACCATAAGCGGTATTGCAGTCCTTTTTACAACATCAAACGGTTGTAATTTTGCGCCACTTGATACTGCAATGATAACACCTGCCACTGGAGACATACCTCGTCCCATATGTGATGCTTGTTGCATTGGTAAAATCATCGCTATTGGGTTTACACCCATGCTATGGGCAATTTGTGGAATAAGCTCAACAAATGCAAGGAACGGTGCATTACCTGAGCCCATAATAATCGCCGCAGCTAATGTCACGATAGCAAAGACCAATGCCATTGCAAATGGCGGTAGGCCAACAGATTCCGCCATAACGATCAGGCTGTCTATTGCACCACTGACTTTAATACCATGAGCAAAAACACCCGCTGCGACTAATAATCCCACAACATTACTAAATGCAGAACCCATACCTTTTAAGAAATGCTGGAAGCCCGCACATACTGATTTAAAATCACGTAAGCGTAGTGTTTCAATCAGCATACAAATCGCCATTGAAATCAATACAATTGTGACCACATCAAGGTGAATGCCTTCAACAAATAGGCTTGATGAACTGACTGCCATAATGATAGGTAACATTGGCAGCAAGGCATAAAAGCTGGGGACATTTTTATCACTCTTTGCTTCTTCAGACATTTTGCCTAATTGAGGCACAAATCCAGCTTTGCGATCACAATGGCGTTGCCAGAAGATATGTGTAATACCGACGGCTAATACGGTAGCAATCGCCGCAGGTCCTTGGTAATAAAGCACATATTCAACCACCCCTAAATCAACCGCTTTTGCACCACGAATGGCATCAATCGCTGTTGGGGTATAAGCAACACCCAATGACGTTGCAATCACACCCGCAGCAGATGCTGGAGATAAGCCAAGTCCTATCATAATCGGGAACATCGTACCCATTAATAGAACGGCCAATCCTGTTGCTGACGGTATTGCAAGTTGCAAAATACTCGCGAGTAAAAAAGAGAAAAATAGCAACACATAAGGTGAACGCATATTTTTCAGTGGGCGAGTTGCAACACGTACAACGGCCTCATTGGCGCCAATATGATCCATATAATGCGCAAATCCCATTAATGCCATGATCATTAAACCTAGATCAGCAGCACGACTACTAAAGAGATCACGCATGACTTCAAAGGGATCTAACCAGCCAATACCTGTTGTTTTGACATTTTTAGGAAGAATATCACCCCAACCAAACATCATGGTTAGCGCCATTAAGGCTAACCCCGCTACTAATAAAACGGGTTCGGCTTTATATCCTTTCAAAATCATCCTAGCGACAATAACAACGACAATTAAGACCGCAAGAATTTGGATCATGCTTTAGCTCCAGGTGCAAAGCGTTCAGCAGTGATTTTCACGACAGATTTTAAAACATCACTGGCTGCATAAAGCGATTTCACTGGCAGATATTCATAAATAGAGTGGAAGTTATGCGCACCTGTAAATATATTCGGGCAAGGTAAGCCATTTTGAGAGAGTGCTGCGCCGTCATAGCCACCACGCATTGGAATTGGACGAGGTGTAATACCATTCGCTTCATAAGCCGCCACCGCAATATCGATAG
Source organism: Proteus alimentorum (assembly GCF_002607735.1). Lineage (GTDB taxonomy): Bacteria > Pseudomonadota > Gammaproteobacteria > Enterobacterales > Enterobacteriaceae > Proteus > Proteus alimentorum. The sequence goes on from NZ_NBVR01000018.1 coordinate 355,674, forward strand.
GATAACGGTTATCACCTTGCAGGCTATTAAATACGTTGGCATAACGGTCAGCGAGTTTACAAGTGACAGAGCCTTCACCCCAGAGACCTTCACAATACTCAGAAAGTTGTTTTAAAAATGCCATGCGATGGGCATAACCTGCTTCGGTAAAATCACGCACATCCATTTTTAAGACAGTACGCGCACTATTACCCGCTAATTGTTTGACCCAATAATAACCTTCACGACCTTCGGTATATTCAGGTGCTTCACCGCCCGGTAACATTGCAACAAACTTGTGCGCCATTAACAGTGAATTTTTTAATTTACCTTTTGCTGACATTGGGTGAGCTGATGCACCTGTAAAGGTAATTTCAACATCACCAGCATTCCAGTTTTCATACACTAATTCACCGATACCACAGCAATCTAAGGTATAGGCAAAATCAGCATCGAATTCTTTAGTATCAAAGACTTTTGCACCACGTAAACCTTGCTCTTCATCGGGTACAAAACCAATTTTAACTGTACCGTGTTTAACTTCAGGATGCTGTTTAAAGTACTGCAGCATATCCATAATAGAGGCGATAGCGGCTTTATCGTCAGCACCTAATAGACTTGTACCATCGGTCACAATAATATCATCACCAATATAGTTTTCTAATTCAGGAAATTCGCTTTGGCGCAGATAAATATCAAGTTCTTTATTTAAGCAAAGGTCACCACCTTTATAAGGTAGGATTTGCGCTTTGGTATCATTAGTTTGTTCTGCACTGGTATCTAAATGACCAAAAAAAGCGACGGTGGGGACATCATAATCAAGATTAGAAGGGAGTGTTGCGGTAACAATTGCAGTATCACGAATTTTGATATCTTCAACACCTAGCGTTTTTAATTCTTCAACTAATTGTAGTGCAAGCACTCGCTGACCTTCTGATGAAGGCATAATACCAGCAGCGCCATTTTCCCTATTTGTGGTGGTGTTAACTTTTGTATAAGAAATAAACCGTTCAACAAGATTCATGACAAGACTCCATTGTGTTTGATTTTTATGTATTCTCTCTATTAAAGCTTAGTTGTCTCATTTATTGGAAAGGGCAACACCTACTTGTATCATAAAAAAAACAATAGGGAATTAGGGAAAAATAATTATTTTTGTAAGAAAATTTTAATGTTGATTAATATTTGATTTTTGGTTTTTTATTTATTAAAAAAAATTGTGCTTTGTATGGGCGAGGTTATTTTATTTAACTTACAGAGGTTTTTTTTGTGATTTTAATCATAAAAAAGTGATGTTAAACATAAGTCGTTTTAAGAAGGTAAAATAATTTATCATTTATTTTAATGCTTTATGATGATTAATAATTAATTTTTTTGTGGTATTTGATGAGAAATAAATAACTAAAAAAAGCATGGGTTATTGATAGAAAGAAATTAGAGGATATTGTTTAATCCTCTTGGAAATACTAGGAGGGTTTATGTATGTTAACAATATAGTTCGTAGCGCATTCTCTGCTATAAAAAATATTGAAAATAAAGAGAGAGTAGTTAGGAATAGTTTAAATGGAATGATATTAGGTTGCTATAATACTATTGTTTTATTTATAAATCCTGTGTTTAATAAACATATTAATTTTTTAGGGATAAAGAAAGGTATTGATAATATTGATAATGTTAATAATAAAAATGAAAATAAAAAAATATATTTAAATAATAATGAAGATGACAATAATATAGAAATTGATAAGCCTATTTATAATACCTTTTCTCATATTATTAGAAAGGTAAGAAGTGATGAAATAAAAGCGCATGTAATTAATGATATTATCTCTGGTTTGGAAGGAATACCGACATTAGAGAAAGAAAAAATTATAGAATTTAAGAGTGAATTAAAATTTCATTCTAAATGGATTCTATTTTCTGGTGATGCAATATCTTTAACTAGAATTAAAAGTGATTTTTTAGAATCAATAGTTGATAGCATATTAAATTCAGATGATAAAATAAAATCTAATTTTGAGGATGTTGATAGCTATAAATATTTTTTACAAGATAGTATCAATAATGCTATTGATGATGTTCTTTATAAAAATTAATACGTTATAATATTTATTGAAAAATGTCAGGTTTATCAAATCATAGTTCAGATACTGTTTTTTATCTTAATTGAAATTCAGATTCGAATTCAGATTATTTTGAAGTTAATGAAACGGTTAGTTTTTCTGAAAAAACATAAAAAAAATTAATGATATTGAAAGTGTGATAATTAATTTCGTTTTAGCTAAATATGATAAAGAAGGTATTATTGAATTTTTAAGTAGAGCGCTCTTGTTAAAGCCTGATAAATGATTATCAGGCTTTTTAAGATTAAATATCCAAACGCTTAGCTTGCCATTTACGGGAGCGCCAACGCCATGCGTTAGTTAAGCCACGTAGCCATTCATCACAAAGGAAGCCAATCCAAATACCAATTAAGCCCATTTCCATCTTAATACCAAGATAATAACCTACAGGAATAGCGACTCCCCACATAAAACAAATTGCTGTCATAAGTGGGAATTTAGCATCGCCAGCTGCGCGCAAGGCATTCACCATCACGATATTAAAAGTACGACCCGGCTCTAAAAAGACAGACAAAATAAACAATGGGACCAATTGGTCAATGATGCGTTGGTCTTCTGTGATCGAGTACAAAATAGGATCACGCATAAACCAATAAACAATAACAACACCAATTGTAAATATCACACCTGTTTTTAAGCTTTTCCAGCCTCTAATAAAAGCATCATCAAAGCGTTTTGCGCCAACTAAGTGACCCACTAATATTTCATTACCAATACTAATCGCAATACCAAAGAGCATTAAAAACAGTGACAATTGGAAATAGAGAGTTTGTGCAGCAAGTGGGACTTCACCCATTAATCCAATAAAGGCAGATGCAGTCATATAATGTAAAATCCAAACCAAGTTCTCACCAGCAGCAGGTAAACCGATATGTAGGATTTTTCCCAACATATTTTTAGACCATACCACGAGTTGTTTGGCTTCGAATTTAATACGTAAACCGTAGAACAGTAATCCACATAGTAAAATAACGGCAATAATACGACCAACAACGGTAGACCAAGCAACGCCGACTAATCCGTATTGTGGTAAACCAAAAAAGCCATAAAGCACAATCATATTACCAATAACAGTAACAATATTGGCGATCAATGTGACATACATAGCCGCTTTAGACTTGCCATAAACTCTTAGACAAGCAGCAAGAATAATCGAAATAGCTTCAGGAATAAGGCAAATACCAATAATATGTAGGTAGTTGTAGCCATCTTGCACTAAATGCTCAGGCGTATTCATAATATGTAGAATATTGTAGCCAAAGAAAAGAATGATCAAAGCGCTACTAATACCGAGCAAAGAGTTAAAAGCGATAGAAATATGAATTGCTTGGCTGGCTTTTTCTTTTTTACCTGCACCTAAGTATTGGGCAATAACAACACTACATCCCACACTAATAAAGCTAAAAATGGTGATGAAAAGATCAAAAACTTGGTTACCGACGCCCATAGCGGCTAAGTAAGCGGTGGAAACGTGGCTTACCATGTAAGTATTAATTAATAGTGTGGCTAGATGTAGGAAGATATCTATAAATATTGGCCAACTAAGGGAAAAAAGCGAGCGATCCGCTACATCAGACTGATGCATTGAAAACCTTCTTAAAAACAGAGTGAAATCGATATTATTAATATAACGCGTAGGAAGAAGAGAGATTCTACAAGGTTTATTTACAAGGTAATAGCGCAAATAATGTTTATCTAGCAAAAAAGATATTTATATGGTTTATTCATTGATAACTAATCACTATTATCATTAAGAGATGATTAACATTAAAGTCAGGGGAATGAATGAATACTAAAATAAAAGTGGCCATTGTAGGCTATGGCAATATTGGTCGATTTGCATTAGAAGCGGTTCAAGCTGCTCAAGATTTTGAATTAATGGGTGTTGTTCGTCGTGATATCAATAATGTTCCAGAAGAACTGCAAAATATTACCGTAACTAACGATATTAAAACATTAGGTAATGTTGATGTGGCTCTCTTATGTTCACCGACTCGTGCAATTAAAGAACTCGCTAAATCTATTTTAAGCTTAGGCATTAATACAGTAGATAGTTTTGATGTTCACAGTGAAATCGTGTCATTAAAAGCAGAATTAGATGAAGTCGCAAAAAAACATGACCGTGTAGCGGTTATTTCAGCGGGTTGGGATCCGGGTTCTGATTCTATTATTCGTACGCTAATGTTAGCCATGGCGCCAAAAGGGATCACTTATACTAACTTTGGACCGGGTATGAGCATGGGACATAGCGTAGCAGCTAAAGCGATTGATGGTGTAAAAGATGCGCTTTCAATGACTATTCCATTAGGGACGGGGGTCCATCGTCGTATGGTTTATGTGGAATTAGAAACGGGAGCGAATTTTAATCAAGTAGAGCAAGCCATTAAAGCAGATAGCTATTTCTCTTCTGATGAAACCCATGTGAAGCAAGTTGATTGTGTTGATAGCTTAAAAGATGTGGGACATGGCGTTCATATGACCCATAAAGGGGTATCAGGTAAAACACATAATCAATTATTTGAATATTCAATGCGTATTAACAACCCTGCATTGACGTCTCAATTTATGGTGTCTGCCGCAAGAGCAAGTATGAAGCAACGAGCAGGTGCTTATACGGTTATTGAAATTCCACCTGTTGATTTCTTAGCTGGGGATTTAAATACATTAATTGCAAAATTGGTCTAATTTTAATTAGTCAGCTTTGCATAAAATATTGCCCACATAACGTGGGCAATATGGATTAACGCTTAGGCAAACTTGATGATTTTGAATTAGCGTTTAATACTTTTAAATTCTTTGGTCGTTGCGGTTAATGCCACTTCTGTTGGTAAGCGTTCCATTGAACTTGCACCATAGAAGCCGTGGCAATCAGGGCAATTATCTAAGATATATTGTGCATCTTCTGGCGTTGCAATTGGACCTCCATGACAAAGTACAATGACATCAGAACGTACCGCTTTTGCCGCTTTTGCCCAGTCATTAATTAAAGGCACACAGTCCGCTAAGGTTAATGCTGTTTCAGCACCAATATTACCACCAGTTGTTAACCCCATATGAGGCACAATAATATCTGCGCCAGCTTCAGCCATTGCAATTGCATCTTCACGGCTAAAGACATAAGGTGTGGTTAATAAACCTTTCTCATGGGCTTTACGGATCATATCCACTTCAAGAGCATAACCCATCCCGGTTTCTTCTAAATTCGCGCGGAAATTCCCATCGATTAGACCTACTGTTGGGAAGTTCTGTACGCCAGCAAAACCTGTTGCTTTAACTTCATCTAAGAATTTATCAAAGTTACAGAAAGGATCTGTACCATTAACGCCAGCAAGTACAGGTGTATGCTTAACAACAGGTAATACTTCTTTTGCCATATCCATAACGATTTCATTAGCGTTGCCATAAGCTAATAAACCCGCTAAAGAGCCTCGGCCAGCCATACGATAACGACCTGAATTATAAATAACGATAAGGTCAATACCACCGGCTTCTTCACACTTAGCTGAAAGCCCTGTACCTGCACCACCGCCAATAATTGGCTCATGGCGTGCAATCATTTCATTGAATTTTTTTAGTAACGTTTCACGTGAATGAGTCATTCTTCTTTCTCCGTGGTTAACAAATAAGTTCCTGGTGTAAATCATAAATTTGCTGAGTAAACTCAGCGGAGTTTATGTGATAAGGACTGATGACTAATTGACGAGTCTCTGTCTCTTTAAATGTTGTTATAAATGCATCAAAAAAAGCTTGGTTTGCTTGAGGATCCCAGAAAGGGGCTCCTTCAATATCCAGAGCTGAAAAACCGCCCTGTGGTAATACAAACCGCAATGGCCCTTCACACTGATTAAGTTTCTCAGCGATCCAGATACCTAATTGACGGTTTTCCTCTGGTGTCGTGCGCATTAAGGTGACTTGCGCGTTATGATGATAAAATTGACGCCCTTTATATTTCTCAGGAACACTCGATGGGCGACCAAAGTTCACCATATCTAATGCACCGCAAGAACCTATATAAGGGGTTTTGGTACGGGCGATTGCACCAAAACGGTCTTCATCACAAGCAAGTACACCGTCAAACAAATAATCACAGACTTCTGTTGTTGTAAGATCGAGCACGCTATGAAGTAGGTGACTGTCTGCCAGTTTCTCCATGGCTTTACCGCCACTTCCTGTTGCATGAAAAACAAGGCAGTCATAATTATTTTCAAGTTTTTGTGTAAGTTGTTGTACACAAGGGGTGGTTACACCAAACATGGTTAACGCCACCGCAGGTTTATCAACAACCTGTTCTTCTTGGTAAAAATAAACAGCGCCAGCTATTTGGTTCGCCGCATTTCTTAGGACTTTACGAGAAATGCGATTTAAGCCGGATACATCTGTGACGGAGTACATCATTGAGATATCACTTGCACCGATATAGCCTGAAATATCGCCAGACGCCATCGTAGATACCATCAATTTAGGTACACCAATTGGCAGAGATTGCATTGCTGGTGTAATCAGTGCCGTTCCACCTGATCCGCCTAGCCCAAGAATGGCTAAGACATCATCACAGTGAGTTAAATAGTGTTCAAATGCGATTGACATCGCTTCTATTGCTTTCCCTCTATCGCCACAAAACACAGCTTCTTGGCCATTTGGGTGACAGCGTGCAACTTCTGTTGCGGTGACATCAGCTTTTCTTGCTAATGCCGTGGGTTTGGTTGTCAAGTCAACGGTTTTAACAGGAAGGCCTGCTTTTTTAATTAAATCACTGACATAAAAAATCTCAGCACTTTTAGTATCAAGCGTTGTGGCAATATAAATAGAACCAGAATACTGTTTCATAAGCCTTCCCATACCTTTTATGATTATTGACGAATAGATTATAATCATAATGAGACTTGAGTTTCATTTATCATAGCATCGTTTTGAGACGCTTGTCTCATTATTTTTATTTTTATACTCTAGAGGTCGATAAGGTGAAATTAATCACCTAAAGTAAACATTAATAGTTGTGAGTATTTGGCTTAAGATAAGCTAGGCACATAAAAGTGTAGAAATAACGAAGGATCTTCTATGAGTTACAATGATGAAACGGATGCAATGTCCGGTACACGAAAAAGAACTTATCAGTTGTTGGTGACAACAGCATTGGGGCTTTTTGAGCAAGGAATGTTACCGACAGTGTCGGAATTAGCGGCACATGCAGGTGTTTCGAGAGCAACCGCATATCGTTATTTTCCTACACAAAGTGATTTAATTAGTGCCACCGTTGACGCAAGTTTAGCACCAATTATTGCATGGACACCCACTCCCGAAGATAATACACAACAACGCATTACTGAGTTGCTCAATCTTGCCTATCCTCAAATGTTTAAACATGAAGGGGCGCTACGTGGCGCATTGCAAGTTTCATTACAGCAATGGGCAAAAGAGCGACAATCGAGTGAGTATGCGGAAAAACGATTTATTCGAGGTCATCGTAAAGAGATTTTACTGAAAGTTATAGAGCCATTAAAAGCGCATTATCCCCAAGAAATGTGGGATAAAGTGATTAAAGCATTTTCTCTGATTTATGGCTCTGAAGTCTTTTTAGTGATGAAAGATATCTGGAAAATGGATGATCAACAGGTGATAGATATGACTCAATGGATGGCAAAAGCTATCTTAAATCAGGCAAAATCTGATTATCCTGCAGATAACGATTAATTATTTGAATAAATCAGTTAAAATTGTATAAATCATTTACGTTTTAGCTATTGCAGGGATCGTTATGTCACACAAAACAGAAGACCAAGAGTGGCTGGTAGAACAACTAGAATTTATTGCACAAGGCATTGGTAAAACATTATCGCCTTTTTGTGAAGTTGTACTTCATGATCTAACTGATAGTGAAAATACTATTATGGTCATTGAAAATAATCTATCAGGAAGAAAAGTCGGGGATAGAGCAACAGAATTGGGGATGGCGCGTATTGAATCATCAGACTTCCCACAAATTGTCGCCAATTATCCTAATCAATTTCCTGATGGTAGAACCGCGAAAAGTACATCTATCGGTATAAAAGATAAACAAGGCAATTATGTTGCGGCACTATGTTTAAATATTGATATTTCAATGATCAAAGGATTGCAAATGGTACTTAACCAATTTGCGACTCTTGAAGAAGGCAATGACATTATTGAAACCTTTAGTTCAGTGACTGAAGATTCGCTGAAAAAACGTATTGATGAGTTTTCTGCGACTTATTCAGTGACACCAAGAGCATTGAAACCTCATCAACGTCGTGAATTGCTACTGTGTTTACAGGATGAAGGTTATCTTTCTCTGCGTAAAGCAATGGAAATCACTGCACAATATCTTGGTGTTTCAAGAGCAACGGTGTATAACGATTTAAAAGAATGATTAAGAAATAAATTATTTTTAAATTCCAGCGGAAGATAAAACATTAAACTAAAAAAAGATATCACTTGCTGATATCTTTTTTTATTCTATTTGTTTATTTTAATAATATATTGTTTTTTTATTGAAATTGGTCGGTCAATTAATTTGGTGTGATTTCTGCAAATATTAATTAATAAAAATAATAAAATCAATAGTTAATTAATTAATGTAAGGATATTAAAATGAGTGGTATAAATCATTTAGGTGCCTTCCCTGAAAGGATCGTTTTTTCCACTAAGAAAAATCTTTTTGACGTAGGTCATGTAACTTTTGCAAAGAACATACAAGATATTTCTAATACAACAGCGAAACCCAGTTTTATAAAAAAAATATTTAATAAAATGGAACGATTTTCAACATTATTTATGATTAGCCAAACGGGTAGAATGGGAATAAGTAATAGAAAAGATGATGTTTTTAATGTTAATTTTAATAAATATAATGAAGCTGTTTCTACGTTAAAGCATAGGCAAAATAATGTTGATAATATAGAGAGTAGTAAGAGTGTTTATTTTGATGATAAAAGTGAACTAGATAATATTATTGATTTAAAAAATAAAGTAATGGTTGAGCGTCATAAAGTAAGCCACTTTATCTCTTTAATAGAGAATGAAAATTCAAGTTTCAAAACTAGATATAGCTTCTTTAATTACTTAAATGAATTGCAACGAGCTGAGTATTTTTGTCGAAGTTCAGAGAATATTGAAGATAATCAACTTGCAGATATATTCAAAAATATTATTGAGGAAAGAGTTGAGCGACTAAAAAAAGAAGATATAAAAAAAATATTTAATGAGGTCGTAATAAAGTATAGAAATGAAATACAATTTAAAAATAAAGATAAAAGCACATTAGCTAATTTTTCAAGTAATAAAGATAAAGAAAAATTTATGTCTAAAATTAATTTTTTAGTCTCTTTATCAGAATATAATTCTAGTATTATGAATCAGGTATTTGAACAAGATTTTCCAAAACAGTTACAGAATATAATGCATGTTATTCTTAATGAAGAGCATAGTCATCAAGGGGTTACTTTTCTCCCACAACAAATTAAAAATACTTGGATCCATAAATATATGAATGAATTTTATGGGGAAGAGAAAAAAATAACAACCCAAAGCATGAGTGTAAATACAGATAGCAATATAGAAATTCAAAATAGAAATGATGACATTTCAAGTGCTCATAGTGGCGCTGACAGAGATGATGTGAATGATAATGCCTCTGATTTGATAAGTGATTTAACATTTGTTAGTTCACTTAGTGATGATTCTTCTAGTCTCCATAGTCGTGGTTACAGCAATGATGTGAGTGATAATGTCTCTGAATTGATGAATAAAGAATATATTAGCAGCGTAGATAAATTAGATACAATTTTAAAAACGGAGTATTCTAATCTTCTAAATAAAGATACCGCAATTATCAAAAAAAACAATATTCAAAAAGCGATCGAAAACATCCTATCTAAGCTTTATGATTTAAGTAGCATAGTGACCGAAAGTTTGTCTTTGCCACAATCTAAAAATAAAGAATTAATGATCCCATTAGAGAAAATAACAGCTATATCTAATATAACTCATAATATTCAAGAACAATTAAATAATATTGATTCAGATTATTCAGTTAAATTGAGCAAGGGTAAAAGCTTTTATTCTAAAATAAGAGGATCCACAGAAAATATTGCTGATATGTTCAGTTCGATGGCAGAATTAATTGAGCACTCTAATAATAAGGATTTTTCTTTTATAAGAGGAAAAATAGAAAATATTTTGAAGAGTATTTTTGGTGAGATTAATTATTCTATGCTTATTGGAAAAAAAGAACTACTAGATAATATTATGGAATTAATGAGTAAGTTTATTCATGATTCCAATGAAAGCATAGAAACGAACAATAAAACAAAAAATGATGACAATGAAATAGATAGCGATATGGGTAGATTTGACTATTCTACTAATAGTTTAGAATGGGATGATACTATTGATTATGATGATTCTAATAATGCTTATGAAGAACAAGAATCACCTTCAATAGATTTTAAATTAGTACCTGAACAATCTTTAGGAAAAAATAATATTGAAGCGGAGTTAAAAAAAACGGAACTTAACATGAAAGAATTAAATAATGATTTGGAAGAAGTCTCATTAAATGAAAAAAAATTAAAAATGAAAAAAGATTATTATAATTTAACTCATTTAGAAAAAAATGAATAAATATTTTAATCTGAAAATATCATAACATCTTCTTTAAATAGTATTTCTTATCACTAATAGGATAATTTTCTAACGTACCAAATATTTCAAATCCCTGCTTTTGATAAAAAGGCAGGGCTTGAAAGCTAAAGGTATCAACCTCAGCATATTTGGCGCCTTTTTCTTTGGCTGTGTTTTCCATTGTTTGCAGTAATTCTGTACCTATGTTTTGTCCACGATAGGTTTTATCTACCCACAAATAACGAATACGTAGCCAATTTCCTAAAATATCCCCAGTGATCCCACCTATCTTTTTACCGTTTTTTTCCTTAAAGACAGCAAGTGGAGTGTATTGATCCATATGAATATAGTTGAGGTTATGTGTTAACAAACCTTCATAAATTTCATTGATCTCATTTGATGTGGGATTTGTGGTTATTTTCAGCGACATAATCGGCTCTATGTATTAAAAAAAATAATAATTACTTTATCACTATTTGGTTATTAAATATTTATACAAATGCTAGGATGGAAACAATAATTAAAAAAACTGAGTAACACAACATGTCGTTTTTAAAAACTCTACCAGGTATTCTATTTTGTGCATTAATAGGTGGTGTACTTACCCTTTCTGGTTTGCCCATGGCGCTGATGTTTGGGCCGATCCTTGTTGTTATTATTGCTTATCGCTTTAAATGGGAGTTTGCGGTTCCTAAACATACATTAACGTTTATTCAACTGACTTTAGGTACATCGGTTGGCTTAATGTTTAATCAAGTTCATTTAGGCAGTGCTGATAATTTAATTATTCTATTACTCACTCTTGTTGTTTGTTTAGCCATTCAATTTTTTGTGAGCTATTTTTGGTTCCATCGTCATATTGGTTGGACGAAAGAAGAGTCGATGTTAGGTGCCGTACCCGGTGCGATGGCGGCTATTTTAGCATTAACTGATCATACTAAAACGCCACCCCAAAAAATTGTTATTTCTCATACTATTCGTTTAATGGTGCTGATCATTATGGCGGGTTTTATCGTCGGTACTGATAAAGCTAATATGCCAGAATTTTCTATACCTGAAATGACTATTATTTCATTGTCGTGGTTATTATTGATTGTGGCTTTAGGGTTAGGTTCAGGGCTTTTATTGCAGAAAATCCGATTTCCTGCGCCATTTATGTTGACTTCATTAGGTAGTGCGGTACTGGTTCAATCGTTTGTTAACGAATCTATTGCTTTTCCCATGTTACTTAATGAATTGAGCATGGTTTTAATTGGTATGAATATTGGTGCGCACTTTGTTGTTTTCCCTCTTTCATCATTAATTAAAAATGCTTTTTCTTCTGTTCAAGTGGTTATTATTAATGTGATTTTAACCGTGATTGTCGCATATGGTGCCGCTTATTTAACCGGTGTTCCTTGGGCAACATTAGTATTGGCTTGGGCGCCTGGAAGTATGGAAGCCATGACATTTGCTGCGATAACGATGAATGTCGATGCCGCTTTTGTGATGTCGAATCATATTTTTAGAATGTTGATTATTCAAAGTATTCCATCAGTTGCTTTGTATTGGAATGAATATAGACAGAAGAAAAATAATCAAAACAAAGAAGAATAAAATATAGAAGGGATAATTCTGTTTTTTGATAACCTCTATTTAGTCGCTTTATTTTGAAAAATAAGCATGCTACTTCAAGAGGTTATCTTGTTCTATCAATTGAATGGTGACCTAATAGAGGCATTAATAGTTTAATAAACTGAGTGATTTATTCGCTAATAATTGGCATTTCTTATTGTGTGATACTTCAATACCTTTTAAATCATTGTAACTATTTTCATTCAATTGACTCATCGGCAATGTTGAGTAATTACTGACATCCCATTGCTGTGAGCGAGAAAATACCATTAAGGCTCTTTCAATTTTTGGTTTTGATATCTGCTCATAACCACAATCTTTATTTAAAAAAAGGTAGATGGCGGTTAAATCTGCCAAGTCTTCTGCTTGTGTATACGTTAACGCTTTTGTACTCGAAGAAAAGAGCACAGTAAAAGAAAGCGTTAGAGTGCAGAACAAGGCGAACATTTTTTTCATTAGGTGTGCTGTTCCTTTGTGTGATGATTTAGCAAGTTTTGTTATTTGGCTTAATGTAATTAAAAGTTTTGCAAAGACCCTATGTTTTGTTGGGTTTTAAATTGACCTTCCAGTAAGGGGAAACTTTAGCATTGGTAATAGCTTACAAAACTTCTTTATTCATCTTATTTCAATAAATACAAAATAATTTGTTTTTATTTAAAGGAATACATTATGCAACGTCGCGAATTTTTAAAATTAGGCGCCACATTAAGTGCTGTAACATTATTACCAAGTTGGAGTCGTTTTGCGTTTGCCCAAAGTAACACGCCTTCATTGGCTATTCCACCTCAAATTACCCCCGATGCCCAACAAAAGATTGTTCTGAATATTCAACAAGGTATTTCTAAATTTATACCTACTGCGAATACTACTACTTGGGGTTATAACGGCAGCTTATTAGGCCCTGCATTGAAACTTAAACGTGGTCAGCCCGTCACAATTAATATCAATAATCAATTACCAGAAACAACAACTGTTCACTGGCATGGACTTGAAATCAGTGGTGAAGAAGATGGCGGCCCACAAGCAATGATTGAGCCAGGAAAATCTCGTACTGTGACCTTTACACCCAATCAAGCTGAATCAACGTGCTGGTTCCATCCTCATACGCATGGTGTTACTGGACAACAAGTCGCCATGGGGTTGGGCGGATTAGTGATTATTGAAGATGATGAAACCGCAAGCCGTAAATTGCCTAATCGCTGGGGCGTTGATGATTTACCTGTTATTTTACAAGATAAACGTTTAGACAGTGATGGACAAATTGATTATCAACTTGATGTAATGAGTGCGGCAATTGGTTGGTTTGGCGATATGATGTTAACCAATGGTGCCATTCAACCACGACATATCGTACCCAAAGGTTGGATAAGATTACGTTTCTTAAATGGTTGTAATGCACGTAGCTTAAACCTTGCCACAAGTGATAGCAGACCAATGTATGTGATTGCCAGCGATGGTGGATTACTTGCAGAGCCAGTTAAAGTGACTGAATTACCGATTTTAATGGGGGAGCGTTTTGAAGTTTTAGTGGATACCTCTGATGGGCGTGATTTTGATATTGTCACTTTACCCGTTCGCCAAATGGGGATGGTTTTAGCGCCATTTGATAATGTATTGCCTGTATTGCGCTTGTTACCATCAGCAGAAAAAAGCCAAGGTCTTTTACCTGAGCAATTGGCGCATATTCCTGCATTACCAACATTAAGCAATCTTTCAACGCGTACATTACATCTACGTATGGATATGCGTTTAGATATGCAAGGTATGATGTTATTAACAGAGCGTTATGGGGATAAAGCATTAGCGGGCATTCATCATGGAATGAGTCATATGCGTCAAGGTAATGGCAATGGCATGATGGGCGGTGGAATGAATTGTGGTCATGGTAGTGGGGATCTTGATATCTATAATGCGAATAGTATCAATGGTATTCCATTCTCAATGACTGAACCTGCATTTGATGTGAAACAAGGCGTTTATGAACGTTGGGTTGTTTCCGGCCGTGGTGACATGATGTTACATCCATTCCATGTTCATGGTACACAATTTCGTATTTTATCTGAAAATGGTAGATCGCCAGAGAAGCATCGCCAAGGTTGGAAGGATATCGTAAAAGTTGAAGGACAATTTAGCGAAATCCTAGTGAAGTTCGATCATTTGGCGACAAAAACACATCCATTTATGGCGCACTGTCATTTATTAGAACATGAAGATACTGGAATGATGGCGGGTTTTACTGTTAGTAAATAATCAATCACTATAAAAGCTATCAATATCAGTAAGATAAATCAATAAAGGGCATGGGATTGATATTTTGTGCCTTTATTTTCATTAAATCAGATCATCGCATGATGAAGGAAGTTCTGGTACAATCGTTTGCTTTCCCCGTTAACCCAATCGAAATTAATCATGAAACATATTGTTGATGTCATGATCTCTGAAGAAGAGATCAAACAGCGTATTGCTGAGCTAGGTCGTGAAATCACAGAACATTACCGCCCACGTCAAGGTCAACATGATCTTGTCTTAATCGGCTTGTTAAAAGGTTCTTTTATTTTTATGGCAGATTTATGCCGTGAAATTGAGGTGAACCATGAAGTCGATTTTATGACTGTATCAAGTTACGGTAATGGTATGACGTCAACGCGTGACGTTAAAATCATTAAAGATCTCGATGAAGATATTCGTGGTAAAGATGTTCTGATTGTTGAAGATATTATCGACTCAGGTAATACCTTAAATCGTGTTAAAGAGATTTTAAGCTTACGTGAGCCAGCTTCTATTTCTATCTGTACGTTATTGGATAAGCCATCTCGTCGTGAAGTGGATGTTCCTGTTGAGTGGATTGGTTACTCTATCGAAGATAAGTTTGTTATCGGTTATGGCATTGATTACGCACAGCGTTATCGCCACCTGCCTTATATTGGGCATGTAACGTTATTAGATGAGTAATTTATTGATTTAAAATAAAGACCCTAATATTTTTAAATATTAGGGCCTAAAATGATTGCTTATAATGAATGCATTAACGCGGATGGCTTAATTTTGCCATCGCTTGACGATAAGAAAGTTCAAGTTTTTCACGGCTATCTGAAGTGACATCAAGGTCATGCAACTCACCGTTATTTAAACCGTAAACCCAACCGTGGATCATCACTTTTTGTCCACGTTTCCACGCAGCTTGCATAATCGTTGAGTGACCAAGGTTGTATACTTGCTCGATAACGTTTAGCTCACAAAGTAGGTTTAATCTATCTTGCGGCGCAAGTTCACCTAACATTGAACTGTGTTTGTACCAGATATCACGGATATGCAGCAACCAGTTATTGATAAGCCCTAATTCGGTGCCGTCAATAGCCGCTTCAATACCACCGCAACCATAGTGACCACAGACAATAATGTGTTCAACTTGTAATACATCAACCGCATACTGGATCACAGAAAGGCAGTTTAAGTCCGTGTGGATGACCAAGTTTGCTACATTACGGTGAACAAATAAGTCACCTGGTGCGGCGTTGATTAATTTTTCTGCTGGAACACGGCTGTCAGAGCAACCAATCCATAAAAAGTGAGGTTTTTGACCTTTACAGAGATCTTTAAAAAACTGAGGATTTTCTTCAGTAACAGATTCTGACCATTGCTTGTTATTGGCTAACAGCTCTTCAATTTTTCTCATCATGACGTGACTGCCTGTAAATTCGGTTTCCCACCATTTGCGCTGACAGTACGCCAACACGAAATAGCTCTTGTGTTATTGTTGGATGCGAGAGATCCATTAAGAAAGGGTATTTTTATACCATTACTTTCGAATTAATCAGAAGGCTTTTTAAAGCCAAGTGACAGATAATTGCTTGTAATTTTTCGCTTTCAAATAAGATAAATCTTTTTATAGCATTTGTTTAATGAATTTATCAATACATTCCTTGATGTGAATTAAATGTATAAAAAGATAACTGGTTGTTAAACCTGCTATTGTATTATTCAAAAATAGAGACTTATAAATATTATATAAATAAAACTAATGATTATAATTGTTGGTTTTATTTTTTACACTGAAAGTAAAAATGAGAAAAAATAAAGCGCATCATTGATGGAGATTGTGAATGGCGAGATAATATTCATCAGTAAACTTGAGAAACAAAGGCAATAATTTTATTGGTATCAATTAGGCTAAATGATTACACTAAGAGATAAATTTATTAAACCATCAGAATATCAGTAAGAAATAAAAGAACCTTGAGCCTCGATGGCTAATTTACTTTCTCTTCATCTCTTATTCTTTATTATTGCAATAGTTAAAAAATATTTATTTATTCGTTTGTGTCATAAGCCCTAAAACGGTTTATTTACGACCTTATTTTCTCTAGAATATCCTTATTCCATTTTGTTCTTTGAACTAAACTTATTTTCTGATTTCAGCTCAGTCAATGCTGAATAATGCAGTTGATAAAAGGTAATTCCCACTTATGACGTATGCATTGGAGTTAACGGAGTTAACGAAAACTTATCACAATGGCGTAAAAGCGCTAAAAGGAATTGATCTCACCGTTGAGGCTGGCGATTTTTATGCTTTATTAGGCCCTAATGGCGCAGGCAAATCGACCACGATTGGTATTATTAGCTCTTTAGTTAATAAGAGCAGTGGTAAAGTCAAAGTATTTGGTTATGACACCGATACCGATATGGTCAATGCAAAACGTCAATTAGGATTAGTGCCACAAGAATTCAATTTCAACCCCTTTGAAACCGTATTGCAAATTGTTCTCAATCAAGCGGGCTATTATGGTGTACCACGTAAATTGGCATTAGAGCGTGCCGAAATTTATTTAACCCAGTTAGATTTATGGGAGAAGCGTGACGATAGAGCACGTTTTTTATCTGGGGGAATGAAGCGCCGTTTAATGATTGCGCGTGCATTAATGCACCAACCTAAATTACTTATTCTTGATGAACCCACCGCGGGTGTTGATATTGAATTACGCCGCTCAATGTGGACGTTTTTAAAACAATTAAATGCGGAAGGTACTACCATTATTTTAACCACACACTATTTGGAAGAAGCTGAAATGCTGTGTCGGAATATTGGTATTATTCAGCGTGGTGAACTGGTTGAAAATACCAGTATGAAAGGGTTATTAAGTAAATTAGAGTCTGAAACCTTTATTTTAGATTTAGCACCGAAAAGCCCACTGCCTGAATTACAAAATTATCAATATCGCTTGGTTGATACATCAACCTTAGAAGTTGATGTTAAAAGAGAGCAAGGACTAAATAGTGTATTTGCTCAACTTAATGCACAAGGTATTCAAGTGTTAAGTATGAGAAATAAAGCCAACCGTCTTGAAGAATTATTTGTTCATTTAGTTAATGATGAGCATACAGTAGAAGGAGAGAGGGAATGATTCAGCTGTATTGGGTAGCCCTCAAAACAATTTGGATTAAAGAAGTCACCCGATTTGGTCGCATTTGGGTACAAACATTAATTCCACCTGTGATAACCATGTCTCTCTATTTCGTTATTTTCGGTAACTTGATTGGTAAACGAATTGGCGATATGGGCGGTGTCGATTATATGCAGTTTATTGTTCCTGGCTTGATTATGATGGCAGTAATAACAAACTCTTATGCAAATGTTTCTTCTTCTTTTTTTGGCGCTAAATTTCAACGTAGTATTGAAGAATTATTAGTTTCACCGGTTCCAACTCATGTTGTTATTGCTGGATTTGTCGGCGGTGGTGTGGCTCGTGGTATTTGCGTCGGTGTTTTAGTGACTTTAGTTTCACTGTTTTTTGTACCATTAGAAATACATTCTTGGACAATGGTGGTGGTGACATTACTGATGACCTCAATTGTGTTTTCACTCGCGGGATTATTAAATGCGATTTTTGCGAAAACCTTTGATGATATTAGTATTATTCCAACTTTTGTTTTAACACCATTAACCTATTTAGGCGGTGTGTTCTACTCACTGTCACTCTTGCCTGAATTTTGGCAAGGGGTATCTAAATTAAACCCAATTGTTTATATGATAAGCGGTTTCCGTTATGGCTTTCTGGGCATTACTGATGTCTCTTTAACCGTGACGATTAGTGTACTGTGTCTTTTTATTGCTGTGTTTTATGTGATTGCATGGTATTTAATTGAAAAAGGTCGCGGTTTAAGAAGCTAATCAAAAAAACAAAAGAAAAAGTGATAAAAGTTGAAATCGGTATCTTAATTAGAGATACCGATTTTTTTTAGCTATTTTTTCAGCATAAATGTTAATTTTTATTTAAAAAACGACTTCTCTATTAACAAAATGATTTTTCTTGTTTAGTATACTAAACACTTTAATCGGGATGGAAAGGAAATGTAATGACAACGGCAAGCCAAACAGGCAAAGCGCCTGAGGCAATCTCTCGTAATAAGCTTTTATGTATCGCAGGTATGGGGTGGACTTTTGATGCAATGGATGTGGGATTATTGGCTTTTTTACTCACAGCACTAAAAGAAGATTGGGGATTAACTGCATCACAATTGGGTTGGATTGGTAGTGTAAACTCAATTGGAATGGCGGTTGGCGCGTTCGTGTTTGGCATTATGGCTGATAGAAAAGGGCGCAAACCGGTTTTTATCTTTACTTTGTTGCTGTTTAGCTTAGGTTGTGGGTTAACTGCATTAGCAAGCTCTTTGATGGTGGTACTTGTTTTACGTTTTTTCATTGGAATGGGTTTAGGTGGGGAATTACCCGTTGCTTCCACACTTGTTAGTGAAAGTGTGGAAACCCATGAGAGAGGCCGTATTGTTGTTTTATTAGAGAGTTTTTGGGCTGTCGGTTGGCTAATTGCTGCGTTGATTGCTTATTTTATTATTCCTGATTATGGCTGGCGTATGGCTATGCTATTAAGCGCATTACCTGCGGTCTATGCTCTTTATTTACGTTCAAAATTACCTGAACCGACCTCATCGTCTATTTCACAGAAAAAAACACGTTTATCAATTCGCCAGTCAATGGCATTAATTTGGTCACCACAATATCGTCGCTCTACACTCATGTTGTGGATCTTATGGTTTTGTGTGGTTTTCTCGTATTACGGTATTTTCTTGTGGTTACCTAGTGTTGCTATGTTAAAAGGCTTTAGTTTAATTAAGAGCTTTCAATATGTGCTTATTATGACATTAGCGCAGCTACCCGGTTATTTTACGGCAGCTTGGTTAATTGAGCGCTATGGGCGAAAGTTCGTTTTAGTGACTTATTTAGCAGGAACAGCGATTAGTGCTTATTATTTTAGTGTGGCTGATTCTACTGCGACATTGCTTATTTTTGGTATGTTGTTATCGTTCTTTAATTTGGGGGCTTGGGGGGCTTTATATGCTTATACGCCAGAACAATATCCCGACGGAATTCGGACAACCGGTGCTGGAACAGCAACTGCAATAGGGCGTATTGGCGGAATATTAGGGCCTTTAATGGTGGGATATTTGGTTCAATATCAATTTGAAATAAGCTCAATATTTCTGATTTTCAGTTTTTCGATTGTGATTGGAATATTAGCGGTGATGTTATTGGGTCAAGAGACAAAAAATAAGCCGCTTAACTCAATTTAATCATGCTTTGTGTGACTAAAAATATAGAATTTCTCTTTCTTGTAATATGATAGTCGTTAAGATTTTTATGAGAAAGAGGAGATCACGATGTCTCATTATGATGAAATGGTTAAACAGGTTGATGATGCTATTGCCACAACCAGTATTCAAACCATGAATGAACTTTTAGTGGAATTAGGTAAAGATAAAACGATTGAATTTCCACTACGTTATGAGCAACAAGAGCGTTTACGTACGGCTATTTTCCATCACGGTGAAAAACAACGTTAATCGGATTGTTGCTAAGAAATAAGCATTAAAAAAGCGTTTGCAGCGTATTGATAAACAGGTGCAAACGCTTTTTTTGTTACTACATTCTTTTTACTGCATTGTATCAACACGAATTAAAACGTCTTTCGACCTTCTAGCACTGCGATCCTATTTTCAATGGAGGGATGTGTTGAGAAAAACGAGTCTCCTTTATTAAAAATAAAGGCCGCTTTACGATAAGCTCGTCCCGTTGAACCATCTTCAAAATTTTCAGTGTCATGTTGTGCTGAAATTTTCTTTAATGCATTAATCATTGCTTGATTATCTTGGGTTAAATCAACGGCAGCAGCATCTGCCATATATTCACGGGTGCGGGATAAATAGAAATAGAGTACCTGTGTAATGATCGGTAAAACCAAGTTGAGAATAATTAAAATAAGTCGCGCTTTGCTTGCTGCATCATTGCTTTTACCACCACGGTTACCAGAGGCAATATATAAGCGACTACCAAAGATATTTGTTACCGTCAGAATAACGTTAGCTAATATGCCAACATATAACGTCAGTCGTGAGTCACCATGAATAATATGCCCTGTTTCATGAGCTAATACAGCTTGCACTTCTTGGCGATTAAGGCGATTTAATAAGCCTGTTGTTACACCAATAAAGGCATTTTTTTCAGACCAACCAGCTGCAAAGGCATTCGCTTCGGGTGTATCAAGAAGATAGAGTTTAGGAATATAGCCAAGTGTTGCACTTAAGCTAAGCTCTTCAACAATATTAAGGAGTTGGCGTTCTTGTGCATTTAATGTGCCATCAGGGCTAATTAATCGTGCATTCATTCCTGTTAGCATGATTTTATGCCCTTTAAAATGAATAAAGATAAGCAATAAAATAGAGATAGCGAGAATAATGAATGTCGCAATGGGAAGGGATTGAAACGTCAGAAATGCCAACATATTATCAGTCAGATCTAAATAAGGATTTGCTCCAATAGCTGTATCCACCAGCAAACCGATCATAAGCATTAAGAGTAAATAGGTTGCTATAACAAAACGAGTTCGAATAGCATTTTTTCGTAGAACATTTCTGAAATCCATTAGTGACTCCAAACAGCACCGTTAAGTGCTGTTTTTATCAATCTAGAAGTAATAAATATCTTTTATCACTATAAAATTAATCGAAATTAATGCGACGCGCTTCTTCCGCTTTAATAGTTCCTTCATCAAGGCGCCAGTACTCTTTATCAATAACGAGGCTTGGGAAAATCTTGACGATAAATACCGCAGGAATAGAGGCGATGAAAGCACGGTATTGCTCTAAAGTACGGTTGTAACCGCGCTTTGCAAAAGAGAGTTTATTTTCTGTTGAAACAATCTCTTCTTGTAAATTTGCCATAATGGTGTCGGATTTTAATTCAGGGTAATTTTCAACCGCAACATTAATGGCGCCACTTGAGACAATTTTTGATAACTCATCTTCAGCCGCTTTGGCTTCTTTGGTATTTGCGCTTTGAGTTTGTGTTCTTAATTCAGTGATTTTAGTAAATACATCAGATTCATGGCTAAGGTATTTTTTAACAGTGGCTAATAAACTATCAAACACTTTGCCTCGACGATCTAGTTGTACTGAAATTTCAGTTTCACTTGAAATAACCGCTTCACGCATAGAGATAATACGGTTGTAATAATAAAAAATAAGACCCAATAACGCGATGGTAATAATTAATCCAGTCATGCGAAGCGCTCTCTTTTCTAATCGTAAACAGGGAATTGTGCTAAATCATTAATGTTAATTTTGCCTACTATTGATAAAGATAGCCAGATGATTATTCCATCAAAGATGAAAAGAGTACCGATAAAGTACAATCAATAATATTGGGTCAGATAAAAAATACCCCGAATAAATTCGGGGCAAAATTAAAGGTAATGTTAAGGTAAATAAAAATATCAAGTGAAACATCGGGGGGGCGATAACTAGGTTAAATAAGCAAGCATCAGGTTTTGCTTCTCCTGTTCGCTTTCAACATGTTGATATTGATTTTTTACCTGATACGCCTGTTCCTCATAAAATCAGTGCAGCGGGTGCTGTTTTTGCCACCTTTAGTAATTTAATGATTGAAGCAGGTTTATCACAAAAGCAGCAAAATACGATTCGCCAACAAGGTTTTGCTATTCGTCATGAACCTGCAGAAGGTATCCCCCGGCGCATAATCTATTTCATGTCCTGTAATTAATAAAAAAGGGGAAATGGTGGTGGCAGTATTGACGATGGGATTTATTGAACCTGAAAGGCAAGTGGAGCTAGGCAATGCATTAAAAGCCAAAATGGCGCATTTTTCCCGTTAATTTGCTAAAGGACTTATTTAGGCACTTTTGCGATAAAAGCAAAGTGCCTAAAATCGTGTGTTGATTAATCGAATAGCCCTTTTGCCAAAATGTCACCTTCTTCAGATATACCGGGTAACACGAAGTAATATCCGCCACCAAAAGGTTTGATATAACGCTCTAAAGGTTCTCCATCTAAACGTTTTTGGGTATCAATAAAACCTTTTTTCAGGTTATTTTGAAACGAGATAAAGATCAGCCCCATATCGAGTTGACCCGAAGGCGTTAATCCTAATGAGTAGCTATAACTGCGTCGGCGTAATTTGGCACTGTAACGCTCTGGATTTCTTGGTTCAGCCCGCCGCATATGAGAATCAAATAGCACTCTGTCACCGTGAGGATCTTTTTCAAATTGCGGATCATCCATCTCCTGCTTCATACCTATTGGCGCACCGGTTGAGCGATGGCGACCAAAGTTATTTTCTTGATCTTCAAGCGGTGTTCTATCCCAGAATTCCAAAGCAAAACGAATAAGGCGAACAGCTTGATAACTTCCGCCTAAACACCACTGTGGCTCTTTTTGTTTCTTAGTGATCCAAACAAGATCATCCATCAAACGATTATCTGAAGAAGGTGCGTTGCCAGAGCCATCTTTAAGGCCAAAAAGATTAATAGGCGTTTGCCGATTATCGATATCACGAGCAGGAAGAAAACCATCGATTTTCCATACCGCATAAACCTTCCCTGACAGGTGTTTTAAAATATCTCTTAACGCATAAATCACACTTTCTGGGCTATTCGCACAAAGTTGCAGTAATACATCGCCACCACACCATTTAGGATCGAGCCGGTCATTAGGAAAAGGTTTCATTGGTTCTAAGCGCTTAGGTTTTTTAGCTTGAAAACCCAAACGGCTATCAAAAAAGCTATCACCTAAAGCGACGGTGATGGTTAATTCATCGGGGTGTAATTGCGTCCCTAAAATACCGGATTCAGCAGGAGGAAGATGTGGATTAGCCCTTTGTTGAAGTTCTCTGGGTTGAGTTAAAAAGGCAATTCGTTGTGTCAGTGTTGTGAATATTCTTTTTATCTCATCGGCGTTTGTTACTGTCAGATTAAGTGCAATCAATGAGGCATGTTTTTGTTCTGGTGTAATAACACCCGCTTGATGTTGGCCTAAATAGGGAATAGCACGTTGATAGCGTGGAGTAGATAAAGCCTCTTGTTTTTCTATTGCTTTCGCGCCCATGCTGGCGAGTAATAGACTCCCACCTAACCATTTTAACGTTGTACGTTTATTGAGGTTAACTGGATTTTTTGATAGCGATTTAAAGAGCGTTTTATTTTTCATCACTTGCTTCTTTATAGTGATAGTAAACATCAATATTGAGCGTGCTACGTAAGTTTGCCACTTGCTCTGCCAATTGTGTTACTTGAGAAAAAAGCCAACTTTTTTCTGTTTCAGGAAGCGCTGTTAAAGGCTGGAATAGACCTTCATCGCGCTGATATTTTAAAAGCAAAGCACCTATATCGTCATAGTGTTTGATAAGCAATTGATATTCTGTCGTTGGAATATGATGAGATAAGATCTCTACGATTAGGCGCGATCCAGATAAGTTGGCATAGCTATCACCCAGATCGCTGTTTGAATATTGATTTTCAAGACCCGCGAGTTTGTCAGTTAAAATAAACTCTAAGCTATCACCCGCAGACTGAACCAATTTAGGGATAGGAATATCTTCAATCGCGATACGTTTTTTTAAGTCACTAATACCTCTTAAAAGGGCTTTTGCCGACTCCGTGGCTTTTTGAGGATCTTCTAATTTAAACAGTTGATATTCAACTAAATGAAATCCTGAAAAACGAGGTGAATTTTCTCTTTCAAGAAAGAAATTGGCTCGATTATTCAATAAACGTTCGCTTGTACCAAAAAGGGCAATAATAGGGCGGATCACTTCATAATGATAATGCGCTTGTTGATAAGCATTTTGTGCGTTAATAAGCTGATTTTTTTCACTGTTTTCGATTAATTTATCGAGCGATTTTTCAACTAGCGTTAATTGTTCAACCGCCTTTTCTCGATAATGTAAAATATCGGTTTCGAACTTTTTAGGAGTAGGGATATCCCCTTTGGCAATAACAATATTTTCGCTATCTTGAATAATACCCTGAATCATTTTTTCGGCATAAACAGGAAAAGAAAATAACAAGATAAATAGACAAGCGGTGATATTTTTACTTTTCGACTTGGCATTATTTAGCATGGCGAGCACCTCGCTTAAATAACAGTGCAACAACCACCCAATACACAATAAATGTCACCACGCTTAAACCAATGGGTTGAGAGCGATAAGCAAAAAACGAGACTAAAAAATTACCAAAGACACTGGAATCATCAAGAATATGGCTAATATCCCAAAGAGGATAAATAAAGAAATCAGGCAATTCAAAATCCATTTCAATCAATAGGTTGGCAATTTCTTCTACGGCTTTTAATAACAGAGAAACGGCAAGGAAGAGTAGTAAAAATCCTGTTACGGTAAAGAAATAGCGCCATGAAATAACTTTTGAAGTCAGTAAAAATAGCCATAGAGTGAATGCTGCGACAAGTAAGCCAATAAAGACCTCAATAAAGAAAGGCAGTGCTGTTTGTGCATTGAGAGCCATAATATGGCTAGAGAGAAAGACCACCACTTCGCTGCCTTCTCTGGCAATCGCAATGGCAATAATCAATAAAATACCCCATGCACTTTGTTGCTGTGTTTTTTGGGTGAGTTCATTTTCTATATTTGTTTTTAATGATTTTCCTTGTCCATTCATCCAATAAACCATCTGCACAATAAGTACACAAGCGAGGATCTCCATTGCGATCATAAATAGAGATTGCCACATATCTTCGAGTGAACTAAATACGCCATAAATACTTAGCGCGAGAATAATGGCAAGAAATAACCCAAATATCACGCCACCCCATAAATATTTCATACCTTGTTGTGGTGCTGGTGAACGTTTTACCCACGCATAAATAATGCCTACCACTAATAGCGCTTCAAAACTTTCTCGCCAAACAACAAACAGAACTTGTCCCATAGTTACTCTGCCTTTTCAGTTGCAACAATTTCACCTTGTGGATGAGAAAGGTGAAAATCATCAAAGAAGGTGTAACGTCCCGGTTTTAGTGGTGCGATTACAACGACAGAATTTGCGCCCGGTGCTAATACTTTTTCTTTACGTAGCTGTGTACTTTCAAATTCAACAGGGCTAGTACCTGTATTACGGATTTTTATTCTAATGGGTGTTTTAGCAGGAACGTCAATTACTTGGGGAATAAGTTCGCCATCTTTCATTTCTAATTCAACGGTGTATTTTTCTGCTGCTAAAACAGAGGATGTCACCATTAACAGCAGTAATAATGTATATTTAGAGAGAGTTTTGATCATCAGCGTTTCACTTAAAAAAGAGAAAAAGGATAAATCCAAAGGGTTGGATCTATCCGTTATCAAGCTAATTAATAACTGCCTTTACGGCCCGTTCCGCTATAGGTGAAATCCCATGACACTTCAAAGGGTTCAAACCAAGGTGAAACACCGGTTTCTTTATCGATATGGCGACCAAAAGCGATATCTTTGTTGTATGAAGGCGGGTAAATCTTATAGGTCACGTTATATTGACCATTTCCATCCAGCTTCAGGTTTTCACCATAATGAGGACCATCATTGGCAACCATCGCCATAAATGTACCTTGCTGTTTTTTCGCAGGGGCATCGGATTTTGTTACGGTGTATTCAATGGTGAGATAAGGGATCCAATCGCCTTCAGCAAATCCATTCGGATTATCTTCTGTGGCATGAATATCTGCTTCTAAATGGATATCTGCCTTATCAGCAGCCAAGTGGTTCATCGCATGATGACCTTCTTCAGTATCCATAGTGATCGGTTGGAGGTAAACCCCTTGAATTTCCATACCATTTTTAAGAATAGGATGACCAACTGGATACTCAACAGCGAAAGCGGATGAAGAAAGCAATGAGAGTGCAGTGAGAGAGAGCGCATAGCGATATTTCATGTTTAACCCCTATTATTGAATGATAATTGTTATTATTCTTAGTAAGGTTAACATAATTTGTATTAGAAATAGGAGACAATCTATACGAAAAATATCGCTTAAGTTGGCAGAAAAATCAGTGAAAATAGCGATAACATTTTCTTTTATAAAAGAAAAAAATTTGTTGTTTTGAAATAAATATATGAATGGAATTAATAATTATGGGTAATAATACCCAATAAAATCATCTAATTAAGAATGATATATGGAAATCTTATTTATCTTAATGAGAAGATAAAACAGAAGACTTCCATACTAAGATGATTAAATTTGGCTTTGAGCGCTCCAAAATTGTTTGGATTGTGTCAGTGCCACAGCAGAAACTTGCTCTTCATTTGGTGGTAGGAAAAATGCAGGAGTGACTTTTAGCTCTTGTGCAATATGAAAGAGCATATCAACATCAATCTTACATAGCCCATTCTCATAACGTGAAAATTGTTGCTGGCTAATACCGACTCGTTCAGCGACAACCTTTGCTGACAAGCGAAGTAGCTGGCGTTGTTTACGAATTTTATGCCCAATAATTTGAGAAATGGGATAAATCTTTGACATTAGTGACCTCATTCTTCCTATCAACCACCAATAATATCCAATAAATTGAATATCAAGTTTCCGTGATGGACCTTCAAAATAAACAAGCGCTCCGGCTTGAATGAGTAAAATCCATACTACTGTGTTATCGGTTAATTGGGTGAATTATTTATACCCATAACGTTATAAGATGATATTAATTTTCATTAAACTATTTTGATATCCTTCTTTTTCCTAGCAGGATAGTCGAGATTTTTTTGATAAACAGTGCTATATATTTCCCAAACACCATTTTATCCGTTATTTGTGCTCGCATTTGTGATTAATAAAGAGTAAATAATGAAGCTATAACAAAAAAGATAAAGCCCTCTTTGACTGTGTTTATACTCGAAAATACCTTTTATGCATTTTGATAATGGGGAGTTTTTGAGTTTTTTTTTATATCAATAAGATTTCTTTTCTTAAACCGGTGTTAAATTCAAACGACTCTCCTCACTTTATTGAAATTTATAAAATTACATTCACATCTAATAGGCTACGGCGTTAAGATTGTTAACTATAATACTTAGGCAGAATATAAGTGTTGCAGGGTAATTATCTATTTATCGTCAAGGTCGAGATTATGAATGTAAAAGATATCATTCGTCATGAACCATTTGGAACATTGCTAGGCTATGCGCCTGGTGGTGTCGCGATTTACTCTTCAGATTACAGCAGTATTGATAAAGAAGACTATGCCGCTAATGATTCATTCCGTAGTTATATTGGTAATGAATATATGGGGCACAAGTGGCAGTGTGTTGAGTTTGCTCGCCGTTTTCTCTATTTGCATTATGGGGCTGTATTTACTGATGTGGGAATGGCTTATGAGATCTTCTCACTGCGTTTTTTACGTAAAACTATCGATGACGATATATTGCCATTACAAGCCTTTGCTAATGGTAGCAAACAACCCCCCACAGTGGGAGCTTTGCTGATTTGGCAAGAAGGTGGTGAGTTTAAAGTAACAGGGCATGTTGCTGTTATTACTGAAGTACTTGAAGATAAAATTCGTATTGCGGAGCAAAATGTTATCCATACTAGATTGCCGGCAGGGCAACAGTGGACAAGAGAATTACCGCTTAAAGTGACGGATAATGGTTATTTTATTCAAGATACCTTTGATAATACCACTCTATTAGGTTGGATGATCCAAACAGAGCCTAATGCTTATAGCCTTCCTCAACCTAAAATTACGCCAGAATTGTTAAATATTCATACCGCGAAGCTTGATAATAAAGGTCAATTCAATGGCAAATGGTTAGATGAAAGCTCACCACTAGAAAAAGCTTATGTCCTTGCACAGCATGGTCATATTATCAATCAAGATAGCTATGAATATTTTACCATTTCAGAAAGTGCAGAGCAGGAACTTATTCGCGCAAGTAATGAAATGCATTTGATGTATTTGCATGCAACTGAAAAAGTGTTGAAAGACGATAATTTACTGCGTTTATTCGATATCCCTGAAGTATTGTGGCCTCGTATTCGTTTGTCGTGGCAAAACAGACGTCATCAAATGATCACGGGACGCTTAGATTTTTGTATGGATGAGCGAGGTGTCAAAGTTTATGAATATAATGCGGATTCAGCCTCTTGCCATACAGAAGCTGGTTTAATTATCGAGAAATGGGCACAAAAAGGTGGAATTAAAGAGGGCTTTAACCCTGGTGAACGCTTACTTGATGCATTAGCGGATGCTTGGAAACACTGTGATGCAAAACCTTTTGTGCATATTCTTCAAGATGATGATAGTGAAGAAGATTATCACGCTCTCTTTATGCAACAATCACTGACTCAAGCCGGTTATAACAGTAAAATTCTACGAGGATTAGGTGAGCTTCATTGGAATAGCCGTGGTCAATTGATTGATGCAGACAAACGTGTTGTTGAATGTGTTTGGAAAACATGGGCTTGGGAAACAGCATTAGATCAACTAAGAGAAGAGAGTGAGCAACAAGCACTGATCCCTATTCGTACAGGGCATCCTGAAGGCGAAGTTCGCTTGGTCGATGTGCTTTTACGTCCTGAAATTACCGTTTTTGAGCCTCTTTGGACACTGATCCCTAGTAATAAAGCGATCCTACCTATTCTATGGCAATTGTTCCCTGATAACCCTTATTTGTTAGATACGGATTTCACAGTGACACCTCGTCTTGCACAAAGTGGTTATGCGGTTAAACCAATAGCAGGTCGTTGTGGTAGTAACATTGGTTTAGTCGATCATAAAGAGAATGTGTTAGATGAAACCCATGGTCAATTTGATCATCAAGAAAATATTTACCAAGAATTATGGTGTTTACCAAAAGTGGCAAATCGCTATATCCAAGTTTGCACCTTTACTGTGGGGGGGCATTATGGTGGTTGTTGTTTACGTTCAGATCCAACGCTAGTGATTAAAAAAGAGAGTGATATTGAACCCTTAATTGTGATTGAAGATAAACACTTTTTAGCTAAATAAGATCATAGACGTTTAGAATTAATAAATAATAGACCCGCCAATTAGGCGGGTTTATTTTAATAAAGAATGTTTTCAATATTAGGCCAATCATCGGCATAATGATCCGTCATTAATAAAAAACATTCAGCCACGGCACGATTTAAAGATCTATGTTCAACGGTATCTTTTTCTATTGAAGTGACAGACCATACTTTATTTTCTTGATGATAAGAGCATGACATTTCGCAATCTTCTAATAAAGAGAGTGCATCATCAGCATTTTTGAGTAAATCAAATATCGCGCCATCAGGATCTAAGGAGCTCCAAACTTTTTCGGTTTCTGTATCAAATTCGATTTCATAACCATAACGACGATAGATAGCGGTTAGGTTTATTTGAAAATCCGAGTAGTGACTATAGCGATGAATAGGTGGTTGGTAGGTATCAGGCGCTTGGACTTTTTGATTATTTTTATAGTCCTGAATTTGTTTTTCACGCGCTTGAGCGCGTTGATAGCCTTCATCGCCAAATTCTAAAATGCGTGCTTTACGATGAGCATGACTAAACTCAAGCACTGCTGGCCCATAATAGAGGCCTTCTTCTGTTTGCACATCCAATAAGTCAACTAAGATATAACGTTTATTCTCAGTGATATGTTCTTTATTTGCGACGATTAAACCTGCATATTCTGCAATTGCAATAAGTTGTTTTGTCGTGAATGTCATTTCTTTCATCGGATTTTCCTTAAAAAATTACATGCTTTCCTTGATTTGTTTTTTCAGCCACTGAATGAAAAGCTGTACTTTAGCATTATTTTTTTCATTTCGAGTGACAAGGTAATAACGCTGAGCACAAAAAAGCTCACTATTATCAAAAGGGATAATTAATTCTTTATTCGCCAGTTGTTTTTGCACTAAACGCTTTCTT
Source organism: Proteus alimentorum (assembly GCF_002607735.1). Taxonomy (GTDB): domain Bacteria; phylum Pseudomonadota; class Gammaproteobacteria; order Enterobacterales; family Enterobacteriaceae; genus Proteus; species Proteus alimentorum. The sequence goes on from NZ_NBVR01000018.1 coordinate 386,235, forward strand.
CCCATCGCCACTCCCGAGTGGTTAACCGCAGCAATAACCGCAAGATCAGAGCGGTCAAAACAGATATTGCTACGATTAGGAAAAAGCGAAAGTCCCATATATTCACCCCAAGCTCGCCATTCGTCGAAATCCGAGTTATTACTCCAAGCTTGCCTATCATGTAGCAATGTGCAATTAGAAAGATGATGAATATTACCAATAAGCTCATGTTTTTTCGCGTATTCAGGACTACACACAGGAATAATAGATTCTGAAATTAAATCTTCACAATAAAGGTTTTGCAGTTGCTTATCATCGAAATAAATTGCGAGATCAATACCATAACCTCGAAAGTTAATATCATCATTTCCTGTGAGTAGATTTAATTCAATCGATGGGTAACGTTCAGTAAAATCTGAAATACGAGGAACTAACCAACATTGGGCAATAGATGGTCGTGAATAAACGGTGAGAATACCTGAGACTTCTTGATTATGAATATCTAAAATTTCTTGGTTAATATCTTCTAGCGTTTTTTTAAGCGCCCAATAAATTCGTTCACCTTCTTCTGTTAACTCTATTCGGCGATGAAAGCGGTTAAATAGCTTAATGCCCAACTCTTCTTCTAATGTATTAATACGGTGGCTAATGGCACTGGGCGTTAATGACAGTTCTTCTGCTGCTAAAGCAAATGAAAGATGGCGACCAGTTGCTTCAAAAGTGTGAAGTCTTGCTAATTGATAACTGGATAATCGTTTATTTCTTAAAATCACGCTAGAAGATTCAAACATTCTTTTATTCTCGTTTTTTTACTAATAGTAACGTAGGTTAACAATCAAGGTAATGTTAAGATGAAATACCATGCCACTACTCATCATAATGTGATTATTTGTGTATTAGATCACTTATTTGAGTTAATAGAGTTCATCTTAGTGTAAATTTTCATCATTTGTAAGTGCCGAATGATTAATATTCAATATGATTAACAATAAATAAAATATTTGGGATGGATATATGGATTCAACGTTATGGGTGCTAGGTACTCTTATAATTAGTATCTTGCTCATTGTTTTTACTATAATAAAATTTAAGTTTCACCCGTTTTTAGCCTTACTATTGGCAAGCTTCTTTGTGGGTACTGCAATGAAGATGAATCCTTTAGAAATGGTAAATGCGATTGAAAACGGTATTGGTGGTACGTTAGGATTTTTAGCAGCAATTATCGGTTTAGGAACTATTCTTGGTAAGATGATGGAAATATCAGGTGCCGCAGAACGCATCGGTATTACATTGCAAAAATGCCGTTGGTTATCTCCAGACGTTATTATGGTATTGGTTGGTCTTATTTGTGGTATTACACTCTTTGTTGAAGTGGGTGTGGTATTACTTATTCCTCTTGCTTTCTCAATTGCGAAAAAAACAAATACTTCATTATTAAAATTAGCTATTCCATTATGTACAGCATTAATGGCTGTTCACTGTATTGTTCCTCCTCATCCTGCTGCATTATTCGTAACTAATGAATTAGGGGCAGATATGGGAACCGTTATTGTTGCAGGCCTTGCCGTTGGTTTAGTTGCATCTTTAGTGGGGGGGCCTTTATTCTTAAAAATGTTAGGCGAGCGCTTACCATTTAAAACGGTACCTGAAGAATTTTCTGATATGGAAATTCGTGAAGAAAAAGATTTGCCTTCATTAGGTGCCACACTATTTACTGTATTATTACCTATTGTTCTGATGCTGATAAAAACAGCAGCAGAATTAAATATGACTAAAGGCACATCAATTTATACCGCATTACAGTTTATTGGTAACCCAATTACTGCGATGTTTATTGCTGCCTTTGTTGCTTATTATGTATTAGGTATTCGCCGTAATATGGGCATGAATACTTTATTGAAGAAAACAGAAGATAGCTTTAGCTCTATTGCCAATATCTTATTAATTATTGGTGCGGGCGGTGCTTTTAATGGCATTTTAAAAGGCAGTGGTCTAAGTGAATCTTTAGCGTTAATTCTTTCTAATTTAGATATGCATCCTATTTTATTGGCTTGGTTAGTCGCCATTATTCTTCATGCCGCCGTTGGTTCTGCGACTGTTGCAATGATGGGCGCTACTGCAATTGTTGCACCATTAATGCCTTTATACCCAGACATTAGCCCTGAAATCATTACATTAGCAATTGGTTCAGGTGCTATTGGTTGTACCATCGTCACAGACTCACTGTTTTGGTTAGTGAAACAGTATTGTAATGCAACTTTAAGTGAAACTTTTCGTTTTTACAGTGTCGCGACCTTTATTGCCTCCTTTGTCGCATTAGGCGGTACATTTATGCTTTCTTTTGTCATATAAAAGAGAACGACTATGAGCCATATAGATATAAATAAATTAATAAGTCATTTTCCACTAGTTCGTGACTTAGTGGATTTAAAAGAAGTGGTTTGGTTTAACCCAAAAGTGACCACCACTGACCAGGGACTTCCATATGTTGGTTTAACGCAAGATGACGTAATTGACGCACAAGCACGACTACAACGTTTTGCACCTTATTTAGCTAAAGCATTTCCAGAAACAGCTGTGACTCAAGGAATTATCGAATCAGACGTGGTTGATATCCCTAAGATGAAAGTTGCTCTTGAAAAGCGTTATAACACATCCATTAGCGGTCAATTGCGTTTGAAAAAGGATAGTCATCTACCTATTTCAGGTTCAATTAAAGCGCGTGGTGGGATTTATGAAGTACTGACTCATGCTGAGAAATTGGCGATTAATGCGGGATTATTAAGTACAGATGATAATTATGAAAAATTATTTTCTGACAAATTTCGTGAATTCTTTAGCCAATATAGTATCGCGGTAGGCTCAACAGGCAACTTAGGTATGTCTATTGGGATCATGAGTGCGAAATTAGGCTTTAGCGTGAGTGTTCATATGTCTGCTGATGCACGTCAGTGGAAGAAAGATAAATTACGATCTCATGGCGTTAATGTTGTTGAATATGAACAAGATTACAGTATTGCGGTAGAAGAAGGTCGCAAAGAAGCAGAGAAAGATCCTAACTGTTTCTTTATCGATGATGAAAACTCAAAAACATTATTCTTGGGTTATGCGGTAGCGGGATTACGTTTAAAACGCCAATTTGAAGAACAAGGTGTTCGTGTTGACAGTGAACATCCTCTGTTTGTTTATCTGCCTTGTGGTGTTGGTGGCGGCCCTGGTGGTGTTGCTTTTGGGCTAAAACTGGCATTTGGTGATGCAGTACATTGCTTATTTGCAGAGCCAACGCATTCACCTTGTATGTTATTGGGTGTTTATACTCAATTACATGAGGGCATCTCTGTACAAGAGATTGGTATCGATAACGTAACGGCTGCTGACGGTCTTGCTGTTGGTCGTGCATCAGGCTTTGTTGGTCGAGCAATGGAGCGCTTAATTGATGGTTATTATACTATTGATGATCAAGTGCTTTATGACTTACTCAGTTTATTAAATAAAGAAGAAGGGATTAAGTTAGAACCTTCGGCTTTAGCAGGAATGGTAGGTGCTGTACATGTCACTCAAGCTAAAGATTATCTGCAAGGTTTATCACTAGACAGTCAAAAAATGCAAAATGCAACGCATTTAGTATGGGCAACGGGTGGTGGTATGGTTCCAGCAGATGAAATGCAAAAATATCTCGCTCAAGGAAAATAGAGTATAGAAAGGGTGCTATCAGCTTTTGTTCTGATAGCCCCTCAAAAAATAAAGGGGGTAGTACAAGTATCTCTAATCGTTATCTAAAACAATAATAGCGTAGTCATGTGTTATGCCAAGTGTTACATCAAACATTCACACCAGGATGTCACACCAGGGGAAAATGTCGTAGTATTATTATAAAAAAAGAGGCACCCATTGGGTGCCTCGCTTACTTTATATCTTGCTAAATCAGAAGATATTAAAAATCAATTTTAATATTTACCCCATAGTTTCGACCCGGTAATGGGGCTAAATATTTTAATTGAGAAGATGCAGGCCTTGCTTCAGTATTAGTGAGATTATTAATAATAAAATCAACGGAAATATCTAACTTATCAAGATGATATTTTTTACCCATGCCTGCATCGACTAAAGTATAGGAAGGGAAGGTAATGTCTCCACCATACATTAATCCACCACTCTCTTTCTGTTTTTTATAGTAAGTTGCGCTACTAAATGCGGTTAATTCGCCATGCTGATAATTAATGCTAATACCATGTTTTTCATTAGGTAAGTTTGGTAAATAATTACCTGCAATAAATAGCTTCCTTTTACTTTTATTTTCGACAAAATCCCCGAATAGTGTAAATGTAAGATTATGATCGTGAGGCATTTCATATAAATACTTAAATTCGTATTCTAATCCTTTTGTTTCGAGGTCAGTTTTATCCCACTCCATAACAGTAACGCCACCACGACTGACGCCTGTTAATCGTCTAAATTTAAAATCACTGTAGTCTGTTTTATACAAATTAAGTTTATTAGAGAAATTGCCAATCTCAATAACAGATGATAACTCAATACTTTTACTTTTTTCGGTATTAAATTTACTGTTTCCTTGTTCTTCAATTAAATAAGCATAATGAGGGTCATGTGTATAAAGTTCATTAATTTCTGGTGCTCGATAAGAAATATTCTGTTGTAGTTTTAATGTCCATTCATCAATTGGTGTAAAAGATAAGGCGAGTGTATTTGCACTTGTATCAAAATGACGGTTTTGTAAATTAGAACCTTGCCCTCTACCACTATTATAATTCGCTGGAATATTGAGATGATGTTGAGTATAACCTTTACGGTATCCAGCAGTGAGCTCAAAAGGAGATAAATTTAGCGATTCCACCCAATATATTCCGTACTCTTTGGTTAATACACTGGGTAAATAAGCATCATAACCAGACGTTTTCAGATCACGATAATTACCGTTAACGCCAATAGCACCATTTAACCGATTAAAGAGCGGAGCATGTGCCGTTTCTAATGCTAGTTGGTGATTTTGGGTTTCAAATACTGATGATGCAATTTGTCCCACTAATTCTTCATCTTTCGATTCAGAATAAGAGTAATAAAAAGCACTGTCTCTTAAAAAAGGTGTTAAGTGATAATGTTTTCCTTGTATATCTATTCGCCGATTATGATTTGAAACCGAAACAGGTTTATACATTTCTCGACTTGTTTTTGTGGTGAGATAAGCATAACCCGGTACACCGTAAGAAGTCTGAAAATCAGTAACAGATAAACCTATATAGCCTTCATCTCTAATATAAGAAAGAGATGCATTGCCACTTTGACTTTTTAAGAAGCTATTTGGGATCTCTTTATTGTTATTTTCAACATAATGTTTAGGCGGAGTCACATGTTCAATAGAGGTGGGACTACCTGGTTTATATTGTGAATTGGGTTCGTTATCGACATAGCCAATACCTGAAAAATAATCTTTATCTTTAAAGGTATATTTATCGTCTTCACTTAGCTCATATTCAACCTTATATTTTTTCCAAAACTCACTAATGTAAGGATAAGCTTCAGGATTACGGCTAGTAAACACTTTCATATCCACTTGGCATTGATCACGTAATGCAAAATGGTTTTTTAGCTGTTGATAGCTATAGCAATCCCCCACTTTAGAGCGTGTTGGAATTTTATATCGAGAGACGCGTTTAGTGGCACCCGAAATATTAAAAATCCAGTTTTCTTCATCGCTGAGTTTAATATTTGCAGAACCCCCATTACCGTTATTGGTACTTCCATTAAAAGTCACGGCACCTGAAATCGCTTTTTCAGGCAACTCTGTCATTATTCGGTCATCCCACAAATGAATAGCGCCACCGCTTGTACTACCACCATAAAAGAGTGCTTCAGAGTTTTTGCTAATCGATATTTCATTAATTCTATTCATATCAATGGGGATCGGCATATTTCCACTAATAAATGAAACATCATTGATGGGTAGATTATTGACTAAAATGCCCACTCGATTTCCTGATAAACTTCGAATAACAGGCCTTGCAGCATTAGGGCCAAAGCCTTCAGTTTGTACGCCAGCAACTTTTGCAACGGTGTTACCAATCGTATTTGTTTTTATTTGTTCAAGTTGTTTTCCTTTTATCTCTTCTCGATTATTGAGTAATAAAGAGGAGAATGTCTCTTTGTTTTTTATTGATGTTGCTTTAACAGTAATAACATCGTTTGATGTTTCTTTTCCTTGGCTTTTATCTTGATTATTCTCTTTTCCATATAAAGGAGACGACAAAAGCATAAGTAAAATAATAGAGAGTTTACTTTTTTTCATGATATTTATATTAGAATGTAAGAGTAGCGCCTAAGATAATATTACGACCTGGTAAATACATTTCATCTTTAATATAAGAGGTGCTGTCTTTTCCTTTTGCATCAAAGATATTATTAATTTTGGCATACAAGGTATAATCAAGTTGGTCTAAATAGCCGTTATATTCACTGCCTAAACTGACTGTATTATAAGATGCGGTTGATGTTTCATATTCGGCTGTTTTGGTTTGTTTTCCAAAATGGTCAATACGAATTTGCCCACTTAGGTTTTCTGTTAAGTGGTGTTTAAGATAAGTACTTAATCGGTAAGGTGGTATTCTTGGTATGTTTCCCTTATTGTGTAGTAAATTTGCTCTGACATAATCACCAGAAATACCAATTAAACTATCTTGGTTATAGTAATAATCAATATTTCCTTCTATACCTTTAAACTGCGCATCATTTTGAACATATTGTAATGATCGATAGCCATTATTTAATTCAGCCCCGGTAAACTGACCGTAAATATAATTATTAATACGGTTATAATAGGCACTCATATTGAATTGAATATCACCTGTTACTTTAGTTATTCCAATATCAATATTATTTGCAGCCTCTGCGGTTAAATTAGGATCGCCTTTTTCAATCGTTCGGCTTGCAGCATGAACACCATTCGCGTAAAGCTCTTCTGCAACTGGTAATCTTTTCGTGTGTGAGAGTGATAAATTTAAAAAATAGTCTTGTGTAAAATTCCATGCTAATCCAGCAGAAATAGAAGATGCACTCTGCTTATTGTTTTTTTGAGTTTCTCTATTTAACAGTGATTGCCACTCTTGGCGAAATCCTAATTCATAGCGAAAATCACCTAATTGGTATTCTTCTAATAAAAAGAGTGAGTGATTTTTTGTTTTTGTTGACGGTATATAGGCTTCTTCTCCTTGAGCGCTAAAATCACGCTGATTAAATTGCCCACCAATAACACCATGCCAACCCCAAATAGGTTGATGTGTAAATGTCAGTCTTAATTCATCTCCTTTGTTTTTGAATGAGGTGCTGACTTCATTTCCTTCTTTTTCATCATGATGATAATCGGTTCTGGCCGCACTGAAACGTATTGATTCAATACCAGTAAATGGATTGTTTTTTTCACCACGAAGATCCCATCGTTTGCTATCCATAATAATATAAGGAATACCATGTTGATGTTGTTCATCAGGGTATTCATGATTGTGATCATGATGATGATGACCGATTAACGGAGGGCGAATTGGGGCGTGATGGTGGTGTTCCTCTTCATGATCATGAAAATGCGTATGGCCGGGTAATCCATATCGGCGATGTTGTTCACCATAGCCAATGCCAATATAGCCATCATTTAAGATCCAAGATGCACCGATATTTGCCGATTGGTTATCTTGATAAGATCCGGTTAAACGGCTAGGTTCTCCTTGATGCAAAGGTGCTGGCTGTTTGTAATCACTTTGATAACGCTTAGTACCTTCAAGGCGCAGAGCTAAATTATCTTCTCCTAATGTTAATCCGATTGATCCTGTATTTCCCTTAGAAACGGAATCGTATTGATACTGTAATTCGCCCTCGTAGCCTTTTTCAGGTACTGACATAGGAATTTTGCTATCAATAACGTTAATTGCACCACCTATTGAACCGCCTCCATAAAGTAATGTTGCAGGCCCTTTTAACACTTCAATACGCTGGCTTAAAAAGGGTTCACTAGTGATCGCGTGATCGGCACCAATAGATGAAACATCCATAAGATCACTACCACTGTGTAATACCTTGACTCGATTTCCTGACATTCCCCGAATAACCGGATGTACCGAACCGCCACCAAAAAAGCTGGCGTGAAAACTTGGCAGAGATGTCAAAGTTTCAGCAATTGAGGCACTACGATTAGTGCGTAGATCTTCTTGTGTCAAAACGGCAACGGGTATTGCCATTTTTTCTTGTGGTGTATGTAAAGGTGTTGAATAGACTTTTAATACCTCATTAGTCTGATTTTCTTTTGATTTTATTGCAGGGCTTGCATTTGCAAATAAAGAGTAACTTATTGAAATAAAAAGTGTTGTATAACTAAAAATAGATTTTTTCATACCATTCATCCTCCCTTTTAAGTAATGTTATAATGTAACATTTTGTAAGTATTGTAAGTAAGTATAATTATCATTAGCAAGTAATGATTTTTTAAAAATAATAAAAATCTTATAAGTATTTGTAATTTAATAATAAAAAATAAATTGAGAAGATGGGAAATGAGGGTATGAAAAAGGCGTCATAACGACGCCTTGAAGATAAATGAGAAAATAGGGTGAAACTATTTATTCTAAAATAAACATGCCATAAGGATGGATTTGCAGATAGTAGCTGTCGCCTACATTAGGTTGAAGCTGTGTGGCATTGACTTGTAATAGCAAAGTTTGTAGCTCTTCTCTTACTTTTAAATCCCCCCTTTCATTCCTACTATTTTTTATCTCTCTTTTTTGATGGTAAGTACATTAAATATTATTAATACATTGATATTTAATGAATAATTAAACTCATTTGAAGTTTTTGACTTAATGAATGGTGCGGCTTAGTGTTATAAATACTGTATGTGAATAGAGTCGTATAAACGGAATTTAATTCAATAAGGAAATTATTATGGGTGAAAAGAACTTACCCTTCATCAAAGGCAAAGATTTGATGGAAAGAAATATTTGTCCTGTATGTGGAAAAATGGATTGTATATTTCTGACGAAGGATAAACATTGTAAAGAGATGATGGATCTTTATCATTCGGGGGATATCGCTAAAGCAAATAAAATCTTCATGCAACGTTATGCTCAATTTCTTGGTATGCAGAGATTGGCATTAAAAAAAACCATTGACACTTTTGATTCGATTACACATTTCACTCAGGGGAATTTTATCAATAAACCACTCCCCTCAGATTTAAATTCGGCTATTACCTCCGCATAATCGATACTTATTCCAGGAAAAACACTTAATAAAGGGGCACTCGCACCTGTTGCTGTTTTTTCGCCAACGTTAACCACTGCGAATACAACGACAGCAGCAGAGACTTTAGGTGCAATTCTAGGTCGTGCGCTTGGTTTAGGGGCCGGGCTGATGTTGTATTCTCCTCCAGTTGGAGTAGGTAGTGATCGTTATCCTGCTATTATTTATCACGAATACCCTAAAAATAGGGAAACTGTACTGACTACGGAAGGCAAGGCATTAAATATTCCAAAAGAAACCCAGTTAAGAGAAATAGCGAAACAGAAAGGAACGATCAACACGTCAGCCGTTGTTATTGAAAAATCGCTGAATGGGGCAAAACAAATTGAACTCGTGAAAACGGATATTCCAGTTAAAACACGCGTGGTGGAAGCACGAAAAACAATACAAAAAGGTATTTTTGCGTATACGTTACCGAATGAAAAACAGGAACAAATAGTTCAAATTGGGAGTGCGGGGATATTAACGGGTGTGGCTTTACCTCAACCGGAAAAGCATAAGTATATCTCAGGGGGAGTGTATGATATTCCACGGTTTAATCAATTACCGTTAGAAGCGCCCACTTTTTTCACTGAAAATGAAAAAAGACAGTCAGCATCACGAGAGCCAGTTATTTTGGTTTTTCCGTGGGAATCAGGGATAAAGCCGATCTATTTATCGACAGGGAAAAAAGACAATTCTTCCGAAATTAAAATTGATGGAAAAATTAAAGATCAGATAAGGGGGCGTGGTTGGACTGAGCAGGATATTAAAGACGCGGTTGCCAAGGGTGCTTCAGGAAAATCAGTTGATAAGCGTAGTCCGAAAAAAACACCACCAGATTATCTTGGACGTAATGATCCAGCGACCGTATATGGTGAACCTGGAGAGTATGTGGTGGTGAATGACCGTACTGGTGAAGTGGTTCAGGTCAGTGATAAAAAAGACCCTAACTGGGCTGATGATTCACGAATTCAATGGGAGGGGAAATAATGGAAACAAATCCAAGAGGTTTTTTTGATAACGGAAAAGCATTCTTTGAACTTGGTGGTAATGCAATAATGAAATTATCACCAAAAGCAGCAATTGAAGTATGTCAGGAGGCAGCTAAACGTAACCTGTGGATTTTAGGCGTTGATGCTGGTCACTGGTTGAATCCTGGCTTTCGTCCCGACGGAGCTACTTCATGGACATATAACAATCCAGATGATTATCAATCAAAACTTGCTGAAAATAATAAGCTGGCCATTGAAAATATCAGGGATGATGAAGCTGCCGGATATACAGCATTTATTGTTACGTTAAAAATGTCTTAATTACCACTATTGTCAGGGATGAAATGAAGGCGAATACCCGTTACTCAAGGATGAACGACAGGTATTCATTCACAACAACACAAGGAGTGTGCATGAAAAAAAGAAATTTAACGTATTTGTTATTATGTATTATTTCATCTGTTTTATTAGTTGCTTGCTAAGTCAGTTATATACGGGATGTCTCGGGTGGCAGTGTGAATACTCGTTCGTCAGTCTTATAGGGTAATAGGAGTTGTGCAAAACCAGAACGCACAACAATGTGATCATCTACTAAAGCAACTTTTATCATAATTTTTTATTAGTCAGAGAGTAGTCAGACAATACTTATATGATTTATAACAAGCTACTGAAAGATAAGCGAGGAAAAATGGAGAAGAAACTTGGTTTTGAACCTTATATCTCGTTTTTATCAAGGTGAATCGTGACACGCAAATAATAACAATAGGTTATTTATTGTTCTTGTTAATTGTTTCCCATAGGCAGGGAACCTCTGCCTATGGGAAGTGGGCAATATCTTATTGATTAAGCAACTTGTACAGGTACAGCTTTGGCAATGCGCTTCATTTCATTGTCATCTTCAAAATAAGCAATGTTAGGTTTATGGCTACGCGCATCGCTATCAGGGATCTGCACATAAGAGCAAATAATCAAGCGATCACCGACAGCGGCTTTACGTGCGGCTGCACCATTGACGGAAATAATTCGTGAACCTCTTTCTGCACAAATAGCATAAGTTGAAAAGCGTTCACCATTGTCAACGTTATAAATATCGATCGCTTCATTTTCAAGAATGCCTGCCGCATCCATAAAATCCAGATCAATAGCGCAAGAGCCTTCATAATGAAGATCGGCTTGCGTGACTTTTACGCGATGAAGCTTGCCTTGTAACATTGTGCGTAGCATTGTCGTGTTTCCTTATTTTCTAATAATGAAGATCAAACAAGGTTAACTTGTTGGTTATCAATTAAACGTGTATTTCCCAGCCATGCAGCCATTAGAATGACAGCGCGTCGGCTCTCTTCATTAAGAGGGCTTAGAGTATCCGCGTCACAAATAAAACACTCATCAGCACGGAAACCTTGCTGTTCTAAGGTGTTTTTTGCATTTTGCAGTAGCTGATTAACATCATGATTACCCGACTTTAATTGCTCTGCAATTTCTTGCATCGCTTGATAAAGTGCAGGGGCTTGTTGTTTTTCACTGTCAGACAATAGGCGATTACGCGAACTGAGCGCTAACCCATTGTTGTCACGTACGATAGCAACAGGAACGATGCTGATATCCATACATAAATCGCTTACCATCTTTTTGATAATTTGCAGTTGTTGGAAGTCTTTTTCACCAAACATCGCAACATCAGGTTGCACTAGGTTAAAAAGCTTACTGACAACGGTAGTGACACCACGGAAATGCCCAGGACGGCTTGCTCCTTCTAATACGGTAGATAATACAGGCACATCAACCGTGGTTTGATTTTCCATACCGTGTGGATACATCTCTTTCGCTGACGGTGCAAAGATAATATCGACCTGTTTATCACGCAATAATTCGCAATCTTCTTGTAAGGTGCGAGGATAATTGGCTAAATCCGCTTCTCTATCAAATTGAAGTGGGTTAACAAAAATAGAGGTGATCACCACATCAGCATGAAGACGGGCTTCTTCAATTAATTTTAGGTGGCCTTCATGAAGATTACCCATGGTTGGAACCAATGCAATGCGTTTACCTTCTTGCTTTAATCGCTTGATTTCTCTGCGTAAGATAAGCGTCGTTTCAATAATTAGCACGGCGTGACTCCTTTAAACAATATTGATAATTATGATAATAAATCAGTTAAATGAATGTTTTTCTTCGGGAAACAGGCCTTGTTCAACTTGTTGAACATAAAGGCTGACAGCACCTTTTAATGAACCCGCTTCTTGTAAAAAATCTTTTGAAAATTTAGGCGCTTGAGGTGTTAAGCCTAATAAATCATGCATAACAAGAATTTGTCCATCAGTGACATTTCCTGCCCCAATGCCAATGACAGGCATAGTGAGTACGTCAGTGATTGTTTTCGCTAATGAAACGGGTACGCATTCTAAAACCGCCAGTTGAGCACCCGCATTTTCAAGGGCGATAGCATCTTGTTTTAATTCTTCTGCTGCTGCAAGTTCTCTACCTTGGACTTTATAGCCACCGAAAACATTGACTGACTGAGGTGTTAACCCTAAATGAATACAGACAGGAACCGCACGTTCAGTCAGCATTTTTACAGTTGGAATTAGCCAGCGACCGCCTTCAATTTTGACCATATTGGCCCCTGCCTGCATCAAAATACCGGCATTAAGACAAGCTTGCTCGGGGGTTGAATAAGACATAAAGGGCATATCGGCAATTAAGAAGGCATTGGGTGCACCCGCTCTGACACAACGGGTGTGATAGGCAATTTGCTCAACCGTAACAGGTAACGTGCTGTTATGGCCTTGTAGTGTCATTCCTAAAGAATCACCAATCAGCATGGCTTCAATACCTTCTTGTGCAAAAAGGCGAGCAAAACTTGAATCATAAGCAGTGATAGTGGCGAATTTTTTCTTTTCTTGCTTATAGCGGTTTAGCGTTGAAAGCGTAGTGGGTTTCATTGTAACAAACTCCATCATTGTCATTTTTTGTGTGCAGATAAAATTAATTACTTCACATAATCGTTTGTTTATTAAAGAAAATATTAGATTATCAAAATAAAGCCGCTTTCGATTGTAGCATTTAAGGACTAAAAACGAAGAAAAAGTAATAAAATGAGCGATAAAAAATAAGAAATGATAATTTGTATTTATATTTATCAGTGAGTTATATATTAAAAATAAATATAGAAGAGTTTAAAGGTTGAGGAGAAACGGCGAAGTTGAAAAATAGCAGGGAAGCAAAAAAGGAGAGACAGGCTGATACTGTTTAAATTTTTTACAGTATCAACCTTTAGCGTTAAGGGCGTATTAGTGTGAAATTACCACTTTTCCATGCCATTTTCAGGCACTAACGCCAATCTATCTGCTAATAATTCGCCATCAGGAAAGCGAAGGTCGGGGGCTAATTCAGCTAATGGATAAAGCATAAATTCACGGACTTTAAGCCCATAATGAGGTACGGTTAATCGCTCGGTTTGGATCACGTCATTACCAAATAACATAATATCAAGATCAAGCGTTCTTGGTCCCCAACGATGACCTTCTTTTCTAACACGACCTTGCGCTAATTCAATCGCTTGTGTGTTATCAAGCAACTCTTCTGCTGCTAATGTTGTATCAACCGCAACAGCGACATTAAGGTAATCAGGCTGATCTTGTGGTCCCATTGGGCGAGTACGATACCAAGATGATTGTGCAATCAATGTGGTTTGTGGGATCTCACTGATTGCCTTAATCGCTGAATTCACCTGATTTTCAGGTGAATCCAAATTACTTCCCAAAATGATATAAACACGATTTTTCTGTTTATTCATTGGTACTCTCTTGTCTAGAGGCTGGTTTTGCACTTGGGTGACGAGGGCGTTTTCGTGGACGCGGACGTCTGCGAACCGGTGCTTGGCCTAATTCAGAAACCATTGAGCGTTGTTGGGTATTGTTAGAGGCTTGGAAATCAGCCCACCAACTTGCTAACGCTTCAAGCTCTGGATTGCGTTGTACATTGGCACGTAATTCCAGTAAATCGAACGCTGCACGGAATTTAGGGTGCTCAAGTAATTTATTTGCACGACGACCTTGGCGTTTAGGTAAACGTTGCTGTAATTGCCAGATATCACGCATTGTTGTGGTAATGCGTTTTGGTATCGCAATAGTACGGCATTGCTCATCTAAAATATCGTTCATCGCCATAGCGAAAGAGTCATAGTAAGAAAGGCCACTTTCTTGGACTAATTTTTCGGCATGTTCAATTAATGGATACCACAGCATCGCCGCAAATAAGAACGCTGGATTGACTCGCATCTCTTTATTGATGCGATAGTCCGTGTTTTTGAGAACTTGAGCTAACATTCTCTCCATCGGCGTATCATGTTGCTCTGTCATTTTAGAAGCAATCAGCGGAAACAGTGGCTCAAGTAATTGATGACGGCACATTAACTTGTAAGTTTTGTAGCCTTGCCCTGTTTGTAATAATTTTAGCGACTCTTCAAAAAGACGCGCTGATGGAATATTACGTAATAGGGGGGCTAGTCTGCCAATGGGCTCTGCAGTTTCTGGCGCAATTTGCATATCCAATTTGCTCGCAAAGCGAATGGCTCTAAGCATTCTGACGGGATCTTCGCGATAGCGGGTTTCAGGATCGCCAATTAAGCGAATAATTCCCGCTTTCAGATCCGCTAAACCGCCAACATAATCACGTACAGCAAAATCATCAACACCGTAATAGAGGCTGTTTAATGTAAAGTCACGACGAATGGCATCTTCTTCAATTGAGCCAAAAATATTGTCGCGCAGTAACATGCCGCTTTGTGCTTGCTGGGATTGGTTGTTGTCTGAAACTTCATGATCTTCATGAGAGCCACGGAACGTTGCAACTTCAATCACTTCAGGGCCAAACATAATATGAGCAAGACGGAAACGACGACCGACTAAACGGCTATTGCGGAATAATCGACGGACATCTTCAGGTGTTGCATTAGTGGCAATATCAAAATCTTTTGGTTTTTTTCCCAGTAATAAGTCACGGACACCACCACCAACTAAATAAGCCTGAAAGCCAGAGTTATTTAGGCGATAAAGCACTTTTAATGCATTATCACTGATGTCTTTACGTGAAATTGGGTGTTGATCTCTTGGGATCACAGTCATTGGCAAATCACTCCCGTTCGCCTTTTCTTTATTACTCTTTTTTTTACGGGGACGGTCTGCGGATATAGCAGGACGCCGACGCACAGGTTTCTGTGTTTCTTGTATTGGTCGGTCAGATGCAGTGACTGGCCTTTCACTCGCTACCGGTTGTGTGTCTGATGACGTTGTTTGTCGTCCTAGCAGATTACGGCAGAAATGTGCTACTCGATTAAAAATATGACACCTCGAATAATAAATTCTAATAATTAAAAAAATTAAGCGGCTAATCATAGCCTACTGAACATTTTTTGAGAATGCTTTGTGTGGTTTATTCATACCCTTGTTGCTGATGATTTTGTTTTAAAATCTCAGAAGGTGACCACTGCGCTATCGCAATCTCTAACAATGATGCTAACGAATAATCTTGCCAACCCGCAATAATAGGCTGATTAAGAAAGCGTAAAGCATCGATAATGACGGGTCTTGGATCAGTATCTGGCAACGCATGTGCGTGATTTTGTTTTGATAATTTATTACCGTCATGATTTATTGCTAAAGGTAAATGAGCATAACGTGGAATAGGTAAATTCAGTTGTTTATGTAAACTGATTTGTCGCAATGTGGGATCAAGTAGATCAGCACCTCTAACAACTTCGGTTACACCCTGATAATTATCATCAATCACCGTCACTAGATTATACGCAAATAAGTTATCTTTTCTGTGAATAATCATATCTTCTAACACGATAGACGTACTCTTTGAATAATACGTACCTTGAATGATATCTTCAAAATGATAAACAGGATGCTGTTGGATCAACCTCCATGCACTCTCTTTATCAAAAGGTGTCACATTATTTGTGAGCGACTCGCGATGACGACAGTGGTTATCATACACGCCCCCTAAGTCATGTAAACGATGACGGCTACAATGACAGTGGTAGCAAACACCTTCTTTCCAAAGTGTGTGTAAAATTTCACGGTAAGCATCATGGCGTTGCGATTGATAGAGGATTTCTTTATCCCAGAACAAACCATAATGTTCTAATGTGCGAATAATTTGGGATGCAGTGCCGGGAGGTTCTCTCTGAGGGTCGATATCATCAATGCGTAGAAGCCAACGCCCATGATGCGTGCGAGCTTGAAGATAACTGCCAAGTGCAGTAACCAATGAGCCAAAATGAAGTTGACCCGTTGGCGATGGCGCAAAGCGCCCAATATAGTCTGTAATCTCGTGCATCGAAAGATTCAGATTAACGCCCCAACGTATTAGGCTGAGGCGTTTGCTCATTATTAGCCAGCCATCTGCTTTTCACGGATTTCAGCTAATGTTTTACAGTCGATACATAAATCGGCAGTAGGGCGAGCTTCTAAACGGCGAATACCGATTTCCACGCCACAAGATTCACAGAAACCAAAGTCATCATCTTCGACTTTTTTCAGTGTCTTCTCGATTTTCTTAATGAGTTTACGTTCACGATCACGGTTACGCAGCTCAAGACTGAATTCTTCTTCTTGTGCAGCACGGTCAACGGGATCGGGGAAGTTTGCCGCCTCATCTTGCATATGAGTAACGGTGCGGTTGACTTCATCCCTGAGCTGATTGCGCCAAGATTCAAGTATTAGCTTAAAATGCGCTAATTGGGCTTCGTTCATGTACTCTTCGCCCGCTTTTTCCTGATATGGCTCAACGCCAGCAATAGCGAGAATGCTCATGGACGATGTTTTACGCTTTTGCCCTTCTTGCATAATGCTTCTCCTACATACGCATTTCTGAATAATCCCCACCTTCAAAACAGGAAGGGAAAAAATAGGGCGCTATAAATAGCAGATGCCCGCGAGGATAGCAATTATTCCTTTAATAAGTTTTCTCATGGTGTGAAGGCACGCAAGTAAATGCCCTTTTTAGTTAAAAAATGCTTAACTAATACCATGAACTTCAATTAACTATTTGAAATAAAAGGTAATTGCTGTCCAATTGTTAAATTGTATTCACTAATATTGATGCGATAACACAAAATTTCAACCCCTGCATCGATCGCTTCCTTTAGCAGTGAAGCATAGTTAGGGTCAATCTCTTTAGCAACAGTCACTTCCGTAATGCCAGTATGGGGAACTGCGTAGAATAAGACAGCCCTTAACCCCAATTTTGCGATAGCGGTCAACTCTCGCAGATGTTTCTGACCACGTTCTGTCTTTGCATCTGGGAAATAGCCCATACCGTTGTCGAGTAAGGTGACTGATTTCACTTCAATATAACAGTCAACTTTATGATTTGATTTAAGTAAAATGTCAATACGGCTGTTCTCATTACCGTATTTCACTTCTCGTTTTATCTCGTCATACTCAGATAATTCTGGAATGTCACCCGCTTCAATTGCATCAGCAATAATCCCATTTGCTCTTAAGGTATTTACACAAATCCAATCCTTAGTTTGAGTCTGAGTCAGTTCCCAACTATGCGGATATTTTCTTTTTGCATTTGAAGAGGTGGAGTACCAAACGGTATCACCGGGTGTCGCACATCCCGTCATTGCACCGGTGTTGGCGCAATGGAGCGTGAATTCTTCTCCATTAGGGGTAACAACGTCTGCTAAAAAACGCTTATATCGTTTTAGTAAAGTGGCAGATTGTAGCGGTTGCTCAAATTTCATGACAACTCCGATGAAAATACGACCTTTAATAAAGCGCTAATGCTACAATGCCTAGCCAAGAAAGTTAATGAGCCATGGAGCCTGTGTGCATTTATTGCCAATCTTTGATGTAACAGAAAAAATCGTTACTGCGTTAAAACAATCCCCACAAGTTTTGCTTCATGCACCCACCGGTGCAGGTAAATCCACGGCGCTTCCTCTCTATTTACTGGAGCAACATTGCTTTGATGGCAAAATAATTTTATTAGAGCCGAGGCGAATAGCGGCTAAAAGTATTGCTTATCGTTTAGCGAGTCAGCTAAATGAAGACGTTGGCAATACGGTAGGTTATCGTATGAAAGCGGAAAGTAAAGTCAGCTCAAAAACGCGACTTGAAGTGGTAACAGAAGGGGTATTAAACCGAATGTTACAGCAAGATCCGGAGTTGGCTGGCGTCAGCCTTGTGATTTTAGATGAATTTCATGAACGCAGTTTACAGGCTGATTTAGCGCTGGCACTCTTGCTCGATGTACAGAGGGGATTACGTGATGATTTGCGTGTTTTGATTATGTCCGCAACCTTAGATAATCAAAAACTTATCTCACTGCTACCCGATGCTCCCATGATCAGTGCGCAAGGGCGCAGTTATCCCGTCGAAAGAGTGTATTCTCCAATCAATACGCATCAACCCTTTGAACAAGAAATTGCCACAATGGCATTGCGATTATTGGTTCAAGAAACCGGCTCTATGTTGATATTCTTGCCAGGAAGTGCAGAAATAGTACGCGTTGCAGATATTCTAAAAGATAAAGTAGATGACAATATTTTGCTATTCCCACTTTATGGCGCCCTTTCATTAACAGAACAACAAAAAGCGATTGAGCCAACAGAAAAAGGTTACCGAAAAATCGTACTCGCCACCAATATTGCAGAAACCAGTCTAACCATTGAAGGTATTCGCTTAGTCCTTGATAGTGCCATTGAAAAACGCGCTCAATTTGATTTGAAAAGTGGTGTCACTAGCTTATTACGTCAACGCATTAGCCAATCATCACAAACACAAAGAGCTGGGCGAGCAGGGCGTCTTGAGGCCGGTATTTGCTGGCATTTAATCAGCCAAGAACAGGCAGAGCGCGTTGCTTCTCATCAAATACCCGAAATTTTAACGAGTGACTTATCGCCGTTATGGCTTTCTGTCTTGCAGTGGGGATGTCGTGAGATTAATCAGTTGAGTTGGTTGGATACACCAACACCACAAGCATTACATGCCGCTAAAGATTTATTGTATCGTTTAGGTGCGATAGATAAACAAGGTGGATTAACACCACGAGGTTCACGCATGGCGCAATGGGGCATTGCGCCTCGATTAGCCGCGATTTTGGATTATGCGAATGAGCAAAGTGACAATCATCTTGTTACCGCCGCACGTCTATGTGCCATTTTAGAAGAGCCTCCAAGAGGACAAGAAATTAATCTAGAGTGGATTACTCAACAGAAAAATACCTTCTGGACACGACGTGAAAAACAGCTTTCTCAACATCGAAAAGGAGCGTTTTGCCCAGCGTTATTAGGCTCATTATTAGCGGTTGGGTTTTCTGATAGGATCGCTAAAAATCGTGATAATCAAGGACGTTTTCGTTTAGTAAATGGACAAGGTGCCATGATGGATGACGCGCACTCAATGAGTGATACACCGTGGATCTTAGCGCCATTATTACTACAAAATGCACATTATGCTGATGTCCGTATTTTATTAGCTTTGCCTATTGATATTGATGAAATATCAGCTACCTTTCCTAAGCTTATTGAAAATAATACCACGGTTGAATGGGATGAAAAACGCGGTACGTTAGTTGCATGGCAACAACGTCAATTAGGGCGATTAACCTTAAGTCAGCACCAATTAGACAAACCCAATAAACAGCAAATGCAACAAGCATTATTGAATTGGCTGAGAGATAACGGTTTAAATGCTTTAGCACTTAGCGAAGAGACTCAACAGCTTTTTATTCGCCTTTCTTTAGCGAAAAAATGGTGTCCAGAAGCCTTATTACCTGATTTAGAAGAAACCGTGTTACTTGAAACTTTAGAAACATGGCTCTTGCCTGAACTGGGAGAAATCCAGACATTAAAAGCATTACAACAAATTGATATTAATACGATTATTAAAAACCAACTAACATGGCATGAAAATCAGTTGCTTCAACGTTTATTTCCGACGCATTATTTGGCGCCGACAGGGACAAAAGTCATTATCAATTATGATTTGGCGTTACCGCCTGTCATTGCGATTCGTATTCAAGAGGTTTATGGCGAACAGCAAAGCCCTATTGTAGCGAACGGTCAATTACCTGTTGTAATGGAATTATTATCACCGGCTCATCGACCTATCCAAAAAACACAAGATTTGGCAACATTTTGGGCGGGAAGTTATAAAGAGGTGCAAAAAGAGATGAAAGGGCGTTATCCCAAGCATTTATGGCCTGATAACCCCGCGAATACGGCACCGACTCGGCGAGTAAAAAAATATAGCCAATAAATGAATATTACTCTAGTTTTATTCGTATTTGAGAGCTTTCTTGTGGGATCACACAGAAAAATAGCGACAATGTTAGGCTTCTTTATCCTGTGATAAAGGAGTTTTAATGAGAGATATCGTTCATGAGTAGAAAGAAAAGACCAGTGAAACAAACCAAAAGAGGTCGTTCTTGGTTTTGGTTATTTGTCAAAATCGCCATTGTGGTTGCGGTTTTAATGGGTATTTATGGCGTTTATTTACATTCTCAAATCAAAGAGCGCCTTGATGGCAATGTTTGGGAATTACCGGCTGCGGTTTACGGACGTACTGTGAATTTAGAACCGGGCATGAATTATAGCCAAAAAGAGATGGTGAGCTTACTTGAGGGGATGCAATACCGCAATGTGAACAAAATCACGCGTCCTGGCGAATTTGTGGTAAGAGGTAACGCGATTGAAATGTTGCGCCGACCTTTCGATTTTCCTGATGGTCGAGAAGAACAAATTTTAGCTAAATTAGCCTTTGAGCAGAATTCACTGGTTAGTATTACTAACATGGATAATCAGCGGCAGTTTGGTTTCTTCCGTCTTGATCCTAAGTTAATTACCATGATGCAATCTGCAAATGGTGAGCAACGTTTATTCTTAGCGAGAGATAAATTCCCACAATTATTAGTGGATACGTTAATTGCCACAGAAGATCGCCGTTTCTATGAGCATGACGGTATTAGCTTTTATTCAATTGGCCGTGCGGTATTAGCGAATTTTACAGCAGGTAAAGCGGTTCAAGGTGGGAGTACCTTAACGCAACAGTTAGTGAAAAACCTATTTTTGACTAACGAAAGAACGTTAAAAAGAAAACTTAATGAAGCCTATATGGCGATCATTATGGATGCGAGTTATAGCAAAGATCGCATTTTAGAGCTGTATCTTAATGAGGTTTTTTTAGGTCAAAGTGGCGATGAACAAATTCGAGGCTTCCCTTTAGCTAGCCTTTATTATTTTGGTCGTCCTGTTGATGAATTAAGCCTTGATCAGCAAGCGCTTTTAGTGGGGATGGTTAAAGGTGCATCTGCCTATAACCCATGGCGTAACCCTAAAGCTGCGCTAGAACGTCGTAATGTGGTATTAAAACTGCTGCAAACCCAAGAGATAATCGACCAAGAGCTTTACAATGTACTTAGTGCTCGTCCTTTAGGTGTGAAGCCTCGCAGTGAAGCGTTAACGCCTCAACCTGCCTTTATGCAATTGGTTCGCCAAGAGTTACAAACAACCCTAGGCGATAAAGTTAAAGATTTATCGGGCACGAAAATTTTCACCACATTAGATCCTGTCTCGCAAGATGCGGCTGAAAAAGCGGTTGAAGTGGGTGTCGCTGATTTACGCAAAACACGTAAGATTAATGATCTTGAAGGGGCGATGGTGGTTGTAGATCGCTTAAGTGGTGAAGTGAGAGCGTTAGTCGGTGGCTCTCAGCCACAATATGCAGGCTTTAACCGTGCATTATCAGCTCGTCGCTCTATTGGCTCGTTGGCAAAACCAGCCACATACCTGACGGCATTAAGTGAGCCGGAGCGTTTTCGTTTAAATACTTGGCTTGCGGATGAACCTATTTCAGTGCCTATTCCG
Organism: Proteus alimentorum; assembly: GCF_002607735.1. Lineage (GTDB taxonomy): Bacteria > Pseudomonadota > Gammaproteobacteria > Enterobacterales > Enterobacteriaceae > Proteus > Proteus alimentorum. Next base: position 408,372 of record NZ_NBVR01000018.1, read on the forward strand.
GGTAGTAAGCCTTGGCAACCTCGTAACTACGATCGCGGTTATAAAGGTAAATTAATGCTGGTGGATGCATTAGCAACCTCACGTAATGTTCCTACCGTCAATCTTGGTTTAGAAGTCGGCTTAGATCGAGTGATCCAAACGTGGATTAATTTAGGTGCACCAGCAGAAAATCTGGAAAAAGTGCCCGCGATGCTATTAGGCGCATTAAACTTAACACCAATGGAAGTGGCTCAAACTTTCCAAACAATTGGTAGTTTAGGTAATCGTGCAAAACTATCATCATTGCGTTCTGTTATTGCCCAAGATGGTACAGTGCTTTATCAAAGCTATCCGCAAGCGGAAACAACCGTTTCGCCTCAAGCGGCTTATATGACGCTATTTGGTATGCAACAAGTGGTAAACTCAGGTACCGCATGGCGTGTATTGAAACCGAAATTTGGTAATTACAATCTTGCTGGTAAAACCGGTACGACAAACGATCTCCGCGATAGTTGGTTTGCGGGGATTGATGGCAAAGAAGTGACAATTTCATGGATGGGGCGCGACAATAATGGCCCAACAAACTTAACGGGTTCAACAGGGGCATTGTTGCTGTATCGTAACTATTTAGAGAATCAAGCACCGCTGAAATTAAATCCACCCGCACCAGAAGATATCGCTGAAATGTCGGTTGATGCCCAAGGTAACTTTGCTTGTTATGGCGGTGGAGTGCGTACATTGCCTGTATGGACAGCAAATCCAGATGGATTGTGCACACCCGTTCAGCAAGATACCGATGAAAGTGGCGCGCCAAAGTGGTTACAAGATCTGTTTTCTGAGTAAGTAATCACGTCGGTTAGCTAAAACAAAAAACGGCACGTAAGTGCCGTTTATTTTTGTTGCTATAGCGTAGTTATTTTGAGTAAGTTTATTCTTCTAGCTACATAAGCTAAGACTAATTTTCTATGTTCTTCAGGCATATGGCTTTCATTATATGTATCAATAATGAGTTGGTGACTATTTATAATATTATGTATTAATTTGTGAGCTAGTTTAAGGCTAATGCCAATATTTTCAGCCAGTAGAATGAAATCGAGTCCAATATACTCACCATATTTTGAATTTAGACCCGGAGATATGCCTACGTTGTTTTCTTCTAATGCAAGTAATGGGAGTGCAAGATATTCTGTAAATGCAGATGGATAAGGAACAACACTGACAAAATCATAGATAGGAGCTAGCGATGGAGGTGCGTCATTAGGTAAAATGATACCCATATTTCTTAAGTGATAATCATTATTTCCTAAAACATAGGCGAAAACTATACGTTGAAAAATGTCTCGTTTACTTTTAAGACTACTATCTATATTGGTAATTAAATATTTTGCAGCCGTTTCATAGCTAACGTTTTTTTTACCATCAACAAATCCATATTTATCATTTATTTCCATTGCTCCATCTAATTGCTCTTGATGTAATCGAACTGCATCAGAACCAATACGATCATATCGCTTAATAACAAAAGCAAATTCTTCTGGTTTTCCGTCTTCTTGTTTAAAACGAAAAAGACCAAAAGGTGGAATACTAAATTTTAGCCGTTGCATTACCATCATGGTTGCATGTTCATTTTCAGCGAGATAAGGATATTCTTCAGGTGAAGGCTTGAGAATATAAATACCGTTATTATTAACGACTTGTAGAATGTTATCTTTTACATATAGTGAGAGTTTTGGCTGATAACCTGAAATGCTCATCCCTTTTTGTCGTTCAGGTAATTCTTGAATGAATTGACTACGTGTAAAGGGTAAATTTAGGATCATATCTTTATTGTTAAAAAGAGATTTTATTCCGAGCAGAGAATAGCCTGAATCTAATTCTGATCCTTGTAATTTGCTTAGATTAATTAAACAGTGCTGTAAATTCATAAAGTTATCTCTTTAAGTACAACAGCCCCTAGTAAGTCATTACCATTTTTCATTAATAAACCAAACAAATCTTTATCATCAATTTTCTGAATTTCAGAATAACGTTTACGTAACCATCCTTCAGGAGCGAGTCCTTTAAAAAAAGGATGTAATTCTTCACTCCAATAATGCTCTGTTCTAACAGGCATACTTAAAGATATTGCTCTGCCCTTGTAGTTATTATAATAGTGAAAAATAAACCCATTTTCTTCTTCACTTAAAATACCCGCAGGCTGATCATAAAGCCAAACTTCTATTTTTCGAGGCATAATTTAAATCCAAGTTCTTTCAATAAAGAATGAAGATTAATCGTTTTTGCCATTAATGGCTTGGCAACTATTCGTTTAAAAGTGGCTATAGATACATCAATTTGCATCGCCATCTCTTCATAGGTAATGCTTTGTTTTTTTAGCTCTAACGTGATGATTTTTTTAAGCTCAGATTCTTCTAGTACAAATAGATTAAGTGATTTTTCAGAATTGTGTATCGTATTGAAATAACGGTTATTATTTAATTTTGATAGCAAACTTTTTTTTTCTTCATTGGTTAAACCATCAACTATCTTCAAAATTTCATTAAGGCTCATTTTTGATGCTTTTTCCTGTTTTTTGGGATAAGACAGTAGATTTTATCTAAAAAATTAACAAAGTATCAAATATGATACTATGATGTATGTTTTGAAATTATAATAGTCAGATTGATTAAAAATAACACAAAGGTATCAAACATGACACTTTTGTATGTGTTTTAAAATCATTGTGGCAACAATGGGGTGAAATTTTATTAAAAGATATCAAAAGTGATACTTTTATCGATATTGGATAGAAGAAGCAGAAATAAAAAGCCAGTCACTTTGAACTGACTGGCTTTTATAACGGGATATTTAAACTAGCCTTTCATTTTATCAAAAGCATACTCCGCCGCATCAATAGTGCGTTGAATATCTTCTTTGGTATGCGCAATAGACATAAAGCCTGCTTCAAATGCAGAAGGCGCAAGGTAGACGCGTTTTTCTAGCATTAAATGGAAGAATTGCTTAAAGCGCTCAACATCGCAGTTCATCACATCTTGATAGCAAGTGACTTCTTTTGCATCCGTAAAGAACAGACCAAACATACCACCAACATGGTTGATAACCATTGGAATGCCCGCTTGTTGTGCTTTTTCAAGTAAACCATCAGCTAGCATTGTTGTTAGCTCATCTAATGTTTGATGAACGCCCGGTTGTGAGACTTCATGTAAACAGGCTAAACCTGCAGCCATTGCAATAGGGTTGCCTGATAAAGTGCCTGCTTGATAAACAGGGCCAATTGGTGCCAGTTTAGACATCACTTCCATATGACCACCAAATGCACCAACAGGCATACCGCCACCGATGATTTTACCTAAGCACGTTAAGTCAGGATCAACATCGTAATAAGCTTGTGCGCCGCCTAGTGCCACGCGAAAACCTGTCATCACTTCATCAATAATGAGTAAAGCACCAAACTCATCACATAATGCACGTAAACCCGGTAAGAAGTCTGCTTTTGGTGGTACGCAGTTCATATTGCCCGCAACAGGTTCAACAATGATACAAGCGACTTCATCTGGATAATTTTCAAAGGCTTGACGTACAGAGTTTAAATCGTTGTAAGTGCAAGTTAAGGTGTGTTTGACAAAATCAGCTGGTACGCCCGGTGAATTTGGCTGTCCCATTGTTAATGCACCAGAACCTGCTTTTACTAATAGGCAGTCAGCGTGACCGTGATAACAACCTTCAAATTTAATGATTTTATCACGACCCGTATAGCCACGAGCAAGGCGGATCGCGCTCATCGTGGCTTCTGTACCTGAGTTCACCATACGAACCATATCCATTGAAGGTACAAGTTCAGTGACGAGATTTGCCATTTCAACTTCAGCGGCGGTTGGTGCGCCAAAACTTAACCCTTTTTGTACGGCATCAGTCACCGCATCACGAATAGCAGGGTGATTGTGACCTAAAACCATAGGTCCCCATGAGCCAACATAGTCAAGGTAAGCACGTCCATCGGCATCATAAATATACGCACCATTAGCACGTTCAATAAAAAGAGGGGTTCCACCTACACCGTTAAATGCTCTAACAGGTGAGTTGACACCGCCGGGGATCACTTGTTGTGCGAGATTATAAAGCGTTTCAGACTTGCTCATGTCAGACTCCTAATGATGGGTGAGCGTAAGATTAAGGCGTATTCTAAAGCACCGCGCAGATGAAGCCAAATACACGGCAACAAGATTTTGATTTATCACTGTTATTGTGAGTACGTGATTTATCGTAAAAAGTGATAGGTAGCAAAAAGTGTATTTTGTCCACAACAAACTTGAAGGTTATGAGCAGGTATTAGATAATCATCACATTATATCAGCAAGAAAGATAAATTTTTGCTGGCTGTTTTTTTGCTGGAATACCCAGTCTGGAGTGAACAATGAGTGATGATATGGCTCTGCCGTTACAATTTACTGACGCGGCTGCAAATAAAGTAAAAGATCTGATTGCAGATGAAGAAAATCCAAATCTGCGTTTACGTGTTTATATCACGGGTGGCGGTTGTAGCGGATTCCAGTATGGTTTTACCTTTGATGATGCCATGAACGAAGGCGATATGACCATAGAAAAACAAGGTGTTGCTTTAGTGGTTGATCCAATGAGCTTGCAGTATTTAGTGGGCGGTTGTGTGGATTATACCGAAGGATTGGAGGGTTCGCGTTTTATTGTGACCAATCCTAATGCTAAGAGTACCTGTGGTTGCGGCTCCTCTTTTAGTATTTAATCTGGAAGGTTGTGGCTGCGTCAAAGTTATCCTTTGTTAGACAGTGTGCTCACAAGACTCACATACTTATGTATGCTCGTTTGTTGCGCACTGTCTGTCGCGGATAACTTCTTGCTCGCTCACAACTTTTGCCTATCAATTAAAATCCTCTTCTTTTTTTTATTCTTTCTGAACTTATTTCATAAAATCACTCTGTGAGTGATATTTTTGTTTTTATTAATGAATTTTGCTTGTAATTATTTTAAGTCTAGCCAAATTTGTTACGACAAAATAATAGAAAATATTCAATCAGGTAAAATGGCAAACTCGCTTCCTATGTATACACGCCCTCAAAAATTAGGTGTATTAGCGATTGAAATGTTAGCCAGTGAAAAAAGGAAATCATTGACTGGAAAAGTGCGGGTATTCCGATTGACCCTTTCTATCAACATTTTTGTCAATAAGCCCTCTATTGTGAGAATGATGAAATTTTAATCACATGATTGATGGAATTATGTGATAAACATATTCAGTGGTCAGCATTATTTCGAAATAATGAAAATGAGCAAAGTGCAACAGGCTATGAAGTTGATATGGAAATATTGATTGCTTGGTCTTTTGAATATCAAGCAGTGAAAAATTTTCGTGCTCGCCATGGCTTAAGTACTCCCATAATCGAGCATCCATTATTAAAAACACCCATGGCTATCGATCATTGTCCTGATATGGTGGGTTGGTTAGAGAATATGCCGGATATTTATCATCAAATTACAGATGATTTAATTAAAATAAATCCAGAATTAAAAATTATTTATAACTTATTTTAGTTATTTTTTATTTTTATTTTGAAATGATGAAAATTTAAAATTAATAATATAATAAATATCATTTTTTTATTTTTATGTTATTTTAATATATTTAATTACTGTTAATGATCTTTATGAATAAAAAATATAACATAATATTATTATTACTCTTGCTAATAATGAGCCCAATAAGCTACACGTATAATAATGATTTTATCATTCAAACATCCGTAGATATGAAGTATGCATTTTGTGATGTGAAAACGAATGGAGTCAGTGGGGCTAACAATCGTTCTAGTGTATCACGGGGAGGGATCGGATTCGGTAGTACCAGTACAAACTCTATGATCTTAATGGAAAATGGAGTAAATACAATTACGATTGAGCTTGCTTCCCTTAATTGGTTCTCTCAAACTGACGTACCAAAAGAAGAACGTAATATTTTTCACCCGAATGCACGTTGTGAAATTGTTGTAAATAAGATGGACGATCAAGGAAATATTATTCCTTTAACTCAATTAACGGTGAAAATTAATAAAGATGGACAACCTGAAGCTTATGAAAATAACAAAATAGACTCTTCAGTTGAAAAGAAAACTATCTTAGCCAGTAATACTGAAAAAATAGAATCTGATAAAATTCTTCAACGTGTCAATGAAAAAGAATATCCAAAGGATATGACAGTATTCCAATTTAATAAAAAAATAAATATAAGTGATCTTCCTAAATGGCCTTGGATAGAGGCAGATAAATATGAAGATACTCCTCAACAGCGGGAATTATTACAAGCTGCATATTTAGAGCTTTGGACTGCATTTGAGCAACAAGATGTTAGTAAAATAAAGCAATTATTGACTCCTTCACTAGATGTCTGGGCTGCTTCAACCGGAGGAAATACCGATGAGCAATTTACTTCAAGAGGGATTAGTGAAAGTTTTTCTAAACAGAATTTTCAAATGATCCCGATTAATTGGAATAACTTTCAGCCATTAATTATGAATAATGGGAAAATGGTTAAACTTGTTTATAAAGAAGATTTTGATTTCTCACCAGTATCTTATCGGTTTACAACTGAGAGAGGAACTAGCAGGGTTGCTTATCATTCCCCAATATTTTCTTTTGTAAATGGCAAATTTATTCCTGTTATATAAGGTAATTTATGTCTGCAGTTATTGTTGTCGGTGATTTAGAAACAGCTCATGGAAATTATGGCTCGACGAGAGTCTTAATGGGGTCATCAACGATTTTTTTTGAAGGAAGAACTGTTGCGAGAAAAGGTAATCTTTTAAAACTATCACTATGACCATAGAAGAATTATTACTGGTGGTTCTGATAGTCTCTTTGTCGATGGTAAACCTGCCGCAAGAGTTGGAGATAATATAAATTGCGGAGGTATTCTTATTGGTGCAACATTAGTTAATATTGGTTAATATGCACTGTTGATTAAAAAAGAGCTAGACAATTTTTTATTATCTGATGTATTTAGAAGCCCTCTTGTTAAGAGGGAATATAAGGTGAATTGGATAAAAACATCTCTCATTCAATCATAAATATATAAATTAAAACTTAAAAATATGCGTAATATAATTCAACATCGAAGATTTTTATTAAGAATATTTTATTTAATACCTTTATTAACGGAAATAGAAATATAATGGATATTAACGATGGGTCAATCTTATTGGAATTGATATCTAAACTAGGTGATCTTGAATGGAAAAAATATCAAAATAGATATCCATATATATTGATAAATAATAAACTGGAAATAATAGAACGCTCATCTTATCCTCCTTTTACAAGCTTTAGATTTAAAAATGAAAAGGCAAAAATTATAGAAATGTTAACTCAAGCTATAAGCAGTTATCAAGGGGATATCGATTGGGTTTTAATTTCAACAAAAAGAGAATATGGTAAAGGTATAAACTACTGCGTTTTAACTAAGTATGTACAAGATAAAAAAGAGGAAATAAAAAAACAAATAAAATAATGTATTCTGTGGATTCATATATAGCCCAAAATATCCCTCAATTTGGTCCAGTTGCTTATAATGATTTAGTCGGTCTCACTAAACATATTGAGCATTTTTTTAGAAATAATAATTATTATTTATAATCTGAAAGTATAAAATGTATTGTTGTGTTTTTATTGTAAAGTGAACGGTTAATTTAATTAAAAGTGATGAAATGAAAAATGTTAAAATAAGTTATTATTACATTCGTATTTTTTGGTCTCCATTAGGCGATGATTGTAATACTGGTAAATATTATTTGAATTTAAATTTAAATAATAAAGAAAGTATTTACTCTATTGTTAAGGATGTACTTATTCCTGAGTTTGATTTTTTTTCATATAAAATGAAATTAAGAGTGAAGGAAAGCTTGAAATATGCGATTACTTACTATTCAGATAAGAAATTAGTAGATGCTTATGATAAGTCACCAACATTTATTAAATTACCAGATAATATGAATGTGCGTGAATTTTATATTTTTGTGTGGAAATCTATGTATGGAGAAGAAAGCTATCAAGCATTAGAAAAAGATTTTTATATGGAAATTCCTCTTGAGGAAATTTATGTTTAATTTTTTAAAATACGATATTTTAATTTAACATTTTGTATTAACACATTTTTTATCAGCGATGCTGAACCATAATGTTTTTTTGTGATTTACATAGTGGATTTAAAAACGTTTATAAAAGGAAGAGGTAAATATAATGGAAAACTATAAGGTTTTACCTATTAAAGATATAAATAAAGAAATATTCTCTATGTTAGGAATGGATATAACCGCTTTTGAATTTATCGATTATGCAAAAAAAAATACATTTAATATTAATAAAATTATAAGTCATTGGGAGGAACTTGATGATCTGTCAATTTTAAAAGAACTTGCCCTGCCGGAGAGGGAAAATAAATCTATTTTTATTTTAACTGATGATTTGTATTATAAGAAAAAGGTATTAAAAATAAATGAGGTTTATATTGGCAAGTATGTTAGTGACTATTTTAATGAGAATGGGGTTTGTTTTTTTAATGGGAATGTTGTTTTTATTTTAAAAGATAAAAATAAAGTAATCCAATTTAATGATGATGGATATATTATTCATTATGAAACACCATTAATATTGATAGAAAAAGGGATGAGTAAATATTTAAAAAATAAATGCATTGAATAAAGAAAAATATAATAAAATTTAATATTTTCATCTTGTCAGCAAAAAGAAAAAATTGTTGAAGGCGATGCGATGATGAAAATAAACAATATTTCTGTCGCGCTGGAAGGATATAAAATGCAATGCGGGTGTTTAAAGCGAGAGATTAGTAGCTATTAAGTAATTAATAATTTGCTAATTATTTGTTTTTATTGCCTCACAAATTTGCTGTACGGCATTAATAATACGTGGTGTAGGGCGACTAAAACTGTCTTCATCAATAGCAATAACCGGAACAGTAAGTTGGGGTTGCCAAAATGTTTGTACAGTAGGTATTTGATCTGCTTTACCACTGAATATAATCAAATCAGGTTGTTTTGTAAGTACTTGCTCACGGCTTATTTGAGGCCATGTTACTGGGCTGTTAGCAAAGATATTCTCCCCACCACAAAGCGCTGTAATATGGCTCTGTAATGTGCGAGCTGATGTCGTAAATAAAGGTTGCATCCCAAACTGAATAAACACCTTTTTTTTAGGGTGATTCGATATATTTGATACATATTTTTGCTGTAACGCTTGATATTGCTGGCGCAATTGTTGGGCATTTTTTAATGCTATATCAGGATGATGGCTGTAATTGGAAAGAGTAACCAGATCGTCTGCGATTTCTTCAATATTTTGTGGATCAGAATAAATAATAGAAATACCCAAAGCTTTTAATTGATCTAATGAACGTTGTGGATTACCGCCTTGCCATGCAATCACTAAATCAGGTTTTAATAATAGAATGCGCTCTATATTAATCCCTTGCCAATTAGCGACTTGCTCAATATTTTTGGCATCATCAGGATAATCAGAGTAAGCACTAACTCCGACAATATTATCACCCATACCTGCGGCATAAGCCATTTCAGTGGCTGACGGCGATAACGTAATAACACGATCAGCAGGCGTGATAGCAATAGCAAAATTGAACCAAAATAATGAACAGAGTAATAACCCAAGATTGATAAATAAACGCATTACTTTTCCAATAGTAAAAAATACCCACCTATTTTTTATCTTAGAATAAGCAAAAAATAAAGGTGGGGTATTGATAAAGTGATATTAGGATTATCTCGACTTAATTAGTCTTTTAATTTATCCAACATCGCTGTCACCATTAAGCTTGATTGTTCTGCAGCAACAGATAAAAACTCATCAAAACTTAAGTGTGATTCTTTATCGGCTACATCAGAAATGGCTCGAACGACAACAAATGGCGTGTCGAACTGGTGGCAAACATGGCCAATTGCAGTTGATTCCATTTCTACGGCCGCAACATCTGGGAATGTGCGACGAATACGGGCTAAAGGTTCGGCACCATTAATAAAGGCATCGCCACTACAAATTAAACCACGAACAGCATTTAATTTTAGCGATTCAATACATTCTTCTGCTATTTGAACAAGTTTGGGATCGGCAATAAAAGCAGGGGGACATTGTGCCATTTGACCTGGTTCATAACCAAACGCAGTAACATCTGCATCGTGATAGCGAACTTCTGTTGAAACAACAATATCACCGACATTTAATCTTGAGTCTAAGCCACCGGCTGAGCCAGTATTAATAACGACATCAGGACGAAAATGTTCCAGTAATAATGTTGTACCAATTGCAGCCGCAACTTTACCAATACCTGATTTTAATAATGCAACATCAACACCGTTGATTGTGCCTGTATAGATTTCACAACCGCCACGCGATAAGATTTGGCAATCTTCAATTTTCTCACGCAAAAGTGTGACTTCTTGCTCCATTGCACCTATTACGCCAACTCTCATTGTGTCATACTCACTTGTAGGTTAATAATAAATAGAAATTTAAATAGAGTTTAGCATCTATCGGAAAAACACGATATAACACAAAGAATAGAGAATTCGTTTCATCGAAACCAGAAAGAGGACAGAAATGATCGATTTTAAGCTGAAGTTAAATTATCAACGCAAATATAACAGCAGTGATATCGATATTAATGATGAAATACAGGTTTCTCGTCAATTTGAAAGTGATCGTGGGCGTATTATTAACTCAGCCGCTATTCGTCGTTTACAACAAAAAACGCAAGTCTTTCCCCTAGAGCAAAATTCTGCTGTACGTAGCCGTCTTACACATTCTCTTGAAGTTCAACAAATTGGGCGTTATATCGCTAAACAAATTATTGGTGAACTAAAAAAGCAAAATAAGCTTGAAGACTACGGCTTAATTGATCGCATCGATAGTCTTGAGAGTTTAATTGAGATGGCGTGTTTAATGCACGATATTGGTAATCCTCCTTTTGGCCATTTTGGTGAAGCCGCGATTAAGCATTGGTTTCAAAAAGTATTATCACCAGAGGCGACAGCTGAATTCGATAGTTGTCCTTTTATTCCTATGCAGTATTCAGCTAAAGTGCAATTAAATGAATTGCGACAAACTTTACGCCAAGATTTATGCCAATTTGAAGGGAATGCTCAAGCGATTCGAATGGCGCATCATCTGCTTAAATTGAATTTAACCTATGCGCAAATTGGCTGTGTATTAAAATATACTCGTCCTGCTTATTGGCAAGGTGAAATCCCCAAAGAATATAGCTACTTAATGAAAAAACCGGGATATTACTGGTCTGAATTAGCATTTGTAAAAGAAGTACAAGAAAAATTAGATATGGGGGCGTTTTGTCGCTTTCCTCTCACTTATATTATGGAAGCGGCTGACGACATCTCTTATTGCATTGCGGATTTAGATGATGCAGTAGAAAAGGGGATTTTTGATATTAACCGTCTTGTTCAGCTTTTACGAGATGCATGGCGTGAAAATGGTGATGTGATTGAAGGCGATTTATTCGATATAACAGTTAATCGGGCTTATAAAAAAGTCGATCAAAATGAAGCCAAACGCAGCATGCAAGATCAGTTTTTTATGTATTTACGAGTTTATATTACAGGAAAATTAGTCCCTTATACGGCGCATCGGTTTATAAAAAATCTTCCTCAAGTTTATGAAGGAAGTTTTAATCATGCTTTATTGGAAGGGAATAGTGCAGAGCATCGTTTATTAACAACATTAAAAAGTGTCGCTAAAAAATGGGTATTTAGCCATCCGGAAGTTGAAGAGCTTGAAATGAAAGGGTATCGCGTGATCAGTGGATTACTCGATATCTATAAGCCCTTGCTTTTATTATCAACTGAAGATTTTTTAAGATTGCATAAATATAACGAACATCCTAAATATGTTATTGAGACGCGTTTATATCATAAGCTTTCTGTTAAACATAAACTGGCTTATAACGAAATGTTAGAAAAGCTAAATGATATAAATACTGAAAGAGGAAAAGTTTTAGAGTTTTATTATCGCACAAGATTAATTCAAGATTATATCAGTGGAATGACTGATCATTATGCTTATGAAGAATATAGAAAATTAATGGTGTGTGATTGATTTGTAATCATTGAGAGGAATGCTATCTAATTGATTGGTGATAATTTTTGGATTTTTCTTAGTGATAATAAAGATTTATTAAAATAATAAAAAATAGATGTTATTAATTTTAAATATATTCAATATAAAAGTTATATATAATATTTGTTAGTTATAGAACAATATAAAATCCATAAAACGAGTGTCTTAGGTCGTTATCATTAAAAGTTTTCTCAATTTAACAAAAATATTGCTTATATCAGTTAAGTAAATAACTTGTTCGATGTTATACTCTCCCCATGTTTTCTTCTGAAATGCATAGTCATTCATGTAACGCTGAAAAACATACAGCGTATTCTAAAACGATGTCATTTCACTGTTAATCCGTCATTGATACTTAATTTAATACTATGGTGCAGTTTTATTCCCCTAAAAAACGTCCTGTGAAAAAACAGGCAACAACTCTGGAAGTGACCGCCAGTGCATTGGATGCAAATGGTCAAGGTATTGCTCATGCTGAGGGCAAAACGATTTTTGTAAAAGGATTACTTCCACAAGAAACTGCTCGTATTCGTTTAACAGAAGAAAAGCGCCAGTTTGCTAAAGGCGAGGTTATTAAGCGTTTGACTACCAGCGAACAGCGTATAGCGCCTCATTGTGAATATTATGAGCGTTGTGGTGGTTGTCAGCAGCAACATATACCTATTGCGCTACAACGTACAACAAAAGCAGGTGTGTTATCGCACCTTATTAAGCGTGAAACAGGTGTGGTTATTTCAGCCGAGCCTGTGATTGCGGGAGCTGAATATGGCTATCGCCGTAGAGCAAGATTGGGATTACGTTATCAACCAGAAAAAGGGTTGGTGATGGGGTTTCGTCAAGAGCGCTCTAATGATTTGGTCATGATAAAAAAATGCCCAGTATTAAAGCCACAGCTAAATGATTTATTGTCTCCTCTTTGGACATGCCTTAAAAATTTAACATCAGTACGTGATTTAGGGCATGTTGAAATGGTGCTCGCTGATAATGGGCCACTGGTTATTTTACGCCATTTATCGCCATTGCCTGAGAGTGATAAACAGAGTTTGCATGATTTCTCGCAAACTCATCAAGTTACGATGTATCTTGCAGGTGATAATAGCGAGATAGCACGATTAACTTCAATTGAGAAGGAACCCTTCTATCAAATAGAAGGTCTTAATTTACGTTTTGCACCCACTGATTTTATTCAAGTGAATGATGAAATAAATCCTAAGATGGTTGCTCAAGCCATTAAGTGGCTTGATTTATCGCCAGAAGATCGCGTATTAGATCTGTTTTGCGGTATGGGAAATTTTACCTTACCTATCGCAAAATGCGTCAGTGAAGTGGTGGGTATAGAAGGTGTACCCGCACTGGTTGAAATGGCGAAACAGAATGCAGAACTGAACCAATTAGGTAATGCGCATTTTTGGCATGCAGATTTATCGGCTGATTTTTCTGCGATGTCGTGGGCGAAAGAAGGGTTTAACAAAGTGTTGTTAGATCCTGCAAGGGCAGGGGCTTTGGAGGTAATGTCACATATTGTGAAGTTATCCGCAGAAAAAATCGTGTATGTCTCCTGTAATCCGACCACGTTAGCCAGAGATAGTAAGATATTATTAGATTCTGGGTATCAGCTAACCAGTTTAAAAATGTTGGATATGTTTCCACAAACGGGACATCTGGAATCAATGGCACTGTTTAGTCGAAAATAAATTTAATCGAAAATAAACAGTTAGCCAGTAATAAGTCGCAAATAAGATTTATACCGTGTAGGGAGAGAATATGGTTGCAGTAAGAAGTGCTCACTTAACACCTGCAGGAGAGTTTGCTGTTGATAAATGGGTCAACAGCTTGAACTTAACCCATGTCAATGCGGGTAGTGAAATCATGCAAACCTGGGAATACTGCCATCGTACTGTTCAAGGGCGTGAAGATGCCGAACTGCTATTGTGGCGTGGTGTTGAAATGGTGGAGCTTCTTTCGACATTAAGCATGGACAAAGACAGCATGAGGGCAGCGCTTCTTTTCCCACTTGCTGAAGAAAATCTTATTGATCAGGAAATTGTCACTGAACATTTTGGTGATGCGATTTGGAGCTTAGTACGTGGTGTAATGGAAATGGATGCCATTCGCCAGTTAAAAGCAACGCACACCAATGAAACAAGCTCTGTTCAGGTGGATAATGTTCGCCGTATGTTGTTATCCATGGTGGAAGATTTCCGTTGTGTGGTCATCAAACTTTCAGAGCGTATTGCTCATTTACGAGAAGTGAAAGATGCCACAGAAGATGAGCGCGTACTGGCGGCAAAAGAGTGTTTTAATATTTATGCACCATTAGCCAACCGATTGGGTATTGGGCAATTAAAATGGGAATTAGAAGATTTCTGCTTCCGTTATCTTCATCCTGACGAATACAAAAAAATAGCCAGCTTACTTCATGAGCGTCGTATCGACCGCGAACAATATATTGATAATTTTGTCAGTACAGTACGCGGTTATATGAAAGAAGAGAATGTTGATGTAGATATTTATGGACGTCCCAAACATATCTATAGTATCTGGCGCAAAATGAAGAAAAAGAACCTCGCATTTGATGAATTATTTGATGTGAGAGCGGTACGTATTGTCGTTGAGCGTCTTCAAGATTGCTATGCCGCATTAGGAATTGTGCATACTCATTTCCGTCATTTACCTGATGAATTCGATGATTACGTCGCAAATCCAAAGCCAAATGGTTACCAATCTATTCATACCGTTGTGTTAGGGCCAGAAGGTAAAACGGTTGAAATTCAAATTCGTACTCGCCAAATGCATGAAGATGCAGAATTGGGTGTGGCTGCGCACTGGAAATATAAAGAAGGTGCAACAGGCGCTGCGACGAAAGGCGGTACAGGCAGTTATGAAAACCGTATTGCATGGTTACGTAAGCTGATCGCATGGCAAGAAGAGATGGCGGATTCTGGCGAAATGCTGGATGAAGTTCGTAGCCAAGTCTTTGATGACAGGGTTTACGTCTTTACGCCAAAAGGTGATGTCGTTGATTTACCTGCCGGCTCAACACCGCTTGATTTTGCTTACCATATCCATAGTGATGTGGGGCACCGTTGTATTGGCGCGAAAATTGGCGGACGTATTGTGCCATTTAGCTATCAATTACAAATGGGTGACCAAATTGAAGTTATTACGCAAAAACATCCAAATCCAAGTCGCGATTGGTTAAATCCTAACTTAGGTTATGTCACGACAAGCCGTGGGCGTGCGAAAATTCACAATTGGTTCCGTAAGCAAGATCGCGATAAAAATATTCTTGCGGGGCGTCAGATCTTAGATAACGAATTGGCGCATATGGATATCAACATGAAAGAAGCAGAAAAACTGCTGATCGCACGTTATAACGTTCATAGTGTTGATGAAGTATTAGCAGGTATTGGTGTCGGTGATATTCGAATCAACCAGTTAGTGAACTTTATTCAAAGTAAATTGAATAAAGCCACTGCAGAAGATGAAGATAAAGAGGCACTGCGCACGCTCGAAAACAAAACGCCAGCACCAAGAACCACTGGGTCAGGCGGAAGCATTGTTGTCGAAGGTGTGGGTAACTTAATGCACCATATTGCACGCTGTTGTCAGCCTATTCCGGGTGACAATATCGTCGGCTTTATTACTAAAGGTCGTGGTATTTCGATTCACCGTGCTGACTGTGAGCAACTGGCTGAATTACTTTCTCATGCGCCAGAGCGTATTGTTGATGCGGTATGGGGAGAAAATTACTCCAGCGGTTATTCATTGGTAGTACGTGTTGTCGCGAATGATCGTAGTGGATTATTACGCGATATCACGACAATTTTAGCCAATGAAAAAGTAAACGTACTTGGTGTGAGTAGCCGTAGCGATGTGAAGCAACAAATTGCGACAATCGATATGAATATTGAGATTTATAATCTCCAAGTATTAGGTCGTATATTGGCAAAACTTAATCAGTTGCCTGATGTGATAGAGGCGAAACGCTTTTCTCACTAAATTATTAAAGTGATAAGATGCCGAGACAACTGTTCTCGGCATTTTTTTGTCTAAAAATCAGAAAATCTGTATATTTAGTTAGTAATTTAATTGCTAGGGTTTATTTAAAATAAATATGGTTTTAAATAAAAGAGATCTCGTAGATAAATATGAAGATAACTAAACAATATTATATTAAGAATATGTGTTGGGGATGGTTTATTGGCGCTCTATTTTTATACTCTTGCTTAGAGTATGAGTTGAAGTATGAAAGTCTAATATTGTTAATTAGTATTTCTGGTATTGGATTATATCCGTTGGCTAAATGGGGGATTGAATATTTTTTTCTTCAATTTACTACTAGAGAATTTTGGAATCGAGGATTATTTTTAGATACAGCTGGTAAAGCTGGTGGTTTAGCTTTATATAGTTTCATCGTGTTTTTATTATCTATACCAATTACAATAATTTTTATATTATTTGTGTTAGTGAAAAGGTTGTTCCTCTAAATAAACAACCTTTAAAGTATTAATTAAATACCAATCAAATTATTGGCTTTTTCAATTAAGTCGTTATCAATCAATGCTCCAATACTTGCTATAAGCAATCCATATCCTAATACCCCTATGGGACCCCCTAAAAGTACACTAAATGTAAATCCTGCTACAGATGTAGCCGCCATTCCTACAAATATAGTCTCTGCTTTAACAAAAAATGGACGCCAATTATCTGTTTCTGTTGCTTTTATTAACTCTATCGATAGATCTTTGACGTCAAGAGCTTTACTCACAAAAAACATACCTTTACTAAATTTTTTTAATTTTTGAGCTATATCATCGAGTTTGATCGATTCCAGTGCGGTCATAATAGCTTTACGATCTTTGGCATTAATCTTTTTATTGATATCCGTTTTGTATTTTTCGTAAGCCTTTAGCGCATCATCAACGTTACGGATGGTTTTTCCTCTGGCTTGTTGTGCTAAAGACTCCGCTAATTTCCTTGCTTTATCACCATAAGCATTAAACACTTCTTTATAAAAATCAGCTGTAAACTTTATTGAATCATGCAACTGCTTAAAATCATCGTTTGTTTGTTCTTTTTTATTTGCTTGTTGAGCTAAAATATCAGCAATTTGGAAATTACGATGTGTAAACGTCATATTCTTGTGGAAATCTTGACATGCAGATTTAAAATCTTGTTCTCTGATATATTTTTGCATCTCAGGGAAATTATTTATATTGTCTGCACCTTTATCTGCATATAAGGCATGTAAAGCTAATCGAACTGAGGGTAACCAGCGGGAATATTACCCAAATTTTTCACCTATATTTTGTAACATAGGATCTGGATGAGGACTAAAATGAATATCAAAAAGAAAACCATTTATATAGTTCATTTTTTGGTAAAACATTCTACTTAGATTCAGATCTGCTTCAAATATACGACCTATATTTTCATTATTTAATGGAATGTTATTTTCTTCCATATTTAATAATAGCAATGGAGAACTTTCATTAAACTCGTTAGATCTATGCATTAAAGCACGGCCATAAGGTCGCATTATTAATGCTTTTTTTAATTCTAATTCAGTTTTCTGTTTTAAGTAAGATTTACATTCATTTTTAAACGCTGGGCAATTTTTTCTTCCACAAACAGGGCATTCTTGATTTTTATCCTGCATAAAATTATTACAGATAATATTTGTAGCTTGATTAAAAGAAAAACCATTATTAAAAGCATACTCAGGAATATAAGCACTATGTGGCGTTACAGTTAATAAACTAAATTGAATTATATTTTCACTCATTTTATTAATCCTTTGATAAAAATGACGTATTTATATGGAGTTGAAAAGCGGATTTATATCGAGGAGTATATTTGCAAATAACAAATTCATGGTTCTATTTAAAATGTCATTATTCTTTCAAAAAAGTTATTTTTAAGATCTTGAGCTTAAAATGATAAGATGCCGAGACAACTGTTCTTGGCATTTTTTTATCTAAAAAGTGTTAAACAGGAAAAGCTAACTCTTATTTAAAAGGCAATATGATGTCAGAAAATCGTGAAATCTTTCGTTTATTAGAAATTATGACACAGCTACGTGATCCTGATACGGGATGTGAATGGGATAAAGTGCAGACTTTTGACACTATCGCACCTTATACATTAGAAGAAACCTATGAAGTGTTAGATGCTATTGCCCGTAAAGATTTTGCTGATTTAAAAGAAGAGTTGGGTGATTTGCTTTATCAAGTTGTTTTTTATTCACGAATGGCGCAGGAACAAAAGTTATTTGATTTTAATGATGTTTGTGAAGCTATTAGTAATAAGCTAGAACGTCGCCATCCTCATATTTTTGCCTCTGAAAGTGATAATAAATTAGCAACAGAAAAACATCGCTGGGAAAAACTGAAAGCTCAAGAGCGTGAAGCAAAAGCACAATTTTCATTACTAGATGATATTCCCGCTGCTTTACCTGCCTTAATGAAAGCAGAAAAAATTCAAAAGCGTTGTGCTTCGGTGGGTTTCGATTGGAATGAACTAGAGCCTGTTTTAGGTAAAGTTTATGAAGAAATTGATGAAGTGATGGCTGAAGTGAAAAAAGAGCCTCAAGATGCTTCTCGAATTGAAGATGAACTGGGGGATTTACTGTTTTCAGTGGTAAATTTATCGCGTCATTTAAAACAAAAACCGGAGCAAGCATTAAATCGAGCTTGTCGGAAATTTGAACAGCGTTTTCGTTTTGTTGAAAAAATGCTCTTAGAAGAAGGTATAGGCATAGAAAATGCTTCATTGGAAGAGATGGAGATCAGTTGGCAGAAAGCAAAAAGACAACAGGTTGAGTGAATTGTGACACGCAAATTAACGTCAATGTGACATAAAGTGCGGTAAAAATAGTCTATAACATCTCGTTTTTTCAGCTATTTTTATAAAAATATTTAAAAAATGAAATTATAAAAGGTAATTTCGTTTTTTTGTTTTTGGATAATTTAAAATCTTGCGGTTACATTTTATTACATTAGAAATGTGATTAGCCTCAAAAAAATTAAAAGCATGATCATAAGCAAAAGATCTCGCTATAAACCTGCTACACTTAATATCGTGAAAAAAATAAAGCATCTCTTCTTTAAAAGTGATATCTTAGCTGAAAGGATTAAGCTAAAATGCTTGAGAAATATTTTCACGGGTTTAGTTAATTGAATTTTTACTGTTTTTTCGTGTTTAAACGGATAAGTGGCGTGATGAAAAAGAACTTTATACTACTAAGAATGTTTGTAGCGAAAATAAGGTTCGGGTATACTGTGTTCCCGTCCAGTTATATCCATCATCCTAATACACCTAAACTTTCAGGTTCAGCATGAAAACGAATTATATTTTTGTGACCGGCGGGGTCGTATCCTCTCTGGGTAAAGGCATTGCCGCAGCCTCTCTGGCGGCTATACTCGAAGCCCGTGGACTCAATGTCACCATGATGAAGTTGGATCCGTATATCAACGTCGATCCAGGTACTATGAGCCCAATTCAGCACGGGGAAGTCTTCGTCACTGACGATGGTGCTGAAACTGATCTCGACTTAGGACACTACGAGCGCTTTATTCGTACAAAAATGACCCGTCGTAATAACTTCACGACAGGTCGCGTATACTCTGAGGTATTACGCAAAGAGCGTCGTGGTGACTATCTTGGGGCTACAATTCAAGTTATTCCTCATATCACTAATGAAATCAAAGAACGCATCATCCGTGGCGGTGAAGGCCATGATGTCGTTTTAGTTGAAGTCGGCGGGACCGTTGGTGATATCGAATCTTTACCATTCTTAGAAGCGATTCGCCAAATGGCAGCAGAAGTGGGCCGTGAGCACACATTCTACCTGCATTTAACATTGGTGCCTTATTTAGCCGCTTCTGGTGAAGTGAAAACCAAACCAACTCAGCATTCTGTAAAAGAATTACTGTCGATCGGTATCCAACCTGATGCGTTGATTTGCCGTTCAGACCGCGTTATTCCTGCAAACGAACGTGCCAAAATTGCACTGTTCTGTAATGTGCCAGAGAAAGCGGTTATTTCATTAAAAGACGTCGATTCCATTTATAAAATCCCTGCACTATTGAAATCACAGGGATTAGATGATTATATCTGTAAACGATTCAGCTTAGATTGCCCAGTCGCAAATCTTGCAGAGTGGGAACAAGTTATTTACGAAGAAGCTAATCCTGAAGGCGAAGTGACCATTGGTATGGTGGGTAAATATGTTGAATTACCAGATGCCTATAAATCAGTGATTGAAGCGTTAAAACATGGTGGTTTCAAAAGCCGTGTTACTGTAAATATCAAACTCATTGATTCACAAGACGTTGAAACCCGTGGCGTAGAAATGCTTAAAGGGTTAGATGCAATCTTAGTACCGGGTGGTTTTGGTGAACGAGGTGTTGAGGGCAAGATTATGGCTGCTCAATATGCCCGTGAAAATAAAATCCCTTACTTAGGCATTTGCTTAGGTATGCAGGTTGCGATGATTGAGTTTGCACGTAATGTCGTGGGTATGGAAGGCGCAAACTCCACTGAATTTGCACCGGATTGTAAATATCCAGTTATCGCGTTAATTACTGAATGGCGCGATGAAGACGGTAATGTTGAAGTGCGTTCAGAAGATAGTGATTTAGGTGGCACGATGCGCCTTGGTGCTCAGCCTTGCCATTTAAGTGGTGATAGCTTAGTTCGTACACTGTATGGCAAAAACACCATTACAGAGCGCCATCGTCACCGTTATGAAGTAAATAATCTGCTATTAAAACGTATCGAAGATGCGGGGCTACGTATTGCAGGTCGTTCAGTAGATAACAAACTGGTGGAAATTATTGAAAATCCAAACCATCCTTGGTTTGTTGCTTGTCAATTCCACCCAGAGTTTACCTCAACGCCGCGTGACGGCCATCCGTTATTTGCAGGCTTTGTGAAAGCAGCCTTTGATAACCAAAAAGGCCTGCTGAAATAGGATATATGAGAAGAGATAGGGTATCTCTTCTCGGAAATTTAACTTGTACAGAGGAAAACCGAATGTCCAAAATCGTTAAAGTACTTGGTCGTGAAATTATTGATTCTCGTGGCAACCCAACAGTTGAAGCAGAAGTTCACTTAGAAGGTGGTTTTGTTGGTATGGCTGCAGCTCCATCAGGCGCATCAACAGGTTCTCGCGAAGCTTTAGAATTACGTGATGGTGATAAATCACGTTTCTTAGGTAAAGGTGTTCTGAAAGCGGTTGCTGCTGTTAATGGTCCAATCGCTAAAGCGATCCTTGGCCAAGATGCAAAAGACCAAGCTAACATCGATAAAATCATGATCGATTTAGATGGTACTGAAAACAAATCAAACTTTGGTGCAAACGCAATCCTAGCGGTTTCTTTAGCAAACGCAAAAGCAGCAGCTGCTGCGAAAGGTATGCCTTTGTACGAGCACATTTCTGATCTGAATGGTACTCACGGTCAATATTCTATGCCTCTGCCAATGATGAACATCATCAACGGCGGTGAGCACGCAGATAATAACGTTGATATCCAAGAATTCATGATCCAACCAGTTGGCGCGCCTTCTCTGAAAGAAGCAGTGCGTATGGGTTCTGAAATCTTCCATCACTTAGCAAAAGTGCTGAAAGCAAAAGGTATGAACACTGCAGTGGGTGACGAAGGTGGTTATGCGCCAAACTTAGAATCTAACGCTGCTGCATTAGCTGCTATCAAAGAAGCCGTTGAGAAAGCAGGTTACGTTTTAGGTAAAGACGTTACTCTGGCTATGGACTGTGCAGCTTCTGAGTTCTACAACAATGAAACGGGTAACTACGAACTGAAAGGCGAAGGCAAAACCTTCACTTCACAAGAGTTCACTCATTACTTAGAAGAACTGACTAAACAATACCCTATCGTTTCTATCGAAGATGGTTTAAACGAATCTGACTGGGATGGTTTCGCATACCAAACTAAAGTTCTTGGTGACAAAATCCAACTGGTTGGTGACGACCTGTTTGTAACTAACACTAAGATCCTGAAAGAAGGTATCGACAAAGGCATCGCTAACTCAATTCTGATCAAATTCAACCAAATCGGTTCACTGACAGAAACTTTAGCAGCAATCAAAATGGCGAAAGATGCAGGCTACACAGCTGTTATCTCTCACCGTTCTGGTGAAACTGAAGATGCAACTATCGCTGACTTAGCAGTGGGTACAGCAGCAGGTCAAATCAAAACGGGTTCTATGAGCCGTTCTGACCGTGTTGCTAAATACAACCAACTGATCCGTATCGAAGAAGCATTAGGTAACAAAGCGCCTTTCAACGGTCTGAAAGAAGTTAAAGGCCAAGCATAATCTTGCACCTTTGATTAAAAAATCTTATTAATCTGAAAGGGGAGAACCTTGAGTTCTCCTCTTTTTTTTGTTTTTTTTACAGAAAAAATAGGATATTCATTCTTAACACCTTTGAAAAAAGTGTGATGTGTAAGAGAAAATAGTGTTCAATTATTACTCTTTTATTAATAAATTGGTTAATTCTCGTGGATGAGATCTCAAATATGGCTTTTGCGCATTTTCAATGGAGAGAAATGTTTTTATATTTCACATATAACCTATTTCGTTAACAATTTAAGCTTAGTGAATCTAATGTTCATATCAGCTAATGTGGAGTATTATCATGGACGCATCCAATTTAGCCCCATCGGCGAAGTCTAGCCCGATAAACAAACGAGGGTTAATTATTCTGGCTATTGATGTGGTGCTATTACTACTTTTGCTAGAATTTTTACCTTATGATCCAAAGGCCAATGCAGGTTTAGCATTAATGGTGTTTGTGGGTGTGTTATGGCTGACAGAAGCTATTCACGTTACGATAACTGCATTATTTATACCTATATTAGCCGTTGTGCTTGGGCTAATGAATACCAATGAGTCATTAAAATCATTTGCGAATCCCATCATTTTCTTATTCTTCGGTGGTTTTGCGTTAGCGACGGCACTTCATATTCAGGGGCTAGATCGCTTAATTGCTAACCGCTTGTTGATGATTGCAAAAGGTAAACTTTCCGTCGCTGTATTGCTGTTATTTGGTGTAACTGCATTACTCTCAATGTGGATCAGTAACACAGCAACCGCTGCGATGATGCTACCGCTAGTATTAGGTATTTTATCCAACTTAGATATTCGTTCAGAGCGTAATACTTTCGTATTCGTATTATTAGGTGTTGCTTATAGTGCGAGCATCGGTGGTTTAGGTACGCTGGTGGGAAGTCCACCCAATGCGATTGCAGCCGCTCAACTGAACTTAGATTTCATTACGTGGATGAAGTATGGTATTCCAATCATGGTGGTATTATTGCCTATCATGTTTATTGTGATGTACCTGATGTTGCGTCCTAATTTAAAACATAAATTTGACCTAAAATTAGAAGTGTTAGAGTGGAATAACAAACGTGTTATCACCATGATTATCTTCTTAGTTACCGTATTTTGGTGGATCTTCAGCTCTTTCATCAGCAGTGCTTTTGGTGGTGTAAAAGATTTAGATACAGTCATTGCGGTCAGTGCCGCAATTGTTATCGGTGTAACCGGTGTAGCAAGCTGGAGCCAAATTCAAGAAAATACAGAATGGGGTGTATTAATGCTGTTTGGTGGTGGTTTAACACTGAGCGCAATTTTACAATCCTCCGGTGCAAGCCTGGTTATGGCTGATTTTATGAAAGATACTTTTGGTAATAGCCACTGGTTCGTGATTATCCTTGCTGTAACAACCTTTATTATTGTATTAACAGAATTCACCAGTAACACAGCGAGTGCGGCGTTATTAGTACCAATCTTTGCAACCGTAGCACAAGCATTAGGTATGCCAGTCATGGCGTTAACGATGATTATCGGTATTGGTGCATCTTGTGCGTTCATGTTACCAGTGGCAACACCGCCTAATGCGATTGTCTTTGGTTCTGGTTATATCAAACAAAGTGAAATGGTACGTGTTGGTGGTGTACTGAACTTAGTGTGTATCTTAGTTATCTCCTTGTTTGCTTGGTTCTTCTGGCTATAATTAGTACGCTAAATTAATCAAACAGAGATAAAAATGGAGCGCTTGATAGTTAAATATCAGGCGCTTTTTTTTATTGCTTAATATTTGAAATGGTAAAGAAAGCCGTATTCAGACGAAATAAAATAGAAGAAATAAAAGAAATAAAAGAAATAAAAGAAATAAAAGAAATAAAAGAAATAAAAGAAATAAAAGAAATAGAAGAAATAAAAGAAATAGAAGAAAAGAATGGTGCGTTTTTCTTGGGAAGGGGAACTAATTTGATAAGAAAGAAAAAAGCCATCTCTATTTATCACCTATAAGGCATTAAATATATTGATGGCTTTAAAGAAGCTTAAGTACAGAAAACTATTTTATATACAGTGTTAATTGAGTACCCGGTTTTAACATTTTAATGTCAGTGTTCCAGCTCATTAACTGCTTTAGGTTAATGCCGTGGCGACGGGCAATACTGTAATAAGAGTCACCTTGGCGAACTTTATAGTAACTTGGTGATGGTTTTGTTGGTTTCGTTGTCGTGGTAGTACTGACACTACCTGCATTATGAATTTTTAATGTTTGACCAACCAGCAATGTACTCTTTGCATTCAATCCATTAATACGTTGTAAGTCTTTTACACTCATATTGTAGCGACGAGCAATAGCGTAAAACGAATCTCCAGAACGAACCTTATAAACACCTTCTTGCTTAATAGATTGGTTCGTTTTGGCAACCGCTAAGCGAATAGTTTCTAATACCGCTTCATCCTCAAAAGCGTTACGGAATTGGTCAAGCTTATTGCGAGGCAACATAATGACATGAGGGCCATTCGGTGCGGTTATTCCACGCTTATAGCCGGGATTATAATCTTTCACGGTATTAATAGGTAACTGACTTAATTCAGCAACTTTATTTAATGTGATTTGCTCGCCGACATCGAATGAGGCTAATGCTTTATCACGATAGTTACTTTTCGGAAAAGTAATGGTCTGTTCGTTTTCACGAATAACTTTGCTTAACGCGAGAATTTTCGGCACATAATTCATCGTTTCTTTAGGTAAAGAAAGCGACCAATAGTCTGTTGGTAAGTTTTGACTCTCATTTGCCTTTATTGCTTGCATAACACGGCCTTCACCCGCGTTATAAGCAGCAAGGGCAAGTGCCCAATCACTATCAAACATCACATATAAGCGCTCTAGTAAGTCAAGGGCTGCTTTAGTTGATGCCATAACGTCACGACGACCGTCATACCATTGGTTTTGTGCCAAACCATAATAATTACCGGTTATCGGCACAAATTGCCATAAACCCGCGGCATTTGCAGAAGAGGTAACATGGGGATTAAACGCACTTTCAACGACAGGAACAAGAGCAAGTTCCATCGGTAATTCACGTTTTTCAATTTCATCAATAATCGAATACATATAAGGTTCCGCGCGAGAAGCAACGCTCTGTATATGTTTGGGATTATTTAAAAAATATAATTCTTGCTGCGAGATCCTTTCATTTTCAGGGAGGTCCATTTTCAATTCACTTACCACATAACCCCATAAATTGGTTTTTACATCATATTGAGGTTGGTGAGAAGTTGAAGTCCCTTTCGTTGATGTTGGTGTGATCGCAGACAAATTAGGTTTAATGTTCTCAGATTGCTGGCAGCCCGCCAATAGCAATATGGAGAACAAAATCGCTTTTGTCTTCATAATAGAAAAATTCATCCTGTGTGTTTTTTGAACCAAATGATACTTAGTGTGCCAAAATAAAACAATCAATAGAAATTAAAAGTTGTCTTTTAATTCTCTTAATTTTGTAAATGTCTTAATTGGAGCGTAAGTATTAGTGGTTATACCTAAAATCCTTTGTAAATCAATATCGTCAGATTTCAAAAAAAGATTAATGTTCTTTTCGTTTTTCAGTGTTATTGGCACAGTAGGTTGCAAATTTTTACGCATTTCACTAACTTGGGCTAAATAATCGGTAATAAGTGCATTTTCTGGCATGATATGATGTGCAAAGGTCATATTTGATAGGGTGTATTCATGAGCACAACAAATTAATGTGTTATCAGGTAAAGCACTCAATCTTTGTAATGAACTAAACATTTGTTGTGCGGTGCCTTCGAATAAACGACCACAACCACCAGAAAAAAGTGTATCGCCACAAAATAAATATGGTTCACAATAATAAGCAACATGACCTAATGTATGGCCCGGTGTGCCAATCACATTAATAGTGAAAGAGCCAACAATGATGCGCTCTTGATTATGAATAATATTTTCAGCTCCTTTACTTAGCGTTTCTTGTGGGCCAAAAACGTCAATGTTAGGATATTTTTTTACAAGTTCAGTAACTCCACCAACATGATCATCATGATGGTGGGTTAATAAAATCGCGATAGGTGTTAGCGAGCGTTGTGAGAGCATTTCAATAACAGGTTTGGCTTGTGATGGATCCACAATCACACATTCACTATTTTCATTACTTAATAGCCAAATGTAGTTATCGGATAAAGCAGGAATTCTGATAAGCTCCATATAAGTTACCTTACTTATAAAATATAAAGGGTTAAACGATGAAAGCAGCGCGTTCAGTCAAACCAATTACAATGCCGGATTCTTGGCGTGATATTCCTTGGGGGGAATATTATCGTATGGCGATTGAATTGCGTTTACAAAATTGGTGGCCGAAAATGTATGGCTTTCATTTGCTGAAACTCGGTCAACTCAGTGCCGAACTGGATACCAAATTAAGTATCGTTTCACATCAAGTCAATGTGACATCGAATGCAATCAATGCGGATGTTATCGCATCTTTAAATTATCTGCCCTTTGAAAATAAATCGGTTGATGTTTGTCTTATGGCTCATGTGCTTGATTATAGTGCAGATCCCCATTGGCTATTAAGAGAAGCGGATCGTGTTTTAATTGATGATGGCTGGATAGTATTAACGAGCTTTAACCCTATTAGTTTATTAGGACTGGGTAAATGCACGCCTCTTTTACGACAAAAGCAACCTTATTCAAGTCGTATGTTTTCACTTCGACGCCAAATCGATTGGCTTAGTGTGCTAAATTACGAAGTGATGACACAACAGAATTTCCAGATTATGCCATGTTCAAGACCAATAAAACGTGATGGTAGCCGCTATCATATCGGTGGCTGTTTAAATTTAATTATTGCTCGTAAAAGAACGCTTCCTTTAACACCCACTGCATTGAAATTTGCATTGCCACGCATGAGTGTAAAAGGGCGAGTTTTAGGGGCTACACGCAATCACTCAGAGCCATAAAGATGACTCATTGTGTTTTATCTTTCTGACTTTCAATATAACCCGTGTCTTCTTGCGTAGGTGATTGAGCTGCCGCTTTTGCTAATTCATCACAACGTTCATTTTCATCATGACCTGCATGGCCTTTTACCCAATGCCATTCAATTTCATGACGAGTAATCGCACTATCTAAGCGTTTCCATAAATCGACATTGAGTACAGGACTTTTGTCTGCTTTTCGCCATTGACGTTTTTTCCAGCTATGGATCCACTGTGTAATACCTTGTCTGACATATTGGCTATCTGTTGTCAGTGTAATTTTACAAGGGAATTTTAATGTTTCTAATGCTACGATAGCAGCAAGAAGTTCCATTCGGTTATTGGTGGTCATAAAAAAACCTTCACTTAGGGTTTTTTCATGTTGTTGATAGCGTAAAATAGCGCCATAACCACCAGGGCCTGGGTTGCCTAAGCATGAACCATCGGTGAATATTTCTACCTGCTTGTGCATAAAGGCGATTTATCCTTTTTGATTAATACGAAAAACTAACCCTAAGTCTGACATAAAAACGGATTATGAGCACTCCAATCACACGACAAATTGTACTTGATACCGAAACTACCGGTATGAATAAGCTGGGCGTTCATTATGAAGGTCATAATATCATTGAAATTGGTGCCGTAGAGGTTATCAATCGTCGATTAACAGGGCGAAATTTCCATGTTTATATTAAGCCCGAAAGATTAGTCGATCCTGAAGCATTTGAAGTTCACGGTATTAGTGATGAATTTTTAGAGGATTGTCCTTCTTTTGCTGATATTGCTGATGAGTTTTTAGAATATATTCGCGGCGCAGAGCTGATCATTCATAACGCATCGTTCGATATTGGCTTTATGGATTATGAGTTTAGAAAACTTAATCGTGATATTCCGCCTACCGAAACGTTCTGTCAAATTACCGATAGCCTTGCAATGGCAAGGGCATTATTCCCCGGTAAACGAAATAATCTTGATGCCTTATGTGATAGATACTTAATAGATAACTCTAAACGTACTCTTCACGGCGCGTTATTGGATGCTGAAATACTTTCTGATGTTTACTTGGCAATGACCGGTGGACAAACAGCATTAGCATTTTCAATGGAAGGTGAATCAAGTAACGAGCAAGAGCAAAATGATATTCAGCGTATCGAGCGCCCAGTTTCAGGATTAAGAGTAATAAGAGCAACCGCAGAAGAACTTGCAGAGCATGAGTCTCGATTAGATTTAGTTGAGAAGAAGGGCGGGCATTGTTTATGGCGTCCTGCATCAAATGATGAGACAGTTTGAATATAAAAAAAGCATAAAGAGTAAGTTGAGATTAAAATTTATCCAAATGCATCTTTTTGTTAGAAAAACAGTTGACGACAAGGCAAGAGATTCGTAATATTCACCTCGTCCGAAAGGATACGCGGAGCGGTAGTTCAGTTGGTTAGAATACCTGCCTGTCACGCAGGGGGTCGCGGGTTCGAGTCCCGTCCGTTCCGCCAACATTTCAAACCCCAGCATTTATGCTGGGGTTTTTGCTTTTCTTAGTCCAAAAAAATTTTTCTAATCTTAATTATTCTAATCCTCAATTAATACACTATTTTTAATAGCTGATAATTTATTTCATANTCAAACCCCAGCATTTATGCTGGGGTTTTTGCTTTTCTTAGTCCAAAAAAATTTTTCTAATCTTAATTATTCTAATCCTCAATTAATACACTATTTTTAATAGCTGATAATTTATTTCATAGTTATTTCTTCTCTTTACAGATCTCATGGCTTTTTTAAGACTAATATAGGGTAAAGTTTGATAAAAAAATTTTAATTATTTAGGTTGTGATATGTTGACACCCAAGTTAATCAATTATTTTAAAGATCAAAATTGGTGGTTTGAAGAAGAAGAACCTCAGTATAGAGAAGCTTTAATGGCACTCAATATCGACATTCAGTCTGATTTTGCCAAGTTCTATTTACATGTTGAAGATAATCCGACTTTTTTAAATAAAAGAGGAGAGGAAATTTATCAAATTGGTTGGTTTTTAGTAAATAGTGATACTTATTTTTTGAATATTAAAAATATACATCATCCTCGTTTTAATTTATCAACAGACTATTTACCACTAGATATGTTTGAGGGAGAGTATGGCTATTTTTATAATCAAAAAACAGGTGAAGTCGTGGGATTAGGGGTAGGAAAATCACTACAAGACTTTTTAGAAGGAAAACTAAAACCTCAGTGGGATTCTTTTTCTGATTTTCTAGCGTATTTTTTTGATATTTAAAACTATTATGATAAGGCTTTTATGCTATTAACATTAGATCAAGTCATAAAAGAGTTAGAAAATAAATGCTCATTATTTAGGATTAATTTATGAACACGGATTTTCGTTTACGTTTAAATAGGCTATCTAAAGAACTCGATGACTTTTATTATCAAGAGTTCGAAACTGAGCAAGCCGAATACAGCAAAAATAAACAGATAAAACAAGATATTGTTCAATTTATGCTTGAAATGAAACAATATAGTGAACATGCATTAATTGATGAAGCTCTAAATCTTATATTTCACCATACGGGGAGTCATATTGATTGCGAAATTCTAGATGAAATTATGCTTCCTGTTATTGAACAAAATATCATTACGCCAGAATTGATTGATAAAAATCTGAGAGAGAATTCACCTATAGGGCGTTGGTTTTAATCCAAAGGGATAATGATGATGCTTTTATAGATAAAATATAAGATAAGTATTATGTATTATGTATTATAAGGAAATAGTATGATTGGACCATATCAAGTATTAGACTATGAAAATAATTTAATTTTTTCATTTGAAAATTTAGTTGAATGTTATGATTATAAAAATACAAACAGAACAAAATCCTTTGTTTTTATGGGAATAAATGAAAGTAATTTACATTTTGAGAAAGATAAGTCCTATTATTTGGTTTGTCAAAAATATGATAATCGATTGAGTTTTAGTTTTAACTTAAATAAATATTATTTTTATGAAAATAATTTAATTGTCGATTCATATTTTGACTCAGGAATGTATTTATCTGGCACTATATCATTGCTTGATTTCTATGAAGATAGTAAAGAAAGAATTTGGTTGGAAATGCGTGGTGAATTAAAAGAGATATATATTTCTGCAAGTTATATTAAAAATGGTTTTCCTAAAAAAATCCTAAAAAATGAACTTGTGATTGAGGGGAAATATATTCAAGATTACTATTCTTTCTATTGTGAATTAGGATATGCTTTATTAGGTCCTTATGGCTATATGGGAAGGAATCTTGATGCGGTTAGAGATTTATTCATTGATATAGCTGAAATTCCAGAAAGAAAAATAACATGGATTGATAGTGAATTATCATTTATGGCTATCGATAATACGATACCACCTGGATATTATCCATCAGTATCGGAAGATATCGTTTCTATATTAGAAGATTATTTTATTGTGGAGTTAAAGTAATACCAGGAAAGTTTTAAGATAAAATAGAAGTGAGTTATATTATTTATATGAAAGTATAATTTATTTTAAATAATGGATGAATTATGAAAAAAGATGAGTTTGTTATTAATGAAATATATAAAGAGTTATTTAAAGATAACCTAAAAAAATATAGTGAAAGGTTAAATAGGCGAGATCAAGAGAGTTATCATGAAACGACTTTCTCTCAAGTGAATAAGATTTTTGTTAATTTATCAGAAAAAGAAAAGCAGTCTGTGATTGATATGATAAAAATCGTGATGACAGATACGGCATCAACAATATTCGGAATGCTCGACGGCACTCATTTCGTTAATAATATCGATGAAGATTTTCAGCTTATTTATGATAATGAGGAGATTCAAGGCGATCTACAAGATTTGTTTTTAGCGTTAGTGGAAGATAATAATGACATCATCTGATTTTTTAATTTTATTAGAAAGTTTTAAAAAGTTTATGTTGGATAAAGGCTTCTCTGTCATAGGGTGTTCTGATGAGCAAATTTTCCAATTAGAAGATAAATATGGAAAATTACCTTATTTTTATAAAATCTATTTGTCTATATTCGGTTTGGAGGCCGGAGATTTTAAAAAAGGAACCGATATTTTATATTCTGAATTAGATGATATCAATATATATTCTATTGAGTTACTTGAAGAAAATGACATTAGGATACCATTGAACTTCTTTTCATTTTTATTACATCAAGGTTATTCCAGTCTGTTTTTTATAGATAGGCAATGTGATGATCCTGATGTTTATGTTTACACGGAAGGTGATAAAATAAGAAAAACAAAGCTTAAGTTTTCAGAATGTCTATTAGCTGAAATTGATTATTATAAAGAGTAAGAAAGAAATGCTTATAGATTGAATAACTATTAATTTAATATATTAGAGGTAAATGAGAGTGAAAAAAATAGAAATTTACTCTGAAATGTTATGGTGGTCATTATCTCATATTCGAAATGTCCAAACACACAGTTTTATTCGTAAAGGAAAAAACAAATCTTGTGGTTTTGAGGCTCAATTACTGCATAATGTTGTTTCTACTTTACCTACCGAAGAAATGACTGATAACGATATCTACTTTCTTAATGTTCACGCTAAGTATTACCTAGATAATGCTAGTGAAAGAATTTGTGATAATTATAATGTACATAAGGAAAATATTAAGCGTTTATTTGAGATTGTGCCCGAGCATTTAAAAGATAAACTCGAATGGAATGGGCCAGAATAAGAATGAAATATTTTGCTAGAGTTGTTGCTCTTAATCCTTATGTGGA
Source organism: Proteus alimentorum (assembly GCF_002607735.1). Taxonomy (GTDB): domain Bacteria; phylum Pseudomonadota; class Gammaproteobacteria; order Enterobacterales; family Enterobacteriaceae; genus Proteus; species Proteus alimentorum. The sequence continues at coordinate 440,628 of NZ_NBVR01000018.1, forward strand.
GGAAGAGATTACACTCTCTTTAGGTGAATATGAGATTTGTTGTTTTATTAATGAGCCTCATCTTATCAAAATTGGGCAATGTTATTTAGTTGAATTAACACTTATGTTTTTTAATGACATAGAGATTAAAGTATCAAATCATCCAATTATGTCATTAACTCAAGTAGAAAATACATTTTCTTACCAACTTACTGGAATGTTGTTTGATAATAAATTGATTGTTGCTAATTTAGTCTTTGAAGATAATCTTTTTTATCATTATTCATACTTTGAAAATCAATATATTACTGTGATTGTTGATAGAATTAATGCTGAGTTTATTGAGCCGATTAATCATGATCTTTTTTGACGAAGTACAACACAAAATACAGAGCACTGCTTTTTTTTCTAATATGGGAAAAGCGGCCTTACAGGCTGATAATGTGATTTTATTTTCGGGATGGGAGAGTTTACTGCTCTCTGATCTGAACTTTATATGGTTACCTACCTCACCAACTCAAGATGATCCTTTTTATACAAAGCAAACCCTGCCTAAAGCACTAATAGAACAACGTATAAAGATAACACGTTGTGTGATGGATAGCGTGAAAAGTATCCCGTGTACCTCATTTCAATATGATGCCCATGATTTCAATATTGCAGCTAAAAATGCGATTAGTTACGCATTTCGGCAATACTTATCAGAAAAATACTTTTCCCTTGGAGACAATTGGGAAAATATTGTTAATATCTATTATCAAGGATATTGGCCAATAGGGATCTACCATAATAAAGTAATAACTTTTTGAATTTACTGTTTTTTAAATTAGATAATAACGTAAGGGCTTAGAGAAATGGATATCACTAAAATTTATCAATATAAATTAAGAAAGTTATTTAATCCAAGAGCACTTCCTTTTAAACATGACTTTTTATTTTTGCAGTATTGGGACGGCGAATTGGATGAAATTATCTCAGTAAAACTAAAAAATAAATCAGCTCTTTATCTTTCGTGGTGGAATGAGCTTTTTAATTCAAAAAAAGTAGATGAAATTATTAGTGATGAACCTTATGATCAAAATTATTATCAATTTTTTTCTTTTCTGAGGATCTTACCTAATTTATTATCTATAAATAGAACTGAAAACTTTTATAATAAAAATTTATTTTCAAGTTATATTGTTTCACAGTTAAAATCCGACCTCTCTTTTTTAGGTAAAGAAAAAGAGAATATCTATAAAACTGAAATCATTAACTATTTATTCTATGATATGGGATTTGCTGACTTTTATTATCATTATTTTATTGTTAAAGATAATAAACTATACTTTCGTTATTCTAGTGATGAAATAATAAAAGTAGATGAGCTAATTAATACAACCTATAATCTTGTATTAAAATACAGTAATGAAAAATATCATAATGATTTGAATATAGTTAAAAAACAACAAATAGAGATCATTAAATTTCTTCTAGAGGAAGATGAAAACTTTATTTTTACACTAGAAGATCAATCTTTAACTTATCTATCACCTGAAAAATTCATCAAAACATATAAAAATGATGAGGATAAAATATTTAAAATATTAGTCAGTTTCTTAAGTAAAGATCAATCTGCACTCAATGCCTTTGTGTCTAAAATGATCATCATGAATTATAATTATTATATTTTAAAAAATAATCCAAATGAAATTTTGAAATTAAAAGATTTTTGTAGAAGAGATAATTTAAAATTTTTTCTATTATTGAAATCAATTATTGATTTGCATTTTTTTGTCAGAAAAGAAGATTTTAAGGAATTACACTTAGAATATTACTTATCTAAAATTAATTAAAAATAAGCAGAATGTATAAATAAGTTATTTTTTATAAAAGTAGTAACAACTGTGTTACGCGATATTTTCCTTTTATTTATATATGATGTAAATAAAATTTTTATTACTGATTCAGTGAATTATCTGCTTTTTATCTTTTTTAAGCTCTTATAATTCTACACCCTTGTAACAAGTTCAGTTAGTTATTAGGCTATAATTAAAACAAATGCGGTATTTATTTGATTTGATGGATAATTCAGCAATGAAATTTTATCTTGATTAGTCATATCAAGCTAAGGTTTAATAGCACGCTTCTCAATTGCGCAAATCATTGTCTTTTTTGCTTTTTGTTGCGCAACAATGCGGTGGTGTAATGTTATTTTCCGCTTTGATCGTAAAAAATGCCGTGCAAATCAAAGAATTATTGCTTTATGCTAATTACGATAGCCACCTTTGTGGATTTTTTATATTGCGGTTTTTTGCCCGCATTGAGAGAATCAGCTATCTAGATGCTTTTTATCCGACTTGGAGTAGAAAATGACCACTCGTAAAACCCTTGCTAATGCGATCCGTTTTTTAAGTATGGATGCTGTGCAAAAAGCTAAATCAGGACACCCTGGCGCCCCTATGGGTATGGCTGATATTGCAGAAGTATTATGGCGTGATTTTTTAAATCATAACCCAACTAACCCTAACTGGGCTGATCGTGACCGTTTTGTTTTATCTAATGGCCATGCTTCAATGCTGATTTACAGCTTATTGCACCTGTCTGGTTATGAAGTTTCTTTAGATGATCTGAAAAATTTCCGTCAATTGCATTCTAAAACACCCGGTCACCCAGAATATGGTTATACCGCTGGTGTTGAAACAACAACGGGTCCTTTAGGTCAAGGTATTGCAAACGCAGTGGGTTTTGCTATTGCAGAACGTACATTAGCGGCTCAATTTAACCGTCCTGGTCATGACATTGTTGACCACTACACCTACGCCTTTATGGGTGATGGTTGTATGATGGAAGGTATCTCTCACGAAGTGTGTTCTTTAGCGGGAACATTACAGTTAGGTAAACTGATTGCATTTTATGATGACAATGGCATCTCTATTGATGGTCAAGTGCATGGTTGGTTTACTGATAACACAGCAGAACGTTTCGACGCTTATGGCTGGCATGTAATCAGTGGCATTGATGGTCACGATGCTGCAAGCATTAAAGCCGCTGTTGAAGCAGCAAAACAAATCACTGATAAACCTTCACTGCTGATTTGTAAAACCACTATCGGTTTTGGTTCTCCTCATAAAGCAGGCACTGCTGATTCTCACGGTTCCCCATTAGGTGATGCTGAAATCGCTGAAACACGTAAAGCGTTAGGTTGGGAATACGGCGCATTCGAAATTCCACAAGAAATTTATAAAGAATGGGATGCGAAAGAAGCAGGTAAAGCAAAAGAAGCTGCATGGGATGCTAAATTTGCTGCATACGCAGCACAGTTCCCTGAATTAGCCGCTGAATTCAAACGTCGTGTTTCTGGTGAATTACCAGCAAACTGGGAAAAAGAGGCCAAAGCATTTATTGAAAATCTGCAACAAAACCCTTCAAGCATTGCAAGCCGTAAAGCGTCTCAAAATGCATTAGAAGCATTCGGTAAAGTATTACCAGAATTCATGGGCGGTTCTGCGGACTTAGCACCAAGTAACCTGACTATGTGGTCTGGTTCTAAAGCGCTGAACGAAGACAAAGCGGGTAACTACATTCATTATGGTGTACGTGAGTTCGGTATGTCTGCAATCATGAACGGTATTGCATTACATGGTGGTTTTGTTCCTTACGGCGCTACTTTCCTGATGTTTATGGAATATGCCCGTAATGCTGTACGTATGGCTGCACTGATGAAGATCCGCAGTATCTTTGTTTATACTCATGACTCTATCGGTCTGGGTGAAGATGGCCCAACTCACCAACCTGTTGAGCAAATGGCTAGCCTGCGTGTCACTCCAAACGTAAGCACATGGCGTCCATGTGACCAAGTTGAATCCGCTGTTGCATGGAAATATGCTATTGACCGTAAAGATGGTCCAACAGCACTGATCTTCTCTCGTCAAAATCTTGCACAGCAACCACGTACTCCAGAACAACTGGCAAATATCGAGAAGGGTGGTTACATCCTGAAAGATTGTGCTGGTACTCCAGAGTTAATCTTTATTGCAACAGGCTCTGAAGTTGAATTAGCGGTTAGCGCTTATGAACAACTGACCGCTGAAGGCCGTAAAGTCCGTGTTGTTTCTATGCCAGCAACAGATGCATTTGATAAACAAGATGCCGATTACCGTGAAGCAGTATTACCAGCATCAGTGAAAGCGCGTGTTGCTATCGAAGCTGGTATTGCTGACTACTGGTTCAAGTATGTTGGTTTAGAGGGTGCGATTGTAGGTATGCACAGCTTCGGTGAATCTGCACCTGCAAACGAATTATTTGAAGAGTTTGGTTTTACTGTTGAAAATGTGGTTACACAGGCAAAATCTTTACTTAAATAATCAATAAGTGTTAACAAGAGCACATTTTTGGGAAGAATTTCTCAGATGTGCTCTTTTTTTATCCTTCCATCTTTGTTTACTATTGCGATCTTCTCTCATTTCTCGTAATCTGATTATCAGTAAGCTGAACCGTTTCAGTTAATACTAAAATGTCGGTGACTGCACAATTTCTAGATTTACTTGATTTATCGTTGTTGATTCGTATCTTGCTCTATTATTCTAAGCGGTTGCAAATCACTAGTTATCAAGGAAGTCACATGACAATCAGAGTCGCTATTAACGGTTTTGGTCGTATAGGGCGTAATGTGTTAAGGGCGCTTTATGAATCAGGTAAACGAGCCGAAATAACGGTTGTTGCAATAAATGAATTGGCTGATGCACAAGGTATTGGGCATCTTCTCAAGTATGACTCCAGCCACGGACGTTTTGCTTGGGATGTACGAATTAATAACGATTTATTGCAAGTGGGTGATGATACTATTCGTTTATTTCATCACTCTGATATTACTGATTTACCTTGGGGTGAACTTGGTATTGATGTCGTACTTGATTGTAGTGGTGCTTATGGCTCCCGTGCTGATGGCGAAGCGCATATTGCACAAGGCGCAAAGAAAGTGCTTTTTTCTCATCCTGGTACAACTGATTTAGATGCAACTGTCGTTTTTGGTGTGAATCAACACGAACTTAAAAAAGAGCACCGAATTGTTTCAAACGCATCTTGTACAACAAATTGCATTATTCCTATCATTAAAATGATGGATGACGCGTTTAATATAGAATCAGGAACAGTAACAACAATCCATGCAGCCATGAACGATCAGCCCGTGATTGATGCATATCATAAGGATTTACGCCGTACTCGTGCAGCAGGACAATCTATTATTCCTGTTGATACGAAATTGGCCGCAGGAATTACTCGAATTTTCCCGAAATTTAAGGATCATTTTGAGGCAATTTCTGTACGAGTTCCTACAATTAATGTGACGGCAATTGATTTAAGTGTCACTGTAAAAACGGCTGTAAATGTGTTAGATGTCAATCGGTTAATTCAAAAATCAGCAACTGGCGCATTTCGTGGTATAGTGGATTACACAGAATTGCCATTAGTCTCAACTGATTTTAACCACGACCCTCATAGTGCAATCGTAGATGGCACACAAACAAGAGTCAGTGGGCAACACCTGATCAAGACTTTAGTCTGGTGTGATAATGAATGGGGCTTTGCTAACAGAATGCTTGATACAACGTTAGCAATGGCTGCAACTGGTTTTAAATAATCATGTTTTAATGACGGTGTCGCGTAATAATACAAAGCACTGAACAGAAGATTACTAAATTTTAGAGAATCAATGAGAGGATTCATCATGTCTGTAATTAAGATGACCGATTTAGACCTAGCGGGTAAACGAGTTCTTATCCGTGCTGACCTGAACGTTCCAGTTAAAGATGGTAAAGTGACTTCAGATGCGCGTATCCGTGCTTCTTTACCAACAATTGAAGCCGCGTTAAAACAAGGCGCTAAAGTGATGGTAACTTCTCACTTAGGTCGTCCTACCGAAGGTGAGTACAACGAAGAGTTCTCTTTAAAACCAGTTGTTGACTATCTGAAAGATAAATTAACTGCGCCAGTTAGCCTTGCTAAAGACTATTTAAATGGTGTTGAAGTCAATGCAGGTGAGTTAGTTGTTCTTGAAAACGTTCGCTTTAATAAAGGCGAAAAGAAAGACGACGAAACTCTGTCTAAACAATACGCTGCATTATGTGATGTATTCGTGATGGATGCATTCGGTACTGCTCACCGTGCTCAAGCATCAACTCATGGCGTTGCTAAATTTGCACAAGTTGCTTGCGCGGGTCCACTGTTATCAGCAGAGCTTGAAGCATTAGGTAAAGCATTAGATAAACCTGCTCGCCCAATGGTTGCGATTGTGGGGGGGTCTAAAGTTTCAACTAAACTGACTGTATTAGATTCTTTATCAAAAATTGCTGACCAATTAATCGTTGGTGGTGGTATCGCAAATACCTTTATCGCAGCAGAAGGTCATCCAGTAGGTCGTTCTTTATATGAAGCAGATTTGGTTGACGATGCGAAAAAACTGATGGAAAAATGTGATATTCCAGTACCTAGTGATGTTCGTGTTGCAACTGAATTCTCTGAAACTGCAGAGGCTGTTTTAAAATCAGCAAGTGACATCAAAGATGATGAACAAGTACTGGATATCGGTGATGTTACAGCAGAGCGTTTAGCAGAGATCCTGAAAAACGCGAAAACTATCCTGTGGAATGGTCCAGTAGGTGTGTTTGAATTCCCTAACTTCCGCAAAGGTACTGAAATCATCGCTAATGCAATCGCAGATAGTGAAGCATTCTCTATCGCAGGTGGTGGTGATACGCTGGCTGCTATTGATTTATTTGATATCGCAGACAAAATCTCTTACATTTCAACCGGTGGTGGTGCTTTCTTAGAATTCGTTGAAGGCAAAAAACTTCCTGCTGTTGCAATGTTAGAAGAACGCGCTAAACAGTAATTAAGTCAGCTCATACAGGTAGAAAGTTATTTTCTACCTGTTCCAAATATAGGATCTTATTACATGTCTAAAGTTTTTGATTTCGTGAAACCGGGTGTCATCACTGGTGATGATGTACAAAAAGTATTTGCAGTAGCAAAAGAAAACAAATTTGCTCTGCCTGCGGTTAACTGTGTAGGTACTGACTCAATCAATGCTGTGTTAGAAGCTGCTGCGAAAGTTCGTTCTCCTGTTATTGTACAGTTCTCTAACGGTGGTGCTGCATTTATCGCAGGTAAAGGTCTTAAATCTGATGTACCACAGCAGGCTGCTATTTTAGGTGCAATTTCTGGTGCTCATCATGTGCATCAAATGGCTGAATACTACGGTGTTCCTGTTATTCTGCATACTGACCACTGTGCGAAAAAATTATTACCATGGATTGATGGTCTGTTAGATGCGGGTGAAAAACACTACGCTAAAACAGGTAAACCCCTGTTCTCTTCTCATATGATTGACTTATCTGAAGAATCATTAGAAGAAAACATCGAAATTTGTGCTAAATATTTAGCGCGTATGGCTAAAATCGATATGACTTTAGAAATCGAATTAGGCTGTACAGGGGGAGAAGAAGACGGTGTAGATAACACGGGTATGGACAGCTCTGCGCTTTATACTCAACCAGAAGATGTTGCTTATGCATATGAAAAATTGAGTGCGGTAAGTCCTCGTTTCACTATCGCGGCATCTTTCGGTAACGTTCATGGTGTTTATAAACCAGGTAACGTTCAGTTAACGCCAAAAATTCTACGTAACTCACAAGACTACGTATCAGAGAAATTCAATCTGCCACACAATAGCTTAGATTTCGTTTTCCACGGCGGTTCCGGTTCTTCAGCAGAAGAAATCAAAGAAGCTGTTGGTTATGGCGTTATCAAAATGAATATCGATACCGATACTCAGTGGGCAACTTGGGATGGTATCTTACAGTTCTACAAAAAGAACGAAGGCTATCTGCAAGGTCAGTTAGGTAACCCAGAAGGTGCTGATAAACCTAACAAGAAATACTACGACCCACGTAACTGGTTACGTCATGCACAAACATCAATGGTTGTTCGTTTAGAACAAGCATTTAAAGAACTGAATTCAGTTGATGTTCTGTAATTGAATCATTTTTAATGATTAAACTAAACCCGCTTATTTGGCGGGTTTTTTTATGTCTGCTAAACAGCTATCAGTCAGTTTGGCTATGATGATATTTATCTTTAAACGTTGATGATGAGATACGTAGAGAATCAATACCTTTGGTCACAATTAACGATATCTAGCTAATATGAAATCTGAGATAACGTAGATATAAAAAAAGCGCCTATTAATGAATAGGCGCTTATATCAAGCAATATATTGATTGGAAGATTAGCCTATGACTTTACCGTTTTTGCTTTCTTCTTTCATCATGCGATTTAATAAAGGTACGGTTGCCCACATAACGATACCTACAATTAAGGTCACAATACCAATTTTACCAAATACATCAGTATAAATAGGTAATGTTTGTAGTGGATCAGTAATACCTTCTGGTGCGGCAGTGAAAGTTGCGACATAACCCCCTAACAGATAAGCCGTGGCTTGTGTTAAGAACCACATGCCTAAAATAAAGCCCATCATGTATTGTGGTACGAACGCTGCAACCATTGCTAAACCTAACGCACTGATCATGAGTTCACCTAAGCTCTGGAATAAGTAAACTAGAACGATAAACCAAGGAGATGTTAAGCCTTGAGCATCGGCAAACCACATGCCTGATGCTGCCGCTGTAAGGAATCCTAATGAGCACAGAAGCATACCTGCGGTAAACTTCGCTGGCATTGAGAAGTCTTTACCTTTCGCGCCAAAATGGCTGTAAGCGATAGCAAGGATTGGGCTAGCAACAATGATCCAGAATGGGTTTAGTGCTTGGAAGCTTACAGGGTTAATATCAAAGCCTAAAAGCGTGTGATGAACGTTATGAATAGCAAAGAAGTTCAGTGAAGTTGGCATCTGAGCATACAGAATGTAGAAAACAACAGCTTCTAGCATCAGAACAAATGCAACATACATTTTATTACGAGCAATTCTGTCTTTTTGTTTAAAAGCTTCACGGAAATAAATGAAAACAACAATAATAGACAGACTCACTAAAACGATATTGGCAATCATCACGTTGTGCAGTAACCATGCACAAACAAACACCATCGCAATTGAACCAGCAATCACTAATAACAGTTTGCTAAAGCTCATTGGTAAATGGTCTGGTTCAGAACCAATATTGGCAACCATTTTACGACATAAGAAATAAACTAATAACGCCATGATCAAGCCAATACCACAGATATTATACGTCAGTGCATATCCGTAGCGTTCTGCAAGCACAGGGGCGATAGATAAAGAAATTAATGAGCCGATATTAATCGACATATAAAATAGCGTAAATGCACCATCAAGACGTGGATCTTTAGGAGGATAACATTTTGCTAATAAGCTGGCAGGGTTGGCTTTAAATAAACCATTACCTACTGCGATAGTACCTAATGCGTAGAAAATTAAATTAGGATACATAATTGACATACCAGTCATGAAATAACCGATAGCCAAGACAATAGCACCTAAAACAATTGTTCGTTTTGTTCCTAATAAGTGGTCACCAACATAACCACCAATAGAAATAAGCCCATAAACCAGTGCAGAGAATGCACCAAAAGTAATGAAAGCCTGTTCTTGAGAGAAACCGAGTTTACTAACAAAATAAACGGCAAGAATACCTTGTACGCCGTAGTAACCAAAACGTTCCCATAATTCTACAAAGAAAATCATAAAGAATGGTTTAGGCTGTTGTAATAAACCGACTTGAGCGGGTTTATCCATATCTGTAATGCCCCTAATTATTATTTATTTTCAACAACGATGTTATTTACTCACATTCACGAGGAATGTTACACGATGGTAACATTATCTGTCGCATTTAGAGTGATGTTTGCAAATTTAAGAAGGTAATCAGCAAGTCGAGTAGACTAATATATTGATGTAATGACTTCTCAAAGGTTGATCACACTGTAGGTAAGATTAATACCAGATTGAAAAAAATATTCATTAGTTTATTTTCAAATAAAGTCATTAAATTGATCTTTGGTATAAAACATAACCAATAAGATTATTGTTTGTTTATATTTTAATCTGGGTGGATTAATTAAAGATAAAGGATAAAAGTAGAGAAAAAAATATTTCGATTATGTGACTGATTGATTCTAGAAAGAAATTTTTCATTATAATTAAAAATTATTCTTTTATAACAAACAGATGTTAATAAATATTTAATAAATATCTAAACATTAGTCAATGCCACTTCATTAAATAAATATTCATTTAATATAAATAAATATTTAATATCAAGATGTGATTATAATCAATAAAAAACGCCCTTATTAAAAGTGCGTTTTTATCTTGAGGCAAAATAGGTGAAATTTAAACTGGGGCTGGTACTTGTTCATTTTTAACAGAATGGAAACGACGTTTGAAATAAATAAGTCCATCACCATCTTCACGCACTGAAATATTCTTAATTTCGGTCATATAAACAAAATGTGTACCGACTTGGCGCACATCATAAATATCACCTTCTAGGCAGGCAAGCGCATTTATTAATACGGGTTGCTGTAATTGTCCGTTTTGCCATCCTGGTTGACTAAAGCGATCTGCCATCGCGAGCCCTGTCATTCCGGCAAAATGACATGCCATTTCTTCTTGTTCATGATTCAATATATTGATGCTCAATTTTCCATTTTCTTGGAAAATTGCGTTCATCTGACTTTTACTGTTGATGCAAACCATCACAGTAGGCGGGTTATCAGTAACAGAACATACCGCTGTTGCTGTTAAGCCACAACATCCCGCATCGCCATTTGTTGCCACGATATTGACTGCAGCACCTAAGCTTGCCATTGCATCCCGAAAAAGTGGGTTAGCCTGTTTTTCCTCAGACATTATTTACTCCTACTGCCAGACTTCTCGTCTGTGGGCGTCTTCACTTAAAATAATTATTAGAGCCTGTTGAGCTTTTCTGCTTATAAAATTTGACCATAAAAGGTCAACACGCTCTAGTTAGATAACTAAAGGATCATCTAACTACTCCGCTAACAAAGTTGTAATGTCATTGCCAGTTTCTTGGTTGCGTTGTTTTAAAGCCGTAACGCTACCGCGCATGAACAAAGATAGCAATCTTTCTTTGTTACAACCTGTTAACTTTATCTCAAGAAATTGTGAGACAACCTTATCGCTAAACACATTATTCCTAATTCAGAGATAGGATAATAGGCAAATTAGGCGACTTTTTTTGATTGGTAAAGAGATAACACAAATTACCAATTCATAAAAATTTCGTATAGCTCAAGATGTTGCGGAAGATGGAATTAACACTAAAAAGGAGCATGGGAGATAAATTGCACAAAGGGAAGGAAATTGCAAAAATTGAGTCAACTTTATTTATTTGTTAATATGAATAATTGTAACAATTAGTCTATTCTTAGAATATAGTCATTTTATAAACTATAAGTAGCGGTACTTTTTCACTGTCTATATTGAGTGATATTTTGTCATTTCACCTATAACACCACATAAAGAGCTTCTTGATTATGCATGAATCATTAACTATCGCGCTATTACAAGCACGGGAATCTGCGATGGGGTTTTTTCGACCTGTTCTCAAAGAGCATAATCTGACAGAACAGCAGTGGCGGATCATTCGCGTACTTGCGGATAAACGCTCTATTGATTTCCACGAATTAGCGCAAAAATCGTGTATTCTTCGACCAAGCCTAACGGGTATTCTTATTAGAATGGAAAGAGACGAGCTAATTTGTCGTTTAAAACCTGTAAGTGACCAGCGTAAACTTTTTGTTTCACTTTCTGCCAATGGGCAAAGTTTATACGATAAAATTCAGCCTAAAATTGAAGAAGGCTATCAATTACTTGAGCAAAAATTTTCGACTGAAAAACTACAACGGTTATCTGGATTATTAAAAGAGTTGATTGCACTTAACCTAGATGATGTCGAACAATCAGAGAAATAAGTTATTTGATAAGAAAAAAGGAGATGCTTTGGCATCTCCTTTTTGTTGCTATTATGCAGATAAATTATTGCTTACCTAATACATGTAAGAAGTGAATGTGTTTTTCGTACTGATCAAGAATATCGTGAATGATTTGTTCTTTCGTCCAACCCATTACATCGTAATCTTGCCCACCTTCTTTTAAATGAATTTCAGCTCGATAATATTTATGTTCTTCGTCTCGTTCTTCATCACTTAAACCCGCTAAAGCAAAGGCCGGTTGAGTATAAAAACGTAGGCGAACTTCATAGAAGAAATTCATATCATCGCCTAAATCGACTTCAAAACCAATTCGATCATCTTCTTCATTATGGATAAAACATTGCGTCGCTTGCTTACTTAATTCGGCAGACACCATTTCCATTGAAGGCTGAATTACTTCATCCATAAAACGTTTTACATGAGAGCGTTTAGGAAAATAAGCAATATTTCTTAAACGACGTTGCCAAGGGATCGGATTGCGGCTTGCGGGGGGGGCAATTGTCGTTAGTTGTTGGCTATCTCGTTTATATACATCAACTCGCAATGCTTTTATTAGCCCATAAATAGAGGCAAGCAATACTATTGAGAAGGGAAGTGCACTTGCAATGGTTACTGTTTGTAGCGCAGTTAAACCACCAGCCAACAATAGCGTAATTGCAGAAACGCCCATTAAACCCGCCCAGAAAATACGTTGCCATACAGGTGTTTCGCTATCACCACCAGAAGCTAAAGTATCAACAACCATAGCGCCTGAGTCTGCTGAAGTTACAAAGAAGACAATGACCATCAACATCGCAAAGAAGGATAAAACAGATGAGAATGGGAAATAATTTAAGAACTCAAATAAAGCCAATGACACATCTTGTTGGACGATATTGGCGAGGGCTTCTGCACCTTTATCTTTGATTAAATGAATCGCGGTATTACCAAAAACGGTCATCCAAAGTAAGGTAAAGCCAGCAGGAACAAACAGAACACCCACAACAAATTCACGAATAGTACGGCCTCGTGAAATACGGGCGATAAACATGCCTACAAATGGAGACCATGAAAGCCACCATCCCCAATAAAGCAGTGTCCATCCCCCTAACCAATCGCTCGATTTTGGCTCGTACGCGTAAAGATTAAAGGTTTTACTGACAATTTCGGATAAATATCCCCCCGTATTTTCAACAAATGATTTTAATATCAATACGGTTGGACCGAGAATAATGACTAATAAAAGAAGAATAACCGCCAATCCTAAGTTCAGTTCAGATAAAAAACGAATACCTTTTTCTAAACCAGAAACAACAGAAATGGTTGCAAGCCCGGTGATCACAACAATCAATACGACTTGAACAGTGGGATTAATAGGGACATTAAAGAGGTGATTTAAACCTGCATTAACTTGCAGCACACCAAAACCAAGGGAGGTTGCAACACCAAATACGGTTCCCATAACAGCGAAAATATCAACAGCATGACCAATTGGGCCATGTATGCGATCACCAATAATGGGATAAAGTGCAGAGCGCAGTGTTAACGGTAAACCATGGCGATAAGAGAAGAACGCTAAGATCAAAGCGACAATGGCGTAAATTGCCCATGCATGTAATCCCCAATGGAAAAAGGTTAATCGCATCGCTTCTTTTGCTGCTTCTATGGTTTGGGCTTCACCCGTTGGAGGCATCAGGTAATGCATAACAGGTTCAGCAACACCAAAGAACATTAAGCCAATCCCCATTCCTGCTGAAAAGAGCATGGCAAACCAAGCAAAATAACTAAAGTGAGGGCGGGCATGATCGGGCCCTAACTTGATTTGACCAAAGCGGGAAAGCCCTAAATAAGTCACACTCAGCAAAACCAATGCAACGGCTAGAATGTAGAACCAGCTCGCATTTGTGAAGAGGTTTTCCTGAAGATGACCTAGTTTATCATTAGCTAACTCTGGAAATAATGCAGAGAAACCAACGACCAGTAAAATTAACAACGCTGATGTATAAAAGACGGGAGGATTAATTTTCATCCTAATTTTTTGAGGGGTTATATCGTTTTGTTGACTCATAGTTAACCTATTTTTTGTTATTTTCCTAGAAAGAGACTTTTCGCTACCCATTATCTGATTGCTATGTCATCAGAAAAGAAAAGTTCATAAGAAAATTTGAATAAAACACCAAGTTGGAAAGATGTTTTATAAAAGAACGGAAGTAAATTATTTTTTCCGCAAGATGAAGAAAAACAAAGCTAAATCAAATCATTAAAAACTTTGTGTGCTAGATGTTTTCACTCTTTAATAGGTTTCTCCTGTTGAAAAAAGGAGAACATGGTTACATTTTTTGCTTAATCGATCAACCCTTGTCTTTTTTTTGTACAAAAAAAGCCAGTAAAAATTTACTGGCTCTGAATTCATCAAAAAAACTGAAATCGGATTATTTGTTTTCAGTTTTTAAATCATCAATTTTTTGTTTGGCTTGATCAGTTAATTGATCGGCTTTATCAAGTGCTTTATTTTCAGTCTCTTGAGCTTGCTGTTTTACATCATCGCTGGTTTTTGATGCATCAGCTTTTAGCTGATCAATCTTGTTGTCTGCATCTTGCATCAGGTTATCTGCTGTTTTGCTCGCATCTTGTTTTAGCGCTGCGGCTTTTTCAGATAATTTATTGCTTTCAGCTTCTAGGCTTTGTTTAATTTCTTCAGCTTTTGCAGCACTTGCATCTTTTAGTTCATCGGTTTTTTGTGAAATGCTCTCTTTTAGAGTATCCGTTTTTTCATCAGCTTGCGCTTTTAACTCAGCGGCTTTTTGTTCAGCTTTATCTTTTAACTCTTGAGCTTGTTGTGTTAATTCATCTGCTTTTGCTGATGCATCTTCTTTCAGATCGGCTGCTTTATCTTTGGCTTGTTCAGTCAACTCTTTGGCTTTATCTTGTGCTGATTCAGTAACTTGAGTCGCTGTTTCCTTTGCCTTATCAATACCTTCATCGACTTTCTTAGATGAATCATCACAACCTGCTGTAATAGTAACAAGACCCGCTAGAACCAATGAAGTAAGTAGTTTTTTATTCATTTTTTTCTCCAAAATGTGTGTTCAAAAACAATTCAGTGATATCCCGCGTAAGAACAAGAAAAGGCGAGAAGCTATTGAGTTGATAATAAGAGATTACAGATAAACTATCGTAATAAATATAGTGTGAGTCTTAAAATCAACAAACCTAAGTATATTAAGTGTTTTTTCTTAGTCAAATATCATCAAAAATAATTTAGATTTTTATCTGAGTAAGATTTTCTGCTTTATAATAATAAATGCAGAAATTATTGGAAAGATGAGACGCAAATGGAATATTACTTTTTGGTTATTATCAAATTTATTATTGGGTTTACTATCATATTAGCCCATATGAATTTATCGGGTAAAACACAACTTTCCCAATTAACACCTATTGATTTTATTGGTAATTTTGTGCTCGGTGGCATTATGGGAGGAGTGATCTATACGGATGCGATCCCTCTTTATCAATATATTATTGTCTTCTTAATTGGTGTCTGTTTTATCTCTTTGCTTAATTATATCAGTAAGCGATTCAATTTTTTCCGTGCCGTGACCATTGGTAATCCTATTCCTATTATAAAGAAGGGCGAGTTTATAATGGAAAACATCATGGAGAAAAAAAATAAAATAGACATTCTTAACATCACGTCTCGTCTTCATGCTCAAGGTATTCATTCATATCAGGAAGTCAATTACGCCCAGATTGAACCTGATGGACAAATCACAGTGGTATGTGATGGTGCAAAAATGCCTTCGATTATTGTCATGAAAGACGGAGTTATTCGAACATCAGAATTAGCGCAAATAGAAAAAGATGATGCGTGGCTTCAAGATGAGATGAAAAATCAGCATATTGATAAACCGGAAGATATTTTCTTAGCTGAATTCTGGGATGGAAAAGTCAATTTTATTTTGCAAGATGGGAAGATAAAACGGACTACGTTATAGATGAATAACAAAAATATATGTCGATGAGTGGAGTATGATTGATAACAATGGCGACATCATATCGCCATTGTTATTGAGTGAAAACGCAATTACAACTTAAATACCTCAAAATCAGAAGCGATTTCAGTATGAGTAAAGATTTGTTGGCTTTCATTGAGTAATTCAACACACTCTTCGGGTGAATAGCGACTACTAATATGTGTGATAATCAGCTTTTTGATATTAGCGTCTTTTGCTAACTGTGCCGCTTGTACTGTTGTTGAGTGTCCACGACTATTCGCTTGCTCTGCCATTTCATGTTTAAACGTCGCTTCATGGACAATAACATCTGCGTTATTAGCCAGCTTTAAGGCATTCGGTGTGGGTTGTGTATCACCAAAAATTACAATACAACGGCCTTTTATTTCAGGGCCAATATACTCTTTACCGTTAATAACTCTGCCATCTGGCAATGTAACTGTTTTACCTTGTTTTAATTCTTGCAACCAAGGACCAGCAGGAATATTGTCAACTTTCAGTTTTTCGGCATCTAATTTACCTAGGCTGTTTTCTTCTTCTAAGCGATAACCAAAGCAAGGTACGGGATGAGAAAGTGCTTCACAGCTTACTTTCATACCTTCTTCTTCAAACAGAAAACCCGCTTCGTCAATTTCAACAATATTAATAGGGTAAGTTAAATAGGATTGACTTAATGTCAGCGCCGTTTCTATAAAGGCTTTTATACCCGTAGGGCCATACACCGTTAAAAGTGTTTCCGTTCCCCCCATTGAACGACTACAAAGTAATCCCGGTAAACCAAAAATATGATCGCCATGTAAGTGGGTAATAAAAATTTTATTTAAACGCGGCAGTTTTACGCGGGTATGTAATATTTGATGTTGTGTCGCTTCACCACAATCAAACATCCACATACTTTTTTGTTTATTTTGTAAATCGAGCACCATACTTGTGACATTGCGATCTTTAGAAGGAACGCCTGCATTAGTGCCTAAAAAAGTGAGCTCCATAATGAAATATTATTCTCCATGTCGAATTTGTTCCCAACTTAAATCGAATTTCGCAAGATACTTACGTAGGCGATCGGCATCGTTGGGTTGTTTTTTATTTTGTCTTGATACTGCGAAAAGTTTTCTACCGGCTTCTGAGAGTGTTGATGATTGCTGGCACGTTTTAATAACTGTATTGAGTTGACTAAGATCGAAAAGATCAATATCAGTACTATTAACTAAAGAAGAGGAAGTCACTCCCCAATTTTGTTTTAAACGATTAATTTCTTCATCAACAAGAGGAAGGGTAATACGACCATTTTCGGCAAGTGTTGCCATTCGCGTTATACTAGCACTAAGTTCACGGAAATTACCACGCCATAATGCCTGCTCAGATGTAGCAAATCGAATATAGTGTAATTTAGCATCAGAGTTAAAACGGATTGCCTTTTGATTAAGCGTTGTAAAGTGATGCAATTCATAATCGATATTAGGCTCAATATCCTCTTTACGATCGGCTAACCCCGGTAGTGAAAAAGACCATAGGTTTATCCTTGCATAGAGATCTTCACGAAAAAGTCCTTTCTCAATTTGTTTGTCCATGTCACGATGTGTTCCTGCGATTAGCTGAAAATCACTTTGCACTTCAGTATCTGACCCATAAGGATAAAAAGATTTCTCTTCTATTGCTTTAAGCAACATGGCTTGCTCATCAAGTCCTAGTTCTGCAATTTCATCAAGAAATAAAATCCCTTTATCGGCTTCCCTTAATAACCCTTGTCTAGCTTGTAATGCCCCTGTAAATGCCCCTTTTACATGCCCAAATAAAGTGGACATCGCATTGTCACCACGTAAAGTGGCACAATTAACCGCAATAAAACGGCCTTTTACAAAATGACGCGATTGTCGTAATTCATAAATGCGTTGAGCAAGGAATGATTTCCCAGCGCCTGTGGGACCTGTTAATAAAATGGGAGCAACGGAGCGCAATGCAACACGTTCAATTTGAGCAATTAAAGTATTAAAACGCTCATTTCGTGTGGCGATCCCCGATTTTAAGAAAGAGAGGGACTCATTATGGTAATGTTCAAATCGGCTCGTCAGTTTTGTATAACGGCTTAAATCGAGATCAATAACAGCATAACTGCCTGTGGCGGATTGTACTGTTTTGATGCCATCTTCATTTTCTATTTTAGAAGAAGGAGAGGTTTGTAATAATTTTGCAGGTAAGTAATGTGCTTCAGTCAGTAGAAACCAGCAAATCTGAGCGATGTGCGTACCTGTTGTGATATGTACATAATATTCTTCATTTTCAGTATCAAATGGATAATTCACTGCAAAATCAAGAAAGTGACTATAAACTTCTTCCAGATCCCAAGGATCACAAATATCAATTTCGTAAGGTAATACTTCTGTGTTAGGAGAGACCGTGTGAATATCTTCAGTGATTTTTGATGCTAACATAGAATCATTAGGTTGATGGATCATGACCAATCGACTGACGGGGAAATCCTTTTGATGGCAAATCGAAATTGTTGGGCGCCATGAGTTCCATCTTTTATGGCTTTTACCTCGTTTATCTAATGTTGTGCCTAAAACACCAATCACCACTTTGCGTTTCATTAAGTTATCTCTACTTATCTCTACTTATCTTTTTATCTATATTTATAAATATATAGATAAAAAGATAGGTTTTTATCATTTTTAATTCAAAGGTTGAATCCTTAAAGGTCGTGTTAAATATATTTTTGTTAATAAAAACAATAAATTAAAAATATTTTTGGCGGATTTTAAAAACTTGGCACGATACTCGCAATATTGTTAGTGTCTTGAGCAGATTTTAAATCTGGTAGGCACATAAAGAACACGCTGTGGTGTTATCTAAATGTGTTCCTCCACATCGGGACTCTGTAGGTGAAGAGGGTTATTTTCAGGTTCGATTCCTGACACCAAAACCATTACAAATCCAAATGTAAAATTAAAAATCGTTGTGACAGTAGTACCGTCACCTTGCTTATCCACCAGCAACTACGCTGGATTGAAGGCAGAAGAAGAGACAAACAAAGTATCGTTCCTCTCTTGTTTTCCCTTCGATTTCGCCAAGTTTGTTCGTGGACAGCAAGTCACGATAAAAATGGTAATAAAAGAAGCGAATAATAAAGAAGAGAAAAAGGAAGTGATGATGATAAAAACAACAATAAAAGTGAAACAAGGACAACTGGGTTTATTAAAGAAGGACGATGAGTATATTGAAGTCCTTACAGCAGGTGAGCATAAATTTTTCGATTTTCGTCGCCAATTAAGTGTTGAGCTGGTGGCGTTAAACGGCCCTGCAATTGAAAGAGAAAAAGCCGAATTTTTACGTGAATATCATCCAGAATGGGTGAGCGAATATTGTTTTGATATTGCGCTATCTGATGAAGAGATTGGCTTACTCTATGAAAATGGCTCACTCAAAGAGATCTTAGCGCCGAGTACTCGCCGTCTCTATTGGAATTATGCACAACGCTCAATGGAAGTGTTGTCAGCAAATGAATTGGAAGTTTCGCCAACGTTGGTTAAAAAATTGCAGCATCCAAAATTACGTAACCAAACTATAAAAGGCAGTGAAGGTGTATTAAGTGTGGATATTCCGACATGGCATGCTGGCATTATCCGTATTGATGGTGAAACTCAATCACTATTGCCACCAGGATTAAAAGGCTATTGGCGTTATCAGCATAAAGTTGATGTTGAAGTTGTTGATATGCGCTTACAAACACTTGATGTGAGTGGTCAGGAGATCTTAACGAAAGACAAAGTGACATTACGCATTAATTTGTCAGCAAGCTGGCGTTATAGCGACGTGCTTTCGGCGTATCAATTACTGAGTTCACCTATTGAGTTCTTATATAAAGAGTTGCAGTTTGCGTTACGTGAAGCTGTAGGAACAAGAACATTGGATGAATTATTAGAAAATAAAACGCTGATTGACAGCTTAGTAAGTGAAAAAATCAGTGAAGTGACTAAAGGATATGGTATTGAAGTGGCTTCATTAGGGGTAAAAGATATTGTTTTACCGGGCGAAATGAAAACGATTTTAGCACAAGTGGTTGAGGCAGAAAAATCAGCTCAGGCTAATGTTATTCGTCGAAGAGAAGAGACATCCGCAACGCGTTCTTTATTAAATACGGCAAAAGTGATGGAAAATAATCCAGTAGCCTTACGATTAAAAGAGCTAGAAACCGTAGAACGTATTGCAGAACGTATTGATAAAATTTCCGTTTATGGCGGTTTAGACCAAGTATTAAACGGATTAGTACAAATTAAAGGAGCATAGGCATGATATTGGATCATCAAATAGTAAAAGAAGCAGGAACGGCTGAAATCAAAATGTGGACAAATGGTGTCCCTGTTGAAGCTGATGCTCTAAAGCAACTTATTAATACTGCCAAGATGCCTTTTATTTTTAAGCATATGGCAGTAATGCCCGATGTTCACTTAGGGAAAGGTTCAACAATAGGGAGTGTTATTCCAACAAAAGGTGCGATTATTCCGGCTGCTGTTGGTGTGGATATTGGATGTGGAATGATTGCGGTAAAAACATCATTACACGCAAATGATCTGCCAGATAATTTATTTGCTATAAGAACGGCAATAGAAAGAGCAGTACCTCATGGAAGAACAAGTTATCAATCAGGGAATGATCGTGGTTCATGGAAGAACCCACCTAAACTTGTTGATCAACATTGGCAACAACTTGAAGGGCGTTTTAAGGTTTTAACCGATAAGTACCCACGTTTACGAAATACGAATAACTATCGTCACCTTGGTACATTAGGAACAGGAAACCACTTTATCGAGTTGTGCCTTGATGAATCAGATAATGTTTGGGTAATGCTACATAGTGGATCTCGTGGTGTGGGTAATGCTATTGGTACGTTATTTATACAAATGGCGCAAGAAGACATGAGAGAACATATCGCTAACTTGCCAGATAAAAATTTAGCGTACTTAAAAGAAGGAACGCTTTTCTATGATGACTATATAGAAGCCGTAGAATGGGCACAGGATTTTGCCCGACATAACCGTGAAATTATGATGGAACGCGTGTTGGCGGCATTATCAACAGAAATAACTAAACCTTTTACGACACAACAACAGGCGGTTAACTGCCATCATAACTATGTACAAAAAGAAATGCATTTTGGAGAAGAAGTATTAGTGACTCGAAAAGGGGCCGTTTCAGCTCAAAAAGGTGAAATGGGGATCATTCCTGGCTCAATGGGTGCTAAAAGCTTTATTGTAAGAGGAAAAGGAAATGCCGAAAGTTTCTGTTCATGTAGTCATGGTGCAGGACGCGTAATGAGCCGAACCGCAGCGAAAAAAGCCTTTAGTGTTGAAGACCAAATTCGAGCAACCGCGCATGTAGAATGTCGAAAAGATGAAGATGTGATTGATGAAATTCCGATGGCTTATAAGGATATTGATGCTGTGATGAAAGCTCAGTTATCACTTGTTGAAGTTGTTCATACACTACGACAGGTTGTTTGTGTAAAAGGATAATTGTATTTTTTAGGGTAATTCATAACTATCCCCAAACGATAACGTTGGGGATAGTGAGATATGAAAGCATGCGTGGTATGCAAATGAATACAAGTAAAAGAATTAAAGTTATCTTTAGATTAATTCCTTATTTCTCATTCAAAATTTAAACAATAAATGTTTAGTGTTATTAATAAATAATCACTGATATTAAATTTAAAACTGACCAATAAAGATAATCAAAAAATGAATGTCTATATTAAGACATTCTATAATTGAAAAGTAATTATTAATAACTTATTAATATCTACAATCGCAGTTATTTATTTAGTATAAAACAAATCCTAAATTTCTTAATAGTATTAAAAATTAACTTTATTCTTATTGAAAAAATATAGCCTACTATATTTAGTGTATTAATCTTCATAGAGTATATTAATAAAAAGATGATTGTTAATTTATTGTATCCCAAATGCGAATAAAACGTTTTGAATTACTTGCGGTATAGATAACGGTATGTGAAATATTGCGATGCCCCAAATAATCTTGAATTAAACGAGTATCTCGTCCCAAATCAGCTAAAGCATAGCCACACGCATGGCGTAGCATATGAGGGTGAGGCGTAATGGATACATTAGCTTTTTTACCTAAACGGCGAAGTAATCCATATACTTGTTGACGAGAAATGGGACCTGTTTTTTGGGATAAAAAGACCCATTCTGAGTCGGATTCTCTCCATGTTTCCCTTTTTTTCAACCAGTTAACTAACGCTTCATATTCCTCTTCGATAATCGGTTGTGTTGTTGATAAACCGCCTTTTAAGCGTCTGACATAGAGTATCCGACTTTCTAAATCAATATCGCTTAAGGTTAGATTACATAGCTCACTCACACGAAATCCATGTAAAAAACACATTAAAAACATACAGTAATCTCTTTCTGGATATCGTCCTTCCTTTGCTTGCTTCAAAATAGAATTGATCTCAAAACGTGTAAGAAACTTGCGCTGCTTCATTTTTATAACCTTTTCAATGAGATAACAAGGAACAAAAGTCAATTTATGCATCACTATAACAAGTAATATGCATCAATAAAGAGTTGTGTTTTTTTTATGCTTGCACTTTTACTTGTTCATTTTAAACAAGTTTATTGAAAGTTTATTTATTTTTAGAAAATGAAAGTGATTGATTAAAAAAGCGAAAAATAAGAATGGATAGGAATTCGGTCATATTTAGAGAAATAAACAGAATACACCAAATTGTTT
>NZ_NBVR01000003.1 GCF_002607735.1 Proteus alimentorum
ACATTTAGTTTAAAATCAAGAGAATATTTAGCCATGGAAAAACACCCCAAAGTTGGTGTCCAACTTTTGGGGTGCAGTTCATTAAAATGGGGGTTTTTTATACTTTTTTTCTAAAACGTAATTTGGCTTAATTTGTTATTAACTAGGCTACTCAATTAATGAACGAATATAATCTTTTGTTTCTTCTCTATCCATCGGCTCACGTTCATTAATGCCCATCTCAAAGATATTTAATGCACCATCTAATTTTTCAATAATCTCTTCATCATCTCGAATGCAGAAAATATAAGCATTTTCAAACGGTGTGAGATCGACCAATCGTAACCCTTTTTCTGTCAAAAAGTGGTTAATATATTCCAAATAAGGGAGTTCATAAGGCAACATATAAGGGTCTACACTCACCTCATCCCAATCAATATTTTCAACTTGAGATAAAATCAACGCACTGGGTGATTCAGGCAAAGAGATGTGCTCTAACGATTTTAGGTCAGGAATATCACCAAAATATTCTGTCCACTCCACATAATCCATTAATCCTTGAGCAGAGAGTGATTCATACAGCCAATTAAGAACATCTTCTTGAGCATCTGACTCGGGTAAATTTTCACGCAAAGCTTGCGCATCTAATTCAGGCACGGCGAGTTCAAGCGCGCTAATCAACTCTTCAATGGTTTCCATTATGACCCCTGTATTTACAGTAAATGTGATTAAAAATAGATTATCAGCCATCAATATACTGTACATCTCTTGATTTATTAATTTGTGAATCGTCTCACTGACTCTGAATTAGAACCTTTTGGAATAAAAAGATAAAAAAGTTATAAGTATATTCATAAAGCTTATTTCCATCTTTAGCTTGATGGCGTATGGTAATTTCATCTGACCTTATAAAAATCATGTACCGAGGATAAAAATGAGCAAGATTTTCGAAGACAACTCGCAAACTATTGGGCACACTCCCTTAATTCGCTTAAAGCATTTCGGAAATGGCAATATTCTGGCTAAAGTGGAATCTCGTAACCCAAGCTTCAGTGTGAAATGCCGTATCGGTGCCAACATGATTTGGGATGCAGAAAAAAAAGGCATTCTTAAAGAAGGTGTTGAGCTTGTAGAACCTACCAGTGGTAATACCGGGATTGCGCTGGCTTATGTTGCCGCAGCTCGTGGCTACAAATTAACACTGACGATGCCAGATACCATGAGTGTAGAACGTCGCAAATTGCTCAAAGCATTAGGCGCTAATTTAGTGCTGACTGAAGGCGCAAAAGGCATGAAAGGTGCCATTGACAAAGCCAATGAAATTCGTGATAGCGATCCTAAACGCTACCTTTTACTACAACAATTTAGTAATCCAGCTAACCCTGAAATTCATGAAAAAACCACCGGCCCTGAAATCTGGAATGATACTGATGGTGAAGTAGGTGCCGTGATAGCTGGCGTCGGTACTGGTGGTACAATTACAGGTATTGGTCGCTATTTGAAAAAGACACAAGGTAAAGCAGTAACAATGGTTGCTGTTGAACCAACAGGCTCCCCTGTTATCACTCAAGCTCTAGCAGGTGAAGAAATTAAACCGGGCCCACATAAAATCCAAGGTATCGGAGCGGGTTTTATTCCTGAAAACCTCGATTTATCGTTACTGGATCGTGTTATTCAAATCACTAACGAAGAGGCGTTTGATACTGCTCGTGAACTTATGACTAAAGAAGGTATTCTCGCAGGTATTTCTTCAGGTGCAGCGATTGCGGCAGCAGTAAAACTCGCAAAAGAGCCAGAATTTACTAATAAAGAAATTGTGGTTATTTTACCTTCTTCAGGTGAGCGTTATTTAAGCACCCCACTTTTTGCTGACATTTCTGATAGCTAAATCGCGTCATCTCAATTGTAAAATATTTATTAAAAAAGCACCTTAATGGTGCTTTTTTTGTGGTAGAGATCAAAGTTTGTTATCCAGACAGGTGATTTATTTCTTCGAGTTTAGTATTTAATCAATTAATTATTTCGAAGGTCGAAATTAATCAGAAAATAATCGAGATAACAAAACGAACTCTTTTATCTTTCTGAACACTATTTTTATCAGATGACGCTTTACGACTTAATATTATCTGATATTGCTACGCAAAGCAGGACAAATTCATCTACACTTACTAAGTCCTGACTTAATGTGAACAATTGAGTTATAAAAGGAAAAAATCCTATGTACCAGCAAGAAGTTACTATTACAGCACCAAACGGCTTACATACTCGTCCTGCAGCACAATTTGTAAAAGAAGCCAAAACATTCTCTTCTGATATCACGCTTATCTCTAGCGGTAAATCTGCCAGCGCTAAGAGCCTTTTCAAGTTACAAACTTTAGGCTTAACCCAAGGTACTGTTGTGACTATCTCTGCTGAAGGCGAAGATGAAAAACAAGCTGTTGAAGCATTGGTAAAATTAATGGCAGAATTAGAGTAATTCGCGATTAAGTATTAACGCCGTATTTATTCCCCTGAAACCATTCAGGGGAGTTAATTTCAATGATGATTTTAAAACAACAGTATTTTGCAATCCTATTCTTTTAAGATTATCACCAGCGAGTCGTAGGATAAATTATGATTTCAGGAATTTTAGCATCACCCGGTATCGCATTTGGTCAAACCCTTCTCCTCAAAGAAGAGCCCATCATCATTAGCCAACGTAAGATACAAAGTGATGAAATTGAGAATCAAATCGAACGTTTTAAAGATGGCCGTAACAAATCTGCACAACAACTAGAAATTATTAAAGAGCGTGCTGAAAAGAATCTTGGTGCGGATAAAGCCGAAATCTTTGAAGGTCATATCATGTTGCTAGAAGATGAAGAGTTAGAACAAGAAATTGTTACTCTCATCAAAAGTGACAAAAAAACCGCTGAAGCTGCAGTTCAATCTGTTATTGAAGACCAAGCAACCGCATTAGAAGCGTTAGATGACGAATATCTAAAAGAGCGTGCGGCTGACGTTCGTGATATTGGTAAACGTTTAATGCGAAATATCTTAGAGATGCCAATTATCGATTTAAGTGCTATCTCAGAGAAAGTTATTTTAGTAGCAACTGACCTTACCCCATCTGAAACAGCGCAATTAAGCTTAGACAACGTATTAGGTTTTATCACTGACTTAGGTGGCAGAACCTCTCACACCTCTATCATGGCTCGTTCATTAGAAATTCCAGCTATCGTGGGAACATCTAATGCGACACAAACCATTAAAAAAGACGATTATCTTGTTCTTGATGCGATTAATAACAAAATCATTATTAATCCATCAGATGAGGAACTCGAAGCATTAAAAGCTATCAAAGAAGAGTACTTACACGAAAAAGAAGAATTAGCAAAACTCAAAGACTTACCTGCCATTACACTTGATGGGCATCAAGTCGAAGTTTGCGCTAATATTGGTACAGTTCGAGATGTTGCGGGTGCTGAGCGTAACGGTGCTGAAGGGGTTGGTCTGTATCGTACAGAGTTCTTATTTATGGATAGAGACTCTTTACCAACCG
Source organism: Proteus alimentorum (assembly GCF_002607735.1). Classification (GTDB taxonomy): domain Bacteria; phylum Pseudomonadota; class Gammaproteobacteria; order Enterobacterales; family Enterobacteriaceae; genus Proteus; species Proteus alimentorum. The sequence goes on from NZ_NBVR01000003.1 coordinate 3,521, forward strand.
AAGATGAGCAATTCCAAGCCTATAAAGCGGTAGCCGAAGCTGTAGGAAGCCCTGCGGTCATTATTCGTACAATGGATATTGGTGGTGATAAAGACTTACCTTACATGAACCTACCAAAAGAAGAGAACCCATTCTTAGGCTGGCGTGCAATTCGTATCTGTCTTGACCGTAAAGAGATCCTTCATCCGCAATTACGTGCTATCTTAAGAGCATCTGCTTTTGGTAAACTACGCATTATGTTTCCAATGATTATCTCTGTTGAAGAGATCCGAGCATTGAAAGCAGAACTTGAAATACTGAAAAGCCAACTTCGTGAAGAAAAGAAAGCTTTTGATGAATCTATTGAAGTCGGTGTGATGGTAGAAACCCCAGCCGCAGCAGTAATGGCTCGTCATATGGCAAAAGAAGTTGACTTTTTTAGTATTGGGACTAACGATCTAACACAATATACTCTGGCTGTAGACCGTGGAAATGAGCTGATATCTCATCTATATAATCCAATGTCACCTGCAGTACTCAACCTGATAAAACAGGTGATTGATGCATCACATGCTGAAGGTAAATGGACTGGAATGTGTGGTGAACTTGCTGGAGATGAACGAGCAACATTGCTCCTTCTCGGCATGGGATTAGATGAGTTTAGTATGAGTGCTATTTCAATTCCTCGCATCAAAAAAGTGATCCGTAATGCGAATTACGATGATGCAAAAGCATTAGCAGAGCAAGCACTTGCTCAGCCAACTGCAAAAGAATTGATGGACTTAGTAGAAACTTTTACTAAAGAAAAGACACTGTGCTAATCGCATTAGCCAGAGCCCGGTCCCAACTACAATAATTAGGAGAAGATTCATGGGTCTGTTTGATAAATTAAAATCACTGGTTTCAGAGGAAAAGAAAGGCAGTGGCACGATTGATATTGTTGCACCACTTTCTGGTGAAATCGTCAATATCGAAGATGTTCCTGATGTTGTTTTCGCTGAAAAAATCGTAGGTGACGGTATTGCTATCAAACCTGCTGGTAATAAAATTGTTGCGCCAGTCGATGGTACTATCGGTAAAATTTTCGAGACTAACCATGCTTTCTCTATTGAGTCTGACAACGGTATCGAGTTATTTGTCCACTTCGGTATCGACACTGTTGAACTGAAAGGTGAAGGGTTTAAACGTATCGCTGAAGAAGGTCAGCAGGTAAAAGTCGGTGATACTATTTTAGAATTTGACTTGGCGGTATTAGAAGAAAAAGCAAAATCAGTTCTAACACCGGTTGTTATCTCTAATATGGATGAAATTCAAGGTTTAACTAAAATGACAGGCCCAGTTACTGTTGGTGAAACCGTTATTATTCAGATTAAAAAATAATCTTCTGTTATGTTCTCTATTTAAACCGCCACCAATAAAGTGGCGGTTTTTTTATATTCAAAAAACACAAGCTAAAAACTAAAAACGACTCTCACTCATTCGACGATGTTCTTACTCTAAATAATTCAAGATGTAGAATAAGCCCCTAGGAGCATACTTTAGTATGTGACTAGGGTGAGTGAACGCAGTCAACAACGCTACAACTTGAAGTATGACGAGTAAAATGCTCTAAATAATTCAAGATGTAGCTAGGCGACAAGTGAATAAGTCCCTAGGAGCATACTTTAGTATGTGACTAGAGTGAGTGAACACGGTCAACAACGCTACAACTTGAATTATGACGAGAAAACGCCCGTCGATAAATAACGATCACCCCTATCGCACACAATCGCAACAATCACCGCTCCCGGATTCTCTTTTGCAACGCGCAGAGCGCCAGCAACAGCCCCTCCAGAACTTACGCCACAGAAGATACCCTCTTGACTTGCTAAAAGGCGCATCGTTGATTCTGCTTCTTTTTGTGACATATCTATCACACTATCCACCAGCTCTTGTTTAAAGATACCCGGCAAATAAGCAGGTGACCAACGACGAATACCTGGAATTTGACTTTTTTCTTCAGGCTGAAGACCTATCACTTGCACGCTATCAGATTGTGTTTTTAAGTAACTTCCCACCCCCGTGATTGTGCCCGTAGTTCCCATACTCGAAACAAAATGTGTAATACGACCTTGTGTTTGTTGCCAAATTTCAGGGCCAGTAGAAATAAAATGAGCTCTTGGGTTATCTGGGTTATTAAATTGGTCTAATACCTTACCTTCCCCCTGCTGTTCCATCTGTTGTGCGAGATCTCGCGCACCTTCCATACCGATTTCACGACTCACTAAAATCAATTCTGCGCCATAAGCTTGCATTGATGCTTGACGCTCTTTACTCATATTTTCAGGCATTAACAGCTTCAAACGATAACCTTTTACCGCTGCAATCATCGCTAAGGCAATACCCGTATTACCACTGGTTGCTTCAATCAGCGTATCACCCGGTTTTATTTCACCGCGTAATTCCGCTTGTTCAATCATCGATAATGCAGCTCTGTCTTTCACTGAACCTGCGGGATTATTGCCTTCAAGCTTAACCCAGATTTCAGCGTCCACCTCTTGTGTAAGTCGTTGTAGTTTTACTAATGGTGTATTACCAATAAATTGTTCTAACCCTGCCACAATAAGTTCCTGCTCATTTGTTTGTCTGTATTAATGAAGAAATCACATTTAACTTATTAACGCAATAATATTAACGTAATTCAATAAGTCTCTACACTTTCGTAAAAACCAAAACACCCACACTAAAAATAAGCATGGGTGAGAAATAATAAAAGGCTATGCTATTAATAAAATTAAGCAGTATAGGCTAACGATACCGTATTTAAGGGAGTATCTCCCGTATATAAACGGGCTTTAGCACCTCCCATATAATAGGTATTTCCTTTTGTCGGCGCCGAAGAAATATCATTCCAAACTGCAGTAATAGGTGTTTCACTCCATCCTAATGGCTGTAAAATTAACTGCCAATAATGTCCCTTGGGTGATACCTCAATAACTTTGACTGGCAATCGGCAAACACTGTTGGCATGCGCACTTAATGCAATTTCCCAAGGACGTAAAAACACATCTACCGAACCTTGATAAAGCGGAGTCACAGATAATGGCAAGTGATATCCCCCAATCTGTAATTGAGCACCGTTAATTTCACCTTGTAGATGATTCACATCACCTAAAAATTCTAAAACAAAGCGGCTTTTGGGTGATTGCCACACTTCTTGTGGTGTCCCTACTTGTTCTATTTTGCCATTTCCCATAATCACAATGCGATCAGCCACTTCCATCGCTTCTTGTTGATCATGAGTAACAAAGACACTGGTAAATTTAAGCTCTTCATGCAACTCACGTAACCAACGACGCAATTCTGTTCTTACTTTGGCATCTAAAGCGCCAAAAGGCTCATCAAGTAGTAAAATTTGAGGTTCAACCGCTAAAGCTCTTGCTAAAGCGACACGCTGTTTTTGCCCACCCGATAATTGTGCTGGATAACGTTGCGCTAAATGAGGCAACTGGATCATCTCTAATAACTGTTGCACTTTTTTATGAATAGCTTCTTTGTTAGGACGCTCTCTTCGAGGCAATACTGTTAAACCAAAAGCGATATTCTCAAATACGGTCATATGGCGAAACAGTGCATAATGCTGAAAAACAAAACCCACTTTGCGATCTCTAGCATGTAACCGGCTGACATCCACCCCTTCGAAACGAAGACTTCCTTGGGTTTGATGTTCAAGGCCTGCAATAATACGCAAGAGTGTTGTTTTACCTGATCCAGAAGGCCCTAACAGCGCCACCATTTCACCTGAAGCCACATCAAGGGTGACATCATGTAACACTTCAGTGCGATCAAAATATTTAGTGACACTATTAATTTCAATACTCATATTTTGCCTCTACTTTGTGTAAATAATGATGTTCATTGCTGACGGGCTAAATGCCATTGCAAAGCACTTTTAAACATTAAGGTGAAAATTGCCATCATCGCGAGTAATGCGGCTGCAGTGAATGCACCAACAGTATTATAATCTTGATGCAGTAATTCAACTTGTAACGGTAATGAATAGGTTTCGCCACGAATAGCACCAGAGACCACAGAAACCGCACCAAATTCACCGATAGCTCTGGCATTAGTTAATACCACGCCATATAACAATGCCCAGCGAATGTTTGGTAAGGTCACTCGCCAAAACATTTTCCAACTACTTGCACCTAATAACACGGCTGCTTCATCTTCTTGGCTGCCTTGACTCATCATCACTGGCACCAGTTCTCTCACTACAAAAGGGCAAGTGACAAATACCGTCACTAATACCATTCCCTGCCATGAGAACATAAGTTGAATATCAAATTGCGATAACCACTGCCCAGCCCAGCCATTACTACCGTAAAAAAGCAGATAAAGTAATCCAGCAACCACTGGAGACACTGCAAATGGAATATCAATCAATGTCATTAATAACTGGCGTCCCGGAAAACGAAAGCGCGTGACAAGCCATGCCATGCTGACACCGAACACCATATTGACAGGTACCGTGATTAACGCGATAAGTACGGTTAACCAGACAGCATGTAACATATCGCTGTCTAATAAGTTCTCAGTGAATATCTCAACGCCTTTTGAAAACGCGGTCATAAAGATCCACGCAATAGGCACAACTAAAAATAAAATGGATAACACAACGCCTGTAAGGATTAACCCCCACTTTACCCAATCAATTTGGCGACGATATACCGAGCGTTGTTGCATAATATCTGACATCAATGCCCCCTTAACCGTTGACCAAATCGGCTTTGTAATCCATTAATTGAAAACAGTAAGACTAATGAAACAAGTAAAATCACAGAAGCAACAGCACTTGCCGCTGGATAATCAAATTCTTGCAATCGAATAAAAATCATCAAAGAAACGACTTCTGTTTGCCATGCAATATTGCCAGCAATAAAAATAACAGCGCCAAACTCACCTAAACTGCGCGTAAAAGAGAGTGCGGTTCCTGCTATTAGTGCGGGTGATAACTCTGGTAATACAATCTTACAAAACGTCTGCCAACGACTCGCGCCTAGTGTCTCAGCCGCTTCTTCATACTCAGGGCCTAACTCTTCAAGAACGGGCTGAACTGTTCTTACGACAAAAGGTAAACTAGTAAAAGCCATAGCAACGGCAATGCCAATCCATGTATTAATGACTTTGATATCAAATTTATCCAATACAAAACCGTACCAGCCTTGTGTTGAAAAAAGAGTTGCAAGCGTCAAACCAGCAACAGCCGTAGGTAAAGCGAAAGGTAAATCCATTAAACCATCAAGTAGTTGTCTACCCGGAAAACGGTAACGTGTAATGATCCACGCAAGCAACATACCGAAAATAGCATTAAAAATACTGGCAACCGCGGCCGCTAATAGTGTGACTTTATAAGCAGCCACAATTTGAGGATGCGTGATCACCGCCCAATACTGGGACCAACTCATATCAGAAAGTTGCACAACCAGCGCACTCATTGGTAACAGTAAGATCAAACAGGTGTAAAACAGTGTTCCACCTAAACTTAATCCAAATCCTGGTAATACCCGTTTACTGGTTGTGATAAACATTATTGACGTCCTTGCGCTAACAATTTATCAAGCATGCCATCTGTCGTGAAATGTGTTTTCATCACGTTATTCCAGTCACCAAATACCTCTTCAATCGTAAATAGTGACGTTGCTGGGAACTGAGCTGCTTTTTTAGCCATGACCGCTTTATCATTTACGCGATAATTAAATTGCGTGATGATCTCTTGTGCTCTAGGAGTGTATAAATAATTGAGATAGGCTTTTGCCAGTTCTTCGGTATCATTACGTTGAACGTTTTTATCAATCCAAGCGACAGGAAACTCAGCCAAAATATCAACGGGTGGCACAATGACTTGATATTCATCTTCACCATATTGTTGACGAATATTATTAACTTCAGATTCAAAACTGATCAGAACATCTCCAAGTCCACGTTCAATAAAAGAGGTTGTTGCACCACGACCGCCTGTATCAAATACCTCAACATTCTTGAGGAATTTCTTCATTGCTTCTTGTGTCTTCTCATCGTTACCATAAGCTTTTTCAAAAGCGCCCCACGCTGCTAAATAGGTATAGCGACCATTACCCGATGTTTTAGGATTAGGGAAAACCACTTTGACATCTTCACGTGTTAAATCCTCCCATGAAGTAATATTCTTTGGATTTCCTTTGCGTACTAAATACGCCATGGTGGAATAATAAGGCGAGCTATTATTAGGAAGACGTTGTTGCCAATCAGCAGGAATTAATTTGCCTTTATCATGCAAAATTTGCACATCGGTAACTTGGTTATAGGTCACGACATCCGCAGGTAAACCTTGCAATATTGCAAGTGCCTGCTTAGAAGAGCCCGCATGGGATTGTTTGATTGTAACTTTATCATCGGGATGTTGAGCATCCCACTGTGTTTTAAAATCGCTATTTAGCTGTGTGAATAGCTCTCTTGCGATATCGTAAGAGCTATTAAGCAATTGAGCCGCCCCCGCATAACTACTAACCACCAAAGACAATGCTGCGGTTGCTTGTAATGCAAAGGTTCTGATTGTGTTTTTCTTCATCAAAAGTACCCATCATTGTAAGTTTTATTCTAATGGTTACTCTATCGACTTTATTTATAACAGTGTAGTTAGCTTTTGTTATTTGATATAACTATAAGCTATTAAAAATGAATGAAGCTCAGGCTAATTAATTAAATTTGCATCAATTATTATTAATGTGAAAAAAATTCAGACAAAAAATGCCCGCTTTTAAAGCAGGCATTTCATCAATAAAACGTATTTAACACGAGATAATGATTACAGCGCTTTTAATACTTCATAAGAAGGTGCGAAGTAATAGCTCCCTGTTACAGGTTTACTCATACGCAATAAGTCGTCATGTTTGCCGTCTAATTCACCAAACATGCTCAATAGTTGCTGCTCAATGTTATATAAACGACCACAGTAAGCTAAGAAATATAAACCATGTTTACCACTTGCAGTACCATAAGGCAGGCTGTGACGTAAAATCGCTAACTCTTCACCGTCTTCTTCAATTACCACACGAGAAACGTGAGATGTCACATTACGCTCAGATTCATCAAGTTCGACACTGTCTTTTTTAGTGCGACCGATCATTTTTTCTTGGTCTGATTCACTAAAACGAGCCCATTTTTTCAGATTATGCTCATAACGTTGAACTAAAACATAACTACCACCAGCATCAACACCGTCATTAATTAGTGCAACGCCATAGCGCTCATCATCTTGTGGATTTTCTGTACCATCAATAAAACCACTTAAATCGCGCTCTTCTATCCAACGGAAACCATGAATTTCTTCTTCTACTTTGATTGCATCACCAAAAGCAGCAATGGCAGCTTGTGCCAGTGAGAAATTCACATCATGACGCATAGATTGAATATGAATAAGAAGATCACGCTGTGTTGCAGGCGCTAAACCTTTACCTAAAGGGCGAAAAGGTTTGAGCTCTGGTGCGCTATTCTCATTAGAAAGTTTTTTCCAAAGATCAGAGCCAAATGCAACAACTGCACCTAGTGATGCATCAGGAAATTGCTTTTGTAGATCAGATAATGATTGCATGAATTTCTGACACCCTTCACGCAGAGCCTCTAATTCACCCACGACCATTGCTTCGATAAAAAGACCAAATTTACTATGTGCGACTAAAATGCCACTTTGTGCATGAGACATATTGCTTTCCTAATCAATAACCAAAACACCCAAAATGATGTTAATTATATCGAATCTCTTTTCCTGAAGATTTGCCTTTTAACAAAAATCGGACAGTCTGATTATAAAATCTTCCTTATTTTATAAGGAATAGCGTGAAGGCGATTTGTTCTGCCAAATAATTTGCGTTAATGTCCAGTTAGATAAAACTTCATCAGGTGGCATTAATCCATCAGGACCATCCCATTGGCCACTAAAGACATAACTCACCGATTTAGCTTCTGTAGATTGGCATAAAATGGTTCTCTGTTTTTCATCTTTAGGACCTTTGCTACACGCACCAAATGCTTTTTTATAGATATCTTTAAATGGTGTACCTATCGTTATACCCCAATCCGTTGTTGCCTTGGCATCAAAGACTTCTATTTTTTCAACAGTGCCTTTTTCTTTGCCATAGAAGGCCACTTGAACTTTATTATCATCAATCGCTTGGACTACAACAATAATATCGCTACCTTGCATCTCCATACCTTCACGATAATTGAAGCTACTCCCTAGCTCATTTTTTATTTCACTTTCTGTTATTTTTGTTGAACTGGTGATATTTCCTAATCCATTGGCAGAAACTGTTAACGTATCATTTGAAAACCAATTCATCGGATTTAGTGCAGAAAAAGACATTCCTCCCATGGATGAGCAGCCACTTAATAGCAAAACACTTGTGCTTAAACACAAGGGTAACCAAAACTTAGGCATCATTTGTTTCTCCGTTAAACTTTTTCGTCACACATTAAAATAGATATTGAGGTGATTAAGCACACCTTATCTTACTCTTTGTATCGCCCCAATCATCAGGCTAAAACCGTCGCGATAAATCAGCATAGCAAAATATCTACTGATTTGATCTTAGATAACCACATGAAAAGAAAGCCTAGTTACGACCATCAACAGAACATTTTGTTCCACAAAAAAGGTAATATCAGATTTTACGCATAAAATAAGAAGTACAAATGCAAGAATAGAAACAAAGAAAAAAGAGATAAATATAAAGAGAAGAGAAATAACCCCTAAAGATATCAGGGGTTTTAAACACAATTAAAGATCGAAATCCTGATCAACAATTAATCGTTTAGCATAAGTTGTGCTTTCTTGGTTTTGATCTTCATACAATAACTTCTCAAACATACAGATTGTTGCATCATTTTCTTCTGGTACAACTAATGTAATTTGAGGGCACCCTTTCGCAATCAGCTTTTTCTCTAATCGAGAAATCAATGCATTGGCAATGCCTCTTCCTCGAAAATCTGGATGAACGCCTAAATAGTATAAAGAGCCACGATGACCATCGTAGCCACCCATCACACTCCCCACAATCTCACCAGCCACTTCGGCTATCAGAAATAAATCGGGTGAGTGGTTTAATTTTCTTTCAATATCAATTTCAGGATCGTTATCAGGCGATATCAAATCGCAACGCTCCCAAAGTGTAATAATTGCCTCAAAATCATCTTGGCGAAATACACGTATTTCCATGGTTTTGCCCATTATCGGTCACATAAATCTGAATTTATTATCGCTTGTTTGGTTTATGAATCAACTTGAAAATGAGAACATAGACAATATGGAGTTTTATTTTTAATAAATATGATAAAAATTGTAGGCTATTATGAATTTACCTGATATTCATCGCGTTAAAGAGTTTTTCTTATCACTACAAGATACGATTTGTCGCTCTCTTGAAAACATAGACCAAAAAGCCACTTTTCATCAAGATAACTGGGAAAGAAAAGAAGGTGGTGGTGGTCGTACTCGCGTTTTAACCAATGGCGCTCTTTTTGAACAAGCTGGCGTCAATTTCTCACATGTTTATGGCGATACATTACCAAAATCTGCTACTGCACATCGCCCTGAATTAGCAGGACGTCGTTTTCAAGCAATCGGCGTTTCATTGGTTATTCACCCTCTTAATCCTTATATTCCGACTTCTCATGCCAATGTCCGTTTTTTTATTGCTGAAAAAGAAGGTGAAGATCCCGTTTGGTGGTTTGGTGGTGGCTTTGACTTAACACCTTATTATGGATTTGAAGAAGACGTTATTCATTGGCATAAGGTTGCTAAATCAGTTTGTACTCCTTTTAGTGAAGATTATTACCCTCGTTATAAAAAATGGTGTGATGATTACTTTTATATTAAACACCGCAATGAACCTCGTGGTGTTGGTGGTCTTTTCTTTGATGATTTAAATACCCCAGATTTTGACCACTGTTTCGAGTTTGTCCAACGCATTGGACTTGGTTATCTTGATGCCTATTTACCTATTGTTGAAAAGCGCAAATCAATGCCTTGGGGAGAGCGTGAACGCCAGTTCCAGCTCTATCGCCGTGGTCGCTATGTTGAATTCAATTTAGTATGGGATAGAGGTACATTATTTGGCTTACAAAGTGGAGGAAGAACGGAGTCAATTTTGATGTCTATGCCACCTTTAGTCCGTTTTGAATATGATTACTCTCCTGAACCGAATACCCCTGAAGCAAAGTTATACAGTGACTTTTTGATCCAAAAAGAGTGGGTGTAGAGTCCTTAATTTATTGATGATAAAGCCACATTAAAAATGTGGCTTTATGACTAGAATAAAACGAGAAGTTTAATAACAACTATTTTCTAAAATTAATTAAACAAAAAAGCCAGTAAACCTGTCACTTTATTTTTGTTTTCCCATCCTTCGGCTCTCATACAAGTATTAAAATAATCTTTGCGCGACCATTCATTAGCATCATAAGGAACAGATGGCCCAATCCCTGCATTAGGGATCTCTTTCCCATTGATTCGCATCGGCGCAAACACGGGTTTACTTGGCGTCACATATCTCACGGTATATTGCTTATTCGCTTCTTGGTTACACATATTTTTGGCAATATCTAAAGGAGACGGCGTGGTAGTATTCGCTTCCCATTTTTCAGGTGTTGCACAAGCAGAAAGCATAAAAATTGATGTGATAATAATCTTTTTTTTCAACGTAATAGCTCTTTAAAACGAATAGGAATCAATTTTATTTTAGCTGTTTTTTTAAAAGAAATAATTAATTTTTTATGAAGATAGAATTTATTCTATATAATTAGTAGAAACTTTTTACTTCCCTGTTTAACTATTATTATGAAAATTATAGTTATTCCAAATAAAATAAATATGTACTCTCTATAAATAGAGTGATTTATTATTTAATGCAATTTAAATAATTTTTATTATATAGCTAAATTTGAAAAAAAACAAATATGTACTATTTTATAGTAGTACTATTTTATAAGGAGAAAATATGTTTTTATATCATTCAAGTAAATCTTCAAAAAAAGTAAATTCGGTATTCAATCACCTTGCTATATCACCTATTGCACCTGCAGAACGAATCGAAAGCATGTTTACCCATCAAAATAGATATCTAGTCGATAAGGATTATTCAATACAATTACTTGATATAAATGGAAAAATAATAAAAAAAATCACATTAGAACAACAATTAATATCTTTTTGTAATTTCGTCAAAAACTATTCAATTTTTAAATATAATGTAAAAGCTGAAAACCCACTCAGATTAATAGATCTATGGGAGGATGATCCTATTGGTAGTGGAGGCCCTAATGTTGTTGATCATAACTATTTAAACGAACAAGAAATTATTGAAATAAAATCCCTATTTCATCCATTTAATAATATTATTTATCCAGAGGATGTTTATCAATCATTCACTAAAAAAGACATAAAAAATATAAAAAGAACATACTTAACCAATACATTTTTTTCATCTGAATTTAATAAAAGAAAAGATAGAGCAAAAGCAATTAACGAAGATTTTAATATAAGCCAAAATCAAGAAATTGTATGGTTAGATTTATCTTTTAAATTAAGAAGTTGGGCATTAGGAAAAGGTTATGATTCCTTTGTTTACACAAATAAAAAAGAAGGTAATAATGAGGATACTTATATTACGTTATTACCAGAACAATTAGAGTATACGAATGAACGTTTTATCTTTCAAGAAGAAAAATATCTATTAGAGATTAAAGATCTTATAAAGGAAATTATTGATAAACAATACTCAAAATCAATAAATAATAGCTCAATAATAATAAACCACTACTTATTATGGGCTCAAAAAAATCCTATGCCTTATTGGAATCTATTATAATAGATAAAAAAGCCACATGAAAATGTGGCTTTCAATTACATAAGAAATTTAATTTTCTTATTTAGATTTTTTCAAGTGCGACATTAAACGCTTACGTTTACGCATTTGAGAAACGGTTAATTTGTTTTTCTTATCCGCATAAGGGTTTTCACCCTCTTTAAATTGAATACGGATTGGCGTACCCATCACTTGTAGAGTACGGCGGAAATAGTTCATCAAATAGCGTTTATAGCTATCTGGTAAATCAGTGACCTGATTACCATGAATAACTACAACAGGTGGATTATAACCACCAGCGTGCGCATATTTCATTTTTACACGGCGTCCACGAACAATTGGTGGCTGATGATCATCTTCTGCCATCTTCATGATACGAGTTAGCATAGAAGTTCCGACGCGACGCGTTGCACAGACATAAGCTTCTTGAATGGATTCAAAAAGATTACCCACACCACTTCCATGCAATGCAGAAATAAAGTGAACACGCGCAAAGTCAACAAAGCCCAGTTTAAGATCAAGCATTGCTTTTACTTGTTCGCGATCATCTTGTGTCATGCCATCCCATTTATTGACAGCAATGACTAATGAGCGACCTGCATTCAGGATATAACCTAATAATGAAAGATCCTGATCTGAAATACCTTCACGGGCATCAATAACCAGTAATGCAACGTTAGCATCTTCAATGGCTTGTAATGTTTTGATAACAGAGAATTTTTCTACTGTTTCTTTCACTTTGCCACGTTTACGAACACCCGCAGTATCGATGATGATATATTCTTTCTCATCACGTTCCATTGGGATATAAATACTGTCACGCGTTGTACCCGGCATATCGTAAACAACCACACGCTCTTCACCAAGCATACGGTTTGTCAGTGTTGATTTACCAACATTAGGACGACCTACAATCGCTAATTTTACGGGTAATGTAGAAGGGTCGAAGTCATCTTCTTCCTCTTCTAGCGCTTGCGCTTCTTGTTCTGCTTCTAATGCAGCCCAATAAGCCGCATTTTCTTCTTCTTCAGTCAGCTCTAGCTCTTCTTCCACCACTTTACCCGTGATTGGTAAGAGTGCTTGTTCAATCAACTGAGCAACACCACGACCATGAGATGCCGCGATTGGGAAGATTTCACCTAACCCTAAAGAGTAAAAATCAGCTAATGCAGTATCAATATCGATACCGTCAGTTTTATTCGCAACCAAATACGTTTTTTTCTCAACACCACGGAGATGTTTTGCAATACCTTGGTCTGCTGGCATCAAACCCGCACGAGCATCAACTAAAAACAGTACGATATCGGCTTCTTGAATAGCCTGTAGCGATTGTGATGCCATATGGGTTTCAACACCCTCTTCAGCACCATCAATACCACCAGTATCAATAATAATAAATTCTTCGCCTTCTAACTCTGCTCGACCATATTTACGGTCACGGGTGAGGCCTGGAAAATCAGCAACTAATGCGTCTCTAGTGCGTGTTAGTCGATTAAATAACGTGGATTTACCCACGTTAGGGCGCCCTACTAAGGCAATAACGGGTATCATTTTTTGATGCCTCATAAAAATACAATCACGAACCTGATTGTATTTTACATGTAATTACTAAAAAGACGAAACGGCTCCTTTAAAGGAGCCGTAAAATAAATAGATTTGTCAGCAATTAATTACCGACTATAAAGATAAAGCTTACCATCACGAGATTGGATCATCAGTTTATCTTGTACCGCTTGAGGGCGACTTAATAAACCTGAACTGTTCACTTGGTTTTGTGCAATAAATTTACCGGTGTTGGTATCAATCCAATGGAGATAACCTTCTGCATCACCAACCACTAAATAGCCATCAAAAATAGCCGGAGCAGTTAAATTGCGATGCAATAAATCTTCTTGTGTCCATAATGTCACACCATCAGATTTACGAACAGATAAAACTCTGTCATTTTGGTCAACAAGGTAAAGATTATCACCCAACAGCACCATATCATTGACTGAGCCTAACTCACGTTTCCAAAGGATTTGTCCAGAACGCATATCAAGGCTAACTAAATTACCGTTATATGCCATTGCATAAACAGTATTTTCATCAATAATCGGTGTGATATCCACATCATTTAATCGGCTAATTTCAGTAGAGCCTTTAATTTGTGAAATATTTTGTTGCCAAATCAACTGTCCTTGAGAAAGAACAACTGCACTGACACGGCCATTATCTGCACCAATAATCGCTGCGCCATAAGCAACAGCAGGCGCAGATTCGCCACGAAGAGATAATGATGGTGTGTCTAAGTTAATAGTCCAAGAAATCTCACCCGTTAATAAGTCGAGTCCTTGTAACATACCATTACTGGTATGAATAAGGACTAAACCATCACTAACAACCGGTTTTGAAATGGCTTCACCAGCAACGTCGGTTTCCCAATCGATGGAACCATCTTCAGTGTTCAGTGCATATACTTTCGCTTTTTCAGTTCCCACAAAAACGCGAGTGCCTGAAACAGTTAACCCACCAGAAAGCAATGCGGACTCATTGGATGAAAGAAAACCCGTTTTAATAGAGAGATCTTGCGACCAAAGCTCTTTACCTGTTTCTACATCTAATGCTTTCACTAAACCATGGCGATCAGCGACATAAACAACTGCGCCATCCCATGTTGGTGACAAGTGAGAATAGTATTTACCAATACCATTTCCAACTGATTTGTCCCAAACAGCTCTAGGTGTAAATTGGCTTTGCACCTCAGGCAATGGAGACATTGTCACATTATCCTGTTCACTAGAACATCCTGCCAATAAAGCAGATGCTAGTAGACCAACCAGGAGAGTTTTACGCAGTTGCATGTCTGAAGATCCCTTTAATTGGATAAATTATTGAGTTTAAGTTCAACCAGTGAGCGAATAGCACCCGCATTTTCATCAGTTAATGCGCTACGATAAGCGGCTGTTGCACCTGCATTATCGCCTTTTTTCGCTAAGACATCACCACGGATATAATTTTTCATTCCATTCCATGCTTTGCCTTTCACTTGCTCTAACGAAACTAAAGCAGCATCTGTTTTATCTAATGCTAATTGTACGCGAGCTAAACGAAGATTAAGCATATCTGCAAATGCGTCATTTTTTACTTTTGCCACAGCATTCGTTAAA
This sequence comes from Proteus alimentorum, assembly GCF_002607735.1. Classification (GTDB taxonomy): domain Bacteria; phylum Pseudomonadota; class Gammaproteobacteria; order Enterobacterales; family Enterobacteriaceae; genus Proteus; species Proteus alimentorum. The sequence continues at coordinate 18,531 of NZ_NBVR01000003.1, forward strand.
TGACGTTCACCATTGACCAAATCATTAGCATCGATAGCGATTTGCGCTAGCTCTAATGAAGCTAAAGCGCCATAAATATCATTCGTTTCAGTAGCAAATTTTTCAGCTAATGCAATATTTTCAGGTGTCGGCTTAGCAAGTGCCTCACTGACTGTTGCAAAAGCACCTGCACTTTCTTGCAGACGATTTGTCTGATGTGATTGCCAATATTTCCAACCAAACACACCACCAAAACCAATAACAGCGGCTAAAACGATAGTTAAACCATAGTTTTTAAAGAACTGTTTAATTGCATCAACTTGTTCGTTTTCGGTGCTATAAACTTCCACAAGTCTCTCCTTAACCTAATAACAGAGTCAATTGCTGAGCGAGCTCATTGCGAGCAACGATGGTTTGTTCCCCTGAACGCAAATCTTTCACTGCAACAGTGCCGGCATTAATTTCATCTTCGCCTAAAATCAGAGCAATTTTAGCGCCTTGTTTATCGGCACGTCCTAACTGCTTTTTAAAGTTGCCATTACCATGATTCGTCATTAAACGTAATGTTGGTAATTGATCACGAATTTCTTCAGCCAGCATTAATGCTGCACTTTGGCTCTTTTCACCAAATGAAGCGAGGTAAACATCAGCAACATTAGTCTCTGCAACAAATTCAGGGTTAACCGCTTGAACTAATAAGATCATGCGCTCCATCCCCATAGCAAAGCCAACTGCTGGTGTTGGATGTCCACCAAGTTGTTTCACAAGACCATCATAACGGCCACCCGCACACACTGTTCCTTGTGAACCTAACGCGCTAGTTACCCACTCAAAAACAGTACGGTTATAATAGTCTAAACCACGAACTAAACGCTGATTAACACGATATGTAATACCAACAGCATCCAATAAGGCGCAAAGACCATCAAAGTGCGCTCTTGATTCGTCATCAAGATAATCGAAAAGTTCAGGCGCATCATTCAATAAAGTCTGAATTTCTGGATTTTTTGAGTCTAAAACACGTAATGGGTTAGAATACATACGACGTTTGCAGTCTTCATCTAACTTATCTACATGCTGCTCTAAGAAAGCAACTAACGCTTCACGATATTTAGCACGCGCTTCTAATGAACCAATAGAGTTAAGCTCTAACGTTACGTGTTCTGCAATACCTAACGCTTTCCACCAGCGTGCCGTTAGCATAATTAATTCCGCATCAATATCGGGGCCTTGTAGACCGAAGACCTCTGCACCTAACTGGTGGAATTGACGATAACGACCTTTTTGAGGGCGTTCATAACGGAACATTGGTCCTAAATACCATAAACGTTGTTCTTGATTATAAAGCAGACCATGCTCAATACCTGCACGAACACAACCGGCAGTATTTTCTGGGCGTAATGTCAGACTTTGGGTATCCTCGCCACGATCGGTAAAAGTATACATTTCTTTTTCAACAACATCGGTCACTTCACCAATTGCTCGCTGAAATAGAGGGGTATGCTCTACGATAGGTGTTCTGATTTCACTAAAGCCGTAACCCGCTAAAATTTGTTTTAACGTATTTTCAATTTTCTGCCATACACGAGTGTCGGCAGGTAAATAGTCGTTCATACCACGAATGGCTTGGATTTTTTGTGCCACTTTTCTTCTCTAATAGTTATTAATTGATTGTTAGGCTGATTATAGAAGCGAAATCAATCAGTATTCAATGTGAAATCAATAGTAAAACTGGCTCATTAATCAATGAGCCAGTTTTTTGAGTGTTATTTGTCCAATTGATTTATGTTTATACGCATACTGTCATCAAGCATTGACGCTTTAGCACGAATTTTGGCTTCTAATAAATCAATCATATTAACGTTATCAAGACGCTCTTTTTGTCTCACGCCATCTTCATAAAAACCACTGCGTGTTTTAGCGCCAGTTACACCTAATGTTGAAACTTCAGCTTCGCCCGGTCCATTAACAACACAACCAATAATAGAAACATCCATAGGTGTGATGATATCTTCCAAACGTTGCTCTAGTTCGTTGACGGTTCCAATAACATCAAATTCTTGACGGGAACACGTTGGGCAAGCAATAAAGTTAATTCCGCGAGAGCGAATACGTAAGGATTTGAGAATATCAAAACCAACTTTAACTTCTTCAACCGGATCCGCGGCTAACGAGATCCTTAATGTATCGCCGATACCTTCTGATAATAAGATCCCAAGGCCAATCGCAGATTTAACCGATCCCGCTCTTGCGCCACCCGCTTCGGTGATCCCAAGATGCAGAGGTTGATCTATTTTTTTCGCTAATAAACGGTAAGAATCAACAGCAAGGAAAACATCAGAAGCTTTTACGCTAACTTTAAATTGTTCAAAGTTCAGCTTATCAAGGATATCTACATGGCGCATTGCTGATTCAACTAACGCTTCGGGTGTTGGCTCGCCGTATTTCTCTTGAATATCTTTTTCAAGTGAACCACCGTTTACGCCAATACGAATAGGAATATTGTTGTGACGAGCACAATCAACCACTTGGCGAATACGTTCTTCACTACCAATATTTCCCGGATTGATACGCAAACAATCAACACCATATTCAGCGACTTTTAATGCGATACGGTAGTCAAAATGAATGTCAGCGACTAAAGGCACATTAACTTGTTGCTTAATTAGTTTGAATGCTTCCGCAGCATCCATTGTGGGTACGGAAACACGAACAATATCCACCCCTACACGTTCCAGAGATTTTATCTGGCGAACAGTCGCTTCTACGTCTGTCGTTCGTGTATTCGTCATCGACTGTACCGCGATAGGTGCACCATCGCCAATAGGTACATTGCCCACATAAATTCGTGTCGATTTGCGACGAATAATAGGTGATTCTTTATGCATTGATTAATTCTCCCATGCTTCCATGCTTGCTCAAATGTGTAGTCAGATTAAGCGCTCGGTACTGTTATTTTTGCTATTTTTCCAGTGAAACGGCTTAAATCAACAGATTCGCCATTAAACTGTAAGCGAGTAACAGAAGGTGCGCCTATTTTTAGTTTATAAGGTTGCTCACCATCAAATTCCAAACGATCACCCGCTTTCTTAATACCATTAAATAAGACTTTATTTTGAGCATTACGAACTTCTAACCAACATTCACCATCAAACATAAGAACCAATTGATTCGCAATAGCAGGTGCTTCCGATGAGGTAGATTCTTGTGCTGAATTTGCTCGAGAAGTTGTTGATGTTGTTAGAGGTGATACTGGTAATGGAACCGTTCTCACTTCTGTTGGTGCTGGTGACGTCGTTTCAGTCGTTGGTGATGTAGCGACATTATTCGCCTGATTATCAACTAATGGCGACGCAGGTACTTGTAAATTATCACCTTCAGATGTTGACGTATTATCTAAGGCTGCTAAAGGAGAATCTATCGTGTTGGTGTTTTCTTGTGTACTATTTTGCCCTATGTCTTGAGATGCCATAGAGACTAATTCTTGTTGATCAGCCTGATGACCTTGCCACCACCAAACACCCACAAGAGCAACCATAACAATCAAAATCACCCATGTGATTTTCATTAGCCAACCTTCACGTTTTTTATGACGTTTGCCTAATGAGTAATTTTGTGTGGTTGTCATTCTAATTTGTTTGACAGGCGCTTGTTGGTCGATAAAACCTAGGATGTCTTTTTCAGGAACGCCAACTAACTTAGCGTAAGAACGCATGTATCCGCGTAAAAATGTTGGTGCAATATCAGAAGAAACGGAGTCTGTTTCAATTTCGCGCACTGTTGATAACTTCAAACAAAGTCGATCAGCAACAGTTTGTTGTGTTAGCCCCACCTTTTCTCGTGCCTGGCGTAAAAGTTGACCCGCTGTTAATTTCACTTCTTCGGTTTTGTTTTCAGTATTCATTAGCAATCTAGGCACTGTGGCTATTGGATGTTTAACATTGATGAACTCGCAAAAGCACAAAGTACCTTAACGTATCACCGCGAATTTTTTGATATTTTATTATCACTTTGCTGACAGACCAAATAATCTGGCGGTATATCCTCAATTAACACACTATTATTGTTTAATAGTTTTTGTTCACAAAGGAAATTACCATAAAGCCTTAATACATTAACATTTACTGGCTTCGAGTTCATCGCTAATTTGTAATAATCTAACGCTTGAATAGAATTTCCCAATAACTGCGATGTTAACGCCATTCCTAAATTTGCATCGGAGTGATTTGGCATCACCGATAACACTTTTTGGAAATGATATTGCGCTATTTGATATTGTCTTTCAGCTAAATAAGCATCACCTAATTGTAAACGTGTAGACACTGCAACACGCTCTTGATTGGCTGATGATTGACAACCGAGTGTCAATAACATCAAGCCAATAGTTATAACTACTGATGATATCCTTATCATCGTCATATTCCTTAAATAAATTCATCCTTGTTCTCTCTACATCGCGATTATGTAATACACTTCACAAAGAAAGAGATATCCAACTGTATCAGACTGCTTTTACTGAAATTAGTTCACCTTGTTGGCGTTTTTTCAGTGTGCGTTTTGTACGGTCAATAACATCACCCGCTAATTGCCCACAAGCCGCATCGATATCATCGCCACGCGTTTTACGTACAATCGTCGTAAAGCCATATTCCATTAATACTTTAGAAAAACGGTCAATACGGCTATTAGAACTACGTCCATATGGCGCACCTGGGAACGGGTTCCATGGAATTAAGTTAATTTTACATGGTGTGTCTTTTAAAAGTTCAGCTAATTGATGAGCTTGATCTGTGCTGTCATTAATATGATCAAGCATGACATACTCAATCGTCACTCGCCCTTGATTCGCGTTTGATTTCGCAATATAACGACGAACACCTTCAAGAAACATTTCAATATTGTATTTCTTGTTAATTGGAACGATCTCATCACGAATTTCATCAGTTGGTGCATGTAATGAAATGGCTAAAGCTACATCAACCGCATCACCTAGTTTATCTAATGCAGGTACAACACCTGATGTAGAAACAGTGACACGACGTTTAGATAGACCAAAACCGAAATCATCCATCATGATTTCAAGTGCTGGAATAACATTATTTAAATTCAGTAATGGCTCCCCCATTCCCATCATAACGACGTTAGTAATAGGGCGACGGCCGGTCTCTTTTAATGAGCCAATAATTTTAGCTGCACGCCAAACTTGCCCAATAATTTCAGACACTTTCAAGTTACGGTTAAAACCTTGCTGTGCAGTTGAACAGAACTTGCACTCTAAAGCACAACCCACTTGAGAAGAAACACATAATGTTGCGCGATCATCTTCTGGGATATACACAGTTTCTACTTGTTGATCACCAACTTTAATTGCCCATTTAATCGTGCCATCTGTTGAACGTTGTTCTTCAGAAACTTCAGGTGCTTTAATTTCAGCAATTTCTTTTAATTTATTGCGTAACACCTTGTTGATATCTGTCATTTGATCAAAATCGTCATAACAGTAGTGGTACATCCACTTCATAATTTGGTCAGCACGGAAAGGTTTTTCGCCCATAGAGACAAAAAGCTCACGCATCTGTTTACGATTTAAATCTAACAGATTAATTTTAGTTTTTTGATTCACAGTATTTTCTTTAGAAACAGCGACAGAAGCGCTTGGCGCTGGGGTGGTAGATTGGGTCATGACATTGCCTCGTTGTTACACTATGCGGCCTGCATTAGCCTTGATGCTAATGGGATACTTATATATTTGTATAATTAAACAATAATAAAAACGCCCTGTTAATTATCAAACAGGGCGCCGCATTGTACTGTTTTTCGCGTAGAGATGCTAATAAATTAGCGCGCGCAAACTTCGTTTTCAGTGAAGAAGTATGCGATTTCACGAGCAGCAGAAGCTTCTGAATCTGAACCGTGTACCGCATTTTCAGTAAAGCTATCAGCGTAGTCAGCACGTAATGTACCCGCTAATGCGTTGTCTGGGTTAGTTGCACCCATCAGATCACGGTGACGTTGGATCGCATTTTCACCTTCTAACACTTGAACCATGATTGGGCCAGAAGTCATAAATTCAACTAAACCGTCAAAGAAAGGACGGCCTTTGTGTTCTTCATAAAAGCCTTCAGCTTGTTCACGCGTTAAATGCAGCATTTTAGCGCCAATAATGCTAAAGCCTGCACTTTCAAAACGGTGATAGATAGCACCGATAACATTTTTTTTCACTGCGTTTGGTTTGATAATAGAAAATGTGCGCTGAATAGCCATGTCTTACCTCTAAATTATTTTATTAATGATAACTTTTGTTATCTCTTTTATCGCAGATCATGGAAAAACGAATCAAAAACCGCATTCCCTGCAAAAAATAGTGCTCGATTATAGGAGGATAAAAATGAATTGCACAGATTGAATATCCTTTTTTTTTAAAAAACTGTGGCAAAAAAGTTATAAATTATCGATCTAATCACATTTTTGACGTTTTCCATGTCCAAACTAGAAAATACGAATAAAAAAGAACCAAAATAATTCTCAATAAATAGTCTATTTATCTTTATTAAAAAGCCTATTTTAGTGAGAAATTACTCAGTTCTCGTTTATTTCATCGTTTTAGTTTAACGAAATATAAAATTAACCATATCCGTTTGACCACTTAGATCAAGCACTGAAAGCTGGTACTTACCTCGTTTCTCTAATAAATAAGAGAATGTTTCCCCGTTTTCTGTTTTACCTATTTGCTCACCATTTAAAAACCACCATTGCATACCACTTCCACCTTGCGTGGAAACGGTTATTTCGAGATTAGTTTCACCGGGTAATGGCCTTAATAAATCACCCGCACGAATACCCGAGATAAATAAAGGAATAATATCTTCTTTAATTGGTGGGCAAGTTTCAGAAATCAGCGGCAGTCGTCTCGCTCTACGCTCTTTTTCAGGCAACCATGCTTCTAATGCGATCGGCCATAAAGCAATATCTTTTAGCTCTGCGTTAGGGCAATTAGGTCCAGTACGTTTACCTTCATCATCTAACCAAATTTTTTCGTTGATCCCCAAAATACCTTCTTGGCTATCATTCACTAGAGTTGGCGGAATGGTGTTATCTAAGATCCAGCTTCGGCGACTGACTCTACAATTACTGTCTTCTTTAGGTAATGCTTTACCTGTCGGCCAACAAATTGTTGCTGCCGTTACACTATTAGGACGTAAATCTATTGGTGGTCTTTGTTTATTTTGATAGAAATAGCCAGTTAATAAGTTATTGACCTGATTCATAATAGGAACAGCCGTCGCAAAACCAAATTGCCCTGCAACAGGTGTTCCATCCGGTCTTCCTACCCAAACACCTATGGTATAGCGTGCATTCACACCGATAGACCACGCATCCCGATAACCATAACTTGTCCCTGTTTTCCAAGCCAAAGGAACAACGGGTGAAATAGCACTATCTGGGCGAGGTCTGGCTTCTCCAGCTAATATGCGCCTAACAATCCACGCTGCTCCTTGTGACATCAACTCTCGGTTTTCTATTATTTGTTCCGGTTTAAAACGTAATGGTGCTGTTTTTCCTTGCCTTGCTAATGCACTAAAGGCGGAAACAAGCTCGTCCATTCGTGTTGCAGTTCCTCCTAAAATCAGCGCTAAATTTGGCTCTGAGCCATAAGGAAAGCGCATTTCAAGATGGTTATGACGCAATTTTGCTGCAAATTTCTTCGCGCCATACACTTCGATAAGTTGTACCGCGGGCAAATTTAAAGAGCGACTTAATGCTTCACTGGCACTGACTGCGCCATTAAAATCAGAGTCAAAATTACCAGGACGATAATTATCAAATCGGCGAGGAACATCTTGTAAAAGTGATTCTGCATGAATAAGCCCTTCATCTAATGCGAGTGCATAAATAAATGGCTTTAATGTTGAACCAGGCGAGCGCCATGCACTAATCATATCGACATGACCAAAGCGCGAGTTGTCATTAAAATCGGCAGAACCGACATACCCTTTCACACTCATATCCGTATGATCAACAACGAGGATGGCTAAGGATGTTTTATCCGCTAATTGATACTTCCATTGATTCGCAATATCTTCGAGTTGTCGTTGAATATTAATATCAATCGTTGTTGTAATAACAGGCTCTCGCTTTTCGTTATACATACGACGAGCCAGCAATGGTGCTAATTGCGGTGTTTGCCTTGGTGCTAATAAAACCTGTTCTTCTTTGATTTCATCAACTTTTTCTTGTGACCATATTTGATACTCTGCCAACCTATCTAATACTTTATCTCTGGCTGCTTGGGCTCGTTCAGGGTATCTATCTGGCCGCAAACGGCTTGGAGCTTGTGGCAATACTGCCATTAATGTCGCCTCTCCCGCAGATAAATCAGCGGGTGATTTGCCTAAATAAGCCCAACTTGCTGCACCAATGCCTTCTAACGTACCGCCAAAGGGGGCTCTATTGAGGTAAATCTCTAGAATTTCATCTTTTGAGTAATACCACTCTAATTGCAAGGTGCGCCAAAGCTGTTTGATTTTTCCCCTTAAAGTACGGGAGTGAGGATCAATAAGGCGAGCCACTTGCATTGATAACGTGCTTCCGCCCGACACTATTCTTCCTGAGCTTAGATCTTGCCACGCTGCGCGTAATATCGCCATGGGATTAACACCGGGATGCTGATAAAACCAGCGATCTTCATAAGTAATCAAGGCATCTAAATATTCAGGAGAGACATCAGCGAGTTTGACATGATAACGCCATACCCCCTCTTTATCGGCAAAGCGCCAAAGAGGTGTACCATCTTGCGCTGTAACGATAGTTGCAATTTGGGGTTCAGGATCAGGGAGAGGCCAAATTTTATCTGCGATCCAGACTAAAATCGGCGTTGCTAGCAAAAAAATAATGATAACAGCAATAAGCCGTTTATATCCTAGTTTCATTCAATCACTCAAAGGAAAAAGCCCTTTCCGAAGAAAGGGCTACAAGATTTAAGGAACAACGTCAATCTTGGTTTCTGTTGATCCTATTGCACGCCAATAAGGCACATACATAGATTCAACTTGTGGTGGTGGTACTTGATAGCTACCCGGTGTTACTGCTCTTGCTAAATAGAGCAATGTTGTCGGACGATATTTATCAACAGAGATAGCGGCAACAAAGCGATCATCACGATACTCAAGATGTTTGATATTTGCTTGTCCCATATCGTCGATAAATTCCTGCAAGTCTGCAGCACTATCACTTAAGCTTGCACTACTTGATGCTAAGTTTTGGTTTTCGATCTCAAGACCCGCAGGTAATAAATCAACAATTAATGCATCAGGTACGTCTCTATCAGCAGAAACTTCCAGTTTAACCACCAGCATTTCACCACTTTGTAAGCGACTAGGATGAACACGGTTTCCTTTCAAATCATAATAACTACGATAGATATTTAATACATTACTATAAGGAGCCGGAGCAACTTTCGGATAGCCCACAATATTCATACGAGAATAAATTGCGGCACCACCACGATTATTTAGCTCTAAGCCTTCTTGTAATTGTGCTGATGTTAATGTCTCATTGACTGCACGATCGCTACTGATTGCAGGAACTTGACGATTAACAGCAACTTCCCAAGGCTGTTCTGCCATATTAATAAAGAAGCGCCCAGCAAGGTATAACGAGTTACTTTCTTGGGTTGAGAACCATTCACGGCTTGTTAAGTTATCCGATAACGTCATCACACTTGCATCACGAGATTGTGTTTCAAGGTTATTTTCACTTAACAAGGCAATAATTAATGCTTTGTCACGAATGGTGCTACCGTAGTCGCCCAATCCATAATTATATTTACGCGGTGTTGTCACACCTTCAGCAATTAAGCTTTCAGCACGGCTGCTATCACCCATCAGTTTTAATGCGATACCTAACTGCACTAAGGCTAAGCCACTTCCAGCTTGATTACGCTCAAGATAGAGACGACGTAATTCACCTAAAGGTGCTTTTTGCTGATTTGCTAATACTAACGCAGCATAAGCCCTTGCTGAGAATCGCGCTGCATCTTGGTTAACTGCATATTCATAGTTAACTAAGTTTTTATCTTGTAAATAACGTAATAAACGATCATTTGCACGTTTTAATGAATCAGCAGGAACTGAGTAACCTTGTTGTGATGCACGGAATAAGAAGTCGGTTGCATACGCAGTTAACCAATATTCTTCACGCCCACCCTGATCCCATAGAGAGAATCCACCTTCTGATTTTTGCATCGTCAGTAGATGAGCAATACCTTTCTCTATAGCTGCTTTTCTATCAGCATCAGTTTGCGTTTTAATTCCCAACTGTTTCAACTCTTTTTCCGTTGAATACAGTGAAGGATAAAGCCCACTGACGGTTTGTTCTAAGCAACCATAAGGATAAGCAAACAGCTCTCTAACATAACGCGCCACTTGTAACGGAGGACGGCTAGTCAGTAATAATTCACCTTCAAGCGTTGAGCTATTAAAGCGACTTAAAATTTCTGATGGTAAACGCCAAGTATCACCATCTTGCAATGTACTTGCATAGTGAATAGTTTCTGCTGGGAATGCAGGGCGAACACCAATATTCCATGTATTGTGGTAAGGTTTAATCTCTTCACCCGGTACTTTAATACCATAAATAGATAGTGAGAATTCACCTTGACCAAAGCCATGTTTCGCTTTTACTGGAATTTGAATTTGAGTACGTTCACCTTTCGTTAGCGAGACAGTTTTACTTTCTGCGCCACCTAATCCCACCAAACCTGAAGCGGTATAATTTAAGGTAATAGATTGAGCATCGTCCGTTAGATTGGTTAAATCTAAAGACAACAGTGCATTATCACCACCAGCCATAAAGCGAGGTAATGAAAGCTGAGTCACTAACGGTGCTGCAATAACAACTGTACCTTCTTGGCTACCAAATTTATCGGCAGTCCAAGCTTGTGCCATTAAACGAACTTCACCATTAAACTCAGGAATAGGTAAAGAAACTTCACCCTCACCTTGCGCATTTAATTTTACAGGTGCTGTTTGTTGAGCAATGATTTGCACATCCGTTAATGGCTTTTTACCACCACGAGATAATGCGGTTGCTTCACCACCGTCACCACCAAAACGCAAGTTAGCTAAACGCCCTTGCCCTTCAATTAATTGTCCGTAAACATCATATTGGTCGATGCTATAACGTTTACGACCAAAGAAAGCATCGTAAGGATCAGGGGTTTTATACTCTGTGATATTCAATACACCAGTATCAACCGCAGAAACCAATACATTAATATTTTCAGGTAATGGCTGACCTGCAACTGGATTCGCTTTAATGCGGATTTTTAAATCTTGGTTAGGACGAATTTTTTCAGGTGCATCAAGTGAAATATCAATACGACGATTTTTATCCTGCAATGGTAAATGTAAAATACCCACAGCACGTTTTACTGTCGCTTGCTTTGAAGTGTCTCCCGGTCTTACAACAACAGAAGTCAGATAGAGGTCGTGTCTTGCCCACTCTTTATTAATAGGCACTTCAACATCAAGCCCTTTTTCTGGTACATCAATTTCCTGCCACCATAAAGGCCCATTACTTGATTCCAATAACACATAACCTTTACCCGGATGAGGCGCAACAATGTTTAACTTAACTTTTTCGCCCGGTAAATAACCGTCTTTATCCAGTTTCAATTTAACTTGGTCTGGTCTTACCGCACCTGTTCCCCCCGTGTTATCCATCCAAGAATAACCCGCCCAGAAACGTAGGCTACTGACCAATTCTGTTTTAGGATCGACAACTTCAATACGATAAGAACCCCACTCAACAGGGAATGCCACTTTTGCAGTACCATCTTTCGCAATCTTGATTGTTTGCTCATCCATTTGCAGATCTTTTTCGTTATAGCCAGATTCCCAGCCATTCGAACTAGACCAACGCCAGTAATAATCATGACGTTCATAGATAAACTTCACTTTCAGATCATTAGCAGGTAGTTTTTTACCGTCTTGGTCTGTATAGACAATTTCAAATTCAGCCATTGAGTTTTCATCAACGCTATAACCTGATTTATATTTGTCTGTACGGTAATCGTAAACTTCTTTTTTAGGGAAAACAGGACGAATACCCGCAAGATGCGTGGCAGGCCAAACTGCTTGTTGATAACGACGAGTAACAGGACGTCCACCCGCTTCAAGTAAGCTTGCTTGTAGAATGATATTGATAGGTGATTTCAATTCAGCGTAGCGTTCACTATCAACACTTAACTCACCTTCACCATCAGCGTCTAAATTAAGTTCAAACTCATCCAATAGACGGCTGAAGTTTTCATCTTTTACAGCACCAAACTCATATCCGGGTAATTTACTGACAGCTTCACGAGAGGCTTTTAAGAATACTTGCCCTTGTAAACGATTATCGGCAGCTGGTGCACCATAAAGATAGCGGCCCTTAATGTCAAAATACGCGTCATTACCACTCAATAAAATGCCTTTCTTACCGGTGATTTCTAATGCCATACGTTCTGGCATAAAATCTTCGACCTGAAATTCATAAAAACGAGGAGTACCATCGCCTACATCAAAGCGCAGTGTACGTGTACCCGTATTTTCATCGGCTGGAATAACCAGTTTTAATTGGTAAAGTCCATTCTCCGGTTGCCAAACAAAACGACGAGACACTTGCCCGTCTGTTTTAAGCAGATCGACTTTAACAGGTTGCTCTTTAATAGGATTACCATCACCGTCACGTAGCAGGGCGTTAACGATTAATGTTTCACCGGGACGATAGAGATCGCGAGGACCAAAAGCAAAAAATTGTTTGCTATAACCTTGCGGACCACCAATATCAAATTCAGAAAGATCAAGCGCAGGTTTACGCAAGTCAATCATACTGGTTTGTCCATCACGAATAGCCATTAATAAACGTGCTTTATCACTTTTATCAAGTGTGGCATGCCCTTGGCTATCTGTCTGCGCTTTAGAAATCAATCCACCTTTTTCATCTAATAGACGAATTTCTACTTTATCTAATGCAGAACCATTTTTAAGTGATTGGGTAAAGATATCTAACGTATCAAGATAACTGTGCATCGACAGTCCGATATCACTAAATGTAAATACCGTTGCAGGCACTGTATAAGAGTATTTACCCGCTTGTTGCATAACCGCAATGTAAGCGCCCTCTTTTTTCAGGGCATCTATTGATTTTAGCGGTAACAATACGTTTTCACGGGTATTTTTTTCTGTATTTAATTCAAAGCGACCGGTATAAACCAAATCAGCTTGAGATAAAAATTCATCGGATTCCCAATAGTTAATATTGGAACGACTTTCCCATTGTGTTAAGAATTGAGCTAATTGATCATCTTTAACGCGGAAAAAGTTTACGTCAACTTGCCCCACATTTAGCGCAATAATGGGTAGACCTTCAGCTGCTTCAAGTGGCAGTAACGATCCTTTACTGGTGAAGCCAACAGACGGGAAAATTTCTTCTGTCGTGAATTTCTGGCTAAAAGGTGCCGTTAATGTACGTTCATTAATGCCTTTTATTTTTTCATCAATCGTTAAATTTAATTCTGTTGATGGTGGTAAATGGCGGAAACGCAATTCCATTAAGTTGTCAGATAACTCCCACGCACCTTCTAATTTCCCTTTTTTAGTATCAACAAGGTGAATAACATCATCAAACTTTTGGTCAGGATCAAGCGGTACAGAGAAAGTCACCACCATTGTGCTCGCGCCATCACGCTGTAATTCTGATGCATCTAATACAGTGACTTCTTTTCCGGCAAAACGCATTGCCAACTCATCACGGACTTCTTTGCTTTTTAATGCAGTTTCGTTATTTGTTTTTGTTGTAACTGCGGGTTTTTCGCTTGTTTGAGTTGCTGTACCTGATGTGCTCTGAGTGGTATCTTTTTGCTCTGTCAATTGTGTATTTTGCGTCTTATCCGTCGATGATGTGTTTTCATCCGCTTTATCATCACAGCCGGTAAGAGCCAATGCTGATGCCAATACAACAGCAAGAGAGCTCCAACGATAGCCTCTCTTTTCTGTATATTGTCTAAATTGGTTTTGGTTCATATCCATTTCCTTTAATTCAACCCCTGAATAATGCGATGTTTTATGCAGGCAGAGATAATATATGTATTTCTTCATTCTAATAAGATAAAAAATAACTCAATAAGCTATTTTTTACCGCGTAAGATGAAATAAATGACAACACAAAGTCGCCTTATTTTTACTTCAAAAACAAAGCCTATCTAAAACAAAGCGTTACATAAAAATGCAAACGATTTGCTAATTTAGTCAATTTTCTATTATAGGATAAAAAAAAGCGATATCTGATGAGATATCGCCTAAATTTTGAGGGCTGAATTAACTATCCAAATTCACTATCGGGATCCCTTTTCTTAAGAATCCCCCAAGTTTACGTTGATAAAAAGGTGATACGTGATGGATCATAAAATGACTCACGCCTTTTTCATCTTTATTCACAAAACAAAAATCTAGAGATTGCCCTTCATCTAAATATTCAAAAGCCGATTCAGCCGCTTGTGGGAGTATCTGCGCAATCACATCTTCTTCACCCGTTATTTCTAAACCAATAAGATAAAATGACTCTTCATTATCTTGCTCCTGAGCATTAACAATGAAGGCACGGCGGATCGGTTTATGTTCACCAAAAAACTCGCTAAGTGCAGTTGTTAATTTTTCAGGTTGTGGCTCTAAAATGCTTAACTTTAAAGAAGAACCTTCAACAGAAACAATTTCTTGTGTCTCAAATTGTTCAGATACACCCATTACAAACTCCAAATCAAATAACGTTTATTATTTTGCTTTTGCTAATAACAGATTCGCGATAGAACGTACACCGTAACCTGTCGCACCTGCCGCCCATTGTTCTACAGAAGATTTTCTGTACGTTGCTGAACAGTCGATATGTACCCAACCTTTTTTGTAGTCAGTGACAAAGTGCGATAAGAATGCAGCCGCAGTACTTGCACCAGCAGTATGGGAAGGTGCTGCAATATTATTTAGATCAGCGAAGCTAGAAGGTAATTGACTACGATGGAAATCCGCTAATGGTAGACGCCAGAACAATTCATTTTCTTGTTCAGCACTAGTCAGTAGCTCTGCGGCTAATTTATCATCAAAGCTCAATACAGAGTGGTAATCATTACCTACTGCAACTTTAGCTGCACCCGTTAATGTTGCTGCATCGATAATCAGTTCTGGTGCAATATTGCTTGCATCAATTAAACCATCAGCTAAAACTAAACGGCCTTCAGCATCTGTATTCATGATTTCAACTGATTTGCCATTACGGTAACGAATAATATCACCTAATTTAAAAGCATTACCGCTGACCATATTATCTGCAATGCAGAGCAGTAGTTTTACGCGTTTATTTAAACCACGAGTCACCGCTAATGCTAAAGCACCTGCTAAGGTTGCTGCACCACCCATATCAGCTTTCATTGAATTCATGGATGATGAAGGTTTGATACTATAACCACCTGAGTCAAAAGTAATACCTTTACCGACTAAACAAGCAAAGACAGGGGCATTGCTATCTTTCGTTGGGTTGAAATCTAATGCTAAATAGACAGGATCACGAGAAGAACCTCGTCCAACTGTATAGATACCGGCATAGTTTTGATCTCGCAGATCAACACCTTTGGTGATCTTATAACTAATATCGTCTTTATCAAGGCCACAGAAAAGATCAACAGTACGTTGTGCCAGTTGCTCAGGCCCTAATTCTTCAGCAGGTGTATTGATGGTATCTCTAACCCAATCAATGATGCGAATACGTGATTCTAGTTCGTGTTTATCTGCATCCTTTAATTGTGGCCATTCGATTGAACGAGCGCCTTTAGGTGCTCTAAAACCTAACCAGAAAGCCCAACTCCGTTCTAAATCCCAGCCGTCGCCAACAAGTGCAACATTGCGAATACCTTGACCATCAATTTTACGTCCACCACGCTGAATAGCGCCTAAACGGTTTTCTTCCGTTAAGTGGATTGTCATGCCGGTTTCGCTAGTGCTAATTAGTGCTTTTTCACCCCAACATGCAGCAGCAGGTTCATTTGACAGCATGATAGGCATAATTTGTTTATTCATTTATTGTCTCACTTATTATTACTGGTGGCAGTTAACCTATTCAGACTACCAGATATTTACCGTTTAGCGTGATCAATTTACTGCAAAAACCAAGAGGTCACCATTATCATCCAGTGATCTTCTATATTTACATAATATTCCTCGAAGAGGATCGCATAATAAAATATCTAGGCTTCCGTTTTATGGTTATTTTTAAATCACTGATAAAGTAAAATGTGAAAGGTCATAATGCAAAAAGACCGGCAATAAGCCAGTCTTTTAAATTTACGATGTCATCAATTATTCAAATTCATCAAGCCAAACAAGTAAAATAGCCTCAAGAATTTTTTCATTGGATTTCTGTGGATCATCATCAAAATCTTCTAAATCACAAATCCACTGATGCATATCAGTAAAGCGTACCGTTTTAGGATCAGTGTCAGGGTAAAGATCAAATAACGCTTCCCCTATTTCACGCGTATCACTCCATTTCATACTAGGCTCCTAAAATTAATGCTCTCTTGCGTGATTAATCGAATATTTAGGGATCTCAACAACTAAATCTTCGTCAGTCACTTTGGCTTGGCAACTTAAGCGGCTTTCTGGCTCTAAACCCCATGCTTTATCTAACATGTCGTCTTCAAGCTCAGAGCTCTCTTCTAGTGAATCAAAACCTTCACGCACGACACAGTGGCAAGTTGTACATGCACACGACATTTCACACGCATGTTCAATCTCAATGCCGTTGCGTAATGCAACATCTAGAATAGACTCACCTTCTGTTGCGTCAACAACCGCACCTTCAGGGCACAGTGTGCTATGGGGTAAAAATACAATTTTAGGCATAGTTATATCTCATCCACAGAATGACCTGCCAACGCTTGTCGAATAGATGAATCCATTCGACGCGCTGCAAAATCCTGAGTTTGCTTATCCAGTAGTTTAATCGCGTTTTCAATGGCAACAGGATCTGTTCCCTCAACGCTCTCTATTAAGGTATCTACAACTTTGTCGATAGCGGTTTTCTCATCTTCATTTAATAGATGAGCATCTTCTTCTAATGCTGCGGTTAAACTTTCTAACACGCGAGCAGCTTCGACTTTTTGCTCGGCTAGACGACGAGCTTGTAAATCTTCTTGGGCATTTTCCATCGAAGATTGGATCATCTTAGCGATTTCAGTATCACTAAGACCATAAGAAGGCTTGACCTGTACGGAGGCTTCAACACCCGTTGATTTTTCCATCGCACTAACACTGAGTAAGCCATCAGCATCCACTTGGAATGTGACACGAATATGTGCGCCCCCCGCAGCCATTGGTGGAATTCCACGCAGTGTAAAACGAGCAAGAGAACGACAATCGCTCACCATTTCACGTTCACCTTGAACAACGTGAACACTCATTGCCGTTTGACCATCTTTGAATGTGGTAAATTCTTGTGCTCTGGCAACAGGAATAGTGGTATTGCGTGGGATCACTTTTTCAACTAATCCCCCCATGGTTTCAAGACCAAGAGAAAGTGGAATAACATCCAGCAATAGCATTTCGCTATCCGGTTTATTCCCCACCAAAATATCAGCTTGGATTGAAGCACCAATGGCAACCACTTTATCTGGATCGATAGAGGTTAAAGGTTCACGTTTAAAATAATCACCCACCATTTGACGAACTAATGGCACACGAGTTGAACCACCAACCATAACCACTTCTAGAACTTCATCTATTTCAACATCTGCATCTTTTAATGCGCGGCGAACAGATAATAGTGTACGTTTCACTAATGATTGAATTAATGATTCAAACTCAGCACGCGTGATCTCACCTTTCCATCCATTAATGTTGATATTCGCAACATCATTATCACTCAATGCAATTTTGGTTTCTGATGCAACATCCAGTAATTGACGTTGTAATACAGCATCTTTTTGATGTCCAAAACCAGCTCGTTCTCTTATCCAATCTGCCAGCATCATATCAAAATCATCGCCACCTAACGCGGTATCACCACCAGTGGCCAAGACTTCAAAAACGCCTTTAGTTAAACGAAGAACAGAGATATCAAAAGTACCACCACCTAAGTCATAAACAACGATAGTGCCTTCTTTTCCTGAATCTAGACCATAAGCAATAGCGGCTGCAGTGGGTTCGTTTAATAAACGTAAAACATGCAAACCAGCACGGCGAGCCGCTTCTTTTGTGCCTTGACGTTGAGCATCATCAAAATAAGCAGGTACGGTAACAACAACACCATCAAGTTCTCCACCTAATGATTGCGTTGCACGTTCAGCCAATGTTTTTAAAATGTCAGAAGAGACTTGAATAGGATCAACAATACCTGCGGCTGTTTTGATCAGCGGTAAACCATTATCATTTTCATGAAAATGATAAGGAAGGTTTGGATAACGGCTTGTCACATCACTCAGTGAGCGACCCACCATTCTTTTAATTGAGCTTATCGTGTTAGCAGGATCTTTTTCTGCTTCTTTTTTAGCATTCCAACCAACGTTGATATTATCAACTTGATACTGCACGACAGATGGCAATAAATAGCGACCTTCACTGTCAGAAAGCGCTTCGGCTTGCCCACTACGCACAGTGGCAACTAATGAGTGTGTCGTACCTAAATCAATACCCGCTGCAAGCCGGCGTTGGTGCGGTGCGGGCGTTTGACCGGGTTCACTAATTTGTAATAATGACATAACTATTTCCCTTAAAAACCATCAAACAAGCGTTCTTCAAGTTGCTCTACTTGCTCTTTTAATTTTGCGAGAAAACGTAATTTTCTCACATTATCTGCAGCAATATCCCAAGTTTGATTATCTAGCGTTTTGACCATTTCATCATGGCGTACTGCATACATTTTTTCTAAACGCGCAGAAAAATCGGCTAACAAACTTTCGGCTTCAGCACTGTGTTCGATGTTATCCAGCTCTTCACGTAATGTGAGTTGCTCCATTAAAAACGCCGTATCGTGCATCGTTTGTTGCTCATTAGCAATATCGATACCGTGCAATGAGAGCATGTATTCAGCTCTTGAGAGTGGATTTTTTAAGGTCTGATAAGCCTGATTGATGGTTGAAGCAAGCGAGATTGCTTGAGCCTGTTCTTTTTCAGACTGACCTGCAAAACGATCTGGGTGATATTGACGCTGCATATCTTGATAACGTGTCGCAAGTTGCTGTTTATCAATATCAAAACGATTAGGCATGCCTAATAGTGTGAAATAGTCCATACATCTACTCTTGGATTAATTAACGTTAATACTGTGTTTTAACATAAATTACACAGTGAAGCTTTCACCACAACCACATTCATTCGATACATTTGGGTTGTTAAATTTGAAGCCTTCGTTTAATCCTTCCTTGACGAAATCAAGCTCTGTTCCATCTAAATAGACCATGCTTTTACCATCAACGATAACTTTCACACCTTTGTCTTCAAAAACAGTATCTTCGTCATTGATGACATCAGCAAACTCAAGAACATAAGCCATTCCAGAACAACCGGATGTTCTTACGCCTAAACGCAAACCTTCACCTTTTCCACGGTTAGATAGGAAAGAGCGAACACGATTAGCCGCGGATTCTGTAAGGGAAATTGACATGGCACACCTCACTCATAAAGAACGAAAGCGGATACTGAAAAAAAGATTCAGCATCCGCCAATATTTTATTTTTTTATTATAAAAGACAATTACTTGCCTTGGCGTTTGCTTTTATAGTCTGCAATCGCTGCTTTTATGGCATCTTCTGCAAGAATTGAACAGTGAATTTTCACTGGTGGTAATTCTAATTCTTCTGCAATAGCGGTGTTCTTAATAGATTCGGCCTCATCTAATGTTTTGCCTTTCATCCATTCTGTTACCAATGAACTTGATGCAATTGCTGAACCACAACCATAAGTTTTAAAACGCGCATCTTCAATTACGCCATTATCATCAACTTTGATTTGCAGTTTCATAACATCACCACAAGCAGGTGCGCCAACCATACCACTCCCTACAGTAGGGTCATTATTATCAAATGATCCCACATTACGAGGGTTTTCATAATGATCAATTACTTTATCGCTATAAGCCATGATTTAACTCCTGAAAACGTCTGATTAATGGTGAGACCATTCGATACTGTTGATATCAACACCTTGTTTATGCATATCCCAAAGTGGAGAAAGATCACGTAAGCGACCAATTGCACTATGGATTTGTTCAATTGCATAATCTATTTCTTCTTCTGTGGTGAAACGACCCAGAGAGAAGCGAATAGAACTGTGTGCAAGTTCATCAGTTAAACCTAAAGCACGCAGTACATAAGAAGGTTCTAAACTTGCTGAAGTACAGGCAGAGCCTGAAGATACAGCAAGATCTTTCAGTGCCATCATTAATGATTCGCCTTCAACATAGTTGAAGCTCACATTAAGAATGTTTGGCGCAGTGTGTTCTAAAGAACCGTTGATATAAACTTCTTCGATATCTTTAATGCCATTCCATAAACGTAAACGTAATTCGTTTAAGCGTTTAGTTTCATCAGCCATTTCTTCTTTCAAAATACGGTAAGCTTCGCCCATACCTACAATTTGGTGAACGGCTAATGTACCTGAACGCATACCACGCTCATGTCCGCCACCATGCATTTGTGCTTCTAAACGAATGCGTGGCTTACGACGAACATAAAGTGCACCGATACCCATAGGACCGTAAACTTTATGCGCAGAAAGAGAAAGTAAATCAACTTTTAACTTAGAAAGATCAATCGGTAATTTACCCACGCTTTGTGTAGCGTCTACATGGTAAATAATCCCTTTGCTACGGCATAATTCACCGATCGCAGCAATATCTTGAACAACACCAATTTCGTTATTTACATGCATGATAGAAACTAAAATCGTGTCTTCACGCATCGCTTCTTCAAGCTCTTTCAGGTCAATCAGACCATCACTTTTTGGTGCTAAATAAGTGACTTCAAAACCTTCACGCTCAAGTTGACGACAAGTGTCTAAAATGGCTTTATGTTCGGTTTTTGAAGTGATGATGTGCTTACCTTTTTTTTGGTAAAAGTTAGCAACACCTTTTAGTGCGAGGTTATCAGCTTCAGTTGCGCCTGATGTGAATACAATTTCACGAGGATCTGCACCGATTAAATCAGCAATCTGATTACGTGCAATATCGATAGCTTCTTCGGCTTGCCAACCAAAACGGTGTGAACGAGAGGCTGGGTTACCAAAAATGCCATCAATAGTCAGGCATTGCATCATTTTTTCAGCAACTCGTGGATCAACAGGAGTGGTTGCTGAATAATCTAGATAAATGGGTAATTTCATTGCTCACTAACTCCAAAGACGACGGATCTTCTTTAATAATTTTGTTTTTGCTTACCTAGAGATCGCCGTTAAACTCGCATATTAACAATGGTTTCTTGTAAACGACCATTGATAGCATGGCGTTTTTCATTGTCTTGACGATCGGCGACATCCATAACCTCTTCGTTATTGACTAACTCTTCAAGGCTGATACTGCTTAGGAAACTGGTTATACGATCACTTAAATCACGCCACAAAGTATGAGTCAGGCAACGATCGCCTCCTTGACAACCTTCTTTGTTACCCTGACAACGGGTAGCATCAACGGATTCATCAACCGCAGAAATAACTTGAGCAACAAAAATTTGCCCCGCATCACGACCTAATAAATAGCCGCCACCAGGACCACGAACACTTGCGACTAATTCATTTTTGCGCAAACGTGAGAAAAGTTGCTCAAGATAAGAAAGGGAAATCCCTTGACGCTCTGAAATATCAGCGAGGGGGACAGGGCCTTGCTGTGAATGCAATGCAACATCAAGCATTGCAGTAACTGCGTAACGCCCTTTTGATGTCAGTCTCATAACAAATACTCCGTGGTGAACAATAATCAAATTGTGTCATTCCCGAGTAATTTAGTCAACTATTTATCCGAGTGTTTTAGTCAAGTATTATACTTGACCAAAAGTTGACTTAAGTTAATCAACTTTGCCCTCTATTTCTTAGCCCATTTCTCAACTGACGTCAGGATACCACGTAAGATATGAAGCTCTTGTGTTTCTGGGCGCGCACGCGTAAATAGACGGCGTAAACGGCTCATCACTTGTCCCGGATGTTTAGGACGAATAAAGCCAGATTCATTAAGCACCTGTTCTAAGTGAACGTAAAAACGTTCTATATCATCTGCTGGTGGATAATCAATCTCTGATGGACTATTTTCCTCTTGTTTTTCTTCTTGGGCAAGTGCTGCCATACGAATTTCATAACTAACAAGCTGAACAGCCATCGCTAAATTTAAAGAACCATATTCTGGATTAGTCGGAACATACAGATGAAAATCACATTTTTGTAATTCTTCATTGGTTAAACCGGTGCGTTCACGACCAAAAATAACAGCAACAGGCTTATTTTTAGCTTCCATGACACAGCGCTCACCACATTCACGAGGCGCGAGCATTGGCCAAGAGAGTGTACGGCTACGGGCACTTGTTCCTATGACTAAACCACAGCCTTCAATCGCTTCATCGATACTATTAACAATATGTGCATTGCCAATAACATCACTTGCACCTGCTGATAGGGCAATAGAATGTGAATCTGGTTTTTCTTTTGGATTAACAAAATAAAGATTGGTTAATCCCATGGTTTTCATAGCACGAGCTGTAGAGCCCATATTGCCTGTATGCGAGGTTTCTACAAGGATGATGCGAATATTTTCTAACATTGATTTCTTGTTAATTGCTTTGTGATCCATCTATTTTATCACAATTGTAGCCAGAAACACGAATGCCTGTTATACTCTGGCACGTTTTTTATCCCCGTTCTTTAACATCTTGTGGAAGATAACCATGCATCCGATGCTGAATATTGCCATACGTGCCGCACGTAAGGCTGGTAATTTAATCGCCAAAAATTACGAAAATCCTGAATCTGTAGAAACTAATCAGAAAGGTACCAATGATTTTGTCACTAACGTTGACCGTGACGCAGAACAAGCAATCATTGAAATCATCCGTAAATCTTATCCAAAACACACCATTATTACGGAAGAAAGTGGCGAGTTACTCGGTGAAGATCACGACATACAATGGGTTATTGATCCACTTGATGGCACCACTAACTTCATTAAACGTCTTCCACACTTCTCTGTTTCTATTGCTGTCCGCATTAAAGGCCGTACTGAAGTGGCCGTTGTTTACGATCCTATGCGTAACGAATTATTCTCAGCGGTTCGTGGTCAAGGCGCACAATTAAATGGTTATCGTCTGCGTGGCTCTAATGCCCGCGATTTAGACGGTGCTGTTCTTGCGACTGGTTTCCCATTCAAAAGCAAACAACATTCAGCTGCTTACATGAACATGTTAGGCAAACTGTTTGTACCTTGTGCTGATTTCCGTCGCACAGGTTCAGCAGCATTAGATTTAGCTTATGTTGCCGCTGGTCGTGTTGATGGTTTCTTTGAAATTGGCTTAAAACCTTGGGATTTCTTAGGTGGCGAATTAATCGCTCGTGAAGCTGGTGCTATCGTTTCTGACTTTACAGGTAACCATGGCTACCTACAAACAGGTAATATTGTTGCCGGTAACCCTCGTGTTGTCAGAGCATTATTAGCTGAAATTCGTAGCGAATTAACAGATGCATTAAAACGTTAATTTCGTTGATACGAATAAAAAATATAAAAAGAAAAGACCATAATATGATGGTCTTTTTTATTGCACTTTTTCTTATGTAGAACAAGTTAACTATTTTGAGGCTGTACTTTTGGTCTGATAAACATAGCCGGGATCGTTAATGCTGCCATTAACCAGAAGATCAACGATTCTTGATTAGGCAGTTTTTCATACAACCAGCCAGATATAATGGTCATAATCGCAATACTCCCCCCCATCGCTAAAGCTGAATACACGGCTTGCAGACGAATAATTTCGTGCTCTTGACGTGCGCTAATAAAGCGCATAGCGGCTAAGTGACACACGGTAAACGTACCACTATGTAAGATTTGGACAATAATAAGTGCGGGTAATGCGGTAAAACTCCCCATTAATCCCCAACGTAAAAGCCCAGCAAAAGCAGAAAGTAAGAGTAGATTTCTTGCGCTCCAACGGCGGAATAAACGATGGCTCAGCATAAAAACAACCACCTCTGAAACCACACCTAATGACCAAAGGTAGCCGATTGTTGCAGTATCATACCCTGCTTTTTCCCAATAAAGTGCGCTAAAACCATAATACGCTGCATGTGCACCTTGCAGTAAAGAGACACATAACAGAAAACGCCAAACAGGCCCATC
The DNA here is from genome assembly GCF_002607735.1 of Proteus alimentorum. Taxonomy (GTDB): domain Bacteria; phylum Pseudomonadota; class Gammaproteobacteria; order Enterobacterales; family Enterobacteriaceae; genus Proteus; species Proteus alimentorum. The sequence continues at coordinate 42,906 of NZ_NBVR01000003.1, forward strand.
TGAAATGAGTTTCATAAAGGACACATTACTGTGTTCTGCTTTTTTCACTTTACCCTGTGGCATTACTTTAGGGCGGAGCATAGATGTCAGGAATAGTGCAAAAGTACTGGCAATCAATCCATAAAGAATAATGGGATGCCCAAAAGCATCAATTAAAATACCCAGCAATGATGAGCTAATAATAAAAGCGATTGAACCCCAAACGCGAATTTTTCCATAATCAAAAGGAAACTGTTTTTGCCACGTTCCTGCTAGAGAATCCCCTAAAGGCACCATTGGCGAAAAGAAAACGTTAAATCCTGTCATCACGAAGAATAACCATGCCCAGTGGCTACCCATCATAAATGCAACAGTAAAAAGTAAGGAGAGAAAAGCAAATAATCTCAATGCAGTGATAAGTTTTGACGGATCCTTTACCGCAGGCGTTAAAATTAGGCTACCAACAAAACGTGCAGTTAAACCTACACCTAATAACAGACCTATCATTGCAGGATCAACACCCTCTCCTTTTAGCCATATGGACCAAAAAGGTAAAAAGATGCCGTATGAAAAGAAATAGGTAAAATAATCTAAGGCAAGCCACAATGTTGATGGAATAACCATCCAATCCCCCATTTTTAAGATGCAAAAAAACCCGCCAAGAACAAGTTCTCGAAGCGGGCTTGTACAACGGGTTTTATTATATCGTTACAGACTTATGCGTAAACTGGAAATTTAGCGCAGATATCCAAGACTTTTTGTTTCACTTTCTCAATGTTCGCTTCATCATTGATATTATCAAGGATATCACACATCCAACCGGCTAATTCACGAGCTTCCGCTTCTTTAAAACCACGACGTGTAATCGCTGGGGAACCGATACGAACACCAGAAGTGACAAATGGGCTACGTGGATCATTTGGTACGCTGTTTTTGTTAACAGTGATATTTGCACGACCCAGTGCAGCATCTGCATCCTTACCTGTAATATCTTTATCAACTAAATCTAATAAAAACAGGTGATTTTCAGTTCCGCCAGACACTACTTTATAACCGCGATCTAAGAAAACTTCTACCATTGCTTTTGAGTTTTTAGCAACTTGTTGCTGATAAACTTTAAATTCTGGCTCCATCGCTTCTTTTAATGCAACCGCTTTACCTGCAATAACATGCATTAAAGGGCCACCTTGAGAGCCAGGGAATACCGCAGAGTTCAGTTTTTTATAAAACTCTTCATCACCACCTTTAGCAAGGATAAGACCACCGCGTGGACCTGCTAAGGTTTTGTGGGTTGTTGTTGTAACAACATGCGCATGAGGAACTGGGTTAGGATAAACACCCGCTGCAACCATACCAGCTACGTGTGCCATATCAACAAATAAGAATGCACCAATGCTGTCTGCAATTTCACGCATTTTAGCCCAGTCAACCAGACCAGAATAAGCAGAGAACCCGCCGATGATCATTTTTGGTTGATGTTTTTTAGCTTGAATAGCGATATCTTCGTAATCAATTTTACCTGACTCATCAATACCATAAGGTACGATATTATACAGTTTACCAGAGAAGTTAACTGGTGAACCATGAGTTAAGTGACCGCCTTGCGCTAGGTTCATACCTAAAACAGTATCACCCGGTTTTAATAATGCCATATAGACAGCGGCATTCGCTTGAGAGCCTGAGTGAGGCTGTACGTTAGCGTAATCTGCACCAAATAATGCTTTTGCACGATCGATAGCCAGTTGCTCTACAACATCCACATACTCACAACCACCGTAGTAACGTTTACCCGGATAGCCTTCAGCATATTTATTTGTCAGCTGAGATCCCTGCGCCTGCATAACACGAGGGCTGGTATAGTTTTCAGAAGCAATAAGTTCGATGTGCTCTTCTTGACGAGTCACTTCACCTTCCATTGCATTCCATAATTCTGGATCGTAATCAGCAATATTCATTTCACGTTTTAACATTCACATCTCCTGACTCAGCTAACTTCACTAAAGACAAACTCCCATGCGGGAGAAAGAATGGCATACAGTGTAAACTCTTTTTCTTCATTGAGATAGCCCCTAATGAAAAAATACGCAATCGTTTGCCACCCAACTATAACAGCACATTATTACTTTTTAACAACCTCATTTTATCCTGTGCTTATTCCTCTTTTTGAGGCACATCTCGCCTTATTTTGCAAACACCCCGCATCATTCTCTAAGAATTGAGATTTTTTGTTAAAAAATAAAAACAGAGATTTACAAAATAATCAAAAAGAGATAAGTTGCATATAAAATACAATTTATAAAAATTCACAATAAACTGAAAATTTTTCAGGAGCAATTATGTTAGATGCACAAACTATCGCGACAATTAAATCAACCATTCCTCTTATTGCTAAAACAGGTCCAGCATTAACCGCTCATTTTTATGATCGAATGTTTTCTCGCCATCCAGAGTTAAAAGATATTTTCACCATGAGCCATCAAAGCAGTGGTGCACAACGTGAAGCCTTATTTAATGCGATATGCGCTTATGCGACAAACATTGAAAACTTAGCCACCATTTTGCCTGCCGTTGAAAAAATTGCACAAAAACACGTCAGTTTAAATATTCTTCCTGAACACTATCCTATTGTCGGTGAAAATTTATTAGCAACAATTGATGAAATGTTTAATCCTGGGCAAGAAGTGCTAGATGCGTGGGGAGCGGCTTATCAAGTATTGGCTGATGTCTTTATCAATCGCGAAGAGCAAATTTATCAACAAAAAGAACAAACAAACGGAGGTTGGAGAGGACTACGAAACTTCAAAGTTAAACATAAAGTAAAACAAAGTGATGTGATTACCAGTTTTGAATTAGAGCCTGAAGATGGGCTTGCTGTTACGCCTTATCAAGCAGGGCAATATTTAAGCCTTTATATCCGTGATGAACATCTTGAACACCAAGAAATACGTCAATATTCATTAACTCAATCTTCAAATAATAAAACCTATCGCATCGCAGTAAAACGCGAAGATAAAGGCATTCTATCGAATTTTCTTCATGACCATGTTCAAGAAGGTGATACTTTACAAGTCGCCGCACCAGGGGGCGATTTCTATTTAGATGTGTCACCAACAACACCCGTAACCTTAATTTCAGCAGGTGTGGGCTTAACGCCAATGCTATCCATGTTACACACGCTTTCAGGTCATCAAGCTAATATTAATTGGTTACATGCAGCCGAACATGGTGGAGTCCATGCTTTTAAAAATGAAGTTAATCAAGTCGGCACTCAACTTTCACACTATCAACAAGCAATATGGTATCGCACACCACGTTCTGAAGACGTGCAAAATAAAGATTATCAATTCGAAGGCTTAATGACATTAAAGCAAGTTGAAGATTGGTTAGCTATTCCTGATATGCATTTCTATTTTTGTGGCCCATTACCTTTTATGCAATCTGTTGCCAAGCAACTTATTGAATTAGGTATTAATAGTGAAAAACTTCATTATGAATGTTTTGGTCCTCATGCTGTTATTACACAAGATTTACAGTAGAAATACGTTCATGAGAGTCCAATTTTAAATTGAATAAAAAAGTGCTGATAGTGTTATATTTATCAGCGCTTTTATTAGTTATTTTACTGCCTTGTTATGATCGATATTTATTTTTAATCGCTGCGGGAATAACATGATCTTTAGCAGAAAAACCGTACCAAATAACACTAATTAAACAGAGCGTATAACCAAATAATTCACAGCCCTCTTCCACCATGTTTTTAACAGCCCGGTTATAATCCACGCCTAATAATTTATGCCAAAGTATTCCCATACCAAATAAACGTGAGAACAATAAAATACATAATAGGCCAGCAACTAACATTCCATGGCTTGGATGCGTAATAAAGTGAATTAAGCCTTTTAACGTTTTTTTACCTTCTCTAATCGCAATAGCGATACAAATAAACGTCACCGTTAGCGCAAACCAAACCCATGATCCGTGTGCAATCTGATCAAATACGCCATCTAACTCACGAATTAAAATACACAAGAAAAAGCCCATAATAAGCGTGAACGCTCCCCGTTGTTCACTTCCTTGGCATGCTTTAACAAAAAAGAATAAACAAATAATAGCAACGATAAATTCTTGGCCTAATTCAGTTACCGACGTTTCAGAAATACCATTATCGAGAACCAAAATATCAAGAAAAATAAATCCCGTAGTGATAGCGATTAACACTGCTGCACATAAAAATAAAGCGACACGCTTTAATAAATAAGTAAACACTATTTTGCCCATACCTTGATGATTTTTTAATATTGATAATAATAACTTTCCTTAAAAGTTATTAAATAACATTTTGTGCCTTAAAGTTTACAAAAAATAGTAAAATAAATTGTCTCGTATCATCAATAGACTTGTATAAGATATAAATAGCATCATAGGCAAAACATAAAAAAATTAATTATGCGCAAAAAAAAGAAAAAGCCCGATATTTTGATTAAAAAATATCGGGCTTTAATAAAACTGAAAAAGATAATTATTTGGCTTAAGTTAATTAATAACTAAATAGCCTCTTCGTCTTGTTCGCCAGTACGAATACGAATAACGCGACTCACATCAAAGACAAAAATCTTACCATCACCAATTTTACCTGTTTGTGCCGTTGTCATAATTGTATCTACACAAGTTTCAACAATTTCATCAGAGACAACAATTTCAATCTTCACTTTAGGTAAAAAATCGACCATGTATTCAGCACCGCGGTAAAGCTCAGTATGCCCTTTTTGGCGACCAAAGCCTTTCACTTCTGTTACGGTCATTCCCGTGATACCCACTTCTCCGAGCGCTTCTCTTACATCATCTAATTTAAACGGCTTAATTATCGCTTCAATTTTTTTCATCGTATTATCCTGCTATTACCAGTTGTGGCGACCAAAACCGCTTGTTATTGGGTATCTGCGATCTTTACCAAAATTACGACTTGTAATACGTGGCCCTACAGGGGCTTGACGTCGTTTGTATTCATTAATATCGACTAATTTTATCACTTTACGAACTGTTGCTTCATCAAATCCTGCTGCAACTAAATCAGATACAGATTTATCTTGCTCAACATAGCCTTCAAGAATAGCATCCAGAATGTCATAAGGAGGTAAGTTATCTTGGTCTGTTTGTCCCGGTGCCAGTTCTGCTGATGGTGGTCTATCAATAACTCGCTGAGGAATAGCAGGTGAAAGTGTATTACGATATTTAGAAAGCTCGAAAACTAACGTTTTAGGGACATCTTTTAGTACATCAAAACCACCTGCCATATCACCATACAATGTGGAATATCCCACTGCTGATTCACTTTTATTGCTTGTGGTTAACACTAAACGACGACGTTTATTCGACATTGCCATCAAAATAACAGCGCGACAACGTGCTTGTAGATTTTCTTCTGTGGTATCTGCGGCAGTATCTTTAAACATAGGTGCAAGCTGAGCCATAAAAGCATCAAACATGGGTTCAATAGAAACCGTGTCAAACTCAACACCTAATAAATCTGCTTGTTCTTTCGCGTCATGAATACTCATTTCTGAAGTATAACGAAATGGCATCATAACAGCTTGAACACTCTCTTTGCCTAAGGCATCAGCTGCAATAGCCACCGTTAATCCAGAGTCAATACCACCAGATAACCCTAAAATTGCCCCTTTAAAACCGTTTTTAATGACATAATCACGCGTTGCAAGCACTAATGCTTGATAAACTTGCGCTAAAGGTGAAAGTTCCGGAGCAGGATCTGCCATCGGAATAATATTCAATTCGTCAAATTCAACGATAGTGGTTTGTTCATCAAATGCAGCTAAACGATGCGTAATAGCACCACGTTCATCAAAGACTTTTGAACAACCATCGAATACTAACTCATCTTGACCACCAATTTGGTTAAGATAAATCACGGGAAGGTGTGTTCTTTGGCAATGTTCTTTAATTAGCTGTGTACGCACATGGGGTTTTTCACGGTTATAAGGTGATGCATTAATAGATAGAACGAGATCAGCACCCGCTTGTTTTAATGCATCGATAGGTTCATTAATCCAGATATCTTCACAAATTAACAAACCTAGGTGATAACCTTTAAATGGCACCACACAGCGCTCATTTCCTTGCTGGAAATAACGCTTCTCATCAAACACACCATAATTAGGTAATTGCTGTTTGAAATAACGCGCTTGTAATTCACCTTTATAGAAAAATGAAAGTGCGTTGTAAATTTTGCCGTTTTGCCACCAAGGATGTCCAACCACAATCGCCGTTTTTTTACTTGCTTGTTCTAAACGCGTAAGTTGTGTTTTACAACGCTGTTGGAAATCAGGTCGAAATAGCAGATCTTCAGGAGAGTAACCGCATAAAGCCAATTCAGAAAACATGACCAAATCGGCCTCTTCTTGTGCTTTAACGGTAGATAACATGCGTTCGCAGTTACCTTCAATATCACCAACAACCCAATTAAGTTGAGCCATGGCGAGTTTTAGTTTACGACTCATAAAAATTAGTCTCTCCGCTATCTTCCGCATAAAAGGAAAGTTAGTTTAAAAATATATTCGTTATCTGAAAAGGTTATTCTTTAAAATCATTCGCATCTAGCTCATGACGAGATAACAATTTATAAAACTCAGTTCGATTGCGCCCAGCCATACGAGCTGCTTGGGTCACATTGCCTTTTGTCATTTGCAAAAGCTTTCTCAAATAGGTCATTTCAAAGTGTCCTCTCGCTTCTGCAAATGTGGGCAGTGCCGTATTTTCACCTTGTAATGCCTGTGTTACAAGCGCTTCACTAATCACGGGTGCTGTTGTTAGCGCAACACATTGCTCAATAACGTTAACCAATTGACGTACATTGCCCGGCCAACTCGCTGTCATTAAGCACTTCATCGCATCAGTTGAAAAGCTTCGAACAAAAGGTTTATGCCGTTTAGCAGACTCTCTCAATAAATGATTAGCAAGAATAGGAATATCTTCTGCTCTCTCACTTAATGTCGGAATACGTAAATTAACCACATTTAAACGATAGAACAGATCTTCACGAAATTCATTACGTTCCATCGCTTTAGGTAAATCACGATGCGTTGCAGAAAGGATACGTACATCAATATCAATATCGCGATTACTGCCTAATGGGCGAACTTTTCGCTCTTGTAAAACACGTAATAACTTAACCTGCAATGCCATTGGCATATCGCCAATTTCATCTAAAAATAATGTGCCCCCTTCAGCGGCCTGAAATAGACCTTCACGACTACTCACTGCGCCTGTAAAAGCGCCTTTCGCATGACCAAATAATTCAGACTCTAGAAGTTGCTCAGGTAAGGCACCACAGTTAATGGCAATAAAAGGCTTTTTCGCTCTAGGGCTTGCGCGATGGATAGCTTGAGCAAGGACTTCTTTACCCGTACCACTTTGACCATTAATAAGGACACTAACATCTGATTGGGCGACTAGCTTTGCTTGCTCTAGTAAACGTAGCATTTGCGGGCTACGTGTCACGATATCTTTTGACCACTCTTCATCTGAAACAATAGTCACAAGCTCGAGTGCTTCATCAATCGCTTTATAAAGTGCGTCTCTATCAACAGGTTTGGTTAAAAAACTAAATACGCCTTGCTGCGTTGCAGCCACGGCATCAGGAATAGAGCCATGAGCCGTAAGAATGATAACTGGCATGCCCGGCTGCTGGCGTTGTATTTCAGCAAACAGCGCCATACCATCCATTTCATCCATTCGGAGATCGCTAATAACAAGATCTATTTTTTCTTTTAAGAGAAGTTTTAGTGCTTCTTGCCCACTTTCAGCGGTGAAGATATGAAAACCTTCACTTGTTAATCGCATACCAAGTAACTTTAATAACCCAGGATCGTCATCGACAAGTAAAAGATTTGCTGATTTATGGCCAGCCATGCACATTCTCCTTATTTAGAACCTGCTTCAGTCGGTTTTGAGCTTTGTGTGTCAGTATCAGTTTTGACTGGTTCTGGTTTTACCGTCTCAGATTTCATCGATTCGGCTTTCGTAGATTCTGGTTTTGAAAGCGCTGGTTTAACCGCTGTTGCAGAAGGTTGTTTTTCCTCACCCTTTGGTTTCTCTGTTATCGATTGCGTCGAAACGGGTTTTTCGGTGTTTTTTTCAACAACCGGTTTTTCGGTAGCGGGTTTCTCTGCATTTACTTTTTCTGTTTCCGCAGGTGTTGCTGTTGCGCTCTCGGTTAAATCTTCATTTTGTGATAGCGAATCAACAGAGCCACTCTGTTTTCTGTTCGATAACTGCCGTTCAATTTGGGTAAGGCTTTCAAGCTTTTTCAGGGTGATACTCAGTTCATGCTGTAACACATTATTCTCTTTTCTTAGCGCATCCATTCTATTATCTGTTTCTGTGGTTAAACGACGATAACGGTTCTTTTCTTCCGCTAAAGAGAGAATAAGCGTTTGGTTCTCAATCCATGTTGATAATAGAACTCGCATAGAACTTGGAAATTGTAATTTATAGCTTTCTAATAATACTAATTGTGTTCGACGATCGGCAATCGTCATTCCAGCACGCTCTAATAAAATACTTTTATAAAATGCATCATCCCAACCAGTGACGACAACACTACTTGCTTGCCGTTGTGCTTCTGTCGTCATTATGCGGTTTGTGCATTCAATGACACGTAACCAATAAAGCGCGTTATTGATCCCTTCATCATAAAATGAGCTTAATGTTTTACATTCAGCCCAACGATAATCAATCGTTTTTTGTTTAACAACGGGGGTTTCTTGCTCAGGCTCTTGTGTTTCAGTGAACGACTTTGGTGTACATCCTGAAAGAACCAGTGGAAATAGAATAAACAAGAAACACTGCTTCCAATTTAATGCGATTTTTCTAGTTGATGCAGGGGCCATAGATAACAATTCAATACCAAGCATCTTCTTATTTATTTTTTTATACTCATGATGAGGAGATGCTTGTTTTTGTGACCTGATTTGCATTATTTAATCTCAGAAAGTAGCGGTAATTCAATACGAAAACAGACATCGGCATAGTCAGAAGGGACAACACTTAATTCACCTTCCATTCTTTTGATACAGTCATGAGCAATACTTAAACCTAAACCACTTCCTTTTACTGCCCCTTTACGTAGCAAAGATCCTTGGAAAAAGGGTTCAAAAATCATTTTTTGTTCAGATTCAGGAATAGGTGTTCCTTTATTGGCTATATCAATAACTATTTTCTGTTCAACTTGATAACTAGAGATCCAGATATTACCTGATTCAGCACCATAGTGCACCGCATTCGAGTAGAGATTGTCGATAACTCGTGATAATAGCGTTGCTTCTGCTCGACATGTGGCTAGATTAAGTGAAATTATCGTTTTAATATCTTTTGCTCTCGCGGGTAAACTGTGGGCTAATACCACATCATTGACTAAATCAGTCAAGTTAATTTCTTCAATCTGTTGAGGGACTTCAGAAAGTTTACGATTGTAATCAAGCAGTTGTTCAATTAATAGCTGTAACTGCTTACTGCTATTATCAAGAATTGAAACGACTTCTTTTTGATCAAGAGTTAAAGGCCCTGCAACTTCATCAGCTAATAATTCTGTACCTTCTCGCATACTGGCTAGCGGTGTTTTTAATTCATGAGAGATATGACGCAAAAATTCATGTCGTTGTGATTCAAGCCATGCTAAACGCTCACTTAACCAAATAATACGTTGTGCTAATGAACGTAGTTCTCGTGGTCCTTGAAAAGTATCTAAATTATTACTGAGTGTTCGACCTTCACCTAATCGATTGATCATCTTTTCAATCCCTTTAACGGGACCAATAATCATTCGAGTAAATAGCGCAATGAGGATCAAGCTGAAAACAAAAACGATAAGACTTTGCCAACCGAAATAGCGCCCTTTCTCAGCGATTGCCATTTGGAGTTGTTCACCACGGCTAAAAATAATCTCTTTAGTCAAGACAACAATACGGTTATTGGCATAAGAGAACTGCTCTAAAGCTTGTTGCATCTCTTTTGTCGGTTCACTGCTTTCACATTGAATCGATTTCAGTTTTTCAAGTGAGGAATTAAGTACATCGGCTTCTTTCGAGGTAGAAAGCGGAATAATGGTTTGCTGTAATGTTGAGAAGAGTTTGGTGTACTGCTGATAGCGTTGCTGATACATATCAGCATCAGTTTTATCTCTTAAAACACAATATCGACGATAGTTTCCTTCCATTTCAATCGCTAGATTTCGCATCACTTCACTACGTTCGGTATCTGCAAGTGCATTTTTATTAGTAATAGCCGCCTGATTACTTAATTGATCAAGACTTTGATAAGCCTGATAAGCAAGCACAAGTAAAGGTAATAGCACCATCCAAAATGCCATTATCACGAGCTGTCTTAAAGAACGAGGGAAAATACGCCACTTTTTCAATGAAATCATCTCAACACCTATTAGAGTAATGCGATGCTACATGACTTGATAACAAGAAAAAAGTCCGACATTGGGAAAATCAGGTAAGAAAGTAAACACAAACGAGGAAATGTGACAAGCTCTAGAAGAGGGAGAGCGGAATATCTTATTGAGATATTCCGCTCGTCAATATTTCATCTCTTTTTTCTCTAAAAGAGAATGAAGGTGGTGCCTCACTCCACGTGTCGCCCTGTGTTTGATAAGATCCGAAGACGAATATCATGATGTTGGACGGTAGGCACCTTACTCTGGCGTCATTCCTGGCTTATGTGGTATGTTCCCACCCATATTGTGGACCGACATAAAAAGTTGAATGAGCAACTAAGCTATATAATGCACAAGGCGTGCCAACTTTTAAATCAATCACTTAACATATTGAAAAAAAACAAAAAATAAAAACGCTTCTCTACTATTTTATTTATCACTCTCTTTTATCTCGTTATAAAACAACCAAGCTGTCTCCATATCCAGACAGAGTTACCTTAAATTTAATAATAGCTTATATTTCAATACATTAAATGTCACCAAAAAGAGACAAGCAAAATGGCAAGTGTCGCTATTTTTGCACAATAAAAAAGAATTCTTTTACTATCAATAGAATAAAGCCTCTAACAATGTAGAGGCTTTATGTGTTTACCACTAAGACAATATTACATCTGATTAATCAAATTGTTTTCTTGCGTTGCGGAATAAACGCATCCAAGGACTATCTTCACCCCAGTTATCTGGGTGCCAAGAATTACTCACTGTTCTAAACACGCGTTCTGGGTGAGGCATCATAATGGTTGAACGACCATCTTTTGTAGTGACAGCCGTGATCCCTTTTACAGAGCCATTCGGATTTAATGGATATTGTTCTGTTGGATTACCGTAGTGATCCACAAAACGTAATCCCACTAAATTTTGGGCTTCGAGTTGTGCTAATTGCTCAGCATTACGGAATTCAGCAAAACCTTCACCATGAGAAACAGCGATAGGCATTTGTGAACCCACCATACCTTGTAGCAATAATGATGGGCTTTCTGTTACTTTCACTAAACTAAAGCGCGCTTCAAAACGCTCTGAACGGTTGCGAACAAAACGAGGCCACAAATCTGCACCAGGAATAAGTTCTGATAATGTAGACATCATTTGGCAACCATTACAAACCCCAAGGGATAAGGTATCTTGGCGTTCAAAGAATTGAGCAAACTCATCACGTAAGCGAGAATTAAATAAAATAGACTTCGCCCAACCTTCACCCGCACCTAATACATCACCGTAAGAGAACCCACCACACGCCACCAGCACATCAAAATCACTAAGTGAACGTCGTGATGAATGTAAGTCACTCATATGAACGTCGATAGCATCAAAACCTGCTCTGTCAAAAGCTGCCGCCATTTCGACATGAGAGTTAACGCCTTGTTCTCTTAATACCGCAATACGAGGACGACTTCCTGTTGCAATATAAGGTGCAGCAATATCGTCATTAGGCTCAAAGGTTAACTTCACATTTAAACCCGGATCGTTGAGATCTTGTTTTGCTTGATGCTCTTCATCCGCACACTCTGGATTATCACGTAAGCGTTGCATTTGCCATGTTGTTTCGGCCCACCAAAGGCGCAATGTACTGCGTTTTTCATTGTAAACTTCAGTTTCACGGCTTTGGATAATAATGGCGTCATCTTCTGTTGCTTGGCCTAAATAGTGTAAGCAATCCGATAAGCCATATTCAGAAAACAGTGCTTCGACAGCCTCTTGATGTTCAGCACTAATTTGGATCACACCACCGAGCTCTTCATTAAAGAGTCCTGCTAAAATATCTTCATCATAAGCACTGATATCAACGCGTAAGCCACAATGACCTGTAAATGCCATTTCTGCAAGAGTGACAAATAATCCACCATCAGAACGATCGTGATAGGCCAACAACTTGCCATCATTGACCAATTGTTGCATCACATTAAAGAACTGTTTTAACTGCTCAACATCACGAAGATCTGCCGCTTTTTGGCCGAGTTGACGATAAACTTGAGCTAGTGCCGTCGCGCCTAATGCGTTATGACCATTTCCCAAATCAATTAGATATAGGCGGTTTCCTGCTTGTGTTGATAATTCAGGTGTCACTGTTTTACGCACATCTTCAACACGAGAGAATGCCGTAATAACTAAAGATAATGGAGAAGTAACCTCTTTAGTTTTCCCCTCTTTATCTTGCCAACGCGTCTTCATTGACATCGAATCTTTGCCCACAGGAATAGTAATACCTAACTCTGGGCATAATTCTTCACCAATAGCTTTCACTGCATCATATAACCCTGCATCTTCACCGGGGTGACCTGCTGCTGACATCCAGTTAGCCGAAAGCTTAATGCGATTAAGCGCTTCAACATCACAACCCGCCATATTTGTTAGCGCTTCACCGACAGCCATACGTGCAGATGCAGCAAAATCTAACAGTGCGATAGGAGCCCGTTCACCAATAGACATCGCTTCGCCATAATAGCTATCTAATGTTGCTGTAGTAACCGCGCAATTAGCAACAGGAATTTGCCAAGGCCCGACCATTTGATCACGCGCAACCATACCCGTTACCGTGCGGTCACCGATGGTAATTAAGAAGGTTTTTTCAGCAACGGCAGGCAAATGAAGAACACGATAAACGGCATCTTTTAAATCGATATCTTTACGAGAAAGATACTCACCTTCTGTTTTAAGTGATGTGACATCACGCAACATTTTAGGCGCTTTACCTAATAATATGTCTAATGGCATATCAATCGGCTTATTATCAAAATGTGTATCATTGAGCACTAATTCACGCTCTTGCGTCGCTTCACCGATCACAGCATAAGGTGCTCTTTCACGCTGACATAACGCATCAAAAAGAGGCATTTTTTCAGGTGATACCGCCAATACATAGCGCTCTTGAGATTCATTACACCAGATCTCAAGTGGACTCATCCCTGGTTCATCATTAAGAACATCACGTAATTCAAAACGACCACCACGACCGCCATCATTGACTAATTCAGGCATTGCATTAGAAAGACCACCCGCACCAACGTCATGAATAAATAAGATCGGGTTATCGTCACCTAATTGCCAACAACGGTCGATAACTTCTTGGCAACGGCGTTCCATTTCTGGGTTATCACGCTGAACAGAGGCGAAATCTAAATCTGCATCTGATTGACCTGATGTCATAGAAGAAGCCGCACCACCACCAAGGCCGATGTTCATAGAGGGCCCACCAAGTACAATCAGCTTGGCACCCACTGTGATTTCACCTTTTTGTACGTGATCTTCACGAATGTTACCGATCCCCCCAGCTAACATAATTGGTTTATGGTAACCGCGAATTTCAACGCCATTGTGGCTATTAACTTGTTCTTCATAGGTTCTGAAGTAGCCTAGTAATGCCGGACGACCGAACTCATTATTAAATGCCGCACCACCTAGTGGGCCTTCAGTCATGATGTCTAATGCATTAACAATACGCTCTGGTTTGCCAAAATCTTCTTCCCAAGGCTGTTCAAACCCGGGAATACGTAAGTTAGAAACTGAAAATCCAACTAGGCCAGCTTTAGGTTTTGCACCACGTCCAGTTGCACCTTCATCCCGAATTTCACCACCTGAACCCGTTGCCGCGCCCGGCCAAGGTGAAATAGCCGTTGGGTGGTTATGTGTTTCTACTTTCATCAAGATATGTACTGGCTCTTGATGATACTGATAATGCCCTTTTTCTGTGTCTGGATAAAAACGACCTGCCACAGAGCCTTCCATTACTGCCGCATTATCTTTGTAAGCTGACATGACATAATCCGGCGTTTGCTCAAACGTATTTTTAATCATTTTAAATAATGATTTATCTTGCGCTTTACCATCAATTATCCAATCAGCATTAAATATTTTGTGGCGACAGTGTTCAGAGTTAGCTTGTGCGAACATATAAAGCTCAACATCTGTTGGATTACGTTGTAAGCGGTTAAAAGCATCGATTAAGTAATCAACTTCATCGTCTGCCAACGCTAATCCCATTTCGATATTGGCTTTTACGAGTGCATCTTTGCCTTTAGCAAGAACATCAATCGTTTTTAGTGGTGCTGGCGTTTGCTCGACAAAAAGTGCATTGACATCTTGATAATTTAAGAAGATGGTTTCCATCATTCGATCATGAATAAAACCATAAAGTTGTTGCCACTGAGTCTCTGTCATCGTACCGCACTCAATAAAGTAGGCGATACCACGTTCAATTCGGACAACCTTGGCTAAACCACAGTTATGTGCAATATCTGTGGCTTTAGAAGACCAAGGTGAAATGGTTCCTGGGCGAGGCGTAACAACTCGCATTTCCCCAACAGGCTCATGTTCTGTTAATGAAGGCCCGTAATGCAGTAGTTGACGTAATTTAATTTGATCATCTTCAGATAACTGCCCTTCCACTTTCGCGAAATGGACAAATTCCGCATATATACCTTGTACAGGAAGATCATTTTCCTGACATAGAGTGAGTAATTTATTAATACGAAACGCGGATAAAGCGGGGGAGCCACGCAGGATTTCCATAGTATTGAGTTCTCTCTTTTAGCAGCTAGCCTGATCAATCATTCAGGGGAAACGCGACTAGTATAATAGAATAACCGTCCAGACGAAACCGTTTGCGTGAACAAAATAACGGCATTTAACTTAGAGTGTTTTAATGATTAATTGGTGTAATCAAGTTGCGTCTTGCCAATATGTTAAGCAAAATGCTCGATTACTGGAAATTTATCCATGTTAAAATGACGATTTTACACACAACAACAAACAACGTTAACGAGAACCAACCTATTGAATAATATAAGGATAAACTATTTCGTTATCGTTATCATAGCGCTCTTTTCAGCGGCTATTATCGCGTTGAATATTACATGGCCGGATAGGCAAAAAGCGCAGATAAATAAGATTTTATCTCGTGGTGAGTTAAGAATTAGTACGATACCGTCACCATTGATAACGATGAACGATAAAAAGGACCCCGTAGGTTTCGATTATGAATTAGTGAAACGCTTTGCAGATTATCTCGGCGTGAAACTTGTCGTTAATATGCGGACAAATATCAACCAAATGTTTGATGATCTGGAGAATAATAAAGCTGACTTTATCGCTGCCGGATTACTTTATAATAAAGAGAGGCTAGATACGACACGCAGTGGGCCTGCTTACTTTTCAGTTTCTCAACAGCTTATTTATCGTAAAGGGACATTAAGACCACGTAGCTTTGATACGTTAGATGGGCGTCTTATTGTCACTGCAGGCTCTGCTCATGCAAGTTTATTGCGAACATTAAAAGAGACGCAATATCCCGAGCTTGAATGGGAAGAATCAGATAATCAGACGACCTCTCAACTGCTAGAAGCATTATCAGAAGGCAAAATAACCTACGTGTTAGCAGATTCAATCAGTGTTGCAGTACAGCAACGCATTCATCCTAATGTTGCCGTAGGATTTGAAGTCACTGAAAGCCGTCCACTAACATGGTATCTGCCAGATGGCGAAGATAATAGCTTATATGCAGCGATGCTCGATTATTTTAATCAATTATCTCAAGAAGATGTATTAGCTAGGCTTGAAGAAAAGTACTTTGGCCATGTGGGTTCGTTTGATTACTTTGATACTATCTCTTTTATTACAGCAATAGATTCTATTTTGCCAAACTATCAGCCTCTTTTTGAAAAATATGCGGATACTTTCGATTGGCGGTTATTGGCAGCTATGGCATGGCAAGAATCGCATTGGGATCCTCATGCTACATCACCAACTGGAGTTAGAGGATTGATGATGTTAACTCGCCCTACGGCATCAAGTATGGGCGTTACTGACAGGCTTGATCCTGATGAGAGTGTTCGAGGAGGAGCACAATATCTTAAGCATCTCCTTTCACGCTTACCAGATTCTATCCCTGAAGATGAAAGGATTTGGTTTGCATTAGCAGCATATAATATGGGATTTGGTCATATGCTTGATGCTAGAAGGCTTACTGAGCAACAAAATGCTGATCCTGATAGTTGGCTAGATGTAAAATCAAGATTACCACTACTTAGCCAAAAGAAATATTATGCAGATCTCCCTTATGGCTATGCCAGAGGCCATGAGGCTTATCGCTATGTTGAAAACATTCGACGATATCAACTTAGCCTTGTCGGTTACCTTCAAGCCAAAGAGAGCAAAAATAAAATATTATCTAAAGATAAAGAGAATGATAATAATGAAGAACAAGAAAGATCATCATTGTCATTGACTCATGATATGGCTTATCAATAATTTTTGTACTTAAAAACAACCGATTAAACAACATAGCCTCTTTGATAGAGGCTTATTATTTCATTTCTACTATTCAAAAATCACGCCAACCATTAAAGCCCCCTGAATTAATGTTTTCTTAATATTAAAAATTGTTACATTTTTTATGTCATTCCTTACCCAAAGGAGGGAAAACACAAGTGTTAAAAAATGTAACACTCATTAGCCAATACACTCAGTTAATGAGTAAACTGTATTTAAAACGACCTAATTAGTCACTTTAAGACTATCAGAATAAGTGAAATATAAGAAAAAATTGACTTAAATACGTAGGAATTATCTCATTAGTTATTATTCATTTTATGATTATTATTTTCGGATAAACTTTTTTTTCGATGAGAATTAACCTAAATATGCCTTTGTTAACATATAACTTATTGAATTATATATATTACGATAATCTATAATTGATTTTATTAATTTTCTTAATCCAATGTTAATAACATTACTTTTCGTAAAGTTAAAATAATGTTAATTGCATTGTCTATTAAATTTATCTGCCTGATAAACTTTTTAACCCATAAAATGAGTAATAGAAAGAATTAATCTATATAAAATTCTATTAATATGGAATAGACGAGATTAAATATGAAAATTGAGTAAATCAACAAAACGTTATATCAAATAGAATGGCTTTGTTGATATCATATAAATCAGTCATTATTCGAAACAACTCGAAATATAATGCAAATCAATTTTTATATTCCGACATTAATATTATTTTTTATAAATAATAATACGCATGATCTTCAAGGGATTATCTATAATGAAACTGAGTAAAATTGCTTTAGCTGCTGCTTTAGTATTTGGTATTAATTCTGTTGCAACTGCTGAAACTCCTGCACCAAAAGTTGGCGCAACTAAAGGCGAAATTCAATTAAAAGGTGAAATTGTTAATTCAGCTTGTGGATTAGCAGCTTCGTCAAGTCCTGTTATTGTTGATTTCAGTGAAATTCCAACTTCTGCATTAGCAAATATGCAGAAAGCAGGTAACGTTAAAAAAGATATCGAATTACAAGACTGTGATACTACCGTAGCAAAAACAGCTACTGTTAGCTATACACCAAGTGTTGTTAATGCAGCAAATAAAGACTTAGCATCTTTCGTATCTGGCTCAGCTTCTGGCGCAGGTATTGGCTTAATGGATGCGGGTAGCAAATCAGTAAAATGGAACACAGCAACAACACCAGTACAATTAGTTAATGGTGTTTCTAAGATCCCATTCGTTGCTTACGTTCAAGCTGAATCAGCAGACGCTACTGTAACTCCTGGTGAATTCCAAGCCGTTATCAACTTCCAAGTTGATTATCAGTAATCGTTTTATTTATTTAAACTAATTAAATAATAAATTAATTACTGCATTAACGCAGGGGACTTCCTCTGCGTTAAATTTGATAAAACACTTCAGTTTAATAAGAATTAAATAAAAACTAATTAAATAAATATTCATTATTTAATTAGTTTTTATTTAATTAATAATTAGGCGTTTATTCATGTTAATTTCTTTTTTTCACAGCACAATATGGAAAAACATTTGTGCCATTTTGCTATTGTGCTTAGCGTTTTTCGCTCAAGCCGAGCAAGATGATTCTGTGGAATTTAACATTCATATGCTAGATGCCGAAGACAGAGATAATGTCGATTTATCTCGTTTTGCAACCTCTAATTACATCATTCCGGGTATGTACTACTTAGATATCCGTATAAATGGTCGTGACTTCCCTCGCCAAAACATCAATTATGTTGAAGTGAAACCCAATTATTCCATCGCTTGTATTGACCCTACTCTGCTAAAAAAGTTAACAATTAACGAAGATAATCAAAAATTTATCGAAGAAATCTCACCAGATTGTTTCGATATTAGTCAATTACCGGGTATCTCTATCAAAAATGATGGCGGCATTCTCGATATTGTTATACCTCGTTCATTAATGAAATATGAAGATACAGATTGGACACCACCTGAATTGTGGGATCCGGGTGTATCTGGGTTATTAGTTGACTATACCTTAACAGGTACATCAACTCGCCCAAATAAAGGTAATAATAACAACTCATTGACAGGATATGGGCAAGCTGGAATTAACCTTGGTGAATGGCGATTACGTGCTGAATATCAAGGAAACTATTCATCTGAATATTCATCAAATAATAGCTTTGATTGGGATCAGATTTACGCATATAAACCATTACCGAACCAAGCAGCAAAATTAACGCTTGGTGAAACTTATTTAAACTCTCAAGTTTTTGATAGTTTTCGTTTTACAGGTGCCAACATACAAAGTGATGAAAGAATGTTGCCCCCTTCTTTGCAAGGTTATGCACCTGAAATTCATGGTATCGCAAACACTAACGCCAAAGTGACTGTAACGCAAAACGGTCGCTTAATTTATGAAACCACAGTCCCTGCGGGCCCTTTTGTTATTAAACATTTACAAGACACAGTACAAGGCCAATTAAATGTCAGTGTTGAAGAGCAAAACGGCAAAGTAAATGAATTCCAAGTACAAACAGCCAATCTACCTTATATGACTCGCCCAGGATCAGTGCGTTATAACACATCAATGGGTCAGTCATCGCTCAATAATCATAAAATGCAAGGCCCTGTTTTTTATCAAGGCGATTTTTCATGGGGTATGAACAACACATGGTCGCTGTATGGCGGGGTTTTATTGACAGTTAAAGATTACAACGCGTGGTCATTAGGTTTAGGTCACGATATGGGACGTTTAGGTACACTTTCAGGTGATATTACTCAGTCTTATAGCAAAACCTATAATAATGAAAATATTAATGGGATGTCATTCAAACTGAACTACGCGAAAACATTCGATGAGTACCATAGCACAATTACTTTTGCAGGTTACCGCTTTTCAGAGAAAACATTCCGATCTTTCTCTCAATATATAGATGAACGTTACAACGACATTAATAACACGGGTTATGAAAAAGAGATGTATACCATTACAGGTAACAAAACTTTTTGGGCTGATGATATTGAAAAATCGACAACGCTTTATCTCTCTTATCGACACCAAAATTATTGGGATAAAAATACACAAGAGCAATATGGCGCTACGATAAGCCGTAATTTTTCTATTATGGGTATAGAGCAGATTAATACTAACTTATCTGCATTCCGTACGCAGCATAAAGGAAACACTGATGACAGTATTTCTTTTAATATTTCAGTTCCATTAGGAAGTGGCAAAAATATTGGTTATAGCTTGCAAGATAGTAACGGAAAAGTGAACCAAATGGCCTCTTATTCTGATAATAGCAATTATAATAATCTATGGCGTGTCCGTGCAGGTTTAAGCTCAGACAATAAAGCCAATACTGATGGTTATTATCAACACCGTTCGCAATATGCAGAAATTAACGCCAATGCGAGCTATCAACAAGATAATTATGTTGCACTAGGTGCAACAGTTAAAGGCGGATTTACTGCAACACGCCACGGCGCTGCATTACATAGCAGTAGCATGACATCAAGTACTGCTCGCATGATGGTTGATACTGATGGCGTTGCAGGCGTACCATTTAATAATCAAAGCACAACGACAAACCTCTTTGGTATTGGGGTATTAACTGACTTAACGAGTTATAACAATGTTGATGCTCGTATTGATGTTGATAAAATGGATTCAGATATTGAAACACACAAAGCTATTACTTCTGCGACATTAACTGAAGGCGCAATTGGCTACTATAAATTCCCTGTTCGCCAAGGTGAACGCCTAATGGCTATCTTACAGACAGTCGATCAAAAACACCCGCCATTTGGTTCCGAAATCACCAATAAAAACGGTGAAAATATGGGAATGGTGATGGAAGATGGTTTAGTTTATATCGCCGGTGTTAACCTTAATGAATCATTAAACGTGATCTGGGGTGGTAAAACCCAGTGTACGATTACAATCCCAGCTGCAATTAACGATCCACTAAAACATGAATTGTTATTATGTCAGGGATTTTAATGAATAAAATGAATTACTAGAGATAATTGTATGAACTCATTCAACACACTTAAAACGCTTTTTTGCGGCTCATTAATTGCACTTAGTATTGTGAGTACGACTCAAGCGGGCGTGTCATTAGATAGAACTCGCATTGTACTAATGGGCAACGAAAACTCAGCTAGCGTAAACCTAAAAAATACTAGCCCTGATATTCCTTTCTTAGCGCAATCATGGGTTGAAAATGAACACGGACAAAAAATCGCTTCGCCTTTAGTAGCATTGCCACCTTTACAGCGTCTTGATGGTGATCAAAAAGGCGTGGTCAGAATTACCAAAACAGCAGAAATTGGTCTTTTGCCACAAGATAGAGAATCACTGTTTTATTTAAATGTGCGTGAAATTCCACCCGCACCAAAACAAGCTAACGTGTTGCAAATGGCAATGCAGTCTCGCATTAAATTATTCTACCGCCCAACGGCTATTATTCCTGAAAAGCCGGGTATGATTTGGCAAGACCAATTAGTATTTAAAAAACAAGGTAATCAATTTATTGCTGAAAATCCAACACCTTACTACATCACCATTATTGGACTTTCTAATAAATTAAATGGTGAAGATAGCGATAAGTTAACGACTTTCCCTGGTTTAATGGTTGCGCCTAAATCATCACTGGAAATTCCAGTTAAAACCAGTAACGTCAATCAGTTTTACCTGATGTATGTAAATGATTACGGCGGACATCCAGAATTAAAATTTGTTTGCCAACAAAATAGCTGTAAAGCTGCACCTAAAGAACAACAACCCAAATATTAATTAACTTGACGCTGGTAGGAATAAAATGAAATTAACAACAGCAAATTTTTATTTCAATACGCTAAAATTACTTTTTACTGGCGCAATGTTATGTACCCCAGTTGTTGCATCTGCTTATATTCATGGTGAAGTTCGCACTGTTGGAGGCCCTAATATTTTTAGGGTTGCGTTAAATAACGCAACATTTCCGAATAACCAACCAGGTGAAACTGCCACAGTCAACTTTTCTTTGCCTGACAGATATTTAGCAACGGTTTATTGTCCTAAAGATCCCTTAGTTCCGAATTCTCGTACCTATTATATGGCAAATTCTGACCTACGCTATTTAGGTAATAATTACTATGAACTTAACGAATATGTCGACGTTCAGATCAAGTTTTCCATTTGGGGCCCTGAATCACTTCCTACTGTTCCTTTTATTGAAAAACCGAACAATCGAAATGGGCAACAAGGTTGTCGTGTCCCTGAATCACCAAAACCTAATATGTCATCAGGAAGTAGTGGTGTATTAGTCTTTCGCTTGAAAAAACCGATTATTAATGGGGTTTCATTAACAGGACAAGCTGTAGCTCAAATGTATGCTCGAGTAGGTAATGGCTTATATAAAGAATATGGTCCTGAGCCAATTTCAGCATTAGTGATTAGTTCAGGAATATTAACTACGGAAGACAGATGTACATTTAATAATGGATCTCCTATTACCTTTGATTTTGGCAATGTCGGCAATACTTCTGACTATTTAAATGGTCAAAACTACAAAATCACACGCAATATTCCAATCAAGTGTGAAGGTGGTAGTTTTACTAATCCTAACAGTCGAATTATGTTTAAAGTTCAAACTGGAAGCTCAGGTATTGCGAGTTTTAATCCTAATTATCTTGGTACAACAGGACCTGTAGATAGAACAAATTTAGGTATTGTTTTAAGAGACAAATCAGGTGCGATTGTGCCACCTAATCAATATTTTTCTGTCGGGAAACTGAATAATTTTAAAGGAAGTTGGGAAGTCACAGCCGCTCCTATTGCAAAAACAGGTAGCAAAATTACAGAAGGTGAATTTTCAGCACATGCCACATTAGTTGCGGAGTTTATGTAATGAAAAACCCAATAATAAAATCTGCTATTTCTCTTTTATTATTACTTTCACCTCCCGCCTTTGCTGTAACAGAGCTGATTGGTGGCGATATGGAATTTAAAGGTGTAGTGGTTGCACATGGTTGTACTATTGTTGCTGGTGATGAAAATAAAATAATTGATTTCAAACAGATATCAGCAAAAGATCTTTATACTTTTCAAAAAAGTGAACCTGTTGCTTTTAGTATTAGTTTAGAAAATTGCAGTCAGGATATTTATAAAAGCGTCACGATTACGCTAGATGGGAAAGAGCATCCTACAATGCCCGATCACCTTGCTGTCGTCGGCACGGGATCTGAAGATCCGAAAAGTATCGGTATTGTATTTACAGATGTTCAACGCAACGTTATTCAATTAAAAAAACCGAGCTCAACTCGGCTTCTTAATAATAAACATATTCAATTTAATTTTATGACGTATGTTGAGGCTTCACCTTCTGCGCTGAAAAATCAAACATTGCTAACTGGCCCATTCCAAGCACAAGCAACGTATACCCTCAATTATCAGTAAACAGGTATTATTCTTTTATTGCTGATCCAGTATTGATTATGACTGGACTGTTTTTTTGCTTTCTAAGTTGTTTCTTTTCAGCCCTTCTCATTTTAAAGAATTGGCTCAAAAGCTGTGAACACTCTTCACCTAAGACACCAGATGTTATCTCAACTTTATGGTTCATTCCGGGATGCTGTAAAATATCAATAAATGAACCAGCTGCACCCGTTTTTAAATCTGAGGCACCATAAACCACACGTTTTACCCGACTATGCACAATCGCTCCGGCACACATCACACAAGGTTCTAGGGTAATATAGAGCGTCGCATCGAGTAGACGATAATTTTGTAAATGCTTTCCCCCTTTGCGTAATGCCATGATCTCTGCATGTGCAGTAGGGTCGTTATCAATAATTGAATGATTCCATCCTTTAGCAATGATTTTATTATCAACGACTAATACTGCGCCCACCGGTATTTCACCGATTTCTTGTGCTTTTTGCGCTTGCTCAATCGCTTTATGCATCCAATAAATATCATCTTTAATTTTATTCACAAGGATATCTCTTCATTATCATATAGCGGGATATTGTACCCTGTTTTCTATTGATAACTAAAGAGATTGTCTTGAATTGTTTATGATAAAGATAGCAAGATAAAACTTTAGTTTACGCGTGCTTCTGTAGCTAACTTAATGGCTAAAGCCCCTAAGATTGTTGCCATAAACCAACGCTGAATAAGTGCCCAACGAGGCCTTTGCATAAAGAACCCAGCAATAGAGCCAGCGGCAATAACAATCAATGCATTTACTGCGATACTAATAACGATTTGAATACTACCTAACACTAATGATTGGTTTAAAACACTACCATTTTGAATACTAATAAATTGAGGTAACAGTGATAAATACATCAATGCAATCTTAGGATTCAATAGATTGGTAACAAACCCCATCACAAAGAGTTTTGTTGTATTACCTGAAAGTAATTTTTTGGGATGAAAGATAGAACGTCCACCGGGTTTAATAGATTGCCAAGCGATATAAAGAAGATAAATCGCACCACAAATCTTCAACGTATCATAAGCATAAGGTACGGCCATAAAAATGGCCGTAATACCAAATGCCGCTAATAACATATAAAAAATATAGCCAACTGCTACACCGATTAGCGAGATAAATCCTGCTTTTTTCCCTTGTGAGATTGAGCGTGAAATCAAGTAAATCATATTAGGGCCGGGTGTTAGCACTAACCCCAAGGATAAAAGTGCAAATGTCCACATATTAAACAGCGTTGGCATAAAATACCCCTTATGTTATTGCGTTATTTAACATCAATAACAGAGTATTAGGTGTGCGGGATACCACAAAACATACTCTTTATCATTAATATTGACTCGCTTCTACCTAGGGTTTTTGCTTTTTATATATATTACTGATAAATTATAGTAGCTTATAAGCTACAAAAATAGTTGTTGATACGTAGCTTTTAAGCTACATTTTGCTAATGAAAACGATCAAACATTACTTAACAATAGATGGCAAAGACTTATATGCTGACTATTTCAAAAAAATACGCGATCCTGTTGCTAAAGCAAAAATTGCATCAAGAGTAAATAGAATGGCAAGTGAGCATTTTGGCGATCATAAACCTTGCCGTGATCGTGTTTGGGAATTACGAATTGATCAAGGGGCTGGATATCGGGTTTACTATAGTTTAATCGATGGCGAAATTATATTGCTACTTCTAGCTGGAGATAAGCGAACTCAGGATACTGATATTAATAAAGCTATCCTATGTCTAAAAGATTATTTAAAGAGGTAGATTATGCCAAATTCTCGTTTGCATGATGATGCAATGGTTGAAATTTTACGTGAAGACCCTGATTTTGCTAAAGCTTATTTACATCAAGCCTTCCTTGACATAGATGAAGATGGTGGGCAAGAAGCTTTTCTTATGGCATTACGCCATATCGTAGAAGCCCGTGGAGGCATGGCAGCTATTGCAAAAAAAGCAGGTGTTTCACGCGAAACACTTTACCGAACCCTATCACCAACAGGTAACCCTACATTAAAGACACTACGCCATGTCATTAATGCTACTGGTTTTCATTTCTCCTCATTGGTTAGCGCTTAATATTTTATTTATATAATCTGATAAGCCATTTGAGTGATGTTACTTTAGGAAATGTCATATAAATGGTAATCTTACCCTCCCTTGCTTACCTCTCATTAAGCAAGAAGATTTGGGCGATATCCCCATTTGAATGATAAAACGCTATTTTATCGGATATAGCTACATAAAACTGATAGATGGTAACATATAAGTGCAAGATATAAGTTACTGAAATTTAATAATTTATATATTAAGTGACTGATATGGCTTTACTAATTACGAAGAAATGCATCAACTGCGATATGTGTGAACCCGAATGTCCTAATGATGCTATTTCAATGGGGGATGATATTTATGAAATTAATCCTGATCTTTGTACTGAATGCGTAGGACATTACGATAAACCAACTTGCCAATCGGTTTGTCCGATTACTAACACGATCATCATCGATCCTACTCATACTGAATCTCAAGATGAATTATGGGAAAAATTTGTGTTGATCCACCACGCAGATAAGATCTAAACCTTAATCAATGATTTTGTGGGTGATAAATCTAAGAGAGCTATTTTTCTAAAATAACGGTCGCACAAGCATAACGCTGTTCATCAGCTAGTGTTACATGAATAGAGTTTATCCCCGCTTTCTCTGCCATCTCTTTGGCAACCGCTAAAAAATGCAGTGTAGGTTTGCCTAACTCATCATTACGTACTTCAAAATGATTAAAAGCCAATCCTAAACGAATGCCCGTTCCTAATGCTTTTGCCGCAGCTTCTTTTACTGCAAACCGCTTAGCTAAAAAGCGTATTGGCTGTTTATGGGATTGATAAATTTCCCATTCTGTATCAGTAAGAATGCGACGAGCAAGGCGTTCACCAGAACGCCCTATAATATCTTCGATACGCGATATCTCGACGATATCCATACCTAAGCCAACAATAGCCATTAGCGACGCGCTTCTCGCATTAAGCGTTTCATTTCTTCAACCGCAGGCGCTAATCCACTAAATACGGCTCTACCAATAATTGCATGACCAATATTCAATTCATAAAGTTCAGGTAATGCGGCAATACGTTGCACATTGTGGTAATGCAAACCATGCCCTGCATTCACTTTTAAGCCTTTCGATGCGGCATAAGTCACTGCATCACGAATACGGACAAACTCTTTTTCTTGAGCCATTTCATCTTCAGCGTCAGCATAAGCACCTGTGTGGATCTCAATAAAAGGTGCACCAACACGGTCGGCTGCGTTAATTTGTTCATGGTCAGGGTCAATAAACAGAGAAACTTTGATACCCGCTAAAGATAAGCGTTTAATTGCATCAGCAACTTTTGCTTCGTTGCCAACAACGTCTAAACCACCTTCTGTTGTCACTTCTTGGCGTTTTTCAGGTACTAAACAGCAAAAATCAGGCTGAGTTTGACAAGCTATCTCGATCATCTCTTCGGTGACCGCCATTTCCAGATTTAATCTTGTCTGAACTGTTTGGCTTATCAGCATTAAATCGCGATCAGTGATGTGACGTCTATCTTCACGTAAATGGATAGTAATACCATCAGCGCCGGCTTGTTCTGCAATAAAAGCCGCTTGAACAGGATCGGGATACGTTGTGCCTCGGGCATTACGAAGGGTGGCGATATGGTCAATATTAACGCCAAGTAGAATATCAGACATGCTCTTCTCCTGAAAAATAACGTTGCATTACCTTAGTTTACACATTCCATAGAGAAGAAAAAGACAATATTACTGTTCTGCCATCAATGCTCTTTTCTTTGGGGATTTTTTAATGGCAAATTGTCTAAAAAGTTCTCTACTTTTTAATGGCTTTCCGCCTAAATAGGGCTTCAATGCCATTCGAGTAAACCTTTTCGCCGCTTTTAATGTTTCAACCGTAGGAAATTCGCGACTGGCTAAGGATTTTAATTCAAATCCCGTAAAACTATTATGATCAACCACTAAACTCGCAATAAAACCTTTTTCTTCCCGATAACGATAGGTCATTGAATCTGAAACAGGCTCTCCACTTCCAGCACAATGCAGAAAATCTAAACCATAGCCAAGTTGTGTTAATAACGCGAGTTCAAAGCGCCTTAGAGCAGCTTCGGGTGTGGTATCACTAGCAGCAAGAATTTGCAAACAGGAAAGGTATTCAAAAAAAAGGACACTATAAGAGGTCCCATTTTCTAAAACGCGAGACAATAATTCATTGAGATACAAGCCACTGTATAGTACAGAGCCTGTCAGCGGCAATGCTAAAGAGATAGGTTCAGCATCACGAAGTGTTTTAACTTCTCCTCGCCCACTCCAACGAATGAGCAAAGGAGTAAAAGGTTGAAGTGCCCCTTTTAAGGGTGAACGACGGCCTCGCGCACCTTTTGACAATATGCGTACTCGCCCTTCATTTTCAGTGAAAAAGTCGAGTAATAAACTCGTTTCACTGTAAGGTCGAGCATGGATAACGAATGCACGTTGCCAGCCATCCACTTCTGTTACCTACTTTAAATCATCCACATAGCCAAGGCTACGTAAAGCACGTTCATCATCAGCCCAACCTGCTTTGACTTTCACCCAAAGTTCTAAGTGAACTTTGTTTTCAAATAAGTCTTCCATATCCATGCGGGCTTCAGTACCAATTTTCTTGATTTTTGCACCTTTATTACCAATAACCATTTTCTTCTGGCCTTCACGCTCAACCAGAATTAATCCGTGGATATCATAACCACCACGCTCATTGGTAACGAATTGCTCTATTTCAACAGTGACAGAATAAGGTAATTCCTCACCTAAAAAGCGCATCAGTTTCTCACGAATAATTTCTGATGCCATAAAACGTTGAGAGCGATCAGTAATATAATCTTCAGGGAAATGATGAGTCGCTTCAGGTAAACATTTACGTACGATTTTCGCTATCGTATCGATATTCATGTCTTTTTCAGCACTGATTGGTACAACATCAAGAAAATCCATTTGTTGGCTTAAAAAGCCAATGTGTGGAAGCAACTTGGTTTTATCAGTCACGTTATCCACTTTATTAATGGCTAATAAAACAGGGCAACGCAATGATTTTAATTTATTTAACACCATTTCGTCATCAGGCGTCCAGTTGGTGCCTTCTACAACGAAAATAACCAATTCAACATCACCTATTGAACTGCTTGCTGCGCGGTTCATCAGTCTGTTGATGGCTCGCTTTTCTTCGATATGCAAGCCTGGTGTATCCACATAAATCGCTTGGTAAGCACCATCGGTATCAATACCCATGATACGGTGACGCGTAGTTTGCGGTTTACGTGATGTAATAGAAACTTTCTGCCCCAGTAATTGGTTCAGTAGTGTTGATTTTCCCA
Source organism: Proteus alimentorum (assembly GCF_002607735.1). Classification (GTDB taxonomy): domain Bacteria; phylum Pseudomonadota; class Gammaproteobacteria; order Enterobacterales; family Enterobacteriaceae; genus Proteus; species Proteus alimentorum. Next base: position 71,547 of record NZ_NBVR01000003.1, read on the forward strand.
CATTTGGGCGACCGACTATCGCAATAAATCCGCAATAGGTTTGTTCTTCGCTCATTCAAGCTCCAGTTGTATTAATGCCTGTTCAGCAGCGGCCTGTTCAGCTTTACGACGGCTTGTACCCATCCCTTTGACAGGTTGTTCGATACCGCTTATCTGACAATGGATCGTAAACTCTTGATCATGGGCTTCGCCACGAACCTGTACCACAATATAAGAAGGTAATGGCAAATGACGGCCTTGCAGATATTCTTGCAAACGAGTTTTAGGATCTTTTTGCTTATCGCCCGGACTGATTTCAGCCAAACGATTCTCATACCAATTTAAAATAATTTTTTCGATATTTTGAATATCACTATCGAGGAAAATTGCACCAATTAAAGCTTCCACCGTATCCGCTAAAATTGATTCGCGACGAAAGCCGCCGCTTTTTAATTCTCCAGGGCCTAAACGTAGACATTCGCCGAGTTCAAATTCACGTGCTAATTCAGCGAGTGTATTTCCACGAACAAGCGTTGCTCTCATTCGGCTCATATCACCTTCATCAACACGAGGAAAGCGATGATAAAGGGCATTAGCAATCACATAGCTTAGAATTGAATCACCTAAAAATTCTAAGCGTTCATTATGTTTACTGCTGGCACTACGATGCGTTAAAGCCTGTAGTAATAATTCATTTTGCGTAAAAGTATAGCCCAGTTTCTTTTGTAACTGGTTTACTAATAAAGTATTCATGTGCGATCAATTTCCATAACTTAATTTGAAGCACACGCAACAAATCTGTTTAATACAACGAGAAATTATCGGGTTGGATAACAGAACTGTTGCGTTTGCACTGACTCCTGCCAATAACAGGAGCCAATCATATTTAAAGAAGCGACATATTCTACACTTAGATAAGAAGGAATGCTGTCGCTATTTTGTTAATAATTACTTAATGCCACCGATACGGCTAAAACGAACGCCTGTCGGCCATTCATTCTCTACTTTTTCAAAACTCATCCAGATTGTTGTCGCTTTACCTACTAAGTTTTTCTCTGGAACAAAGCCCCAGAAACGACTATCCGAACTACCGTCTCGATTATCACCCATCATAAAGTAATGACCTTCAGGAACAATCCATGTACCGACAGGTAATCCTGGTTGGATAAACTCTGGCATCGTCATATCACCGGGTATTGTCATAATACGGTGAGAGACTTTATCAATCGTCTCTACTCTTTCTTCTTCACGTAATTGAGTTGCTGTTGAAATAGGCTCCTCAATTGGAATAGATTTCATACCATTAATACGCTGACCACCTGGTACATTCTGTAATAACAACGTCCATTCACTTGGATAAGCAGTACCATAAGTTACTGATATTTCTTCATTACAAATGGCTTTATCACAATTTGGATAGATATGAAGTTTTTTCGACATCATATCATAAACAATTTTATCGCCCGGTAATCCAATAACACGTTTAATAAAGTCAGTAGAAGGATCACGAGGATATTTAAATACAGCGATATCGCCTCGTTTGGGTTTCCCTGTATTAATTAACGTGGTTTGTGTAATTGGATCTTTTAATCCATAAGCAAACTTTTCAACCAAGATAAAATCGCCAACCAACAAGGTTGGCATCATGGAGCGAGAAGGTATTTGAAACGGCTCATACACAAATGAACGCAGAACCAAAACAATAATCAAAACTGGGAATAAAGAGCCTAATGTCTCTGCCCAGCTTGGTTTATTGATTGATTTTGCTAATTCTTGCTGATCCTCGGTTCCTTGCGTCATCTCTTGAAGACGCTTTAGTTTTGCTTTTCGAGCTGGCTTGAGCTTAAAGCGCTCAATTCCCCAAAAAACGCCCGTTATTAACGTTGCCAATGTTAGGATCAAGGCAAACGTGTTAGCCATGTTTTCTCCTTAAATTATTTATCTTTACCAACATGAAGAATGGCTAAAAACGCTTCTTGTGGTAGCTCTACGTTACCAATTTGCTTCATACGTTTTTTACCGTCTTTCTGTTTCTGTAACAGTTTCTTCTTACGGCTAACGTCACCGCCATAGCATTTGGCTAATACGTTTTTACGTAACTGTTTAACAGTTGAACGAGCAATAATATGGTTACCAATTGCCGCTTGGATGGCGATATCAAACTGTTGACGTGGAATAAATTCTTTCATTTTTTCCACCAGCTCACGACCACGATAAGGTGCATTATCGTTATGTGTAATCAATGCTAAAGCATCAACACGATCACCATTAATCAAGACATCTACACGGACCATGTTAGAGCCTTGGAAGCGAATAAAGTTATAGTCTAAAGAAGCATAACCGCGTGATGTTGATTTTAAGCGGTCAAAGAAATCTAATACCACTTCAGCCATCGGGATTTCATAAGTCAATGAAACCTGATTACCATGATAGACCATATTGGTTTGAACACCGCGTTTTTCGATACATAAAGTAATTACGTTACCTAAGTATTCTTGCGGTAATAACATATGACATTCAGCAATAGGCTCTCTGATTTCTTCAATATTATTCAGTGGTGGTAATTTAGACGGGCTATCCACTAATACAATATCACCGTTAGTCATTTCAACTTCATAAACTACGGTTGGAGCCGTTGTAATCAGGTCGAGGTCATATTCACGTTCCAAACGTTCTTGGATGATCTCCATATGAAGAAGACCCAAGAAACCACAACGGAAACCAAAACCTAACGCTGTTGAGCTTTCTGGCTCATAGAACAACGACGCATCGTTCAGGCTTAATTTACCTAATGCATCACGGAATGATTCATAGTCGTCAGAGCTAATTGGGAACAACCCCGCATAAACCTGTGGCTTAACTTTTTTAAAGCCTGGCAATGGTTTATCTGCTGGTTTTTGGGCTGCTGTTAAAGTATCCCCAACAGGCGCGCCTAAAATATCTTTAATACCGCAAACAACCCAACCTACTTCACCACAATTTAATGATGTTGTGTCAATTTGTTTTGGTGTAAAAATACCAATACGGTCAATGTTATAAATCTGACCGGTGCTCATTACCTTGATTTTATCGCCTTTGCTGACTTTACCGTTTTTAACACGGATCAGTGAAACAACACCAAGGTAGTTATCAAACCAAGAGTCAATAATCAATGCTTGTAATGGAGCGTCTGCATCACCTTCAGGTGCTGGAATTTCTTTAACAAGACGTTCGATAACTTCTTTAACACCAATACCTGTTTTTGCAGAGCAACGTACTGCATCTGTGGCATCGATTCCCACAATGTCTTCAATCTCTTCAGCAACACGCTCAGGCTCGGCTGCAGGTAAATCTATTTTATTTAAAACTGGAACGACGGTGAGATCCATATCCATCGCGGTATAGCAGTTTGCTAATGTTTGCGCTTCAACCCCTTGCCCAGCATCTACGACCAATAAGGCGCCTTCACACGCAGCGAGTGAACGAGATACTTCATAAGAGAAGTCAACGTGTCCTGGGGTATCGATAAAGTTAAGCTGATAAACTTCACCGTCATCAGCGGTGTAATTCAAAGTTACGCTTTGCGCTTTGATTGTAATACCACGTTCACGCTCAAGATCCATAGAATCAAGAACCTGCGCAGCCATTTCACGATCTGATAAGCCACCACAAATTTGAATAATTCGATCTGATAACGTCGATTTACCGTGGTCAATATGTGCGATAATGGAAAAGTTACGTATGTTTTTCATTCTGAAATTATTTTTCTCTATTGCTTTGCTCTATAAATCTGGCTTTGGAGTCATTCATGGACACAAAGCGAAAACTCTATATTGCAGGAGTTATTATTGATGACGCATTCTACACACTAGAGACATTATACTCAAAGAAACGTTCATCAAACACAAACATTTATGCTAAGACTTGCATTTATTTGTCATTTTTTGCGGGTAATTTCCAGATATAGAAACGTGTTAATTTAAGATAGATATGATTACAAAAGCAGCATGACAAAAATAATGGGGCAAATGCCCCATCTTTTTAATTAACTTATTATTCTTGAAATTGAACGTTAAGTTCATGGGGTGGAAGTCCTATTTGCAATATAATAGGTTCAAAACCTTCATCTTTGCTCCACCAAGTTGCCACTTTTTTGGCAAATAAAAAACCAAGGGCGCCGCCCACTAGCCCACTGCAAAAAATAGCAAATTCACTCGAAAACCAAAGGCTCGCAATACCTGCAACAATAAATAAGCCAATAAGAGGCGTTAAATACACTAGCATTGCGGAAAGAAGTAGATTATTTTCAGGAATCCCCACTTCCACTTTTTGCCCTTCGACTAAAGGTTGTGCAACGGGAAGTTCGAGTTGATGCACTGTCTCAGGCCCTATTTTATTTAATAAATAAGAGCCACACGCAGCACGAGCTTGGCAACTACCACAGCCAGAAGAAGATCCGTAGCGTAATAACGCACGTCCTTCATGCCAATGTATTACTGTTGCCCACTCTTTAACCATAACTTATACCCTTTTACTTTTTCGTAAATACAACACTATTAACTATTGTTTGTGCTGTAGGAAATGGTAACTGACCAATAAAGGTAATTTCATTACCTTCTTTGTCATAGGTATAAATTGTATTACGACCATACCTCAACATTTTATCGCGTTCGGGCGAATTAACCTGTTGACCACTTTTATTAACATAAATGGAGAAGTCAAATAAGCCATCACTAAATAAAATAGACTGACTAAACTCAGTTTCAGAAATTTGATGGTTACTGCGTTTTACCTCTTTAAAACCCTCAGGCAATTGACTCACCGACCAGTTATAAACTAAAGGCTTAACTTTTGGTATCAATAATAAAGGTGGCATATTGACGGTACGTAACGAATTAAGTTCAGTTCTAACTTCATTCCCTTCATTAACGGTGATCACGCGAAATTGTTCAATGATGTCATTATTCTTATCTAACAGATCGACTCTTAAAGGCAGATATCTTTCTTCGTCAATAAACAAGACATAATCATAACGGTCATTATTTTTTGATAGTACACGAACAACTCGGCTTGGAATATCACCAATATGCGTTCTTCCTGCATCAATAAAATTATAATAACCTGATAACTCATTGAAATCTTGGTAAATAATAGAAGGGATATAATCAACGATATGATCGTTTCTTAAGCTAAAAGCATCTAAGCCCGGCTCAAAATAACTGATTTCATCACCACGTTGAACAATTTCACGGCGAGTACTGTCCATTTGCATTAATTGTGCAAGTGGTTTGCCATCAATAAGAGTGTGACGGTAGCGGATAGGAACAATACCTTGAGAATTGATATTGATAAAAGATAATTCATAGGTAGAGTTTTGACTTGTCTGACCCATCTTTTGCAACAAAGCCTCGACACTACCTGTTTGAGGTTGCGCCAAGGCTTGTATCGGCATTGACAGGCTGCCCACCAGCAATAAGGTGGATAACCATGATTTTTTCATTACGACTGTTTTATTCCCACACGTTATTTATACATTCACATCTATTATTACTGTGCTGCTACGGATTGAGTTTCACCTTGAGCGCTAGCTGGCGCTTCATTTTGTGGTGCATTATAGATACGACGATCTAACTCATACTGTTGCAACATTAATCCAAGGCGCTGATTACGCTCTTGTAAACGTGTTTGTTGGTCTTTACCTAAAGTATCGTTTTGAAGATTTAAGCTCACTGGTGAACCTGAACCCATAATCGGTTGAGTATTAAATACAGGCGTATCTACTTGGAAATCTTCAGAACCACTTTTTCCATTATATTGCTGAACACCAACAATAACAGCTAATGAAACACAAGCCGCAACACCAATTTGAGTTAACTGACTTGCCCAAGGACGTAACGTTTGTAAGAAAGAGTGCTGACGCCATTGTGATGGCGCAGGTTGCTGCTCTCGTTGTTGTTCAGGACTTATGCGAACAGGTTCATTCTCTAAAGCGAGCGCAACGCGACTTGCGATATCGAAGTGGACTACTTCACCTACATCACCACGCATTGTGTCACGAATTAAATGGTAGCGTTGCCATGTCTCTTTCATGGAGTCATCACGAGCAATTGTACCCATTAATTCTTTATCAAGAACTTCGCCATCCATAAATGCAGAAAGTTTTTCTTTTTGCATGTAAAAGTACCCTTCAGTCAATGATGGTTCACCCACAATTAAAACTCTTGTATTAATGGTTGAACCTTATTATCAATAGCTTCTCGCGCCCTAAAAATACGTGAACGTACTGTTCCGACAGGGCAATCCATAATGACCGCTATCTCTTCATAGCTTAGCCCGTCAAGTTCCCGAAGTGTAATAGCAACTCTTAAATCTTCAGGTAATGACTCTATGGTGTGAAAAACCACTCTCCGTAACTCTTCAGACAACATTAAATTCTCAGGGTTCGAAATTTCTTTTAGTGCATTGGGTGATTCGAAATTTTCAACATCACTCGCATCTAAATCATTCGAAGGCGGACGTCGCCCCTGTGCGACCAGATAATTTTTTGCTGTATTCACAGCAATGCGATAAAGCCATGTATAAAAAGCACTATCTCCACGGAAAGAACCGATGGCACGATAAGCTTTGATAAAGGCTTCTTGCGAAACATCTGGCACATCACCCTGTGGTACATAACGGGAAATCAGGCTTGCTACCTTGTGTTGATAGCGGATAACCAGCAAATTAAAGGCTTTCTGGTCACCATTTTGTACCTTTTCAACCAACATTTGGTCCGTTAACTGCTCGCTCATTAGAGATGGACTCTCCCGAAGTCAAGCTTCGCACTATTTTTAAATGACTCCGTCATATTTACTCTCGTTATTCCTTCTCGTTTTTATGAGCTACAAGACTTAGAGCGCAAAAATAGTATGAAGTTCAATTCAATCATTATTTTAAGAGATGAATCACAAAAAATCATCATGGTGATCACCCAACCAAAATGCAATTTGCCAATAAAAAAACGATAACACAATGATATTATTTAAATATATACGATTACTTACAACAATATATATTATCTTAAACAATATATTATTAAATATAGATTTAATAATATAAATAAAAGTCAGTCACCCAAGATTGGAACTTGTCGGTATAATGCCCTTCGTTATTACGAATAATAAGCTCATCTATACTGCATTCAACACTGCCTTGGCGCTGTCTTTGAAATGCTAACAAAATTCGATGATAAGGTTTATCTGCACTGTCTTTAATATTAACGCGTTTTGCAATATTCCACTCTTTTTTTTCTGCAATTTCAATAAATTGCTCACCAATAGAATAAGGTAATACAACGCAAAACAAGCCATCTTCAGCAATAAGTGATTGCGCACTATCCAGTAATCCCTCATGCGTTAAGGTTTTGGTATAACGTGCTTGCTCACGAACATCATTACGACAAGCAATTGCTGGCTCAAAATAAGGAGGATTACTCACAATCAAATCATATTTGTTTTGCACTTGCTCTGCATAATGATGAATATCACTATGATGGATATGAATAAATGAATGCCATTGTGACGCTTGGGCATTTTCCGTAGCTTGTAATGCTGCGTTTTCATCAAGTTCAACGCCATCAATACACTCAATTTTATTCGCTCGTTGAGCGAGCATTAATGCAATTAATCCACTCCCTGTACCAATATCAAGTGCTCTTTTTACATTATCGATAGGTGCCCAAGCCCCTAATAAAACACCATCTGTACCCACTTTCATTTCACACTTATCATGAGCAACAAAAAATTGTTTAAATGTAAAACCACCTTTGCGTAATCCTGCTTTTTTCACTTTCTTTTGATTCATCTATTGGCTCTATTGATTTGTACAGCAATCTCTTTTTTATTGCTTATCAATCATGTCACGGAAAAAGAGATATATGGTAAGATAACGTTTCTACAACCCCTATCTTAACATTAAACTATTTGTATACGATGCACGCTTATTTAGATTAAGCCTAAAAACAACGAATACCTTCGTCTATCGGTAATATATAATGTGATAGCGGTAAATCCTCTGGCTTTTAGCGGGGGATAATGTCAAAATCCGCGCCCTAAACAGAGGTATACAATGACAGCCACGACATTTTCCAGTCTTGAACTTGATGAAAGTTTATTGACCGCATTAGAAGAAAAAGGATATCAACGTCCTACTGCTATTCAAGCAGATGCAATCCCTGCCGCAATGGATGGACGCGATATTTTAGGCTCTGCGCCAACAGGCACAGGGAAAACTGCGGCCTTTTTACTTCCAGCAATTCAACACTTGCTTGATTATCCACGTAAAAAATCAGGCCCGCCACGTATTCTTATCCTGACACCAACACGCGAACTTGCCATGCAAGTTGCCGAGCAGGCAAAAGAATTATGTGCGCACACACATTTAGATATCGCCACGATCACGGGCGGTGTTGCTTATATGAATCACGCTGAAGTCTTCAGTGAAAACCAAGATATCGTTGTTGCAACAACAGGTCGTTTATTACAGTACATCAAAGAAGAAAACTTTGACTGCCGTGCGGTAGAAATGCTGATTTTAGATGAAGCAGACCGCATGTTAGATATGGGGTTTGCTAACGATATCGAGACTATTGCAGGTGAAACTCGCTGGCGCAAACAGACATTACTGTTCTCTGCAACACTGGAAGGCAATGCGGTGATTGATTTTGCACAGCGCATCCTCAACGAACCTGTTGAGCTTAATGCCGATCCCTCACGCCGTGAACGTAAAAAAATTCAGCAGTTCTATTATCATGCTGATAATCTCGAACATAAAACAGCGTTACTTGCTGCATTACTGAAGCAAGACGATGTTAAAAAATCGATTGTCTTTGTTCGTAAAAGAGAACGTGTAAGAGAACTTGTCACTGCGTTAGAAAAACAAGGTATTAAATGTAGCTACCTTGAAGGTGAAATGGCGCAAACACAGCGTAACGATGCGATCAAACGTTTAGAATCAGGCAAAATGAATGTGCTTATTGCCACAGACGTTGCTTCTCGTGGTCTTGATCTAGATGATATCACTCACGTTTTCAACTTTGACTTGCCTCGCACTGCGGATGTTTACTTGCATCGTATTGGTCGTACAGGACGCGCGGGCCGTAAAGGTATCGCAATTTCATTAGTTGAAGCTCACGATCACCCATTATTAGGTAAAATTGGCCGTTATGTTCAAGAGCCAATTAAATATCGTGTTGTTGCTGAACTACGTCCAGAAACCAAAGCACCAAGCCTGAAAGCAACTTTCAAACCTTCTAAAAAAGTGCTTGCTAAACGTAAAGCGAAAAAAGAAGAAGAGAAAAAAGCAGTTAAAGAAAAAGTGCGCACTCGCGATCGTAAAAATATTGGTAAACGTCGCAAAGCCGTTACTGAGCATACAGAAAAAAAGGTTGCTCCGACTGCACCAGCAAAAGAAACAAATACTGATAACGAATAATCCGTACTCTTTTTGAACTTATAAAAAACCGTAGCTATACAATATAGTTACGGTTTTTTGTTATTTTATCTTTGTTCTTATTTTATATAGAAAAAAAGCCCGATATTTTCATATCGAGCTTATTATTTAACTTATTACTTTAGTGAGAATTACAGGCTTTCTGTGAAAGTACGAGTAATAACATCACGTTGTTGTTCTGGAGTCAGTGAGTTAAAACGCACAGCATAACCAGAAACACGAATAGTTAATTGAGGATATTTCTCAGGATTATTAACAGCATCTTCCAGTGTTTCACGGCTTAATACGTTAACGTTAAGGTGTTGACCACCTTCTACACGAACAACCGGTTTAGATTCTACAGGCACTTCACGATATTCGATATTGCCTAACTCTTTACGGTTAATCACTTGACCTTCTTCAAAGCCTTTTTTAGCACAGATGCAACGAGCTTCGCCGTTTTCATCATCTAATAACCAGAAAGAGTGTAATAAATCGTCGTTATCAGCTTTAGTAATTTGGATACCAGTAATCATTTCGACCTCCAATTTGGGCGCAAAATCAAATTCCAATCTCATATCAGAACTTGGGTATTTGGTCTAACCAATGTTTCTGTCTACTTATATACCAGTATAAATGGCGTCATTCTTTGATAAATATCAATAAAATTCATAAGCACTTTATCCCACAAGGTGCAAAGTATTGTTTTAAATCAACAATCATTTATCGCTGAATTGCAATTTTTTTTGTAAATTTTCAAATAAAAGTTGAGGGATCAATTAATTTTTATTTTTAGTCCGTAATATTTTCATTCCCCTGATGAAATCGGTAAGCTTAGACACTATAAGATATCAACAAGGATTTTAAGTTATGACTACACCATTAACTTGGCATGATGTGATAGGCGCTGAAAAAGAAAAGCCTTACTTTCATCAAATTATGTCTCAAGTCGCACAACAAAGAGCCGCAGGTAAAATTGTTTATCCTCCTCAAGAAGATATTTTTAATGCGTTTCGTTTTACGCCTTTTGATAATGTGAATGTAGTTATTTTGGGGCAAGATCCTTATCACGGCCCGAATCAAGCACATGGACTCTCTTTTTCAGTACGACCAGGCGTGCCAGCTCCACCTTCATTAGTCAATATGTATAAAGAGCTTGAAAAAGAATACCCTGATTTTAAACGCCCTAACCACGGCTATTTAGAAAGCTGGGCAAAACAAGGTGTTTTATTACTTAATACAGTATTGACGGTAGAAAAAGGTCAAGCACATTCTCACGCTAACTATGGTTGGGAAATCTTTACTGACGCAGTAATCGAACAGATCAATCAGCGTAGAGATGGCGTTATTTTCTTACTTTGGGGGGCACATGCTCAGAAAAAAGGACGTTTTATTGATACAAATAAACACGTTATTTTAAAAGCCCCGCATCCATCACCGCTTTCTGCCCATAGGGGCTTTTTAGGTTGTGGTCATTTCAAACAAGCTAATGACATCTTACAGCAACAAGGCCGTACACCGATCAATTGGTATCTTGATCCCATCGAATAAAATCAGCCTATAAAACATAAAACCGCACAATATGAAGAATATTAAATAATCTTCGTATTGTGCGGTTTACTTTATCTACATGTAATAACTCATGTGATAACGAATGCTTTATCGATATTATTTAGAAACGATAACCATAGCTGGGCGCAATAAACGACCGTTTAAGGTGTATCCTTTTTGCATAACATCAACAACATGATTAGAGTCATGTTCTGGGCTATCAATTAAAGTCATCGCTTGGTGAACTTCAGGGTTAAATACCACATTTTTTTCTTCAACCACTTCGATACCAAATTTACGAACTGCATCTAAAAATGATTTCAGAGTTAATTCTAACCCTTCAATCATTGGCTTTAATGATTCATTTTCATGATCAGCCGCAGATAAAGCACGCTCTAAATTATCAAGTACAGGCAATAACTCATTAGAAAATTTTTCAAGTGCAAATTTATGTGCTTTCTCAATATCTTGTTGAGTACGACGACGCACATTTTCAACTTCCGCTAAAGCACGAGCCATGGCTTCACGCTCTGTTTTTTGCGATTGCTCCAGTTGTTTTTCAAGAGAATCAATACGCGCTAATGCTTCCACTAACTCAGCTTGAGCATTAAAGTCCGCTTGTGCTTCTTCAGTCATTACTTGCTCTTGAGACTCATCCATTACAGATCCCATTCCTTCTTTTTCTTTTGAGACTTGCTCTTCATGTACATTTTGTTCTTTACTACTCATGAACATCTCCGCGTAGTTTTGGTATTCATCTTCATATTTAGTTTATTATGGGGATCAATAAACGGGTTTCAAGGAATTGGCACAAAACGAGGGTAAAAAAATGCCAGATAATACCGTAATGGAAGAAAAACACTTTAAATGCATCGGCATTGTTGGTCATCCACGCCACCCAGAAGCAATTTCAACTCATGAAATGCTCTATCATTGGCTACTGGCTCAAGGCTATGACGTTATTATTGATACACAAGTTGCTCAAGAACTAAAACTAGAAAATGCACAAACAGGTGATTTAACACAAGTTGGTAAAGTTGCCGATCTTGTCATTGTTGTGGGTGGTGATGGCAACATGCTTGGTGCCGCACGCGTTTTATCTCGTTATAATATCAAAGTGATTGGTGTTAACCGAGGTAATTTAGGTTTTCTTACTGATCTTGATCCTGATAATGCCTTACAGCAATTAACCAATGTGTTGGCTGGGCACTATCATGAAGAAAAACGTTTTTTACTTGAAGCACGCGTCTGTGCTGAAGGTCAAAGAAATCGCATTGGTACAGCGATCAATGAAGTCGTGCTTCATCCCGGTAAAGTTGCACATATGATTGAGTTTGAAGTTTACATTGATGATCGCTTTGCTTTCTCTCAACGTTCTGATGGCTTAATTATCGCAACACCAACAGGTTCAACAGCCTATTCACTTTCTGCGGGTGGCCCTATTTTAACCCCAAATCTTGATGCTATTGCGCTTGTGCCTATGTTTCCACATACCTTATCAGCACGTCCTTTAGTTATCAGCAGTGATAGCCAAATTCGCTTAAAATTCTCACAAACAAATATCGATTATGAAGTCAGTTGCGATAGTCAATTAGTGTTACCCATTAAAGAAGGTGATGAAGTTATTATTAAAAGAAGTCGTCAAAAGCTCAATTTAGTTCACCCGACTGATTACAATTATTTTAATACACTCAGCTCAAAATTGGGTTGGTCGAAAAAAATGTTCTAATTTTTGTGCCTCACTACTTTACTGTATAAAAAACCAGTTTATACTGTATGTAATTACAGATATGTTTTTATACACAGGAGAGGCACTATGCTGACTCAATTAACCATTAGTCATTTTGCCATAGTCCGTGAACTTGAAATCGATTTCTCTGGTGGCATGACCACCATTACAGGCGAAACTGGCGCAGGTAAGTCTATTGCAATTGATGCACTAGGTTTATGCTTAGGTAACCGTGGTGATGCCAACATGGTGCGCCCAGGTGCAACTAGAGCCGATTTATGTGCACGATTCTCACTCTCTGATACGCCATCAGCACAACGTTGGCTTGAAGAACATCATCTTGATGACCATAACGAATGCCTATTAAGAAGAACGATCTCTGCTGATGGGCGTTCTCGTGGTTTTATCAATGGCACTTCCGTACCACTTTCACAATTAAGAGAGCTGGGTTCTTTACTTATCCAAATTCATGGGCAGCATGCTCACCAACAACTTTTAGAGCCTCGCTATCAAAAACAACTGCTTGATATTTATGCTCATGAACCAGCTTTATTAAAAAGCATGAAGTCGGCTTATCAAACATGGCATCAAAGTTGCCAAACTTTAGCTGCTTTTCAACAACTCTCTTTAGAACGAGAAGCAAGGCAACAACTGATTGATTACCACTTAAAAGAACTCAATGAGTTTCAACCAGTACAAGGCGAATACCCAGAATTAGATCAAGAATATAAACGTCTTTCTAACTGCGGTCAGTTTTTAACGCTAAGTCAAAATAGTTTACAAATTTTAAGTGACAACGAAGAGCAAAATATTTTAAGTATGCTCAATGTGGCTAAACATGAAATTGCTGAACTGACCTCTATGGAAAGTCAGTTCAATTCACTATTAGAGATGCTAGAAGAAGCGACTATTCAAATTAGTGAAGTGAGTGATGAACTTCGTCATTATAGCGATCGCTTAGAGATGGATCCTAATCGCTTATTTGAAGTAGAAAAACGCATGTCTAAGTACATTAGTCTGTCACGCAAACATCGCGTTGCACCTGAAGAACTCTATGATCTTCATCAGCAATTAATTGAAGAAAAAAATGCCCTACTTCGTCAAAATGATGATTGTGACGCTTTAATAGAACAAGTCAAAGCTGACCATTTAATTGCATTAGATGTTGCAAAGCAACTGCATCAAGTTCGCCAACAATATGCAAATGAATTAAGTCAACTTATCACTAACAGTATGCATCAGTTATCAATGCCACACGGCTACTTTACTGTTGATACCTATTTTGATGACAGCTCACTGCAAATCGATGGTGCCACAAAAGTTGAATTTAATGTCACCACAAACCCTGGACAACCTCATCAAGCGCTTTCTAAAGTAGCTTCAGGTGGTGAGTTATCACGTATTGCTCTCGCAATCCAAGTGATCACAGCCAAAAAAATGGACACTCCTGCACTTATTTTTGATGAAGTTGATGTGGGCATCAGTGGCCCAACAGCGGCTATTGTGGGTAAATTACTCCGTGAATTAGGTGAGTCAACTCAAGTTATGTGTGTCACTCACTTACCTCAAGTTGCAGGTTGTGGTCATCAACACTATTTCGTTAATAAAGAGACAAATGGTGAAGAAACTGAAACAACCATGAAACTGTTATCGAAAAAAGAACGTCTACAAGAGCTCGCTCGTTTATTAGCAGGCAGTGAAGTCACCAAAAATACTTTAGCAAATGCGAAAGATTTGTTGGCTGCATAACGATTAACAAACTTTTATTGATATTTAGGGTCATAGGCAGAGCGTGAAAGGTTTTCAATTGCTGCGTTGTCGATTATCATCGTCACTATGACCCTAAAAGGAATGTAATAACCATGCGTTTTAAACTGTTAAAAGTTGCCGCCTTATCTTTAGTCGTAATGACTTCAGGTTGCTCTATGTTCGAGAAACTGGTTTATCACCCAGATATCAATCAGGGAAATTATTTAACACCAGCCGAAGTCGCAAAAGTTCAGCAAGGAATGACACAGCAGCAAGTTCAATTTGCCCTTGGTACGCCAATGCTTAAAGCTCCTTTCGGGAGCCAGACTTGGTATTATGTTTTCCGTGAAGAGCCTGGTCATCAGGAAGTACGTCAAGAGACTCTCACCCTGACTTTTGATAGCAATGGCATACTGACTAAGATTGATAAGCAAGGCAATATGCCTAACTTCTCAGCACCAGCAACAAAATCGTAATGCGATTACAGTGTTAAGAAAACTTAGTTTTGTATAAGATTGGCAAAAACGAACTGCACCCCATACGTTAAATTTGACGTTGGGGTGTGTTTTTATAGAGAGAAATTGTTTTATAATAGTGTTGTCTTTTATTGTATCTGTCTGTAATCAAACGGCCTATCATTGCAGTATATGATGCTTCCCCTATTGAGCCGAAAGCATGATATTAATCCGCTTTTTGTCGTGCTTTCTCAGCACGTTTACGACGCATTTCTTTAGGATCAGCAATTAAAGGTCGATAAATTTCAACTCTATCACCATCTCGCACATTATCACTTAACTTTGCTGGTCGACTATAAATACCCACTTTATTCTTAGTTAAATCAATATCATTACAAATTGTTAAGATATTTGAAGCAATAATGGCTTGTTCAACAGTATCCCCTAATGTTAGTTCAACAGGGATAAGGTACTGTTTGTCGGGCAACGCATAAGTTACCTCTACCCATATTTTAGTCACGATAGATCTCTTTCGCTCTGTGAGTAAATGCCTGAACCATATTATTCGTTAAATCCTTAAAAATACGTCCAAAAGCCAACTCAATTAATTTATTAGTGAACTCAAAGTCTAGCTGAAATTCTATCTTACACGCATTATCATCAAGTGCGGTAAACACCCATCCCCCAGTTAATTTACGAAAAGGGCCATCAACAAGACGCATATCAACACGTTCATTAGTCTTTAAAAAATTATGGGTAGTAAATGTTTTACTAATTCCCGCTTTAGAGACATTTATTGATGCAATCATTTCTTCTGGAGTGCTTTTGATCAGTTTACTTCCAACGCATCCTGGTAGAAAATCAGGATAAGTAAGAACATCATTAACCAGTTTAAACATTTGCTCTGTGCTAAAAGGGACAAGAGCAGATCGACTAATCTGAGGCATAGTTATTCCTGTACGACAACACTGTGTGTGATCATATCATTGAACAGTGACTAATTAAAAATCTAATGGAATATAGCTTAAGTTTTATGCAATTGAAAAGAAAACAGTCGGTTAAATGATTTCTTTCTATTGCTCATACAGTATAATGTGGACATTATGACAAAGAAAAAATCACACAAACCTGGTTCTGCGACCATTGCGTTAAACAAACGTGCTCGCCATGAATATTTCATCGAAGATGAGATCGAAGCGGGTCTGTCGTTACAAGGCTGGGAAGTTAAATCACTGCGTGCCGGTAAAGCAAACATCAGTGATAGCTACGTCGTCATGCGTGATGGCGAAGCTTATCTTTTTGGTGCAACTATTTCTCCTTTAAATGTTGCGTCAAGCCATGTCGTTTGTGACCCAACACGTACCCGTAAATTATTATTAAAACAGCGTGAACTTGATAACCTTTATGGTCAGATCAACCGTGATGGTTATACCGTTGTTGCTCTTTCTCTTTATTGGAAAAACGCTTGGTGCAAAATCAAAATTGGCGTTGCAAAGGGTAAAAAAGATCACGATAAACGTGAAACCATTAAAGATCGTGAGTGGAAATTAGACAAAGCACGTATTATGAAAAATGCTAACCGCTAAATAGCGTTAAGTACTAGCTATTACAAGTATTTTTCTGATATACTCGCTTTCAACAACTTGGGGCTGATTCTGGATTCGACGGGATTTGCGAAACCCAAGGTGCATGCCGAGGGGCGGTTGGCCTCGTAAAAAGCCGCAAAAAAGTAGTCGCAAACGACGAAAACAAACTAGCACTAGCAGCTTAATAACCTGCTTAGAGCCCTCTCTCCCTAGCTTCCGCTCTTAAGACGGGGATCAAGAGAGGTCAAACCCAAAAGAGATCGCGTGGATGCCTAGCTTGGGGTTGAAGCGTTAAACTTAATCAAGCTAGCTTATTCATGGCGTGTCTATCCGCAGTGGGTAAGTGAAATTAAAGATTAGACTAAGCATGTAGTGCCGAGGATGTAGAAATTTCGGACGCGGGTTCAACTCCCGCCAGCTCCACCAAATTTGGTGGGTCAGTGATAGGACAATGGTTTCAAAAACAAGAAGTTAGCGAAATCACCAAGACTACACACTGACAACAAAAGGACTTGAAAGTGCACGCGAAATGCACGTGCATTTGAATAAAGAACCCTAAGGGTAACTCCTTAGGGTTTTCTATTTGTAACAAAGTGTAATAAAATGTTTCATTCAATCCCTTCGTTAGAAAAAATTCTAGAACAATATTAATTCATTAAATATGAAACAACATGCATATCACCTAAAACCCTTACTTGACGCGTTAGGATGACAAGCCCTTTTATTTGTATCTCTTATTAGCTCCTTGTTGTTTAATAGATGTAAGCCACAATAAGGAATACTAAAAATGAGAATGGCTCTATATAGCTGTCATTGTCATAGAAATCAGTTATCAATATTGAACTCTACAAATAAAAGAACAAAAATTGAGCATTTTAGTACGAAGTAACGTACACTGAATCACGATATCCCTATAATGGGTGAAAGATATGAAAGCTTTTAATGTGATAAGAATGTTTCAAGACGCACAAGTAGAAGTTACCTGCCCAAGCTGTTCTTACGTAGCTAAACAAAACAAACACAAACTTAAGAAAAACCTAATATTATTATGCCCTAATTGTGGCTACATGTTTTATTTCAATAAAATATAAACACAACTCAATATGCCCGTTGTTGCCGTGGAAGTTGAACGACAACAACCAGCACATCTGCGCGAGTATTTTAACGAACGATTGGCATTTTATCGTGAGAGAGACAAGAAGTTGCCTGATGGGAGTTCGGTGCAGTATTTGAAAACAGAGTAGTGCCTATGCTAGATGGAACCGACTGATTTATATAATCAATCAGTTATAAAATTTTGGAGTCTTATTGGTGTCCTGATTTTTTCTTTTACAATTATTGATAAAACATCATACTGATAATTAGTTGTATTACTCACCATACTCCCTCAACCTATCTGGCGTAACATTATACCCATAATAATTATGTAACTTATTAAATAAATTATAATTATTGGTGGTGATAATCTTTTTTTATGTGATCTTGGTTTGTATGTAAATGGTTGATTTTTAGTTTGGGTTGGAGTGGTTTTGGGGAAGATTATTTTAAATAATTTTAACTATACTAATGTAATGAATATTTTAAAAATAACAATTTATTATGCAATATCTCAAATTTGATTCTCAACTTTGAGCGAGTAATCGCCATTGCCGTTACTCGCTTTGTGCATTTACGAGTTAAAGCCTTAGATCTAACTCGTCAGTTTCGGATAAAAATTTCTATGGGTAACGTCCAGAACAGGAGTATAACGGAGTGGAGCTACTTCGTGGCAATGTGAGCGAAGCGAATTACAAATCGGCGATGTATATGATTGTTAAGCTACTTAGAAAAGACTATTTTGTTGATGTTTAAAAGATTGAATTATATCCCTAATTTTCAGCTTTTTATCAGCTTTCTCTAAGGCTGATGAACTCATGTAAGAAGTGAGTTTTTCAAGATCACTTACTTCTTTTATCTTGAGAAATTCTTTAGCTTTGTTTATATACACTAAAGCTGATTTCTTTCTTTTTAAGAGCTCAATTGCATTGCTCAGAGTTCCAGTGCTTTTCGTATCCCAAACCATTAATCCATAATCACAGTCTTCAGCCATCTTTAAATCTTTAGCCGTAAAAAATGCCCTGGTTCCTGAAGGCGCATTTGTTTCAATTTTTAATACGGGCCAATGCCCCAGATTGTTTCTTGGATTATCACCAGAACAGTACACAAGGACGTATTTCATATTCTTTGAAATTAAATATTCTTGAATAGAACTATCTACGCCGCTAGCATCACCAACTATTACTTGATAACCAGACTCAACTATGTTGTTGATTCTCTTTTGAACATTCTGATCTAAGTTCTTGATTCCCATAGAACCTGATATGAATATTTTATACATTATCTTTTCCTAGTTACCGTGGCTACATAAATATTTCTTATTTTACTATAGCCTCTCAATACAGTTGTAGCGGCCTCCAAAGAAGAGCCTGTATCAAATAGATCATCAACGATCAGCACATCAAATAGACCTTTATCCAATACATCGTATACCTTGAATGCTCCCACGAGCGTAGATACCTTTTCATCTCTCGTTTCTATATCTTTCATAGCTGGTGTGCTACCAGTTTTAACAAGTAAATTTTCAATACATAGGATACCCATGCGGCCAGCTAGATCTCTTGCGATCTCGGTAACTGGTTGTTTAGCCCTAATTTTTGAAGCTGGCATAGGTATTACTATATGCGATGATGAAAACGCCGCCCCAAAAGAGTCGTATAATTGTTGCCCTATAATTGGCACCTGCGAGAAGTCAGATCGGTATTTTAGCTGAAAAAGGGCTTCGCCAGCTTCTGGACGTTCTGTGTCAAACTGCATGTGCCCATATTCGTTATATCCAATCGGTGTACTACAAATAGTATGCTTATCCAACGAGTAACCTAAGGTCCAATTCCCTTCAATCTTTTTAATATTAACTTTCATTGCAATTTCTCTCAAATTACCCGAGTCGGCTAACGCCACATTAATATGTCAGCAACACTACCACCAAACCACTATAAACACAAAATCCAACGATAGAATCAAAAATGCCAAACGTTACAAATCACTCTAAAATGCTTTGTTAGGCTTTACGCCTTTATTTGCCATGTGTTTTTTTTAATCGACATTTCCTTATAGCCTGCATTTTCAAAAAATTGCTTGACGGCATTGGCTGCGGTTATCAATACAGATGCTGATGGATTACCCTTAGCTTGGAAGAAAATCAGGTTCTCTTGACTCATTGATTCAACAATGTACGTGGGGCTGACTGAATTAAATACTTCATAAGCTGAATGAAGTAAGGATTGATCATCACAATGAATTTCCATAAAAAGATCTCGGTCATCATCGTAAACATAAACACAAGCGTTATATAGCCTAGAATTCAAACGGCCTAAACTATCGTTAACCATTTTAATTTCTATTAGAGAATCTAAATCTCTACATATCCCAAATTCAGCAAGATTTATATCAAATTTTTCTCTTGCTAATTCTATAGCCGCATCAATTGACATGACACTCATATAGCCAGTTTCGACCAGAGAACTACCTGTTCCTAAGCTCTCCGTGACTAGCCCTAGAGCAATACCAGACTTCGTCATAACCACCCCCCCACTAAACCCACCTCTAGCCATCGTAGATAAGACAAAGTGTACGTATTCAGAATGTCGAACATCAATAACAGCATTAACTTGACCGCTAGCAACTACTTGATTTGGGGTTGTAGTAAAAGGTATTGGCGGATAACCAATTACCAACACATCCGTTAATATAAACTCATAGTCTTGTATTTCATGCGATGTATGTGAGCCCAATTGGACTTTAGGTAAAAATTTATCGACTAGCTCAACTCGAAATACTGCAACATCTTCAGAGGCATGCTCATAAGGTCCCTCGATTATCTCTATGATCCGAGGGCTTATATAGCATGTATTATGACCATATTGATCACTATCTTTAGTTACTTCTATTCTCTTAGTTGTAGCGACTTCTACAATTGTTTGGAATTCGATAACATGCTTCGCTGTAACAAAGATCCCATCACCAATATGAAAAGCTGATCCAATGCCAGCTTTTCCATCAGCATTCACTACAGAAACATAAGCGACAGCCCCTGCATACTGTGCATATAGCTGTTGTAACTCTGTTACATTATTCTCGTAAGCCAATTTATACCTCGTAAAGCCTAATGTCTTAGTATTTATGCGCTGCGCTGTTTGTGGGGTGTAAATCGCCTGTTGGACTTGGCGCTGCCACATCTATGTCAATTAGTATAAATAATACTATAGGAATTTACTTTTTTTGATAGTGATTTTTTATACAGCTTTATAATTAATTGATATTATTTATATTTATCATTTTTCTTCGCTCAAGTCTGACTAATTATTGATCTTGATTGACAGTATTTCGGCCTCGTATTCAGGCTAACACTCGTACCATATTTTTTTATTAGTTAACGTAATTACGGTTGGATAAAATTGATAAGGTCAGAATTCTATTGCATTACTAAAACTGGGCTCAAATACTGATGTTGAAGTGAGATAAATGCCACATTACTAACGCGGAATGGGGTAATAATGAGCTGGCGAAGCCTTCAAGTAATGACCGTTTTTGGCACACACCAGTTAGGTTGGGGTGTTATTAGATCTGCTCTGAGCGAAAAGCGGAAATTCACGATTGCTTCTATTGCTCATTAAGGCTTTACGAGCATCGCTGTAGGTTAGTAAATCGGGAGTAGAACAAACTTTACGGGAGACCGTTTTTACTTTAAACACCAACGCCAAGACCACCGAATAGTGGCCTCAGTTATTTCGACGTGAGTTATCATAATAAAACTATTGATTATTTGCAGCAAAAGTACTAACTAATTGTGAAGCCTTTTCCTTTGGCATAAAATGGGAATAAAATTTCCTCAAATGTTCAGCCTCTTCCTCGTATTCATCGCCCACTAAATCCCAATTTAGAGGTCTTTTTCTGCTTAAGTCTTCAAAGTTATTAATTAGCATAACATCACGCAGGAAACCATATATGTTATTGTCTGGAGAGTGTACCTTACACACCTCGACGTAATTAGCGGGGATTGAATCTGCAATTGATTTAAAGTTGTCAAGCCCAGTAAATTTTAATTCTTCTATAATATCTCTAGTGGTTGAACCACCCCAATCCTTTACAGGAATCAAATCCAAACCTATTTTTTTGCTAATTTCTTGTACAAATTTTGAAAGATTGATGGAGTTTATTTCTTGAGATAATAGTTCCTCCAAGTCATTATCTCTTATAGATTTTTTATATTCCTCAATGGCGTTAACAATCTCAGAGAAACCTTCATCCGCAATTTCAAGCATACCAGAGTATAAATTAATTTTTCTTTGGATCTGTAATGGTAAGTTTGCACCAAGTTTGTAATTACGATCATGCGTTAATTCTGCCCAGGCATGCTGCAACATAGTTCTGACTTGAATTTCGCAGTTCAAGCCTGAGATATACTCATACTCTTTCAGAGCGTTTCTTTTTTCACCAATGTTGCAAACATAATGCACAGACCTATATCCTACTTTATCAGAGGATAGCCGGCCTTCATTGTCCATGCTATTCTTAACGTCAATATTGAATGTGGACTTGATCACATCACTAACTCTAGCTATATCAGACTCTAGGTATAATATTATCCTTACACCTGAAATATCTGTTAACTCATCAGTTGGTTTTTTATATTTTTTTCTACCAATTTTCTCCAGTATACCTTCCTTCGTTTTAGTTCTATAACTAACAGAAAGGTAGTCCACTTCATTTTGTTGAAGGAGGTTTTCAATTATAAAAGCTATATGCTTTCCTAAGAGTTCAAACTTGGGCAAGTTTTCATCGACCCATGAATTAATACTTTGTTCTTTCATACACCCTCGATTAATTGCGGCTTCCCTATTACAAATTGAAGATAAAATAAATCATAAACAATTCAATTTTCGTCTTAAAAATTGTACTTAAAAGAACACTTATGTAAGAAAAATTCAACCGCTAATTTTAATAGTTCTGACCGGTTCTTTGTAAATCAACACAAACTAATATCAGCAACGTCTGCTCCTAGCACAGAGCTGAGCAACAACGAATATATCCTTTTCTTTAATAACCTTTTATACTTATTAACTAAACTAACCATCTAGACTCTTTCTATCCACCATACTCCCTCACATCAATATAAAAATACTGCTTTCCTAGTGAGGTTGTTGACATTTGTCCGGCCACTATCATGGAATGAGGGATAATACGGTTACCTCGTCCACAAAGAGTTACCCTAATTGTTTTTCCTCCCATCGAATCCATCATACCAATATGCCCAATTGTTGTGATTAATACCGCACAAGGAAAACCGACATCCACGCCATTCCAATTATTTCCTGTGAGTACAAAGTTATTTCCCTCTAATAAATTAAGTGGTCTTTGACTTGAAGCATGTGTAATAACACCTTTATGATAGATTTGAATTCCCCATTTTTGAGGATGAAGTGAAATATGATAAGAAGACTTCACAAATACATAGAGTTCATATTCTGCTGAATTACCTTGAATAGTATCGATTAAATTCACACACCACGCATTGTTCTCATAAATTACTTCAGATAATCCACCTAATGATGGATTAGAAGAATTAAGAACTCGAATAAAAATAAGTGGCACTGCGTTATTATTACCTTCAATAACTTTAATTAGTCCCGGCTTAGTTTTTATCTTCTTTAAAAATACGGCTGATTCATAAGGTGTTAATTCTTCGGTAATTCCCTGATTAAAAAATAATGCACCATATTTACTCATTTAATTAGTACCATAATAATTCCATTAATTGCTTGACTATCGCGTAGAGAATTCCACGAGATTTTATTATTCTCGACTCTAACAGTGAAATAAGATCCTCGATTTCTAGCTACAATATAGGCGACCAATGACCGCCCTTTAGGAATATTATTATAAGTTTTACTGCCATTCTGAGTGACTGCTATTTGGTCAAAAATAAATGAACGCCCTGTGATTTTTATTGGCTTTCCTTTTTCATATATCTCTATTCCCCACGACATGAGAAATCCTCTACGGCATCAGGAGATACCCATCCTCCTAAGAATTTAAATCCTAATTGAGGTACAGCATGATAAAGAGGCCCTTTAATGGTTTCTCTCTTTTTATCAAACTTTACCAATACAGGTTGTTGATAGTGAAATGTTTTTATTTGGTAAACACCTTGG
This sequence comes from Proteus alimentorum, assembly GCF_002607735.1. Taxonomy (GTDB): domain Bacteria; phylum Pseudomonadota; class Gammaproteobacteria; order Enterobacterales; family Enterobacteriaceae; genus Proteus; species Proteus alimentorum. Next base: position 95,293 of record NZ_NBVR01000003.1, read on the forward strand.
CAATCGACTTTCTTATATCCAGAGGTACACCCTGACAATAATAATGCTGTAATTAAAACAATAAACTTCATACGCTACCCTAAATAACCTATTTTTGCCGCTAACTGATTGTTTTCATCGTAAACATAAATAGTATTATTTGTGATCACTAACCGCCCTTTTGTTCCTCCTGAGTTAATATCTAACCGTCCACGAAATACTGCATCATTTAATTCCACATTCCCTGTTGTGGCATCAATATTAAATCCTTTCTTGCCCGCTAAATAATTAATTGAGGTTATCTTTTTACCTACCGATAATTTATCAATGGTTGCCTTGCTAAATAATGCATCATTGAAAAAAGCTTGTCCATTTTGAATAACAAAAGGTGTCACCACTTTGCCGTTTAATGACGATATCACCGCAAAGTTTTGGGCATTAACCAGAAATTGACTATTTCCTTGTGCATTAAATCCTAAGCCAATGCCCGTAATGACTTTATTCCCTTTGCTATCTTGTTGGACTTTCATTGTCCATGATGCCGAAATTTTGCCATTTATGTCTGTGACCACTTTCGAAGTTTGCTCAATTTTGGCTGAACTTGTACCCACTTGGCTTTCTAACCGAGTCACTTGCTGGGCGGTCGAGGTCACCTTACCTGAAACCTCGGTCACTTTGGTTTCAAGTTGGTTTACCGCATTCGCCGTTGCATTGGCTTTCTGCTCGCTGGACTTAGGCACTTCATTCACCACAAACCCTTTTGGTGCCACCGATTGTTTGTTATTGGTGTAAGTGCTGGTGATAATTTGATGGTTAACACTCTTGTGTTTAGTTAACTGATATTTTGCCCCTCCTCGCAAATAAATATATTCCACAGAGCTATTCGTTAACTGAGCAGGTCCCATCACAGAGGATTGATTTGTCCATTTCCAATCAAAATTATCAATGATGCGGTTTTCAGACTGGGTTCCCCATCCAGAACCACTGACTTGCCATTCCACAATCATGGCAAAGCCTTTGGTGCTGTGAGTCGCATAGCTAGGTTTATTGTCTGAATATTGCCCTAAAGTTCTAAAGACCTTAAAGGCATAACGACGAGAGGTCGCTAATGGCAAAATCACCGGATAATAGGTGTTTTCATTGAGTATCGATAAATCTAAATCCACCACCACAGACTCCGTTAAATCGGCTTTTACCGTCTCTAATTTGCTGGATAACGCTTGTACTTGAGAGGTTGCGGAGGTGACTTTGCCATCGAGATTAGACACTTGCGTACTTAACGCATTTACCACGCTACTATCAGCTTTTCCCTTCAGTGTTGAACTGAGGGCTGAAATATCTTTCGATTGTGCTTGCTGTTTCGAGGTGAGAGTTTCTAATGATTTATTAATCGCGGAAACATTCCCATTCATCCGTGTTTCCAATGATTGTCTGGCTTTGGCTTCCGCTTGATCACCTGTAACTCGCGCTTGCTTCTCGGCGGAGATAAGTCCTGCGGTGACTTTCGATAAATCATTGCCGGTATAATCACCACGAAGTTGAGTGGCTAAGGATTGCCGTTGTTGTGCTTCGGTTTGATCACCCTCAATACGTGCTTGTTGCTCTTGTTTGATTGTAGCGACCTGTGCTTCTGTTGCCGTTGAAACTTGGTTCATTCGCTCAGCTAATAATTTTCCTGCCTCCTCCAGTTTTTTTTCGCTTTCTTCAATCGTTGCTCCATGCCTCATCAACTCAGATAAAATCTTGTCGTGATTTATCCGCATCAACTCATGTAATTCAGTAATATCGAGTTGGTTAGCCTTGCTGTTGATCTCACCTAATAGGTCTTGCGCGAGTTGGTCTCGGCTAATTTGCCCCGCTAATTCCTCAAGAATTAAATCCGTTTGAGAAGAGCAAGTCCCTGAAGCTTCCACAAAAGGTGATTTGCCATAGCTGTTGATTGTTCGAACATAAAAATAATACGTATGCCCTGCTTTTAAATTCTCTTGCGTCCAGAAATTCCCTTGGCCAACTTTGTTTGTTTTGGTGATCACTTCATTTTCAGAAAGATTAGCGAGTTTTTCCTCACTAAACCAAAATTCAAAGGTATAACCAAAGACAGCGCTATCGCCTTGTTTCGGTGCAACGGTCAGATTAAATAAGCCAGAGGTAACATCAATATGCTCAGGAGGTGGTGGTGCTTGAATAGCAAAATCACTAATAGCAGGTGCCGACATTGCGCCGGCCACATTTGTTGCTCTGACTTCAACGCGATAAGTTCCTCGCGCTAATCCGTTAATATCAACACGCTCAGCCGGTACCTGAATAGATTGAATAACGTTGCCTTCTTGAAGAATAATGACGGTGTTATAGCGCACATCAGTAGCCACATTCTGCCAAGATAGTGTACCTTGTACGATGTCACTGACTGCAAGTGGAACAAAGGTAAGATTAATCGGTGAAGCAACACTGCCAGTAGGTAAACTCACAAATGGCGGACGCTCAAACGGTTTGCCAATCACATCTTCATATAAATAGGCACCATCCTCTTCCAACGTTAAAGCCACACCCTCTAAAGCATGAAAAGACCATTCGGCAATACGGAATTCCAGCCCACTAATCCCCAAAGCCGGTAATTCTAAAAGCACAACTTCTCCCGGACGATAAGCATAGCCGTCTAAGTTCATCGTGAGTTGAACCCGTCTTCCTGCTTTCTTTTTACGGAGATATTGGCGAGCTAATCGTTGGGCTTGATAAGGGCTTGTGACAAAACGATAGTCGATATTCTCTCGAATTTCTAAGCCATCCTCTTTCACCCATTCGTCTACAATCACAGGCGTGAAATCGGTTTTTGTGTATAACTGTTCGGCATCAATAAACGTGCCATACACCGCATTGGTCGCGTCTTTTAATCCTGTTTCAGGGGTACATGTGACAGTGCCAATCAATTGTGATTCGGTAATGGTCTTTATTGCAGGCCCATAATAAGCACCAATTTGAATACCGTGTTTTCCTGCGGTGAATGTCGGTTCAGCATTAATACATTTGTGCATCGCTTCCAAAATACTGGATGGACTTTCATTTAAGTCATAGGCACCATTAAGGGTATATCGCGACTCAAATCCACCTTCTGGCAGACTCACTTTTTCATCACATAAATCGGCTACCTGTTTAAAGCTGTCAAAATCAATATCTGTATCAGGTACTTTTAAATAATGGCGGTAATAATCCAAAATAACTAAAGCACCATTGTTACTCCACACGGTTTGCCCAGTGCGAGGATCAAACAGATGTTTTCCCCAGACTTCACATTTCACATTGGGTAATCCATAAGGGAATTTTTCTTGGTCAAACGTGAGTGTCACACGTAACCACGCCAGACCTCGACCAATCATATCCTCTTTCCATGACGTGCAATTTTTAAGCATAAAGGGATCGACATCTTCCCTATCGTTATGTAATTCCCATGAGGCTTTATCACCAAACGTCTCAATGAGATCATCTCCTAACCAAATCTTCCCGATTTTCTCTATGGGGTGCCCAGCAAGCGCCAATGCCAGTGTGATTTTTTCATTTTCATCTTGTTCTCCCGCTTCTTCTTCGGCGAAGAAAAGCAAACCCGATATCACTGTTTTTCCGACAATTACGGTTTCAGGCGCAGACGATGAACGTAACATCTGTTTGCGTTCACTGGTATCTCGATAATTCATGGAAGGCAGTTTAGGCTTAAAGATAAGCGAACCCGCGACTTGAACCGCAACGCCTGCTGCCATCAGTGCCATACCCATCGCCGAGGTGACGCCTCCGGTAAATAGCCCAGCAATCATTAAGCCTGCACCCACGACTTTTGAAATTAATCCACCACTCCCACCCATTATTCCACTCTCCACGCTTTGATTGGGTTAATCTGCACTGGCTTCACGCCTTGTGGGGTTACGCCCCAATAATGCCCCGCCCAGACCACCGCTAAACTGTCACCGTCCTCACCTTTAAACAATACGAGGTCGCCACGCTGAACGCGCTCAATCTCAATGGATTTGAAATAGCGTGATACGGCTTTCTCTAATGTGCCAAATTTAGATTTGATCAGGTTGAAGGCTTCGGCTTTGGTTTTATAGTGATTGAGATAAGGCTTTATTGGCGAGAAACCGCATTGTGCGTAAATACATTCAGAGGCGAAAATACAACAATCAAATTCACCCCATGAAAAAGGGCGACTCATCGCCGCCCTTATCGTTTCAGGTAATTTAAGTGTCCAGTTAGGTTGTTTCATGTACTGACCTTAAATAGCAAAAAACCCACAAAAGTGGGTTTAACAAGACAATAAGATTATTTATAAATAAATGCAGGTGCATCTTTCTTGCTGCCCCAATAAATCGCCCGTTCAGCCATTTGAGCAACATAACGAAAGATACGATCACCTTGTCTTCGAGATGACCACGACTCATCGGTGAATCTATCGGGTAACCCGATTGACCATCGTTCGAATCGATTAGAAACATTAACACATACGGCATTTTCTTCGCCAGACACCACATTGATAGATGTGATTTGTCCGATAAATAAGACTTCAGCAAGCAACGGTTTCCCCTCTTCGCCGATGGCAACCATCATCAACCGGACTTCGCGTCCTCGACTTTGCTCATTCATCACCATCCCCACCAGCGATTTATCAAAACCGGCTAATTTAAGCTGTAATTGTGGGGGACTGGTTGTCTTATTTCCTTTTAGCTGACTGATTTCGCCTAAACTGCCCACTCCCAAATAAGTTTCACCCGCAATAATCAGTTGCCCAACACCGGTATGCGCACAAGTGACGCCTGATTTCAAATCGAGTCTGGCGGCTAAAACAATATAAGCCCCCTCATTAATTGCTTTTACCATACCGTCAGAAAATGGATGATATTGCATTAGTACAACACCTCCTCAAAAGATAACGTGATATTGGTATACCCCAATCGACGATGCTGAAATTTACCCTGTTCATTATCAACAAGCCGAAAAACCCCAAAAGGACGCTCAACCTCAAGCATTTCATTAACAGTAGGTGACGTTCTTAACATCGGCGAAATAAGAATAATCGCACGGCCTTGATTATCACTGACCACATCCGCCACCACCATTTTGAGTTCATTACCCACAGTTAAGCGATCCCCTTGCTGTAACACGCGCATATTGCGCTTCCAGTCCTTTGTTTCTAGCCGATTACCTAATTGGTTCGGTATTGCAATACGAGGCGAACCATACCCATAACGCCCTTTTCTTATCCAACTGGCTATTTTGACTCGCCCCGACATGCCATCCAATGAAGCCACCAGCGCTTCTAACTGGCGCGATTTCTCTTCATTTAAATTATTGAATGTCAGCTCACAACGCCAACGGCTTCCCGGAAAGCGTACCGTTTGGCTACTTCCATTAAACGGCGAGGTAAAGGTTTTGCTGTTACTCAATAATTGCCAGTTTTCCTGTGTGGGGATCACCTCTTTTGGCCATTCAAGAATAGACATTTAGACTCCTAATGTTCTGCGTGCTGCGCCATTACTTTGAAAGTCTTGTAACATCATCGCGTGAGCTTTCTGTGCGCCGGCTTCTGTCCCTTGTTGTGCGGCTTCTTTCATTGCCTGCGCAAGTACAGCGTCACCATTTCCTGTCACTGTAATATGATTAACGACCGTCATTTGCACACCACCTGCACGGGCTAACGTCGGTTGCGGTGTAACGGGTATTCGTCCTGCGACCGCCCCCACAAAGCCCCCTGAAGCATAACCTTGCGCCGCATGCATTAAGCGATAGAGATTGCCGACACCCAATTTAGCCGTCGCTTCTTTGGTAAAAACAAACTCATCACCATGCACAATCCCTTTAGGTTCGAATTTGCCTCCATGCCCCGTATAACCACCATAAGCATGCCCTTTGCTCATCCATCCCATATCAAAGCCCATTGCCTGCCCGCCTGCTTCAATGGCTTTGAAAACCAACATTTTCATCACCATTCGAGTGATATCGGAGATCACCGCATTGGCAAAATCTTTAAAGCTTCCTTTGCCCGTTAAAGCAAAATCGGCTAATGCATCAGACATATTATTAAGCGCATTGGTGGTGACATTTCTGACGTTTTCCATCACATCCATGGCCGACTCACTGAAATCCGATAAGCCTTGTTTTAACCCCGCCATCGGATCGCCTTTCATGGCCTCTCGCTTCCTCAGCTCTTCCTCAATCTGCTGTTTAGTGAGTTCAACATTGCGTTGTAAGTTCACCAGCTCTTTTTCGCCTAAATCTACACTGGCTTGCTGATACCGCACATCAATCTGACGAAGGGCATTGAGCTTTTCTTGCTCTGCGCGTGACTTTCCTATCAAAGTGGTTTCAAATTGCATCTGCTCAATTTCTTTACTGCGATCATAAGCAAATTGCGCAACCGAGTTGGCACGCGCTAGATCATCAATGGCTTTCGCTTTTTCTTTTATCGTCTCAATGGCTTTGGGATCGATTTTTAAGATGGCATCAAACTTGTCTTTATTCTGTTTGATATCGGCTAATACGGATGTGTATTCATTAAAGGAAGAGGTAGTGCCATACAGCTGAATACTTTGTCCATCTGCAATCAGTGAGGCTTGTTTTTCCTCTAATTCCGTTAAGATTTTGGTGTATTGCTTGGCATAATCAATGGTTGATTTGTGGCTGGGCTTATACGTCCGTTTGGCTTGCAATGCCAGTTGTGCCTCAATTTCCGCTTGTAAGGCTTTATCGTAGCCTTGCATATCTGGCGTAATTTTGCGTGAAGCCAATACATCTTCTGCATTTAATTTCGCTAATGCCTTCCCTGTGGCTTGCGCTTTTGCCACTGAACGTTGCGATTTTTCAATCGATTCATCAATCTGTTTAGCAATCGCCGTGGCGGCATTCACTTGGCTATTTGTCGCCTGAAGCGTGATATCAATGAGTGATTCATATTCAATGCCTAAACTCTTTAAACTCGCCTTAAGTGAATTAATAGCGACATCAACATTTTGTAACTCAGTGGCATAACGTCTATATTCAGGGACTTGATCACCTACTTTTTCTTTGAGTGTCGCCAACATATTTTGCATATTGGCTCGCTGACGCTCTAAGTTATTAACTTGCTCTGCATACATTCCCATCGCAGCATCAAGCTCTTTTTGCTTTTCAGCTACTCGTTTAAGGTATAAATCCCCCACACCTTGTTCAGCAAACGCCTTTTCACTCTCAACGCTGTATTTTGATAGACCTTGTAAGGAAATAACCTGTTGTTTAAGTTCCTCGATTTTCTCCAATTGCGCGTTAATGCCCGATGAAACTTTGCTTAAATTCGCCACTAGCGTGGCATTGCTCATTTTGTTTAACGCTTCTGTTGATGTATCAAGGGAATTAGCAAATTCAATCGATTCGAGTTTGGCTTGTTTGACATTTTCGCTGTATTCATACAATCCCATTCCCAATGCTGCAACACCCGTCACCACTAATCCAATAGGGCCACCCGCTAATCCCATAACACTGTTAAGTGCTCGCCCCGCCACCGTTGATTGACGCCGAGCGGTCGTTAATGCACGTTGAGCAACGTTTTCGGCGGTTAATGCCTGTGTATAATTTAGAGAGGCTGTTCTTGCGAGTGACTTTGTGGCGATAAGGTTATCGAGTGCTATTTTTTCCGCGTTAGTGCCTCTAGTAACTTGATATTCCATTTTGGCTCTATTGAGCGCCGATGTGGCGGCTTCTTTATCCGCCCATGCCTTCCTCACGGCACTGGTTGCTGCCACACTGTTTGCCTCTGCACTCCGTAATGTGGCTTTGGCTTCATTCAACGTTGTCTGATTTTTCAGATAAGTGGCTTTCGTCCATTGAGAGAGCTTTGCTACCAATGCCGTAACTGCAATTCCTTCAACCACTTTAGCGACTAACGATAGATTATTGGCAAGAGTGGTCATCCCTGTGGTAAAAAGCTGAGTCGCACCTGTACCTTGATTCGCTTCACCAATAAATTTGGTCATCGCCGATTGAAGATTAGTGAAACCTTGGCTAACCGTTGTCACACTGGTAGCAAATTTTTTATCCACACTGTCGGCTGCACGCTCTAAGGCTTGAATGACTTTCTCAATCGTCATTTCACCGTCTTGGGCTTTCTTCCTTAATTCGCCCACACTGACACCCATTCCATCAGCGATGGCTTTCGCTAACGCAGGGGTTTGTTCCATCACCGAATTCAGCTCTTCCCCACGTAACTGACCTGAGGCTAATGCTTGACCAAATTGGGTTAATGCCGCTTGGGCTGCGGTTGCACTCGCTCCTGAAATCGCTACCGCTTTTGAGACGGTTTCCGTGAGTTCAGCGACTTTTTGCTGACTTAATCCTAGGCGATCGGCATTATCCGCAAAACGCTGATAAATCTGTGCCGTCGCATCCAATGATTGATAGGTTCTTTGGGCAATATCATAGACCGCTTGTGTGGCTTTATTTAACTCGACAGAACTTTCTGTCACCAGTTTTAAGCGGTTCTGTAATTCCGTCCAACTATCGGCATAATTAATTACTTGATGAATGGATAATGCACTTGCGGTGACACTCGCAAAACGGGCAAAAAGCGCTGAGGATTTTGCGGTTTGCAATACCATTCGCTCTTGTTGCACGGTGATAGCTTGAAGGCTGACGCGAATACTTTGCCCAAATTGTTCTGTTTGGCGCTGGCTACGGTTGATCGCATTTGTGAAATTTGCCGTATTCAGTGTCAAATCAATATTTAATCTACCTAATGCTCCCGCCATAAATTCAATCCTTGGTATGAACACTACAAAAGCAAACTTTCACCCTGAATAAATGCAATATTCCTTGTTATTTGCTATTGATTTAATTATTGATAAACTGAAATTTCGAATAATAGAGGGGTTTTATGAGACTTATTCTGGCGTTATTACTACCTTGGTTACAATTTTTCACGATTGGTCGCCCATTTGCTGGCATCTTCTGCCTTATCCTACAAATCACCTTAATTGGGTGGATCCCTGCGGCTATCTGGTCGGTTTATGCCCTTTCTCAATACAATACGGATAAAAAAATTGAGAAAATGTCTCGCGGTGGTTAACGATTAAGCCCCACTGATGTGGGGCTATCGATTAGCTAATACACTCTCAGTGACGTTATCCCACACCTCTTCTTCCGTGATTTTCTTCTTCCACATCGGCATAAAATCCATCAATTCAGGCGGAGACGTTTTCGGATCACGATTTATCATCGCAAGAAGATGCGCCACTTGTGCCATCCGATAATCCTCTCGCCATAAACCAAAGGGTTGTTTGCGATAAAAAGCTTCATATTCACACAAGTGGCTTTCGGGCATTTGCTCGATTTCTGTGAGCGTTTTTCCCAATGCCAACGACAATATCAGTTGGAATTGTCGTCGGTCTCCGAGTTTTTTTCGCTATTCCCCGCTTCGGCTGTAAACACCGCATTAGAGAACCCTTGCCCTAGACGATTAAGACCTTTTAAATCTGCTTCATTTTCAGCATCAAAAAGCAGTTCTCCTTTTTCATCACACAACTTAAAGGCCAACATTCTGGCGACATCATATTCATCGTAAACACGATTTATCGCCTCATTAAATTGTTCGGGATCGTCTTCGTCTAAGTAAATATCCTGCGCTTCGGCGAGCTTGATTTTAATTTGGCGAAGTTTGCGCTGAATGTAATTCATGGTGCCAACATCCAGCTCTTTGACATAAAAAGTGTTGTCTAAATAGGTAAAAGGCGTCACTTTCAGTGCTTGGTTTAACACTAATTCACGCAATAAAGCGTTAGACATAATCACTCCTAAGTTTTTTATCGAGAAGGGAAAAGAGAAATAATGAGGTGGATGAATTAAGGGGTTATTTCTTCACATTCAAATAATCACGGCCAGACAATTTAATCGAGATCCCCGAATCCATCATTTGCCCTACACTGCCATCAATGTTCATGCCCGTTTCGACAGAGCCGTAATAAAACATGGAGCCTTCATCTCGCGTTAAGACCATTTTCACTGCGAATTTTTCTTTGCTGTTTTCATATTTACGCAAGAGTCGCTGCACATCACTGGAGCTATAACGTAAGAAGAAGGTCAATTTAATTGAGCCGTATTCCGTATCACCGGATTCATATTCCTTGCCATCACTGCAAATGGTGGTGACATCAATTTGTTCGGTTGTCGAACCGTCTTTACTGAAACTTTTTACCGCACAGAAATTATTAGACCATTGAATACGTTGTGCTTTGGCGTTTGAAAAATCCGTAGGTAGCGTTTTATCACTCCAATCCACTTCGTCGCACAGGGTCACTTTATTGCCATCAACCTGTGCAATGGGAAAACGCCCATCTAACTCCCCTAAACCCGATAACATAATCATGTCATCCGCTTTCAGTTTATTATTGGCGATGGTAATGGTTGCGGGTGATAACGTCGCTTCCGTCACTGTCATCGCCTCCCCTAAGCCTGTTTGCACAAAGATCTTCGTGCCGAGGAAAGGCGTCGCTTTATGGTTTTTTGACTTTGCCATATCCATTCCTTATTTATCTGATGAAATCATTAATTCAAGAACAAGCCGATGCAATTTGACATCCGCTTCATACCCAAAGACCGCATTCATTCGTTGTGCAAATGGGATTGCCTCGATAATCTGAGCCTCGATTTTTTTACGCAAGACCATGAGAGGTTGTGGTTGTGGCGCATACACATCAAGTTGCACGCGATAGTTGTCTAAATCCGTATCCTCCAGCGCACTGTTAGGCGTGATGCTGGCAAACTGGATCACAATGGCGGGATAATGCCCTTTGCCTTCAGGTAATACCTGAAAAAAAACCCTTCCATCGACAAGCGGTGAAAGGGTCTCTTTTAATTGCTGTATCATGATCTCTACCTTACTTTTTCAATGTCCTCTTTGAGTGTTTGAACAATCACTTTAGCCGTCGCTTCCTTTTTCGCTTCAAAACTGGGCCGCATAAACGGTTGTGCGGGCATCTTGGCGGTGCCAAACTCGACAAACCACCAATAAAACGGATCATTTGGGTTCAATGCCGCACTTTTTCCCGTTGCCTGTTTAAAGGCAGACACCTTTTTACCCGATAATGATTTCACCCAAATGCGCGTTTTAACTTGCCCATTGCGCTGCACTTTCGTTTTAGAACGAATATTGCGCTTGATGGTGCCTTTGCGTCGATGAGGCACCGTTTCCTTAAGAATAGGTACTCGATGTTTGATTTCTTCTTTTAACGCCGAAGCCCCTACATTCATCGCCTTACGCGCGCTTTGATTTCTGGTTTTACGGGCGATATCTTGCATTCGTTGAGCGAGTTCAGACAATCCACTGATTTTAATCTCACCCATCATTCACGCCCTCTTTGCACATTAATTGAAGCTCACGATGACGCTCATAAGGGTCAATAATCGAAATAATATTAAATAGTCGCTTACCCCATACAATACGCATCGAGGTATCAATATCAGCAATATAGCGAATAAGAATTCGCGTTGTGGCCTCACTTTGTACTTGCTGAGCTTGAAAATATTCTCGCCCTTGATAAGGCATGATCGCTGCACGTACTTTTGTCGCATGATCCGTCCAAATCACATCACTGCCACTGATGGCATCGGGCGCTAATACTGATTTTTGAATATGAATAGTGTGGCGTAATCGTCCTGCACGCATAAAACCTCCTACAACCCATAAATCCGGTAAGGTTGAAGTAGTGCGGTGACCGCAAAAGGTTGTGTAGAAAAAGCTTGCCCCGAAATTACCCCCTCACGATTTTCATACCATTGCGCAATTAATAAGAGCATTGCCGCAATCACATCATCCGTTAAGAACAAGGCTTCAGGATCTTCTTGTGCTTTATCCATCTCCTGAGTTTTATGTAATGTTCGACGCGTGTAATTTTCAACATATTTCACGGCGGAACCGATATACAGCGTCAATAAATTATCGTCATCCGTAAAATCAGGATCGATATTGCAATGCTGCTTCACCAATTCGAGAGAAAGCATTATTTCTCCTTTTTCGCCTTAATATTTCTTTTCGGTTCAGGTTCAATAACAAGATGTGCTTCTTCCTGTTCTTTGGCATAGCCTTTTTGAATTAACTCCCGTCCATGTTGCTCTAAGGTATCAATCTGCTCACCTTCAAGCACCACTCGTCCCTCAAAATAAATGGCTCGTAAGATGACTAATTTCATATCACCTCCAAAGAAAAAGCGGCCATAAAGACCGCCTTAGTTACATTAATCACTTGACGTTGCTACCGTAAAATCACCGTAAACAAAGGCTTCTGGGCGTTTGATCGCCAAAGCAAGACGCTCTTCACAACGGATAGAGATCATGTTTTTCTCAAAATCATCGGCGTTTTCCGTTGAAATCACCACATTCGTTTCTTCGCGATCAAAGAGCTGTGCACCCGCATTAAATGCCCCTGTTAAGAATTTCCCTTTAAACGCGGGGGTTTCTGTTGCTACAACCGGTAATCCCCATAAGGTCGGTCCTGTTAATGCGGAAGGATTAGCCAAAATATAACGCCCCAAAGAGTCTTTGGTT
>NZ_NBVR01000033.1 GCF_002607735.1 Proteus alimentorum
AATGCCTGTTCTAGTGATTGCTCTTTTTGGGCTTTAATATCCTCAGATATACCTTTAGGCACATCAATCGTTAGCTTTCCGTCAATATAAAGTTCAGGTAATTATTGCTATTCTTTGTTAATTATTAGCATAATTATTTTTATTTAGTATCCATTTAAATTTTACGACTAATACAACGCGTAAATGCTTCTTTTATTGAAGCACCTAAATCCTCGTCACTACAATTGGTTTTTAATGTAATAATTGCACTATCGGGTATTCCCTCACCTACCCAATGATCCATACGTAAATGGTTTTTTGGACTAATAGTGATTTTTCCATCAGAGACACTTAAAGCACATAGCATCATATTTTCAAATAGAGCTGTTTTATTTTTATAATCATACTCTTTAATGATTTTTNGGGTATTCCCTCACCTACCCAATGATCCATACGTAAATGGTTTTTTGGACTAATAGTGATTTTTCCATCAGAGACACTTAAAGCACATAGCATCATATTTTCAAATAGAGCTGTTTTATTTTTATAATCATACTCTTTAATGATTTTTTTTACCCAGTCTTGATATATTTTTTTATCATTATACATTTGATGAAACTTATCTGAATTCCCTTTAATCTGTTCGCTCTTAATCAGTGCGACTTTTGCATAATAACCTAATTCTTCATCAATAATATCATTAGGTAAAACTTTATAGCCTTTTTTTAAATCCATTATATAAATTGAGCATCCAGAAAAGGTGACTAAAATATAGTAATCACCATTATAATAAACACTTGCCTCTAGTTCATTTTTTTTAGATAAAAGCATTAATTATTCCTCAACAATAGTGATGTTAACTTTTATATTTTTTGATGATGCATTTTTGATAGAATCATTAATAGCATCCCATTGTGCTTTATTGGTTTTTTCTGGAACACCCAATTCCAATGTCTTCTGTTTAATTTGTTTTGGTGAAATTCTTATTAACCCTTTTTCATCACCATTATAACTATCTATTTTTGAAATATATGTATTTAATGTATTTTCTATTGATTTTGGATTTTCAATCCTTGAGGCTGTTTGGGTATTTAATGTCTTTACACTAATATATTCATCTGTATTACTATCATAATAGTCAAATGTTTTGGCGTTAAGATGTAATCGTGTCAGTCGTTTATTTGATAGACCAATGTAATTCTCAAATGT
>NZ_NBVR01000021.1 GCF_002607735.1 Proteus alimentorum
AACCAAAGACTCTTTGGGGCGTTATATTTTGGCTAATCCTTCCGCATTAACAGGACCGACCTTATGGGGATTACCGGTTGTGGCAACAGAAACCCCCGCGTTTAAAGGGAAATTCTTAACAGGGGCATTTAATGCGGGGGCACAGCTCTTTGACCGTGAAGAAACGAATGTGGTGATTTCAACGGAAAACGCCGATGATTTTGAGAAAAACATGATCTCTATCCGTTGTGAAGAGCGTCTTGCTTTGGCGATCAAGCGTCCAGAAGCCTTTGTTTACGGTAATTTTACGATAGCAACATCAAGTGATTAATGTAACTAAGGCGGTCTTTATGGCCGCTTTTTCTTTGGAGGTGATATGAAATTAGTCATCTTACGAGTCATTTATTTTGAGGGACGTGTGGTGCTTGAAGGCGAGCAGATTGATACCTTAGAGCAACATGGACGGGAGTTAATCCAAAAAGGCTATGCCAAAGAACAGGAAGAAGCACATCTTGTTATTGAACCTGAACCTGAACTTGAACCGAAAAAAAATATTAAGGCGAAAAAGGAGAAATAATGCTTTCTCTCGAATTGGTGAAACAGCATTGCAATATCGATCCTGATTTTACGGATGACGATAATTTATTGACGCTGTATATCGGTTCCGCTGTGAAATATGTTGAAAATTACACGCGTCGAACATTACATAAAACTCAGGAGATGGATAAAGCACAAGAAGATCCTGAAGCCTTGTTCTTAACGGATGATGTGATTGCGGCAATGCTCTTATTAATTGCGCAATGGTATGAAAATCGTGAGGGGGTGATTTCGGGGCAAGCTTTTTCTACACAACCTTTTGCGGTCACCGCACTACTTCAACCTTACCGGATTTATGGGTTGTAGGAGGTTTTATGCGTGCAGGACGATTACGCCACACTATTCATATTCAAAAATCAGTATTAGCGCCCGATGCCATCAGTGGCAGTGATGTGATTTGGACGGATCATGCGACCAAAGTACGTGCAGCGATCATGCCTTATCAAGGACGGGAATATTTTCAAGCCCAGCAAGTACAAAGTGAGGCCACAACGCGAATTCTTATTCGTTATATCGCTGATATTGATACCTCGATGCGTATTGTATGGGGGGAGCGAATATTTAATATTATTTCGATTATTGACCCTGATGAGCGTCATCGTGAGCTTCAATTAATGTGCAAAGAGGGCGTGAATGATGGATGAAATTAAAATCAGTGGATTGTCTGAACTCGCTCAACGAATGCAAGACATTGCCCGTAAAACCAGAAATCAAAGCGCGCGTAAGGCGATGAACGCAGGGGCTTCGGCGTTAAAAGAAGAAATCAAACATCGAGTACCTATCCTTAAGGAAAAGGTACCGCATCGACGCAAAGGCACCATCAAGCGCAATATTCGTTCTAAAACGAAAGTGCAGCGCAATGGGCAAGTCAAAACACGTATTTGGGTGAAATCATTATCGGGTAAAAAGGTGTCTGCCTTTAAACAGGTAACGGGAAAAAGTGCGGCATTGAACCCGAATGATCCGTTTTATTGGTGGTTTGTCGAGTTTGGTACCGCCAAGATGCCCGCACAACCGTTTATGCGCCCCAGCTTTGAAGCAAAAAAGGAAGCAACGGCCAAAGTGATTATTCAAACACTCAAAGAGGATATTGAAAAAGCAAGGTAGAGACCATGATACAGCAATTAAAAGAGACCCTTTCACCGCTTGTCGATGGAAGGGTTTTTTTTCAGGTATTACCCGAAGACAAAGGGCATTATCCCGCCATTGTGATCCAGTTTGCCAGCATCACGCCTAACAGTGCGCTGGAGGATGCGGATTTAGATAACTATCGCGTGCAACTTGATGTGTATGCGCCACAGCCACAACCTCTGATGGTATTGCGTAAAAAAATCGAGGCTCAGATTGTTGCGACAATCCCATTTGCACAACGGGTGAATGCGGTCTTTGGGTATGAAGCGGATGTCAAATTGCATCGGCTTGTTCTTGAATTAATGATTTCATCAGATAAATAAGGAATGGATATGGCAAAGTCAAAAAACCATAAAGCGACGCCTTTCCTCGGCACGAAGATCTTTGTGCAAACAGGCTTAGGAGAGGCGATGACCGTGACGGAAGCGACGTTATCACCCGCAACCATTACCATCGCCAATAATAAACTGAAAGCGGATGACATGATTATGTTATCGGGTTTAGGGGAGTTAGATGGGCGTTTTCCCATTGCACAGGTTGATGGCAATAAAGTGACCCTGTGCGACGAAGTGGATTGGAGTGATAAAACGTTACCCACGGATTTTGCAAACGCCAAAGCACAACGTATTCAATGGTCTAATAATTTTTGTGCGGTGAAAAGCTTTAGCAAAGACGGTTCAACGACTGAACAAATCGATGTCACCACCATTTGCAGTGATGGTAAGGAATATGAATCCGGCGATACGGAATACGGCTCAATTAAATTGACCTTTTTCTTACGTTATAGCTCCAGCGATGTGCAGCGGCTCTTGCGTAAATATGAAAACAGCAAAGAAAAATTCGCAGTGAAAATGGTCTTAACACGAGATGAAGGCTCCATGTTTTATTACGGCTCCGTCGAAACGGGTATGAACATTGATGGCAGTGTAGGGCAAATGATGGATTCGGGGATCTCGATTAAATTGTCTGGCCGTGATTATTTGAATGTGAAGAAATAACCCTTAATTCACCTCTTTCATTATTTCTCTTCTCCCTTCTCGATAAAAAATTTTAGGAGTGATTATGTCTAACGCTTTATTGCGTGAATTAGTGTTAAACCAAGCACTGAAAGTGACGCCTTTTACTTATTTAGACAACACCTTTTATGTCAAAGAGCTGGATGTTGGCACCATGAATTACATTCAGCGCAAACTTCGTCAAATTAAAATCAAGCTCGCTGAGGCGCAGGATATTTATTTAGATGAAGACGATCCCGAACAATTTAATGAGGCGATAAATCGTGTCTACGATGAATATGATGTCGCCAGAATGCTGGCCTTTAAGTTGTGTGATGAAAAAGGGGAACTGCTTTTTGATGCTGAAAATGAAGCAGATTTAAAAGGTCTTAATCGTCTAGGGCAAGGGTTCTCTAATGCGGTGTTTACGGCTGAAGCGGGGAACAACGAAAAAAACTTGGAGACCGACGACAATTTCAATTGATATTGTCGTTGGCACTGGGAAAAACGCTCGCGGAAATCGAGCAAATGCCCGAAAGCCACTTGTGTGAATATGAAGCCTTTTATCGCAAACAGCCCTTTGGTTTATGGCGAGAGGATTATCGGATGGCACAAGTGGCACATCTTCTCGCGATGATAAATCGTGATCCGAAAACGTCTCCACCGGAATTGATGGATTTTATGCCTATATGGCAAAAGAAAACCACAGAAGAAAGGTGGGATACGGTCACAGATCAAATCTTAGCACATCGATAGCCCCTTTATTGGGGCTTTTTTTATTGTTTTAAGGAGTTTTTATGGCTGGCGCATTAGGTCGATTAAATATTGATTTGACGCTGAATACGGCAAATTTCACAAATGCGATCAACCGTAGCCAGCGCCAAACAGAACAATTTGGGCAAAGTATTCGCGTCAGTCTTCAAGCTATCACCGTACAGCAAGAGCGAATGGTATCGCAAACCGCAAAATCCTCGGCACTTTTTGCCCGTTTTGCGAGTGTCACAGCAAGTGCGTTATCCATTCATCAAGTCATTAATTATGCTGATAGTTGGACGGAATTACAGAATCGCTTAAAACTGGTGACAGAAAGCTCCGTCGAGTTAAATAAAGCTACACAAGCCGTCTATGACATTGCCCAAAAAACCTATCAATCATTGGATGCCACAGCACAGGTTTATCAACGTTTTGCAGATAATGCCGATCGCTTAGGCTTAAGTCAGCAAAAAGTGGCTGGACTCACTGAAACTGTATCAAAAGCGGTTTCTCTTTCAGGAGCCAGTGCTGCCTCTGCTGCAATGGGGTTAACTCAGTTTGGCCAAGCATTAGCAGTAGGTCAGTTACGTGGGCAAGATTTAAATTCTGTTATCGAGCAAATCCCTGGTTTAGCACAGGCCATCGCAGAAGGCATGGGGATCTCCATGGGGGATTTAAAAAAGAAAGCCCAAGACGGTGAAATGACGATAGAGAAAGTCATTCAAGCCTTAGAACGTGCAGCCGACAGTGTGGATAAAAAATTTGCTACCAGTGTGACAACCGTTAGCCGAGGTTTCACCAATCTTCAATCGGCGATGACAAAATTTATTGGTGAAGCGAATCAAGGTACAGGTGCGACTCAGCTTTTTACCACAGGGATGGCCACTCTTGCCGATAATCTATCGTTAGTCGCTAAAGTGGTTGAAGGGATCGCCGTCACGGCATTGATAGCAAAACTCTCTCAATGGACGAAAGCCACTTATCTGAAAAACCAGGCTACATTGAATGAGGCCAAAGCCACATTACAGAGTGCAGAGGCAAACAGTGTGGCAGCAACCAGTGCCGTGAGGAAGGCATGGGCGGATAAAGAAGCCGCCACATCGGCGCTCAATAGAGCCAAAATGGAATATCAAGTTGCTAGAGGCACTAACGAGGAAAAAATAGCACTCGATAACCTTATCGCCACAAAATCACTCGCAAGAACAGCCTCGCTAAATTATACACAGGCATTAACCGCAGAAAACGTTGCTCAACGTGCATTAACGACCGCTCGGCGTCAATCAACGGTGGCAGGGCGAGCGCTCAACAGTGTTATGGGATTGGCGGGTGGCCCTATTGGATTAGTGTTGACAGGTGTGGCGGCATTGGGCATGGGATTGTATGAATACAGCGAAAATGTCAAACAAGCCAAGTTAGAATCGATTGAATTTGCTAATTCCCTTGATACATCAACAGAAGCGTTAAACAAAATGAGCAATGCCACGTTAGTGGCGAATTTAAGCAAAGTTTCATCGGGCATTAACGCGCAATTGGAGAAAATCGAGGAACTTAAACAACAGGTTATTTCCTTACAAGATCTATCAAAATACAGCGTTGAGAGTGAAAAGGCGTTTACTGAACAAGGTGTGGGGGATTTATACCTTAAACGAGTGGCTGAAAAGCAAAAAGAGCTTGATGCTGCGATGGGGATATATGCAGAGCAAGTTAATAACTTAGAGCGTCAGCGAGCCAATATGCAAAATATGTTGGCGACACTCAAAGAAAAAGTGGGCGATCAAGCTCCTGAATATAAACGCTATGCCACTGAGTTACAAAATGTTGATGCCGTTATCAATTCACTTAAGGCGAGTTTAAAGAGTTTAGGCATTGAATATGAATCACTCATTGATATCACGTTTCAGGCGACAAATAGCCAAGTGAATGCCGCCACGGCGATTGCTAAACAGATTGATGAATCGATTGAAAAATCGCAACGTTCAGTGGCAAAAGCGCAAGCCACAGGGAAGGCATTAGCGAAATTAAATGCAGAAGATGTATTGGCCTCACGCAAAATTACGCCAGATATGCAAGGCTACGATAAAGCCTTACAAGCGGAAATTGAGGCACAACTGGCACTGCAAGCCAAACAGACGTATAAGCCCAGTCATAAATCAACGATTGATTATGCCAAACAGTACACCAAAATCTTGACAGAATTAGAGGAAAAACAAGCCTCACTGATTGCGGATGGACAAAGCATTCAGCTGTATGGCACTACCTCTTCTTTTAATGAGTACACATCCGCCTTAGCTGATATCAAACAGAACAAAGATAAGTTTGATGCCATCTTAAAAATCGATCCCAAAGCGATTGAGACGATAAAAGAAAAAGCGAAAGCCATTGATGACTTAGCGCGAGCCAACTCGGTTGCGCAATTTGCTTATGATCGCGGTAAAGAAATTGAGCAGATGCAATTTGAAACTACCTTGATAGGAAAATCACGCGCAGAGCAAGAAAAGCTTAATGCCCTTCGTCAGATAGATGTGCTGTATCAGCAAGCCAGTGTGGATTTAGGCGAAAAAGAGTTGGCGAATTTACAACGCAATGTCGAACTCACTAAGCAGCAGATTGAGGAAGAGCTGAGGAAGCGAGAGGCCATGAAAGGCGATCCGATGGTGGGATTAAAACAAGGCTTATCGGATTTCAGTGAGTCGGCTATGGATGTAATGGAGAACGTCAGAAACGTCACCACCAATGCCCTTAATAATATGTCTGATGCATTAGCCGATTTTGCTTTAACGGGCAAAGGAAGCTTTAAAGATTTTGCCAATGCGGTGATTTCCGATATCACTCGAATGGTGATGAAAATGCTGATTTTCAAAGCCATTGAAGCAGGCGGGCAGGCAATGGGCTTTGATATGGGATGGATGAGCAAAGGGCATGCTTACGGTGGCTATACGGGGCATGGAGGAAAATTCGAACCTAAAGGGATTGTGCATGGTGGTGAGTTTGTTTTTACCAAAGAAGCGACGGCTAAATTGGGTGTCGGCAATCTCTATCGCTTAATGCATGCGGCGCAAGGTTATGCTTCAGGGGGCTTTGTGGGGGCGGTCGCAGGACGAATACCCGTTACACCGCAACCGACGTTAGCCCGTGCAGGTGGTGTGCAAATGACGGTCGTTAATCATATTACAGTGACAGGAAATGGTGACGCTGTACTTGCGCAGGCAATGAAAGAAGCCGCACAACAAGGGACAGAAGCCGGCGCACAGAAAGCTCACGCGATGATNGGGTTGGGTGCAAATGACGGTCGTCAATCATATTACGGTGACGGGAAATGGTGACGCTGTACTTGCACAGGCAATGAAGGAAGCCGCACAACAAGGGACAGAGGCCGGCGCACAGAAAGCTCACGCGATGATGTTACAAGACTTTCAAAGTAATGGCGCAGCACGTAGAACATTAGGAGTTTAAATGTCTATTCTTGAATGGCCAAAAGAAGTGATCCCCACACAAGAGAACTGGCAATTATTGAGTAACAGCAAAACCTTTACCTCGCCGTTTAATGGAAGTAGCCAAACGGTACGCTTTCCGGGAAGTCGTTGGCGTTGTGAGCTGACATTCAATAATTTAAATGAAGAGAAATCGCGCCAGTTAGAAGCGCTGGTGGCTTCATTGGATGGGATGTCGGGGCGAGTCAAAATAGCCAGTTGGATAAGAAAAGGGCGTTATGGATATGGTTCGCCTCGTATTGCAATACCAAGCCAATTAGGTAATCGGCTAGAAACAAAGGACTGGAAGCGCAATATGCGAGTGTTACAGCAAGGGGATCGTTTAACTGTGGGCAATGAACTCAAAATGGTGGTGGCGGATGTGGTCAGTGATAATCAAGGACGTGCCATTATTCTTATTTCGCCGATGTTAAGAACATCACCTACCGTCAATGAAATGCTCGAAGTTGAGCGTCCTTTTGGAGTTTTTCGGCTCGTTGATAATGAACAGGGTAAATTTCAGCATCGTCGCTTGGGGTATACCCATATCACGTTATCTTTTGAGGAGGTGTTGTACTAATGCAATATCATCCATTTTCTGATGCCATGGTCAACGCGATTAATGAAGGGGCTTATATCGTTTTAGCTGCCAGACTCGATTTGAAATCAGGCGTCACCTGTGTGCATACCGGTGTTGGGCAACTGATTATTGCGGGGGAAACCTATTTAGGTGTAGGAAGTTTAGGCGAAATCAGTCAGCTGAAAGAAAACAAGACAACCAGCCCTCCACAATTACAGCTTAAATTAGCGGGTTTTGATAAATCGCTGGTGGGGATGGTGATGAATGAGCAAAGTCGAGGACGCGAAGTCCGGTTGATGATGGTCGCCATCGGCGAAGAGGGGAAACCGTTGCTTGCTGAAATCTTATTTGTTGGACAAATCACATCGATCAATGTGGTGTCTGGTGAAGAGAATGCCGTATGTGTTAATATCTCAAATCGATTTGAGCGATGGTCAATTGGTTTGCCTGATCGGTTTACTGATGAGTCGTGGTCATCAAGAAGGCAAGGGGATCGTATCTTTCGTTATGTTGCTCAAATGGCTGAACGGGCCATTTATTGGGGCAGCAAGAAAGATGCACCATCATTTATTTATAAATAATTGTTGGAAGAAACAAAATGAGTAAAAAACTTTTAGTTACTTTAGTTATGACCAGTCTATCGCTATGTGCGGCAAATGCACAAGCCGTAGGTGAAAATACACTTTCATTAGGTTATGCACAAAGTCATGTCAAAGCAGATGGCGATAAACTAAAAGAAAATCCTAAAGGCTTTAACGTCAAATATCGTTATGAATTCGATAATCAGTGGGGAATGATTGGCTCTTTTGCATATACGCATCAAGGGTATGATTATCGTTTCGGTTCTCAATCTGTTGGAACTGCAGATTTGGACTATTATTCATTCACTGCTGGGCCTGTTTATCGTTTTAATGATTATGTTAGTGCCTATGGTTTATTGGGGGTTGCTCACGGTAAAGCCGAAGTAGAATTAAAAGGCTTCGGTTATCATGAGAAAGAAAGTCAAAGTAAATCTGCGTTCGCTTATGGTGCGGGTCTTCAATTTAACCCCCATCCTAATATCGCGATTGATGCTTCTTACGAATACACTAAATTAGATGATGTTAAAGTGGGCACATGGATGCTTGGTCTTGGCTATCGTTTTTAGTTAAAAGATAAACAGAGAATATAAAAGTCGGCATTATGCCGGCTTTTTTGTTTTTAGGCATTTTGATAATGAAACAACCTAACTGGACACTTAAATTACCTGAAACCATAAGGGCGGCGATGAGTCGCCCTTTTTCATGGGGCAAATTTGATTGTTGTATTTTTGCCTCTGAATGTATTTACGCACAATGTGGTTTCTCGCCAATAAAGCCTTATCTCAATCACTATAAAACTAAAGCTGAAGCTTTCAATCTTATCAAATCCAAATTTGGCTCCTTAGAGAAAGCCGTATCACGCTATTTCAAATCCATTGAGATTGAGCGCGTTCAGCGTGGCGACCTCGTACTGTTTAAAGGTGAGGACGGTGACTGTTTAGCCGTGGCCTGGGCGGGGCATTATTGGGGGGTAACCCCACAAGGCGTGAAGCCAGTGCAGATTAACCCAATCAAAGCGTGGAGAGTGGAATAATGGGTGGGAGTGGTGGATTAATTTCAAAAGTCGTGGGTGCTGGCTTAATGATTGCGGGGCTATTTACCGGAGGCGTGACCTCGGCGATAGGCATGGCACTGATGGCAGCAGGCGTCGCGGTTCAAGTCGCGGGTTCGCTTATCTTTAAGCCTAAACTGCCTTCCATGAATTATCGAGATACCAGTGAACGCAAACAGATGTTACGTTCATCGTCTGCGCCTGAAACCGTGATCGTCGGAAAAACAGTGATATCGGGTTTGCTTTTCTTTGCCGAAGAAGAGGCGGGTGAACAAGATGAAAACGAAAAAATCACACTGGCATTAGCGTTGGCAGGGCACCCCATAGAAAAAATCGGGAAGATTTGGTTAGGGGACGATTTAATTGAGACGTTTGGTGAATATACCGTTCATGAAGTCAAACACCTTTGGTTGAAGAGTTTAAAAATCACGGCACCTGTTGTTGAAGTGGAGTTACATAATAGCAGAGAAGATGTCGATCCCTTTATGCTAAAAAATTGCCCATCATGGAAAGAGGATATGATTGGTCGAGGTCTGGCGTGGTTACGTGTGACACTCACGTTTGACCAAGAAAAATTCCCTTATGGATTACCCAATGTGAAATGTGAAGTTTGGGGAAAACATCTGTTTGATCCTCGCACTGGGCAAACCGAGTGGAGTAATAATGGGGCTTTAGTCATTTTGGATTATTACCGTCATTATTTAAAAGTACCTGATACAGATATTGATTTTGACAGCTTTAAACAGGCGGCCGATTTATGTGATGAAAAAGTGAGTCTACCAGAAGGTGGATTTGAGTCGCGATATACCCTTAATGGTGCCTATGACTTAAATGAGAGTCCATCGAGTGTCTTGGAAGCGATGCACAAATGCATCAACGCGGAACCGACATTCACCGCAGGAAAACACGGTATTCAAATCGGCGCTTATTATGGGCCGGCAATAAAAACCATCACCGAAACACAATTGATTGGCTCTGTCACCTGTACCCCTGAAACAGGTTTAAAAGACGCGACCAATGCGGTGTATGGCACATTTATTGATGCCGAACAGTTGTACACAAAAACCGACTTCACGCCTGTGATTGTGGACGAATGGGTGAAAGAGGATGGCTTAGAAATTCGGGAGAATATCGACTATCGTTTTGTCACCAGCCCTTATCAAGCCCAACGATTAGCTCGCCAATATCTTCGCAAAAAGAAAGCGGGAAGACGAGTTCAACTTACGATGAACTTAGACGGCTATGCTTATCGCCCGGGGGAAGTTGTGCTTTTAGCATTACCTTCTTTGGGGATTAGTGGACTGGAATTTCGTATTGCCGAATGGTCTTTCCATGCTTTAGACGGTGTGGCTTTAACGTTGGAAGAGGATGGTGCCTATTTATATGAAGATGTGATTGGCAAATCGTTTGAGCGTCCACCATTTGTGAGTTTACCCACTGGTGGTGTTGCTTCCCCTATTAATCTTACCTTTGTTCCACTTGCCGTCAGTGACATCGTACAAGGTACACTTTCTTGGCAGAATGTGGCGTCTGATGTGCGCTATAATACGGTTAATATCCTTCAAAATGGTAAAGTGATTCAATCTATTCAGGTGCCGGCTGAGCGTGTTGATATTAACGGATTAGCGCGAGGAACTTATCGTGTTGAAGTTAGAGCAACAAATGTGGCCGGTGCGATGTCGGCACCTGCTATCAGTGACTTTGCCATTCAAGCGCCACCGCCTCCTGAGCATATTGATGTTACCTCTGGCTTATTTAATCTGACCATTGCACCGAAACAAGGCGATAGCGCTGTCTTTGGTTATACCTTTGAGTTTTGGTTTAGTGAGGAAAAGCTCGCTGATCTTTCTGAAAATGAAGTGATCACTAAAACAAACAAAGTTGGCCAAGGGAATTTCTGGACGCAAGAGAGTTTAAAAGCAGGACATACCTATTATTTTTATGTTCGAACAATCAACAGCTATGGTAAATCACCTTTTGTGGAAGCTTCGGGGACTTGCTCTTCTCAAACGGATTTAATTCTTGAGGAATTAGCGGGGCAAATTAGTCGAGATCAACTCGCACAAGACCTATTGGGTGAAATTAACAGCAAAGCTAACCAAATCGATATTACAGAATTACATGAGCTAATGAGGATAAATCACGACAAGCTTTTAGAGGAGTCAATGAGGCAAGGCGCGACGATTGAAGAAAGTGAAAAAAAACGGGAGGAATCAGAAAAATTACTGGCTGAGCGGATGAATAAAGTTTCAACGGCAACAGAAGCACAGGCCGCTGCAATCAAACAAGAGCAACAAGCGCGTATTGATGCGGATAAAACTGAAGCGCAACAACGGCAATCCTTAGCTACTCAACTTCGTGGTGATTATACTGGCAATGATTTATCGAAAGTCACCGCAGGACTCATCTCCGCTGAGAAGCAAGCGCGAGTTACAGGTGACCAAGCGGAAGCGAAAGCCAGACAGTCATTGGAAACACGGATGAATGGGAATGTTTCCGCGATTAATCAATCACTAGAAACCCTCACCTCGAAACAGCAAGCGCAAGCACAAGAGATTTCAACGCTCAATTCAAATCTTAAGGGGAAAGCTGATAGCAGTGCGGTAAATGCGTTAAATACGCGAGTGTCGAATATCGATGGAAAAATGACGGCTACCGCTCAGCAAGTCACTCGCCTAGAAAGCCAAGTGGGTACAAGTTCAGCCAAAATAGAGCAAACCTCGAAAGTGGTTACAAACTTAAATGGCAAAATCTCCGCATCATGGACAATGAAAGTTCAGCAAGATAGCAAAGGGAATAAAGTCATTACCGGCATTGGCTTAGGATTTAATGCGCAAGGAAATAGCCAATTTCTGGTTAATGCCCAAAACTTTGCGGTGATATCGTCATTAAACGGCAAAGTGGTGACACCGTTTGTTGTGAAGAATGGACAGGTGGTTATTCATGAAGCCTTAATGGATAAAGCGTGGATACAGAAACTAGTAGTACTCAATTATTTTAAATCATCGGGATTTGATAAAGGGAATGGCTTTTTATTGGATGCAAAAAACAATATTTTCCGCTTTACGGGTGGTAATGGGGCATTAAATATCACCAATAATCAATTGGTCGTCAAAGATGAGAAAAAACGCCTTGTGATGAAAATCGGTTATCTAGGGAATTGATTTATGTATGGTCTTGAAATTTTTCCTGTTGAAGGCGGTAAACCTTACCGTTTAACGCGTGATACGCAAATTCTCTGTTATTTAACCTCTTATCAGATAGGGCCAGAAGATTGGCCCCATTATCGACAACCGAAAAAAACACGGAGCAAAGTCATTCATGAAGCCATGGGGTATGAGGCGTTCGCCATCCCAAGAGTGGCTTCTGTGTATATGGCGGTGAATGATTATGCGTATTTTCAGGGAATAACGCATATCCGAATGGAAGGGCCTGTATTACGTTATGAGTATGTTTATGACAATGTTCAGGTTCAAGACCCACAGATGGCCAAAAGAGCCAATATGGTGGTCGATATTTATGGTATCCCGTTACCGGATAGTACAAAACCAACGTATGGTGTGGAGTGGTATGGGGCCTTTCAGGGATTTCGAAGTGCGATTACACGTAATACACAAATGACTTATTGTGTGTTTCGACAAAAAATCCACCTTGAAGGCGGGCGCTATTGGTCTTTGCCGACAACATTACCGCATTTAGATAAGTGTGTTGTGTTTTATCATGCCACCAACCCTCAAGCGGAAGTGAGCTATTTAGCGCATAAAAAGCAATTATACAGTTCAGCCCAAACAGACATTTATGTGTGTGTTTTCGTTTCAGGAATGGTTTTGACCCCGAAGAGACGTTGGGGGTTATCACTGTACAGTGAAGATGGAACACTGGTCTTTAATACGGACTATCTGCCTTTTACCCGAGGACAATCAATGGCATTGTTATTACGGGAGGGGAGTGTAGAGACTCCATATAGCTTGCCTTTAGTCTGTGCAACAAGTCAGTTTGTGAATGCGTCTTATCAGGATGACCATATTGATTGGGCCAAGCGCAATACGGGGATACGTTTTCGGGGAAAACAGATTTTTGTGAGCGAACGAATACGTGATGCTCATCGGCAACATCATGTAGAGCAACGTATCCCCTTTTATGTCCTCAATGGTTCACATTATTTTTAGTCAAAAATGTGAATGATATAAAATATTTAAGTAGTACTAAGTTTTTATTCTGTGTAACTATAAATGGGTGTGTATTGATATATTATTTATTTAATATGTAATAAATAGTTAGTCTATTTTATTTCATCGTAAAGTCGTCTCGGCTGATAATACTGTTTTTGCCCATGAAATTGCCTCAGCTTTGGCTATATTGTGGGTTGGTAATAAACTTTCGGGTTTAACTTCTAATATTGAGGCGATAGCAAATATATGCTCTACGGTGAATTTAATGTGACCATTTTCTAATCGAGAAAAATGTTGTTGACTTATTCCAAGTAAGTATCCCATTTGTATGCCGGTTAATTTTAGTTCTTTTCTTTTTTGTTTTATTTTTTTACTGATGATGTAATTCAATGTATTCATGATATTGTCCCGATTATAAATATCTTGCAACTAAACTGGATAGAGCAAAAAGTTATAAGATTAATTTAGTTTAAATAAAAAAATTTTTTTAGCTATAAAAAATACGGTTTTTATATTGTTTATTTCATCTTATGAGGGCGGTGGTGTGTTTTTTTGTTTTTTTTTCAATTGGTTGTGTTGTTTTTTTGTGTGGTGGTTATTTATTCGATATTTCAATATTGTGTTAATAATGAAATTATAGATTATATAATTAATAAAAATTTTTGCTTATTTATTGATCACCTTGCTTTTTTTTTACTATTTATCAAATGATAAAACACCTGCAAATGATATTGATTTCTATTATCATTTGGTTCTACTTTGTTGAGAGATATTTATACTGGTTATTTCTATTTTGGGTATATAATTATAATAAAAAATTAACTTTAATATTAAAAATAAAATGAAATTCTTGAATGTCATTTTTTATTATTGATTATGTCTTTAATGTATTGTATTAATATTTTGTTCATCAGGTTTTCATTTGAAAATCTTAACATTACGTTTATTAAAATTTAGCCCGTATTTATACGGGTTTTTTTTATGAATATCAGTTTTTTTACTAATATTATTGCGAATTTAATTATAATATATAGCTAAAAATTTAAGAAAATTAGTAAAGATTTCTATTGAATTATAATCATATTATAATTTTTAAAATTTTAGTTAATTACAGTGTGGGCTGAGATTAATACAAAAATATCTGATATAAAGTATATTGCTTAGTGCTGATATTGATTATTTAATCAAATGATTGTGTTGTTATATCCTTTCTTAAGTTAAATAATTGGTTTTTTTGTTCAAGCCAAATAATTTTAATAAAATTAAAAAACAACTAATATCATTGTTAAAAGATTATAAGATTTAATTAATGTAAGAATATTTACTTTGTGAATTTTATCATATAGCATTTCTTTCTTTAATGTTATAACTCATTGGGTTTATTTCTTTATTTATGAATTTTATATTGAATTGTAAATTCAGATTTTGTCTATTATTTATTCTGTTTCTGAGTTTTCATAGTATTGCGAATGACGATTATAATAAAAAAAGTAACAATTTGATAACTGAGGCTCAATTGGTTGAGGATCCTACTCTATTATTACGATTATTTATTCCTGCATTAATAAGAAATGATGTAGAAGGTGTTGGATTATTACTTTCTATTTATGAAAAACAAAAAAAGCAAGAAGATGATGAATTGTTAATATGGGGTAATGCTATTATTGCTCGTAAGAATAAACAATTAGATAAGTCAATATCATTATATAGAAGTTTAGTTTCTAGAAATCCTAAATTAGTATTTGCTCGATTACAGTTAGCAATTGCATTATTTGAAAATAAAGAGAATGAGGCGGCATTAGAACAATTTGATAAACTGAAAAGCGAAAATTTGAATGATAATATAATTGATATTATTAATAAATATTCTGAATTAATCAATCATCAGAATGATTGGTCATTTAATGGTGGCATTGTTTATCTAAATGAGTCAAATATTAATAACTCTCCTAAATTAGGTGTTAATACTGCAAATTGGAAGAGTACATCAAAGCCTGAAAGTGCAGAGGGTTTTTCTTATGTCGGTGTAGCTGAAAAGAAGTTATCGATATATAAAAATTANGGTGGCATTGTTTATCTAAATGAGTCAAATATTAATAATTCTCCTAAATTAGGTGTTAATACTGCAAATTGGAAGAGTACATCAAAGCCTGAAAGTGCAGAGGGTTTTTCTTATGTAGGTGTAGCTGAAAAGAAGTTATCGATATATAAAAATTACTTTTCTTTATTGAATTTTCGAGGAAAGGGGAAATATTATTGGGATAACTCTAAATATAATGAAATATCTTCTAGAGTGAAAGTGGGATTTGGATATAAAGATTTA
>NZ_NBVR01000007.1 GCF_002607735.1 Proteus alimentorum
ACCACATTCTCGCGTGATTATTAGCGATGTACCAAAAAGTTTAGATAAATGGCCTTCTGGGGCATTAACAGGAAATGAACAGCCATTATTGGATAACAAGGGCATTGTTGATTTTTTGAATAATAAAAAAGTTATCCAAGTTATGGGGGGATTGTCATCGATGAATATGTGGATAGGCAGAAATATCCATTGTTGTCAGATTAACGATAAGCATGACAGTTATCATCACCATGAATTAACAACCACATGGCATAAAGACGGTGTGATACGGACTTGTTGGTACCATGATAATCATATTCGTCATTCATCAGCTGAGTGGGTTGCTGAATTGGCTCATAAAAATCGTATTGCTTGGATGGTAGACACTATTCGCAGTCGTTTAAGATTGGATAATGGCCACCAGCTGACAGTACCCGATTTTTTCTCATTTGCTGTGATGCATAAACTGGTTGATGAATTACCTGATGCGATATTACGTCAAATTTTGGATTGGTCTGAAAAACCTAAAGAGCGCAGGGTACATGGTGGTTTTCCTGAAGCAGATATTATTCCAAGCAATGTAACAGCACTATCAACAATGAATGAACGATTAGACATGATAAGACCAGTCATAAAAGTTGCTATCGATCCTGAGCCACCAGCGTCATTCCTTTTGAAACCTAAAATGCAACGTTGGGAGAATTCCCAATGGCTTCAATGGGTGAAAACACAGCCTTGTTGTGTTTGCGGACAACAAGCTGACGATCCACATCACATTATCGGCCATGGTATGGGAGGTATGGGAACGAAAGCTCATGACTTATTCACCATTCCATTATGCCGAACTCACCATGACGAGTTACATCGTGACCCCAAACAATGGGAAGCCACTTATGGTAATCAACTAGAATTGTTACTTCATTTTTTAAACCGTTCATTAGGAATAGGGGCGTTGGTTTAACGTGTATACTGCATGGGGAGTATTAGCATGAGAGATATACAGGAAGTTTTATCACGTTGGGGAGCGTGGTGTGCTGATAATACTGAATTAGTTCAATGGTATTCTATCGCAGCAGGTTTTAAAGGATTAATACCTAATAAAGTTAAATCCCGTCCTCAGTGCTGTGAAGATGATGCAATGATAATTTCCAGTTGTATGGCTCAATTAAATAAAAAAAACAGTGATATGCATGATCTATTGCTCGATTATTATTTATTTGGAATGACCTTCATTCAGTTAGCAGAAAAACATCATTGCTCTGATACTTACATTGGAAAAAAATTACAAAAAGGGGAAGGTATCATTGAAGGAATGTTGATGATGCTTGATATTCCATTGGAAATGGATCGATATGTAGAAAAAAATCGTTTTAAGACTTTACGATCGTAAGATAATTGATATTGTGATAAGAGTAACTACATGGTCACCTAGCTTATGAAGCTCGTTTTAGAGAGGTTTTTCTTTTTTAAATAATTTATTGATTATTCGTTTATATTTAAAATGACATTTATTGTTATCCTATAAGTCTAAATATATAGTGTTTAACTAATAATTAAAATTATAAACAGATGTTCTTATCTCTACTATACTCATAATATTCAATTTATAGAGCGAGTATATATAATGATTGATTTGTTTAAATTAACGAAAAAAAGTTCTAGGCATATTGGTATAGCAATATACGTTGGTATTATAGCGGGTATCTTTTCAGCTTTAGTAAAATCTGGTTTTGAAGACCTAATTCCACCAAGAACACTTGAAACGACACCACCTCCAGTCGTCTTATTAGAAAAGCTAGGATTAAATATAGATACTATGACTTATCATTGGATGGGATATAGTATTAATTGGGGCGGTAATGGTGTTCATATATTATTCTCAATAGTTATCGCTGTGATATATTGTGTTATTGCTGAATACTTGCCAAAGGTTAAATTATTACACGGTATTTGTTTTGGTATTGGTGTTTCTGTTTTTGCTCATGGTTTAGTTGTACCATTATTAGGACTATCTGGCTGGCTTTGGACAGCAGGCTATCAAGCATTAGTTTCTGAGTTTGTCGGAACAGCGTTTTGGATCTGGTCAATTGAAGCGATTAGACAAAATTTGCGTTATTGCTTAACTAAAGAAAAAGATGCTGAGTAGATAAGGAAGTTCAGCCTTAATCTGTTATAAATCTCTCAAAGATCGCTTAGGCGGTCTTTTTTATTATCTGCAACCTGTAAAGATTGCTTACGGGTTCACATGCTTGGTTATTCCGAATAAATCACAATCAATGCTAGTAGTTTAATGTTCATTTGAATTACTTATGTACATGACACAAATATGATAAAGATATTTGTAAAAAACTGGTTGTATATCCAGATATTAGATATATCTATGGAGTATGTATGAATAGCCGAGTGTCACTATCGAAAAAAAATGCTAAGGCATATGGTCAATTAATTGATATGAGTAATAATATTGATGAACAAGCAATATTAGCTGGACTCGAGGAAGGCTTTGTTCATCTGCTAAAGTTAAGGCTTTCACAAATAAATGGTTGTGCTTTCTGTGTAAGACTTCATTCACAGGATGCGCAAAAATGTGGTGTAAGTATTGATAAAATAGCATTGGTTGCCACATGGAAGGAAACTGAGTATTTTTCAGAAAAAGAGAAATCTGCTTTATCTTTAGCTGAGTCAGTGAACCTTATTCATAACGAGCATGTGCCTGATGATATCTATCAAGAATCTGCTAAATATTGGGATGAGGCACAATTAGCTTCAATTGAATGGATTTCAATAATTATAGGTGCGTTTAATAGAGTGGCGATTGCTAGTCGTTATAGCGTTAAACCATAATCAATAAAATTACTTTCTAGATCTAAAGGCTATTTCGGTGGTCTTTTCTGTATATGCCGACTAACAGAATCAATCACAGCACCTGACTTTCACAAGAGCTGTGAGTCGGCACTTTTTAATAGGGTTTCATTCTTGATAGGACACACAAGTGCTTTTATTGCAAAAATAAAGTTTGCTATCTGAATTTTTCTATGGCTTAATAACGTCACTGGTTTGGAAGTACAGGCCTATTTATGTTAGTCAGTTTAAAGTTGTTCACCGTTTAGCGTTATCCTCGATACCACTTCATTGCGAATTCCTTCTAATTAATTCCCATAAGTAAAAATAAAAAACAAACCCTCATATGCCTTATGGCAAATTAAATAAATTAAAGGAAATTCTATGTCTAATACAATGACTGGTTCAGTAAAATGGTTTAACGATGATAAAGGTTTTGGTTTCATCACTCCTAAAGATGGAAGTAAAGATGTATTTGTACATTACTCTGCAATTCAGAGTGATGACTTCAAATCTCTGATGGAAGGCCAAGAAGTTTCATTTACCATTGAAAATGGTATGAAAGGCCCAGCAGCAGGCAACGTGGTGGCTCTCTAAAGGCGCTATTACTATTCGCCTCTATTTTAAATGCCCTTGTTGTAGCGGTTCACAATATAGAACATCACAATTTGATGTTACAGTGAACAATCCACACGGCGCAAAATGTATTTTTTGTAAGAGTGTAATGGCTGCTCAAATGAGTTAAGCGTTAAATAGTTGAATATATAGAACCTCGCTTTGGCGGGGTTTTTTTGTTGCTTAAATTTAAAGATGATCCCTTTATATTTTAAAACGTACATATTCATTAGTGTGTGGTAAACTTAGGAAAGTAAACATACCTCATTGCTATCAACAGCAAACCTTGCATTTGCAAGTTTTTATCGAAAATAGATGCGGTATCTAAAGGAATAATTTCCTAAGGAGATGCCTATGAATTGGTCTGCGCTATTATACCGAATCCCCGCTTTTTTACGGAATGTAATTATCATTGCTTTATTGCTCTTAGTTGCATTTGTGATAGTTCGTTGGTTCAGGTAAATTCATTCCGCCATTAGCTTAACTGGGAGAGTATTTAGTTTTATTTAAACTAAAAGTCGAGGTTCGATACCTTGATGGCGGCCTAATTAAATATAAAGCTTCTCATCTATTTTTTATTTTAATCTATAGAAAACTTGATATTAGGAGCATAAACTCTTAGGAGTTATTATGACAGGACTAAATCAAACAAAAGTAATTAGTCGAGTTTTACAATGGATTAGTAGTGTTGGCCTGATATTGCTTGCAATTATTTTAATAATTTTTTTAGTTAAAGAAACTATTATCCTTGCTAATTTATTGTTTACAGCTAGTGATCCAGTTTCAATTTATTTATTAGTTGATGGACTTATCATTTATTTTCTTTATTTTGAATTTATTGCATTGATTATTAAATATTTTCAGTCGAATTATCACTTTCCATTGCAATATTTTATTTATATTGCAATAACTGCGGTAATTAGGTTAATTGTTGTTGAACATAAAAATCCTCAGTTACTTATTGTTTACTCAGGAACGATACTGCTACTTGTTATTGCATTATATATTTCTAGTGCTGAAAGATTGAAACCTAATTAAAATTATAAAAGTAGTAAAAAAAGCATAATCTTACTAATATGAATACAGTTATGATTTACTATAATCAGATTATATGAATGTTTCATATGAGGTAGTAAGAATGTTTAACTCTGTTACAGATATTCACAAAAATAATTTTGTTGGTAAAAAAATTATTGTAGGGATTAGCACTTGTTTATTAGGGAATAATGTTAGGTTTGATGGTGGTCATAAGCGCTTTCATCTTGCCGTAGATGAACTATCTGATTATTTTGAATATCAATCGGCTTGTCCTGAGATGGCTATTGGTTTACCTACACCAAGACCCGCACTAAGATTAGTTAAATCAAATTCAGGAGAAATTGCATTAAAATTTAGTAACGGGAGTGAAGGTGATTTAACTGAAAAGATGAATCGGTATTCTGTTGAGTATTTAGAGAAATTTAATCAGTTTAGTGGGTATATTGTTTGTGCAAAATCACCAAGTTGTGGATTAGAGCGTGTTCGTGTATATGATCCTATTGGTAATGGTAATCGGAAAGCAGGGACGGGTATTTTTACAGAAAATCTGAAAAAAATGATGCCTTGGTTACCAATAGAGGAAGATGGGCGATTGAATGATCCTCATATAAGAGAAAATTTTGTTATACGTGTATTTGCACTGGATGAGTTGAATGAATTGAGAATGAACGCATTTACTCGTCAGTCTTTAATCGATTTTCATACAAGATATAAACTGCTCTTATTGGCTCATTCACAACCTCTTTATAGAGAGTTAGGTCGCTTTGTTGCTAATAATAAAGAATGGCATTCATTGGAAGCTTTTTTTGATGAATATCGAAATAGATTTATGACATTATTACAGCACCAAGCAACACGACGTAATCATACCAATGTTCTTATGCATATACAGGGGTATTTTAAGCGCTATTTAACACCAAATCAGCGACAAGCATTAAGTCAATTGATTTTAGAATACCGTCAAGGAATACAGCCTTTATTAGCACCTTTAACATTAATTAATCATTATCTATCCGAGTATCCTGATAATTATTTGAGCAAACAGAGATATTTTCATCCTTATCCTCAATCCTTAAGATTACGTTATGGATTATAATAAACTTATTGATAGGAGAAAAATATGATACGTTCTTTTGTCACTTTTTTAAGTTCATTTATTCTTACTGGATGCAATGTTATTCCTCCGAGTGACATTAAGCCTGTTAATAATTTTGAGCTATCACGTTATCTTGGGCAGTGGTATGAGGTAGCTAGAATAGATAATCGTTTTGAAAAAGGCTTAACGAAAGTTACCGCAAATTATTCATTACGAGATGATGGTGGTGTTAAGGTTATTAATCGAGGTTGGAGTCAAAATAAACATCGCTGGAAAGAAAGTATCGGTAAGGCTTATTTTGTTGATTCATCTAATAAAGGTGCATTAAAAGTATCATTTTTTGGTCCATTCTATGGTGGATATAATATCATCAAATTGGATAAGAATTATCAATATTCTTTGGTTGTAGGGCCAGATAAAGATTATTTATGGATATTATCACGTACACCGACCATGCCATCAAATTTGTTGAATGAATATATTAATTTTGCAACATCATATGGATTTGATAGTAACAGGATCATAATATTTTAACAAAAGGTATATAGCTGAATTTAAATACTATCTAATTTGATGGTATTTAATTTAATTATGATTTGAAAATGCCTATTCATATTATCCATTATAATAACACTGGTAATGATTATTTACACCTAAGAGCATGGGGATTTATGAGTTAGTGTTATCCAGGCTAGTCGTTTTGTTTTTATTGGTGAATAAAATGTGCACTTTTCTGATTTTTTATTTATATCGTTCTCGATTTGAGTTGTTTGTTTAACTGACTGATTTTTATCATTATTGGTTATTATAATGAAAGTAATTATAAAAAATAAAGAAATAAGAAATAAAATAATATATCGCACTTGATTACTCCGTTTTATAAATATTATTTATTATTTTATGAATAAATTTATAAATATGTACAGTAATAAATAAGAATTACTATATTTTTATAAATCATCTCGAAAATCTCTTAATAATTTCTCTTTATATTAATCATTAATGGGCACTCCGTAGGGGTGTATATGTGTATGGAAAAATTAACCAATGTTACTTATGGAACAGCGGGCTTAACGGCATTTTTTGCCAGCCTCTCATTATATGAATGGGGATTTGTTATCGGGATGGCGTTTAGCATGCTTCTTGGTTTAGCTACTTATTTTATGACTCGTCGAGAGCAACGAAAACGCACTGAATTATTTGAAGAGCTTGTTCGTCATGTTGATCCACAAAACCCGACAGAAACGTTAAAAAGGCTTGCTGAATTAATGGTAAAAGCGCCAAAGGATATTTAATGTCTCTCAAACAGAAAATAGCTGCGCTAACAACAGCGGGAGCAACAGCAATCGCGTTAGTTGTCATTGCCCATTTTGAGGGTGTGCGTTATGAGCCTTATCGTGATGTGGCAGGCGTTCTAACGGTTTGTTACGGACACACAGGTAAAGACATTATTCAAGGCAAGATATACACACAACAAGAATGTGATGCGTTATTACAAAACGATTTTATTAAGACACGACAGCAAGTCGATGCATTAATCAAAGTACCACTCGATGACTACACCAAAGCCGCTTTATATTCCTTTGCTTTTAATGTAGGAATGACAGCATTTGCTCGCTCAACATTACTCAAGAAATTAAATGCGGATGATAGAGCGGGTGCCTGTGAAGAAATAAAACGTTGGGTATATGCGGGTGGAAAGGTTTGGCGAGGGCTTGTCAGTCGTCGAGAAGCGGAGTCAGCACTATGTTATGGAAACCTTTAATCATCATTATCAGCTTTATCCTCATATTACTCATCACAGTCGCTGGTGGTATTTATCTCTTGATTGATAACTCATGTACTAAAGACCAAGTGAGTTTAGAAAAACGCTGTCAGATTGCACTCTCTCATCATCGGTACTAATCATGAAATACGGGAAACTCTATGCCGTCATTGCGATGGTAGGCATTATTGTGGGTGGCTATTGGGTGATTAACAGGCAAGCTAACAGGATTAATTCACTGATAGATACCAACAAAAAACTGACAGTGGCTCTCGAAGAACAGAAGTCTATTAATACTGATTATCAAGCACGCATAATGAGATTAAACCAACTGGATATTCAATATACGCAGGAGTTGGCGAATGCTAAGAATGAAATTAGTCGCTTGCGTGATATTAGCGAGCATCATCCTGAGCGGGTGTACATCAAAGCCGAGTGTCCCAAAGTCAAAACCACTCCCGCCACCCGCTTGGCTTATGCAACCACCGCCAGACCTACTGACACCGCTATCAGAAATTATTGGTTACTCAGAGAGCGAATTGCAGAGTCAGAACAGATGATTAAAGGGTTGCAGGATTACATTAGAGTGGAGTGTGTGAACTAAAAAAAGCCCAGCATGGGTGCATGGGCAAACTAACTAAACACCAATCAGTAAGAGTATAGCGAGGTTGATTTTAGTTAGTATAGCTTAAGTAAGTATATATACCAGATTGATAATTCTGATTAACCTATTTCTTACCTAAATAAAAAACGCAAGATAAAAATAACCCTGTGAGTTTGGGCTCCCACAGGGCTTTCACTAGTATGAGTGAAAACAATAGATTACCAATATCGACTAAACCAATCTGTTAATAATCAACGCTATTTTTTAGAAAATAATCCTCTTGTAATGATGTTTTAATGCGTTGCGTTGTCGCTGTTCTCATACATTAACGATGACATGTTCTCCTCACATTGAGTGTGTAAGAGAAGTCAAAAACAACGAATACCACTGTTTTGTTATTTTTCGGTCATTATCAGCAACGTCAGCTGTAGGTAGAAGAAGGGGCGTGACGATGGAGAGACATCATCTACAAACGTCATTTATTGAGTGGTATATACAGATAGCCATCAGTTAACCGCTGGTGGCTTTTTTATTGGGGAAAATTTGTGATGGAATAAATCATGAAAAAACGTAATGTTTATGGTGGGCGCTGGGCTAAGGTGCGATTAGCGTTTCTTAATGAACATCCGCTCTGTGTCATGTGCGAAGAACAAGGACGTATTACTGCTGCCACAATAGTTGACCACATTATTCCGCATCGTCTTAAAGAAGCACTTGAATCAGGCGATAAAGAACGTATCGCAAAAGCTCAAGCCTTATTCTGGGATACAAAGAACTTTCAAAGCTTATGCGAACTGCATCATAACTCAACAAAACAACGTATCGAAAAGAGTGGCAAAGTCATTGGCTGTAATGCGGATGGCATTCCACTCGATCCCAATTCTCATTGGCATCAATAACACCATGAATACAGGGTGGGGGCGGGGTAAAAGTTCAAACACTTTCGCCCTGATTACCTAGCGCCCTCATTTGTGCGCACAACCGCGAAATGAAAAGTTTTTTTCTGGGAGGTTCCGATGGCAGGAAGACGCCCGAAACCGACTCACTTGAAGGTGGTCACCGGTAATCCGGGAAAACGAAAACTCAACGATAAAGAACCCCAACCTAAACGTGAAATACCAAGCCCCCCCGAACATTTAACGGATTGGGGGAAAATGGCGTGGGCAAAATTAACCTTATTACTCGATGGAATGGGCGTTTTAACCGTGGCTGACACGCTGGCGTTAGAACGACTGTGTGATATCTACGCCGATATTCTTCAATTACGAGACACCATTGCCATTGAAGGTCGGACATATACCACAAAAACCCAACTAGGGGATTTTTTAATTAAAGCGAATCCTGCCGTAGCCATGTTGGCTGATGCAGATCGCCGTTTTAAAAGTTATTTAGTCGAGTTTGGTTTAACCCCCGCTGCTCGTTCGAAGGTGAAGATGGATGGTGGAGAAGAAGAGGAAGATCCGCTCAACCAATATTTCGGTTGATCCGGCAACACAATACGCGCAAGACGTGCATCAAGGCAAAATCTTAGCGGGGCCTGATATTCGTCATGCATGTGCACGTCATCTCAAAGACTTAAACGAAGCCGAGCAACGAGGATTAGTCTGGGATGTGGAGGCTGTCAANACAATACGCGCAAGACGTGCATCAAGGCAAAATCTTAGCGGGGCCTGATATTCGTCATGCATGTGCACGTCATCTCAAAGACTTAAACGAAGCCGAGCAACGAGGATTAGTCTGGGATGTGGAGGCTGTCAAAAGGGTGATCGATTTTTTCGCGAAAGTCTTAAAGCTCAATGGCGGGGAGCATGAAGGAAAACCGTTTATTTTATTGCCTTGGCAATGCTTTGTGATTGGCTCCATTTTTGGCTGGAAAATGACTGATGGTACACGCCGGTTTCGCATGGTGTACGTTGAATCAGGCAAAGGTTCAGGAAAATCCCCGATGGCAGGTGGCGTTGGGTTGTATTGTTTAGTCGCAGACAGTGAACCGCGTGCTGAAGTGTATGCAGCAGCTACGAAAAAAGACCAAGCCATGATTTTGTTTCGTGATGCGGTGGCGATGGTTGATCAATCTCCCGCATTAAGTCAGCGGATCACCAAATCAGGCGGAACAGGCAAAGAGTGGAACTTGGCTTATTTGAAAACGAGTTCATTCTTTCGCCCGATTAGCTCAGATGATGGGCAATCAGGGCCTCGTCCCCATTGTGCGTTGATTGATGAAATCCATGAGCATAAAAATAATACTGCCGTCGAGATGATGCGAGCGGGTACAAAAGGTCGGCGGCAAGCCTTGATATTTATGATCACCAACAGTGGCCATGATAAAACCAGTGTGTGTTATGACTACCATGAATACGGACGAAAAGTCGCCGAAGGCACTATCGAAGACGACAGTTTCTTTTCCTATATTTGCTCACTGGATGAAGGCGATGATCCCTTTAAGGATGAATCTTGCTGGGGGAAAGCCAATCCGTCATTGGACTACACCTTTTCTGATCGCTACTTACGCGAACAAGTGACACAAGCCCGAGGTATGCCCGCGAAAGAAAGCATTGTGCGTCGACTTAATTTTTGTCAGTGGGTGGATGCCGATAATCCGTGGATTAACAGTGAAACATGGATGCGATGTGAAAACACGTTCACATTTGATGATCTTCAAGGTGAAGAGTGTTATGGCGGATTGGATTTATCAGGAACCAAAGATTTAACCGCATTAGCCTTGTATTTCCCTCGTCTTAAACGTCTTTATGTCGAATTTTGGACCCCTAAAGACACCTTATTGGATAGAGCAAAAACCGACCGAGTGCCCTACGACTTATGGGTAAGGCAAGGTTTTATGCATACCACGCCAGGGAATGCGGTGAGGTATGAATTTGTGGCAGAACGCATTGCTGAAATGGCGATGCACGTCAGCATGAGAGCCATTGCCTTTGACCCTTATCGCATTAAATACCTTGAACCCAAACTCGATGAAGCGGGTGTGACGGTTCCTTTAACTCCGCATGGACAAGGATATTACAAAGCTAAAGATTCAGGGCTATGGATGCCACACTCTATCGAACTATTTGAACAGCTCATTGATGACAAGAAGATTGAGATCCACGCCAATCCTTGTTTGAGATGGAATGCCGCATCCGCTGTGCTTGAGGCTGACCAAAAAGATAACCGCGTCTTTGCCAAGAAAAAAAGCACTGGTCGAATTGATGGTGTGGTGGCATCAGCAATGGCGATTGGGGTTTCTGAAGGGGAATTCGAGGATGAAGGGGATATTGATGGTTTCTTTGATAACCCAATTATTGTGGGGATCTAAATGCGTAACATGAAAAAAAAGAGCCGAATAAAATCGGCGATCCTCAATTGGATGGGGATACCCATTAGTTTAACTGATGGCGCCTTTTGGG
>NZ_NBVR01000009.1 GCF_002607735.1 Proteus alimentorum
GCAATCGTCTCAGGAATTTTTCCCTCTTTACCCTCTGCTATTGCTTCTTGTCTACGCCTTTCACTGATTTCACGGTATTTTGCATAAATTATTTCTTTATCTGAACCCGTTTTGCTCGCTTCTATCAGCGCTTGCCTCATATCGAGCACATCTTTATTAGTCAGATAATTATTCTCAACCACCACTTTCCCGGCTTGGGCAGCATTGGCGACTCCCGCGCTATTATCGCTAATTAAACCACCTGCAATCCCTGAAGCTAACGTTGCCCATGCACTTATATTTTGCTTTTCAGTTTCGCTAAGCTCTTCGGGGGTTTTGCCATACAGTGAATGCGATAAAATACCCACCGTTTCGCCGGTCATCGCACCCGTGGCTTGCACTAAGGCATTTTCGCCTTTTGCCAGTGCAAGACCCGCATTCACCAAACCGTGAGCAAGGGTGCGCTGAATATCATTTTCAACACTATTACCCTGGATTTGGTTTTTCACTTCATTAGCAAGATAAGGCGCTGAGCCATTAGCAATTGCAGTAACAATGTTATTACCCATCATGCCTTGCGTAAATGCCGTGGCGGCTTGAATAGCTCGGGTGTATTTACCGCCCGTGCCAAAGTCAGATTGGTTGGTATAATCCTGTAAGCGTTAATTTTGAACGTCACGGACTGTCCATCTGCCTTGTGATACCGCAGATTGGATGGTTGTTTAGCAGAAGTTTATTTATAAAATTCGTCTTCAAACAATTCATAATCATTTATATATAACTTTTTTAAAAATTCATCATTAGATATTAGGAACTGGTAACGTTTATTAATTTCACTAATCAGTTTAGATGATGTTTTTTCTAAATTTAAAGTTGGAATATTGAACTAACCCACTCATAGCCGTAGATAATATTGGAATACTCATATTCTCAACTTGTTTTTCTATATAGCCAAGAGTATATTTTTTATTTAAAGTTAACCAATATTATAAACAACGCAGTTTTAAACAATTATTACCGGATACTATGCCCACTCCCTATTTAACTCATATTAGGCGATTCAATAGAAGCTTTCGAATAAACTTATTAAAGCCAGCTTCGATTATTGATTTTTTTACGAACTCAGTTCACAAATACTTTAAAAACTTTCGTTGCAATTGCCTACTTTTAAGTGGGAATTAACACATTTAAAGCAGGCAAATACACAATGCAAATTACAATTTCAGAATATCTTACTTTAATCTTCGTACTTGAAGTCGATATTAATTTTCATTGTTTCCAAATCTAAAGTCACTTCACAGCCTTTCCAAATAGATAGACCATTAGTTAAATTATTTTCTATATAATACTTTCGTAACTCAACCAAATAGTGAAGCATATTTGTATTTGCAACACCACCAGCTGTAAGCCATTTCAATGAATTTTCATTATCAAGATAATCATATTCATATTCACATGTATTACCTTCAACGGATAAATTAGCCCTCATATTTATCTTTTTAGCATCATTAGGAGCTATATTATATAATAACGCACCTATATTATTATATATTTCCTGATCTGTTTTCATTTTTCACCTTTAGAATCATTAATAAACGTTCTTTCTATAGGGTGTTCATTCCCTATTTTGTATGTAACGTTAATACTGCTTGGTTTATCACTATATATACAGGCTCTATCTTAACATTTACCTCTTTATTCTCTTTTAACGATCTTGCCCATATATTCTCCATTTTTTTCCATTCACTACGATTTAAATTAGAATTCATTGGCACCATGTTTATTTTTTCACCAGGCCCTGAAAATCTTGTTGCGATTAAATGTCCACCATCATCCCCCGTATCACCACATTTCCCAACTTTACATTGCTGGTAACCATTTCTATCACTTTTATTTAATTCTAATGTAGCGGTAACGGATGTCACTCTACCTAAAGAATCTGTTTGATAAACTTTATTTCCATCAACAGTATAAACCATATTTTGCTTAGGCTTATTTAATTCTTTATTCCAATTTCCTTTACTACCAGAGGCTTGTTTTCCTGGTTCTATCTTATTCTGAGACTCTTTATTATCCTGCTCTGGTGTTGGCTTTTTATTATTCTCATTACCCCGAATCGCCGTCGTTCTAACTGTGATCCCTGAATCTTTAGAGGGCCCTGATATACCAATACTATCAAAACCTTCCTTACTTCCTAATGCAACTCTTGCCCCAAAAGTCGCTGAATTGAAAATACTTTGGGCACTTTGTTCATTTTCATTTTTTACAAAATTAACGAGTTCCCCTGTCATTG
The DNA here is from genome assembly GCF_002607735.1 of Proteus alimentorum. GTDB lineage: Bacteria > Pseudomonadota > Gammaproteobacteria > Enterobacterales > Enterobacteriaceae > Proteus > Proteus alimentorum. The sequence continues at coordinate 2,273 of NZ_NBVR01000009.1, forward strand.
CGCCAGTGGCTTGTGCCATCGCATTTTCGCCTTTTGCCAGTGCAAGACCCGCATTCACCAAACCGTGAGCAAGGGTGCGCTGAATATCACTTTCAACGCTACTGCCTTGAATTTGGTTTTTTACTTCATTGGCAAGATAAGGCGCTGAGCCATTAGCAATCGCAGTAACAATATTGTTACCCATCATACCTTGTGTAAATGCAGTGATAGCTTGGATTGCACGGGTGTATTTACCGCCCGTACCAAAGTCAGATTGGTTGGTATAATTCTGTAATGCTTGCTGGAAGAGGTGATTTTGAATATCGCGTTCAGTAACATTCTCTTTAATTTCAGAAAGGGCTTGGTAGATATCGTCGTAAGCAGTGTCTGAAAGGCGATTGAGTGTTGACTCTTCTTTGGCAATATTGGTGCCACGAATAGTATCAACCGTGGTTGCCAAATCGATAATCTGCGCACCAATTTCACCCACTAACTGCTGTTTCTGTTGGCGGTTTTGCTCTTTCTCTTTATCGAAGATTTTAGTTAACGTACTGTGGGCGTTATCGGTGTCTTGACTTAATTGCGCGATATCTTGCTGTTGATTGTCAGTATCACGCACTGTCCATATTGATCAACAGATAATATTACATTAATTATTTCCCTACTTTTAAGATAAGGCTATTGCTTAATATAATTTATATTTAATCTCCATATTAATAGATATTATTTCTAAGTCTTAGATTGGTTTATATTTTCCCAAAAAAGTTTATCATTGGCTAAATTATTATTAACAAAAAATTAATTTAAATCTATTATATTATCCATCAAATAACAATCCACATTATAACTACTAGACGACTTTTCTACTTTTTTATTTGTGTAATAAAATAAAAATGTTACGCAATCATTATTGCCAGAGAACTCTGCATCTAAAATAATTTTTTTAACTTCTTCTAGGGGAGTAGAATAAAATATTTTCCCAATACGAGTATAAATTTCACCATCCCTTAATATACTATTTTTCTGATTCATTTATGAAAACGGATCGAACCGAGCTTTTTCATTTATAGCACATTCAACTACTACCTTTATTAGCCAATAAGATATTTAGGTTAGTTATCTGATTGGCTAAAGGGGAGTTTGGTCAGTAAAAATTCTAGTATTGGGTTAGGAAACTTTTTAAGATTGATAATCCTCATATTCCCATGCAAAATAACGAGATAGTTTTTCTGCTACTTCTAACCATGAATTGCCATCACATTTGGCAATATGGCTCTCAATAATTTTTTTTATCTCATTAATATTATATGCACGTGTAATAAGCGTGTGCCTGAATATACGAGGTTCCCATACATTCTTCGAAATCCATTCAGGAGAACAAACAAACAGATCAAAATTATCAGCACCATTGCTATCCTCTGAGCCTATGCTCAGTAATAAACTCAAAGAAAAACACTTGTCATCATCAGGATAATAACTATCTACATCATAAAAATCGTTAGATAATCCTTTTAATATTGCTTTCAAATCAATTCCTCATTGTATTATATCTAAATGTCCATTACCGACACGGTCCCTATCCCCTGTCGTTGGATTTATTTTAAACATCTCAAAATTTGCCTGAATACCAGTTGAAGCGTAAGTGCTCCTTTTTTTCTCGGCTGGGTACCTATAAATTCGAGTCCCATCGGCACTCATCAAGCCTGTTCCTATACCATAGTTAACCTTACCATTATCTCCATTAATTACAGCAGCTAATCTTGGATCTTGTTTAACTATATAATTAAGGTTTTGGCTATTTAATTCACCTTTTAATTTAGGATAGTTAACAGAATTATGTGCTTGATTAGTATCATTCCATTTACCTACTAATTCATTCTCTTTAGATAAATGATCTTTAAAATTAGAAGATTGATTTCCTTTTTGGCTTATTGTTACATTTTCTTTAATTTTATCATTAATAATTTGTTTTGAATTTCCGCCTTTATTATTTCCCTTACCACTCCCACCATTAATCATTCCGGGAAGTGCCATCGCTATCAAACCTGCTTCTTCTGGTTCAAGCCCCATAGCCTCAAATCGTTTAGCCCACTTATGTTCAACTGTAATCCCTGTTGCATCCATACTCAACATATACACCGCAGGTAGATAATCACGAAATTCATTAGGCAATGATTTGTCTGTTGCAAGATGTTTTATTGCTATATCAAAAGCATTCCATTGTTCAACTAGATAACCATACTGCTTTTGACACTGTTCTGGAGACTTAGAACAAACGACTTTGATTTCTTCCTGTTGGCGAATATTGGTATCTACCATATCACGAATAATTTTCTGGCATGCATCACCAACGCAATTCCTTGCTTGATGGGCAAAATTATCTAGCTGGTTGGTACTCAACCAATTATTCTCAACCACCACTTTCCCGGTTTGGGCGGCATTGGCGACTCCCGCACTATTATCACTAATTAAACCGCCTGCAATCCCTGAAGCTAACGTTGCCCATGCACTTATATTCTGCTTTTCAGTTTCAGTCAGTTCTTCGGGGGTTTTGCCATAAAGTGAATGCGATAAAATACCCACCGTTTCGCCTGTCATCGCACCCGTGGCTTGTGCCATCGCATTTTCACCTTTTGCCAGTGCAAGACCCGCATTCACTAAACCGTGAGCAAGCGTACGCTGAATATCATTTTCAACGCTATTGCCTTGGATTTGGTTTTTCACTTCATTGGCAAGATAAGGCGCTGAGCCATTAGCAATCGCGGTGACAATATTGCCACCCATAATGCCTTGCGTAAATGCCGTAACGGCTTGAATAGCTCGGTTGTATTTACCGCCCGTACCAAAGTTAGATTGGTTGGTATAGTCTTGTAAGCGTTGTTGGAAAAGGTAATTTTGAACATCACGCTCAGTAACGTTATCTTTAGTTTCTGAAAGGGTTTGGTAAATATCGTCGTAAGCGGTGTCTGAAAGGCGATTGAGTGTTGACTCTTCTTTGGCAATATTGGTGCCATGAATAGTATCAACTGTGGTTGCCAAATCGATAATCTGTGCACCAATTTCGCCCACTAGCTGCTGTTTCTGTTTGCGGTTTTGCTCTTTCTCTTTGTCGAAAATTTTATTTAACGTACTGTGGGCGTTATCAGTGTCTTGGCTTAATTGCGCAATATCTTGCTGTTGATTGTCAGTATCACGCACTGTCCATGTACCTTGTGATATCGCAGATTGAGTGGTGTTTTCAGCACTGTCACTATGGTTGCCCGCCATGGCTAACGCATGCCCCATATTCGCCAACATATTCCCTTCAACACCACCTGAAGTACTTACTCCCCCAGATTGATGTTCAACTTTATATTCTGTGTAGTTATGAATATCACTAAAGCCTAATGTGCCCGTATCTAACTGATTATTTTTTGTATCGGCTTTACTGCTGATCACGGCACCATCAAGTTGGGTATGTTTACCCACGCTAATATCAAACCCTTGATTGCCTGCAAATAAGCCCGTTTGTTCTTCCACTGAACGGTATTTGCTGTCCATTTTATCGCGACTAAACGAAATATTTGCCGAGCCTCCCGGTGTGCCCATTACATTGACACTACCACCCGCACTTTCACTCGATTGCTTCGATGTGTAATCATCAATCGCTTGCTGGCTTTCAAGATGTAAATCACCGCCCACCTTAGCAATAACTTTATCGCCTTGTGCTTGAGCGCCTTTTAAGGTCGTATCTTGACCACTTTGTAATGTGAGCGTTTGCCCCGCATTTAATGTGCTATTGGTGTAATAGGTGTGGTCGCCCTCTTCAAAGCCTTTCGCTCGGCTACCCACAATAAAGCCGATACCTCCTGTACCACAACCGTCTATTATTAGTAAGTGATTGAAAAAATTATGATTTTAGGCGAGAACTCACTATACCCTCACTCGCCAAGCCGGACAGTTGATTATCCGGTTGACTGAAGGGAGTGAGTAGACAGCGAAGAGAGATCCCTGTGTAAAACAGGGATTATTTACTCTTAAACTTACGTGAAAAGTTTTCTAAAATACTTTTCACTGGTAAAGAAGCATTTTGCTCAAGATGGTATATTTTATCATTAATCTTACCCAAATCATCTTCAGATAAACCGCGTATATCCATAGATCTTAATGAGTCGACACAACTGATAAATAAATCATAATTATCAGTATCAATGAGTGATAAAATGATATTTAGCTCATGACTATTTTTTAAATCCCCCAAACATTCGACCAATCTAGTTTTCCAAAATATAGATTTATGCGTTAACTCATTAAATAGGCATGCCCAGTCTGGCTCATTGAATTTACTTAAAATTTTAGCAGATTCAACAACAGCACAATCATACCAATAATCTCCAGGTTCATTATCATTACTAAAATCAGTAATACATAAATCAAATTCTTTATACATGTATATGCCTCAATCGATTGGATTAAAGCCAGGTGTCGGTTTTCCACCAACAGGATACCCAGCTGTAACTTGATTTCCTTTTTTAATCACATCAATTTCTACACCATTAATTATACCACGATGCAACGTTTCACCTGTTGAGCTTCTTTGTCCAATAGCGGAGGAGTTACCAATTTTATTGACAGAATCAATAATGCTTTTATCTGACCAATTCTCTGGAAAAAGTGTACTTGTCTTAATTTTTGATAAGTTCCCATCTGGAAACTGAGTAGTAAACTTCACAACTCTTGTACCGTCTGGATTCAATTTTATTGTTTCTACAGCATAATTTAAATTTTCATTACTCACTGAAGGCGAATGTCCCCCAATTAATTTATTTGAGTTTCCAACTCTTTGTCCCGTAAGTATCTTGGTTTCTATTTCTGGTGAGATTACTGTTATATTGGGTTGATTAATTATCGAATTAGTTTCTTTCTCTTTTTGCCCGCCACTTTGTACAGCATTATTAATCTTAAAAGAACCTGTACTGCTAGATATCCCTTTCCAACTTCCTGATGTAGTGGCTCGTCCATCAATCAATCCATTTTCATTCATCACAATCACAGCCGCTAAAATACCCGTTAGCTCTTTTAGGTTTTCTGTTTGCGATGAATGATTAGCGATCCTTTTTTCTAATGCAGGCTCGAGTTTAGATATTGAATCTCTAGCCATTTCTTGGCATTGCACATTACAATCAGACAACCCTTCCAATGTTTTCAAGCTATCTAAAGCGCTCTTCATATCATTGGTTGATATTCCCCATCCTTCAGCCTGTGTCTGAAGTTTATTATCTAGTTTATCAATATGTTGTTGTAACTTTTCTCTCTCTTCTGGTGTTTTTGCATTAGCGAATTCACCAACGAAAGTAATGATTTTTTCAGCATGCAAAAAGTTATTCTCAACCACCACTTTCCCTGCTTGGGCGGCATTGGCAACGCCTGCGCTATTATCGCTGATTAAACCGCCGGCAATCCCGGAAGCTAACGTTGCCCATGCACTTATATTCTGCTTTTCAGTCTCAGTCAGTTCTTCGGGGGTTTTGCCATACAGTGAATGCGATAAAATACCCACCGTTTCGCCAGTCATTGCACCCGCAGCTTGTGCGGCTGCATTTTCGCCTTTTGCCAGTGCAAGACCCTCATTCACCAAACCGTGAGCAAGGGTGCGCTGAATATCACTTTCAACACGGCTACCTTGAATTTGGTTTTTCACTTCATTGGCAAGATAAGGTGCTGAGCCATTAGCAATTGCAGTGACAATGTTGTTACCCATCATACCTTGCGTAAATGCCGTAACAGATTGAATTGCTCGGGTGTATTTACCGCCCGTGCCAAAATCGGATTGATTGGTGTGATCTTGTAAGCGTTGTTGGAAGAGATAATTTTGAACATCACGTTCAGTCACATTATCTTTCGTTTCTGAAAGGGCTTGGCAGATATCGTCGTAAGCGGTGTCTGAAAGGCGATTTAATGTTGACTCTTCTTTCGCTTGATGAGTGCCACGAATAGTATCAACTGTGGTTGCCAAATCGATAATCTGCGCACCAATTTCACCCACTAACTGCTGTTTCTGTTGGCGGTTTTGCTCTTTCTCTTTATCGAAGATTTTAGTTAACGTACTGTGGGCGTTATCGGTGTCTTGACTTAATTGCGCGATATCTTGCTGTTGATTGTCAGTATCACGCACTGTCCATGTACCTTGTGATATCGCAGATTGAGTGGTGTTTTCAGCGCTACCGCTATGGTTTTATACTCTCTGTGATGAATTTTTATATTTAAAATTCATTGAAAACTAACGAATATTAAATCGCATAACAATCCAAACGACTGTTCCAACACTGCTACCAATGAAGCCACCTAGTTTGATAGAATTCACCCAATCTAATTGATTTATGCTTTGATCTGTTAAAAACCATTCTCCTGATAAAGATAAAAAAGAAAAAAATAAACCATATATAAAAATCATAAAAAATAAGGAATATATTGAGAATTTCATTAATATGCACCTTTATCTAATTCTAAATAATGTTGATATTCATTGTTATCCTCTTTAATATCCTTATTTTTCATAATATATCGTCCTAATAGACTACCACTTAGCTCTAATTCAAATGAACCTACTGCTCCACTTACAATCCCTGGGAGAGGACTTAATTTAAAGCTTTCTGTCATAAAATTTGAATATTTGTACTTTTCTGTATATTGTAATGCATAACGACTTGCAGACATTCCAAAATGTTCTTTTATTAATTTTGCCTCCCAACGATTAACTAATACTGTTGTTAGACCATAACCCGATGTAGCCCCAAAAGTGGCTGAAACAACAGCAGCTTCTGAATTCCCTCCTGCTATTTCACTCCCTAAATAAGCACTACCTGCATTTAATTGAACATTTGAATGTAGATTTCGACCTGTTCCTGTCCAACCTGTAAAGCCGGCTAGTCCGAAGCTCAGATAATCAAATTTATCTCCAGTATTACCATTGTAAACCTGTACACCTGCATTTGCGCCCATACTCAATCCAGTTCCTATCAGTTTAGCCTCCGCTGAGGCAGCTGAATTAAATAATGCCCTGCCACCTAGATACAATCCAAATACATTCTCTGGTTCTCCAATAAAGGAGCCAAACCTATCCCAGTTATCAGAGTTCTTGTTAGCAAATTCAACATCCTGATTATTAATATACAATACAGCATTTCTGACTTCTTCATTATCCAAAGAACCGTAAAGCCATGTAGGTCTTTCTGCTGCCGAAATCCCTCCATTCAGCTTAAGCCTTTCATAACCAGCAGTGCATTCTAATGAGTTTCTTTGGCATGCCTTTCTAAATTTTTCTGAATTTTTTCCATGAATTTTGGCATATTTGTCAATGATAAGCTGACAATTCTCACCTGCTGCTCTACAGGTCGTCATTTCTTTATCAAACGCACGGGCCTCATCAAAACTCAAATAATTATTCTCAACCACAACCTTCCCGGCTTGGGCAGCATTGGCGACTCCCGCGCTATTATCGCTAATTAAACCACCTGCAATCCCTGAAGCTAACGTTGCCCATGCACTTATATTTTGCTTTTCAGTTTCGCTAAGCTCTTCGGGGGTTTTGCCATACAGTGAATGCGATAAAATACCCACCGTTTCGCCAGTCATTGCACCCGCAGTTTGTGCGGCTGCATTTTCACCTTTTGCTAGAGCAAGACTGGCATTGAGTAAACCGTGCGCTATTGTGCGCTGAATATCACTTTCAACGCTACTACCTTGAATTTGGTTTTTCACTTCATTGGCAAGATAAGGCGCTGAGCCATTAGCAATCGCGGTGACAATATTGCCACCCATAATGCCTTGCGTAAATGCCGTAACGGCTTGAATTCACTGGTCGGGCTGGAACCCATGACACCGCCACAGATACATAATCCGCGTTTACAGGCACTTGTGACTCAGATGGATTCATTATCCGATGAAGATCAGCAGGCGTTGATTGTGCTGATGGACAGTTTGCTTAAACGTTCGAAGATGACGCAGTTACTGACATCGTAGAAAGAATTTGCTATAGGAAAGACGATTTTATTTAGTGCAGCATTACCAGACGGCCATCCGGTAACGCTGCTAACCGTAGGCAACTAACAGGAGTAGTTACCATGGCTAACCGCGATTGTAATGCAGATTTAAAAATTTCAAAAGCCCGGCGCAACTATAAGGTGGGCTATAACCGTACCCGCCACGAAGACCGCAACACGGGTATGACCCGCTATTACAGCCAGCATCCCAGTTTGCACTTAAAGGGCAACTGACTGGAAGAGGCCGGATTTGCCACCGGGTAGGCGGTGAATATCACCGTTGAACGGGGGCAGTTGATTATCCGGCTCGTTCAGGATAACTGATATTGAAAATGAAGATCCCGGCACAAGGCCGGGATTTATTTAGATTATCGATGTGATTAGTTTTGCTTCTGGCAATATATCACAAGGAAATATGTATAATATCTGCGTAACAAAATCAGGTAACATACCGTATTTCAGACCATTTTTAGGCTTTGATATTAATTTGTACCCTTCACCAATCCTATAATCATAGCTAAAAATACCTTTTGAAGACATTTCGATAAATGACCGTAAATAGCGTGTACGTTGAGTTTCATCTGAAAATTGCGGTAGATTTTCTTCAATGATTTCTATTTCTGATAACACATTTAATGAATAAAAATAGTCATAAATAACTTCATAATTATCTATTGACTCCCTTATTTTCTCCGGAACCAGACAACATACACCTGTAGCAAAGTGAGCTATTGACCCATTTTCATAAGAAGAGAACCAATCTAGGTCATTAGATTCTAAAAACTCTTCATCCATATACATCATTATTCAGCACCAAACATGTTTGTACAATTGTCACAGCGGGGAACAACTTCGCCAGTTCTAGGACGAACCGCTGGTGTAAATTGTATATCTTTAACTTTTAAATTAGGATTTGACAGCATGAGCTCATTAGCAGCTCTAAATTCTGCGCAACGTCCCAGTGTATTACCTAGCATTTCCTGTATGTATAAAGCACTAGCCATGTTTTTACATGGCTCATCATATTTAATGTTTATATTTAAATATAATCTGCCGATTATAAATATGATATTAAAATAAAATCATTAATAATATTTAATAAAAAAAATCAAATTATCTTTTTCTCATTTCCATTAATTGGATAATAAAAATACTAATACCAAGAGTAATTCCACCGCCCACACTCATTCTTAATAACCTCTTTACCTCATAATCTTTAAATAATATTGAAATAGGAGTATTAAAATAAAAACAATCAAAAATAAATAGAAAAAAATCAAAAATGATCCCTATTAAGAATAAGCCTAACATACCTATTATTGAGTATAGTACAATAGCAAAAATAAAAAGTGGTATTTTTTTTATTTTTCTCATTTTTCTTCTCTTTTATCTATTAACTCTTGCAATTTAGATGCCCAAAATTCCTCTGAAAAACCACCACCAATATTACCGGCATTAGAAGAAACTTTACTTTCTGATACTTCCTTCATAATATAAGAATCTCTTTTTACTCCTTGCTCTGAACATTCTTTTAATCAATGAGAAATAGACAGTAATTTTAATTATTATCAAATAGATGGTAAGTACCTCTCAGCATAGCTAAGTATTCTCAGTACGCAATAAAGATCCTATCCTAAAATAGGATCTTTATTGTCATTTAAATGATAATAAGTTCTCCGTGTTGATCAAAAGGGGGAGCGACCGGATAATGTCGTGTATAAACATTGATAACATGTTGTAAATAACTATTCAGATCCCAATTCGTTTTCTCTACACATTCATCATTTTCATTATAATTAAATATAAGGTCTGGATTATCTGAATCTGTTAGTAAAAACAGATACTGAGTATAAATTTCCAATGAAATAAAGAATGGTTTTTATTTTAATAAATCATGCCATTGGAGCGATGCCAGTTCTTCTTTCCCACCAAATTGAAATAAAATATCACCTCTTATGGTCTCTTGATTTTGATAAAACACGAGTGGATCATCACCAAAAAAACCACCACTATAACGGCCCATGCATTTTAAAAAATCATAAAGTTGCCCTACAATTCTAATATAATAAAGACGTTCCACATTGGATATATCTTCATCAGAATACCCTCTTATATAACTAACATCGGTAGGTAATTCTGGATAAACCGAATGTAAATATTCGACTAATTTTATACTCATAGTATTAGTAATTTACGTTAAAAAATCTAAAATAGGTTAAAGTTTAAAATTTTATTTAAAAAAATTTATTTTAGTTTATTTTCTTTTATGTATAGAATCCCAACACCCAATCCCATAATAGTACCTCCACCAATACTTACTTTTAATGCTTTTTTTATTTCATTAAATTTAAATGATATTGAAATATCTGAATAAAAATAAAAAAACACCTCCACTAAAAAATAAAAAATCATTACACTTACAAATGAAACAAATATAAACATAATCATTAACATTATAATAAAAAAATTATTTTCACTCTTTTTTCTCCTCTTCAGCTTTTTTTTGTATATACAAACCACCCAACTCAGATATAGCACTACTACTCAAGTTTCCTGCTCCAGAAGGAATTTTACTTTCTGATACTTCCTTCATAATATAAGTGTTTCCCTTAACTTCTGACTCTGAATATTTCCTCAATACTTCATTAAATTCTGAATTAATGGTGTAAAATTATTATTTTTTATTTTCCTTTATATATAGAATTCCAAAGCCAATCCCTGCGGGTATACCTCCACCTATGCTCATTCTTAACGCTCGTTTAAATTCAATCAAACTAAATAAAATAGGTCTTTCCGCATAAAAATAAAAGAATAAATCTATGCTAATATAAGTAACCATTGCAACAATCAATAATAATAAAGTAAATAAAATAATTAATACCATAATAAGTACAATAATATAAAATATTCTTTTCATTGTTATTCTTCCGTTTTATTAATTATGTCTTGCATATAACTTGCACTAACTTCCGCAGCCCCACTACCACCAATATTACCTGCTCCAGAAGGAATTTTACTTTCTGATACTTCCTTCATAATATAAGAATTTCCCTTAACCTCTGACTCTAAACTTTTTCTCAATCCTTCATTAAATCCGGGATTATTACCTTTTGTTATTATTTTACCAATCCAATTAGTGACAGGTTTTACCATAAAGTTACCTAATCCATACCCCATTAATGCTCCACCTCCTGTCGTGATTGCTCCCATTACTGCACTCTCATCATTAATGGTATTTGTCAATGCTCCACCTGCTGCATTAAAGAAAACCGTACTTTTCCACCCTTCGCCCATTGTCATTACATTTACCCAACCTGCAATTATTGCATTCACTGGGTTCACTTTTTTTGAATCGATATATTGTACGCTTGAATTTGCACCTGCACCTATAAACCACATCACTCGAGCACTTGTTGAAAGCAAAGAAACGCTTCCCGTACTACCTGTAGCTAAAGCATAGATATAAGCTTGTTGTAGCGCTTTGCCTCTCTGGCATGATTCAGAATTAGGGTTTTCGGCACATGACATCCTATCTTTACCATATTCCTGAGCCAATTGTGTATGTGTTAGCTCATTTCCACCCAATAAGTTATTCTCAACCACCACTTTCCCGGCTTGGGCGGCATTGGCAACGCCTGCACTATTATCGCTGATTAAACCGCCGGCAATGCCGGAAGCTAATGTTGCCCATGCGCTTATATTTTGCTTTTCAGTCTCAGTCAGCTCTTCTGGCGTTTTGCCATAAAGTGAATGCGATAAAATACCCACCGTTTCCCCTGTCATTGCGCCAGTGGCTTGTGCCATCGCATTTTCGCCTTTTGCCAGTGCAAGACCCGCATTCACCAAACCGTG
>NZ_NBVR01000019.1 GCF_002607735.1 Proteus alimentorum
TGTTGGATGGTTTGATTTAATGAAAAGAAAGAAACATCCCAAGATAATGGGAGAATATCCATTACGCTCATTTTTCAAACGTTTATCAGCAGAATGTAACTTTATTATATCACCACATCGCTTTCGACATACTGTCGCAACGCATATGATGCAATCACCAGAACGTAATCTTTATGTTGTGAAAAGGCTATTGGGTCATGCCAGCATTACATCGACATTAGAATACATTGATGAAAGTGTTGATAACTTGCGAGATATATTAGAAGCAGAATTGATGTGATGAAAATAACAGGGGGAGTATCAAGATTTGACAGTGATTAGGAAAGAAAGTAAAAGTTACAAATAAAAAAAACAGCCTTGGTATGAACAAGACTGTTTAGTTTAAGAGTTTCAACATAAAGTGACAGTGCCAAATTATATTTTTCAACTCTTGTTTGCCCTCTCAGTAATTTAACTCACTGACGAACAAATGAAAGATGGTGCCCGAACTCGGAATCGAACCAAGGACACGGGGATTTTCAAGATAAAGCATAAACAAGAGTAGGTTATCTGAATTAAATTCAGGTGACTTATATGCATGTAATTTCAGTTATTTCTACAAAAGGTGGGGAAGGCAAATCCACTCATTCCGCAAATCTTGCAGGAATATGTGCTGATGCAGGGTTAAAAACTCTGCTTATTGATGCGGATTACGCACAGCCAACAGCTTCTAGTTATTACTCTTTACTTTATGAGGCACCTTGTGGTCTCTATGAACTACTGATGCAAACAGTGGATCTTAATCACCCAGAACGATTAATCTGTCATACGTGTATTCGTAATCTCGATCTTATTATCTCTAATGATCCTCATGAACAATTAAAAATGGCCATGATGCATGCCCCTGATGGCCGAATTCGTCTGCGTAATCTATTACAACACCCACTTTTTACTGCTTATGATGTGATTATTATCGATTCACAAGGTGCTCGTTCTATTATGCTTGAGCTAGTGTTACTCGCAACTAACCATATTGCTGTCGCGATGGTTAAGCCTGTGCTACCCGATGTTCGCGAGTTTTTGCGGGGAACGGTAACACTAATGGAAGAACTGTTACCGTATCAAGGTTTTGGCATTGAATTGCCACCGATGAAAATTCTGATTAATTGTATGGATTATACAGTATTAGCAAGAAAAGCCCTTCAAGCACTAACTGCGATTATTCATAACAGCTCATACAGTAAAGAAAAAATCCCACCTATCTCATTACTGCAAACCCAAGTTTATGATCTCGATATTTATAAATTAGGTCATAGCAAAGGGCAACCAGCACATCGTCTCGAATATCAAACAGATCGCAAAAGTTTACCAGCTGCACAAGCAATGCATAACTTTGCTTGTGAATTATTCCCTCAATGGAAAGCGCGTTTCGATTTGGTTTTGAAACACCAACCAAAGGGGTATGTATCGTGAAATTTTATTGCGTAATACTGAAGATGCCGAACTCCCTGTGTCGAGGTAATGATTTATTTAATGCATCACATATATTCAATGTAATGGGAGATAATAATGAGTAATCAAAAACAGACATTACCTCCCCATTCTATAAATGCTGAGCAAGCTATATTAGGTGGACTCATTCTTGATAATGAACGTTGGGATGATATTTCATCGATTATTTCTGCGGACTATTTTTACTCTCGCCCTCATAAAATTATTTTCTCTGCAATACAGTCATTATTTCAGCAAAATCAACCTGTTGATTTGATTACATTAACTGAATCAATGGAACAGCAATCTATTTTAAATCAATGTGGTGGTTTTGGTTATCTTGCGGAACTTTCTAAAAATACACCTAGCTCAGCCAACATTGTGGCGTATGCAGAACATGTCGCCAATTACAGCCAAAAGCGTCAATTGCTGGCATTAGGATATGAACTTGTCACTCAAGCGAGTGATGTGAGTAGTGATTTATCTGGACTGTTAGAACAAGCAGAACAACGTATTTTTAATATTACTGAGCAACAACGTTTAGATGGCAATGTGGATCTTCCTTCATCAATTGAAACCTTTCTCAATGAACTAGAGCAACGTTGTAGCAATGAAAATCTGATCACGGGAACACCGACGGGATTTGAGGAATTAAATGATATGACCTGTGGTTTCCAATCTGGTGATTTAATTTTATTGGCAGGTCGTCCATCAATGGGAAAAACCGCGCTAGGACTCACTTTCTGTGAAAGTGCATTGAATGAATGTGTTGATAAAACGGTACAAATTTATAGTTTAGAAATGCCAACCACGCAGTTATTAATGCGCTTTACATCCATGTTAGGGCGAATACCTTTACAACATTTGCGTAATGGCAATATGCAAGATGAAGACTGGGCACAAACCAGCAACGCAATGAATGTATTACTTGATGAATGGAAAGAGCGATTAATTATTGATGATTCAAGTTATATGACACCAACAATATTGCGCTCTAGAGTCAGAAAAAATATTCGTAAATATGGTTATCCCTCTCTTATTTTAATTGATTATTTACAGCTTATGCGGTGCCCAAATCAAGAAAACCGCACTCAAGAAATCGCCGAAATTTCTCGTTCCCTTAAAGCATTAGCTAAAGAAATGGGATGCCCCGTTGTTGCCCTTTCTCAACTTAATCGCTCATTAGAGAATAGAGCTGATAAACGTCCTAACAATGGTGATTTACGTGATTCAGGTGCATTAGAACAAGATGCTGATTTGATCATGTTTATTTATCGAGATGAAATTTATTACCCTGATAGTGCAGAAAAAGGGAGCGCTGAAATTATTTTAGGGAAGCAACGTAATGGCCCTATCGGTACGATAAAAGTGCAATATCAGGCAAATATTACACGTTTTGAAGATAGATTGAGTGGGCATTATGCAAGCTGAAAAAGTAATTTCTTTAGATGAAAAAATGCTTCAACGGGGTAGAGCACCTAAACAGTTAGCATCAAAAAATGTATTAACGGTAAGTGAAATACCGATGGTGTTGACCTTAGAGCAACTTCGTCCTAATCCCGATAATCCACGCACTTCACGTAATCCTAAATATGATGATATTAAAGCTTCAATTCGTGCTCGTGGTTTAGATTCTGTTCCTAAAGTCACCAAGGATCCTGATTGTACTGACGATATTTATATTTTTAGTGATGGGGGCAATACACGTTATGCCATTTTGACAGAGCTTTATGCTGAAACAGGGGATGAACGTTTTCATTCGCTTCAATGTATTGTGAAACCGTGGCCTGGTCGATTGCAATGCATGATTGGGCACCTTGCTGAAAATGATATTCGTGGAGAGTTATCATTTATTGATAAAGCATTTGGCATAAAGAAAACACATACAATTTACGAGGAACAGTTAGGTCGTCAAGTTAGTCAGAGGGAGCTATCAGAACTTCTCAAAAATACGGGATATCCGGTTCATCACTCCAATATCAGTCGAATGTTTGTCACAATTGAGTATCTTTATCCTTGGATCCCCAATTTACTGAACTTAGGGATGGGAAGACCTCAAATTACGCAGTTAATAGCTTTACGCAACTTAACTGAAAAAGCATGGAACACCTTTACTCAAAAAACAAAAATATCACCAGAGCAAAACTTTAATGATGTTTTTGGGCGAGTTTGTCACTCTTTTGATAATGCTGAATATTACTCAATAGAACTTCTAAAAGATGATTTGATTACCTCATTATTAGAGGTTATTCCTGATCCTTCGATTACTTATGATAATTGGTTGATTGAGCTATCGCCTAAAATGCAGAGTCCTTCTTTAGAGATTATATCTCCGTCAATTAAGGATGATTATCACCAAGAAAACCTGCCTATTCAGCAAACTGAAAAATTGAAAGCTAAAAAACGAAAGATAAAACAAGAGTCTCAATCTCAAGTTATGTCAGTTGTAAACGAATTAGAGTCTGTCACAGATGTCTGGCATATCTCTGCATTACACGATGATATTGAACATCTTCAAGATATTGCTTTTCGTTTAGCCTTTGAGCTCTCTGAAGTGATGGGTGTTGAATCTACCATTCAAGAAAATAAGTCAGCCGTAAGTGCAGGGTTTTCGCTTTCACACAATGCTCAAAATGGACTCTTTGTCGCTTTAAGTGGTGATGAATCTAATACAACTTTAGTGCCATTTATGGACGCATTAATAGGAAATGAGAACTTACTTGGTGAGCCGTTGTTTGATGATGCTTACTCGATGAAATTTCTGCGATTAATCAGGATTATTCGACGATTACGTGAATTACAACGACAAAATTCTGCTGAGATAAATGAATGAATCAACCAATAGTATCAAGGCTGATTGTGTTGTTATGTTTAGTTGTTTGGACGATCAATATTACGATGATTTATGGAGGAATAACGCAATGAATGCACTATTAACGGAAATCGTGATGAAACTAAAAGCAGGAAAAATTCGTCACATTGAATCAATGGGGCTAACACTGGATGAGATCCAAGCGCTTGATAAATTGACGGTAGAAGATCTCTATTATTTGGTGAATACCCCGGTTCCATTTTTGACGTTAAATATCAATCATTGCAATCTTAACACAATGTTGAAGCAAGCTCGCCAAGAGCAAAAACGGATCAAATATATTAATCGAGCATTGGCATTGCAGGGTTCTATAGAGTTAATGCAGCACTTTTTTGGGCTTACTGCGATTGAGGTGAGTTCTCGACGTCGATTGGTAGGCATTGTTGCTAAACAGGGACGCAATATCAATCCAACGGAAGAACAAGAATTATTGATATGGCAACAATGGAAAATAGCACAAATCCAAAATATTGATTCATTAGAGGCATTAGAAGTGATGATGGATATTGCTGAGCAACAAAAAATTCCGCTTGCTGTCGTCTGGTCATTAACTAAAGAGTGGAGTGCTATTTAATGGCAACTATGCCGGTCGATAATATTATTCAACAAACACTAGCAAAGATGCAGGATCGGATTGAGCAAAAGGCGCAATCAGGTGATATGAGTAATGAGCAAAGTGGATTGCTATTTTTAGGCAATGTGCATGATGCTATTCCTCGTCGGCTATTTTTAGATAGCCGATTATCGCCATTAGATAAAATGGCTTGGGTCATGATCAGAGTTTATGCTCAACAAAATGAGGGCGCTATTTTCCCAACCTATGATGAGTTACAAAGCCAACTTGCATTGCCTCATTCTGATAAAGCATCCCGAGAAACAATCAGTAGAGCCTTGTTGATGTTGCGATTAACC
This sequence comes from Proteus alimentorum, assembly GCF_002607735.1. Taxonomy (GTDB): domain Bacteria; phylum Pseudomonadota; class Gammaproteobacteria; order Enterobacterales; family Enterobacteriaceae; genus Proteus; species Proteus alimentorum. Next base: position 5,255 of record NZ_NBVR01000019.1, read on the forward strand.
GGCTGGCTAAGTTTATGCAAAAGAGTCAGAGATAAATCAGGGCGTATTCGAGGTAATATTTATGCTCAGCATGATGAGCCATTAGGTGTGTTTGAGTGTGAATATTTTGATCCCAGTTGGCTTGATACGGTGGCTCAAGCATGTAGCCACAGCAATAAAACAGTACGCTTAACAGCAATTGCTGTTTTACAAAGTATCAAAACCGAGAAACGAATGCGTCACCGACATGCTCGTGTCGCTCTTATTGAAGCGCGTTTATCATCACCACAAACACCACAACAAATGGTGACGGAAAAGCAGAAGAAAATAACCTCTTCTAAAATCGAACTTAGTTCAAAAACTCCTAGTTCGGAAACCGAACTGGGTAATAAAAACACCACTCAAATACCGAGTTCGATTTCCGAACTAAGCCGTAAATCAAGGGATTGCGACCCAGTTCGAAAATCGAACCGTTACGTACGTAGTTTTACACAGAGTGTAAAAGATACGTATACAGCAACAAACTCAACGCTACTTTGGTCAACTCAAGTCACTGAACGACTCAATCCAGAGGATAAAATGATGCTAGAGAGACAACTCAAGGCATTACCTGATGGACTAGGGCAACGGCTCCTTGATGATTTAGCCGATAGAATGAAAAAAATAACAGTCAGAAATCCCACTGCGTACCTGTTAGCCAATCTAAAACGCGCTCGAGAGGGGCGATTTAATTTGGGTAACAGCGTTACCGATAAGCCATTGGAAAAACTACAGCCAAAGTCTCCTGAAACCGTATTAGCGGTAGAAAAAAGAGTGATTAAACGCGCAAGAAGAGAGTATGTGTCAGGTATTATGGCTGAACTTAGGGATGCGTATTTTAGGTAGGTGGAGGAGTGTTGACAGTGTCAACATGTGAGAAAAAAGAGTCATGATGATAAACAGTATTTTAAAGAAAACGGTTTAATTCATTATTTAAAAATAAATTTATTATTGTTATATATTTTCAATTTTTCTTATTTTTAGGTTTTTTTATTATTGCTTTCGATGTGGAATTTATATGTAATGAATGGGTTTGTTGTCGGTATCTTTATGTTTTAATTGGTTTATATATATTATTTATAATAATAATTAAAGGTGTGTTATTTATAGACTTATCTTTTGGCAAGATAGAAACCATCATCTTTCTATTTCCCCATTAATTAATAGAAACGCTGAATTAAAAAATTTAAATGTTCATGAGGAGGCTTGTTTTGTTATACAAACAAATATCTAAAAAGAAAAACGAAAATGTTGACTATGGTGCTATCAAAGCTCAAAAGAACGAATTGCTTCAGCGATTTCAGAAAGCTAAGAAGCAAGCCCGCTATCACACCAAGACCATCATGTAGTCTAGAGGTTGAATAACCTTTATTTCCCAGCTCATCTAGGCAAAAAATATTGTGATATCTTCTACGTAATTCTTTATATCAATTAAATATGTCGTTAAAGATGTAGCCCAATGCGCTTACCGTTCGGTAACGTCACATCGATAGAAAGTTCACCACCTAAAGCTTTAATGTAGCGTTTCAGTGTTGAAAGCTTAGGATCGTTATCAACATTTTCAAGCTTAGCAATAGAGGGTTGTGAAACGCCTAGTGATTGAGCCAGCTCCGTTTGAGAAAGGTTCAGTTCCTCACGAATTTTAGCCAACGTTATTTCACGGCGAATTTCTTCTGCTCGGGCTTCAATTTTTGCCAGTGCTTCGGGTGATTGTTTTGCAAGTAGTTTATCTAAAGTGGACATGTTATTTCTCCTGCTCTAATAGATGCGCAGTATATTCAGCGTCGGCTATTTTGATTAATTTCTTATAGAAACGAGTTTCATCTTTCCCTTTTTTATCACCAGCACATAGCACAATACCACGGCGAATGGGGTCAAATGCAAAACATGCTCTAATCGGATGACCACCAACCTGAATTCTCAGTTCCTTCATATTCGGATATTTTGAGCCTTTTAGTGTATCAACTTGAGGGCGACCAAGATTAGGGCCATCCTCACGCAAAATCATTAACACCGCCAATACTTCAATTTGTGTCTCTTCATCTTGTTTTTCAAACCAAGAATCAAACAAATCTCTCGTTAGTATTTCCCACATAAGACATTATAATCTCCAAGTTATAATTTATCTTATAACCTATAGGTTATATTGTCAAATGTTAGTAATTCATAGTATGTCTTTTATATTATAATATTTCGGACACTTAAAAATAATATAAAAAGAGTGTCTATTAATTCGATATTTTAAATTAATAGACACTTGTTGTCTGATAATGACTTAGGAGACATATTTTGCGCCTATTTGGTTATGCAAGGGTATCTACTAGCCAACAATCTCTCGATATTCAAAAGAAAGCGTTAATTGATGCTGGGGTGGCAAAGCACCGTTTATTTAGCGATAAAGGATCAGGGAGTCACATTAATCGTGATGGATTGCAGTTACTCAAAATTAAAGTTGAATGTGGTGATATTATTCTTGTGAAAAAACTCGACCGCCTCGGACGAGATACCGCGGATATGATTCAGTTGATAAAAGAATTTGACTCAATGGGTGTAGCTGTTCGATTTTTGGATGATGGTATAAGCACAGAAGGAACAATGGGGAAAATGGTGGTCACCATTTTATCCGCAGTGGCAGAAGCAGAAAGACAAAGAATTTTGGAACGAACAAATGAGGGCAGGCAAGAAGCTTTGCTTAAAGGGGTAAAATTTGGACGTAAGCGTTCAGTGGATCGCGAAAGAATTATTGAGCTAAAGCGAAGTGGGTGGGGAGGAACCGCAATAGCCAAAGAAATGAAAGTAGCTCGTTCTACGGTCTATAAGATCTTGAATGAAGAAATATAAATGTAACCCTATACCTACCATAGTTTTTATATACTTAGATACTAGTGTAATTATGAGTGGGAAAATTATTGGAAAGTGGATAGTAGATGAGGGCCAATAATTTAGTTTGATACCCTCAATCAAAGTAAGCTAAGAACTAAACTTGACGTTATACATCTATCCCATCCATTGGACAAGGTATCTCTGATTTAACTTCCTCTAAATCAGAATTTTTTAAAAAGAAGTAAAAAGTGGAATCTACAATCTTTAGTTGTCGAGAATTTGAATCATACGCAATTACAGGGGGAGTTATTCCTTTACTAGCCTGCAATCCAGTAAGACTCTTCAAAGCAGTAACTAATTGGTGTCCTTTTAGTTCATCTTTTCTATGATGTACTTGTTTTAATGCATGAAGGATGTTTTCTTTGCTAATTCCACCATTTACCCCATGATATCCTAGGGAAAGGATATGCATTACAATATAATAATTTAGGAAATATGGTAAAGGATTGCCTTTAGTTATAGATGCACTATTTGCAACAGCCATAGTTTCTAGGTTTCGTAAATGACGTCCAGAATATTCATTCGTTTTCATCGCTATTGCAGTATTAACTGCAGCTATATTAATGAAGTGTTTTGTTGTTTCTTGTTTTGTGAGAATACCATCCGCAATACATGATCCCTTTAATAATTCTTGAAAAACACCTACACTTCCGAATGAGTTTGAGATACATTTTTCAATAATCACAGGTGTAATGTCTATATTTAAAAGATCCCCACCTTTTTTTGCTATACTCCTAAAATCGGCATCTAGCCAAGGTTCAACAGGTATTTCACTAATTCTATCTTGTAATTCTCCGTTGAATTGGGTAAGCCGATTAGATTCTTTCCATACTCCCAATATAATAAATCGTACTTTCAGATCATGAAATGTACGGAGATCAAAAGCAAATGCTCTTTGTATTTCCTCAGGAAGATAGTGAAAATTTTCAAGTATTATTATTTTCTTGCTACCAATATGATGAATCAAATACGCAACATCATCAGGCAGATCTAAATTGAATTCAATTTCATCATAGTGTTCTGTATTGCTTGTATTTTTTTCATCTTGTATTGTGAAAGATGCGTTTACTTTAGCAATTAGTGCTACAGCTCCTTGAATTGATGCTTTACCAGTTGCTTTATTTTTTTCTCCAGTACCTTCTGTATAAGAAGTTTTGAGTACAACGTTACATTTTCGAAGTATTGATTGATATATATCTTTTAAAGTGTGTGTAGGGGATAAGCTAATCAAAATATGATCGTCATAAGTAATATATTTTTTAACTAAGGCTGTCTTACCTTGTTTAGATGCTCCATAAACTATAATTTGCTTCTCTGTTCTTAATGCATCTATTAGCTTTGCATCAACATGGTCACGCTCGATGTAGCTTCCAACTTGCTTTCCACTAACTCCAAAAATATCTTCTATTTTAAGCATTCTATTTCACCTAATATTTTAATTGCTTATACACAAAAGTGTTTAATTAAATACTTAATTGTAATTAAACCATATTACATCATAAATAATATGAAAATTTACTATGGAACATGTAAAAATACAAACTATTAAAGCTTAAAAATAAATGGTTTTATTTTTTATCAATGTGACTTGAATAATTAAAATAGAGTAAATAGTATTTCTCTCATGATTTGTATTCATTGATTAATATACTTGCTCATTCTTCAAGAAGAATAAGCTGTTTAGCTTAGTAGTGTTTTATCTCTAGGTATAATAAATTTAGCCTGATTAGAAACTTGGTATTCTGGCATGATTTTCATTCATATCATTATTTATATAGCGAAAATCGAAAAAATAGATATTTTAACTTTCAAAGCATACAGTGAAGAGTTTAGCATAGCTTATGCTTGATTAATTAATAAGTGCGCCGAATCAAAAAATTAAAATATTTATATTAAGGATATTTGTTTTGTTATATAAAAAATTTCTCAAAACAAAAACAAAAACAAAAATATTTACTATGATTCCATTAAAATTTAATGAAATTAACTTATTCAGTGTATTAAAAATACTAAGGGAAAGCAGATCAAGACTGTCAGTTTGTAGAGAAATAGCTTTAATTTATTTCAGTGAAAAGAATCTTTTGTTGGAGAACTTTTATCTGAATCTAAATTATTTTATCATGATGATTCGTGTTTTAGTTATATAGTATTAATCTTATCTTTATCTAACAATCTTTCATATGATAGATTAAAGTGATAAGCAGACATTATGCCTGCTCTTGATTAGTAAATATTTTTTATTGAGTTTGTTTTTATAAAAAATAATTAGCTATAAATAGTTTGAATTTTATTTTTTATTTCGTCTGTCATTAAAAAATTATCTGAATTGATATGATTTAATGCAACATATGGTTTACTGCTTCCACCTTTTGGTAACCCTAATTCTTCTTCAATATCATTTATTAGCATAATAGATGAGCCAATTTTAGCATTAATTGCTTCTTCAATTTTTTTTGTGGAGGTGTTAGCTGAGGTTATAGCATCTGCTTTTTTCCAATCTTGATGGTCTTTGTCATAAATGGCTATATAAGGGATTCTAAATTTATTTAATAGTCTAATATATAAAGGAATATTATCCTTAGAACCACAATCTATTAGTGTATAATCGTATCGGAATAAATTAAGTTTTTTAGCAAGTAATGGAAAAATGATTTTTTCAGTTGCACCTTCAAGGAGGATAACTTTTTTAGCGAAAAAAAGCTCTCCTCTATCTGGATTTATCCAATATGACAAATTAAAATCTCTTTTTGCATCACCTTCAAAAAGTTCATCAATACACTGTTTTATTGTGGTTTCGTCTGAATCATTTTCCTTAGCTGCAATATAAATAGATTTGTAACGTTCAACATCAATAAGGCCACTTGAATGAGTACAGAGTATTACTTGGTTCCCAGATTCTGATAAATTTATAAATGAGTCAAATAATGCACGTTGTGCTTGAGGATGAAGATATAATTCAGGCTCTTCAAAAATGAAATATCTAGAGTTTGAAACGCTTCTAACACTTTCATTTACTTGATTTTCTGATATAGCTGTTTTTTTTGCAATTAATTGTATTAGTGCAATTATTAAAGCTCTTTGTAACCCATGCCCTTTGCGTTTTATATCTGTTTTTACACCATCATTTACCCACACTTGAGTATTAGTTTTAAAAATACTTTCAATATCTGGTGGACTAATTTCAATATCAATTCTTGTTCCCCACGAAACTAATTCTAGTGCTAATTCATTTTCAAAATCAGAAAGTTGTTTAGGTCTATTAAGATTTTCATTCCCATCTTTATCTCTTTTATTCAACGTTGAAAATAAATTTCCAAGGTTTTCTTTTATGACTTTCCATTCTCTATTATTTTCAGACATTGAATTAACAATATCAGAGTAAATTTTTCCAAAGGTACTAGACTCTTTTGAAGTAAAATCATCAGATACTTCTTTTATTGCTGGAATAAAGTAAATTTCGCCGAATATTCCAGTTGCAACCGATTTGAGACCTAAAAAATTTGTCGACTCTAGTTCAAATCTAAAATCTATGGAATTTTTATTTTGTTTAATATATTCAATTTGTGCATCTATTATAATTTGCTTAGTAATTCTACCATTCTGTGGAACAAAGGAATAAAGCGGAAGGCTACTTGCCAGTTCTCTGTTTGTATACGCGCTAGCATTTGCCTCTTGTAACCATTCTTGTTCTGGATTTTCAATATAACCTCGATATTCAAAGCTACCACCTAGATAAGCTGTTTTTCTTACGATAATTTTTTCTTCAGAGGTTAAATATTTTTTAAATGTACTCTTATCTACATCATTGAGATCACTAAATTGTAATTCAACAAATAATACTGTTTCCTCTTTATGGAAATCTAAATCTTGATGTTTTACTTCCCCAAAGAAAAATAATATTGAAGATAAAATATTTGATTTTCCATGATTATTTTGGCCAATTATAACCATTAAATCTTGAGCATGGATTTCTTGATCTTTGATGGAACGCCAGTTTCTAATATTTATTTTCTCTATTTTCATTTTTGATTCCTGATTCCTGATTCCTTTAATTTAATGATCTTATTATGTCTGTTTTTTAATATGTAGAAGTTGGTTTTTATAAAATTAGAATGTTAAAGATTATCATCTTTTTCAAAATTAAAAATATTAATAATATTTGAATTTATCTTGTATATTTTATTTTTCCATCACTTTTATAATTTTATTAAATTTGAGTGTGATCAAATGTACTTTCTTATTTTATAAATTCATATTTATTAGTATATTAAATAATATATTGATATTTGATTTTTTATAAATTATCTAGGAAGTGATAATAAAAAATTATCTATAATTTCAAAAAGATAGTCTGTTGGATCCTCCCCTCTTTCTTTCATATGAAGCATTTTGCATATTTTTTCGTCATTTATGATAATTATTAATTTGCCATGCTCTCTCATAGCACCCTGCGTCATAGCTATTGAATTTTTTTCTGCACCAGTTCTTGTCATAATAATTGCCATACGTCTGAGACCTTTTTCCAAAAGATATTTTTCAGTTGTGAGTATCTGCCCTTGCTTAATTTTCCCTAGATAATTTTTAAACTCGAAAAGTACATAACGGCTGTTAAGATCATCAATGACAAACTTCCAAAACTCAGTTGTTGGTCTTATGCGACATATGTAATCATAACGATTTAAACCATCATCAGTTCTTTTTTGTGAGTGCCAGCCTTGAAGATCGTTAGGGAATAAATACTTGAGAATTTCTTCACATACTTTTTCATATTGTCTCCATGATATTTTCCCTTTTTTGATGTTCTGTAGCTTATCACATAGTTCTGTACCTTTGCTGTCAGGGAGTGAAACACGAATAAGAGTATTATTTCTAATAGGATTGTTTGTTTTATAGGAATAGTACGCAGGAAGAGTGTCATTTAAGTTAGTTTCTAATAGTATATCCAGCTCTTCAGCTAGTTCTGGATATAAATTACACCAGATTCTTAAGTCAGTTTGATCAACAAAAGTTATACTAAATTTATTTTCGAGAGCTTCTCGTAATTCGGGGGAGAGAATGCAAGAAACGACTAACATTCCTTTGGAAATTCCAACTTCTATGCCATTGTTTATTACTCTAGTGGCAGCTGCATCTATAAGAGAGGCTTGAGCTCGTGCTGTGCGGTAATACTTGACTTCAATAGCCCAGTTTTCATCATTTAAATTTGCTAGTAGGTCAAACCCTTTGTCCCCTCTAAGGTCATTTTTTTCGATTTTAAAGTTATTAGCTTTTAGAATACGGCACACAAGATCTTCGAATAACTGCCATGTTGGTTTTAATTCATTCATATAACTAGCCTTTATTTTCAATATCACGACATTAATTATGAAATTTTAGATTATATTTATAATAATATTTTCATATTATAAGGTTTTTTATTAATTAATAATCGATTGAAACTAAATAGTAACCTATAAAAATATATATAATGCTATAGCTATATTTATACATAAAATAATTTAAAAATACTAATTTTATTTTTAATGTAAATTTAATTATTTTTTAAAATAGGATATTATGGTTTTAAATTTCAATTTAACTGTTTAATTTTTCATTTTAAGATTTTTATATTATTTTTTTTATTAAAAATATTATTATTTAAAAGTAGTAACTCATCGTAATTGCCTTCTTTTTATGAGTTTAATTATCACTCCCCAAAAACACTTCCCCATTGCTCCCTAACCAACAATCCATCAAAGTCGGACTCTTTATAACAGAGAGTCCTTATGAACAAACCCATTTCCTTTATAATCTGTTTCACTGCGTTATTTATAACGGCTTGTACTCCCAAAGAAAAACTTCAGCAATTTGAAACTAAACCTAACCCCATTATTCTCAATAAAAACACTCAAATAGCACAGCCCGATCTCTATGCAACGATACCAAAAGTTGTGCGTTATGATCGCTATTTATTAATAAATACATCTCCAACACTGGTTCAACGAGAACCGCTAGAGCAAATGATTGATATTCATATCCCAACTTCTCAACAATCCACTATTAATGATGCAATGCGTTATATTTTACAATCGTCGGGATATTCTTTATGTAAAACAACGCCTTCTAATCAAGTGCTCTATAACCAAAAACTCCCCGTTATACATCATCAATTAGGGCCTATGCGTTTAAAGCAGGCTCTACAAGTATTGGCAGGTGTTGCATGGCAACTTGAGATTGATGTAGTACAACGAATTGTTTGTCATTCATTGCGCGAAGGCTACCAATTACCACCAGAAATACCCACAAATTCAACATCATTAGGGAATAGGGGGTTGAAATGAAAAAGCAGCCTATATTGAACTCTCAATTTCTGGTTTTATTGGGGATTAGCGTGTTGACAGTGTCAACAGGAGGAATGGCGACTCAAAATCAGCATCAAGTTTTAAAAACCGAACAACAAGCATTAGAACAATCACTACTCGCTGAAAATGCTCAAGAATGGAAATTAACAGAAAAAGAATGGCAACGTTATGAAATGCTAAAAAAGGGGAAACGAGGGCTGTTTTCACCAAACTTAGATCCCTTAACTTTATTAGGCATTGAAGCGCGCACTTATGAAGAGCGACGTTATTTTGCTGAATTAGTGGTGAAGCAAGAATTTCAGCGTGTTGAAGCGGAATTAGCCTTTCAGCGAGAGGTGAATCAAGCGTGGCTTCGCCTTTATCCTGAAATGTTACCGATTCAAAATGAAATAAGAGAAAGCCGTCAGGCTTTATTTTTGAAAGAAAATTGCCCTGTTTGTGAGGCCAAGCTCGCCAAACTTATTAAGCAAAATCAACTCATTGATATCTATTTAGTGGGAAGCGCGGGGAAAGATGATGTGATACGACATTGGGCTAAAAAACATCATATTCCTATCGAAAAGGTAAAAAATCGCCATATCACGTTAAACCATGATAACGGGATATGGCTAAAGCATGGCAATGGAATGATGCCAGTTGTTTTACAACAAGGAGCGCAAGGATGGCAAAGAGTCGATTAGTTTTTTTATTTATTTCCGTTGTTGGAATATCTCCTTGTTTTGCAGAAGTAATACCGCCACTTAATACGAAACAAACTGAATTAATTGTTGTTGCTGATTTTGGAGGGCAATCGACCGAGAACTATTTTCAAGCTATATCACCACCTGATAACGAAGATAAAGTTTCATCTCCTTCCAATGTGTTGACACTGTCAACACCTAGCCTAGTTAGCTTATTGCCTGTGAGCACACCAGAATTAACACCAGGCTATCAACCTAGCCGAACTTTAAATTTAAGCGGAATGCCACCGCTGTTTTTAATTGGTGATGATGATTTTTCTCGACGTTGGTTAACAGAGAAAAAGGAACAACTGATTGAGCTTAATGCAGTGGGCTATGTGGTCAATGTTGATACCGAAACGGCGTGGGATACACTAAATGAATTAGCGCAAGGGCTGACGTTATTACCCGTTTCAGGAAGTGATTTAGCCCTAAGATTAGGGCTTACTCACTATCCTGTGTTAATCAGAGATAAGGGATTAGAACAATGAGCGATCGTTATGTCATTGAAGCCTTATTGCGTCCTGCGGTTGAGTTTAATACCGCCATCGTGACAGCGTGTGCAAGTTATCTTTGTATTACTGCACCTTGGGCAGTGGCTTTGGCGCCATCTGTTAGTTATGTCACGGCATCAGGATTTACTATTTTATCAATAAGGCGAGTTATTCAAGGGAGTCGCGTTTTACGTTATCGTCGCAATATTCGTCGTTTAAAACGTTATGCGATGTCGAGTCAAAATATTCCTGTAAGTCATCATCAACTCTTCTTAGGAAAAGGGTTTTTATGGGAACAAAAGCACACACAACGATTATTAGATACGTTACGTCCTGAGGTTGCTAAATATATTCGCCCACCTAAGCTGTATCGTGTGGCACGTCAATTTGAACAACGCTATGAGTATCATTTTCCTTCACTATGTTCATTATTAGCATCCGATTCGATATTTAATCCTGTTCGCCCATTACCTCCCGTTGGCGGAAATCCTGCAATACATGGGATTGAGTTAAGAGAGATGAATGTTTCTATGAACTTAAATGAACGAGTGGGGCATATGTTGGTGCTAGGCACTACGCGAGTGGGTAAAACACGTTTTGCTGAGTTACTGATCACTCAAGATATTCAGCGAGGTAATGTCACCATTGTTTTTGATCCTAAAGGTGATGCTGATTTATTAAAGCGAATGTATGCCGAAGTACATCGAGCTGGACGAGATAATGAGTTTTACGTTTTTCACCTTGGATGGCCAGATATCAGTGCTCGTTATAATGCGGTTGGGCGTTTTAGTCGGATTTCAGAAGTTGCCTCGCGTATTGCAGGTCAATTAAGCCATGAAGGAAGCAGTGCTGCATTTAAAGAATTTGCATGGCGCTTTGTGAATATTATTGCCAGAGCATTGGTTGCGTTAGGGAAACGACCTAGTTTTAGTATCATTCAGCGTTATGTAAATAATATCGAATTATTATTTGAAATCTATGCTGAGTATTGGCTAACAAAGCATAAACCTGAGTTATGGCAACTCATCGAAAATCTCACCCAAGTATTAGATGAACGTGATATTCCACGATATATGGAAGGGCGTTCCTTGCGTGTTGTTGCGATTGAACAAGTGCTAAATGGTAATGAAGGAAAAGCGATATTCGATCCGATATTAGAGAGCTTACGCTCTTCTGTTCGTTATGACAGTAAGTATTACGACAAGATTGTGGCAAGTTTATTGCCGTTATTAGAAAAGCTGACCTCAGGAAAAATTGCTGAATTAATTTCCCCTGATTACGCAGATATCTCTGATCCTCGCCCTATTTTTGATTGGTTACAGGTGATACGCAAAAAAGGCATCGTGTATGTGGGATTAGATGCCTTATCTGATCCTGAAATTGCTACGGCGGTAGGAAATGCCATGTTTGCTGATTTAGTGGGTGTTGCAGGACATATTTATAAGTTTGGCATTAATGATGGTTTACCAAATGCAGATGAAAAAAAGTCATCAATTAGTCTACATTGTGATGAATTCAATGAATTGATGGGGGATGAGTTTATTCCGTTGATCAACAAAGGTGGTGGTGCAGGAATTGAAGTAACAGCCTATACGCAGACTTTACCTGATATTGAAGCGCGAGTGGGGAGTGTGGCAAAGGCGGCACAGGTTGTGGGTAATTTTAATAGTGTGGTGATGTTGCGAGTGCGACATACTGAAACCGCAGAGCTATTGACGAAACAATTACCTGAAGTTGAGGTGTATACCAAAATGTTGATTTCAGGAGTAACCGATATTTCTAATGCTGATATGGGCGGTGATTTTACCTCGAATACACAAGATAGAGTAAGCACCGTTAGAACACCTTTAATCACGCCAGCAAATATTATTAATCTACCTAAAGGGCAGGCTTTTGCATTATTAAATGGAGGGCAACTTTGGAAATTAAGAATGCCATTACCTTCAGATAAATCGGATCCGTTAATGCCTGAGAGTATGAATCAAATTGTGGATTATATGCGACAACATTATAGAACGAGTGATACCTGGTGGTCTGATAGTATTCTCGCCAATCAGTAAATTTGAAAAATGATATGTCGCAGATAAATACATCATCAACACCATTGCCTACATCACCGAAAAAGCGTGGTTTTTTCACCACATTATTGTGGGATATACCTTGGCAGATTATTGGCGTTTTGTTGGCTTCACTTTTGTTTAGTTTGATATTGGAATATATCGGTATTTTTTTCTTTTGGGCGGAAGAGGGAGCACAACATAGTTACCAAATTATGCTGATTGAACGAACTTATTTTGCTGAAAGTTTTACGCAAAGTGTATTTTTATCTTCACCACTGATAACAGTAATTTATTGGATCACTGACTTTTCGCAATGGATGCAGGATAGTTTGCTGAAAATACCATTATCAGCCATAAGAACGGGTAATGGTGTTACTGATGGGATTAATGTAGGAGCAATAAAAGCGATTCAAGCAGGGGAGCAATATCTACTCGCGACATTCTTTGTTTTACAAATAGTGATGATGCGAGTCACGATCCTCGTGCTATCAATTCCATTGTTTATTTTGGTGATAATAGTCAGCGTTGTTGATGGTTTGGTCAGACGTGATTTACGTCGATATGGTGCAGCTTATGAATCGAGTTTTCTTTATCATCATGCAAAACGAATAATCAAGCCTGCAATTTATATTCCTTGTGTATTGTATTTATCACTGCCATTTGCAGTTTATCCGAATATCTTGTTGTTACCTTCGATCTTATTGATAGGGATCGCTATTTCTGTGACAGTAGGGAGCTTTAAAAAGTATTTGTAGGGATTATTCCTTTTTATTAATTGAGATGCGATGGAATGAGCATGGTAATGAGAAGAAGAATATCAGTGATACCAGAACCTTCTTTTTTCCAAACACCGCAAATTATTCAGACTCGAGAAGATGGAAGTACAGTTAGTACTGCTTGTAGTCGTAGTGGAAAAGAAGTGACTTTTATTACTCCAAAAGGAAAAAAGATCAGAGCATCGCAGAATGAAGTTTTTAATACTTTATTGAAATCGACTAAATCACATTTAAAATAATTTATGTTGTATAATTATTTCTGAGTGAGAATTATGATTCTTTTCTTCATATTCTCCTAAAATAAATGGACTATGAGGGTTATGCTTTTTCATATTATTTTTAACTATCTTATCATTAAATGTTGCATAACAATATCTGCATCCATGTAAACAAGTATTATATTGCCCAATATCTACACTTTTTACACATCCACAAAACTCTCTTTGTCCAGGATCTTTTTTTTCTAGTATATTTATATCAAACAACTCTTTTAACAGCCTGTTATCAATGCATTTCCCTTTTTCAATACCAAAATTATCAAGATTAAGTGATTCTGCACATGATGATATTTTCATATCATATTGGTGAGCTATATTTGATAAAAAAAAGCATAATTCGCTAAGTTCTTCATGGTAATTAGTAATATCTCGATAAGTAAAATTAGGAATAAGACGAAGATTTTTCTCTGTTTTTTTATATAAATCAGCGAAACTTATCACAACCCTATTTGTATATCCGGCAAGACTTGTTGCTATTTTTTTGAAGAGTCGTTTATGTTCACTCAAAGGAGTTACATTGGATATAATTATTGGGTCATAACGCCAAATCACTTTTTGAGAGCCAATTTTCTTACTAAGCTCTTGAAAAATTGAAATTGCTTTGTATGGGTTCAAACCATGTGAATCTAAGATTTTAGGGTAACCAGTAATCGTGTATTGAAAATAATAATTAAAATCTTGAAGTTGATTCAATTCAGGTATCATCTTTCCAGGATTTCTAGTCCAAAAAACAATTGCATCTACCTCTTGTGGTAATAGAGATATTCTTTTCACTTGGTGATTATATGGATTTTTTGTTAGTAAAAAGCCTTCTTTGATACGATAAAGAAACCATTCATGATAAAAAGCAGGAATGTCTGTACGTCTACTAGCACTGATAATCATTTCAATTTACCTATAAAGTAGGCCGATTTACGATAGACTTTGGGTTTCAGATTAGAATATATGTCATCAGGAAAATAGAATCCGCAGTGCTCACTATTAAAATAATTTAAATTATAACCCTCAATAGCAACAGACGACATTACTTCAGCCATTTTTTCTATAACATTATCTTCGTACCTATCATTTATTAAAATATAAGAAATTTTATTTTTATTTTTTTTGATGTTATCAATTAGCTTTTTAATATTTTTTTCATCTAACTCTGAAATTATATATGATAATACTAAAATATCAAATTTAGAACTTAACTTTATATTATCGGAGGTAACATCTTTAATATATCTGAAGTACTTTGCTTCTAAATATTTAGGAGTATTTAAAAACATTAATTTTCTTGCCAAGTAAGTCCATTTACTACAAGCCTCAACTCTATGTACTATAATGGAATCACATTTTAGATTATTGCTAGAATTGCTCAATATTTTATGGAATGAGTATGTATCTATTCCTGGACCAGCCCCAAAACTTGCAAAAACTAGTTTTTTTTGTTCTTTTATTTCATTATTGAAAGAAATAAATAGATTGTAGAGAGCATTATATATCTCTGATGAGTGTACGGGGAAATATCTTACAATATAAATTAATCTTTTATTTTTACACTGGTAGTTTATATTGTTATTATCAAAATACATACTTTGACTACATTCTAAACAATTTTTACCTAAGGAATTAGGGCATTCAGAATACTTCGTTTTTTTAATTTTTTTGTAACATTCATTAATGAATTTTTCCATTGTCTATCCATTTAACATGATTGATTAGTGAAAATTATATGGTATGGATAAATTAAGACTATATTTAAAATCAATTTAATTAATGGTTTTTATTTTATCTGTATAAAGTGTTTTCTAAAAAGTTAGGAAGAAGTTAAACAACTCACGCAGTGAGGCGTTAGTTCCCTATAAAATCTCCACTTTCCCATTTCTGCTTTTCTACTGCTTAGCCAGTTTTTTCCTGCCACTCTGCTTTCTTTTATACAACAGCATCTAAGAAGGTCTACTTATGCGAATTGTTCAAATGCGAACGTGGTGTTTATTGGGAATATTAATAACACCATTAGCCTATGCCTCTGAATCAGATGAACTTGCTTTAGCTATAAAACAACTCGATTACCTTGATGCGAGATTAACCTCCGCTCATGTTGAAGCTCTTAAGCGTGAAAAAAACACGCGTTTCTATTTGAATTACCAACAAATCAAACAGGATATTGAGGCAATACGCCAAGGACTTAAACACTATCTTTATCCCTCTCGTGCTCGGCCAAGCGCTTTAACCCCTTTCTCATCACAGTATCAGCAAGAGCATCATCAATGAGTGAATCACAAATTAATGCATTCAACATTGCGAGTGGCAATGTTGCACCGACATCCCTGCATCCTTTATTTGTTGGGATTTTGATTGCATTACTCTTGTTATGGTCTGGATGGGGATTACTGCATGTTTATCAAGGATATGCTTCTGAACGTATTACAGAGCAAGGGCTGATCCGTTTTGTCATTCGTACTGTATTGCTGATTGTTATCAGTCTCTTTTTATTTGCCCAATAGTATTAGGTATTTTCACTTTATATAAGGATATCTCGATGTATCAAAAGGGATTATTTTCTCTACGTCTTTTCTATCACTCTCTTATTCGTGGTTTTTCACTTTTATTATTAGGTAGCTCTATGGCTTGGGCTGATTTGCCTACAGTGGAAGGCCCTAAAAGCAGTACAGATAAAACCTTTTATGGGCAAATTTCGGGCTATCTTAATGATGGTATTGTGCTTGGTGGTTTAATTCTTTCCGCTGTGGCGATGTTAGCGGTTGGCAATGCCATTATTGCCACTTTTGCTGAAGTGCGTGACGGTAAAGCAACGTGGGCAAAGTTTGGCATGCTTTGTGTTGTCGGTGTGATTTTAATTGTTGTCGTGATTTGGTTAGCTTCAAAAGCAGCAACCGTGTTGCTCTAAGGAAAGGTATGCCAACAATTGAGTTTATGCCTGATAGGTTAAATGCCGAGCCTGTTGTTTTTCGCGGTTTTACAACGCCAGAGCTAGGAATAACAACACTGTTGAGTATTTTTGGTGGCTTGATTATTGCTATTCCCATCATGCCTTTTTTAGGTTGGGTAGCCTTGCCGACCATCTCTTTATTAATGCCATTAATCACGATTATTTTAGGGGGAAGGTTACTGGCGCGTTTTAAAAGAGGCAAACCTGAAAACTACCTTTATCGCCGTATAGAATGGTTCTTAAGCTTGAGTGGTTTGGGGGCAAGTCAATTAATTTGTCGTAGCCAAGTGTTATCACTACGGCGTTTACGTTCAGTGACTTTTCAGTATAAGGAGTCACATGAGTCGATTTAAGAATGCACTTAATGCGCGTGATCATCATGTTCTCACATTAAGAGTAATATGTGGCGTTCTCTGTTTTATTATTGCACTCGCCTTATTTGGCTGGCTCACATCACCTCGACATTTAACTATTCATAATCCGCCTGATTTACGTTCGGGAAGCTCTCGAGCTTGGTGGGAAATTCCTCCGCCAACCATCTATGCTTTTAGCTTTTATATCTTTCAACAACTCAATAGTTGGACGAAAAATGGCGATGTGGATTATCCCTATCGGATCAATTCATTATCAGCATATTTAACGCCAAATTGTGAACTGCTATTACAGCAAGATGCGAAACAACGTAAAGATCTGGGGGAATCTCGTGATCGCGTTCGTGGTGTATCTGAAATCCCAGAACGAGGCTATAAGGAAGAGAGTGTCACGATTGTTGATCGCGATAATTGGCGTGTTCGACTTGATTTAGTCACTGATGAGTATGTGAATGCAGAACCGGTTAAACGCTCATTAGTTCGTTATCCCTTAAAGGTTGTTCGTTGGGATAAGAACCCTGAAATTAATCCTTTTGGCCTAGCATTAGACTGCTTTTTCGATATTCCTCAACGTTTAGAAGTTGTTCCCATCACCAAGGATGAAAAGAAAGGAGTGCTTCATTGATGCGCTTGAAACAACACGTATTTTTTCTGCTTTTTTTTATTGTCTTACCCGTTCAAGCCGTCGAATTAATGAAATGGGAACGCATTCCTTTAAAAGTCGCTTTGCATGTAAATGAAGAGCGTATTGTGTTTATTGAACGCAATGTGCGTGTCGGTTTTCCACCTGAATTAAAAGGAAAACTGAGAGTACAAAGTGCTGACGGTGTGGTTTATTTACTGGCGAAAGCGCCATTTTCTTATACTCGTTTAGTGCTTCAAGATGTCGAAAATGGCGAAATGATTTTATTAGATATCAATGCTAAACAAGGAAAAGAAGCCTTAGAGCCTGTGAAGTTGGCATACCCTCAAGAGGAAACTTTAGCCAAACAGCAAAATACGGTCACGAATAAACGCCAAAGAATGCCTCCGATCCCTATTGCGTTAACCCGTTACGCTTCACAAAGTTTGTATGCACCTCTTCGCACACTTGAGCCGTTGATAGGTGTACATTCTCTTGCCATGCCATCACCTGAAAAACTGACCTCATTACTGCTAAGTGAAAGTATTGAGATAAAAGCATTAGGGGCATGGGGATTGCAAGGTTACAGCGTAGTGGCGCTCAGTTTACGTAATCAGCGAGCGCAAGAGGTATTACTTAATCCTAAAGATCTACAAGGTGATTTTTATAGCGCAACTTTTCAACATAGTTGGTTAAGTGCAAAGGGAACTCCTGAAGATACCACCGTTGTTTATTTGGTGACAAAAGGGCGTTTAGAGAATGCTTTTCTTCCTGAATTAACCATAAGGGAAGATTAAGCATGCAAATGAGCTCAAATATCTTATTGAAGATAATTGTTCCTGTCGTGTTATTGGTCGTGATTATGGTCAGTGTAAAGTCTTGCGATCACACTCAATCAGCACCAGAGACAACTCACCATTCCTCTATAACAGATTTAACACAAGAAGAATTACGCATTCTGGGCATTGAAGGTGACACTGCGCAGGATACTTTGCGTACTTTACTTGGACGAATGAAAGCCATACAGATAAATCAGGAGAAATTAGAGAAACAAAGTAAGGCGCTATTGACTGAAAATACGCAGTTAAAAAACAGAAGTGACAATGTAGAAAGTCGTATTCATGAAGCGGTAATGAAAGCACAAGAGGAGGGTAATTTAGCCCAGCAAACGCTTTATCATGAACAGCAACGATTGGCTGATTTATTGGATATTTTAATCAATGAACAACAAAATATTAAGGCAAAGGAGACGGAATTACCCGTTGGTTTAGCGCTTGAGCAAACTGATCAACAAACAACGGTTTGGATTGATCCCTTAGAGGGGATTGCTTATGAAAATAATGCAAAGCCGGTAAATGGCACAAGTACATTTCAATACCCTACGTCATTCCGTCAATTAGAAGATAATGAAATTAGCCGACAAAAAGCAAAGCTCGATCTTACAGCGAAAAAACAACAACACATTCAAGCGACAGAACATCCTGTCTATACCTTACCTGAAAATGCCACATTGATGGGAAGCCAAGCGATGACGGCATTACTCGGTCGAGTGCCGATAGACGGTAAAGTCACCGATCCCTATCCGTTTAAAATCCTTATTGGTAAGGAAAATCTCACTGCAAATGGTATTGAATTACCTGATGTTGAGGGGGCTGTGGTTTCAGGCACTGCAACAGGCGATTGGGTATTATCTTGCGTTCGTGGTGATATTCATTCCATTACCTTTGTGTTTAAAGATGGCTCAATTCGTACTGTGCCTAAATCGGCAACATCAACAGATGGACACCATGATAAATCGCAAGGGGGAAGTATCGGCTGGCTCTCTGATGAACAGGGCGTACCTTGCCTTTCTGGAACTCGTAAAAGTAATGCCTCCACTTATCTACCGACTTTATTTGCACTTTCTGCCAGTAGTGCTGCATCGTCAATGATGACGGAAAGCCAAACCACAAAAGCAAGTGACGGTTTATCAGTGATGAATTCATTAACGGGGAATGCAGGAAAGGCGGTATTAGGTAAAGCGTTATCGGGAGGAAGCAACG
Organism: Proteus alimentorum; assembly: GCF_002607735.1. Lineage (GTDB taxonomy): Bacteria > Pseudomonadota > Gammaproteobacteria > Enterobacterales > Enterobacteriaceae > Proteus > Proteus alimentorum. The sequence goes on from NZ_NBVR01000019.1 coordinate 24,797, forward strand.
AAATCGCAGAGTGGGTTAAAGCACGATATGGCCAAATGTTTGATGCGATTTATGTGCCTCCTGGTGCACAAGTTGCGGTGCATATTACTCGTGCTATTCCCATCGATTATGAAGCGCAAGGACGTAAAGTTAAATACGATTTCGATATAAGTCAGCAGAATGAATTGGACTAAGGATGCTTAATGAAAGGAACGCATTTATCGTTAATAATGATATTACTATTAACGGGTTGCAGTACTTCTAAAGAGGAGATTTTACCCACAGGTAACAATACCATGCGTGATATTTGGCAAAGCAAAGTGGGTGAAATAAAGACAGAAAAAAGACAAGAAAGAGCCATTCAGCGAGGGTTAATAGGATCAGATAATCCACCTCGCCATCTTGTGAATAAGAGTGATATTCAGCAGGCTAAAGAGAACATCCAACATCATTTCCCTCGCTTACCTAATCCCGATATGGTGATCTATATTTATCCGCATTTTGTGGGTTCTGAGCCTACGCCTATTCCCAGCTATAGCACGGTTTTTCCTTTTTATAGCAAAGTGCAATATGCCTTGCCCAATGAACGATTGGAGGCTTATTGATGAAAAAGAGTGGTAAATTAACACAACAAGCCGTGAAGTCACTTTACCCTAATTATGCCTCATTTATTGATTTTCTCCCTTGGGTTGAATATTTACCCAATAGCCAATGTTTATTGTTGGATGATGGTGTCTCTGTGGGGGCGGTTTTTGAAGTGATCCCTGTGGGTACTGAGGGCAGAACAGAAGCAAGATTAGAAGAAATTCGTGATATTGTGGAAGATGCTTTTCAAGACAGTTTTGAAGAGCGCGATAGTCATCCTTGGGTGATCCAGTTTTTTTGCCAAGATGAAGCCGAACCTTCGGAATATCTCGACAAATTACGTCATTACATTAAACCATGGGCGCAAGGTTCTGTTTTTACGACAGCATATTTACAGGTCATTGAACGGCATATGCGAGGGCTTGCAGTACCCCAAGGCTTGTTTGTTGATAAGGCAGTAACAGGGGCACCATGGCGCGGTCAGCAACGGCGCACCCGTATGGTGATTTATCGTTATGTTAATCCGAATGCAATAGAGCCTTTTTCACCAGAAGAACAACTCAATCAAGTCTGTGAGCGTTTATGCTCTGCGCTGTTAGGCGCGGGTATTACTACGGTTAGGCAAAAGGGTGAAGATATTCATGCATGGCTGTTACGTTGGTTTAATCCTGAGCCTGATTGGGTTGATAAAGAAACGCTCTATCGCACGGCGACCCATGTTGACACTGTCAACAGTGAACTCCCGATATTCAATGATTTTAGCGAAACATTGATGTTTACACCGCCTAAAGCAGATGTAGAAAATGGTGTTTGGTGGTTTGACAATCGCCCTCATAAAGCCATTAATATTGATAGGCTTCGTCGAGCACCTACCGTAGGGCATTTAACCGGAGAAACGCGCAAAGGGGATAATATCAATGCGTTGATGGATTTGTTACCACAAGGCACCGTGATATCAATGACATTAGTGGTACAACCACAGGATGAACTGGAAGAGCGTTTTAACCATCTAGCGAAAAATGCAATAGGCGAAAACAGTGAATCAGCCAGAGTGCGTGCTGATGCTCAAACAGCAAAAAGTTATCTTGGTGAACGACATAAGCTTTATCGTGCGAGTATGACGTTTTATGTATCAGGCGCAACACTAAAAGAGCTCAACAGTCATCAACGCCATTTAACCGCAGTGTTACTAAATGCAGGGCTACAACCGATAAAACCTGACTACGATATTGCGCCATTAAATGCTTATCTTCGTGCTTTGCCTATGTGCTTTAATCCCGAATTGGATAAAAAGCATTGGTATACCCGACTGACTTTTGTGCAACATATCGCCAATATGTTACCTGTTTTTGGTCGTGATACGGGAAGCGGTCATGCAGGATTTACCTTTTTTAATCGTGGTGGCGCACCGCTGACTTTTGACCCTTTAAATAGTGCTGATCGTTCTAAAAATGCCCATTTGGTACTCTTCGGTCCTACGGGTTCAGGCAAGTCCGCAACACTCAATAGTCTATTTACTCAACTTATGGCGGTTCATCGACCTCGCTTATTTATTGCAGAAGCCGGAAATTCATTTGGGTTGTTTGCTGATTATTGTGCTGAGTTAGGCTTGAGTGTGAATAAACTTAGCATTAAACCAGGTTGTGGGATTTCATTAGCGCCTTTTGCGGACGCTTATAAGCTTATTGAAACCACGGTAAAGCCTGTCAATGAAGATGAGCTTAGTGAGGTTATTGATGCAGATGAAACCGACGAAATAGATGAGCGAGATATTTTAGGTGAACTCGAAATTGTTGCGCGATTAATGATAACCGGTGGTGAAGTCAAAGAAGAAGCAAAGTTAGAGCGAGCAGATAGAGGCATGATGCGAGAAGCCATTTTAGTGAGTGCTAACAATGCATGGAATGAAGGTAGGCAGATGACCACCGCTGATTTGCAAAATACCTTTTATGCCTTTGCGAAAGATAAAGATCGTCCTGATATTCGACGAGCCAGAGCCCAAAATATGGGCGAATCGCTCAGTGTATTTATGCAAGGCTTTTTAGGTGAGCTATTTAACCGAGAAGGACAACACTGGTCAGAAGCTGATGTCACATTAATTGATCTTGGTACATTAGCCAGAGAAGGCTATGAAGCCCCTTTAGCCGTTGCTTATACCTCATTAGTCAACACCATTAATAATATTGCAGAACGCGATCAGTTTTTAGAACGCGAAATTGTCTTTGCCACGGATGAAGCCCATATGATCACCACTAACCCATTACTTGCCCCTTATGTGGTTAAGGTCGTCAAGATGTGGCGTAAATTGGGTGCTTGGTTATGGCTGGCGACCCAAAATTTAGAGGATTTTCCGTCTACGTCGAAGAAGATGCTAAATATGATTGAGTGGTGGTTGTGTTTAGTGATGCCACCTGAAGAAGTTGAAGAAATCGCCCGATTTAAAAAACTTACACCAGAACAGAAAGCCATGTTGTTATCAGCAACCAAAACCCCCCGTTGTTATACAGAGGGCGTTGTCCTAGCCAGTCGTATTGAAGCCTTATTTCGTGCCGTTCCTCCGAGTTTATACCTTGCATTAGGTATGACTGAAAAAGAGGAAAAAGCAGAGCGAAAAGAACTGATGATAGAGCATGGTATTAGTGAGTTAGAGGCAGCCAAACGGATTGCTGAGAGGTTGGATGGGGTGAGGGGGATTGTTGGTTTGAAATAATAGCTTACTGGCTAGTTGATGTGTGTCAGCTCAAACTTGAACTAACAGGTATTGTTGATAGAACACAACTATGCCTGACTGTCTAGTTTGAGTGATATATAGACCTTCATAATTGTGTATGCTGACTGACATCACTGCGTATGAATCGATTGGGAGCCAGTTAAAATTTTATACTTTGATTAATGATAGATACTCGCCTCTAAATTTGACCATTCCTTAAAAGTAAATTATAATAATCGTCAAATGGAGGTGCATGATGATTAAACACGCCACAACAGAAAGAAAAATCAACACTTCAGCTAAGCTGAATGAGTACCAGTTGAACCTTCTGAAAAGGATTAATAACCTTGCTATTTCCCTGATGCCTGAATTTGAAGACAAAAATCAGGTTATGAATGCTATTACGCTGGATGATGGTTCACTGATGCAATTGCTCTACACCGTACAACTCGAACAGAAGACTCGTGTGAATGACTACGAATTGCGTAAAGTGCGCCGTCGTCGCGAAAATCTGGAAAGATTTTATCGTGAGCTTCAGGAGTTGGGCGGTACGCTAAAGGTGAATGATGTGGTCGATATCCTTGGCATTACTCGCCAAGCGATAAATATTCGTGTTAAGAAGAATAAGCTTTTAGCATTCAAGCAGAACGGTGATTTTATTTTCCCGAAATTTCAGTTCACTGATAATGGGCTGATAACTGGCTTTGAAGACGTTATGGCGGCATTCGAAGAAGATACCCATCCAATGTTACGATTGAGTGTGCTGAAATCACCGATAAAAATTAATAATGAAGACCTACAAAAGACGCCGATTCAAATCATGCAGGACGGTGCTAAAAATAGTGAACTTAGCTTAGCCATTCGAGCCGTTAAGCTATTTGGAAATCATGTAGCCAGTTAACTGGTATAAAAAGAGGGGCTAGTCCAGCCCCCTTTGTTTTACATTGGCTCTAGCGTAATTTCGAATCCAAGCAATTCTTCAAATATCTCTTCACCTGACATAGTTCCTTTATTCCATCCTTTAGGGAACATGCCTTTATCAGTTTCAACATAACTGGCATAAGGCACCATCCCCTGAGGGGTATCAGTAAATGCTGGGGTACTATCTGGTCGTTCCCAAAAGGCATAACAGCGTTTATAGCGTTTATGTCTTGAGGTATAGGCAATCCCGTCATAGTCACTTTTGAAATGTGTATAAAGATGTTCCATTAGCCACTGAGTAAAGGTGTAATCCTCATTCTCTAAGCTATCCAAAGGGATATGTAACAACTCACAGAGTTCTACAACATCAATCACTTTCACCGTTCTCACGACATCCACAGAGCACATATAGTGCTGTGAAAGTACCGATTCAGGATAAGAAATCGTTCTTTGACGATGGAACAAACGCCCATATGCTTCCGCCGCTGCCGTTAATGCTGAGTCAGAGGCATACCATACCGCCACACTTCCTCCTGGAGGGTTGTATCGCCCACAGTCGTCTTTTTTAATTGGCGCACTGAAGTTGATTGCGCTTTCATACAACTTCCGTTGATGACGCTTCAAAAGGCCAGAGCCTTGTTGAATGTCAATCTCCGGAATACGTCCAGATTTTTTTTGTGCACCAATCCCTTGTGCAACAATAGTTTCATTAAATTTCCATTTAGGCATTTTTAAGGTTCCTTCTATAAACAGATTAAGCCATAGGCTCCTCTCCATATTGAGTGAAAAATAAGCTCTACCGTGCTTGCCCGGTAGGGCGCGCGAGATAACATGCATCTCAATTTCGATTATACCAAGTAGATTTTTTATTTTTCAGAAATTTATAGAATTTTTTAAAATACTTCTCATGCCTTTTCGATGTATTGGTGGATTTGAAAATGAAAAATAAAACAGAGAGTTTTACCGAAAGGATAACCATATGGATCTTTTCTTTATTAGGATAATTAGAAATGATAACTTCACTCGATACTGTATTTTTAGTAAAGAAAGTTTGAGTTTTTATGTAAGCGTCCACAAGGGCCATATTGACAGCATGATCTGGAGATTATTCTTCAGGCAGGAGTCCGCTTACTCAACCGACCGATTGGTAGAATATTACCGACAGCACATGGAGTTGATCATATTAGGGAATGATGTCGTTCAGGTGGAAATTCTCGAGTAATAGGTATAGCTACACACAAGGATTACCGCTGTGATCTGAACCGAAGAACCGATAATCTTATCGGCTCAGACTCATAGTTAGCAATGCGTTTTCCTTAGTTATCGCAAGCATAATAATTCCGCCTTCGGCACAATATGACCTGTCAGATTTGATTTAGCTCTGTGTCATAGCTGTTATTAGCTCAATTTGAGCTAATACAGATAATAATGTTTAAACAAAGGCTGATTCCAAATTTCAAACAAGCTTAAAGTTTGGTTATCTCAATATAAACTTTAAGATCTGTTCTTATGCTCAATAATTTACTTATTTTTGTAATATCAATGGAATAGTTTGGAAACGTTACTAACTAAATAAGAGGAGATTGTATGTATGAAAGCAAAGCGTAATGACAAAGAGGAAAGCATGATTTACAACACAAACAGAAAAAGAACCACTAGGGTTCTTTTTCATAAACTTTAATTTTCGGCTATGCCACTTAAGGCGTCGCAGGAATGGAAGCCGTTCCATTAACCCTGCCGATTGACTACATTCTAGGTGGTTAGCCGGCTTTAGTCAACGGCCATAGATTTCTAAATAAAAAGTCAGATCTTGCTCTAATATTCTTATAGGTATATTTCTGATAAACTTTACTATTCATGTAAAAATATAAATTACTCTTTTTTATTAGAATGAATTACACAATATTTTTTAATTTTAGATTATATAATAATTGATATTTTTGTATTGTAACTTATTTTAATTTATTAATTACATTGAGTGATTTATCTTCTTGTAATTTTTATTACTATAAAGTTAGCGTTAAATTGTTATATGTTTTATATTATAATACCGTTTTAGATATCAGTTTGTTTTTTAGCGTTAATATTTCCATGTGTTATTTTAAATTTAATTAAACAAAATATAAATTTGGAGAGTTAATATGAGTGATGTCAATGCAATAAAGGATTTATTTTTAGAAAATAATGAATTTATTCTTTTGGGATTAACAGGAAGAACTGGTTCTGGTTGTTCTTCTGTAGCAAATATTTTATCTAGTGAAAAACCTAATTTTCCTATATTAGATGATGTAAATGATTTAGATGATGTAAATGATTTTTATTCTTATATTGACGGTATAAAGTATAATATTTTAAAGTCATATGCTGAAGAGCATTGGCGAAAATTTCACATCATAAAAGTGAGTGATTTAATCACTGCATACATATTATCTTTATCAAAAGATATGCTTGCTGAATTTATTTATGAATATAGTGGAAAAAACGAATTTAATCGAGTAAATAAAAATAATGTTTTAGAAAAACTAAATAAAGCAATTTTTGAAAAAGATAGAGAGTCCAAATTAATTAATACATTGAATAAACTCATTGATCATACTAAAGAGCTTAATTTAACAAGTAATGATTTTAATAGAATAAGCTCTATTTTAAATTTTTTAAAAAAGATTACTGTAACAATAAAAAAAGAACTTGATAGTATACAGCAAGGTTTATATATATCAACTTATCAAGCGGCTGGTAATTCAATTAGGCGATTGGGAAAAATAGAAATAAATTACGAAAATAAAAAGTTCATCCCACCATCTGTTTTTCACTTGCCTGAGACGATAAATAAATTTGTGAAGGCAATAAAAAAAGGAAATAATGGGAAGTCTTATATTGTTATCGATGCAATAAGAAATCCATATGAAGTTAAGTTTTTTAAAGATAGATATTCTGCATTTCATTTAATTTCTATTAATGCTCCAGATGAAAATAGAAAGGAATACCTGAATACATACAAATTTTCAGGTGAATCAATACAAGAAATTGATGACAGAGAGTCGGGGAAATTATTCAACAAAACAGGTGTTGAAAAGGATAAAATATCTTATTTTACATCTATCAATATTTCTAGATGTATTGAAATCTCTGATATCCATATGTTTAATCCTAAAAGTGGGGCTGAAGGTAATCAAATTTTAAATGCTCAAATAGCATGGTATATATCATTAATGTTACATCCTGGATTAGTTAGTCCAACGGCTATGGAAAGAGTTATGCAATTAGCATATTCAGCCAAACTCAATTCTGGATGTATTTCTCGGCAAGTTGGTGCTGTAGTAACTGATAGTAATAATTCCATAAAATCAGTAGGGTGGAATGACGTTGCAAAGGGGCAAATTCCATGCGCTTTAAGAACAGTGAGAGGAGTTTTGGATAGTGAAAATAATAAAATTTATAGTCATTATGAGTTAAATAATACTTTCTTTAAAGAAGCTATGGGGAAAATATTAGTTAAATTAGATGATAGAAATGACTATTTAAAAGGAATGACAGTTCCTTATTGTTTTAAAGATATAAAAAATAATCTTGATTTGAAAGGAAATCAAGTTCATACACGTTCATTGCATGCTGAGGAAAATGCTTTTTTACAGTTATCTAAATATGGTTCTATGGGAATAGAAGGTGGTAGATTATATACTACAGCTAGTCCATGTGAATTATGTGCCAAAAAAGCTTATCAACTTGGAATAAAAGAAATTATTTTTATAGATCCTTATCCTGGTATTGCACAAGAGCATATTTTAGATATAGGAACAAATAAACCTGAACTTATTCAATTTAGAGGTGCTGTTGGGCGCTCATATCATCGATTGTATGAGCAAGTCCTTCCTTTAAAGGATGAATATGATTATTTAATAAATTAAATACTTTAGTGTGTTTTTTATTAGAAAATATCCATTTATATTTTTTTGCGGATTTTAATATACTGTTATGTGCATCCTGTACTTTTCTTTTTACAGGGTGCTTTATGAAACCACCAAAACTATTAATTCCATTATTAGTGCTTTCAACTCAATCTGTTGCATCAACCACAATTTATACCGATAGCAACACGCCTTTACTTAATACAAAAGATAGTCAAATCATCTATTTGGATGCACCTGATATTATTCAAAAACAATTATTTAATGATTTATCCCATGATCCTAAGCAAACAGAACAGCAAGTGAGAAGTATTATTCAGTCAGAAGATTGGCAACAAAAACAGCAACAAATCACACAAGCTTATCAAGGTGTTCTTCACGCTTATTCATTGAAACTAGCGAAATATCCTGCGGTTGTTTTTGATGATCGCTATGTGGTTTATGGCATCACTGATGTTGTTCTGGCTGAAAAACATCTCACTGAATTTTTGGAACACCAATAATGGGGCGATTAAAGCGGTCTAGTGTGTTTGCACTTTGTCTCTCTTTTCACCCCATATCAGCAAATGCGATTAACTCAGCTCAAATTATTGCGAGTGCGTTATCACCACATTGCTTGGAGTACAAAATTGTGGGGATCTGTTACTGGTTATTTTGTACACCATTCGGATGCTCAGTAAAAACATCGATAAAAGTGAGTCACTATATTCCTAATGCAGTTGTTTCTAGTTACGACCAAACAGGGAGCAATCCATGGGCAGAAATGTCGTCATTAGGAGCTGGAATATCGGGCTTTGCGGAAGGTGGTGGTGCTAATAAACAAAAACGAGTGAGAAATAAAAATAACCTACATTTTAAAAATGCGGATGTGATTGGGCATCCTGCATTAGCGTCTCCTATATTTGGGCAATTTATGGGGCAAATGAATTATGCTTGCTCTAGCCCAATTAGGGCTTTTATGCCTTATTTTCTCAGTACCCTCGATGGATTGATGTGGCGTTCTGGCTTACCTGAATCTCTTTATCCTGAAGCGCTAATTCCAAATATGCGTGAAATTGGTTCGACGATTAAAGGCAATATGTGGGGCAATATTTATCCTCGCAGTGGTTTTGTGACACAAGTAAATGACTACAAAGCCTCGGCAGTTGTGGCTCAACGGGCTATTGATATTGTGACACGAACTGGACAGCTTCATGTTTATCAACCGTTAATAAGCTATTCTTATCACGGATATTGGGCGCCAGAGTCTGTTACTGAAAATACAGGCATTCGCAATCATAAATGGCAAAGACTTTCACCTTCAACTTCCTCTTCTTGTTCTATTTTTCCTGATAATGCTCAGCCTATTGCTAATGATGGCGGTTATGCGTGGGCACTTTGGCAACCTTACAAATGCTGTAAACGTCGAGGACAAATTTTTCTGTATAGCTTTAATTTTCAATAAAAAGGAAAGTGTATGAAAGATAAAAGCTGGCTTTATAGCTGTGCTGTGGTGGGATATTTTGCCTTGAGTTTTCCTGCTTTTGCTACTTTTGAAGTCGATAGCCATGTCGTCAGCACTGACTCCAGTAAAGGCATGAAAGGGGCAATCAGTGATTACTTATTTTATACCATAGGCGGTGGAACGGTGATTTCACAACCGCCGAGTCACAGTAATATGCAAAAACTCAGTATCGGTCTGGGTTGGAATAGCGATTTGATGTGCGGTAATTTTGATATCAATACCACGGTTAAAAATCAGCTAAATGGTGCCACGCGTGGTTTTAAAGATATGATGAGCAATGTTATCAATAGCGCCACGGGTGCTGTTGCCAGTTTACCTGCCATGATTATTCAGCGTGCTAATCCTGGTCTTTATGAGTTGCTCACTAACGGTGTATTACAAGCCAGTGTCTCATTCGATAAAGCCCAACTCAATTGCCAAAAAATGTCGCAGAAAATGGCGGATTATGCCTATTCAAATCAATGGACGCAGTCTGCTATTGGAGAAGAGTTTAAACGAGTTGTCGCAACCACATCAGATGCAGTCAGTGCCGATAATCAATTGAAAACCTCAACAGGGAAAGACGGTGTTAGGTGGATTGGCGGTAAAAAACGAGGCGGTATCGGTCAACCCGCAATCAAACCCACTTATGATCTGGCAAAAGCTGGTTTTAATATTTTGAATAAACAGCCCATCACAAGCCATCATCCAGTTAATGAATCGGCTTGCAAAGGCTCTCTTTGCCGACGTTATAAAACCAGTGATGAAGCTGCGAAAGCGGTTGTGAGTGTATTGGGGGATAGGGCGATCCGCACTTGTTCTGAAACAAAAGAATGTCGTAGCGGAGGCGACGAAAATAAATCAGGTACGTCAACGGTAGGTGTTGGGTTCTCACCAATGCTTGAAGAAATCACACAAGAGAACATGGCTCTATTAATTAAGCTTGTGAATGGGCATTTAAAACCGAATTCGACAAATTTAGCACAATTAAAAACTGGCGATTTAGCGGTATCAAGAGGCGTTATTCAAGCGCTAAAAGAGGATCCTGATAATGTGGCATTAGTACAACGCCTTGCAGGTGAATTGGCGATGTCAGATACCATTGCAATGGCATTCGGTATGCGAAGAATGCTGATTGCAGGGCAATCAGAACCTCATGTCGCTGAGCATAAAATAGCATTAGAAGAAACGGATCGTCGTCTTGCTTTCCTCGATAGAGAAATTCTGGCATTAAAAAATGAAATGGAGATCCGTAAATCTATTAGCAATAACACGCTGTTAATGGTGTTGAGCCGACAAGAAAGCCGTGATGCTGAAAATGGTGTTCATCAACCCATCATACAAAGTGATAAGGCAATTCATCAGTTAAATCAGAAGGTAGATCATTAAGATGACGACAGAGAGTTATCTTGAACTTGTATTACTTTTTATGGCATGGCTGATTAATAATTCATTGTGGATGCTCATTATCACAACAGGTCTTTTTGCCCTTCCATTAGCGATTAAAATTGCAGGGATCTGGTTAAAAGCACGAGAAGAGGGCGAGGATGAAGGTAATAAAGGGATTTTAGTCTTATCGCGTATGGAAAATACGCTCTATGTTGCGTTTGTTGTGATGATATTTTGCGCTGTTCCTCTGTGGGAAATCAATGTTTCTACATTACATTTTGATCGTGCTCGCTCAACACAATGTAGTATTAATGTACCGAAACCCGCAGATTCAGGGTATGGTACGTTAATAGCAGAATTAAATGGCCAAACGGCAAAAGTGCCTTTGTGGTGGTATCTAGTCCATTCATTATCTAAAGGCGTGACGCATGCAACTATCGCGACTATTCCTTGTAGTAACGATTTTCGATTGCTACGTTTTGAAGTACAGAACACTCAATTAATAGATCCTATTCTTCGTCAAGAAGTACAAGCGTTTGCGAATCAATGCTATGCCAAAGCATATTATAAGTTAAAAAATCTTCATTCTGGATTATCTCCTCAAATAATGGAGGGGGCTAATTGGATTGGTTCTGATTATTTTTTGAATACAAGCGGCTATTACGATTACTACACCGCAACATCCCCCCAAATAGCATGGTCCTATAATGAAAACCGAGATAGCGGATATGCTAATGTTGGTCGTGGTGGTTATCCAACATGTAAAGCATGGTGGAACTCTACGACTCAAGGCTTAAAAAAGCGTTTATTGACTCATTTCGAACCACGCACCATTAATATGATGAAAGCCAAATCACCAGATAATTGGGAAGAGGGATTATTACGTTGGTTAGTGAGTCCGCAAAGTACCCATTTAGCCAGTAGTGGTGATACTTATATGATGGGCAACCAGCAAGGTCAAAGCACAAGTATCGATACAGGAATAAAGCAGGCTATCAGCAGTTTAGGGACATTCTTAGCTCAAACGACACAACTACCTGCTTTTGATGCATTGCGCCAAGGTTTACCGATGATCCATGCGATTTTACTAATGGCTCTGATTATCATTATTCCACTGGTTCTGTTACTGGGTGCTTATGAACCCAAAATAATGATTACACTTACCTTTGTGATGTTCGCATGGCTATTTGTTCCATTTTGGTGGGCATTGGCCAGTTGGTTAGACGATAAATTGATTGAATTATTGTATGCGAGTTACAAAGGATATAGCAGTGATTTTAATATTTGGTTAGCAAGTACTGGCTCTGATGGTTGGATCATGAATTTGGTACTTGGCGCTATGTATATCCTGTTACCACTTTTCTGGTTTGGCGCAGTAAGTTGGAGTGGCGTAAATCTTGGATTTGCGGTGTCTTCAGTTATTTCAAGTGGTTCAAAAGGTACACAACAAGCAGGTGCTCAAGGTGGTTCGGCAATGCTGAATATGGTTAAAAATGGTATAATGAAAAAGTAATGTGACTATTTATTTTATCAGAATAATATGGAGCAAAAAGTAAAATGATATAATTACTTTGCTCCATGATTACCGACACAAAAATTAATAATAATGGACTTATAGATATTAACCTATTATTAAAGAATGCATACTTGCTGCATTAATTACACTAACATAAATGATTGCGCCAGATAAATATATGGTTGCAAGTCCAATAATTACTTTACATAGGTAATTAAGATTTACTTTGCTGTAATTTTTATGTAAATCATGAAGAATAGCTAAAATAATTAGCGCAATAAAGACGACTATACCGCCTATAAGAACTTTATATTGATATGACTCACTTCCGAATTTGTCTTTACTAAAAAAAGCACCAAGAGATAGCATAAAGACAACAACCATAGAGGGAGAAATTAAAGACATCGTTCTTCTTAAAAACTCAAAGAAATCAGAGCCATCAAAGAACCAAAAACTCTTTTTTTTCGTTTCATTAATATCGGTCATAAAACCGCTAATATAAATTTGTATATGGATAGGAAAAATAGAATAAACTTATCGGTTTTATTTTTAACATTAATATATATTTATTCAAGGGTAAATTTAAATTAATATTTAATAAATTAAGTTAATTAATTTAATTGTTATTGTTTTTTTGTATATAGTTTTTTTTGAAATATTTAATTGAACTTTTTTAATAAGATTAATGTAGAATATTGGGAAAATAATTTAACCTACCTACTAACTATTCCTATCGTTTACTCTTCAAATATTACCTCGTTGTTTTTAACAACAGCCAATGCTTCTGTGCTAATCATTGCACCAGCGATTTGAAAGAAGCGCCTTAGGGCAATCGCGAGCTAACATCATCATTATCTGAGAGATGATGCCTTCGGGTGATAATAAGCAAGATAATACAAATAATGAAGATGCCACCTGCGCTATTTGAGGCTCGTTGCTGTGGCTGATGCCATAAAGACATCTGCAAGAGGAGCATTAAGCGATAGGAGCGATGTAGCGTCACTTGTGTAAAAGCGTAAGCGATACCAAGTGACGCTACGCGCAAACAGCACGCTTTAGCTTATGGTATCTAACTTTTCAATGATAACTACAGTCTGACACACTCGTAGTGAAAATATTAAGGACAACTCACTCAATAAATTAAAGGAGAAAATTAGCTCGGTATCGATGGCAATATCAGCGAAAGCTGATAGATGGAGGTAGTCTGATTTTATTTATCAGGACGGTTTATACCGCGAACAGCTCTGAGAGCTGGGGAGCCTCGTAAAAACTCAACTTATTGTCGCCCTGATGCACAGATACCCGCTAAAGTGAATATATAACCATGTCGTCAGGGAATTTTGATTTTTATAAAAAGATTAAGAATATTGTTATATATAATATTGTGTTTTTTGTTCAGCTTCTTAGTTATGTTATGTAAATTTTATAGATCTGTAATTATTGGGATATTCGTCATTCTATCCAGTAAAAATTTGATATAATTATTTGACGGTTTTGAGATAATTTTTTCATTAAATTCTTTTAAATCATTGATTGTATGTATTTTTTTTATTGATTTTTGAGATAATCCTTTAGCTCGGTTGAGATAATTAAACATAATGGCCCAATTTAATCACTTCGCACTTGGACTATTAAATCCAAGTTTTGATTCTCCTTTAGTTGATGCTTTAACAGAGTTAGAGTTACTTCGACATTTACGATTAGAAACAGATGTCCATCCGCTTTTATTTGCTCAATTGAAAGATATTTTTCACATGTTGGAGAGTCTTGGCTCTGCAAGAATAGAGGGAAACCATACTACACTTGCTGATTATGTTGAAAGTAAAGTAGAAGGAACACAAAATTCTACCGATCAGCTTAAAGAAATTAATAATATTGAAACAGCAATGGAATTTATCGATGAATACTTAAAAAATGGTGACGATATAACCGAGTATTTTATTCGAGAATTACATAGCTTAGCGGTGATGGGTTTACAACGAGAAGGTGATAAAACACCGGGTGCTTATCGCCAACATAATGTGAGTATTGCTTTGTCAGAACATTTACCACCAGATTATATTCATGTTTCTGATTATATGAAAGAACTGACGGCATTTATAAATCAGGTAGATAAGCCTAAATATGATTTGATGAAAATTGCGTTAGTTCATCATCGATTTGGATGGATCCATCCTTTTGGGAATGGTAATGGGCGTACAGTACGACTGTTAACATATGCATTATTAATTAAATATGGGTTTAATGTACAAGCCGGAGGGCGAGTTCTTAATCCAACAGCAGTCTTCTGTAATGATAGAGAACGTTATTATGCAATGCTTTCTGAAGCTGATAAGGGAACAGAGCAAGCGTTAGAAGAGTGGTGTATATATGTTCTTTCTGGGATCTCAGTAGAACTTAAAAAGCTAGATCAATTAACTAATCATGCTTTTTTAAGTAAAAAAATATTATACCCAGCGATTGATTTCTCGTTAGAAAGAGAACTTATAAATACTTTTGAATCTAAGGTATTAAAGCAAACAGTAGAGTTAGGAACAATAAAATCTGGGGATATTCGTAAGATTTTACCTAATTTAAAACCATCCCAAATAACGTATCAGCTTAGTAAATTAATTGAAAGAGGCTTGTTGCAACCCATAGAAGAAGGATCTCGAATTTATATTGCAAAATTTTCAAATTCTTATTTGATTCGAGGTGTTATTAAAATTTTAAAAGAAGAAGGGTTTATTCATAATTTATAATTATTAGGAATATTATTATTAATAAATGATATTTTTATCAGATAATTTTTAGTTTCTGATGAGGAATAACTTTGTCCAAATTAAGCAAACAATTAACTACATTAGCAAAACAAGGTGGAGGGAGTTTTAAAACCGTTGCAGATCGTTTGAAAATCGCCTCTCGTATTGCCGATAGAATGGCAAAGCTGAATATTCAAATTCGTGATGTAAAACATATCAAAATAAATCATATCGAGCTTTATATCAAAAGCCGTCAGGAAGAAGGCATTTCCAAAAGAACACTTCAAAACGAAATGGCAGGCATTAGGAATATTTTAGCGGTTGCTGGCAGAACAAAGCTTGCCTCACCTCAACATGAGAAGCTAAGTAATCATGCGCTTGGTTTATCAAATGCGAGCCGTGATGGCACGAAAGTAGCTATTAGTGAAGAACGGTATTTATCTGCTTTTTATCATGCAGAAAAGCAAGATATGGGGGTTGCAATGACCATGCAACTAGCACGTTGTTTTGGGTTACGTACTGAAGAGGCGATACAGTCAGCAAAGTCATTAAAAACATGGCAACGCGCTCTGATCCAAGGTGAGAAAAGTGTTCGTATCGTTTTTGGTACAAAAGGAGGAAGACCTAGAGATACGACAATTATTGATCGTGAAAAAATGTTATATGCCGTCAATCAAGCATTGAATTTAGCTTCTCAATCGAACGGTAAATTGATTGATAAACCCAATTTAAAATCAGCCATAGATCGCTATCGAAATGTTGTCAGAAATGCTGGGCTAACAGGTAAATATGCACCTCATAGCTTGCGCTATGCGTGGGCAGTGAATGCAATGAATTATCATAAAAATAATGGAATGAGTGATGATGAAGCTAAGGCAATAGTCTCTATGGATCTAGGGCATGGTGATGGGCGAGGGCGTTATGTTGAGCGTGTCTACAATAAACTTAATATGAATGATTAATAAAACAAACTTGTTTATAGCACATCAAATTAATAACGTTTACCCGTTAATTCGTTGTTTATAACAACAGCCAATATTTCCGCAATCTGAAAGGAATGCCTTAGGGCGATTGCAATATTTATTAAATCAACTTTCTTTATTTCACCCCAAATGGGAATTGCTTCCCCATTTGGTGGCAATTCCCTTTTTTAACAGGAATTGCCTATGAAAAAGGAATTAATAGGTCGTACATCCTCACGGCAAAACGATCTTTATCACATAGTGACAAATAAGATTATTGAAGCATTAGAAAAAGGAACAGAACCTTGGCGTAAAACTTGGGATACTGAAAATGAAGGGCTACCGGTTAATGCAGCAACGGGGCGATATTACAGTGGTATTAATGTCATGCTGTTATGGATGGGAGCGGTTGAAAAAGGGGTTAATTCAAATCGATGGCTGACATTTAATCAAGCAAGATGTGCAGGAGGTAGTGTTCGCAGAGGCGAAAAATCTACATTAGTCACGTTATTTAAACCTTTTACTGAAGATAGATTAAGTAGTGAGGCAACAGAGGCTGAAGATAAATTAACCCATTCTTCACGTTGTTTTATGGCACGTTTCCATCTTTTTAATATTGAACAATGTGAAAATTTGCCAGAGCATTTTTATACTAAAAAGCCCGTTCTTCTTGATGTTGAACGTATTGATAGAGCCGAGGACGTGGTGATAAGTGGCGGTGTGCCTGTGATACATCGTTATCAGGATTATGCTTATTATCATACGAAAAATGATCATATTGTTATCCCTGAAATGGGGCAATTTCATTCAGTGGAAGATTACTATTGCACATTACTTCATGAATTGGTGCATTCAACGGGACATACTTCAAGACTTGCTCGAAAAGGAATAATGACTCCATTATCTCAAAAAATGAGTAACCCAGTTTATGCTTTTGAGGAACTTATTGCAGAAATTGGATCGGCTTTTTTATGTGCTGAATTAGGTATTCAAGGTCATTTGCAACATGAAAGTTATATTGCATCATGGTTAAGAATACTTAAAGAAGATCATAAAGCCATATTTAGAGCAGCTCGATATGCCAAGGAGGCATTTGAGTATTTAATATTAAATACAAATAAAAAATAATTATTATTTGACTAAGTAATATAACGATAATAAATCTAAAAAGGTTTCCGTTTTAGGAAGCCTTTTTATCTTTGTACTCTATCGTGTGAATTTATCGTCATTAAATTGAAAGTGAATATATTAAAAATAGTATTTAATATGAATTTTACACTGGATTAAATTTTATATTAAATATAATTATTTTTTATTTAATGACGTTATTTGTTTTATTAAAGCTTGTTATCATAAATGGAACTTTATATGCTAAATCTGAAATTATGCTTTCAGCGAATAGGCTCATTCAGAAAAATTAAAAAAGAAATAAATTCAGAAATTCCATCACACTCTCTTTTACCCATATCATTAAACGATCTTCTCTTATTGCCTCATCGTCAACAATTATTAAAATCACTGTGGAATTCATCTTCTTTGTCTCAAGAGGCTTATACCCAGTTTTATAAAACACCCTTAGAGCAATGTATTTTCTTGATGCAACAGTTTCCATTAAGTGAAAAGGGAGCCTATAACTATTTAGGCGGAATGGTTGATTACATGCTTGAAGTTGTAACATGTGCCTCTAAGTTATCTAAAAATTACATGCTTCCTATTGATGCCTCACCCGAGGAGCAAGCTGAGCAAGATACGGTATGGCATGCTGTTATTGTTTATGCCTCATTGTTTTCTTGTGCGGAATATTTATGTCATTTTGAAGTTGAATTAAAAAGTAGAAAACGATGGTTTCCATTGCAGGAGCCACTAACTGAGCCTTATCGATTTCGATTTCTCTCTGAAACATCAGAAACTCAAATGAGATGTTTTGGTGCGATGCTCGCATGGAAAATAATTCCACCAGATGCAATAAATTGGTTAAGCCAACATCCTAAAGCGCTTGAGGCGCTATCAATGTATTTAACAGGATTTAGAGAGCAAACAGGCATCGTGGACGACATTGTTTCTAAAGCGATTACTTTAACACTGGCACCATTTCAACGTGAGATATCATTGCCTGAAAGTGATGTGTTATCAGAAAACATATCGCTAGGAGAAAGAGCGCCTGCCGTTATATCAGGAATGCAATTACGCCAAGCTGATAATCAAATCACCGATATGGGGAATGCTTTTTGGCAATGGCTAATTGAGCGTTGTGTGAATGGGGATCTCTCTATAAATCAACCTAATGCACAAATTCACATTATTGCAGGATATGTTTTTATCGTTACACCCAATATTTTCTATGTATTTTTAGCTGAAATGAAATTACCTAAACAAGACAAAGATAAGCTTCAAAAAGTGTTTGAGAGACTGAAATACCATCGTCATGATCGAGGTAATATGTTTACTTGCCGGCTCTTTCAAAATGAATTATTAGAAGGGCAATTTAAAAAATTAAGTGGCTACTTAATTCCAGAAAATAAAATATTCACAAGCAATAATAAGCCTACTGAAAATCCATTACTGGTTGTTGTATAAAGATTTTGCAATGAATTTGCGATGTGGCATTTGCTTATTAAATTGTTTGGTGAAATATCCATCAGCGATAGAAAATAATAATAGTAATTCCACTAAAACAGTCTTGCTCCCGTTGATTAATCACGGTATCTTTCACTCGCACCTGCAAAATCAGGTGTCGGGATTAGCCTCCTGAAAAATACTTCACTGACAACACACAATGCACTTACATTTTGTGTTTGCATTCTGCTACATCTCAATGGTGGGCTGGATGAGGGCGTCGAAAGACGCGCCGACGTCAGTGAGGTCGGTAAGGCTAACCTTGTTCAGTTCCACCACCCATGAGATTAGCCTCTCCAGTGGTGGAAATTAATACTACTCACTGAGGATGCCTAAATATGGCAACAACCCTTAACCCAACTCATCCATTACTTGCTATTCAGTTCGATTCCACAACAGAT
Source organism: Proteus alimentorum (assembly GCF_002607735.1). Classification (GTDB taxonomy): domain Bacteria; phylum Pseudomonadota; class Gammaproteobacteria; order Enterobacterales; family Enterobacteriaceae; genus Proteus; species Proteus alimentorum. The sequence continues at coordinate 44,008 of NZ_NBVR01000019.1, forward strand.
TTCATAACACTCGTTGATTATTGCGATACTTTTGTAGATGCATTGATTAAGTTTGATGATCTTGCACTTCAAATGGCATTATGTTGT
>NZ_NBVR01000001.1 GCF_002607735.1 Proteus alimentorum
TAAATCTTTATATCCAAATCCCACTTTCACTCTAGAAGATATTTCATTATATTTAGAGTTATCCCAATAATATTTCCCCTTCCCTCGAAAATTCAATAAAGAAAAATAATTTTTATATATCGATAACTTCTTTTCAGCTACACCGACATAAGAAAAACCCTCTGCACTTTCAGGCTTTGATGTACTCTTCCAATTTGCAGTATTAACACCTAATTTAGGAGAGTTATTAATATTTGACTCATTTAGATAAACAATGCCACCATTAAATGACCAATCATTCTGATGATTGATTAATTCTGAATATTTATTAATAATATCAATTATATTATCATTCAAGTTTTCGCTTCTCAATTTATCAAATTGTTCTAATGCCGCCTCATTCTCTTTATTTTCAAATAATGCAATTGCTAACTGTAATCGAGCAAATACTAATTTAGGATTTCTAGAAACTAAACTTCTATATAATGATATTGATTTATCTAATTGTTTATTCTTACGAGCAATAATAGCATTACCCCATATTAACAATTCATCATTTTCTGTTTTCTTTTGTTTTTCATAAATAGAAATTAATAATTCAACACCTTCTACATCATTTCTTATTAATGCAGGAATAAATAATCGTAATAATAGAGTAGGATCCTCAACCAATTGAGCCTCAGTTATCAAATTGTTACTTTTTTTATTATAATCGTCATTCGCAATACTATGAAAACTCAGAAACAGAATAAATAATAGACAAAATCTGAATTTACAATTCAATATAAAATTCATAAATAAAGAAATAAACCCAATGAGTTATAACATTAAAAAAAGAAATGCTATATGATAAAATTCACAAAGTAAATATTCTTACATTAATTAAATTTTATAATCTTTTAACAATNAAAAGAAATGCTATATGATAAAATTCACAAAGTAAATATTCTTACATTAATTAAATTTTATAATCTTTTAACAATGACATTAGTTGTTTTTAAATTTTATTAAAATTATTTGATTTACACAAAAACACTAATTATTTAACTTAAGAAAGGATATAACAACACAACCATTTGATTAAATTATCAATATCAGCACTAAGCAATATACTTTATATCAGATATTTTTGTATTAATCTCAAACCACACTGTAATTAACTAAAATTAACAGGCATACAAATGGGATACTTACTTGGAATAAGTCAACAACATTTTTCTCGATTAGAAAATGGTGATATTAAATTCACTGTAGAGCATATATTTGCTATCCCCTCAATATTAGAAGTTAAACTCGAAAGTTTATTACCAACCCACAACATAGCCAAAGCTGAGGCAATTTCATGGGCAAAAACAGTATTATCAGCCGAGACGACTTTACGATGAAATAAAATAGACTAACTATTTATTACATATTAAATAAATAATATATCAATACACACTCATTTATAATTACACAGAATAAAAACTTAGTACTACTTAAATATTTTATATCATTCACATTTTGACTAAAAATAATGTGAACCATTGAGGATATAAAAGGGGATACGTTGCTCTACATGATGTTGCCGATGAGCATCACGTATTCGCTCACTCACAAAAATCTGTTTTCCCCGAAAACGTATCCCCGTATTGCGCTTGGCCCAATCAATGTGGTCATTCTGATAAGACGCATTCACAAACTGACTTGTGAGCTTTTGTGAGTGTGTAAAAGTAACTTATTGATATTCAGTGATGAATATTTAAATTACCTTTTACACAAATAGTTACGAACTATTGTTAATTTTTGTGACAAAACTCGACAATCTACTTAACATTTATTGGAATACATGTTGTTATCTTATTTCTAGTCATTATCAAATGAAGCTTTTTACACAGAGATAACTTGACTTCCTTGAAATGATATTGATAATCATTATCAATTAAGAAAATAACTCTGCAACTATAAGGCAATAATAATATGGATATATTTCGCTCTGTAAACAAACTTTCACTTACGGCTTTATGCCTTATGGCATCCGTATTTTTAACAGCACCTACACAAGCAAAAGATAAACTAAAAGTTGTCACCACATTTACTATTATTCAAGATATCGCTCAAAATGTGGCAGGAGATGCCGCAATTGTTGAGTCAATCACAAAACCCGGCGCTGAAATTCACGATTACCAACCGACGCCTAAAGATATTGTAAAAGCTCAAAAGGCTGATCTTATCTTATGGAATGGCTTAAATCTTGAACGTTGGTTCGAACGCTTTTTTAATGAGTTACGTAACGTACCCGCTGTTGTTGTCACAGAAGGCATCACACCAATGGCAATCCGTGAAGGTGCTTACAAAAACAACCCTAACCCACATGCGTGGATGTCACCGAATAATGCATTAATTTATATTGAAAATATTCGCAAGGCGCTTGTTGAGCATGATCCGGATAATGCCGCTATTTATAATCAAAATGCGGCACGCTACGCAGAAAAAATTAAACAGCTTGACGCACCATTAAGAGAAAGATTATCTCGTATCCCACAAGAAGAGCGTTGGTTAGTGACCAGTGAAGGTGCATTCAGCTATTTAACTAATGACTATGGCTTTAAAGAAGTTTATTTATGGCCTATCAATGCAGAAGAACAAGGCACGCCACAACAAGTTAAATATGTGATTGATACCGTTAGAGAACACAAAATCCCTGTTGTCTTTAGTGAAAGTACCATTTCAGATAAACCTGCAAAACAAGTCAGTAAAGAGACAGGTGCAAAATACGGTGGCGTTCTTTATGTTGACTCACTTTCCGCTGAAGGTGGCGAAGTTCCTACTTATATTGATTTAATTACTATTACAGTAGATACAATTGCGAAAGGATTTGGACAATGAGCAATATAAAAGCTAATCCTACGTTGACTGTTGATAATGCAACAGTGACTTACAACAACGGTCATACGGCTATTTTCGATGCTAGTTTCTCTATCACTGGCGGCACTATTTGTGCCCTAGTGGGCATCAATGGCAGTGGTAAATCCACGCTATTTAAAACCATTATGGGGCTGGTCAAGCCCTCTAAAGGTAAAGTGACATTAAACGATTGCCCGATCCAGCAGGCGTTAAAACAAAATATGATCGCCTATGTTCCACAAACAGAAGAGGTTGACAGGAACTTTCCCGTTCTCGTTTCTGATGTTGTGATGATGGGACGTTATGGAAAAATGGGTTTTTTTCGTATTCCGTCAAAACGCGACCATGAAGTTGTTGAAGCATCATTAGAACGCGTTGGCTTATCAGGCTTAGGGCATCGTCAAATTGGTGAGCTTTCTGGTGGTCAGAAAAAACGTGTTTTCTTAGCACGAGCAATGGCTCAAGAAGGTACTGTTTTATTACTTGATGAACCTTTTACTGGTGTCGATGTTAAAACCGAAAATGCCATTATCGAACTTTTACGCAATTTGCGCGAAGAAGGCCACTTAGTTTTAGTTTCAACGCATAACTTGGGAAGTGTGCCTGAATTTTGTGACCACGTTATTTTAATCAATAGAACCGTGTTAGACAGTGGTCCAACTGAAACAACATTTACACAGAAAAACTTAGAACACGCATTTGGTGGTGTGTTGCGCCACATTAGCCTATCAGGTTCTGATCTTCATGATGATGATGATCCACGTTCACTCACTGTCATTACCGATGATGAACGTGCTGCTGTCTTCTATGGTCATCATGAAGAACACACTCCAGCGCACCAAAGCCAACGCAAACAAGGAGATTAGCCATGCTAGATTTACTCCTACAACCTTTTGAATATAACTATATGGTGAAAGCAATTTGGGTGAGTGCCTTAGTCGGTGCTGTCTGCGCTTTTCTTTCATCCTATCTTATTTTGAAAGGTTGGTCGTTAATGGGAGATGCCCTTTCCCACTCCGTTGTTCCCGGTGTTGCTGGGGCTTATATATTAGGTTTACCTTATGCAGTGGGTGCTTTTTTTACAGGTTTACTCGCTGCATTATCAATGACATTTATTCGTCATATCACACGCCTTCGTGAAGATGCCGTTATTGGTTTTATTTTCTCCACTTTTTTTGCCTTTGGTCTGTTGCTGGTTTCGCTTAAACCGACAGCCGTCAACGTTCAGACCATCATTCTCGGAAATATTTTAGGTATTGCTGATGAAGATGTATGGCAAGTTGTGATTATTACAGGTGTCTCTTTCTTAGTTTTATTTTGTATTTGGAAAGACTTGCTGGTGGTTTTTTTTGATGAAGTTCATGCAAAATCAATTGGCTTATCGCCGCTAAAATTAAAAATTATCTTTTTTACTCTTTTGAGCGCATGTACTGTTGCGGCTCTTCAAACTGTTGGCGCTATTCTTGTCATTGCTATGGTAGTGACCCCTGGCGCAACTGCTTATTTACTCACAGATCAATTTAAACGACTTGCCATTATTGCTATCTGTATCGGCACAATCACAAGTGCAGTGGGCGCTTATCTTAGCTACTTCTTTAATGGTGCAACGGGTGGCGTGATTGTCACAATGCAAACATCACTCTTCTTATTGGCTTTCTTATTTGCCCCTAAACACGGTATGTTAGCCGCTCGCCGTCGTGCTCGTCAGAGTTCACAACAGTTGATCACGCAATCTCATCAGCATAAAGGATCAACAAAACCAGAAGAGGTGAAACTATGAATGAGTTGATAGAGTTTTTCATTGAACCTTTTCAATATCCGTTTATGCAACGCGCTATTGTTGCAGCCATTATCATAGGTATCGCTTGCGCTATTTTATCTTGTTATATGGTATTAAAAGGCTGGTCTTTGATGGGAGATGCAATCTCTCACGCCGTTTTACCCGGTGTTGTTCTTGCTTATGTCACTGCAATCCCGTTAACAGTAGGTGCCTTTCTTTCTGGACTATTTTGCTCTTTTGCCACAGGTTATTTAAAAGATCACAGTCGCATTAAAGAAGATACTGTGATGGGAATCGTATTTTCAGGTATGTTTGCGGTGGGTTTGGTCATTTTTGCCAGTGTCGATACAGACCAACATTTAATGCATATTTTATTTGGTAATATTTTAGGTATCACACCTGATGTATTAACTCAAATTAGTATTATCTGTTTAATCACCATCACTATTATGCTTGTTAAACAAAAAGATTTTATGCTTTATTGCTTCGATCCTAACCAAGCAAGAATTGTTGGTTTGCCTGTCACATTATTACACTATGGATTGCTGTCTATTTTGGCATTAACCATTGTTGCTTCAATGCAGGCTGTTGGGATTATTTTAGTTGTCGCCATGCTTATTTCACCGGGGATCACCGCGTATTTATTAACACGCAGTTTTTCACGCATGATTATGTTAGCAATTGTATTTTCTGTCGCATCTAGTGTCATAGGAACATTTATTAGTTTCCATATTGATGGAGCAACAGGCCCATGTATTGTGCTAACGCAAGCTGTGTTCTTTATTATTGCACTATTCTGTAATCAGATTAAATTAGCAAAAATAAAGCGACAAACAAAACCCGCTAGCGCCTGATAACATTCTTTATCTTAGCAAAAACGGGATAATCATCCCGTTTTTTAGCTTTATACTTTATTGATTTAATTAAAGTGTTATTGTCATAGTATAAACATCGCTCGTTATTATTTTATTTGGGTCTACTAAGTAAACAACTTTGCGAGGTGTAAGTATGTGGCAGAATATAGGTCGTTTACTGGAATCAAACTTAGGATTTTCAGCAAAGATAAACGAAAAAATTCACCTTTCTAGTGGTGATATTCATCATACATGGAAAATTTATTATGGTGATACGCCTGTTTTTGTGAAATCTAATTTGCGTGAATTTCTGCCTAATTTTAAAAATGAGGCAGAACAACTCGAAATGTTGGCAAAAAGCCAAACAATTCGAACTCCTCGGGTTCTTGGTATCGGCAATAGTAAAGATGCTAGCTTTCTACTCCTTGAATTTTTGCCTGTTCAACCATTTACACCTCATAGCGCCTACTGTTTTGGACAACAACTAGCAAGACTACATCAGTGGGAAGATCAACCTAGCTATGGCTTTGATTTCGATACCCAAATCGATACAACACCTCAACTCAATAGCTGGGAAAAACGCTGGAATCACTTTTATTCTGAAAAACGTATCGGTTTTCAGCTACAACTGGCTTCTGAGAAAGGCATGATTTTTGGGGATATCGACGAGATCACTCAAATCATCAATCATCGCCTTGCTGATCATAATCCACAACCCTCTCTGCTACATGGCAACTTATGGCCTAAAAACTGTGCTGCAATTGGTCAATCAGAAGGTACAGTGTTCGATCCCGCTTGTTATTGGGGTGATCGAGAGTGTGATATCGCAATGTTACCGCTTTGCACTGCCGTGCCAGCAAATATTTTCGATGGTTATCAAAGTGTTTGGCCACTATCAGATAAGTTTTTATCACGTCAGCCTATTTATCAACTCTATTTCTTCCTCAACCGTTGTAATTTATTTGGGGGAGAAGAAAATTATTTAGAAGTCAGAAAAATAATTGATGATCTATTAGCAACACCTTAAATAGAAAAAGAGCGAAGTAGCACGGAGATAAGATACATAAACTAAAAATATAACCTCGCCAGATTCAGTTGTGCGAGGTTTATTTTTCCCTTCAGTAATATAAATGAACCGTCCTCGTTCACTTTAAAGTAATGTTACCATCCTAAAAATTTCATCAAAAAATAGCCTATTGCAACAACAATCATAGGTGATAGATAAAGCACCATAACTTGAGTAAATATAGTATGTCGCGGTAATTTGATATTTTTTTGCAACTCCTCAGCTGTCACACCACTTTTCATTGCGCGTTCGATGATCAGCTGATCTTGTATATTTTCTTTCAAATATTTCACTTGGCGATAAATTCGTAATCCTGATGCGCTGAATGCTAAACCAATAAACATAAAAAGAAAGATAACAAAAAAAGTAATATTTTCTTGGCTAAATCCCATTTGTGTATTGGGGATAGGTGAATTTCGCCAGAAAAAATCTAAAAAAGGTGTGTTAAATTGCACCATTTCCGCTAATACACGAAAAAAGTCATTAATTACGGCATTTACACCATCGCCGCTTGGGCGTTGAATTGCAGCCAATCCTATCAATGATACAACTGTCGAAATAAAGGCAGGAATAAATATAAGCCAACCAAGTACACGCTTTAAAATGGCATACAATCCTGCATATTGATAACTCATCACATCCTCACTAGTAGAATTCGTCAATATTTATCTGTTTATCGTAGTCTAATTAACGGCTAATACGACAATAAATTAATAGTAGCCATTCTCTCTATTTATTTTACAAAATAAATAAGAAACTGATTAAAAAGATTTTCCTTGTAACTCTTGCTACAATCGCCACTCGACAACATAGACCTTATTTATGGAGAGTAACATGTCTTTTAAATTTCCTATTGAAGCTGCAATATTTGATATGGATGGTTTATTAATCGACTCAGAACCATTTTGGCAGCAAGCAGAACATGAGGTCTTTGCTGAATTAGGCGTCGATTTATCCCTTGCATCGGCAATGCCCGATACGGTTGGGTTAAGAATAAACGAAGTCATTGATTTATGGTATAGAGCATCACCTTGGCAAGGCGTTTCAAAACAAGAAGCAAAACAAAAAATGGTTTCTCGTGTTGTCAAATTGGTTGAAGAAACAAAACCCCTCTTACCGGGTGTTGAACATGCCTTAGCGCTTTGCAAATCATCAGGGTTAAAAATTGCACTAGCATCTGCATCTCCTGATTTTATGCTTGAGCGTGTACTTGAGTTGTTTAATATTCGTCATTATTTCTCAGCCGTTGTGTCTGCCGATGAACTACCACACAGCAAGCCACACCCTGAGGTTTATCTAAACGCAGCTAAAGCACTTAACCTTGATCCTATCCACTGTGTTTCATTAGAAGATTCTCGCAATGGTATGATTGCTTGTAAAGGCGCAAGAATGCGCTCTATTGTCGTACCGGCAACAGAACAATTTAATGATAAACAATGGGGCTTAGCGGATGTGAAAATTGCGTCACTTAATGAGCTAACGCAACTACATTTATTAGGCTAATTTCTATAAATAAAAAGGATATCCGGCTTTGTAAGATATCCTTTTTGTTCTATTTTCAATGCTCATTACCTCACATGTCCCTTTTTTACTTTTAAGTCTCCCTCTTGTATATCTCGCTTACTGCTACTCGTTGTTATCTTGCTTTTTAGTTCTTTATCCTAAATTCGATCATTTTTAAACCAATCAAATAAAATATTCCTGTTATTCCTTAATATTTAAGACAATTTTTATCTCTTTTTTCTGTTAGTTATCGTCAAAACCTTTTATACTTCATTACTGTATAAATGAACAGCAAATAAACAGATATGGAATGACAGCAGAAGGACATCTACTTTTTTCTGTGGCAACACTTGTGTTAGCACAGAAACTTGAAATAACGCCAGCTCTTGCTCATGGTGATTGGTTTCACATGATCCCTGCTGTCTTATTAGGCTCACTTCTACCTGACTTAGATCACCCAGGTTCTATTCTCGGGCGATTATTCCGAATTATCTCTCTGCCTCTATCAAAGCTCTGTGGCCATCGAGGTTTTACACATAGTTTACTTGCGTTTTGTGGTTTAGCTATTTTGTGGGAAAATCAAGTTTCGCCACATTGGGATATTTCTGCCGATATCTTTCATGCCCTTTTATTGGGCTATCTTAGCCATCTCATTGCAGATATGTTAACTCCTGCTGGCGTTCCTTTTTTGTGGCCTTTAAAAATGCGTTTTGCATTACCTATTTTAGGCAAAAAGAATAATAAAAAAGGCGAACGATTTATCTCTGTATTGATCCTTGTTGGTGCACTTTTTTTACCGCCTCACCTTACTGTTACCCTGCCTTCTCAAGTCAACAACTGGTTACAGATGTACCACGATAAGCGTACTAATTTTTAACACCCTCTGACAAAACCCTACGTTTCTCTATTTATTTATAAATTCTTACATCTTTTTATGCCTAATTTCCTTGTCTTTATAACCAAACGATTATATAAAATAATAATTAATTATAAAAAGTTATTAACAATCCTGTTACCATATAACGAATTGGTGCTGTTATATCCTTTCTTATTACCTAAGAACTCATATCGCATACAATCGTCGAAATTATATAAATAAAGATCTCGTTGGAGAGTTAAGATGAATTTTCCGTTAATCATTAACGTACTCGTCTTTGTTGTGCTATTACTCATCTTGGCTAAATTAAGTCAACGTCAGTGGAGCCTTTCAAAGAAAGTTCTTGTTGGTTTAGTTTTTGGTGTTGCTTTTGGACTAGCACTACACGCATTCTATGACTCACACGATCCTATTATTAAAGAATCTATTCTTTGGTTTAATATCGTGGGTAATGGCTATGTGCAACTGTTACAAATGATTATTATGCCATTAGTATTCGCCTCTATTCTTAGTGCCGTAGCTCGTTTACATCAAGCATCATCACTAGGAAAAATTAGTGGCCTCACTATTGGTACACTATTATTCACCACCGCTATTTCTGCCTTAATTGGTATTGTTATTGCCAACCTATTTGGCTTAACAGCAGAAGGCTTAGTGCAAGGTGAACAAGAAGCACAGCGATTAATTGCACTTGAACAAAATTACATGGGCAAAGTTTCTGACTTAACAATGCCACAGCTTATTTTGTCATTTATTCCTAAAAACCCATTTGCTGATTTAACTGGTGCAAGCTCAACATCGATTATTAGTGTTGTTATTTTTGCTACGTTCTTAGGCATGGCTGCACTGAAATTACTCAAAGAAGACCAGCCTCGTGGTGAGAAAGTTTTAGTCGCGATTGATTGCTTACAATCATGGATCATGAAACTGGTTCGCATTGTTATGATGTTGACACCTTATGGTGTAATGGCTCTGATGACTAAGGTTGTTGCAAGCTCAAATATGCATGACATCATTCAATTAGGAAGCTTTGTTGTTGCCTCTTATGTTGCGATTGGCTTAATGTTTGTTGTTCATGGATTGCTGGTCAGCTTTACAGGCTTAAATCCAATTAAATTCTTCAAAAAAGCGGGACCTTTATTAGCATTTGCGTTTACAAGCCGTTCAAGTGCTGCAAGTATTCCATTAAATATTGAAACGCAAATTAAGCGTGTGGGTGTGCCAGAATCTATCGCAAGCTTCTCATCATCTTTTGGTACAACCATTGGTCAAAATGGTTGTGCGGGTATTTACCCCGCGATGTTAGCTGTTATGGTTGCGCCTACAGTAGGAATTAACCCATTAGATCCAATGTGGATTGCAACTTTAGTGGCTATCGTGACTGTTAGCTCTGCTGGTGTTGCTGGCGTAGGTGGTGGTGCAACATTTGCAGCCCTTATTGTTTTACCAGCAATGGGCTTACCAGTGACATTAGTTGCTCTGTTAATCTCAGTAGAGCCGTTAATTGATATGGGGCGTACCGCATTAAACGTAAGTGGCTCAATGACAGCGGGTACAATCACCAGTCAAATTATGGGACAAACGGACAAAGCTGTATTCAACCAAGATGAAGAGACGGAACTTACCGTAAAGTAAACTTTAACTACCTCTATTGATTATTGATAAAGCCAGTTCATTTAAGCTGGCTTTTTTTTGCATCTATATTAAGTTACCTATTTTCTCTCTATGTTATTCACCAATATCAATTAAAACCCTATAAACATAACAAGGTAAAATCGTGCAAAAAATTATGCGAGTTTTACGTAAACTCTATAAATATGAAAACAGCCAATATGATCCAGAACGCCAAGTTTCACTGTATCACCTTGACATTCTTTCAGACAAAGAACGAACCTTGTTATCTGAAGCCAATTGGCAACCTAATATCATAGAAAGATTTGCTAATCACTTTGATGTTATTTCGAAATTAAATAGCTTAAAGAATAATCCATTACTTACCCAAAAGCGTTGCTTAGATGCTTTTGTTGCCGGTGTCGGAGGCAGTTATCTTAGAGGTCGCTCTGTTTTAGGTGCTTTTCATAAATTACAAAATTTGCCATTACATGATTATAAAGAAAAGCCTCAATATGCCTGCTGTTGGGTTTGCAGTGATGGAGATCAGCAAAAACATATTAATGACAGCTATTTTCAATATTGCCTTTATTACGGTAATTCTTATACCAGCAATCCTTCTTATGCTTACTTGAATTTAAAACATCTATTGACCGTCGCACCTATCGGCCCAACCCCTGCAGATAAAGAGATCTTTAAGCAATTACTTCATTTATTACGCCATGCACCTGAAGATGAAACTCCAGGTAAATTTGAAAAGCGGTTAAATGAGGCTAAATTAATTTCTGGTGATAAATATACCAAACGAGGTGTTTTGCACTCACTGGCCTTAGTTGGCGTTATTCCTAATGTCTATATTCCACTATCTTTGGATCATTGGTCTAATTTCGGCGATATTGCCATTGCAGAAAATCAACTTAATAACACAAAAGGTCGCTCTGATATGGAAATGCCATGGGCAGGTTGGAAAGGCAGTCTTAAAATTGATGAGGAAAAAGTGGCAACATACTTTGGCGAGTATTTAGATTAAACACCCTATTCTCCATAATAGAAAGTGTGCAATATGAAGTGACCCCCGATCATCGGCTGTCCAACTATCGGGGGTCACTTCAATACTTTCATATTGCGCGCTTTTTATTTAAGTGTTTGCGATTAAACGCTTAATCTTATTTCAAATACTCACCGTTGCGCAGTGCTTCAATACGCTTATCTAACGGTGGGTGAGATAAAAATAACTCGCTGAATGACTTATTACGGCCATTAATACAGAAAGCCATCATGCTACTTTCTTCTTGTGGCTCATAACTCGTTTTCAAACGTTGTAATGCAGCTATCATTTTCTCACGACCAACAAGCTTTGCAGAACCTGCATCCGCATGGAATTCACGATAACGTGAGAACCACATTGTAATAATGCTAGCAAGAATACCGAATACAATTTCCAGAACCATTGAAACGCCCATATAAACCCATGGGTTTCCATTGCTATTTTCACTCTCTTCATCATTAGAGATAAAGTTAGCAACAAATTGAGCGATAATACGGGAAATAAAGATAACGAAGGTATTCACAACACCTTGCAGTAAGGTCATGGTTATCATATCACCATTAGCAACGTGGCTAATTTCGTGGGCAATAACCGCTTCTGCTTCATCACGACTCATACTGGCTAACAAACCCGTACTCACAGCCACCAGCGAAGCATCACGACGAGCACCTGTCGCAAACGCATTAATATCAGGCGCATCATAGATTGCCACTTGTGGCATTTTAATACCGACTTGTTCAGATTGGCGTCTTACCGTATCTAATAACCAACGCTCTACTTCTGAAGTTGGGTTTTCGATAACTTGACCACCCACTGAACGTAGTGCCATCCATTTTGACATTAATAGTGAAACAAATGCACCACCAAAGCCAAATAAGCCCGCCATGATCATCAAGCCTTGAACACTACGACCTTGTATACCTGTTAAAGATAAGATGATCCCAAAAACAAACATAACGGCTAAGTTTGTTAACAGGAATAAAGCAATTCTCATCATATTGATACTGTTCCTATTTTATCTAATTATCACATTGCTAAAACTGTCTTATAAATAAGGCTTTTTTAGATTTTATCAAGCCTTTTAACTTATTTAATACTCAAAACGATATAACTTTACATTTTGATAAAAAAAATAGCCAGTGAACACCTAATATTAGGCATTATTTAAAACTTAAGTATAAAGTGAGATTAATAATAAGTGATATGCGTTTTCTGTTTTGTCGAACGGAGGTGATTTATTTAGGAAAGACTTGTATCGTTTAATATAGTGACAATGGGTCTATCATAAAAGCAACGTAAATTAGCATACAGACACCATCATTTACGATAATCAATAGAGCCATTACCTCTGTATTTTTATGCACGACTCACAATATGTGCAAGTCGTGCATTTGGTACGAGCAAGAATAAGCTCAATGAACGCTATAAATTACATTTTGAAGCGATATGTGGTTGTCATAGAGCCTGATAATGAATGAGCTCGTTGTGAGTGACCATCATAAAGTTTTGGTGTGGTATAGTCGTTTTCTTGCTGATGGTGCCAGCCGATACCACCGCTTAAAGAAACAGAAAGATTTTTTGTAGGTTTCCAATAGCTAAATAAGCCAAATTGACCTTGTTTTAATCTTTCTCCAGAATAGCTGAATTCACTATAGTTGGTACGCGCGCCAACAGACAGTTCTTTGCTAACTCTGTATTCAGCTTCCAATGCCCCCATAACCTCACCATCACGTACATAGTCGATATCTGCGTAAGCTGGTGAGTTAAAGCGTCCACGGGTATTACCAATTGGGTTACGAGCAAATTGACCAACACCATTAGCTTTTTCAGCATCGGTATACGTCACACCTGTGCGCAATGTCCATGGTGACTCTGGAATGCGCCATTCCATAATACCTGCAAAGTGCCATGCATCATTATCAAAGTTACGTTTACCCTTATTGGCATCGCTTAATGTGCGTTTACCATCACTACCATAATCATGATAATAAACAACACCGCCCACAGTAACATCTGAGGTTAATTTATATTTTGCTTCTAAACCATGTTGACGGAATACATCATCCGCTTGACCATAGAAATAAAATACTTTTAACGGTTTGGAGTTGTAGTTAATGCCACCAGTCAGCACATGGTCGATATTATGTCTAACACCATTACCATCGCTGAAATACATTCTGTCGATATTTGGGCTATCACGACGCATCACTTTACCGTCAAGGAACAGTAAATCTAAGCTCCAGTCGCCCATTGCAGTGTTAGTTGCATAACCATTGTAGCTGTTTAATGATAAGCGTTGCGAATTAGAGAAAATACCCGTATTTTTCAGAGTAAACCAACCCGCTTTACCGTTAATGAGCACAGGATCTAAATCGAATTTGACTTTTGCAAAACGTTGACCAATTTTGTTATAGCCTTTTGCTTCGCCATCATCATTATATAAAATTGCACGAGAGGCGAAGTCTTTACTTGCACCTAATTTGATACCACCATAATAAGAGACATCAAACCCTAGAATGCCACCTAAATAACCTGATTTGAAATCAGCTTGGAAGTTTTGACCCCAAGCATTGGCAACTTGCTTTCTGTAACGTTGCTCTTCTTTATCAAAACGGTTTTCAGTTTTTAAGTATTTCCACATATTTATTGTAGAAAGTTCAAGTTCTGAATCTGAAATAAATGCGTTTTCTTTAATTGAGTCTTCCCAATTTGCAGCATTAGCAGCGCTTACTGCTAAGAAACAAGGAGACAGCATAAGTAATACTATTTTTTTTACTTTCATTTTAATGCAACCTGGTTAATAAATATTTGAATTAAGTTATGCTGATTTATATTCAGCAAGTTTAATAAAACACCATTTTTTATTTAGCTAAAAAATAACCTTTGATTAAATTTATAGTTGCACCAATTTCAAGCAATAGAGTCATTTTTTGGCATAAAAAATCCAATATGGATATCTCACCATATTTATATTTACTTATTTTTTTCGTAATAAAACCCTATAGGCAAATATAGCTTATTTGCCTTTAGTCATTATCCCTCACGTAGAGAATCTTACTCTAAAAATATAATATTTTAGTTATGATATGTGGCTCCAAAAATACATTTTGAACTCATAGAATAAAGATAACTCATCATTTAGGTAAGATTTTAGCTAACACGTCGACATCCAAAAATGACGCAAATATTTCATAATCTGTATACTATAGTAATTTTATGTCAGTTTGAGAGACCATTGTCACAACATGTTACATTTATTGCAATAGACATGCCATTAAATGAGATCTTAATCACAATAAATAATCTCTTTATCTTCTTATTCCACTTACTAAGCAAGAAACTCCCTTTTTATCTAAAAACCAACCTAGTATTTGCTCTTATAGCTTAAAAAATTTATTCAAGATATATTTCGAATAAAAAATTAAGTGACATAAAGTTAAATTTAAATATCCATTTATTAATAATTATTTATATTACTGGTAACTTAACATAGTGAATAACTAAAAATGTGAAGTATCCTATCCAAAAAGATATTATTATTTTTCTTTAAATATTTTTGATGGGAAGTTTGATAAACATTGATTGGCAATGATAATTTTATATCTCGATTAATATAAATATAAAAAAACCCCAATAATTGGTTTATCCAACTATTGGGGCTACTTTAAGTATCCGTTGTTATAACTGATAACTTAATTTAATAGTTTCTTAGGTTTAAGCACTTTTGAGAGATCAACTGCAATTTTAGCAGTTTCATCTAAATAAGGATCTGGACCTTCATAATCCTTAGGCAAATCATCGAGTGATTTCAACGCAGGCTTACCCTCTAACTTAAAACGCTCATTAATGCGGTTTAATTTAATGGCTTCTAGCTCTTTGTTTTCTTTCTCTCTTTCAGCGAAGTTTAAGATAACAAATTTATCTTCACCTTTTGCTTTAGCATCGTTATAACGCTGAATATCAGCAAAGATGTATGAAAACTCTCTGTCATTTGCAATACGCTTGGCATGCTGTTCAGTTAATGGTGCTAACGCCACTTTCAGCTTGTCTGAATACTCAGATAGCTGATAGCTTGCTGGAGAGATACTATCCCAAGGCAATGCGTTATCTTCAAAACTTTCGCCCATTTCAGTACTATTAAATCTTGGTAACAACAAATCAGGTGTTACCCCTTTAAGTTGAGTACTACCGCCATTAATTCGATAGAATTTTTGAATAGTGTATTGCACTGAACCTAAACCAGGCCAATCAGGGCTTAGCATTTGATCATAAACACGGGTTAATGGGCGATATTGCTGAACCGTTCCTTTACCGAATGTTTGCTCACCAACAATTAATGCTCGTCCGTAGTCTTGCATTGCAGCAGCAAAAATTTCAGAGGCAGAAGCACTAAAGCGATTGACGATAACAACCAGTGGTCCTTTATAATACACGACATCATCTTTATCAAAATCTTGTCGCACACGACCATTGTTATCTCTGACTTGCACAACGGGACCACTTGGAATAAATAATCCTGAAAGTGAAATCGCCTCTGTTAATGCACCACCACCGTTACCGCGCAAATCAATGACTAAAGATGAAACATTATCTTTCGCCACTTTTTGTAACTGTGTTTTTACGTCATTGGTTAAACCAACATAGAAGCTTGGAATATCCAAAATTGCGACTTTATCGCCGTTAATTACTTTTTCAGTGAGCTTAACGGCTCTGTCTTCTAAACGGATTTGCTCTCTGACTAAAGTGATTGTTCTTGGTTTAGCGCCTTTCTCATCAGAAATAACTTCTAATTTTACTTGGCTACCTTTCGGTCCTTTAATCAAAGCAACAATATCATCAAGTCGCCAGCCGACAACATCAACCATTGGTTTATTTTGTTGTCCTACTGCAATAATTTTATCGCCAACTTTCAACTCTTTGCTTTTTGCAGCCGGACCACCGGTTACCATAGAGTTGATCATAGGATAATCATCATCCATCTGTAATACAGCGCCAATACCTTCTAAGGATAGACTCATTTCAGAATCAAAGGCTTCAGTATTTCTTGGTGATAGATAACTTGTATGAGGATCGATTTCGCGGGCAAATGCCGACATAATGATTTGGAAAACATCTTCGCTTTGGCTTTGCGTTTGACGACGTAACGCAGCTTTATAACGCTTAGTGAGTGTCTCTTTAATTTCGCTATCTGTTTTTTCAGATAGTTTCAGCGTTAACCAATCATATTTTACTTTTTCATCCCAAAGCTTATCTAGCTCAGCTTGAGTTTGCGGCCATGGCGCTTTTGTTCTATCTAACTCAAACTTATCTTGGCCAGTTAAATCTATGGGTTTATCTAGGCGATTTAAAGCGTATTGAAAACGTTCAAAACGTCTTTTTTGCGCTAAATTAAAAAGATCATAAAGGGGTTGAAGCTCACCTTTTTTCAGATATTCACCTACTTTGGTTTTTTCTTTATCAAATTGGGCAATATCTGATGCTAGCAACACATTGTGGTTATAATCTAATAAATTAAGATAGCGATTAAAAATCTTTTCAGAAAAGCTCGCATCTAGCGAGAACTGACGATAATGAGAGCGTTCAAAACGAGAGGTTACTCGCTCGCTCACGGTAGAATGCTGTGGCTCTTGCTTTAATTCGGGTAACTGATCAATAGTTACCATTGCTGGAGTGGCTGGTTTCTCAGCCATCACAACAGAAGTGCCTGTTAACGTTAATCCGATTGCAAAAGCCACATTTAAAAGTTTGTTCATGCTCTGGTTGGCCTCCGTATCAGAACTTTAAATGTTCCGTGCGTACATTCATTGCCAAACCGTTAGGCAATTGTACACGTACACCCTCTTTTGCTATCTCTAGCACTGTCGCGTCCATCACGCTACTACCAACGTTAACTTTCAGTGATTGACCAACAGTAAGAACTGATGTGTCTTTCACTGGAATTAACTTTTCAGTATTTTGGCGTGGTGGTGCTTTACGAGGAGCTTGAGTCGCTTTTTGAGGACGAGGCTGCCGTTTTTCACCTTCTTTAGGTGGCTGACGACGCGTATTATTTGGCTTTTTCGCTGCCGGACGTTTGCTGGTCTCCTTATCACCTTCAGCTTCGCGCTTCTTAGCACGTTGTTCTGCTCTCTGAGCTTGAACGCGCGCCTTAGCTTCTGCTAATTGTGTACGAGCATGTTCAATATGCTCAGCTTCCAGTTCGCCGCAGTCATTACCATTCAAATCGACACGTTTTGCTCCTTCTTTAACTCCATAAAGGTAGCGCCAACTTGAGGTATACAAGCGTAATGCCGAACGTAACTGTGTTTTACTCAGTTGAGTTTCATCTTTTAGATCTTCAACAAGATCTTGAAAAATGCCAACTTTCAAAGGGCGAGCTTCGCCCTCAGCGATAAAACACTTAGGGAAACGTTCAGCTAAAAAAGCGATGATTTCTTTACTACTATTCAACTTAGGTTGATTTTCCATGAAATTTCCTGATTACAACGGTTTTGCCAACCAGCGCAGGCATGAACAAGCGACATTATAATAGTGTTGCCAACAATTTCTATGGCAAACGCCTGTTAACTTACACAAAATTCACAATATTTTGCTGTATGACAAGTTTTTAAATGCTCGCAGAGCACGTCACACAACGCTTTAAGCCCATTTTCATCTTTTTTATCAAAACGATCAAAAATAGGACTATCAATATCGAGAACGCCGATAATTTGTCCATTTACTGCTAAAGGTAGAACAATTTCAGACTGACTTGCACTGTCACAAGCAATATGACCACTAAATTGGTGAACGTCACTTACTCTTAAAATTCTGTTTTCAGAGTATGCAGTTCCGCAAACTCCTTTCCCAAAACCGATTCTGACACACGCAATTTTGCCTTGAAATGGGCCAAGGACTAATGAGTCACCATCATTAAGATAAAATCCAACCCAATTTATCGTCTCTAACTTCTCGTAAAGAAGCGCGCTGGTATTAGCAAGTGATGCGATAAGATCATTTTCACCAGACAACAAGGCTGACAAATTATCA
Organism: Proteus alimentorum; assembly: GCF_002607735.1. Classification (GTDB taxonomy): domain Bacteria; phylum Pseudomonadota; class Gammaproteobacteria; order Enterobacterales; family Enterobacteriaceae; genus Proteus; species Proteus alimentorum. Next base: position 18,634 of record NZ_NBVR01000001.1, read on the forward strand.
GTGAGTTCCTGATAAAAAAGCGTTTTTGGCATCATTAAATCCTATTTGCGTAACTAAAATAGATAACATACTCGTAATTTAGCCTATTTTATCTTGAGGTTGAATACTCCATTTTCAAGATTGGGGTAAAAAAACGATAATATCCCCTTAACACCCACAAAAAAAATCAGACACTTTGTATTGTAAAATGAAAGGCATAAATATAATAAAAATGATAACTTGTGAACCATTGAGTATAGGTACTTTTTTTTAGCTTAATCAAACGATAACTCTTAAGAAAACCAACTTAGATGAATTAACGAGCAACATAGTGAACAATATCGCAACAAAGGAAAAAAAATCAATACGCTGTCAGGAGTGTGATCACCTCGTGACACTCCCTCTTACATTAAAGCGTGGAGAGGATGCTTATTGCCCACGTTGCCAAGCCAAACTCGCATCTTATCGATATTGGTCATTAACTCGTCTACTTATTCTCTCTATTACAATGCTTATTTTGGCATCAATAGCATTTACTCAGCCACTAATTAAAATTCATCTATTAGGCACGATGATAACAGCGAATGTGCTTGACGGTATTCGTATGATGTCAGAGCAAGGCTCTCCTCTTACAGCAACGATGGTAGCCTTTTGTGCTATTGCTGCACCACTCAGCCTTCCCATCGCTATTTTATATCTCCATTTAGGCGCTCGCTTACGCCTTAATCTTCGCCCAGTCTTATTAATGTTAGGGAAATTAAAAGAATGGGTAATGCTAGATGTCTATTTGATTGGACTTGGTGTTGCAACAATAAAATTAGGCGATTATGCAACTGTCTATATTGGCAATGGCCTAATTGCTTTTGTTTCTTTAATGATACTCAGCTTATTAATGCTAATTAATATTAATATGGACCAACTTTGGCAACGCTTTTATCCACAAAAAGAGATAGAAAAAAGCCCTGCAACTTGCCATGCTTGTCATTACCATTTTAAAAGAACACCATCAACACACTGCCCTCGTTGCAAATCTTGCTATACCCCAAGACAGCCAATGAGTTTACAAAAAACATGGGCAGCATTAATTTCAGCAATAATTTTACTCATACCTGCAAATTTACTCCCTATTTCTATTTTCTATTTAAATGGTCGACGTAATGAAGACACTATTTTTTCAGGTGTACTTTCCTTAGTGAATTCAGGCAATACTCCAATTGCGGTTATTGTTTTTATTGCCAGTGTTTTTGTGCCTTTTTTCAAAATTATTATTATGCTGGGTTTATTATTAAGCATTCATTTTAATGCTCGTATTGACCCCCTACTTCGAACGAAGCTATACCGCTTCGTCTCTTGGATAGGACGATGGTCAATGCTTGATCTCTTTGTGATTGGACTGATGATGTCATTGATTAATCGAGATCAATTAATGACTTTCACAATGGGGCCAGCGGCTTTTTATTTTGGTACTGCGGTTATTCTTACTATCCTTGCCGTTGAATGGTTGGATAGTCGTTTACTATGGGATACTTATGCAACAAGAAGAAAACGACGTTCAGGACACACAAGCCCAAATACGCCGCAAGCGTAAAATTTCGACATTTTGGCTACTCCCTGTTATCGCCATTTTTATTGCTAGTTGGTTGCTTTTCCAACATTGGCAAGATAAAGGCGTACCAATCACGATTGATTTTCAATCTGCATCAGGAATTGTCTCTGGCAGAACACCTATCCGCTATCAAGGTGTTGATGTAGGGCTTGTTAAAGATGTCACTTTAAGCGATGACTTACGTCGAGTTATTGTTACGGCCGATATCCGCAAAGATCTCTCGAGTACACTGCGCAAAAACACACAGTTTTGGTTAGTTACACCTAAAGCCAGCCTTTCTGGTGTATCTGGGCTCGATGCTTTAGTTGGTGGTAACTATATCAGTATGTTACCGGGTGACGGTGAAAAGCAGTTTAAATTTATTGCTCAGGAAGTTCGCCCTCAAGCTAACATCGATAAAAACCAGCAATTAATAACGTTAACGGCAGATAAACTGGGATCACTCAATGTTGACTCTCACGTTTATTATCGCCAAGTTCCTGTTGGTAAAGTGTATAGCTATGAAATTCGCCCTGATAATCAGGGTATTTTTATTGAACTTAGTATTGATAAACAATACACCCACTTAATTCGCCAAGATAGCCATTTTTGGAACGTCTCTGGCTTTCAAGGTAATTTCAATTTAACAAGCGGTGTATCAGTAAAAATGGAAAGCGTTTCTGCTTTAATCAATGGCGCAATTGCTTTTGATTCCCCAGAAAACAGCCCTCCAGCACAAGAAAAACAGCAATTTGTTTTACAATCAGCCACTTCTGTAGATGCAGGAAAAGCAATATATGGCGAAGATGGATTAATTATTTCTCTAACCAGTGAAGAAAGTTGGGGCGTCGATGCTGGACAACCGATTCTTTTTAGAGGAATTACTATTGGGCAAATCATTCAACGCAACATGAGTGATGATGGGGTTATTTTTGATGCAATTATTGCCCCTGAATATAAGCATTATATTTATGAAAATAGTAAATTTGTTGCCAATAGCCGAATTAACGTCAATATGGGTCTAAATGGTATTGAAGTTCAAGGTGCGACACCGCAAGAATGGCTTGAAGGTGGAATTCACCTTATTCAAGGTACTAAAGGAGCACCTAAAGAGCAGTATCGTCTTTATCGTAACGACTTTTTTGCCAAAGCCAGTATTAATGGTAATGAATTACCCGTGACGCTCACTTTAAAAGCATCAAGCCTTCCGGGGATCCAAAAAGGTTCAGTGGTTCTTTATCATCAATTCCAAGTTGGTGAAATTACTGATGTTCGACCTTTAATAGATGAATTTGATATCGATGTTTATATTTCCAAACAATATCGTCATTTACTCACAGAAAAGAGTGTTTTCTGGACTGAAGGAGCAGCTAAAGTATCCGTTAATGGCTCAGGATTAACGGTTGAAGCGACGCCACTAAATCGTGCATTAAAAGGTGCAATCAGTTTTGATAATTTCGAAAATATCAATAATAACGTTTCACGTTATAAACTCTATCCATCAGAAACTAGCGCACGAGCTATCGGCGCACAAATTACTTTAAAAACATATGACGCAAGCAAACTTTCTGAAGGGATGCCTATTCGTTATTTAGGCATCGATATTGGGCAAGTCGAATCATTAATTCTTTCACCAGATAGAAAAGCAGTGACTGTATCTGCTGTCCTCTACCCTGATTATGTCAAAACCTTTGCGAGATCAGGCAGTCGCTTCGCTGTTGTTACTCCTGAATTAACAGCATCGGGATTAGATAACTTAGATTCACTTATACAGCCTTATATTAAAGCAGAGCCAGGCAATGGTGGCGTATATCGTCAATTTGAATTGCAAACATCCAACATTACAGACTCACGCTATCTAGATGGATTAAATCTTGTGTTAAATGCCACTGAAGCGGGTTCGGTACAAATTGGCACACCAATTTACTACCGAGGTCTTGAGGTGGGTGCCGTAACAGGCCTTGAACTAGGAAATATGTCTGACAGAGTATTAATTCACATCCGTATTAGTAAAAAATACCAATACCTTGTTCGAAATAATACAGAGTTTTGGCTCTCATCTGGATATAACTTTTCGTTTGGATTAACTGGTGGTGTTATGCGTAGTGGTACATTTAAGCAATTTATACGTGGTGGGATCACTTTTGCAACACCGCCTTCCACACCATTACAAGCGAAAGCAAAACAGGAACAGAATTTCATTTTAAATGATAAAGAACCCAAAGATTGGGATGAATGGGGAACGGCAATACCTAAACCTTAAACATTAGATAATTCTGCCCTATTTCAGATTATTTATTTAAAGCGGATCACAAAAAATGATCCGCTTTTTTTATTTCTAAAAAATATTTTGGAAATAGGTTCCATTTATACTATGCTTAATTTTGTTTGGTCAAAAAGCATTCTTTAACCTAAATGCCACTAACAAAACACAATGGAACACAACACAACATCGCTTAAACCGGAGTTTTATTATGAAAAAGACAACGTTGAAAATTGCTTGCTATGAAATTGAAGATATTACTTTGAAACACTCTTCTGATAACCAATTAACTTATATTCATATTCCATGTGATTATGACAAAGAGTTTTGCATGCAATTAGATGGATGGGATGAAAACACCAGTATTCCAGCCCAATTGAAAGATAAAAATATTCTGCTTTATCGACATGCTTATGATAAAGATAATCACCACTGGATCCTAAAAGTGGCATAACGAGATGCTAAAGCGCAATAAAAAAAGCCAGATAAATCATTTATCTGGCTTAGGGAAATGGCTCATTGCGAGCCGTGCGCTAAAAAGTAATTGTTGATTACTGCATAAACAAAAATCGAGGACTAGCTCAGACTTTTCTCTTCACAACCCACTGTTAAATATTAGCTAACAATATGTAAAGATCCAGTAAACAACCTAGTAGCACACTATTTTCCATTCAAAAAATCCCTTATCTTAATTTTTATTATTTAAATCAATTAGATAAAAATAAAAAATACTTATCCATATTATTAATCACTTGATTAATTTTTCTCACAGAGTGACTTAATCGTATTCTGTATCACTTCTACTGATTTTTTCTTTTCAGGTGAATTAGGATCTGGCAATAAAATAACATCAATTAACTGTGCTTTTACTTTTCCACTTTCCATTTGTTTCATTGCAATTTCATTAAGTGGATACTGCATCAGTGTTGCTGGATTAATCACAAACCAAGCACCATCAGCACGGCAATTGAGCATCACTTCTTCTCGTGTGAATGGCCAATCGTCACCAAATTGAAGCTTACTGACTGTCGAAATAGGTGCAGCCGAGAATGCTTGAAAAGAAAAAAGCATTAACATTCCCGCTAATAAAAAACGTTTCATGTGGATATCTCACTTAAAAAATTAGGTTTTTTCGATTATATAACAATCTATACAGGTGAGTTAATCGCAAAGATAGCTACAGTAAAAATAACCATTGTTCCAAGTAATAGCTCAAGCCAACTATTTACTAGCAACCATTGAAAGTTATTTTTCTTACGGATATGAGGAACTAAAACATAGCGATTGATTACGGCTAAACCAAGCATTAACACCACCAAGCTAATTTTAAGCCATAACATACTTTGATATTCAGATGATAATTGTACTGCCGGCCATCCTGGAATTAACATAACAGCACTGATAATACCGGTAATAGTAACCAGTAAAACAGCAATATGACCAAAAAGTGAAAACTGCTTCATTGTACCAATGATAGGTTTGATCATCCCATCTGCAAGCTCATCTTTATTCCGTAAAAACTGTAAACAAGCAACAAATGGCCATAGACCACCAAACCAATACGCGGCACTAATAAGATGAATACTTTGATTAACTTTATAAAATATCGCTTCTGATCCTGTAAACATAGCACCATGACCAATTGATGCATGTAAGATCAACATAATTGAAGCAACAATTAATAAAGAGAAGTTACGAATATAGCGTTGGTGTATAAATAAAACGGCTAATGCAATGGTTGCTAATGCCAATTGCCATTGCCAAACTTGACCAAATGAAGTACCTAATACCGCTTTCCATATTTCAAATGACCAAGCGTCTTCCCATCCATCACCCATAATACCGGATTGCACCGCCATCCATAAATAAGTCGTAATAAAGACAGTAACAGTACTAATGGCTAATGCGGGGCGTAAACGAACTTGAATAAGAGGAATGAACTTATCTTTTGCAAGAATGGCAGCCGAGAAGCTCAGTCCGAACATAAACATGACTGCCACGAAATGGAAAAAACGGCATAAAATATAAACGTCTTCAGGTGTCATTATTTTACACTAAATTGATAAGAACCTTTTGTCTTGTGCCCATCAACAGAAACAACGTTCCAATTAACTAAATAATTACCTTCTGCCAAATCACTTTCTAGAGGCAGTAATAATTTGGTGTTGTTAACAGGGTCTAAACTCAGTTTTCCTACGGTGATTTCTTTACCATCGCTATTAGTGACTTTGATTTTACTAAAGGCTAATTCAATACCTTCAGAGAAGTCTAGCGTGATAACTTTAGGCGCTTGCGCTTGTTCAATAGCTGCACCTTCAGCAGGCAACTGTGATTTTAAGTGTGCGTGTGCTAATGCTTGTTGGTATGACATACCAAGGAATAAAACAGCAATAGCTGATAATTTACCCCAAGATGTCTTAAGTGTATTTAATGACATAATAACCTCTTAAATTACAGGTGATTTTTTTATTTATGAAAATATTTTATAGCAAATTTACGTCAAGATCTTCGCTTCTTGATATTAGAGATAAAAGGTTGTGAACTAGCACTCAAAATATATGTTATTTAGACCAGTTTCTGTTTCAAATATCACCCATTTTTACACTTCGAAAAAATATAATACCCATATTGACAGTCTAAACAGTTCAATACATAACCAAATACAACAAAAAGTAAAATAACCTCTCTGTATAAATAGCATTCAACAACTCTCTTTTAGGATAAAAAACAGACAATAAAAGTAAGGAAAGAGAGAAGAGATAAGAATAAAAATGGAGGTAAATAGAAGAATAAAAAAACGCCCTGCTATTTATTCACAGCAGAGCGCAATAATTCATTTATTAGCTTTTAGGCGATCTAAAGCTTTATTAATAATTAGACATGTGCAGATGTTGATAATGTGTTCAGATCTTTATCTAACAAGAATAAAGCTTTACCACTATCACCAACCATTGATAATTTATCTAGGATTGATTTGAATAATTTTTCTTCTTCATGCTGCTCTGCAACATACCATTGTAAGAAGTTAAATGTTGAATAATCCTGAGTTGTCATTGCAACATGTGCTAATTTATTAATCTCAGATGTAATATGTTTTTCATGTTCGTAAGTTTTATCGAACAACTCAGATAATGATGAAAATTCAGCTGGCGGAGCTTCAATCGCCCCAAGTAAAGGCATTGCACCTGTATCACTTAAGTAATCAAATAAACGGTGCATATGTTCCATTTCTTCACGAGAGTGAGCTTTTAAAAATTTAGCAGCACCATCAAATCCTTTATCGTCGCACCAAGCACTCATTTGTAAATACAGATTTGCCGAATAAAACTCTAAATTTAGCTGTTCATTCAATTTATTGATCATATCTTGATGTAACATATTTTACGTCCCTTGCGATGAAAATTAACATTATGGGTATTATGCACAGTTAAAAATAAAAATATAGCTATTTAAGTATGGTTTTATTTATTTTTTTAATGAATTACCCGTAATAAAAATAAAAACCAATCTCATTTGTAATATGCTTTTAATATTATTAAAAAGTTAAATAGCACTTATTATCATTAAGAATTAACTTGTATTTGACTGCCATAGGAAATCAATATAACATATTGAAATATATAGGTATTTCATTTCAATCTTGAATTTTATTTTTTTAGTTTCCATATTTATTGACTTTTTCTTTAGGATCCCAAAAAATCAAGATTCACATTAAATAAAAATTATATTTTATATTATTAAAAAACATTAAAAAATAATTTTTACCCTATATCAATAAATATATACAAAGTAATATCTATTATAATCATCATTAGAAAAATAAAATATTCTTCTATTACTTATTATCATTCCTTTTTTTATAATTTCTATTTGATATTGCTACACATTCATTTGCTCAGATAGCCGATTTTTCACTTTTTTCATATAAAAAAATACATAACTCTCAAAAAATAAAAATAATTTTAATTTTTGTGTAGTTTTTCATTTTGACTGATAAGATTAGTAGGTAACTCATATTTGTATGCACAAAAATTAATATTAAAGCCCTAATCATAATAAAAGGTCAATTAGGAGCCACTATGACAAAAACAGTGTTAGTACCCGTTGATTTTACAGAGCTTGGTTTATTAGACAAGGTTGTGTCTCATCTAAAAGCATTGTCTGTCGCTGACAAATTGAATATTCATTTTTTATCAGTCATTCCAAGTTATGAGTCTTTTGTCGGATTTGCATTCGCAGGCCAAGATAGACTAGCAAGTGACAAACAACGTATTGAAATAGCATTATCCACACTAAAAGAAAATTTATCGCACATTGATATTCCCAATAGTACAACGCAGTTTTATGTGTCTATAGGTAATCCTCGCGATAAAATTTTAGAAACCGCAAAAAAAATTCAAGCAGAGCTGATTGTCATTGGCTCTCGTAATCCTGGTATGAAAACGTATCTTCTAGGATCTACTGCATCTTCAGTGGTCAGTTATGCAGAATCATCTGTATTAGTCGTGCGCTAATTACCCTCTTCCTGCATCCATAAGAAATCTGGTATTCGTAATAAGCCAGATTTCTTATTCTTTTCACCATAAAACCTATTCAAAATGATATTTTATTTCATCGTTCTTATTTTTAAGAGAAATCATTAAAAATATATTCTGAAACAATAAGATAATTATTAAAAAAAGACTAAAGGCACAGTCACTTTAACGTTTTTTATATAAACCTCCATACTAATTATTTCTTAATAAATTTATATTGTTCATGGTGTTAAATTATGTAAAGATACTTTTTTTATTAAGGCTAAATTTAATCAACAGGGTAAAAGGAATTAAAATGAATAAAGAATTTTCTGAAAAATGGCAAGAGCGTTTTTCATTTTTCGATAAATATGGTTCACCTAAAACACCAGAATTTAAAGCCGCTTATAAAGAGCTTTCTTTTGGTAAACGTATTCTCATTGGAATGAATATCTGGGCATTTTTCTTTGGTTTTATTTACTTTCTTATTTTAGGTTTATGGCGCAAGGCATTAACATTATTTGCTATTAACATTGCTATATTTACTATTATTAGTTTTTTACCTGTAAATAATGGTGTTATCAATGCTGTGGGCATCGCAGTTAACATTTTATGGGCTATAACCGCCAACTATGCATACTACTTAAAAGAAACCAAAAATGATCAAAGTTGGAACCCGTTTGAAGGTGTTCTGTAATAATAAAGGGGTCTATGCCCCTTTTTTTTCTTTTACCTCTTCCTTTATTAATAACACTATATTCCCTTCTCATTATTTCATAGTAATTTTATTCATCACTCTCTTTTAATATTTTCATCTAATTTGCTGAAATAGAAAATAATAAAATAACACTAAAAGTTCGTTTTTATCCCAGAAAGACACTTTGTTAATGCTATAATTCGTTAACGCTAAATTGGAGTAAACGTATGTCTGAACACTTCCAAGGTAAATTTGAAGCTGAATTAAAATATCACCTTCAAAACCCACAAAGTTTTATTAATGAATTAAAAAAAGCAGGAGCCACATTATTCACGCCTGAGAATAAAGAAACAGATTGGTACATGGAACATGATGATACTGATTTTTCAGCTCCAACTATCAGTTTATGTGTAAGAAAAATGCTACCCGCAGGAATAAACCTTCTTATCGTTAAAGGCCCTGATTTATCGCAATGTGAAGCTGTTCGTATCGAAGATGCAGAAAAAACAGTCTCTATGTTTACGACACTTGGCTACCATTGTATTCTCAATTATACAAAATCAAGAGAAATCTATTTTCTAGATGAGTTTCATATCACTATTGATAAATTAGATAAATTAGGTTCATTTGCTGAATTTGCTATTATGACGGACGACCAAAATAAACTCTCGCTCTACACTGACCAACTAAGGCATTTAGCCGAAAAGTTTGGGTTTACAGAAAAAAATATTGAGAAAAATAACTATAAAACACTCATGTTAAACAACCTAAAATCATAAATAAATTTATTCAGTAAACATCTCTATAAAAATAATCAAAAATTTTCTCATCTAAGCATCGAGATCTTATCAACAGATATTGGTGCTTTGTCGTTTCTAACTCTTTTTTATCTTATTCACTAAAAATAAAAAAATGAGGCTTCAATTAGAAAATTTATTTGAATGCCATGTTTATCATATTTATCCCATAATTTTATTTTTCTTATCTTAAATAAACTTCACTCTTAGCCAAAAAATGTCATTCAGATCTAATTTTAAAGATATTTTTGCAATACCACTTATATTAATACACTGTTTTTACTAGAATTAGTAAAAAAATATATTAATAGGAGGGTTTATGCTTGAAAATTACCTTAATATCTTTATTAAGGCAACTTTTGTTGAGAATATGGCACTAAGTTTCTTTTTAGGAATGTGTACTTTTCTTGCTGTTTCTAAAGAAGTAAAAACCTCATTAAAACTAGGTCTTACTGTAACTGCCTTACTTATTATTGCTACACCTATCAATAATTTAATCTATCATTTTATCCTAAAGAAAGATGCGATAGTTGAAGGTATTGATCTTAGCTTTCTTAGATATATCACTTTTATTGGCGTTTTAGCTGCATTAGTTCAAATTTTAGAAATGTTTTTAGATAAATTTATCCCTTCACTTTATCATTCATTAGGGATCTTTTTGCCTTTATTGACTATTCATTGCGCTATCTTTGGTGCCACTATTTTTATGGTTGAACGTGATTACACATTTACAGAATCTGTGATATATGGTGCAGGATGTGGTATAGGCTGGTTGCTTGCGATTATCGCCCTCTCAGGTTTACGTGAAAAAATGAAATATTCAGACATCCCGAAAGGATTGAAAGGACTGGGGATCACATTTATCACAGTAGGACTAATGTCACTTGGTTTTATGTCATTCTCTGGTATTTCACTTTAATCGCTTGTTTTTATCTTTAATCTTATGTGAATTTTCATACATCATTAAGATCATTATCGATATGATCTTTATTTATAAACGGAAGGGTTATATACCTTCCGTTTATAGCAATTTCGTCTATTTTCTTATTTTTTCTCTATTACAATCTTTTTATCTTCCTCTCACCCATAACGTTAAATTCTCTTATTTATTCTATTATATAAACAAAAAATAATTTAATTTATTGTTGTTTTAATCATTATTACTTTTTTATTTTATAAATAGAAATACTTCCATTATTTAAATCTAATTGTTTAAAAAACAACTAGCCAATCACATAAAATTAATAATAAATCAACAGGTTAACTATAATCCATCACGATATTCTCTTTTGTATCATTTTTATTCTTTATCTTTAACTTTTAATATTTAAGAAAAATTAATTAAAAATCAAAGTGTTACAAGACAAATAAATACATTTAATAAATTTATTAATCAGGACAATAAATAATCATAAAGAATATTTATAAAATGCCGATACTATTTTTTAGTATTTGAAAAAATCAAAAGGATATATGGCATTAAATCAAAGAGTGACCTAAAAACATATTTTCATTTGTTTTTTTAATTCTTTGTCTATACCAGTTACAGGAAGTAAAAATAAAACTTAAAAATCAATAAATTACACAGTTATATTTTTATGAAAAAGGAAATAACATTACATGTTTAAGAACTTCAAACAACGTTATTTGCCAAACGTCTCTTTTAATATGTCGAGTTTAAAAACAACCACTTTAGTTTGGCTTATTACAGGCTCTTTGATCTTACTTCTTGGGCTAGCCTGTGTTTTATTCCTCTCTTCAGTTAATGATTACAAGAGAAACTTAAACACGCTAAATAATATCTACCATGAACAATCACTATTAAATAATACTTGGGAAAATCTACTACAAACCCGTAATACCTTAAATAGGGCTAGCTCTCGCCACTTATTAATCATTAATAAAATGGCTACCGCAAATACTGACATCTCTTCATTATTACAACAAACTAAAGAAAAACTTCAGAGCGTTGAAAATGGATGGAAAAGTTTCAATAATTTTCCTCATAATGTTGAAGATCAGACTTATATACAACAATTAGAGCAAAAATATACTGAACTTAATACAGCACTTATTGAATTTTTAGCCTTTCTAGAACAAGGAAAAACATACGAGTATTTAAATCAACCAACACAAACCTATCAAGATAATTTTGAGCAAGCTTATACTAACTATCATCAACAGTTAGAAAACTATTACACAGCTTCATTGGATGAAGGTGAATTACTGTACGATAAAATTATTTATAGCTTAATCATCATTTCAATATTAATTGTTATTTTTTCTTTCTTAGTTCAAGTTGTACTACGAAAAAACTTTATTTTACCTTTAAACGCTATAATGAAAAATATCGAAGATATTAGTAATGGAGAATTAGCGACCGATGTAACCACAAAAGGTTTATTGGAAATAAATATTCTCACTGCTAATATTCAAAAAATGCGAGATCAGATAAAGCGGATCGTCAATAACATCAATAACAGCTCTGGCCTTATTAATTCAGAATTAAGTGATATTGCGGTTATGAACAATAATCTTGCTATTCGTGTTGAGCAACAATCAGCCGCCGTCCTAGAAACCTCAGCAGGAATACGACAATTAAGCGTTACATCAAAACAACATGCAGAAAATACACAAGCATCATGCGATTTAGTAACAAAAACAGATACAATGATCCATCAAAGTAATGAGATGCTCGCTAATGTTGTTGAAAATATGCATGAAGTTGTCACGTTCTCTGAACAAATTAACGATATTACCTCTACGATCGACAATATCGCTTTCCAAACAAACCTATTGGCTTTAAATGCTGCCGTAGAAGCGGCAAGAGTAGGTGAACATGGAAAAGGTTTTGCGGTTGTTGCTAAAGAAGTAAGAGAATTATCCATTAGCTGTAATTTGGCATCAAAAGAGATAAAAGTCCTTGTCGCTAATTCAAGTAAAAAAATAAATCAGTGTTTTCAGCTAGCCGCTAACGCAAACGATAATATGATAGATATTTCTAAACATACTGAAAATATTAATGAGATGATCCACGATATTTCTATTTCTACAAATGAACAAAGTAATGGTATTGCCCAAATTGAAGATGCAATAAATCAATTAGATCAAACAACACAAGCTAACTCAACAATGACACGAGAATTAGTCAGTTCATTAGATTCTTTGCAAACACAATCAGATAGGCTAAAACAAGAATTAACTGTTTTTCATCAGTAAACGTTAAAGTCTATCCACATCATGAAAGCTATCTTAATCTTAGGATAGCTTTCTTATTACTGATTTAAACCAATATTAAAAATGGCTAAATTCAGGGATCTCTTTTTTACCGTGTGATTTTAGAAAATCTAACACCCTTCTTGGAGTTACATTTAATATACGCTCTTGTGGAAAATCTATTTGGGCTAATACTTCTAATACTCGATCAAAACTTCCTAGTGAAGAAGCAATGTGTGAATCAGAGCCTAATGCAATTAAACCTCCTGCATCACGCACGGCTTTCGCTATTTCTATGCAATTTTTCTCACTACCTACTCTAGAATGAATAAATGATGAGTTATTCATTTCTAAAGCAACATTATAAGTAGAAGCTGCTTTTGCAACTTCAGCAATATCGATTGGATATTTCGGATTACCTGGATGTGTAATCATTTGAACACAACCACTTGCTATTGTTGCAATTAACGCTTTTGTATTATCAACAAGACCTAATGAACTCATTACTGGATCATGAAAACCAGCAAGCACAATATCTAATTTCTTGCTCATTTTCTCACTACAATCTGTTTCGCCTTTAATATTTTTAATATTCGCTTCTATACCATAAAGAATACCAACACCATCAATAATACGAGGGATCACTGGTAAGTTAGAAAAATGCCATTCATGAGGTGCATCATCCATATCTGGGCCATGGTCAGTAATTGCAAACAATTGAATTCCCTGCTTTTTAGCTTGTTGGAAATATTCACTAACTGTACTGTAAGCATGTGTACTAGCAATAGTATGAGCATGTAAATCAACAGGATACATAAACAACTCCTTTCTAAAAACACCTTATGAGCATCGATAAGATGGATTTTCTTAAATATAAGATCTACCTAAAATTAATTATTAATTTCAGTAAAAGTACGTAACAACCAACAAGCAATGTACTATCTACTTTACTTTTTCTCACATTAGTAAGAAATGAAGATAAATTTTGATAAATATGCTTTAATCTTTAACATACTATTTAATATCAAATAGATAAATAAAGTTTCACTTTAGTACTATACACAAGAATTTTGAAAACACATTATATTGTGCCATTTCATTTTAAATCTGGTTTTCAACTTTATAAAAGGTTATTTATGTTCAACTATCCAGCAGTCGCTCATTTTGATGAAGAAAGTGAAACTTACGAAATTACCTACCGTGATTTTGATAATATACACGCTGTTGCTTATACAGAAGATGATATTGAACTAGAAGCCTCTGATATTTTACATGTAGGCCTTGAAGAATTTGTTGCGAGTAAACTGCCTATTCCTGCCCCATCCAGAGCACAATCAGGTGATTTTATTGTCTATTTACCTCTGATTAGCTGTTTAAAAATTGCATTACATAATGCGATGTTAGAAACAAAGACAAAAAAATCTGATCTTGCAAGAAAGATGAATTTAACGAGTGCACAAATAGAGCGCTTACTTGAAATTAATCAAACCTCAAAAATAGACAGTCTAGAGCAAGCACTTTATTTATTAGGATATTCTATTTCTGTCAGCGTTAATAAAGATATTAAACAATAGTATTAAATAAAAATGGCTCTAAATCGATTAGAGCCATTCGGACTAGATTATTTCACAACAAGTACTCAGGATAATTAAAGCTTTTTACTTGCTAAAAAATTCGCATGGTTTGTATAAATAGCAACAATATTTTCACCACGCCCTACTAACCCTGCAACCTGATTCACCATATCCAGATGATCTTCAGCATAATCATCTTTAATCAGTTTACCTAAACGCATACTTGTACGACCTACCAAACCATCATTTTCACGTTCAGTAAAGAATGCACTTAATACACGCATTGCTGCATGAGTAGGATCCAGTAAATTGCCTTTTTCACCCGCAATCAATCCTTGGATATAGCTACCAAATGAATAATAGTGAACGCCATTTACGACTTCTTTACCTTCACCACCACGAATGGCAGGCAGCCCTTGTGGGTACTTTTTATTAAATTCAGTTACATTTTCAGTTGTTAACGCTTCTAATGCAGCAACGGCATCTTGTGGATTGCCACGATTACCTGAAAATGCAGAAATAATAGTACCAATAGCTTTCATTACTGCATCAGCAATATATTCTGGCACACTATCCTTGCGCATAATACGTCGTACTAAATCTGCAATCTCTGAGCCATGGTTTACACCATTCACAGAAGTAACAGAAGCAATGTTCTTCGCATGTTTTGCAGCAACATAACGGCAAGCTAATGGGCCTTGGCTATGGCCAATTAAATTTACTTTTTTTGCTTTTGTTTCTTTGAGAACTTTTTGCACAAATTCCCAAAGTTGTTCACCACGAACTTCGTTAGAGTTAAATGCAGAAAGAGATGCAGTGAAAACTTTATGACCATCCTTTTCTAAGGCATCCGCGATGCCATAAAAATAAGGATAACCGACGATATCATCAAAACCTGATAAGCCATGAACTAAAATAATTGGATATGTAGTTGACATATTTTCCACTCCTTGGGTTTAAATTAATCTATTTAATTTGCTAAACATCCTATTAGCAATACTTAAAACAACATTTAGAATACAAAATTTAAAATACAATCTTTGACGTACAAAAATTATAGTAAACATCGTATTTTGATACCTTAATTGCTCTAAGTGTTATAAGCATAATCTCTATTTTACGATCGTAAAGCATTATTTTTATCAATTCTAAATTTTATTTATAATCTTAATTAACACCTGAGAAAATCAGCATACCTTCAATCACACCTTCTGCTTTTTTCAGTTTTTTTCCAATATAAGTATCTGAACACCGCTCATATTTTGCAAGCTGAATAAACGTTTTACCAAAAACATAATAATTAATAAGCAACTGATAATCCTCTTTATTGTGCATCATCAACCTTCTCATTAAATCATTGATAATATTAGCATTATGATGAGTACATTTTTTTCTTAACTTTATACGTTCTGGAATAAGCTCTTTTTTATTATTATTCAATAAATTAATAGCATTTTGATCATTGGCTATCCATGATCCCCACTCTTCTAAAGTTTTTGAAATGTTTTCCATATTAACATCCTTATTTTTCCATAGAGAAATAATCGCGTCCTGCAATCGTTTAATAACAATCCATTAATACTTAATGAATATTGATATTAATATAGTGTTCAACGTATAATTTACAACTTGGATTTATAAAGATATTGATTTTTGAACTTAATTTATTGATAGAAATGAAAAATAAAGGAGATACTACTAGCCACTTTAATTAAAAACCAAATCTATAAAGAGTATTTTCTCTTAAAATGGCTATAAATGATAAAAGAGTAATAATTATGGTAATACTTCTTCAGGACGTAAAGTGAGTACTTCATACCCTGTTGCTGTTACTAAAATAGTATGTTCTGATTGAGCTGATAACTTTTTATCTCTTGTCACAACAGTCCAACCATCTTTTTTAGTTTTTATTTTAGCGCCGCCTTGGTTTATCATTGGCTCAATTGTAAAAGTCATACCTTCTTTTAATTCAACACCTTGCCCTTTGATACCATAATGTAGTACCTGTGGTGCTTCATGCATCTCTCTTCCTATTCCATGCCCACAGTATTCTCTCACTACACTATAACCATGACTTTGCGCACAGCTTTGAATAGCATGTCCAATATCGCCTAATGTCGCCCCCGGTTTTACTTCCTTAATACCTTCCCACATTGCTTGATACGTTGTTTTTGCTAGTTTTCGCGCAATAGGAGATGCCTCTGGCATAATATACATTTTACTCGAGTCAGCAATAAATCCATTTTTTTCTAGTGTAATATCAACATTAATAATGTCTTTACTTTTAAGACGCTCATCTGATTTTGGTACGCCATGGCAAACAACTTCATTGATAGATGTATTTAACACATATTCATAACCATACTGCCCCTTACTTGCTGGTCTTGATTGAAGTTCATTGACAATAAAATCCTCAACTTTATCGTTAATCTCTAGTGTAGAAACACCTGGTACAATAAAATCATCAAGCATTGTAAAAACTTTCGCCAATAAACGCCCTGACTCCCGCATTAATTCAATTTCATCAGCTGTTTTAATCGTTATTTTATCCACTTTTTTTCCTCTTATTCTACTTCTTGCTTAATGGCTTCTTTTTCCAGCATTTCATTGATAATCATTGGAAACGTTTTATCTGGGTTTAACTCTGCTTGAATGCCAATTTTTATCCAAAACTCTGCCTGAGCATTAACAGAGCGTGACATTACATTGCTTGCTTTTCGCAAGTACTCATGTAATTCATCAGAAATTTTTACAATACCCACGCCAATCCTTATATACAGATCATAATAAAACATATACGCTCTATAATAGAATCAAACTCTTCTTCTTTCAATTGCTATTCGATACTGATATAGGCATAAAATGCCTAAATCAGAAAATAAGGAAAATAAGGAAAATAAGGAAAATAAGAGGAAATAAAACTCAAAATAGAGAGATCCTATTTTTGCTTTTCATATACTTCATTATAGCCATACATAAATTTATAACACTTGGCTTCAAACTATCTTTATTATTAATAAGATCTAAAAAATCATTATCAGCCAGTAGTCATTACTGGCATAGATAATAGTGTTAATTTTTAATAAGAAGCCATGATCTGTAAATCAGGTTTTTCTCCTCGCATAATAGCCCGCTGTTGTTCATGAACAGCTTCATTAATTGCTTTTTGCTCTCCTGGTGTTCGAGTATTCTTACCACAAACTAATGCAGAACACACTGGGCTGCCTATTCTATGGTTTCCTGAATTACCCGTACTAAAAGTAACGTTATCAGTAGTACAGCCTAGTAATAGAAAAGATAATAAGAAGGTAATTGCTATACGCATAATTTTTCCATATAAATTAAATTTTTAAACTGGTATTAAAATATTAATAGGCATCAAAAGTATAATGTGGCTTTTGTTTCCATTTGAATTCAACTGTTTGTTTTTTTTCATTCCAAATAGGCTCAGGAACTGGCATGGTAAAGCTTATTTTTTGAATAGGCTTTAATGTTGAATTATTATTATTTAAATACTGATTGTTTATTGATGGACTTTTCTCATTCAAACCAACTTTAAAAACTTGTCCAAGTCTTTGTTTTTCTTCTTGCACTTCCATTTCAAAGCGAGATTGTTTTCCTAACATAAAAACCAAGTTATTATTAACTGCGTGACTATCAAGAGTGGGATTATCGGTGTGTGTTTCAATTGATTTAGACTCGGTTGCTTTATTAGTGGTACACCCTGAGCATATAAATACAGAAAGTAATAAAAATAAAAAGTAATACATAAATTGAATATCAATAAGAAATAGGAGTAATAATTATTCCATAAAATTGATTCATCAACAAAATAAATTTCACTACTTATATAAAAAATAAAGAAACCCTCTCATAAAATGAGGATAGAAAATAATTTAAGCTATTATTTAGCAAAAAATGAAAAATAAAAAAGTGACCTAACCTAAATAATTGGAGTTATAAGATCACACTCATTCGCAATTAATAAGAATAAAAAAATCACGTTCAACCGGACTATATAGTAACTGACTATATTAAACTATTATCATATAGAAATAAAAAATCTCTATAATTTTAGCTATTATAAGGCTTATCGCAATAAAATAAAATTTATTGACCTGATGACATTTTTTGCCATTAACTCAAAGAATAATAAAATATGGGTAAGTATTATCTTAATTAAACTCATGGGATAATTATGACAAGATTTCACCCGTAATTACAGATGCATATAAAAAATGGAAAAAAGAAGTAAATAATTAAATCCCTTTCTAAACGTCATTTGATACCCTACATTATTAGCAATAAGTTATTTAAACAATAATTAACTTATTACTCATTACATTAACATTTTTATATTCTAAAAAACATCTTATCTGGTTTATTTATTTTGACGTGATCTATATAAAAGAATAATGCGTTATTCTTATATATAGTTGCTCCGTACTTAATAGGTTCTATTAGTCAGGGGGGAACACCCCCATCAACGGAGGTTTTTGATGTCTATAAAATGGGTTTTAATCCTATCTGGGTTTATTATTGGTGCTATTGCGTTACTTCTTGGTATTAACGGAAATCCACCTAATATGGGTGTTTGTGTCGCTTGTTTTATTCGTGATAGCGCAGGAAGTATGGGCTTACATCACACCGAAACGGTACAATATCTCCGCCCTGAAATATTCGGTTTTATTCTTGGTTCATTTATTGCCGCACTTATCTTCAAAGAATTTCAATCGAAGGCAGGCTCTGCCCCTATTATTCGTTTTACCCTGGGTTTTCTCATGATGGTAGGCTGCTTAGTTTTTTTAGGTTGCCCATTAAGAATGGTACTTCGTATCGGCGCTGGTGATTTAAATGCTGTAATAGGATTAGTTGGATTAATAATGGGAATTGGCATAGGCAGTTTATTTGTTAAAAAAGGATTTTCTCTCCCAAGAAATTATAACCAATCATCTATAGAAGGTTTTATTTTACCTATTATATGTATATTCCTATTTGCTTTATTCTTATGGAATAGTGATATATTCAATGCCAGTGTAAAAGGTCCTGGAGCAAGTCATGCACCAGTATGGATGTCTATCATCGCCGGACTTAGTATTGGTTTTATTATTCAACGCACAAGGTTTTGCTTTATTGGGATGGCCAAACATGTATTTTTATCACGCAATTATAATATGGCGTTTGGTGTAATCACATTAACACTCGTTGTTTTTTTGGGTAATCTCTATTTAGGCAAATTTAATCTTGGTTTTGAAAATCAACCTATAGCCCACAGCGATGGACTATGGAATTTTCTCTCTATGGTGCTTGTAGGCTTATGCGGTGTACTCATTACGGGATGTCCATTACGACAACTCGCTAATGCAGGTCAAGGTAACTCAGATGCCGCTGTAAGCGTAATGGGCATGTTAGTGGGGGCAGCATTTGCTCATAACTTCTCTTATGCCTCAAGCCCCGCTGGTGTTACAAATAATGGTAAGCTAGTTATTATTATTGGTTTGTTGTTTGCTATCATTGTTGCTGCTATCTACACCTATGCTGTAAATAAAGCGAAAAATAATGGAACTAGCAAAAATGACGCATAACTATTTATTTCTTTTTCATGAGCAATACGCAGTGAAAAAACTTCAGCAACAACTCCAACAAGATAATTTCTCCTCAAAAATTATAGATGCTCCACGAAAAATATCTTCAGAATGTGAGTTAGCCGTATCCATTTATTTTTCTGACGATGAAATGTATAAACATTATATTAATGATAACGTTAGAGCTATTTATAAAATAAATTCAAATCATTTCGATTTGTTTTGGAAAGATGAATTTTGACATAAAACATAATTAAATTATCATTTTTAGAACCTAGGCAGTTAAAAGGCTACATCAGTAGCCTTTTCTTTATAAATAAAACCAAGTGGTTTATATAATTTTATATCAAAAATAAATTATCTTTCTAAAAACGAAAAACCATCCTTTTTAGTTGGATGGTTTCTGCATCTTTATGTATTTATAGAGTACTTATTTTTATTACTTACTCTTCTTCCGGTGGATTTTTGAGGATTTGATGAATTTCCTCTTTCAATTTTAATTTTTGTTTTTTTAGATCAATAACTTCTTCACCATATCCTCTTCTATCTTTATGTTCTAATCTAACAATTTTATGGTCAAGTTCGTTATGTTGATCAAAAAGAGCACGAAAATGGGGATCAGTCTGACGAAGTTTTGAAATTAAATCACGATATTCTGGAAACATAAATAGCTACCTTCCTTATTAATTGTGAATTAAATACTCTTATAATATTTACCTAAACTGATTAACCTGTCATTGTCTTTATGTTAAAAGTAAGACCAATATCAATTAATATTTTTAAAACAACTTAATTTTTTATATTATACATTTTCAACATAGTTGTGAAACTTAATGATTAAGAACATATAAAATGTAAATCTACTTAATCTACTTAATCTAAAAATTACAAAATAATGATAAATACTTATTCATTTCTCTCTTCAAACCAAACATCTTCATATCCGTCTCTATCAATAATAAAATTATACCCTTCTGGTAGGCAAAGATAATTTATTACTTCAGGTAGCAGTTCTCCCAAATGTTCCGTATGCAATGGTTGATAAAAGTTATCCTTTGCACAATACTCCTCACAATAGAAAAACCAACTTATAGTTCCACCTTCTGAATGCCTTATGCGTGTACCATAGATAGGATTACCATTTAGATTATCTAAAGCAATCGCCACCATTTCTTCTGGTTGTTGAGGTAAAACACCGTATCTTTCACACATTATTTTCTGTTGTTCAGAAATAAATAATTTATCGTTTTTATTCATGCTGTATCTTTAATTTTTAAGAAATATTCGAGAAAAAGTTTATTACTGCTTGATTATAATCAGCTTGTTGTTATCTACCAAGTGTTGATAAAAGAGAACATGGATCTCTCTATTTACGTAACAAAAAGTAAAAAATAAGCAAATCTACGAAACGCCACATGGCCAAATGAAATGAAAAAACGTCAATTTGTCTTAAAACTAGACGACATAAGGCATAAAAACACTTTTTACTAAAAAAAAAGCATTTATTGTTAATTTATAAAATGAAAATTCACTACATTTATACCGATCTCCAATAGTTTTTTATACCCATCTATTCGAGTCACTAAGCCCAATGCCGCCACATTGGGCTTTTTTATTAGCAATAGTTGTTGATATCATTGAAATAATAATTGAGAAGCAAGCAACCCAATAAAACCATTAACATTCCCTTTCCCACTATTTTTTAGTTTTATTTATATCCATACCTATTATCTTAAAGCTTAATGGGCATAAACTATAAACCATTATTGCTATTACGACTCAATTTTATTGTATAAATAATAAAATAAAAATACCGACTCAATTCCCTTTTTGTCGGCATTAGTAATTATTTATTAGATGAGATCTCTTGCTCTTGTAATTTAGAAAGTGCTAATTCTTTCATCCAATCAGCAAGTAGTGGTGCTGTTTTTATTGAATCCAATAATGCACGCTCTTTTTTTGTTAAACGAATAACAATCACTTCTGTTTTCATTGTAGACATAATAATTCCCCATTTGTAAAAGAGAAAATATTGGCACAAAACAGTAACAGAACGGTCTGACTTACACTGTTTTACAAAATCATCATTTAAAGATGATTTGCAATACACTATTGATAGGATATTTGCGATATAGTTCGTTGTTTATATTTAAAAAAAATATTAGTATATTCACGACAAATTAGAAAATAGATAGGTATCATTCATGTTTCTAAACCCCAAAAAAACCATAAAAGCCAATATAAGAAAAAGAAACTCAATTTTTCCTGGTTTAGGAACTACATATAGAATTAGTCTTTCTGATGACGGGCCTTCACCACAAGAAATTCAAAAAATAGAATTTAATAAATTTGCAGATAAAGCCGTTGATGAAGTCTCTACAATGATCGGTTGTTTTGAAAGATCGGAGAAAAAAAGCAAAAGCCCTAACTCTGATAAACTACTGCATTATAAGAAATTAGACAATGAATTTCTTAGGCTTACTGTATCATTTTTTCAAGTTATTCAAGAGATTAAATATTCTGGCGATACAAGTCAACACGCAAAAAATAGAATTACCACCTCATTATTTGGGATAACTCGCTGGTTAGATAATAAATACCCATCATGGAATAGTGAAAGAGCTGAAGTAGAAAGAAACGGTAAAGAAATTGAGAAAAGAGTTAAAAAAGAATTCAAAGCAAAAAGATTTTATAAAACCAAATTTGCGATTTTAGCTGTTGCCACTTTTTTTGCTCCCTTTATTTTTTGCTGGTTTTCTCTACAAAAAAAATATCCTAAATGGTTTAAAGTTATCAGTTTCTTATGGGCTATATTTTTTGCTATTTTAGCATACAGAGCCCCAAAAATATAATAGCTAACTATCATAATATTCTTTTTTAGCTTATGGTATTTTACTTAAATAAAAAATGCCATAAGCCAAATAACCACCTAATATATATTATTCTATATAGTAAATAATTACATTTTTCTTTAATAGAATTCACCTTAAGAAAGATTATATTCTAAATATAATCTTTTAAGTTTATTTAAATTGATAAAAAAAACAAACACCATAATCATTAAGCATAAATTAGCTGTTTTTCACACAACAAAAAACAAAACAGGTCATATTTTATGCTATTGAATAAACATTTTAGTAAAAATATTATTACTATAAGTATATTATCTTTCTTAGCTGGTTCAGCTTATGCCAAAGAAAATAACACACAGCATTTTAGTCTCTCTAATAAGGAAATTACCTCTAATTCAACTTATAGTGATACAACAAACCTTTATATAGATAAAAGCCACGAAATACAAAATATTACTCTTGCAAACCAGGCAGTATTAAGAATGTATGGTGATAGCCTAGCGATAGGCACTATCGTTAAAGATGATGCTAATATTAGTATGTATACATATGGTAAAAAAGAAATCGGTATTCCCACTATTAAAGATACTATAATAACAGACACCAGTAATATTGATATGAGCGCAAATTCATCATCTATAGGCAAGCTATTTATAGATAAAAATGCTGAATTATATATTGATAACATTGATGCTGAATCTACTGATGTATCTAAAAATGATCCTGTCCCTTCAGCTAATATTTTTATAGAAAACTTAACACTAGCAGGTAAAACATATATTGTACCTTCATGGAATGAAGATTATGGTGATGATGGTGATGCCCCTAGACCAGAAAAACCGGGCCCAGAATTAATCACTCATATTAACAATTTAGAAATGCAAGCTGGTAGCCAATTTGAAATGGATCATTACGCTTCTGGTATGCAATTCAATCGACTTGAATTAAAAACGCTCACTGGTGAAGGTACTTTTATTTTAAGCAGCAGCTTAGCCGATGGTTTAAGCGATAATATTTATATTTCAGATCATGCAACTGGGCATTTTGGGTTAAAAATAAATGATAGTGGAGAAGAAATTTCTGATCCTAAAAAAACTCAATTAGTTTATGTAAATAGTGGTGATGCTGATTTTAACTTATTAAATAAAGACGGTAATGTTGAAGTTGGTGTTTGGAAATATAAATTAAATAGCAAAACTAATGATGGCCATACAGAATGGTATCTTGTAGGCGGAAAAGCTGGCGAGCAAGATACTTCTAAACAGCCTGATACTTCTAAACAGCCTGATACCCCTAAACAACCTAATGTTACCCAGCCGATATTAAGCAATAGTGCTCAAGCTATTATTAATATGGCCTCAGCACCGCAGCACATATTGAGTATTGAGACGAGTACTTTACACCAAAGAATGGGTTTTTTACGTGAAAATAATAATGATCTCGGCGTATGGGTTCGTTATTTAAACAATAATTCTCATTTGAACGATAAAGGTTATAGCCAATTCCATTCAAACTTAAATGGAATGCAAATTGGTATAGATAAGAAAATAGCCATAAATAATGATCAATTGCTATTTGGTTTAATGACTTCTTATACTAAGAGTAAGATCAAATCTGACAATATCAATAATGGTGATATTAATAGCTATGGCGGTGGTATTTATTTAACTTGGCTTAATCATTCTGGTTTTTATGTAGATTCTTTATTTAAAATGAATCATCTTCATAATGAAATCAATACTAATATGAATGAAGGTAGAAAAGTTAAAGGAAATTACAATCAAAATGCAATTACAGCGTCAACAGAAATAGGCTATCCTCTTGAGTTTTCAAGCGCACTGACACTTACACCATACAGTCAGATCCTTTATTCTCATATTGGTAAGTCGCATTATTTGTTAGAAAACGGTATGAAAGCAAACATCCACAATGCTGATAGCTTAAAAGGTGAATTAGGATCCATATTAGAAAGTAATTTACTGATTGCAAACCACAATGTTAAGCCTTACATAAAAGCAGCAATATCTCGTGAATTCATTAAAAGTAACGAAATAGAGATTAATAACATATCATTTGATAGTCATTATTCTGGAAATATTGGTAAATATGGTGTTGGTTTAACAACTAATATAGGTAACGATGCCCTTTTCTATACTGAAATAAATTATCAAAATGGCAATAAAATAGAAACTCCAATATATGCGACAGCAGGCTTTAGAATGAGTTTTTAATAATTTTATTGTTTATATTATAAAATTTACACATAAAAACCTCCTTATTTAATGAGGTTTTTATCTCAGTTTCATATTAGTATGTTTCTGCTGATATCAACTCAAAACCTAAAACATTTGTTTTCTTAAAAACCACTGCATTTCCAGTTTCATCAATATTACCGTAAACAATTTTAGCACAAACCTTTACTTCACCTTCACTTTCATCATTTACTTTTATACCAGAACATGCTCTTCTTCCTTCTACGTATGAGTAACTAGACTTATAGCTACTTATTTCTCCACGAGTAAAATAAACAATATTAGAAATTATGAAATATTCAATAATGAATATAACCATAATTAATGCTAAAGGAAAAAGTAATAAGTTTTTTATTTTCTTATTAAAAGTTGGTTTTTTATATATGAAAAAAAAGCATATTAACGAAACAATAACAGAGATCACCAATGCTATTTTAATCGATACATTTGAAATTATAACATACTCTTTAATTTCAAATTTCCAATAAAAAAACATAGCCATAATAAATAAAATTGAAAATGTATAACTGAATAATTGTGAATATGAATATTTTTTCATACCACTCCTCATTTATTTATTGTGAATAAAATAATAATTATATTATTAATTCACCATTAAATGTATAAGTACAACAAGAACAATATATTGGTATATTTCCCTTTTCAAAGGAAGAATTTACTTTCTGTAAATATCCTTTTTCATCAATATATAATTGTGAATAATAAGAACTATCACCAATACGCACATACTCGCGTTTTTCAGTATGATCTAATGAAACCATCCAGTATATTGGCTCTGGTTTATCTAAACGTTTAATCGCTTCACTAAAAACATCGTTCCATAAGCAACCGACTTTATTTAATAAAAAGCGAAATAACGGTGTGTAGTCATAACCTCGCATCACCTTTCCTTTCATTGATAAACGAACGATAGAGAACTCATTTATCTTTTTATATTTAGCTCTCTCCCATTTATATTTTCCACCCATATGATGATCGCAAGGATGAGTCCGTGTTGTTGTATTTTGCTTTCTGTATAATGGTTTTTTATCATATTTCATTAATCACCTATAAAAATTATAATTACTTATCAATTAGATTTAATTGTTTTACAGATCATTATAATTTTTCTTCATCCTACTTTAAAATTTTTATTTGCATCAAACTTCAAATTTATCAATTAAAAAATATTTATATTGCCAAAGGTTAATTTTATGAAACTTAATCCCACCTCGATTGTGATGCTATTATATAATACTCAAATTTGTTAGTATCATTTTTTAATTATATTGCTACTATTACAATAGACTTTAATTTAGAGATACAAAAACTCATAAGAATCATACTATGTATAATACTCCTGCTCCACGTTATGAAACTGCTGTTGCAATCAAACAACTCGCCACAGATTTGAACTTACCTAATGAGCATTGGATGCAAGATTGGGCTTATATTGTTTCGATCCCTCAACATATAGATAAATATATTTCACATTATAAGAAACTGTCTAATGATGACCAAAAATTTACACTGATGATGCTTATATTACAGGCACTAGAAGAACAGGATACTCAAATTAATAAATATAAATCAGAAGTTAGAGAATTATTACAGCACGAATATCCTCTACATGTATATACTATTTTTCATTGGTGTAGCTTCGATAATGAAGATTTAAATGACTGCTGGAGAATTACTCAAATGATGCGAGAAATATTTATATCCATGAATACACTTAAAGAATCGGATTAAATATATCGAAAAAGATCACCTAAGTGATCTTATAAAGGAATGAATAATATTGATTTGATAGCCACCATTAATTCAGCAAATCTGTTTAACGTTTAAGTTGGGTTTTGTAGGTAAACATGATGAATACAAAAAAGGTCACCGAAGTGACCTCTATGAGAGCGCTAAATAATTTTTAATAAAACTAGTGACAATTAACCCGCTTTGCACCCACTCAATACTGGTTTGTCTTTTCCTTCAACTAAATCGGCATTATCACCTTTAGTATACAACTTATATGTATAAGCTTTATTCATCGCCTCATAGTTTGCACCAGAAGCCATTTTCATGATTTTCATTGGGATCATTTCATCCATTTGATTAATGATCGCATAGCTATCCTTGTCTGTATTTATATAAATAACTTCCATTATTTGATTATTTTCACATGCATAAGATACTTTCGTTATCTC
Source organism: Proteus alimentorum (assembly GCF_002607735.1). Classification (GTDB taxonomy): domain Bacteria; phylum Pseudomonadota; class Gammaproteobacteria; order Enterobacterales; family Enterobacteriaceae; genus Proteus; species Proteus alimentorum. The sequence continues at coordinate 46,149 of NZ_NBVR01000001.1, forward strand.
ATCAGCATTATCTGCCATGGAAAAACTAGAAGACAAAATACCGACTGCAAAAAAAATACTTTTAAATAAAATTTTCATATAGTCCCCTAAATATCATTAAGTTAGTATTTATAGCGTATTCTTTTACTCTCTCTAATTTAAAAAAATCTATCTGAAATTCTAATGGGATTTATCCAATTTATAAAACTGAATATTAATCAATTAGTTGTCTTTTGTTGGCCCCATACAACGACTATTATGACAACTAGCGAACCCTGCTATCGCTTTATTTGAATATATTCGAGTAAATTTTGGATGTGTCCAAACATTAGGTTGAACATATAACCTAAAGCTTTTACCTGTTGTGTAGTAATAATGAGCTTGCTGAAAAAAGTGTTCATAGGAAGAAGCCCAATCTGACTTGTTAGATACTGCACAGGCAATAAATTCACCACCATGATTCATCGCTTTAACACAAAAATACCGACCATCTTCAATTTTTCCCGAATTAAAATCGGTTAATGTGACATTAGAATAATATTCTATATTATGACTTAATGTATCTGTGGCAAATGCGGTTGGTGTTAATAATAAAAAGGTAAAAAACAGACTACGTGATAACATACTGTTCCTTAAGAAAATAAAGATAAAAAAACCTACAATTCAGAATAATATTTCTTATTATTTTTTATTCTTCGCGGTGAACAAAGCTACTGTACCTTGTACATGTATAGAGATGTCATGGAATAAATAAGAAAGCATTTCTTCTAAAGACTCGGCAGAATCAGAATAATTGCAAAAAATACCTTTTTTGTTGTAAATAGACATTAATTTTTTACCAAAAGAATTATGTTTAACTCCCTTCCCTAAAATCGTTGAACCATATAAAACCCCTTTTTCTGTCAGTAGATAACTTATATTTTCTATCGCTTTTTTCTTATCATCCATTGTTCCTGGCAAGCAATGTAGTAAGTAAAACAAAGAGATAGAATCATAAGATGTATTTAATTCATTAGAAAAAGGATGAAAAACATCATGCTGAAGGCAATTTATTAATTTATCATCAGGTATATATTTTTTAGTATGTTCCAAACTGTGTAAGTTAAGATCAGTCAATGAGATTTCTTTTATATAATTTAATGATTTTTTTAAATAAAATCCCGTTCCAACACCAATATCCATATGACGATCACCGAGATGATTTTTAAAATGTGGAATTAAATATTTATTCGTGTCACAGTGCCATGCATAGCTATTAGAAATATTAAGTACCCACCAATCGTATAGCTTCAATGACACTGGTGTATATACTTTGACTCCATTATGTGTACTTAATGTCATACAATACCCCATCATAAAATGACTATTTTATTTTTTATTTATTGTATGAATAGTTGAAAATACCGAATAATAAATCAGGAAATATTTTTAAAACATTATCGACTAACTAAATCACTTACTTTATTTCTAATAATTATAAAATAAATTTTTCATTGCTATAGATTGTCAATAATAACAATGAGATATAATTATTTATTTCATTTTTCAAACAAACTTCAGTAACAACTAGTAATCATCACTTACCCTTATAGTCTAAATGTGATTAAGTAATAATACTATTAACTAACTTATTCTGGTGATAGTTATGTCTTGCAAACACAAAATTCCTCTTGGAAAAAACGTGTTAGATGCCACTCAAACACGGATTGAATGGTTGTTTGACACTTTTGAACAAATCTCTCTCTCCTTTTCTGGAGGTAAAGATTCTACTGTTCTTTTTCATCTGGTTGCTGCTGAAGCGAGAAAACGACATCGAAAATTCAACGTCATGTTTCTTGACTGGGAGGTGCAATACTCCGCTACCATTAGTCATGTTGCAAAAATGAAGTCTTTGTATGAAGACTGTACCGAGCGATTTTATTGGATAGCATTACCTATAACGACGGAAAGCGGGATCTCACAATATGAACCTACTTGGACGGCTTGGGAACCAGAAAAAAAATGGGTGAGGCAGCCGCCAGAAGACGCAATTACCGATCCAGACTTTTTCCCTTTTTATCATCCGAATATAATTTTTGAAGACTTCACACCGGCATTTAATCAGTGGATCACCGGAAATCATCGCAGTTCAGTCATTTTATTAGGAATTAGAGCCGATGAATCATTAAATCGCTTTATCGCGATCAATAATAACCAAAAATTACGTTATGCCGATGACATCCCATGGACAACAGCATCACCTGAAGGTTTTTATTATATGGCCTATCCTATTTATGACTGGCATGTAAAAGATATTTGGACATATATTTCACGTTTTAACCTACCCTATAATTCTATTTATGATCTCATGCATCAAGCTGGGGTTAGTTTAAGCCAAATGCGCATTTGTGAACCATTTGGCCCTGAACAACGTAAAGGGCTATGGTTATACCATGTTTTAGAACCTGAGACGTGGAGTCTCGCCTGTGAACGAGTGAGTGGTGCTGATGCAGGTATGTTATACACCCACCCTCGTAATAAATCAGGTTTTTTTGGGCAACGTAAAATGAGTAAACCCGCCCATCATACATGGAAATCTTACGCCCACTTTTTACTAGCGAGCTTACCAGAACAAACCGCTGAACATTACCGAAATAAAATCGCAGTTTATCTTCACTGGTATGCGGAGCGAGATTATCCAAATGGAATACCAGATGAACAAGACGGTGATACTAGCAGCAAACAAATCCCGTCTTGGCGACGGATCTGTAAAACTATTTTACGTAATGATTTTTGGTGTAGAACATTAGCATTTAGTCCTACCAAATCACACTGTTATGACAGGTATTTCAAACGTATACAGGAAAAACGTAAAAATTGGCAGTTGATTTAACAAGAGGTGAATATGACTATTGAAACAGTGTTTTCTTCGCTAAAAGATTATTTACTAAAACTCAATGATGAGCAAAAAATCGAAGCTATCAACAAAATTAAACTATTTCTTCATCAAATGAGTCCGTTCAAAAATGAACCTATAGATTGCGTTCTTTGGATAAAGCAAAATCAAGTCATAGCAAATGACTACAATCCTAATGTTATGTCTCCGACAGAAAAGAGATTACTTAAAACCTCATTGATAAAAGACGGTTATACTCAACCCGTTGTAGTATTATGTTCACAACAAAATAAAACTAAACAATTGCAATGGCAAATCGTTGATGGCTATCATCGTTATTTATTAAGCAAAGAAAACGCCTTAAAAAAACGAATTAATAATTATTTACCAATTAGCATTCTTGATGTTAAAAACCACACAATGTCGGATCAAATAGCAACAACTATTCGTCATAATCGCGCAAGAGGACAACACCAAGTCGCAGCTATGTCAGATATAGTTAGAGATCTATCCCGATTGGGATGGAACGATAAGCGGATTGGTGATGAATTAGGTATGTCACAAGATGAAGTATTACGCTTAAAACAAATCAGTGGGTTAGTAGAATTATTTTCAGAACGTCATTTTTCAGAAGCTTGGACAGTAAAATAAGAAATAATTGTTTTCTACCGACAAAACTAATCAATTCAAGTTTGAATTAACCTAATTCAAAACCCTTACAAAAATAATTAAGGCTACACATAATGCGTAGCCTTAATCTTATTCACGTTATTTAACAAAAAGGTTTTAACTGGCAAATAGTAGAGCCATTAATATGGCATTATTAATAGTATCTAATTCACATTACGTTAATTGCATGCTAGCGAATTTTTTGGTAACCCTGCTATTTTTTTCGCTTGTCGTTCTACTTGGTACTGATAATGTAGTGACTAACACTTCTAAATTTTGATTATTCATAATTACCCCTGTCCACTTCCCCTAAAATAAGACAGCTATAATTAGATTTTCTGCCCTTTAATTTGCAGAGGTCATGATGAAAAAAGTCCG
>NZ_NBVR01000022.1:0-340 GCF_002607735.1 Proteus alimentorum
CGAACTCAGAAGTGAAACGTTGTAGCGCCGATGGTAGTGTGGGGTCTCCCCATGTGAGAGTAGGGAACTGCCAGGCATCAAATTTAGGCTGTGTCAGCCGGTGACAATAGGCCACTAGTGCTGATATGGCTCAGTTGGTAGAGCACACCCTTGGTAAGGGTGAGGTCCCCAGTTCGAATCTGGGTATCAGCACCATAAAAAATTAATTATAACTACATAAATAGCTAGTTATAAAAACAGAATTTGCTTGGCGGCCATAGCGCAGCGGACCCACCTGAACCCATGCCGAACTCAGAAGTGAAACGTTGTAGCGCCGATGGTAGTGTGGGGTCTCCCCATG
>NZ_NBVR01000022.1:378-4858 GCF_002607735.1 Proteus alimentorum
AGAATTTGCTTGGCGGCCATAGCGCAGCGGACCCACCTGAACCCATGCCGAACTCAGAAGTGAAACGTTGTAGCGCCGATGGTAGTGTGGGGCCTCCCCATGTGAGAGTAGGGAACTGCCAGGCATTAAATAAGACGAGAAAGCCAACCCAATGGGTTGGCTTTTTTGCATTCTAGACATCGAAACTGCAGATGTAATATCTCTACACTAATCACCCATCACTTTGCTATCCTCAGCGATGCTTGGCTGTTAAACTAAGCTATCAGCTAAATGAGGTAGACTTTCATGAAAGAATCGGTTTCATTGCAAGCATTTAATACATTTGGTTTGAGAGCAAAAGCTCACCAAATAGAAACTGCAAATAATAAAGATGAGCTTTGTACATATTGGCAAAATGCCCATGAGCAGAAATTACCAACACTTATTCTAGGGGGCGGTAGTAACGTACTATTTACAGAAGATTTTAATGGCATTGTTATTCGTAACTGTATTACTGGTATTGAAATTACTGAAGATGCGCAATATTGGTTTATTCATGTTGGTGCGGGCGAAAACTGGCATGCACTTATTGAATATCTGTTAGAAAAAAATATCTATGGACTAGAAAATTTAGCGCTGATCCCCGGAAATGTGGGGTCAGCACCCATACAAAATATCGGCGCTTATGGCAAAGAATTAAAAGATGTTTGTGCTTATGTTGATATTGCTGAGCTAAGCACCGGTCGTGTACAGCGATTAACTAATACTGAATGTCAGTTTGGTTACCGTGATAGTATTTTCAAACATCATTACCAGCAAGGCTTTGCTATTATTGCTGTTGGCTTACAGCTTAGCAAAAAATGGGAGCCTATTCTTACGTATGGCGATTTATCAAAATTATCATTAGAAACGGTAACGCCAACAGATGTGTTTGGATCTGTATGCTCCATGAGAACGAGCAAACTGCCAGATCCTACCATAACAGGTAATGCAGGTAGCTTTTTCAAGAATCCAATTGTTGATACTCGTATTGCACAACATTTAAAAGCCGAATACCCCTTCTGCCCTCAATATGTTCAACAAGATGGTGTAAAACTTGCTGCAGGTTGGCTGATTGATCAATGTGGTCTTAAAGGCCATCAGATTGGTGGTGCATCTGTTCATATGAAGCAAGCACTCGTTCTCATCAATAAAGATGGTCTAGCAACAGGCAAGGACATTGTTAATCTAGCTACATATATACGCCAAAAAGTCTTCGAGCGCTTCGGTGTACAATTAGAGCCAGAAGTTCGTTTTATTGGTCAACATGGCGAAATCAATGCAGTGGACGCTATTTCATGAAAGAAACACCAACTCCCTTATTATTAATTGAGCTCCTTGCTGATGGAAATATCCATTCAGGAGAGCAACTAGGCGAAAGCTTAGGAATGACACGCGCAGGTATTAATAAACATATTCAGACATTGCGTAGTTGGGGTATTGATGTTCAAACTGTCGCAGGAAAGGGCTATCAACTAGATGCTCCTATGAATTTATTAAATGTAGATAGTGTAAACAAGAACATTAAAGGTGAACCCGCGAGCGTTATTCCTGTTATCGATTCTACAAACCAATACTTGATCCAACGTATTAGCGAATTAACATCGGGTGATGTCTGTATTGCTGAATATCAGTCTGCTGGGCGAGGTAGAAGAGGGCGCCAATGGATTTCGCCTTTTGGTCGAAATTTATATTTAAGTATGTATTGGAAGCTCGATCAAGGGCCTGCAGCTGCAATAGGGCTGAGTTTGGTTGTCGGTGTTATTATGGCTGAAGTATTGCAAAAACTGGGCGCAGAAGGCGTTAAAGTTAAATGGCCTAACGATCTCTATTTAAATGATAAAAAGCTTTCAGGTATTCTTGTTGAGCTAACAGGAAAAACAGGTGATGTTGCTCATATCGTCACAGGTATTGGTATCAATATCGCGATGAGTAAGAATCAAAATGAAGCCATTAACCAGCAATGGATTAATTTAGAGCAAGTGGGTATCAAAATTGACAGAAATGAACTTGCTTGTGAAATTACTAATGCATTAAGAGAAGCATTTGTTCAATTTGAAAAACAAGGGTTATCTGTGTTTATCGAGCGTTGGAAACGTTTAGATAATTTTATGGATCGTCGTGTGAAGCTTATTATTGGTGAAAAAGAGATCTTTGGTGTTGCTAAAGGTATCAATGATCAAGGTGCTTTACTTTTAGAACAAGATGGAAAAATCATACCCTATATAGGTGGTGAGATTTCACTGAGAAGTGCATCGTAATGCTTTAAATTGTATCGAACATCTAAAACTACAAAAGCTTTCCTAAATTGGAAAGCTTTTTATTTATCGATACTATTTTTAATAACTAAAATATAATAATACGTAGATCAAATCTGGTGATTGTTTAGATTTACTTACGTAATCGAACATTGGTGATCGTATGATTTTGGCCTTTGGTTAATATAAGGCTCGCTCTTTCTTTTGTAGGCAGAATGTTCTGTTTCAAATTTAAACCATTAATTTCTTGCCAAATTGAAGACGCTATTTCAATAGACTCTTCTCTGCTTAATTTAGAGTAATTATTAAAATACGATTCAGGATCAGTAAACGCACCTTCTCTAAATTTTAAAAAGCGACTGATATACCAGTGTTTTAGTAATTCTTCTTCAGCATCCACATAAATGGAAAAATCTACATAATCTGATACGAAAACATTATGTGGATCATGAGGATAATCCTGGTTGCTCTGTAATACATTCAATCCTTCAAGGATTACAATATCAGGCTGTTCAATAACCTGTTTTTTATCTGGAATGATGTCATACACTAAATGAGAATAGACAGGGGCTGTTACTTGTTTCTTACCTGATTTTATATCAGAAACAAAAGAGACAAGACTATGCATATCATAGGATTCAGGAAATCCTTTTTTTTTCATTATCCCGCGTTTCTTTAATTCTGCATTAGGTAAAAGAAAACCGTCAGTAGTAATTAAATCAACTTTGCGATGTTCTGGCCAACGAGTTAAAAGTGCTTGTAGCAAACGAGCTGTGGTACTTTTACCAACAGCAACACTACCCGCTATGCCAATAATGTAGGGGATTTTGGCGCTTCTTGTTCCAAGAAATTGCTCTAAGACGGCTTGACGACGTAAGTTAGAACTTATGTAAAAATTGAGTAATCTTGAAAGAGGAAGATAAATCTCAATTACATCATCAATAGAAATTTCTTCGTTAATTCCTTTTAAATCAGCAATCTCTTTTTCGGTTAGCGTTAAAGGAACGGAATCTCTTAACGTTGCCCAGTGCTTTCTGTCAAATTCTAAATAAGGGGTTATAAAGCGTTCTTTGTTATTCATAAGCCAACATCTGCCTAATATTCGCAGGTTGGACAGGCTGTTTAAAACACCCGTATCCGATAAAAAATAAACAGCATCATAACGAGTGATGACTCTTAGGCGTAGATATTTTTTAAATTTTTTCTACTTTTTTTGACACGAACTGAATAAATCTGTAAAAAAAGTACAAAAAATAGTCATGAAAATAATTTTTTAGCGTAGACTAATGAAGGTGCAATCAATCTTTTTTCTAAAAATTTATTGGTGATTAATAAATTTAGGACTGAATAGCTAAATTAGCTTACTAATTTAGTATGAATTTTTGTTGGCATTTTGGTCGTTTTTTTCCTAAAAAATCAACAATTCAATCAAAAGTGAACAAAATCTAAGCAAAAGAACAAATATCGCGATTTTTTTGTTGCATCATGATGAAAGTCCTCCTAGAATGCGCACCACTTAGCCGGCATAGCTCAGTTGGTAGAGCAACTGACTTGTAATCAGTAGGTCCCGAGTTCGACTCTTGGTGCCGGCACCATTAAAAATTAGGTTTGGTGGGATACCCAAGCGGCCAAAGGGAGCAGACTGTAAATCTGCCGTCACAGACTTCGAAGGTTCGAATCCTTCTCCCACCACCATTAATTCCTAACTTAAGTGTTTTAAATTAGTAAACACTTAAGTAGAATACAAAGCTGATTTTAAGTCAGGTAGCCGAGTTCTGCGGGCATCGTATAATGGCTATTACCTCAGCCTTCCAAGCTGATGATGCGGGTTCGATTCCCGCTGCCCGCTCCAGATGTGCTGATATAGCTCAGTTGGTAGAGCGCACCCTTGGTAAGGGTGAGGTCGGCAGTTCGAATCTGCCTATCAGCACCACTCCTTCATGTTCTTGCCTCCCTGATTAAAATCTTAACAAGCACTAGCAAATCGCTAATTTACTTACTGCTTGGTTGATGTGGTGTAACCACCGATTCCGTGTCTTAGAGGGACAATTTAAATGTCTAAAGAAAAATTTGAACGTTCAAAACCGCACGTTAACGTTGGTACTATCGGCCACGTTGACCACGGTAAAACAACTCTGACTGCTGCAATCACTACAGTTTTAGCTAAAACTTACGGTGGTTCTGCTCGTGCATTCGATCAAATC
>NZ_NBVR01000020.1 GCF_002607735.1 Proteus alimentorum
CGTTGTTGCGAGGAGGTGCATTCTACATCTTCCTCATTCAGTGTCAAGCGTTTATTTTCAAGGCTTTTCACTTTTTTTCTTCGTTCTCTCAGTCAGTTCGCTTAGCGCCCTGTGCCGTGACAACGAGGACGCATTATAGGGAGTTTTCTGAGGCTGGCAATAGTTTTTTTAAAAAAAAATGTTCGTTTGTTGGTAAATTAAACGAAGTGCCTATTTTTTGTGGCTTTTTAGCCATTTTGGCAAGTCTGCAAGGCTATCGAGAACAAAATCTGCACACAGTTGTGCCTCTTCAGTTATCTCTTTTCCTGTACGAACAAGAATTTTATGGCCCACTCCCGCAGTTTTTGCTGCCAACATATCTTCTTTTTTATCACCAACCATATAAGAAGAAGCCATATCGATGTTTAATTGAGCTTTCGCATCCATAAACATGCCTGGGGCTGGTTTGCGACAATCACATTCTTTCTTATATTCATCTACAGTGGCATCAGGATGATGAGGACAATAATAGATACCATCTAAATCAACACCTCTATCCGCCAAAGACCAATCCATCCACTCTGTTAGATGTAAAAATTGATCTTCACTATAATAGCCACGACCAATACCTGATTGATTAGTCACAAGTACCAAGGCATATCCCATAGCTTTTAATTCAGCCATTGCCTCAATAACGCCATCGATAAACTTAAAGTTATCAATTTCAGACACATAACCATGGTCTATATTAATAGTTCCATCGCGATCTAAAAAAATCGCAGAAATCCCCTTGCTCACAGCATTACTCCATTTAGATATTTTTATTAGTATCGCATGTTTTTTCTTATATAGAGAATGATATCCACGGCTTTCTTTCTTTATTACTCTTCAACTCTTTTTTATTGACTTAGACGTCTAGACGCCTTAACATCTATTTTAACTCGGGCAGAATAGTCTTTATGTCCCATATCTACTTATATAAAGAAAAACATGATTAAACTGACGAATATAAACAAAGTGTTTAAGCAGGGAGAGCGTTCAATACAAGCGCTATCAAACATTAACCTGCATGTGCCACAAGGGCAGATTTTTGGTGTTATCGGATCGTCAGGAGCGGGTAAAAGTACACTTATACGTTGTGTGAACATGTTAGAAAAACCAACTTCAGGTGAAGTGCTTGTTGATGGTCGTGATCTAACTAAGTTATCTGATAAAGAATTAACAAAAGCACGTCGCGGTATTGGTATGATTTTCCAACATTTCAACTTACTGTCTTCTCGTACAGTGTTTGATAATGTGGCACTGCCATTAGAGCTTGATAATACACCTCGTGCTGAAATTAATAAGCGTGTTAATGAATTACTTGAATTAGTTGGTTTATCAGATAAGAAAGAATATTACCCAGCAAACTTATCTGGTGGGCAAAAGCAACGTGTTGCAATTGCACGCGCATTAGCAAATTCACCAAACGTTTTATTGTGTGATGAAGCAACTAGCGCACTTGACCCAGCAACAACACGTTCTATTTTAGAATTACTAAAAGACATTAACCGTCGTTTAGGCCTCACCATTTTATTAATCACTCATGAAATGGATGTTGTAAAACGCATTTGTGATCAGGTTGCAGTAATAAGTGGTGGTGAATTAGTTGAAAGTGATGCAGTGAGTGAAGTTTTCTCGCATCCAAAAACACCGGTTTCTCAGGCTTTTATCCAATCAACACTACAATTGGATATTCCTGAAGATTACAAAGAGCGCATGAAACCAGAGTGGGAGGAAGGTTTATTCCCATTATTGAAACTTGAATTTAACGGCCAATCCGTTGATGCACCATTAATGTCCATCGTTGCGCGTCGTTTTGATGCAGATATTAATATTTTAAGTTCACAAATGGACTATGCCGGCGGTGTGAAGTTTGGCGTGATGTTAGCTGAACTACACGGTAAGAATGGTAATACTGAAAAGTCGATTGCGTTTTTAGAAGAGCATCATGTGAAAGTAGAGGTTCTCGGTTATGTCTGAAGGAATGATTTATTTATTAATTAGTGGGATCTGGGAAACCTTAGTCATGACCTTCGTTTCAGGCTTCTTTGGTTTTGTCATCGGGCTACCACTTGGTGTTTTGCTTTATGTCACTCGTCCTGAACAAATTATGGCAAATCCACCTGCCTATCGTGTTATCTCAGCACTTGTGAATATTTTTAGGGCTATCCCTTTTATTATATTACTGGTATGGATGATCCCTTTTACTCGCTTGGTTGTAGGAACATCTATTGGCTTGCAAGCCGCCATCGTGCCATTAACTGTTGCCGCAGCACCTTTTATTGCTCGTATGGTCGAAAATACGCTATTGGAAATCCCACAAGGATTAATTGAAGCATCTCGTTCTATGGGTGCAACACCAATGCAAATTATTAAGAAAATTTTATTACCAGAATCTTTACCAGGCTTGATTAACGCTGCAACCATTACACTAATTACATTAGTGGGTTACTCAGCAATGGGTGGTGCTGTTGGTGCCGGTGGTTTAGGTCAAATTGGCTATCAATATGGTTATGTTGGCTATAATGCAACGGTAATGAATATTGTAATTGTTCTGCTCGTTATTCTTGTTTTTATCATTCAGTTTTTCGGCGATCGCTTAGTGAAGCTGACAACACATAAATAATTAGATTGAAGGTTTCAATTATTAAATCGAAACCTTTTAATTAACGGATCAAATAAGGGTAAATGTATGTCATTGAAATTTAAATCGCTCGCAGTTGTAAGTGCTTTAATTGGCGCATTAGCATTAGCTGGTTGTGGTGAAAAAGAAAAAGATCCAAACCATATTCGTGTTGGTGTTATTTCTGGCTCTGAGCAACAAGTTGCAGAAGTAGCAAAACAAGTTGCTAAAGATAAATATGGTCTTGATGTTGAACTCGTTACTTTCAATGACTTCGTAATGCCTAATGAATCATTAAGTCGTGGTGATATCGATCTTAATGCATTCCAACACAAACCTTATTTGGATCAGCAAATTAAAGATCGTAATTTCAAAATTACTGCGGTTGGAAATACGTTTATTTACCCTATAGCGGGTTACTCTAAAAAAATTACTGATTTAGCTGATTTACCTGATGGTGCTCAAGTGGCTATCCCTAACGATCCAACTAACTTAGGGCGTTCACTGCTGTTATTAGAAAAAGTAGGATTAATTAAATTAAAAGATGGTGTAGGCTTATTACCGACTTCTTTAGATATTATTGAAAATCCTAAAAATCTAAAATTAGTAGAATTAGAAGCACCTCAATTGCCACGTTCATTAGATGATCAAAAAATCTATTTGGCGGTAATCAATACCACTTATGCAAGCCAAGTAAACTTAACGCCAGCAAAAGACGGTATTTTTGTTGAAGATAAAGACTCTCCATATGTAAATATCATTGTTGCACGCGAAGATAATAAAGACAGTGAGAATGTGAAGAAATTTATTCAAGCTTACCAAACGGATGAAGTGGATAGCGCTGCAAATAAAATCTTTAACGGCGGTGCAGTTAAAGGTTGGTAATACGCTAATATTTAGCTTAATCATAAAAAAGGCGAACAAATGTTCGCCTTTCTCTTTTTTACTTGGCTAAATTGCATTAAATTAGTGCCGTTTAATTTTCGTATAGACAATAATAAAGAGGATATTACCCATGCACATGCGCTTGCTCCTTATTGGCATCATGGCGCTGTTTATGACAGGCTGTTCAATGCAAAAATCATCTGATGTTGATCAGTCTAAATTTACGGATATGCGTTTAAATAAACCAGGGCAACCACAAAAACCAAGATCACAAACTTTACCTTCAGTACGTATTGTTGAAAAAACAGAAGACCTTTTAGGTGCTCCTTTTAAAGATCTCGGGATTGTTGCAGGTGAATCTTGTCGTCAAACATTACAAGATCCACCAGCCAGTTTACCTATTGCTAAAAAAAGAATGGCAACAAAAGCAGCCTACAAAAATGCAAATGCTGTTTTGTTGCATGAATGCCAAATTGTCACAGGCTTAGGTTGCTATCAATCCGCTATTTGTGAAGGCACAGCGCTACTCATTACAAAATGAATACCTACCAAATGAATTCTATAGGGCACATTTCAAGTCCTTATAAAGAAAAATTTGCCGTTCCACGCCAACCTGGATTAATCCAGGATGGCGGCGGTCAACTTATTCTACATACACCTTATAATCACCCTGATGCAGTTCGAGGCTTAGAACAATTTAGCCACCTTTGGTTGATCTTTGTTTTTCATCAAACAGCACAACAAGGTTGGCATCCTCTCGTTCGCCCCCCTAGATTAGGTGGAAACGCTAAAATGGGGGTATTTGCAACTCGCTCAACCTTTCGCCCCAACCCAATTGGTATGTCATTGGTTGAATTGAAAAAGGTAAATACAACGGATCAGTCTGTTATTTTAGAATTAGGTAGCCTTGATTTAGTGGATGGCACTCCTATTCTTGATATCAAACCTTATTTACCGTTTGCAGAATCTCGCCCAAATGCAATTGCTGGGTTTGCACAAGAAGCTCCCAATAACGAAATGCCGGTTTTCTTTTCACAGATTGCATCCGAACAACTGCAACACTATGCAAGTGAATACCCTCATCTTTCACGCTTTATTACCCAAGTCTTACAGCAAGATCCTCGTCCTGCTTATAAAAAGGGAGAACAAAGTGATAGAATTTATGCAGTACATTTACTCGAATTTAATGTTCGCTGGCAAGTCACTGGACAACAGACACTTGTTCTTAGTGTAGAACCGCGGTAACTTGCTATTATCTTCATTGATATTGCTATCATGAATAATCTAAGCTGAGCATCATTCTCATGTCTTTAGACAAATCAGATTGAAAAAAATGCTTTGCCCCTTTTGGCAGACCTAAGTCACTGGTAGACTAGAGCGTGTTGACCTTTGATGGTCGATTTTTATTCGAATTAAAAGCATTTTAGGCAAGGCGAGAGGTTCGTCGCCTAGTGAACTAGGCTAGCGCCTCTCAACGCAGAATAAAATGAGTGAAACGTCTTTTAATCGAACCTGTAGGGCTGTTTTTATTTTTAAGTGGTCATTGTTAATGTCAATCAATGCCCAAAGCCAAAATAGTTGAATATGTTGCTTGTTTTATAAATTTCTTTTGCTGTAAAAATAAGCAGCAAAGATCAACACGCTCTAAAGTCTTTCTCTAATTATATTGATATAGACTGGCGTGACAGTCAGCCTAAGTATTTTTGTTCTAATGGAACCTAATAATGCGTACTAGCCACTATTTGCTCTCTACTTTAAAAGAGACACCTGCTGATGCAGAAATTGTCAGCCATCAACTTATGCTTCGCGCAGGCATGATCCGTAAACTCGCATCTGGTCTTTATGATTGGATGCCGACAGGGGTTCGTGTTCTAAGAAAAATTGAAAAAATTGTTCGTGAAGAGATGGACAACGCAGGATCACTTGAGATTTCAATGCCAGTTGTTCAACCCGCTGACTTATGGCTAGAAAGTGGTCGTTGGGAACAGTATGGTCCTGAATTACTGCGTTTTTCAGACAGAGGCGAACGCCCATTTGTTTTAGGCCCAACCCATGAAGAAGTTGTTACTGATATTGTTCGTAATGAAATTACCTCTTACAAACAACTTCCACTGAACTTATATCAAATTCAAACTAAATTCCGTGACGAAGTACGCCCTCGTTTTGGTGTTATGCGTTCTCGTGAATTTATCATGAAAGATGCTTATTCTTTCCATATCTCTCAAGAGTCTTTACAAGAGACTTACGACAGAATGTACGAAGCTTACAGCAAAATTTTCTCACGTATTGGTTTAGATTTCCGTCCAGTACTTGCAGATACAGGCTCTATCGGTGGTAATGCCTCTCATGAGTTCCAAGTTTTAGCTGACAGCGGTGAAGATGACATCGTCTTCTCAACTGGCTCTGACTATGCAGCCAATATCGAATTAGCAGAAGCAATAATGCCTGCAACTCCACGAGCTGTTGCAACTGAAGAATTACGTTTAGTGGATACACCAAACGCTAAAACAATTGCTGAATTAGTTGAACAATTCAATCTACCAATTGAAAAAACAGTTAAGACACTGATTGTTCATGGTACGAAAGAAAGTGGCCACCCATTAGTGGCATTATTAGTCCGTGGTGATCACGAACTGAATGAAGTTAAAGCAGAAAAATGCACTATCGTTGCAGCGCCTTTAACTTTCGCAACCGAAGCTGAAATTCGCCAAGCTGTAAATGCAGGCCCAGGTTCATTAGGCCCAGTTAATCTGCCACTGCCCGTTATTATGGATCGTTCTGTCTCAGTAATGAGTGATTTCGGTGCAGGTGCAAACGTTGATGGTAAACACTACTTTGGTATCAACTGGGAGCGTGACCTACCTGTTGCTGAAATTGCTGACATCCGTAATGTTGTTGAAGGCGATCCAAGCCCAGATGGTAAAGGAACGTTGCTAATCAAACGTGGTATTGAAGTTGGCCATATCTTCCAACTTGGTACCAAATATTCAGAAGCATTAAAAGCAACTGTACAAAACGAAGAAGGTCATAACCAAATCGTGACTATGGGCTGTTATGGTATCGGTGTAACTCGTATTGTTGCTGCCGCTATTGAACAAAATCATGATGCTCGCGGTATTATTTGGCCAGATGCGATTGCACCATTCCAAGTTGCTATTTTACCAATGAATATGCATCGTTCTTATCGTGTTAAAGAAGTCGCTGACAAACTTTATGACGAATTACGTGCTCAAGGTATTGATGTTCTGTTTGATGATCGTAAAGAACGTCCAGGTGTAATGTTTGCTGATATGGAACTTATCGGTATTCCACACACAATCGTGATTGGTGATCGTAATTTAGACAACAACCAAATCGAATATAAAGCGCGTCGTAGTGATGATAAATCACTGGTCAATGTTGACGATGTTGTTGCCTTTATCAAAGAGCAACTCGCTTAATTATCAAGCCTCTTTGTAATAAGAAATTTGATTGATAAACAAAAACCCGCTGATGCGGGTTTTTGTTTAGAAAGAATATAAAAAAACTAAAACTTAGCTTCTGCCACCACGATGATTTCCACAAGAACCATGACGATTAAAACGAGGTTTTTCATCTGCGACAACTAAAGCTCGGTCATATTGACCGTCTTCCATTGAAGGACGAATACTGTAATAACCATTTACTTCGAGGTAAACAGGTGTTCCACCCTCAACACCCGTTGAGAAATAGCCTTTTTCCAATTCAATACCACTGGCTGCGTAAACACGCCCTGATTGGCAATCTTTAAACGTACCTGCATCGGCAAAATAGGTAAACTCACCAGCAAGCTGTTTAGGCTGAACCTTAGCTAAAGTATAATTTAGTTCTGAATTAATAACGTTGCCATCAATATCAAGCATGACTAATTTATCTTCGCGAGGTAAATAATAGCTCTTTTCACCATAACTATTAGTCAACGTCAGCTTATCTTTACCTAATACCCATGTTCCTGATTCAAAGAAACTACGTTTGTCATCAGGTGAACCTTGATAGCTTTGCTCCATAACATAAGAGCCATCTTGATTAACAAGAATTGTCGTGTCGATACCAGAGCAATCGGCACAAGGCAGAATACTGTTGTAAGTTTGGTCTACAATTTTTCCATCAAGTGATAAGCCAATATTATTTTGACAACCTGACAGTACAAATAACCCAGCAGCAACGGCTGCAAATAAAAATTTTTTCCCCATCATCAACTCCCTACATTCTGGGTACTTTTTAATAAATCATTCTCAATATGATTCTAACATTTTTTAAAATAAAAGGGGGCAATAAAACAAGCTTTAAGATAAATGCACCCATAATTGTTAATTATTTCTCAAATCACTTCTAATAAAGAACTATTTCAGAAAATTATTATAATAACTATTGTGCTCACATCGAATAACAGCATAATGATTTTATTCTGAATTATTCACTGGCGGCAACACCGCCACGAAAGAGTGGTGAGGGAATATGTCAACAAATACAGAATATCAACCAATTAACTGTGATGATTATGAGTATCTGGAGTTAGCATGCCAGCGTGGTTTAGCGCTCCATATTGAACTGCATGATGGTGAGCTTATTGAAGGTGTTGCGGATGACCTTTTCTTAAGCAAGAAAGTTGAATACTTAAAAGTCAAAACGTCTGAAGGCTCTAAAGATTTACGACTAGATGTTATTGCCAGTTTTTCTAATCCCGAACTTGGGACAATCATTATAAAATCGGAATAACCGAATAAAGAGCAACCGCCAACTGGCGGTTGTTCATTCATGAGCCTCTTGCCACTCAATAGTAATAGCCTGTTCTGATGTTGCTTTTCCCTCAAAAGTAACAAATGTATCAATAGCTGCAATTAACGTATCATTATAATAAATCAAAGGGATCCGGGTTCTACGCCAAGGTGCAACTTCAAGCTCTTGCCAGATTTTTTTACTATGTCGAGCGTGCTCTCGCCCTACAATACGCAAAGATGCTTGTGTTAAACCAAAACGCACAGTGACTTTTTCATCACTTGCAGGCTTTCTAACGGTATTTTTTCCTGTTTCGGCTACGAGTGATAGAACCCCTAATCCATTAGGTAAACATAAAGGTTCATTGAGCAACCACTCAATAATGTGATCAACAGGCTCTTGGACGATTGGAACTAGATAAAGGCGCTGTTTATAGCGTCTGACTTCATCTTGATAAAATTGTAATCGAGGCTCTGCATCTTCTTTTGCTAAAGCAACTTCTTGCCACAATCGTAAGATTTGTTGTCTTGATGGCATGATTTTATTGTGTTTAGCAAACCAGCGCCTGAGTAAAGCATTGCGCTTTATAACACTACAACGGGCAAGTTGATTAATATCTAAGCTGAGATCACTCTTCATCAAACCATTAAGCTCAGGATCTAACAATTCATCTAGTAATGCTTCTTGTTCACCACACAATGTAGCACTTCGAGTTACCGCTTGCGAAAAGTGAGACCAACGTTGAGCTAGCAAAGGCATAACACGCAATCGTAAAAAATTGCGATCATAATGATCATCTTGATTACTATCGTCTTCTATCCAATCTAGCCCTTGTTCAGTAGCATAACATTCAATTTGCTCACGCGTAATATTGAGTAATGGTCGAAGTAAGTAACTATTTTCAAACACCATTTTGGCTGGCATTGAGGAAAGTCCAGCAGGACCACTGCCTCGTTTTAAAGCCAGTAAAAAAGTTTCAGCTTGATCATCTTGGTGCTGAGCAGTCACTAACACTTGTTGTGGCTGTAAATATCGGCGAAAGGCTTGATAACGCGCCTCTCTTGCACCATTTTCAAGACCGCCCTCTTTAGGATCCACATTCACTTTTTCACTGATAAAATCGACACGCCATTGCTGACAGCATTGTTTACAATGAGCAAGCCAATCATCTGCTTTGATATTTAATCCATGATGAATATAGATAGCGGTTAATTCTAAAGGTAATTGGAATTCATCACGTAAACGTACAAGTCCTTGCAATAAAACTGTGGAATCTACACCACCACTAAAACCCACCAAAATTTTAGTGTAAGGATCAATTTGTTGTTTGATTTCTTTAAGGAGTAAGCCGTATTCCTGTTTCATTGTATCGTCATTTATCAGTGAATTCAGATGATTATGTTAAGCTTTTCTACCCAACTTTGCACGAATACAAAGCATTCCTGATAAATGAATATAAAATTTAAGATGTTTGAGTACTAATGAAGCAAGAGAGGGCAGAATAAACGCTATTCTGCCTTAAATAAGCCCTATTTACGCAGTAAAGCCACCATCAACCAAATAAGAGGCTCCAGTGACAAACGAAGCTGCGTCACTCGCCAAAAAAGCCACAACATTAGCAACTTCTTCTGGCGTACCAAGACGACCAATAGGATGCAGTGTCGCCAACTTTTGCTTATCGAGTTCACGCCCATCTAATAAAGGCGTATCAATATACCCTGGACAAACCGCATTAACACGAATACCTTTACTTGCATAATCAATAGCAAGTGTTTGTGTCAGTAATTTAACACCACCTTTTGATGCACAATAGGCAGGAAACTCGTGTTGGCCCACAAAAGAGCAAATCGAACTACAATTAACAATGGCGCCTGACAGTTGATTTTTTAGCCAATATTGAATTGCTGCACGATTAATCAGAAAGAGCCCATTAAGATTAACATCTAATACCCCTTTCCATTTTTCATACTCTAATTTATCAGCGATGTTATCGGTTAAAACACCCGCATTAGCAAAGATGAAATCCAGTCGCCCATACTTATTTACTACATAATCAATAAGTTGTTCGTTCTCTTTTTCACTTTTTACGTCCATTTGTATAAATTCACCCAAAAGGCCTTTTTCTTTTAGGTATTTTTCTGCTTTTTGCCCTCGGGTTAAATGACTACCAGTGATAACAACAAATGCGCCTAAGGATAGAAACTTTTCCGCAGAAGCTAAACCAATCCCGCTATTACCGCCTGTAATGATCCCAACTTTACCATTAAACGATATCATCGCTTTTCCTCACAAAAGAAGTAAATGCCCCTATAAGATAATAGATACGGTTGATTATTCTTTTAGTAAAAAAGTGAATTAATATTGTTTTTGAGATCAACTTAACATATTGATATATAATATATTATTGTTAATATCACTGGGTTTAATTGTCTCAGTAAGGATAGTTTTTAGAGATAAAAAAAACCTCACGTTATCAACATGAGGTTCTCTGTTATTTTAGAAAAACATTACACTATCAGCAGTAACCGTATTCCATTAAACGTTGGTAACGACGGTTTGTTAGCTCTTCTGATTCAAATGCATCTAACTCTTCTAAATCAGCTTTGATTTGTGCTTTTAAAGACGTCGCAATTTCATCATAGTGGCGATGCGCGCCACCTAAAGGCTC
Source organism: Proteus alimentorum (assembly GCF_002607735.1). Taxonomy (GTDB): domain Bacteria; phylum Pseudomonadota; class Gammaproteobacteria; order Enterobacterales; family Enterobacteriaceae; genus Proteus; species Proteus alimentorum. The sequence continues at coordinate 10,935 of NZ_NBVR01000020.1, forward strand.
AGGAATAACCGTATCAATCAGCTTAAGCTCTTTTAAACGGTTTGCCGTGATCCCCATTGCTTCAGCAGCTAATGGTGCTTTATCTGCGCTTTTCCAAAGGATAGATGCACAACCTTCTGGTGAAATAACAGAATAGGTACTGTATTGCAGCATATTCACTTTATCACCGACACCAATAGCGAGTGCGCCACCAGACCCACCTTCGCCAATAACGGTACAAATGATTGGCACACCAAAACGTGACATTTCACGTAAGTTACGTGCAATCGCTTCTGATTGACCACGCTCTTCAGCACCAACACCAGGATAAGCCCCCGGCGTATCAATAAAGGTGATAATAGGGAGATTAAAACGTTGCGCCATCTCCATTAAACGAAGCGCTTTACGATAGCCTTCTGGCGCAGGCATACCAAAGTTACGGCGGATTTTCTCTTTCGTTTCACGCCCTTTTTGATGTCCAATAACCATCACTGGACGACCATCTAAACGAGCGATACCACCCACAATGGCTTTATCATCAGCATAAGCACGGTCGCCTGCTAATTCTTGGAAATCAGTAAAGATACGATGAATGTAATCCAGTGTGTAAGGTCTTAATGGATGACGTGCAAGTTGTGCGACTTGCCATGCACCAAGATCAGAAAAAATCTTACGCGTTAGCTCTAGGCTTTTTTCTCTTAAGCGTGAAACTTCTTCATCGATATTAATATCAATTTTTTCATCATGTTGGCTAACTGCGGTTAGCGAATCAATTTTCGCTTCTAACTCGGCAATTGGCTGTTCAAAATCCAGAAAATTAAGACTCATAACATTCCTATTTTAGTCAAATTCTAATTCTACCTGCTCATTACCCAGCAGAGTTCGCAGATCCGTTAAAAGCATATCTGTTGGCGTGACACGCCAAGTCGCACCAAATCGTAAACGTGCGCAGGCATCATGCTTTTCAAAATAAAGGTGAACCGGTATCGTGCCTGAACGATGAGGTTCTAAAACGCCGCGAAGACGATTTAATAATTGCTCATTAATTTGCCTGTCTGATAATGAGATAGCAAGTCCTCGTGCATATTTTTCACGGGCTTCGTTGATATCCATAAGTTCGCGGACTGTCATTTTAAGCCCACCATTGAAATCATCAAAGCTGACCTGCCCAGTAGCAATTAAAATCTTGTCTTGTTCTAATAAATGTTGGTATTTATCCAATGCATCAGAAAATAACATAATTTCTAAGCGACCTGAACGATCATCTAAGGTACAAACACCGATCCGATTTCCACGTTTCGTTGTAAATACTTTAGAAGCAAGTACTAAGCCTGCTACCTTCACCATTTGACCACGGGGTGTCGGTACTAAATCTTTTAGACGCGTTCCTGCCGCATATCGTTCAATTTCTTTTAAATAACGAGTGATCGGATGGCCAGTTAAATATAAACCTAAGGTCTCTCGCTCACCTTCTAAAACGACTTGGTCTGGCCATTTAGGTATATTGGCATAAGAACGCTCAACTTGTTCAGGCGCTTCTGCTAACACACCAAACATGTCCGATTGCCCTATTGCTTCAGCTTTGGCATGTTGGTCTGCGGCTTTTAATGCATCTTCTAATGAAGACATCAAAGCAGCACGATGAGGCCCTAGCTTATCGAATGCGCCTGACATTATCAGTTTTTCCATCACTCGGCGATTCAATTTTTTCGTTTCTGTTCTAGCACAGAGATCAAAAATATCTTTAAAGTGACCGCCTTGCTGACGCGCTTCTACAATTGCTTCAATCGGCCCTTCACCCACACCTTTAATGGCACCAATACCATAAACGATTTCACCCTCATCATTTACGTGGAAATGATAAAGACCGCTATTAATATCAGGAGGAAGAACCTTTAAGCCCATTCTCCAACATTCATCAACCAATCCCACCACTTTTTCAGTGTTATCCATATCGGCTGTCATTACAGCAGCCATAAATTCAGCTGGATAGTGGGCTTTTAGCCATAGTGTTTGGTAAGAAACTAATGCATACGCTGCTGAGTGAGATTTGTTAAACCCATAACCGGCGAATTTCTCCACCAAGTCAAAGATCCTCATAGCAAGCTCACCATCGACACCGTTTTTGATAGCACCCTCTTCAAAAACAGAACGCTGCTTTGCCATTTCTTCAGGTTTTTTCTTACCCATTGCGCGTCGTAACATATCCGCGCCACCTAGTGTATATCCCGCAAGAACCTGTGCAATTTGCATAACTTGTTCTTGGTATAGGATAACACCATAGGTTGGTTCTAGAACGGGCTGTAAGCTTTCATGTTGCCACTTAACATCAGGATATGAAATCTCTTCAACACCGTGTTTACGGTCAATAAAGTTATCTACCATGCCTGACTGCAATGGCCCCGGACGAAATAGGGCAACAAGTGCTATCATATCTTCAAAACAGTCGGGACGTAGGCGTTTGATGAGATCTTTCATACCACGAGATTCCAATTGGAATACCGCGGTCGTTTCTGAACGCTGCAACATGTCAAAACTGCGCTGATCCGTTAATGGGATCGCTGAAATATCAACAGGTTCAAGTGACTTTTTAGCACGTCGGGCATTGATCATCTCTAATGCCCAGTTAATGATGGTTAGTGTTCTTAAACCTAAGAAGTCGAATTTAACAAGACCCGCATATTCAACGTCGTTTTTATCAAATTGTGTAACAGGGTTATTTCCCTCAGCATCACAATAAAGTGGTGCAAAGTCCGTGATTTTCGTTGGTGAAATAACGACACCACCCGCATGTTTACCTGCGTTCCGTGTCACCCCTTCTAATTTACGAGCCATATCAATAAGAGATTTCACCTCTTCATCGGCTTCATAAATTTCAGGTAATTGAGGCTCGGCAGCAAATGCTTTTTCCAGCGTCATACCCGGATCAGGGGGAACGAGTTTTGATATCCTATCGACAAAACCGTAAGGGTGTCCCAAAACACGGCCAACATCGCGAATAACGGCTTTCGCCGCCATCGTACCAAATGTAATGATCTGAGATACGGCATCACGACCATACATTTCAGCAACGTGGTCAATAACTCTATCGCGTTTTTCCATACAGAAATCGACGTCAAAGTCAGGCATCGAAACACGTTCAGGGTTAAGAAATCGTTCGAAAAGCAAGTCAAACTCTAGAGGATCAAGATCTGTGATTTTCAGCGAGTAAGCCACTAGTGATCCCGCACCTGAACCTCGTCCAGGACCAACAGGAACACCATTATCTTTAGACCACTGAATAAACTCCATCACGATAAGGAAGTAACCAGGAAATCCCATCTGGTTAATAACTTTCAGCTCGATATCAAGACGCTCATCATATTCAGGGCGTCTTTTTTGTCGCTCTTCAGGATCAGGAAATAAAAAGGCTAAACGTTCTTCTAAACCTTCTTGTGATTTTTTAACAAGAAAATCTTCTGTACTCATATCCCCTGTTGGGAATTGTGGAAGGAAGTATTCCCCTAAACGGATAGTAACATTACAACGTTTAGCGATTTCAACACTATTTTCTAATGCTTCAGGTATATCAGCGAATAATTCACACATTTCTTCTTCTGTGCGCATATATTGCTGAGGACTATAATTCTTAGGACGTTTGGGATCAGATAACGTAAAACCATCATGAATTGCGACACGAATTTCATGTGCGTCAAAATCATCACTGTCGAGAAAACAGACATCATTGGTTGCAACGACAGGCAGACCTTTTTCAGAAGCCAGAGCTACTGCTTCATGAAGATAAGTTTCCTCATCAGTACGACCTGTACGAATCAGTTCTAGATAATAACTATCGGGAAAATGAGTTTGATAATATTCAAGGCACTGATCAACTAAAGCGCGATTTCCACGAAGTAGGAACTTACCCACATCCCCCATTCTACCGCCAGAAAGCAACAAGAGCCCTTCTTTATAGGTTGTTAACCACTCTTGTTTAACAATGGGTCCCGCAGCACCATAGCCATGTTTATACGCTTCAGAGATTAGTAACGTGAGGTTTTGATACCCTACATTATTGCGGGCAAGAATAGTAAGGTGAGCATATTCATCACCTAATAACTCTGTTTCAAGGTAAACATCAGCACCAATGATAGGTTTAATGCCAGCACCATGTGCAGCACCATAAAATTTCACCAACCCACATAAGTTAGTGAAATCAGTAATCGCAAAAGCAGGCATTCCCAGCGAAGCCACTTTCTTCACAAGAGGCCCTGTTTTTGCCAATCCATCGATCATTGAATAATCGCTGTGTACCCTAAGATGGATAAAACGAGGATCTGCCATAGTGTTTAATTACTCTGTGGATTACTTTAAATTTAAAGCACGTTTTACAGGCGCAAAACTTTTTCGATGATAGGGTGTTGCCCCTAATAAGGCTAGTTTTTCCATATGGAAAACAGTTGGATACCCTTTATGTTTAGCAAAACCATAATCAGGGTAAAGCTTATCTAACTCTTCCATTTCTCTATCACGAGTCACTTTAGCAAGTATAGAAGCAGCACTAATTTCTTGAACTAAACTATCACCTTTTATAACCGCTTGAGAAGCCATTGGTAATTTAGGGCAACGGTTGCCATCAATTAAGACCATATCAGGTGTTATTGATAACCCCGCAACAGCACGTTCCATTGCTTTCATGGTTGCCCAAAGAATATTTAATTCATCAATTTCTTCAGGCTCTGCACGGCCTATCGCCCAGCATAATGCTTTTTCTTTTATTTCGTCATAAAGGGCATTACGCTTTTTTTCTGTTAGCTTTTTGGAGTCTGTTAATCCTTCAATTGGATTTGCTGGATCAAGAATAACAGCAGCGGTAACCACTGCGCCCACTAATGGACCTCGACCAACTTCATCAACTCCAGCAATAAGATTTGCTTTGGGATATACAAATTCCATTATTTATCTACCAATTCTAATACTGCATTTGCTGCTTGCTCATCCGCATTACAACGAATGGCGCTATGTAGCTGTAAAAATATCTCTTTTAATTGACGCACTTTTTCTTCATCAGTTAAAAGAGGTAAAAGTTGTTGTGCTAACGCTGAGGGTTCGCACTCTTCTTGCAATAATTCTTTGATAATTTCTCGGCCAGCTAACAAATTAGGTAGCGAGACATAAGGCGTTTTAACTAACCGTTTTGCTAACCAGAAAGTAAATGGTTTCATGCGATAGCCAACAACCATCGGACATTTCGTTAGCATACATTCTAATGCAGCCGTACCTGATGCTAACAAAGTCGCATCACTCGCGATCATTGCTTCTCTTGCTTGCCCATCAAGAAGTTGTACCTCTAGTTCTGGTGCCACATTTTGATGTATCTGTTCAAATTGGGCGCGTCGCTTAGCATTAACTAATGGCACAACAATATGAAGAGAAGGGATCTGCTGTTTTAGTAACTGTGCCGCTTTTATAAAATCAGCACTTAGCATCTCAACTTCAGCATGACGACTACCGGGAAGAAGTGCTAAACAAGGGGTTTCTTCAGATATCCCTAAATGTTCACGAGCAGCTTTTTTGTCTGGATTTAAGGCTATAGCATCAGCCATTGTATGACCAATAAAACGGCAAGGAACCTGATACTTATCATAAAACGCTTTTTCAAAAGGCAGAAAAGCTAAAACGAGATCTGTCGCTTTACCAATTTTGAAAACACGTTTTTGACGCCAAGCCCACACAGATGGACTGACATAGTGAATCGTTTTGATCCCTTTTTGCTTTAAACGACCTTCAAGAGTGATATTAAAATCAGGTGCGTCGATCCCCACGAAAACATCGGGCTTTAATTCTGAGAATCGTTGTGTGAGATCTTTTCTGATCTTTAATAAGCGAGGTAATCGTTCAAGAACTTCAACGATCCCCATAACGGCAAGTTCTTCCATCTCATACCAAGCTTCACAACCTTCAGCTTGCATAAGAGGCCCAGCAACGCCAACAAAGCGTACATTGGGATGCATTTGTTTTAGAGCGCGGATTAATCCCGCGCCCAAGATATCACCGGACGTTTCACCAGCAACTAAGCCGATAACTAACGGACGCTGAGTAGTAGATAATTGGCCTGACAAGGTCATATCCTAATTAGCGAATGATACCGCGGTTAGATTTTGCTGAGTTTTCCAGAAAATCACTGAACAGTTTGACATGCGGATTATTATTATCAGCAACTAATTGTCCAATTTCTTCACGCGCTTCTTCCAGTGTTTTACCATTACGGTAAAGTACTTTGTAAGCATTACGAATTGCATGAAGATCTTCTTTAGCAAAACCTCTGCGCTTTAACCCTTCAATATTCAGCCCATAAGGGGTAGCGTGGTTTCCTTGTGCAATAACAAAAGGAGGAACATCTTGTGCAACGCCTGAACATCCACCGACCATCACGTGAGAGCCAATTTGACAAAATTGATGAACAGCACTCATACCACCGATAATCACAAAATCACCTAAAGTGACGTGACCACCCAATGTGCCGTTATTTGCAATAATACAACGATCACCAATGATACAATCATGTGCGACGTGGGTATTAATCATCAGTAGATTATCATTACCAATTTTTGTGATGTTGCCACCTTGGATTGTTCCACGATGAATAGTTACACTTTCACGAATAAGGTTTCGATCACCAATAATGACTTGCGTTGGTTCACCACGATATTTCAGATCCTGATTAACTTCACCGATAGAAGTGAATTGATAAATCTGATTATCTCGGCCAATACGTGTGTGCCCATTGATAACAACATGAGATTTGACGTCAGTACCTTCACCAATCTCAACATTAGCACCAATGACACAAAAAGGGCCAATGCGAACATTAGCACCGATTACCGCACCCTCTTCAATAATTGAGGAAGGGTGAATTACTGCGGATTTATCTATCATAGGCTAGACCTCACGGCGGCGAGCACACATCATTTCAGCTTCGCAAGCAATTTCCCCATCAACTTTAGCGACGCCTTTAAAGCGAGCAACACCACGACGTTCTTTAATGAATTCTACCTCTAGGATCATTTGATCCCCAGGTAAGACAGGACGTTTAAAGCGAGCACCGTCAATAGCAGCAAAATAGTAGAGTTCACCAGGTTCCAGCTTTCCTACGCTTTTGAATGCTAAAATACCCGTTGCCTGTGCCATGGCTTCGAGGATCAGTACGCCCGGGAAAATAGGTTTTCCTGGAAAGTGACCTTGAAAGAAAGGCTCATTAAAAGATACATTTTTTACTGCTCTTAGAAATTTCTTTTCTTCAAAATCAAGGACACGATCAACCAATAAGAATGGGTAACGGTGTGGAAGTAAATCTAAAATTTCTTCGATTTGCAGAGTATGATTCTCACTCATTGCAATACTCTTCCTGTCTAATAAAACTGAGTCTAATTAATAATGACACGACCTGCTGTGACTCAAAAAGTGAGTTAACCCGCAGGTCGCAAAATGGGTAACATTCGTCAATGACGTATATTGTTACTTGTCGCTACTTTCTACTTGACGTTCAAGCGACTTGAGCCTTTTTTGCATTTCATCAATTCGCAACACAAGTGCTGCGGTTTTACGCCATGCTTTATTCGATTGCAGCGGAATTCCTGAAGAATAAACCCCTGGCTCAGTGATAGGACGCATAACCATTCCCATACCTGTTACCGTGACTTTATCACAGATTTCCATGTGACCATTGATAACACTTGCTCCACCAATCATACAATAGCGGCCTATTTTCAGGCTACCCGCCATGATGACACCACCCGCAACAGCGGTATTATCACCAATAATGACGTTATGTGCGATTTGGCACTGATTATCAATGATAACACCATTACCGATAACTGTGTTATCTAATGCGCCTCTGTCGATTGTAGTACATGCACCGATTTCAACGCGATCACCAATCACCACTGAACCTAATTGTGGAATTTTGATCCAATTACCACGTTCATTAGCATAACCAAAACCATCTGAACCAATCACAGTACCTGATTGAACCAAACAATTTTTACCAATGATAACCTCATGATAAATAGATACATTTGCCCATAAACGACTATTATCGCCAATATGTGCTTTTTTACCCACAAAACAACCGGCACCAATCACAACATTATCACCAAGAATAACATCAGATTCGATAACGGCATTTGCACCCACTGATACATTTTTTCCTAACTTAGCGTCAGGAGAAATAACAGCACTTGGATGAATATCCTGTGCTGGCTGCGGTGTTGTATCCATAATTTGTGCCATTTGAGCATAGGCAAGATACGGGTTTTTCACCACAAGTGCGGCAACAGGACAAAATGGAAGATCAGCTTCTGTTAATACAACGGCAGCAGCCTGACATTCACTTAATTTTTCACGATAACGACTATCGGAAAGAAATGTAATTTGTTCGCTATTTGCTAGGCTCATTGAAGCAAGACCGGCGATAGTGATATCACCATCGCCGTGTAACTGTGCATTCAACTGCTGAGCAAGATCAGCTAATCGAATTGAAAACATCTATTATTTAACCTGTTTTTGAACCTGAGCAGTAATATCTTTACCATCTGCGAAATAAGGTACAGTGTTAGCATCAAGGATCACATCATAACCTTCTTTCTTCGCTACCGCATCAACAGCGTCTAATACACGTTTCATGATTTTGTTACGTTCTTCAGCTTGACGACGGCTAAAATCTTGCTCAAAAGCTTGTGCTTTTTGTGCATATGCTTCACGTTTAGCAACCAGATCTTTCTCTGTATTTGCACGTTGTGTTGCATTCATCGTTGGTGCGTCTTTTTGATATTTCTCAACAGCGGTCTGTAATGCTTTACCTAAGTTCTGCAATTCAGTGTCACGTGATTTGAATTCATTTTCCAATTGTTTCTCTACCGCATCACGGTTAGGAATTTGTTGGAGAACTTGACCGATGTTCACAACACCTACTTTATCTGCGGCTTGAACACCTGCTGACATGGTCAATGCCATTCCTAGGGCAGCGGCACATAACAATTTTTTCACGATTAAACTCCTTAAAACCAAAAATAATTTTTTGTCAGAAATCGGATGCCTTTTTCAGCATAGTGAATCAGGCATCAACTTTACTTACATCGCTACCACGTTCTACCAATATTAAACTGGAATTGCTCTGATTTATCACCTTCGTAATCTTTTATTGGCTTAGCATAAGAGAATACTAACGGACCTAAAGGAGATAACCATTGTAACGCAACACCGGTTGAAACACGTATATCACTTGCACGGCTATAATCAGGCATACCTGCAGTCCAAGCTGAGTTAGTGCTACTCCAGTTGGTATCCCATACTGTACCCGCATCAACAAACAGAGATGTTCTGACGGAAGATGAGTATTTATCATCCACAAATGGCGTTGGTGTGATCAATTCAAAACTTGCCACAGCCATTGCGTTACCACCGACCGCATCGCTAGATAAATAAGGCTTACCTTTCATTCCTTCTCTGTTTAAATAAACTGCTTTAGGGCCGATATTATTTGAACGGAAACCACGCACGGTTCCTGAACCACCCGCATAGAAGTTTTCGTAGAATGGTAATTCTTTACCACCTAAACCATCACCGTAACCTAAGCGACCTTTAAACAGAGTCACCCAAGACTCTTTTTCATCAATTGGGTAATATGCCATACCATCCCAAGTCACTTTATAGTACTTGTTGTCAGAGCCTGGTACAGTCACTCGTCCACTTAAATTGCTTCTTACACCTGATGTTGGGAAGAAACCTTTATTTAAGTTATTAAATGTCCAACCCAGACTAACGGTATAGTCATCCGCGTTAAACGATTCACGTTTATCAAAGCCTGGATTTTCACCCATACTTTCAAGGTAACGCCACATGGCAACTTGAGGTTCCATTCGTGACAGACCATTATGAGTATAGCCTAAGCCAAGACGTGCTGAATTATATTCATTAATTGGGAAACCTAATGTGCCATCAAGACCATAAGATTTATTGGTATAACCTGATAAATCAGCATCATTAGCGCGGAAGTCATTATAGAAAATACGACCGCCTAAACTTACACCATTAACGGTAAAATAAGGGTCAGTTACTGATAACTCGGCATAAGTTGAGTAGTCATTTTTACTCGCATTAATGGCAACAGCATTACCTGTACCTAACCAGTTATCTTGGGTAACACCGACTTGGAAACTCACACCACTTTCAGTACCGAAACCGACACCAAAGTTAAGAGAGCCCGTGTTACGTTCTTTGACGCGATAAACGATATCAACCTGATCAGGAGAACCTGGAATACGCTGAGTTTCTGTTTCAACCGTTTCAAAATAACCTAAACGATTTAAACGCTCTTTACCTTGTTCAACTAAATCACTACCTAACCATGCACCTTCCATTTGACGCATTTCACGGCGTAAAACAGAGTCTTTAGTGATGTCATTACCCGCAAAACGGACTTGACGAACATAGAAACGGTTTCCTGCATCTACGTTTACATGCAGTTTCACGGTTTTATTTTCATCATTAATTTCAGGATTGGTCATAACGCGAGGATAAGCATATCCATAACGACCTAACAGATTTTTAATATCATTTTCTGTTTTAGTGACTTGCGCACCATTATAAAGAGAGCCCGGTGCAATCTCGATAAGCTCTTCAATTTGTTTAGTGTAGCCTGCCGTATTACCATTGACTTCAGTATTCTCTACTGTGTATTTATCACCTTCTTTCAGGTTAATGGTAATATAAATTCCTTTTTTGTCTGGTGTTAAACTGACATTCGTCGATTCAATATCAAAACGTGCATAACCACGATCAAGATAGAAGCTTCTTAATGTTTCTAAGTCACCGGCCAGTTTTTGCTTCTGATATTTTTCATCAGCCGCTAAGTTCCACCAAGGAACATCGTCACGTAATTGGAAACGGTTAACAAGCTCAGCAGTAGAAAACGCTTTATTACCAACAATGTTGATTTGCTGAATAGTTGCTGAAACACCCTCTGCGAACACGAGTTTTAAGTCAACACGGTTACGAGGAAGAGGTGTAACAACCACTTTCACAGTTGCATTATATTTACCAACACTATAATAGAAATCTTCAAGCCCTTTCTCGATATTCGCCAGCATTGTACGGTCAAGTGTTTCACCGATACGAATGTTAGAAGCATCAAGGTTCTGTTTTAGCATCTCTTCCTTGATTGCTTTGTTACCAGAGAAAGTAATGCTGGCAATAGTTGGACGCTCTTTTACTTGAACAATCAGCGTATTTCCGTCACGCAGGACACGAACATCATCAAAGTTTCCTGTCGCAAATAATGAACGGATAGTTCGGCTGATATCATCATTACCGACCGAGTCTCCAACCCGGACAGGCATGTTCAGTAATGCTGCACCAACGGCGACGCGTTGAAGACCTTCAAATTGAATGTCCTGAACTACGAATCCGTCTGAACCGTATGCAGTGGCGCTGCCCAGCAGCAGCGACGCTATAAGCAACTTTTTCATCGCCATCGTTGTTTTGTGTTTTCCTAACCGGTCCCTGCTTACCAATTATAAGCGAGAGAAATCATTGAAAAGTGCAAGTCCCATTAAAAGCATCAGTGCCATAATACCAATGCGATAACAGAAATCTTGTACACGCTCAGATACCGGCCCTCCCTTTATCTTCTCGATAACCAGGAAAAGCAGGTGCCCGCCATCTAAGACAGGCAGGGGAAACAAGTTAATGATCCCCAAATTGACACTGATAAGCGCCATAAACATCAAATAATAAATAAAACCAGAATCAGCAGACATTCCTGCGCCTTTCGCGATAGAAACAGGCCCACTAAGGTTAGTTAATTTGACGTCACCTACGACTAACTTGCCAATCATTTTGACAGTTAAACCCATCAACTGCCATGTTTTATCAGATGCTTCATAGAGCGCCGAAAACGGGTTGTATTGCTGCATTATCAAATATTGCTCATCTGGAGGTAATATTTGTAATTGCGCACCAACTTGCCCTACTTCAGTGCCATCTTTCAGTGCAACAGCTGTCGGTGTAATATTCAACACCAACGACGAGCCGTTACGTTCAACAAGAAGCTCCATGACTTTATTTGGACTTTGTCGAACAAAATAAGTAAATGGATGCCATGTATCAATTGGCTGACCGTCAACTTTAACGATACGATCCCCTGCCTGTAAACCCGCTTTTTCAGCAGCAGAGCCTTCCGTGACTTCAATAATTTTTGAGTCTAACCGTGCGCCAACAGGCATTATCCCTAGGGACAAGATAGGATCTTGTTTTTCAGGATCAAAATTCCATTGTTGTAAATTCAGTATATTCTCACTCTCAGAAAGAGAATTTGGATCTGAAACAACGAATGAAACCTCTTTGGCACCAATTTTACTGACTAATGCTAAACGAACTGCATTCTGATCAGGCGTTTCGATACCTGCAACGGATTTTAGTTCCATTCCGGGCGTTAATTTTGCTTGTTCTGCGATAGAATTCGGACGAATGTCTGCAATTATAGGTTTTAATGCAGGAACACCGATCATAAAAACTATCCAATAGGCGACTATCGCTAACAAAAAGTTGGCAATAGGTCCTGCGGCGACAACCGCAGCACGTTGACCAACTGTTTTATTATTAAATGCAAGATGACGACGCTCAGGTGCAACCTCAGCGACTCTTTCATCTAACATTTTTACATAGCCACCTAAAGGTATCCATGCGATAACAAATTCAGTGCCATGTTTATCTATTTTGCGCCAAATTGCTTTTCCAAAACCAATAGAAAAACGCTCGACATAAATACCACAGCGCCTAGCTACCCAAAAATGCCCAAACTCATGTACCGTAATTAAAATACCTAAAACGATAATAAATGCGGCAAGATTCCACAGGATACCCATTACTTACCTTTATAGTTTAAAGCCAGAAGAAATCAGAAAGACCAATCCTGCAAAGACTGGGATAGCCGCAGTCAAACTATCAATTCTATCAAGTACACCACCATGTCCCGGTATCAATTGGCTACTGTCTTTAATGCCTGAAACACGTTTAAACATGCTTTCTGCTAGATCACCAAATACTGATACGATAACAACAACGCCAGATATCAATAACAAATTATTGGGTACTTCAGTCACAGGCGCAAAATAAGTAAATAACCATGATGCAACACCTGCCGTAATCAACCCACCAACTAACCCTTCGAGGGTTTTACCTGGGGATACTTTAGGTGCCATTTTATGTTTACCCATTAAACGACCAAAAGCATAAGCACCAGAATCAGCAGCCCAAACTAATAACATGACATACAGTAACCACCATGCGCCTGTATAAGTGTCGGTGCTATAACCCAACATACGCAGCGCCATCATGCCACAATAAAAGGGAACAATCGTCAATATACCGAACAATAGCTTAATAAAAACTGAATTTTTCCACATATTGGCTGAATTCGGATAACTTACAACTAATAAAATTGCTGCTACCCACCAAATTAAACCCGCCCACAAACCATTTTTTATCATTGGAGTGTCTAGTAGGTGGTCAAAATTAGGTAAAGAAAACTGCATAACAAGTAACAATGCAGCAAAACCGATCCCTGTCGCAATACGTTTACCTTGAGAATGCCAGCCAATAAATTGAGCCCATTCCCAACCCGCTAAGCCTGATATTGCGATAATGACTAATCCAAAACCTGCCGGAGGCAGTAGAAATAGTGCAGCAATAACAATAGGGATTAAAATTAATGCGGTGATGACACGATACTTAAGCAAGTTATCCTCCCAGATTTATAGTATCTGTTTCTGATGTAGTACCACCGAAACGTCTTTCCCGTTTAGCAAAAGCATCTAGTGCATTCTGAAAAACTTGTTCATCAAAATCAGGCCATAAAACCTGTGTAAAATAAAGCTCAGCATAAGCAATCTGCCAAATAAGAAAATTACTTATGCGATGCTCACCACCTGTACGAATAACAAGATCGACATCAGGCTGATTATGCAAGCAAAGATGTGAAGATATTGCATTTTCATTAATATCTTCGAGACTAATTTCCCCTTTTGCGAGGGATGTCGCTAATTGTTTTACGCTTTGAGTAATATCCCATCGACCACCATAATTAGCCGCAATATTTAAATTAAGCCCTGTATTATTCGCAGTGAGTGCCACAGAACTTTTAATTCGATCTTGTAAACGGCGGCTGAAACGGCTGATATCACCAATGACAGTCAATTTAACATTATGTTTATGCAGGCTCTTCACTTCGTTATCTAAAGCAAAAACAAATAATTCCATGAGCGAACTCACTTCCTGCTCTGGTCTATTCCAGTTTTCGCTACTAAATGCATATAACGTTAGTGATTCAATTTTGTGTTTTACGGAAAAGCTAACCGCATCCCGAACTGCTTTAATTCCCGCGCGATGCCCCGTTACTCGGAGTTTCCCTTGCTTTTTAGCCCAGCGTCCATTGCCATCCATAATGATAGCAACATGCTTTGGTTTTGATGCGGATGAATCGTCACTGGATAAGTTCACTCAATTTAACCCTTTGCTAATCTGATACTGATACAGACAGTCCTCTTCGGATAACCTATGCACAAAAAAAAACCGTGTCACCCACGGCTTTTGGCAAAGCCTCAAAGTTGCTAAAGCAATAGCCTTAGTAATGAACTGTTAATTTTCATTATTGTCTTTAGTGATTCGGCAACTATACCATTAGCCAGAAAGACGAACAAACACCCTATATTAAATATAATCACCATTATACAAATTGAGTGATTATCTGATGAGTTTCTAATCTTGCTAATTTATCAATTTCTAGAACATCATTGATACTTTGAGGCTCTGATAGGTCAAAATGTTCAACCACTTTGCGATTAATTTTAGCAATATCAGTAAATTTCACTTTTTCGTGTAAAAATGCATCAACAACCACTTCATTAGCCGCATTTAACACTGTTGTTGCCGCTTGCCCACGTTTTGACGCTTCAATAGCAAGTGCTAAGCAAGGGTAACGTTGGTAATCTGGACGAATAAACTCTAGAGATTGAATCTCAAAGAAATCTAATGCTTTTGCACCAGATTGAGTACGATGAGGATAAGCCATTGAGTACGCAATTGGTGTTCTCATATCGGGTTCACCAATTTGAGCAATAATACTGCCATCACGATAGCGAACCATTGAATGAATGACAGATTGTGGATGAATAATAACTTCCATTTCTTCTTCAGAAGCATTAAAGAAGTAACGAGCTTCAATATACTCAAGCCCTTTATTCATCATCGTTGCAGAATCAACCGAAATTTTGCGCCCCATAGACCAATTTGGATGCGCACACGCTTGATCTGGCGTCATTGCTTCCAGTTCTTCTAATGGTGTATAGCGAAATGGGCCACCTGAGCCTGTTAACAAAATACTTGTCACACCTTCATTAGCTAAAGACGCATGACCTAGATTTTCTTGAATTGATTTAGGTAAGCTTTGATAAATTGCATTATGTTCACTATCTATGGGTAAAATTGTTGCACCATATTTAGCAACCGCATCAAAGAAAAGACGCCCACTCGTTATCAGTGACTCTTTATTCGCTAATAAAATTCTCTTGCCTTTCTCTATGGCAGCAAGTGTTGGCTTTAATCCAGCAACACCTGTAATCGCGGACATAACTTGGTCAGCGTCATCAAGAGCTGCAATTTCATTGATCGCATGAGAGCCAGATAGAATTTCTGTTTTACAAGACGTATTAGCGAGTAACTGTTTAAGTTGATTTGCACTTTTTTCATCAGACATCACTGCGTATTTAGGCTGGAAAGTAAGGCACTGTTGCGCCATTTTGTCTGCATTTTTTCCTGCAGCTAAAGCAATGACCTGATACTCATCAGGATTATTTTCAATTACGGAAAGAGTGCTAGTTCCGATAGATCCTGTTGAGCCTAATATAGTTATTTGTTTCATTTATTAATCAATCAGTATGTCTACAACGTTTTAATTAAAGAGAATTATATCAGTATGACGAGGTAAATGAGGATTAAAGATGAAAACTTTAATAAATAATGTGACAAAAGAAGGTATTAAGCACGCATTTTCAAATGAATACTTAAAAAATAATGCCGCTAAAAAGCGGCATTATCGAAAAAAGATATAAAAATTAGAATTCCATTAACTCTGCTTCTTTCAGCGCTAATGCATCATCAATTTTTTTAATGAACATGTCAGTTAATTTCTGAATGTCATCTTGTGAACGGCGTTCATCATCTTCGCTGATTTCTTTATCTTTCAGTAATGCTTTTACTTTATCGTTAGCATCACGACGGATATTACGCACAGAAACGCGACCTTGTTCTGCATCACCACGAACAACTTTGATTAGGTCTTTACGACGTTCTTCAGTTAATGGAGGCAGTGGAACGCGAATGATGGTGCCAGCAGATGAAGGATTTAAACCTAAATCTGATGCCATAATCGCTTTTTCAACAGCGGGTGCTAAAGTACGGTCGAATACAGTGATTGCCAGTGTACGGCCATCTTCTGCGACAACGTTAGCAACTTGGTTTAATGGCGTTGGCGCTCCGTAGTATTCAACTACAATGCCATCTAAAAGGCTAGGAGACGCACGACCAGTACGAACTTTATTAATCTGGCTTTTTAGTGCTTCAACGCTTTTATCCATGCGTTCTTGAGCATCTTTTTTGATTTCATTAATCACGTTATAAACCCTTGGGAACTGGTTATCTTCCAGTCGATATGAAATCATACCGACATAAATGAATTGGCGTACTCTAGATGTTAGCGCCAAATTATACCGTTGTCTCTGTGTATTAAGCGTGAGAAATCAAAGTTCCTTCACTTTCACCCATTACAACCCGACGTAATGCACCCGGTTTATTCATATTGAATACGCGGATAGGTAAATTATGATCTCGGGCTAATGTGAATGCAGCAAGATCCATGACTTTCAATTCACGTTCTAATACATCCTGATAAGTCAGCGTTTCATAAAGTACTGCATCAGGATCTTTGGTTGGATCGGCAGAATAAACGCCATCCACTTTCGTTGCTTTTAATACAACGTCAGCTTCAATTTCAATACCGCGTAAACACGCAGCTGAATCGGTAGTAAAGAATGGGTTACCTGTACCAGCCGAGAAAATAACGACTCGACCGTGGCGTAATAAGCTAATTGCTTCTGCCCAACTGTAGTTATCGCAGACACCATTCAGTGGAAATGCAGACATAAGGCGTGCGTTTACATAAGCACGGTGCAATGAATCACGCATTGCTAAACCATTCATTACTGTCGCGAGCATTCCCATGTGGTCACCCACAACACGGTTCATACCTGCCGCAGCAAGACCAGCGCCACGGAACAAGTTACCACCGCCAATTACGACACCGACTTGTATACCTAATTCAACGAGTTCTTTGATTTCCTGAGCCATGCGATCAAGTACGCTCGCATCGATACCGAAACCTTCTGCGCCTTGCAGGGCTTCGCCACTCAGCTTTAATAAAATTCGCTGATATACAGGTTTTGCATTGGTAGCCATGGTGTTCTGTCCTAAGCAGATTAGTTAATTGGAGGTTTTAGATAGCTTCTCTTTTTAACAAAAAAAAGCAAACAGCCAGTGGAGATTACAACAAAACAGAACCGCCATTAGGCGGTTCTGTTAACGCTAAGCGTTATTATTTGCTCATTGCAGCAACTTCAGCTGCGAAATCAGCTTCAACTTTCTCAATACCTTCACCAACTTCGAAACGAACGAAGTTGATAACATCAGCATTGTTTTCTTTCAGCAGTTCGCCAACAGTTTTGCTTGGGTCCATTACGAAATGCTGACCAGTCAGAGAAATCTCACCGGTGAATTTGTTCATGCGACCGATAACCATTTTTTCTGCGATTTCGCGTGGTTTACCTGATTGCATTGCGATATCCATCTGAATTTGGTGCTCATGTTCAACAACATCAGCAGGAACATCTTCAGGACGAACATATTCTGGTTTGCTTGCAGCAACGTGCATAGCAATGTGTTTGATCAGTTCTTCGTTAGCGCCTTTAGCTGAAACTAAAACACCGATACGAGCACCGTGTAGGTAAGTGCCTAATTCTTCAGCTTCTAATACAGCAACACGACGAATGTTGATGTTTTCACCGATTTTAGCAACTAATGCAGTACGAGCTTCTTCGAATTTAGCTTTCAGAGCATCGATATCATCAGTTTTGTCTGCTAATACTGCAGCCATAACTTCTTTACCGAAAGCGATGAAACCAGCATCTTTAGCAACGAAGTCTGTTTCACAGTTCAGCTCAACCAGCGCACCGAATTTACCATCAGCAGCAACTTCTGCAAGGATGATACCTTCAGCAGCAACACGGCCTGCTTTTTTAGCAGCTTTAGCTTGACCTGATTTACGCATGTTGTCGATTGCTAATTCGATATCACCATTAGCTTCAACCAGCGCTTTTTTACATTCCATCATACCTGCGCCAGTACGTTCACGCAGTTCTTTTACCAATGCAGCGGTAATTCCAGACATTTGTTTCTTCCTCGACTTTTCTATGGGCTAGCCATAGATGTTCTCATAGCAGATGTGTAAAGGGGGCCTATTGAGGCCCCCTAACCAATATATAGCAATACCTGGTTAAATAAGGGCTCTTACGAGCATGCCTTATTATTCAGCTTCGACTAAGCCTTCTTCAGCCTGAACAGCCAGATCTTGAGAACGACCTTCACGAACAGCTGTAGCTGCAGCGGTCAGATATAATTTAACCGCACGGATTGCATCGTCATTACCAGGGATAATGAAGTCGATACCATCTGGATCAGAGTTAGTATCAACGATAGCAAATACTGGAATACCCAGGTTGTTTGCTTCTTTGATAGCAATGTGTTCGTGTTCAGCATCGATAACAAACAGAGCGTCAGGTAAACCGCCCATGTCTTTGATACCACCTAGGCTGTTTTCTAACTTACCAAGTTCACGAGAACGCATTAACGCTTCTTTCTTGGTCAGTTTGTCAAAAGTACCGTCCTGAGATTGTGATTCTAAATCTTTCAGGCGTTTGATTGACTGACGAACAGTTTTCCAGTTAGTCAGCATACCGCCTAACCAGCGGTGGTTTACATAAAACTGGTCACAGCTTTCTGCTGCTTCTTTAACAGCTTCAACGGCAGAGCGCTTAGTACCAACAAACAGGATTTTGCCTTTACGAGAAGCAATTTTGTTCAGTTCAACCAGAGCTTCATTGAACATTGGAACAGTTTTTTCCAAGTTAATGATATGAACTTTGTTACGCGCACCAAAGATGAATGGTTTCATTTTTGGATTCCAGTAACGAGTTTGGTGACCGAAGTGAACACCGGCTTGCAGCATATCGCGCATTGAAACAGTTGCCATTTTAGACCTCTATAAATTTAAATTTGGGGTTATTTCGTCCACAAATCCCATACGACCGACTCATCAGCTGTAAAGGTTTGACCTTTACATAAGAGCACCCCGGCGTTATGTGCCGATTTGTGTGTGTAATTAACACAATTGAATGTTTCAGATTTACTGCTATTACTCATGGTGTGTGTGATGCAATAACAGAACTCCGGCGCGCTTTATACCATAAATAACCTCAAGAAACCACTATTACTTATGTTTGCCACGGGCTTATTTGATATAAAAACACATCATTTGGACAAAGAAAAAAGCGAGATTAACGCAATGATGTTAAATATTGCTCTAATATCAATTTGCTAGAAAAATACCAAATAGAAAAGCGCAATATGTAAAGACAATCAGATTAAGAAGGCGTAATGTTCATCATTATTCTCGATATCAGACAGATTGCACACATCCTCTTTATTGGCACACCTACTTTCTGCTGATATCATAAATGGTAATCAGAATTATTTCTCATCATCATTCATTTAACCTGCAATACAAAATATGAATACAGCAAAGCGTGTTATCTAATTCGTATTGTGGCTTTTAATCTAGACGAAGAACTCAAATGGCTATTGTAATCAAGACAGAAGAAGATATTCAAAAAATGCGCGTCGCAGGTCGTCTTGCGGCAGAAGTTCTTGAAATTATCGCACCGTTCGTAAAACCTGGCGTAAATACTGCTGAATTAGACCGTATTTGTCATGAACATATTGTTAACGCACAACAGGCTATTCCTGCTTGCCTTAACTATCATGGTTTCCCTAAATCAGTCTGTATTTCGGTTAACGATGTTATTTGCCACGGTATTCCTAGCGAAGAGAAAATCCTTAAAGATGGCGATATCGTTAATATTGATGTCACTGTCATTAAAGATGGTTTTCATGGCGATACCTCAAAAATGTTTATCGTAGGTAGACCAACAATACAAGGTGAACGTTTATGTCGTATCACCCAAGAAAGCCTCTACCTTGCCATTAAAATGGTTAAACCAGGTATTCGCTTACGTGAACTTGGCAGAGCAATTCAAAAATTTGTTGAAGGCCATGACTATTCTGTTGTTCGCGAATATTGTGGCCATGGTATTGGCGAAGGATTCCATGAAGAACCTCAAGTTCTACACTACGATGCAGATGATAGCGGTGTTGTGTTACAAAAAGGCATGGCATTCACCATTGAGCCAATGGTAAACACAGGTGATTACCGTATTCGTACAATGAAAGATGGCTGGACTGTTAAAACTAAAGATAGAGGTTGGTCAGCACAGTACGAACATACGTTAGTTGTGACCGATAATGGCTGTGAAATCATGACATTACGCAAAGAAGAAGAACCCTTTATTTCTGCGGTATTAGTCAACGAATAAGCTTCTTTAGCTAAAAATGTAAAAGCGACATATTTTTTCGAGATGTGTCGCTTTTTTTATTTTATTTGCGATGAAACAACAGAATAACTAGTCAGGTTATCGTTTTAACATTAGTCTTAATGTCATAAGCAAACATTGAGAAAGAAGACGAACAATGACTAATAAAAACGTATTTCAAACACCGCCCCCTTCCCCTTTTTTGCTGACAGAAAATACCAAAAATTGCGCTGAACTTAAGCAATCAATCGAACAATTTCAATCTTGGTTAACAGATGCTTTTCATCATGATGTTGATATCGCTTTATTACTTCAAGCCCGTAGCCATTTCATTGACCAACTATTAACGCAATTATGGCATTATACACAACTCTCTGATTATCCAGATCTTAGTATCATTGCTGTCGGTGGTTATGGCAGACAAGAGTTACATCCGCTTTCTGATATTGATCTTCTCTTTTTAAGTGAAACACCTTTATCACCGGAGGCTGAAGATAAAGTCAGCAAGCTCATTACGTTACTGTGGGATGTACGCCTTGAAATTGGTGCTAGTGTTAGAACAATGGAAGAATGTCTTTTAGAAGGTCTTTCAGACTTAACGGTTGCAACAAACTTACTAGAAGCACGTCTTATTTGTGGAAATAATTCACTTTATAAACAATTAATTAACCATATTTTTAGCCAAGGATTTTGGCCATCACCTGATTTTTTTGCTGCAAAAGTTGAAGAACAAAAACAGAGACATCAGCGATACCATAGCACGAGTTATAATCTAGAACCTGATATCAAAAGTAGTCCTGGTGGACTGCGCGATATCCACACTCTAATTTGGGTAGCACATCGTCATTTTGGTGCTGCATCAGTTTCTGAAATGGTCAACTTTGGCTTCCTAACACCAGCAGAAGGACAAGAGCTATTAGAGTGTCAATACACACTATGGAAAATTCGTTTTGCTCTCCATCTTGTGCTTTCTCGCTATGATAATCGCCTATTGTTTGATAGACAACTCAACGTTGCCCAACTTTTAAATTATGAAGGTGAAGGCAATCAGCCCGTTGAAAAAATGATGAAGGATTATTATCGCGTAACTCGTCGTGTCAGTGAGTTAAATGATATGTTACTTCAGCTATTTGACGAAGCGATCCTTGCTCTGCAACCTAATGTAAAACCGCGTCCTTTAGACAATGAATTTCAACTAAGAGGTTCATTAATTGATGTTGTTGATGATAGTTGTTTCCTTGATGATCCTATCGCTATTATGCGCCTGTTTTTACGTATGGCTGAGCATAAAGAAATCACAGGAATTTATTCAACAACACTCCGCCATTTACGCTACGCTCGCCGACATTTAGTACAGCCTTTATGTGAGTACCCACTCGCACGTCAAGTTTTTATGCAGATATTACGCCATCCTCGTGCTGTTTCTGGTGCATTTGTTCCAATGCATAAACACAGTGTACTCGCGGCTTATTTCCCGCAATGGAATAATATTGTAGGCCAAATGCAGTTTGATTTATTCCATGCCTATACCGTTGATGAACATACTATTCGCGTTTTACAAAAACTTGAAAGTTTTGCTTCTTATGAAAATCGCGAGCAACATCCGCTTTGCGTTGATATTTATCCCAAACTTCCTCAACTTGAATTACTACGTTTATCTGCACTTTTTCATGATATCGCCAAAGGTCGCCATGGAGATCACTCCGTATTAGGAGCTCAAGACGTTGCTCATTTTGCTCAGCAGCATGGTTTAAATCAGAGAGAATCGGCCTTAGTTGAATGGCTTGTTAGTCATCACTTACTTATGTCTGTTACAGCGCAACGACGTGATATTCAAGATCCTGACATTATTTTTCAATTTGCATCGGAAGTAAAAAATGAAAGCCGATTACGTTATCTTTTGTGCTTAACCGTTGCGGATATCTGTGCAACCAATAGTAGTTTATGGAATAGCTGGAAACAAAGCCTATTACGTGAACTTTTTTTATCAACAGAAAACCAGTTACGCCAAGGTATGCACTCTATTCCCGACTTACGTGAGCGTATTCGCCATCACCGTTTGCAAGCACTAACTATTTTACGAATGGAGCAAGTTGATGAAGATAAATTGCAAGCAATTTGGGGGCGTTGCCATGCTGACTATTTTTTACGGCACACACCAGAACAAATTGCATGGCATGCACTTGCATTAATTGAGCATAATAGTGCTGAACCAATGGTGCTAATCAGCCAACAAACTGAACATGGTGGCACTGAAATCTTTATTTGGTGTGCTGATAGGCCTTCCCTTTTTGCATCAGTTGCAGGTGAATTAGATAGGCGTAATTTAAGTATCCATAATGCTCAAATTTTTACTAATCGCGATAATATGGCGATGGATACCTTTATTGTGTTAGAGCCTAATGGTAAACCTCTGGCAATTGATAGATATAATGCAATCCGCAACGCTCTGATCCAAGTTGTCTCCGCCCCTTATAATGCCAATGCAAAAACACGCTCATTACCTGCAAAATTACGCCATTTTGACGTTCCGACAAAAATTAACTTTATCGCTTCTAACCATAATAAGCGCACCTATATGGAACTATTTGCACGAGATCGTCCGGGATTATTAGCAATTATTGGTAAAGTTTTTGCTGATCTTTCACTTTCATTACATGGTGCCAGGATCACCACAATAGGCGAACGTGTTGAGGATTTCTTCGTATTAACCGATAACGAAAATAAAGCATTAAACCAAAAAATGAAGGATGAAGTCGTAGAAAGGTTGACAAAAGCCCTCGTTTCAAAGGATAAAATATAGGAACCCACGACAATACATATAGGAAATACTATTAATGCAAGCATTACAATCTATTATTGATAACGCCTTCGAACATCGTGCTGATATCACACCAAACAACGTTGAACCTCATATTCGTGATACCATTAATAGTGTTATTGCACTGCTAGACAGCGGAAAACTGCGTGTCGCGGAAAAAATTGATGGTCAGTGGGTGACTCATCAGTGGTTAAAAAAAGCGGTTTTACTCTCTTTTCGTATTAATCACAATCAAGTGATAGATGGCAATGAAAGTCGCTATTTTGACAAAGTGCCGATGAAATTCGCTGATTATGACCAAGCTCGTTTTGAAAAAGAAGGTTTTCGTGTTGTTCCTCCCGCAGCCGTTAGACAAGGCGCTTACATCGCTCGCAACACTGTTTTAATGCCATCTTATGTCAACATTGGTGCTTACGTCGATGAAGGTAGCATGGTTGATACATGGGCAACGGTAGGTTCATGTGCTCAGATCGGGAAAAATGTCCATCTCTCTGGTGGTGTTGGTATCGGTGGCGTTTTAGAACCACTACAAGCAAATCCAACCATTATTGAAGATAACTGCTTTATTGGCGCTCGCTCTGAAATCGTTGAGGGTGTTATTGTCGAAGAAGGCGCTGTTATTTCAATGGGCGTTTATATTGGTCAAAGTACCAAAATTTATGACAGAGAAACAGGCGAAGTACATTATGGTCGAGTCCCAGCAGGCTCTGTTGTTGTGTCGGGCAATTTACCTTCTAAAGATGGAAGCTACAGCCTTTACTGTGCGGTGATCGTGAAAAAAGTTGACGCAAAAACGCGTGGAAAAGTTGGTATTAATGAATTGTTAAGAACTATCGACTAATATAAGAACAGCGGATAGAATTAATTCTGTTCGCTATTCTTTCACTCATCTTTCTATCAGGTGCCAATATATGTACGATAATTTAAAAAATTTAGGGATCCCGCATCCTGAAGATATTGACCGCTATACCCTACGCCAAGAAGCTAACAACGATATTTTAAAAATCTATTTTCGCAAAGATAAAGGTGAATTCTTTGCAAAAAGCGTAAAATTTAAATATCCACGCCAACGTAAAACAATTTCTGATGGTCAATCAGGACAAGGTTTTAAAGAAGTAAATGAAATCAATACTAACTTACGTTATGTTATTGAAGAGTTAGATAAAATTTGCCAACAAGACCAAGTAGAAGTCGATTTAAAACACAAGATCCTAGACGACTTGCGCCACCTTGAGCATGTTGTAGCAAATAAAATTGCTGAGATTGAAGCTGATTTAGAAAAACTGACTCGCCGCTAATAACAAGCCATTTTGGCTGATATGTATGTCAGTTTTATAGAAAAACACCGCTTACTTACTGTATAAAACAGAAACAAGCGGTGTTTTAAAATATAGAATATAATTCATTATTTTATTAACCAATTAAATATTGGGTTATTTTCTACTTAATCTAATAGGTTAACCCAGCTTTCAAGCCAATCTATTGCAAATACTTCTGGCTCCGCCACATCCATACCATCTATTTTTAATATTTCGCCGATACGCTTTGCTTGGTGCTCTTGTAACAACTCATCAAATTTCATCCCTGCACCACAAAAAAAGTCATAACTACTATCACCTAAGGCAATCAAGCCATAACTTAGATTTGGCTGATATCCTACATTATCACGTAGTTGATGAAATAGAGGAGCAATGGTATCAGGTAAATCACCTTGCCCAGTACTTGACGTTATTACAAGCACTGTTGAATATTTTTCCCAATCTGCAAGAATACCTTCTTCGTAAATATTAGCTTGATGATTATGCTCAAGTAAAATACGTTGAGCCTCTTCAGCAACTGCTAATGCATTACCATAAACTGTACCTACAAAAATGCCGATTTTAGTCATAATATTTAGCCCACTTAATACTGTTTGATAACTAATAAACTAAACATCAAACATATAATATTATCAATTCATTCTCAATGAGAATAAATTCAGCCATACTTTTTAAAAAGAGACTGAATGAAATTATTACACTTACTCTTCTCCCCATATAAATAACCCAACCAACTTTCAGGGTAATTTATTTTAGATAACTTTGATATAACCATTAAACAAATATCATCGATAGTGAAATATTTATTTTTTTCTTTATAAACATCAAGATAAGATGATATTTTGTTAATTTTATTCTTATAATCAATTAATAAGATCAAAGATTCATTATGTTTTTTAGGAAAAAATAACTTATACACTTTATACAAAAAACCCGTCTCCTTTCTTTTTATAAAATCATCTAATAATGATAAGCATGCATTTGTTTTTCTCTTAATCTCTGCCATTGAATCAAAAACTATTTTTTTATCATTATTTTCTAAATGAGAGGTTTTATTTTTAAATTTATTATTACACTGACTAATACATGAAGAGAGTTCTCTTAATGACTCTAATTTTAGTTTCAACAAATCTGTATTAGACTTTATTTCTTTCAGCTTGAGTTCTAAACTATCGATATCTAAATTAATAATTTTACCATCATCAATATTAAAAATATTTTTTTGATAATATGAATCTAATGCTTTACAATTATTATTTATTTCATTACAAGAGCTAACTAATTTTTCATTAAAAATCTGTAAGTCATCACACTTATAATGTGATTTTTTTATATTTTCAATTATATTTCTATCAATAAAATCAAAAAGATCATTCATTTCTTCAATATTTTCAAACAAGCAACTATTATCTGCTATTTCATGATACTGCTTAATATTCTCATTAAGAAAGTTAAAATGAATCTCAAACTCCATAATAATATTTTTGATTTTCTCTAACTTATTGTCTTCATAGCTATTAACCATTGAGTTTTGACGAGACCCATCATTAGATTCAACGGTATAATCAGCAGCCTTTAGATTACCAAGTTTAACGACCATCATATCATTACCATTTAATTTAAAAGGTAAATTACATCCTGTATTTAATTCTATTGTTTTATTTTTTAATTTTTCAATCAGTTTATTGGCAGATTTAATTTCAATTCCTAAAAGTATATTTTTATCAAGAAAAATATTAATATTTTTATTTTTCGCATTGAAAATTTCATTCTTAAGTGGCGTAGAATTTGTTTCATTGACCATAAAATTAACAAAGTCTTTTATTTCGTTCAATGAGGATAAATCACCAATTGATTTATTTATTTTATTTTTAGCTTCATCTACTTTTTCCAAATGACGGCGGTTATTTTCAGTATAAGAATCAACAGCACTTTGCAGTTCATTTTTTATATTAGTAATAATTGCCTTATCAATATAAATACAATTATGTTTATCTTTTAGAATATGAAAATTATGTTCAAGCAATCTATTAGAAGAGCTTATTATCTTATCCGACAATAAAAATCTTACATTTTCTTTTTCATCATTCATTGATGATAATTTTTTTAATTCATTAAATAACACTCTCATCTTTTTTATCCTCATCACTATACGTTATGATAAGAATATATAAAAATAATGATTAATAATTTCAAAAAAAAAAATTTAAAATGTATAGTAAAGGATATAAAAAAACACGCTCAATAATAAATTTAAGCGTGTTTTTTTAGTTAAAGAGTGCTATTTATTATTCAGTAGTATCTAAAGACCTTATATATTCATCCATTTCAGTTTTTAGATTATCTGACTTAGGGCCAAAAATGGCTTGAATACCTGAGCCAACTACCACAACACCAGCCGCACCTAATCTTTTCAACTCATCACGATCTACTTTTTCAATTTCTTTAACACCAATACGTAAACGTGTAATACAAGCATCTAAACTACTGATATTGTCTTTACCACCAAACGCAGCGACTAAAGATTGTCCCATAGCACTCTTATCAGCTTGTTTCGCGTTTTTATCTTCTACTTCTCGGCCTGGCGTTTTCAGGTTTAGCTTCACGATTAAGAAACGGAAAATAGAGTAATAAGTTATCGCATAAAGTATGCCAATAATTGGGAATAGGTACAGTTTGCTGCTATTACCACTCAATACGATAAAATCAATTAAGCCATGAGAGAAACTTGTTCCATCACGCATACCCAACAAGATACAAATAACAAATGCCAAGCCCGCTAAAATAGCGTGAATAACATAAAGAATAGGAGCAACGAACATAAATGAGAATTCGATAGGTTCCGTGATCCCTGTTAAGAAGGCAGTTAATGCCGCAGAAATCATGATACCACCGACTTTTACTCGATTTTCAGGACGTGCTGAATGCCATATCGCAATAGCAGCCGCTGGCAAGCCAAACATCTTAAATAAAAAGCCACCTGACAACATACCTGCAGTTGGATCGCCTGCCATATAGCGAGGAATATCACCGTGGAATACTTGTCCTGCACTATTTACATATTCACCCACTTGCATTTGGAACGGTACGTTCCAGATATGGTGTAAACCAAATGGTACTAATGCTCGTTCTACAACACCATAAATACCAAAAGCAACAGCAGGGTTTTGATACGCGGCCCACTCAGAAAAACGTTGAATCGCGGTACCAATAGGAGGCCAAATAAAGGCTAAAATAATCCCAACAAAAATAGCGATTAAGCCCGAAATAATAGGCACAAAACGTTTTCCGGCAAAAAAGCCTAAATACTCAGGTAATTTAATTCGATAAAAACGATTAAACATAGAGGCGGCAATAATACCAGCGATGATCCCCCCTAATACCCCTGTATCGGTAAGGTGTTGAGCCTCAATTTCTGCTGGTGTTAAACCTAAAACCCAAGGAGCAACCACAATCATGGTTTTAGACATAATGCCATAAGCCACAACAGAAGCCAGTGCTGATACCCCGTCATTATTGGTAAAACCTAACGCAACACCAATGGCAAAAATAAGTGGCATATTAGAGAAAACCGAACCACCAGCCTCTGCCATAACTTGAGAAACAGAAGAAGGGATCCATGAAAGATCAGCGGAACCGACCCCTAATAAAATACCGGCAACAGGCAGTACAGATACCGGTAACATCAAGGACTTTCCGATTTTTTGTAAAACAACAAATAGGTTTTTAAACATCAAGCAGACTCCCGGAATATGGGTTGTATGTGTTATAAGTTTTGTATTTGTTTAAAGTTAGTGTGGGTTTTTATTTCATAAACTTATCTAATGATAAGCCTGATTTATTTCACATCATAAAATAAATCGCTTAATGAATACATGATAGCTGTCACGTTTCAAACATGTGATCAGATCAATTAATAGAATTATATATTTTACAAATAGTTAAAATAGATTATAAATTTGCGCAAAATATCAAGGCTTAAGTAAAAAAGCCTTGATAGTCACATATTGAAAACAATATTTACAATAAGAAAGGAATTAAAAATGATGAGCTAAATCTTCACCATACTGCTCTAATTCAGGTCTTAATCCACGCCAACCAAATTGATTAATAAGGTGTTGCCAAGGCAGATCCCATTTAGCTGTTAAGTTAAGCGGTTGCAATGTGATTGGGTGAATTAAGTTTAGATGGCTTGCATGTAACATCAAGCGATGAGATTGAAAATGATTTACAACACCACGGTTTTGACGCAAATCACCATGAGCAGTATCGCCAATAATTGGGTGTCGAATATGAGACATATGGCGACGTAATTGATGCTTGCGCCCCGTTTCAGGACGTAGCTCTAATAAACTAAATCGAGATGTAGGGTAGCGCCCAATCGCAACCTCTTTTTCAACAATTCCTAATGGCTGGCAGTGCGTCACGCAATCTTGAATTTTAGGAGGTTGAGTTGCAAATTTATCTGCAATTTTGTCGAGCTCTTCGACTAAAGGGCTATCAATAACAGATGCCTCTTCAACGTATCCTCGAACAACAGCATGATAAATTTTCTCTGTTTTATGTTGTTCAAAAGATTGGGAAAGTGCTCTCGCAACATCTGAAGATAATGCCATAAGCAAAACCCCCGATGTAGGCCTATCTAGACGATGCACGGGGAAAACGTGTTGCCCTATTTGATCTCTTAGTGTCTGCATTACAAACACGGTTTCATGTCTATCTAACCAACTGCGGTGAACAAGCCAACCCGCAGGTTTATTCACTGCAACAAGATGTTCATCTTGATAAATAATATCTAGCATTATCGACCTTATGATTTAAACATTGCGTCAAGTTCACGCAAATGATTGAGTAAATCAGTAACATCTCGACTCTTATCTTCTTTAAATGCTTCTTCGTAATAAGGTGCGATTGCAAATGCATTAGGTAATGGCATCTCATTTTCAATCATCGATGACAATCGCGGAATTAATACCCACTGTAACCATTCATGAGCACTCATTGTATCAATACAAAAAGGCTCAACACTTTCAAATGCTTGCTCAGTAGGAGATTCTAATTGCCATAATTCGATGTTCTTCATCTCTTCTTCAATCAAGAGCAATTTCGCTAGAATACGTTGTTCTTGTGTCATCATTTATCCCTTATATAAAACTTACGAATAAGGATAACATTGGGATGGAATAGCAGAAAACAAATAAAAAAATAAAAGGAGCCGAAACTCCTTTTAGACAAGAAAAATAGCTGTCTGTACAACACATGCGTCCAAGCAAGACCGTTTTTATCTATCCCTGTGATTAAGTCCCTATCCACATTAATGGAAATATCCTATTTCCTGTGTCCTTGATTACTCTACATTTTATCGGTCACCAAACATTCCCTTAGTTGGTGGACGTAGAATGCCAATAATTGGTTAGTTAAACAACCCACAAAACAAAAACAATAAAAGAATCATAACTATAAATAAAAACGATGAGTTAATAACTTATTGCTCTACTTAAATAAATCAATTCTATTTTTATCAGTGACATTTTTTTGATAAAAAACACACGCTTTTTTGTAAGATATATCTCACAAGAAAAAAGGTTTATAGACTACGTCACTCACTATATACAGCGACTAATTCTGATAGAAAGAGAGATAAATTTTCAGCTAAAACTTCTCTTTTCTTTTGGCCAAAAGTTTCAAGAATGACTTCGCCAGAAACATTGCACACAGAAATTATTTCATTTTCTGAATCTGTGGTACCAATAAACAATGTGGGGGTCAGCTTTAAACGCTTTTGAGTCACCAAATGACCAATAATATTTTCTTGTAAGCGAATAAAATCCTCTTCGCTCCACACTTGGATCAAGCTGAAATCTACATCTCTAAAACGAACCTGCATATCACCAGCATACTGAGTGGTAAAGTAATCATGCAATTCAGGGCGAATAATAATCCCCATCGCTTTTTCAACTTTTTCTAGTTTATCTGTTCCTACAAAAGGTTGTGGTAACCAGTAAACAACTTCATCACCGGTTCTTGATATACAAATAGAAGGAACACCATAAAGATCTTCACTTGCAGGAGGTAAACCTGATTTTTCTTGCCACAAATCAACATACTTTTGCGTAAAGGCTTTTAATTCAGAAGAGATGTTTTCAGTCATGATTATCTGTTTTATCTATTTAAATAAGAATTCCCTTTATGTTACCTGATTATGACACTAATTCAGAGCATCAAAAATAAAGCATGCATATACTATTGATGTTTCAATAGTATAATTAACCTTCTTTTATTTTCAGCTAAAGTTAGGATGTAAATTATGTCTTTATATCAAGGCGATAAATCTCTTGAAGCATTATCTCTGGGCAAAGAGACTCAATATCATAATCAATATGATGCCGGATTATTGCAAGGTGTACCACGTAGCCTAAATCGAGATTCACTCGCTTTAACTGCTGAGAATTTACCATTTCATGGTGCTGATATTTGGACTATGTATGAGCTCTCATGGCTGAATAGCAGAGGCTTACCACAAGTTGCTATTGGTCATGTTGAATTAGATGCAACCACTGAAAATCTTATTGAATCTAAAAGTTTTAAATTATATCTCAACAGTTTTAATCAAACGCGTTTTGAAAGTTGGGATATCGTCGAAAAAACCTTACTTAAAGATTTAACGACTTGTGCTAAAGGCAAAATTAATCTGACCATTTATCCACTTTCGCATTTTACATCACAACCTATTGTTAATTTTGCTGGAGAGTGTATTGATGAACAAGATATTGAAATTGATAATTATCAGTTTGATGTGCAATGGTTAAACGAATCGACAACGGAGACTCTGGTTGAAGAAACCCTTGTCAGCCATCTGTTAAAATCAAATTGCCTTATTACTAATCAACCAGATTGGGGTTCAGTTGCTATTCAATATAAGGGTAAAAAGATTGATCGTGAAAAGCTACTACGCTATTTAGTTTCATTTAGGCAACACAATGAATTTCATGAACAGTGTGTTGAGCGAATTTTCCACGATATCATGCAATTATGTGAGCCAGAAACATTAACTGTTTATGCAAGGTATACGCGACGCGGTGGATTAGACATCAATCCTTGGCGTAGTAATTGTGAGTTTGTTCCAGAAATTAGTCGATTAGCCAGACAATAACGGAATAATACCTGTATGTTAATATGATCTGTGTTATACCAAGATCAGTTGCACTTCAGTTTGTTATTTCAGGAGAAAAAGGAGTCCTACGTGATAACTCATGTCAGCCCATTAGGTTCCATGGATCTGCTTTCACAGCTAGAAGTTGATATGCTAAAGAGAACCGCAAGCAGTGATCTTTATCAGCTGTTTCGTAATTGTTCTCTCGCCGTTCTCAACTCTGGTAGCCTTACGGATAGTAGTAAAGAACTGTTATCTAAATACCAAGATTTTGATATTAACGTACTCCGCCGTGAACGTGGCGTAAAACTAGAGTTAGTCAATCCTCCTGAAGACGCCTTTGTTGACGGAAAAATTATTCGCTCACTACAAGCTAACTTATTTGCAGTGCTTCGTGACATATTGTTTGTTCACGGGCAGATCACAACAGCAAAACGTGATCTTCACCTGAACTTAGAAAATAGCACTCACATCACGAATACCATTTTCTCGATTTTGCGTAATGCACGAGCCCTTCATATTGATGAAGATCCTAATATGATCGTTTGCTGGGGCGGCCACTCAATCAATGAAACTGAATACCTTTACGGTAGAAAAGTCGGTAACGAATTAGGGTTACGCGAACTCAATATCTGCACAGGCTGTGGGCCAGGTGCGATGGAAGCACCAATGAAAGGGGCTGCTGTGGGTCATGCTCAACAGCGTTATAAAAATAGTCGTTTTATTGGTATGACAGAGCCTTCAATCATTGCGGCTGAGCCACCAAATCCATTAGTTAACGAACTGATTATTATGCCAGATATTGAAAAACGTCTGGAGTCTTTCGTGCGTATTGGACATGGCATTATTATTTTCCCAGGCGGTGTAGGGACAGCGGAAGAATTGCTGTATTTGCTTGGTATTCTTATGTCTCCAGAAAACCAAGACCAAGTATTACCACTGATTTTAACTGGCCCTAAAGAGAGTGCAGACTACTTTAATGTATTAGATGACTTTATCGCCAATACATTAGGTGACGAAGCCCGACGCCATTACCAAATTATTATTGATGATGCACCTGAAGTTGCTCGTATCATGAAAAAATATATGCCTTTGGTAAAAGATAATCGTCGTAGTACGGGTGATGCTTATAGCTTTAACTGGTCAATGAAGATCAATGCTGATTTACAGCATCCTTTTGAACCAACTCATGAAAATATGGCATCGCTTAACTTAAGCACAAATCAATCACCTGAGAAATTAGCAGCCGACTTACGTCGTGCTTTCTCGGGTATTGTAGCGGGTAACGTAAAAGAAGTGGGTATGAAAGCGATTGAAGCTTACGGCCCTTATAAAATTCATGGTGATCGTGAAATTATGCGTCGCATGGATATTTTATTAGCGGGTTTTGTTGAGCAACATCGTATGAAACTTCCGGGCGGTACCGCTTACCAACCATGTTACGAGATTATCAGCTAATTTATTATGATACATTTGCTGATTATTGATGCTTTAAACCTGATCCGCCGCATTCATGCGGCATCAGGTTCTTCCTGCCAGACTGTGTGTGAACAAAGTGTCAACCAACTGCTTGGTCACACACAACCCACTCATGCCGTAGCTGTCTTTGATGAAGATGACAGAGACGGTAGTTGGCGACATCAACTCTTACCCGATTATAAAGCGGGTCGCACACCAATGCCTGATGACTTGCGACAACAATTACCTGAAATTAAAGCAATGTTACTTAATTTAGGAATACAGAGCTGGCACTCTGGCGGTGATGAAGCAGATGATGTTGCAGCAACATTGGCAACAAAAGTGGCAAGTGCGGGTTTTCGAGTTACGATTATTTCAACGGATAAAGGTTATTGCCAATTACTTTCTCCCTCTATTCGTATACGCGATTATTTTCAACGACGCTGGTTAGATTTAGAATTTATTAGATCTGAATTTGGTGTTGAACCCTCTCAACTTACCGACTATTGGGGATTAACGGGCGTAAGTAGCAGTAAGGTTGCTGGAGTTCCTGGTATTGGGCCTAAAAGTGCTACTGAGCTTTTGAAACTTCATCCAGATCTAGAATCGCTCTATCAGCATATTGATGATGTTCCTACTAAATGGCAAAACAAACTGATCACCCATAAAGAGTCTGCATTTATCAGTCGGAAAATCACGACATTACGTACTGATATTCAATTAAACGGTAATCTGCAACAGTTACGTTTAAAATAGTGAAGATCTCAGTCTTTAAAACTCAACGAGTTAATATCTTTAAATCACTAACTCCCATTAAAAAAGCTAAGCTTCTATTTATAATTATAAGCTTAGCCTTTTATTGTCATCGATAAATCAATATGCTTTGAACGTTTTTAGAACTCACGATCTGGTCGATAAGCAGCCCAAATATTTTGAATATGAACCGTTATTTCTTCTCTATCATGATAAAGGTGTTTAGCTTGGATCTTAACGTTAATCCCTTTTTCCGCTAACTCTGACTTTATTTTTTCAAGAATATGAGAGACTTCCTCATAACGTTTTTTCATTGGCAGTTTTAGGTTAAAGATAGCTTCACGACACCATTCATTAGCAATCCAAGTTGTCATTAATGCCGCCACTTTGGCTGGCTTTTCAACCATATCACAAACAAGCCATGTGATATTTTTAGATGTCGGTTCAAATTTAAAGCCATCAACTTGGTGATGACGAACTTGTCCTGTATCCATCAAAGACTGTGCCATTGGGCCATTATCAACAGCATGTACCATCATGCTGCGTTTGACTAATTGATATGTCCAACCACCGGGGCATGCCCCTAAATCGACCGCTTTCATTCCACTTGCTAAACGCTCTTCCCACTCCTCATAAGGAATAAAAATATGAAATGCTTCTTCAAGTTTTAATGTTGAACGACTTGGCGCATCTGATGGGAATTTTAATCGAGGAATCCCCATATAAAATGCGGAATTATTAAAACTATAAGAATAGCCAACATAACAACATCCCGGTGCAATGAAAAACACATGGACAATAGGACGGCTAAAATTCTCTACTTTCAGCAAAATTTTCTCATTACGTAAATGATTACGTAATGGCACTGTAAATTTACGGCAGAATTTTAATAATTCTTTGCTTTCATTAGTGTCTGCAACTTCAACTCGAAGTTCACCTGCTTTTTCGACAGCACCTTTTAGCATTCCAACAATCGGTGTAATTCTATCTTCTGGCGGTAAATCTTTAAGCAATTCACCTGTCACAAACATCTGACGAGCAAAAATTAATTCACGGAAACTCACTTCACGCGCGATCTTGTCTGCTTCACCTTCTTGGTAGCATTCAAAGATCACATAACCACTTCCCTCTTTAACACGAGGAAAACCGTAAACGCCGATTTGACCTGCTTTATCCGTAATCTCAGCCGCGCACTCTTTTTCAAAACCTTGGCGACAATATAATGCAACTTTATTCATGGCGAGACGCCGGTGCCCTTAGACGCAAAGCGCCAATAAAAATTAAAGTCCAACCAATAAGAAAACTAAATCCACCAATTGGCGTAAAATAAGATAATAATCTAACTTGTGTTAGCGCCATACAATAAAGGCTACCACTAAAAAGTAGAATACCAACACCAAAGAAAATGCCAGCCCAATAAAACCATAAAATGGTTTTACGCATTAACATTGCCGCGATCCCGACAAGTAATAAGGTATGGACGATTTGGTAGCGCATCGCTAACTGAATGTATTCCCAATGTTGTGGCGATAAATGAGGTGCAAGCTTATGAGTTGCAAATGCACCAAAAGCAACATAAAAGAAGCCACTAATCGCGGAAAACATAAGCAATGTACGACTATTCACTGTTTATTCCTTCCTATCTAGAAGATATTTGCCAATCGCAATATTAAGATGATGTCAGTAAACCCAGCTTTTCTTGCTCATTCGCTGCTTGAGATAAAATCCATTGGCGAAAAGCCGCAATTTTACCCAATTCAGCCTGACTATCTTGGCAAACTAAATAAAATGCATTTTTACTAACAAGAACATCTGGAAAAGGTCTTACTAATCGACCTGATTCTATTTCACTACGAGCCATTACATTATTAACTAATGCAACGCCTTGTCCATGTACAGCCGCCTGTATCACCATTGAACTATGGCTAAAAATAGGCCCTTGTTGCACATTTATCTGATTTTGTATCTCTAATTGACGCACATAAGCCTGCCAATCTCGACGAGATGTATCATGTAACAGTGTATGATAAATCAGATCGGATGGGGTTTTTAGTGGTTTTTCACCTGTAAGTAAAGATGGTGCACAAACAGGGATCAAATATTCCGCATAAAGGCGGTCTGTACGTAACCCAGTCCAATTTCCTCTACCATAAAAAATGGCTACATCAACATCGTCAGCCAGCTTATCTTCTTCTCTATCAACAGCCTGAATTCGTACATCAATTCCCGGATAAGCTTGATTGAATCCAGACAGCCGTGGTACTAACCATTGAATAGCAAAACTTGGAGAAAGGCTAACAGTAAGTGCGCCTTTCGCGCTTCGAGCTAATAATTTGCGAGTTGCCTCGTTAATTGATGAAAAAATTTCCTTAATATCGAGGTAATAACTCTGCCCTTCTTCCGTTAGTAAAAGAGAACGGTTGCGTCTTCTAAATAATTTTAGCCCAAGGAATTCTTCTAATGTTTTAATTTGGTGGCTCACTGCTGCTTGTGTCACAAATAATTCTTCAGCGGCTTTAGTAAAACTTAAATGACGTGCCGCTGAATCAAAAACCCTAAGCGCATTTAATGGCGGTAAACGTTTAGACATATTCGGTTCTTAAACCCCTATTTTGGCTATTAGTAGACCCTAACTTTCATCATTAGTTTTTTTTATGCGAAGCATTATAAATTGTCCCTTGATGATTAGCCAGTAAATACCTATAGTAAGCGCACTTCCTAAGCCGGAACGAAAAGTTGTGTAGTAGCAATACTACAAAACTTTTGGCTTTGTGGTTGTGATGTTGTGTTTGCAAGTTGTCTGGAAATTCCAGACTTAGTAGCTGATGCTACTGTTTTTTTTCACTTCCTGTACATTTACCCTGTCTGTCCATAGTGATTTTATAGTGCACCGCCAAGGCGGTGCTTTTTTTATTCCCTATTTTTCTCTGCTTTTTAATTACTCACACATGCCATTTTGATGTTTTCAACCATTTTTTATAATGGACTTATCATCATTATTCTAAAAAAACTCACTACAAATTATCCCCATTAATTTAAAACAAGAAAAAATAGAATATTAATCTGATCTCAGTGATTTTTTATTGAGTGAACTTTCATCATCTTAATCGTGTTATTATGGGTGCAATGACTCATAACAAACGGATGCTCTCAGGTTTCCGTTATAAATAAATATAATTAACCGTATAATCTATACGCCCTATTTTTAACGACAAATCACGAAAATTTATTCGTCTACCAATACAGCCTAACTATGAACGTATTTTCACCTGATTTATTTCGACAACAATTTCCTGCTCTTAAAGAAAAGACTATTTATCTCGATAGTGCTGCAACTGCATTAAAGCCTCTCGCCATGATAGAAGCCTCAGATGCGTTTTATCGCCATGATTTTGCGACGGTTCATCGTAGCCAATATCAGCATGCTAAAGAGACAACGCAACAATATGAGGCGACACGTCAACAAGTTGCCGAATTAATCAATAGCGCTGATAGTGATACGATTATTTGGACAAAAGGCACCACAGAATCACTCAACCTTATTGCTCAAGGTTATTTTCGTCCACGCTTACAAGCAGGCGATGAAATAATTGTGAGTGAGCAAGAACATCATGCAAACCTTATTCCTTGGTTGATATTGGCAGAACAAACTGGCGCACGAGTGATCCGTTGGGCAATTGAGGATCATTTTTTACCTTCAATTGATAACTTAAATGCTTTAATCAATAAGCGGACACGAATTGTCGCTGTTAGCCAAATGTCGAATGTGACAGGCGCTCAAATCGCATTAGATAAAGTGTCCCAATGCGTTCATCAATATGATAATTGCTTACTGATTGTCGATGGAGCACAAGGTATTGCGCATCACCCAACAGATGTCACAGCATTTGATATTGATTTCTATG
This sequence comes from Proteus alimentorum, assembly GCF_002607735.1. Classification (GTDB taxonomy): domain Bacteria; phylum Pseudomonadota; class Gammaproteobacteria; order Enterobacterales; family Enterobacteriaceae; genus Proteus; species Proteus alimentorum. Next base: position 49,118 of record NZ_NBVR01000020.1, read on the forward strand.
TTTTTTCTGCCCATAAACTTTATGGTCCTAATGGATTAGGTATTTGTTATGGCAAACGAAAACATTTAGAGGATATGGCACCTTGGCATGGTGGGGGGAAAATGCTAACTAACGCAACATTTGATGGTTTTACTCCAGCCCCGATCCCTCAACGTTTTGAAGCTGGAACACCTAATGTTGCGAGTGTTATTGCCTTTTCAGCCACATTAGCATGGTTAGAAAAACAAGATATGCATCATGCTAACCAATATGCTCTTGAGCTTGCAGAAGAAGCGGAAAAGCGTCTGAGTGAGCTAAATGGATTTATCAGTTACCGAGCCGCCAACTCATCGGTTGTTTCTTTCAATTTCGAAGGTGTTCATCATAGCGATTTAGCAACATTAATCACAGAGAAAGGTATTGCATTACGCACAGGGCAACACTGCGCACAACCTCTTATTGATTCATTAAACATTTCAGGCTGTTTACGCATTTCTTTTATGCCTTATAATCAACACACTGATATTGATGCTTTTATTAATGCCGTTAAATTCGCTCTAACACTCTTAAAAGATGAATAATTGAAATGAATAACAACACACTGTTGCTTGCAACTCAGCACCCATTTGGTCATGAAATTACCTTAGCGATCTTGCTTGAGGATTTCCAAAAAGCAAAAGCATGGGAAGACAAATATCGTCAATTAATTCAACTGTCTCGTAAATTACCCGCGTTACCTGATGAATTAAAAACAACAGAAAAAGAGATCAAGGGATGTGAGAACAGAGTGTGGCTAGGTGTCGAATTAAATAATGAGGGAAAATACCATGTCTATGGCGATAGTGATGGTCGTATTGTAAAAGGCTTACTGACTATTATTTTAGCCACAGTTGAAAATAAAACGGCGCAAGAAATAGCTGATATCGATATGTTAGCGATTTTTGATCAATTAGGATTGGCTAATCAAATTAGCCAATCTCGCACAGATGGAGTGAATGCGATTATCGCGCGATTGAAATCACTCACCTCCCAGTATTAAGTTTTATACTCTAAATAATTCAAGATGTAGCTAGGCGACAAGTGAATAAGTCGCTAGGAGCATATAACCTGTGATTAAAAATAAAATTCATTAATAAGTTAATATATAACAAGTCGATACTCTAAATAATTCAAGTCACAGCTAGGCGACAAGTGAATAAGTCGCTAGGAGCATACATCAGTATGTGACTAGTGCGAATGAACGCAGTCAACAACGCTGTGGCCGAGTACGTTGCGCCTTTGCGAGCATCTTCTTCAACGCATGAGACACCGCAATAAAACCAAACGATGCCGTTACCATCGTTACAGCCCCAAATCCGGCGGAACAATCCATACGTTTCACACCATCAGCGGTACTTTTTGCCGCACAAACCGTCCCATCACCTTGTGGATAAACGAGTTGTTCTGTTGAGAAAACACAGTCGATCCCCAGTTTTCCCTTACTATTTTTTACGACATTAAAATCAGATTTCAAACGCTCTCTTAATTTAGCAGCCAAAGGATCTTGAATTGTTTTTGCCAAATCAACCACTTGGATTTGTGTTGGATCAATTTGTCCACCAGCACCACCCGTTGTGATCACCGGAATTTTATAACGGCGACAATAGGCTAATAATGCAGCCTTTGGTCTTACACTATCAATTGCATCAATGACATAATCAAAGTTGTTATTCATCATTTCAGCGACATTATCAACTGTCACAAAATCATCAATACTGGTCACTTTGCATTCTGGATTGATTTCTAAAATACGCTGTTTCATCACGTCGCATTTAGGTTGCCCCACGCTTTCTTTCAACGCATGTATTTGACGATTAGTGTTAGTCACACACACATCATCCATATCAATTAAGGTGATAGCACCAATACCACTACGTGCTAATGCTTCAGCAGCCCAACTGCCAACCCCACCTATACCCACGACACAGATATGAGCCTGCGCAAAATAAGACAACGCTTTTTGCCCGTAAAGTCGCCCTATTCCAGAAAAGCGTTGTAAATATGAATCTGACAATGAATTTTGCATAATGCGATAACAACCTAAATAACAGAAATAATCATGGCCATTAATATCAATAGCCATGTCGTTTGCATAATTTTACCGTGAATAATGAGCAGATAAAGAGTAAATCGTTTTTATGACGAAGGGTTTAATAAGTTAAGTTGTGATTTTTTTAATACCCAAACACGCCCATAATGATTATAAAAACCTGCCATATGACCAGCATCTTTACCAATTCCATGATAAATATCGAAATGATGGCCTTTAATTGCCCCACCGACATCTAATGCCACCATTAAACGCATTTGATATTCGCCTGTAAAATTACCAGTATTATCAAGTATAGGAATTTCAGCGAGTAATACCGTGCCAGCTGGAATAATACTTCTGTCAGAAGCCACTGAGGCCAGTGCAACAAGTGGGATAGCACTGGCACCTCTAACGGGTGTAAAAGGCTCAGGTTTGAAAAAAACAAATGATGGATTTTCTTCTAATAATTTTCTCACTTCAGCATCATTGTGCTTATCCGCCCAATCTCTGATAGCGAGCATAGACATATCTTTTCTTTCTACTTCACCCTTATCAATAAGTACTTTGCCAATACTACGGTAAGGGTGTCCGTTTTTCCCTGCATAACCAAAAAACGTTAAAGGTTTACCATCACCAAAATCAACATAACCACTTCCCTGAACTTCCATCATAAAATTATCCATAATGGAGTTACTATAAGCTGCAATTAAAGATTGGCTTAATGCGCCATTATAAATAGCAGCGCGAGAAGGCAATTTTGAACGACTATTAGCTGGCATTTTATAAAGAGGGTATTGGAATTCACCTTGTTGCGTTAAACGGGCCTCAAGAACAGGCGTGTAATATCCAGTAAATTGAACATTGCCGTAATTATCAACACCTTCCATTTGAAATGCAGAAAGATTGAACTGACGTAATTGACGTGTATCTGCACCAGAGCGTAACCAGTTTTCAACCGCCTGATAAGTCTCTTTATTGCTATTATACAAACGAGATGATGTTTGGTTTATCTGGCGGACTTGTTGTAAGTAATCAGGGCCATTAATAGGTGTACCTTGCGTATTTGGCGAACTTACCTCAATGAGATCTTGCTTAAGCTTTCCATCTTTATACTGTTGCCCTTGCTCTGTCGGACGATGACATCCTGTCAAGGCAAGCGCTAACATACCTAAAATTAACGATTTTCGCCAAGTAACCATTTTTGACCCGCTTAATGACTAAATTTGAGTGTTGATTCTGAGTTAGAAAGATACCAAAGCAAAATCAATAAAGATATGAATATGGTAATTGCTAAGACTTTCTATTATCACCCAATCAATATGACTTTTAAACCTTAAGTATATACGCTAAATAACTTGAAGCGTGACGAGTATAACTGCCTAAATTTGCATCTCGATGTATTATTTCTGACCGTTTTTAAAAGAAAACTGTAAAAATTTCATAAAAAACTTGCAACTCGGCAGATCCTGAGTATAGTGCCCCTCTGTGGAGACGCGGGGTGGAGCAGCTTGGTAGCTCGTCGGGCTCATAACCCGAAGGTCGTCAGTTCAAATCTGGCCCCCGCAACCAATTCACAAAGCAGTAAGTTATAGTATCAGTCGCGGGATGGAGCAGCATGGTAGCTCGTCGGGCTCATAACCCGAAGGTCGTTGGTTCAAATCCAGCTCCCGCAACCAATTCTATAAACAACAATTCAGTCGCGGGATGGAGCAGCATGGTAGCTCGTCGGGCTCATAACCCGAAGGTCGTTGGTTCAAATCCAGCTCCCGCAACCAATTCTATAAACAACAATTCAGTCGCGGGATGGAGCAGCATGGTAGCTCGTCGGGCTCATAACCCGAAGGTCGTTGGTTCAAATCCAGCTCCCGCAACCAATTCTATAAACAACAATTCAGTCGCGGGATGGAGCAGCATGGTAGCTCGTCGGGCTCATAACCCGAAGGTCGTTGGTTCAAATCCAGCTCCCGCAACCAATTCTATAAACAACAATTCAGTCGCGGGATGGAGCAGCATGGTAGCTCGTCGGGCTCATAACCCGAAGGTCGTTGGTTCAAATCCAGCTCCCGCAACCAATTCTATAAACAACAATTCAGTCGCGGGATGGAGCAGCATGGTAGCTCGTCGGGCTCATAACCCGAAGGTCGTTGGTTCAAATCCAGCTCCCGCAACCAATTCTATAAACAACAATTCAGTCGCGGGATGGAGCAGCATGGTAGCTCGTCGGGCTCATAACCCGAAGGTCGTTGGTTCAAATCCAGCTCCCGCAACCAATTCTATAAACAACAATTCAGTCGCGGGATGGAGCAGCATGGTAGCTCGTCGGGCTCATAACCCGAAGGTCGTTGGTTCAAATCCAGCTCCCGCAACCAATTCTATAAACAACAATTCAGTCGCGGGATGGAGCAGCATGGTAGCTCGTCGGGCTCATAACCCGAAGGTCGTTGGTTCAAATCCAGCTCCCGCAACCAATTTCTCTTCAAGATTTCCTCTTATTTTTTCTCTTAATTTACAAACCTAATTTTATCCCCCATAGATTTACTAAATAAAATTTCTTTTATCTTAATAACGCATTGTATTAGATAGATTTATTGTGTTGAAAATACAATAAAAACGCCAATAGAAAGCACATGATATTGGCTTTCTATTGGGCTATAAGAAAAGGAGATAGAGAGAGATTAGCTACGATCAGCTAAGGTTAATTCACCGCCATTAGCAAAATAAGCTTTGATCCCTTTAAAGATAGATTCAGCAATTTGTTGCTGGAACTTAGCTGTTTTCAGTTTTTTCTCTTCTTCAATATTACTGATAAAGGCCGTTTCAACCAGAATTGATGGAATTTCTGGCGCTTTTAATACCGCAAAACCTGCCTGGTCGACTTTATTTTTATGCAGTTTATTAATCCCACCCATGAGCTTAAGTACTTCGCTACCAAATTTTAGGCTGTCATTAATCGTCGCAGTTTGCACAAGATCTAACATGGCATGATCAACATAACGATCGCCGCTTTTACTCACCCCACCAATTAAGTCAGACTCATTTTGTGTTTGAGCAAGATAACGTGCCGTATTACTGGTTGCCCCCGTTTTTGATAAAGCAAAAACAGATGACCCCCTTGCAGAGCGGTTTGTAAACGCATCAGCATGGATAGAGACAAATAAATCTGCCTGCATTTTTCGCGCTTTAGCAACACGTACTGTCAATGGAATAAAAACATCTTCATTACGTGTCATATACGCCTTCATTTTGGCGTCTTTATCAATAAGCGTTCTTAAGCGACGAGCAATTTGTAAAACCACATCTTTTTCACGTGTTTTATATTTACCAATTGCCCCAGGATCTTCCCCTCCATGACCAGGATCAATCATGATAATGATGGGTCTATCTCGCCCTGCTCTACCCGGTTTACGTGTGTCGGTTTGTGCTGGCACTGCTTGCTGTAAATCACCGTCGTTATATTCACGCAATAGTGCTAACAGAGGATCGTCTTCCGTGTCAGCACCATGGCTTGGGTAGAAATCTAACACCAAACGGTTTTTAAATTCAGCCACAGGCTTAAGCGTAAACATTTGGGGTTGTACAGGCGTTTTTACTTCAAATACCAGTCGTACTGTTTTAGGTGTATTTTGACCAACGCGAATAAGTTTTAAATACGGATCGCTAGTCTGAACCTGATTAGCAACACCTTTCAGTACGCTATTAAGTTGAATACCTTCTAAATCCACCACAATACGTTCAGGATTTGATAATGCAAACTGACGATATTTCAGTGGTGTACTGGATTCTATAGTCACGCGAGTATAAGTCGATGCAGGCCAAACCCTCACAGCAACAATAGATGCCGTGGCAGCAAGACCAACAGGACTAACACTTAACAATAATAACGCGCCAATTCCTTTAACAAGACGACGACGAGTTTGATTGTGCTCAGAATGACTCATGAAAATATTCCAAAAAAACGATTAACGTCAATAAACTCTAAAAAGAGATAAAAAAAGTTAAGAACGAAAAACTTTACCCAATCCACACTTCACTGTCACTTAAAAACAGCACAATTACTCACTTTTACACGAATATTCTGCCTTCAGGGAAAACAATAAGATAGGATTTTACTTGCCATTCCTCTCCAAAAAGAATAAAAATACATTAAATTCGAATAAAAATTCACTTGAGAGGGTTTTATGAAAGAGCGTAGCACCGAATTGGTCGATGGATTCCGCCACTCGGTTCCGTATATTAATGCACATAGAGGCAAAACATTTGTCATTATGCTGGGGGGTGAAGCCATTGCTCATGAAAACTTCCCATCTATCATTAATGATATTGGGTTGTTACACAGCCTAGGCATTCGTTTAGTGGTTGTTTATGGTGCTCGCCCACAAATTGATACTGCGCTTGAAGTACAAAAAGTATCTCCGATTTATCATAAATATACGCGCATCACAGATAGCAAAACCTTAGAAATCGTTAAACAAGCTGCGGGTACATTGCAACTCGATATTACAGCTCGCCTATCAATGAGTTTAAGCAATACGCCATTACAAGGTGCGCATATTAATGTTGTCAGTGGTAACTTTGTTATCGCACAGCCATTAGGGGTTGATGATGGCGTTGATTATTGTCATAGCGGAAAAATTCGTCGTATCGATGAAGAGGCTATTCATCGCCAGTTAGACAGCAATGCCATTGTATTAATTGGCCCAGTTGCCGTGTCTGTTACAGGTGAAAGTTTTAATCTCACCTCAGAAGAAGTGGCAACCCAGCTTGCGATAAAACTTAAAGCACAAAAACTGATTGGTTTTTGCTCATTCCAAGGTGTTATCGACGAAGAAGGTCACATTGTTTCTGAACTGCTACCTAATCAAGCTGAAGATAAAATTCGAGAGCTACAAACCGAGGGTGATTACCATTCAGGTACAGTAAGATTCTTACGGGGAGCGGTTAAAGCCTGTCGTCGTGGTGTAGAGCGCAGCCACTTACTAAGTTATCAATCTGATGGTGCGCTTATTCAAGAATTATTCTCTCGTGATGGTATTGGTACTCAAATCGTCATGGAGAGTGCAGAGAAAGTTCGTAGAGCAAATATTAATGATATTGGTGGCATACTCGAACTTATTCGCCCATTAGAACAGCAAGGTATTTTAGTCAGGCGTTCAAGAGAACAATTGGAAATTGAAATTGACCAATTCACTATTATTGAACGCGATAATATGACGATTGCATGCGCAGCGCTCTACCCTTATCCATCAGAAAAAATTGGTGAGATGGCTTGTGTTGCAGTACATCCAGATTATCGTAGCTCTTGCCGTGGTGAGGTTTTGCTACAACGTATTTCAGCACATGCTAAGCAATTAGGGTTAGAAAAGCTGTTTGTTCTAACAACGCGTAGCATACACTGGTTTCAAGAAAAAGGATTTGAACCTGCTGAAATTGATAAGCTACCTATTGAAAAACAAGCGCTTTATAATTACCAACGGCGCTCTAAAATTCTGATTTTAGACTTACATAAAGAGTAATTACCGAGCACAAAAAAGACAGGATCCCTCTCAATGCCTGTCTTTTGTGATTTTCCATTCTTAACTAACCACTAATAACGTAATTTATCAATTAATCCACTTCGACGTTGAATACGTGTTTGTATTGCCATTTTCACCATAGACTCTGAAGCATAAAGAGAAAGCTTCTGTTTAGCGCGTGTTAATGCGGTATACAGCAATTCACGACTAACAACTGGTGAAAATTTATCGGGTAGTACTAACGCCGTATGAGTAAATTCAGAACCTTGTGATTTATGCACAGTCATTACATACGCAGTTTCATGTTGCGGTAATCGACTCGGTTGGATTGCTTTCAATTTCCCATCAGGTAGTTGAAAAAAGGCCTTCATTTCACCTTCATCGTTATTGAGCATAATGCCAATATCGCCATTAAACAGACCTAACGTACTGTCATTTCGTTGGATCATAATGGGACGCCCAATATAATCACTTTGATAACTATTTGTAGGACGGCGGATCAATCTCTGGCGATGCAATAACATTTCAATTCTGTCATTTAAACCACTCACCCCAAAAGGGCCTTCTCGTCGTGCGCACAATAAACGGTATTGGTTAAATGCATTAAGAATAATATCAGGTGATGCTTTTTGAGAAACTAAAGTGAGATACTCCCGATAGGCATTAACGGCATCTTGTATCATCAATAAATAGCTTTCTTTTGACTCTAAAGCAATAAAGCTCACATCTTGAGGCTCTAATGCTATTTCTAGTTGTTGTGGGCTAATTTCAGCTTTTTTTAGTAACGCGATGGCTGTTTTGGTCTGCCCTTTATTAACCGCAAAAGCAAGTTGTCCTATCCCTGAATCTTCACCAAAACGGTAGCTTTTACGTAATAGGCACAGAGAATCACTGACGACAGATACGGGTGTTTGAGAGACAGGAATAATCTCCGTCGATTTAACCAATTCACCTTGAGTTAAATAATTAATCTGCTCAAATCTTTTTTGGCTGAAACCATCTTCAGAAAAACGGCAAATATCACCTAGTACAGCACCGGCCTCAACAGAAGCAAGTTGGTCTTTATCACCTAAGAAAATAACATGACATTTTGATGGAAGTGCATCAATCAGGCGTGCCATCATAGGTAAATCAACCATTGAAGCTTCATCAACCACCAGAATATCAAGCTGTAATGGATTATCTTTATGGTAGCGCACTTGTTGACTTTCAGGTTGAGCACCTAATAAACGATGAATAGTTTGTGCCTGCTTTGGCATCCACTTATTTTCGTCTTCACTTAAATTAAGTTGTGCCAGAGCGTGGCCTAAAGATTCTGTTAATCTCGCAGCCGCTTTACCTGTAGGAGCCGCTAATTGAATAATCGGCTTTTCATTCGATGTGAGCATCACAAAAGCCGCTAAAATTTTAGCTACTGTTGTCGTTTTTCCCGTTCCGGGACCGCCAGAAATAATAGAGATCGGACTTGTGATAGCAACACTGGCAGCCACTTTTTGCCAATTTGTTTCTTGGCTTTCTTTCGTTGCTGGAAACAGCTGATTGAGTACCTTAATTAATTCATTTTCATCAATATCAACAATGGTATGCGCTTGCCTAAAAAATTGAGCCACTTTCTCTTCATAGCTCCACATTCTTTGTAGATAAAGAAGTTCATTATCTAAAATAATGGGGACGGAAAGATCATCACGGCTTTGATTAACGCAATGACAATGAGTCAACTCTTCGACAATTTTTTTAGCAGAAGGATTACCCATTTTTTGCCAAACTTCTTGTGCAAACTCTTTTTGCCTGCCATCAAACAGTTGATCTTTTTGAATAATATTCAATGGTAAACAAACATGACCCGCACCAGTTTGAGCACTCAAATAAGCAAATACAAACAGTAAAATAGGGTTTTCATCTTCAACCAGCATTTGTGCAAATCGAAGATCTAGCGGTCGTAATAAGTTGTGTGTAATCGCTTGTTTTAATAGTTTGATCATTTTTATTTCTCACCGACTACATCAGGTTTGCTACTTTTACCTGTAAAGAGTGAATCTAGCGCCAAAACAAAAGCTTCATCAGGCAAATGGGCATAAACGCCATTTCCGGGATGTGCTTTGTCTATACCACGTAAGAAGAGGTAATAAATTCCTCCAAAGTGGCTTTTGTAATCATAATCAGAGATGCGCTGCTGTAAAAAACGATGTAACGCTAAGGTATAGAGTTGATATTGCAAGTCGTAACGATGATCCATCATTGCATTCATCATCGCTTCTTGTGTGTAATCCTCACTCGATTCACCTAACCAATTCGATTTATAATCCACAACATAGTATTTACCTTCCCAAGAAAAGACTAAGTCAATAAAGCCTTTGAGCATCCCTTCTACTTGTTGAAATTGCAAAGCCGGACAACGTTTTGATAGAGGATCAAACTGACTAATCAATTGAGTCAGTTGAGCTGATGATATCTCTTTCTCAATAGGTAAATAGAATTGTAATTCATCAAGTTGTTGTGATTTTGGGATATCAGCAAGACACAATCCTTGAGAATTAAGCGGTGTATGAAACAGTGTTTCCATCCATGTGACTAAAAGGGGAGCCCACTTTTCATCAAAGCCTTGAGCGGTCAATTGTCCTTGTATCCAAAGTTCATCAATAGGTTGCGAAAAATCTAATACTTCCAACAAACTGTGTAAGAACGTTCCCGCTACTGCACCACGAGGGAAATGATGAATAGAATTTTCATCAATTTCACCTTGTTGCTTCTCTCCTTTAGCATCTGTATCAAGTCCCGGTGCGATAGATTGCACCAAAGCCTCAATATCACCTAAATCAAAATGATAGCTACGATTTGAATGCTGATAGGTTAATCCTGAATAGCTCGTTATACGCCAATTATCATGAATTTGACGTTTAAATATAGCCGCTTCAAGTTTTGTTTCCGTTACTAATTGAGGCTGATAACGATGTGCTGATATATTATCAAGCGTTGTTACACTGATATTATCATCTAATAAAGCGTGAATTGATTGATGCAATAATTCACTATTGCCTTCTTCGCCTTGCTGTAATAAATACCCTAAAGCATTTTTATGCAGATCGGTAAGACCTGATTTACGTTTGTTCCCTTTAACAAGAGGAGCAACACCAACATAACAGCTGAATTTAGATCGTGTTAATGCCACATAAAGTAAACGTAAATCTTCAGCTAAGCGCTCTTCATCCGCTAAGCGTAAACTTTCAGGTCGGCTAAAAATATCTAATTTTGCGTAAAATTTCTCTCTATCATGATAAAGTGCCCCTTTCTGTTCTTGGTAATTACAAGCAAAAGGTAAGCAAACAATAGGATATTCAAGACCTTTCGATTTATGGATAGTACAAATTCGCACAAGATTTCGGTCACTTTCCAAACGCATTTGTTGACTTTCAGATTGTGCATCAGGATGAGAAATCTGTTGTGCTAACCAACGAATAAGAGCGTGCTCACTATCAAGTTGTAATGATGTTTCTTGTAATAATTCACCTAGATGCATGATATCTGTAAGCCGGCGCTCACCATCAATACTTGCGAGTAAATTTTCCGCAATTTGATTGTCCATCATGATTTTACGCAACATCGGTAAAACACCACGCTTTTGCCATAGTGCGTAGTAATCAGCAAATTTCTCCACGTAACTATTCCAGCGTGGCTCACTGCCGTTCAGATCATCAATTTGCTTTGCGCTAAAACCAAATAATCGGCTGGCTAAAGATGCCCTTAATACACGTTCTTTCTCAGGTGTTACAACTGCTTGTAATAACCAAAGTAGATCTTTCGCTTCGTTGGTTTCAAATACACTTTCACGATTGGATAAAAATACAGATTGTATTGAAAGCAAATTCAGTGCATCACGGATCAGTATCGCTTCTCTACGACTACGCACCAGCACCATAATATCAGCAGACGTAACCGCTTTTTTTGTACCTTGTTCAATCAGCCAAGCCTGTTGCTGATCCCCTGCTGATAACCAGTCACGAATTTGTGCGGCACATTGCGCTGCCATGATTTGCTCATAATTTCCCGTAGAAACACTTTCACCCTCAGCAAGCCAAAAGTTAAAAGGTGGGATCGGTTTATCATGGTAAATAAAGGCCATGTCTTGGTTTTTTTCAGCCGAGGTGACTTCAATAAAAGGAATATGCTCAAATAAAAATGGCGCATTGGAACGCATAAAAAGCGAGTTAACTGCATTCACCATACCCGGCGCAGAGCGCCAGTTAGTATTTAATGTGTAGTGATGAGATGTCTGCTTTCGAGCTTGAATATAAGTAAAAATATCTGCACCACGGAAAGCATAAATTGCCTGTTTAGGATCACCGATAAACAACAATCCACTGTTTTCATACTCACCATAAATTGCATCAAAAATACGATATTGTTGGGGATCCGTATCTTGGAATTCATCGATCATTGCAACTGGGTAACGTTCACGAATCGCTTGCGCTAAAGCTTCACCACCTTCACGTTTCAATGCTCTATCTAAACGAGTTAATAAATCATCAAATCCCATTTCACCACGACGCACCTTTTCATTTTCAATGCCTTGGCGTATTTCAGGGATCGCGTTGACTAGAATGACATCACGCAGAGTCAGGCTTTGCTTTGTTAATTGTTCAATTTCAACAAAAAGAATATGCTCTGGTGCAAGACCTTTAGTGGTCTTCTCATTTAACGTTTCTTGAGAGAAACGCACTAAACAATCAGGTAATTGATAGCTTTTCGTTTCTAATGTTGACGCCCACAGCGTAATTTCTTCAATCCATTTAGGTAAGAAACGACTGCTATAACTACGTTTATCAACACCTGAAGCAGTTATCCATGCTTCAATTTCATGATGATGTTCATTCCAACGCGCTTTCACCTTGTTAATTGCTTCAATAACCGCTTTATGGCGCTCTTTGACGGATTCATTTTCACTGTCTAATGCCACACCTTCGATTTCAGGCATTTCACCTTGTAAATAAGGCTGTATCTCATAAAGCAGTTGTTCAGGGCCAGACCAAATCTGGCTTACTGCATGTGCAACATCATAAGAAAGTGGATAACAATGACGGCGCCAGAAGTCAGCACAGACCCGTTTTTTGAGCTCATATTCATCTTGGATCAAGACTTGTTCAAACAAGACTCCTGATTCAAATGCATTGTTTGCTAACATACGCTGACAAAAGCCATGAATGGTATAAATAGCCGCTTCATCCATTTGGCGTTCTGCTTCTAGCAACCACTGTGCAGCTAGCTCTTTATTAGGGATCTGTTTAAGTAACTCGAGGTAAGTATCATCGCTACTTTCAACATCATGACGGATACAGGCAAGTCTTAGTTCGTGGATATTTTTACGAATACGTGATCGTAATTCATCTGTCGCCGCATCCGTAAATGTCACAACTAAAATCTCTTCAACACTGAGAGGGCGGTAGAATGCAGACTCTCCGCCTAATCCAAGAAGCAACCGTAAATACAACAACCCTATGGTATACGTTTTCCCTGTTCCCGCTGACGCCTCAATCAGGCGTCTTTGGTACAAAGGAAGTGTATACGGGTTTAATGGCTGTGCCTGTATCACTTCACTCACTCTTTAATTTCCTCAATAGGTAAAGTTTTTTGCAATTCACTTACCGTAGCGTAACGTTTCCATTGTTTATTTTCGGCGTAATCAGCCTCTTTGCCATCTTTACCAATAATTTGAGAGACAAAAATAAATCCGTTCGGTTTTATAATTGCTTTTTCATAAAACTCAATAGCTTGTTTTAACGTTACTTTATTAAGTTCAGCTAAGAGTTTTTCACGTCCATCATATTTTACGTTATTACGATGGAAATCAGCTCGATAAAGAGAAACTTCTTCATAAAATGTTTGAGGTGGCTGTTTAACTTCGGTAATAATCGCCTGTTTATACTGATTAAAATCAGCCTCGTTCATTTTTTTCAAACGTTCGTAGGCTTGTTGATAAAATGCGTTATAGCGCTCATTTAAGTAGACAGGGGGTTTTGCATTACTTTGCAATAAGAAACCTAAGCCAGACTGTTCCCCCATAGTGCCTTGATAAGCAAATACCGCATAACCTAGTTGCTCTTCTGTTCGTAATTGATCATAGAACCAAGGTTTGATCACAGACGCTAACACAGAAGAGATAGCCTGACCTTCAAGGCGGCTATAACCGGTTGGGATATAAAGCTCACCTAATGCGTTATCTGTGCTCTTCGATTTATTTTGGAATTCAACAGCATCTAATTTATTGAATACTAATGTTTCACCGATCCAATATTCTGTGCCTTGATTACCTAATAATTCGTGTGCAGATTTAGCAATATTGCGGCTTTGCTCTGGCGTTAAGTTACCAATAATCAACGCTTGAAGTGCCGCGTTTTTAATGACTTCACGGCGATTATCAATAATATCTTGCAGTGTAATTGACTCTAATGCTTTGAGTTTGTCAGCTTCTTCATAATACGGAATAGTATTTAATCGGCGGGCTGGCAGCATAGCTGCTTCAAATGCTTTTAAGTTATGAGTCACTTCAAGTTGTTCACGATACCAAGATTTAGCTTGATCGAGTTCATCTTGAGTTGATTCAAAGCTCATATAGCTTTTCAGTGTCGCATTAACAAGTTCTGGTAAATGTTGTGTATAACCATTCATTGAAAAATCAATGCCTTGTCCTGATGTAGACGAGATATTCATTCCAGCAACAGAAGCTTGGTAAGATAATTCACTTAATGCTAAACCCGCAAGATAGTCAGTCAAAGTTTGAGTCACTTGTTGCTTAACGGTGATGTCTGATTTCTTATTGACTAAACTTAATGTCACACTGGCTTTAGGCTCATCAGAAAAATAGTGCGATGGCATATAAAACAAGCGAGCACTTTTATCTTGCCACAACAATTGTGGTTTGATGATTTTGCTGTCCGCATCAATCAGCGAAAGATTATCAGGGATATAAGGGTTAAGTGCTGGCAGTGATAATGAAATATTATCTGATAATGTTTGCCATGTTTTTAATTGCTTATCTGTGATTTTATCAACCTGATAAGGGGCATTAACAAAGTAGGCTTGTTTGTTCGAAGGTTCATTAGGGCTTATTACCCAAATGCGTGCTTTTTCTGGCGTAAGAGAATCAAGACGAGAAAGGATAGCTGAAGGTTCATAATTATCAGCAATATAGTCTGCATTTAGAATATTTTTGATCGGATAGCGTAGCATCATATCCGAAATGCCTTCTATGTAATTCATATCTCTTACAATAGAGCCATAACGAAATGAGAGATCTAATACATTCGCAATTTCATTAAAGTAACGCTGACTGATACCTTCTGTTTGAATTAAACGAATGTACGAAAAGATAGCGGAAATCACTTTGTCTTTTTGCGCCAAACCTTTATCTGTCAACGCGACATAAATCGTAAATGAACCTTGGTTACGGTCGATATAAGGCTCAGAAAATGCACTAATACTTTCAGCTAAGCCTTGATCTTGCAACCATGTTGCCAATGTACCTGCGCTACGATTACCAATTAAATAACCAATATATTCATCAGTTTTACTGCGAAAATCGGCGACGTTATTATCAATACCAAATTCAATCTGTAAGGTTTTCTGTGGTAAAGCAGGTACCAGATGGATCATTAACCCTTTTTCTTTATCGGTCATCGCAGGTACTGTGGTGACAGGCACATCTGCTTTTTTATTTGGGATACGAGCGAAAGTGTTTGCGGCTAATTTGGATAATTCATCAAGTGATTTATTACTATAAATCACCCCATTCATTAAGTTGCCAGAATAGTGTGTTTGATAGAATTTAATCAATTCATCTTGAAGTTTACTATTTGGTTTATCACTTAATGTCTCTAGATTTCCCCCCATAAAACGGGAACTTGGATGAGCTGGGTTTAAGGTTTCAGCCCTAACTTGCCAAAAACGCATGCCATCGCGCGCGCGCGCCATTGTTAACTCAGCATTAACGGCATTACGTTCACGATCAGCATTTTTAGGATCAAGTAAAGGTTCAGCTAAAGCATCAGCAAGGCGATCAACCGCTTCATTAATCGCGCTATTTTCCACTTCTAAATAGAATGCAGTACGATAAGTTGTTGTACTCGCATTATGAGAGCCGCCATTCTTTTGTAAGAATTCAGACATACTGCCTGATTGAGGATATTTCACCGATCCCATTAGCACCATATGTTCTAAATAGTGTGCAAGACCTTGCTGACTATCTGGATCTTCTAATGCGCCAACAGGTAATGCAACAGCCGTTAATGATTTTACTGCTTTTTCGTCAGAAACCAGTAATACGGTCATTTCATTAGGTAGTTTAATCGCTTGATATTGCCGAGGATCGCTCTCACTTTTTTCAATGCTATCAGGCAATACTTGCCAAAGTGGATCAGCAGCAAAACTGTTGATACTCACTAGCATCAATAGCAACATGATCCATAGTTGCGAGCAGTATTTTCTCATCTGATATGCGCTCCCTTATTTTTTCAGAAATGGAATTATTGGTTTAAATATTGTTAATGCTGTCTGTTTGACTGTTTGTAAAAAAGGCTCGTCTAATTGAGAGAAGGCACGCTGAACATACATATCACTCATTTCACCATCTCGATTATAGCTATCCGTTAAATGTTGCATCAGCACTAATTCTGCTTTTTCAAGTGTCTCTTCATCATCAAGTAAAAACGCTTGTGATTTTTTATCATAGCAAGCTTGTAACCAAGCCCAGCCACTTTTCGCAAATAGCGCTAATGGGCTATTTAACCCTTGTTTATAGTCACTGATTAGCTTGTCTAAGGTTGAATAGGCAAATTCAAGATCAACAGGTAATAAACACCACTGAGTCTCTTTTCTACCGTAAAACCGGCTCTCGCCTGTTCCCCCTTTCAAACAATAAACTAGATGCTCAATCCAAAGCTGCAATAAGTCATTAGCGGTTAAGCTGGCAGGTCGCCAACGTAATAAACCATCAGCTTGTACCTCATTTAAACGACCAATCAATGGCATTTCACTAAAACTTTGCTCTAATGTGACAGAATGTGTGACTAATCGTTCACTTTTGATCTTTTCAGCTAAAGGAAGTAACTCTTCTATTTGTTGCTCCCAATAAATTTGACCAAATGCGCTTGCGGGAAGTTGTCCTGCGGCTTTGATACGCTCAAACAAAGCTTCTGTTGAGGTTTGATCAATCAAGGCTTTTAATAACCATTGATTCAATAGATAACGTTGAAGCGCATTGATCACAAATGGCTCTTCTTCCGGTAATTCTGTTTCTTCAATAACAAAGTTTGTTTTTAATCTTTGTTGGAAGAACGCTCGAATAGGATGACGATAAAAACGTGCAAGCGCATCAACAGAGACTTTATCTATTGTGTCATCATCATTAAGTGGCTCAGTAAAACTTTGATGAGCCTCCCCTTGCCCACTGGCAGCAGGCAACCATTCAGAGGCATAAGAACGAAAGGCAGCACCTATTCGGAAATTTTCTTGAGCAAAAGGAACACGGCTATGTTGTGTTAATAAATGTTGGTTTATACGAGTTGCACTGTCATCGATATTGATTTCACTATCTTCTGGTAAACGAAAATTTTGCCCAATATAATCTTGTAACTCTTTGATTAAGACTGATGGATTACATTCTCGATCGTCACGTATCGATTTTCCGATATAACTGATATAAAGGTATTTTTCAGCTGAGCTAAGTGCTTCAAGGAATAAATAGCGGTCATCATCACGACGTTTTCTATCACCACGACGACGTTTTTCTGCCATTAAATCAAACCCTAACGGCTGAATATTACGAGGATAAATACCATCGTTCATGCCTAATAAACACACCGCTTTAAAGGGAATAGAACGCATAGGCATTAATGTACAAAAATTAATGCTACCAGCTAAAAAACGCTGACTGATTTTTTCATCATCGAACCGTACTGTTAATTCATCACGAATAAGAACTAGCGGAATTTCATTTTGATATTGCGCTTTCAATCCATTTTCAATCACTTTTTGCCATTGTTGGATAATAAGCGCTAAAACTAATTCCGTTTCCTCATCGGACTCAAAGAAGGCATCAACTAATTGTTGTCCAACTTCTAGCCATGCTTCTAATGAGCGGGTTTCGGTCAAACGTGTACGCCACTCACTTAATGTATAAAGAAAATCAGCGAGATGCCCTGCAAGCTCAGCAACTAATCCACTGGATTCATCGTAAGGAAGAACACCTTTCCAAGGGCCATTTTCACTTTCCATCGCATAACCAAGCAACATACGCAGTAAGCCGAATTCCCACGTATTTTTACCTGTGATGGGTAATAAAAATGAAGCCACATTCTCATCATCTAACCCCCAACGTATTCCTGACTCATCGACCCAACGACGTAGTAGTTTCAGCTCATTTTCAAAAATAGAAAAATGCCCTGCTAAAGCAGGAACTTCAAGCAGTGCCAGCACTTGCTCGGCGGTAAAACGACTTTGAGGAAGTTCTAACAATGTAATAAAAGCTTGTAATACAGGATGTGCTTGACGCGCTTTTCTATCTGAAATAGCAAAAGGAAGATAACGTTCTGAAAGCGCATTACCAAACACAGCTTGAATATAAGGTGTATAGCTATCAATATCCGCAACCATCACAATAATATCGCGCGGTAATAATTCAGGATCTTGTTCTAGTAAATGCAGTAATTGATCTTGTAACACTTCCACTTCACGCTGTGGGCTATGGCTGGCATGAAAAGTCAGTGAGTGATCATCTGGCGAAATCACACGTTTATTTTCGCTACACTCATAAGTTTCAAGTGTTGTACCTAATTGCGAAAAATCTTCTAAATCAAGGATATCCGCTTGCAATTGATGAAGTAAATTATCTCTTGGGATCTCAACAAATGCATCTAACACATTGGTATATTCAAGTTCAGAGAGGAAATAAAGATTATCTTTACCCAGTTTTCCCCATGACGCCAATAGCGGATTACCGATATTTTGCTCGCCCTCGTCATTAAATAACGAAGAAGCGTTTTTTTCGTCTTTAAACCAAGGCGATTCATGTAATTGCTTATAATGGCGAGGTTTTCTGCTATTAAGACGAGCCAGAAATTTAGGATCTTGAATATCTCCCCAATAGTAACGGCAAGGATTGGTAAAGAGTAAATAGATCTCGGTATGACGCCCTATCGCTTGTAATGCCTGCAAGTAAACTTGAGGTAGCGCTGAAATCCCACAAATAAAAATACGGGGTGGGAAACAGTGTTGAAGCTCTCCTTCTTTTGCATTATTTAATGTCGAAATAAATTGCTGATAAAGATTAGAGCGATGCCATTGAGGCTGATTAAGATCTTTTGTGTATTGCTGTAATGCTACCCACAATATTTTTTGCCAGCGTTGATTTTCACTCAACCCTTCGATTAACTCATCTTTTTCCCACAAAGCTAACCAATCAGAACGATACACTAAATATTGGTCAAATAAGTCAGCGACACGCCCTGCAAGCTGGTGAAGTTTACGTTTTTCTTCATCATCATCAAGGTAATGCAGTAAGGGTTTAAACTCTTCATCAGACAAAAACTCAGGAAGTAATGCCATTAATTTCCATGTCATGGCATCTTTAGAAAAAGCGCTTTCTTTAGGTATACCTGATAATACCCGAGTAAACATTTCCCAAATAAAGGTTGCTGGTAATGGGTAACGGATATTAGCAGCAATACCCAAGCTTTCGGCAAGCTGGATTTGCAACCATTGAGACATTCCGGGGCTTTGAACAAGGATCACTTCTTGTTCAAAAGGAGAAGATAGTGGTCTGGTCTGCATAAAGTGCACCATAAGTGACTTTAGTAATGACAACTGATTTGAGTGATATATATGAAACATCAGATCCTCATCTTATTAATAGCATGACCAGTAATACAGTCTTATTTCGGGTAAGACATTATTGGCAACATAACCTTCTATTTGCTGACAACCTTCAGACTGTAAAAGTGAGCGTGTCATTATTTTTGGGTTAGATGCGAAATGGTCAGGTGATTTATCAGATATTTGTTCAAATAAAATAAAAAGTTCCTGCCCTGCCTGCTGAATTTGAATTAACTGCTGAAAGTCAGCTTTTAATGATTGACTATACCCTATAATAGCGACAAAACTAATATTAAAAAACAGTAATATAAACATTGTATTAAGTAAAATAGACCCACTTTCTGATTTATTTTGAATGTTATCTATAACACACACTCCTTATAAACTAATGGGCAATAATCTAGCCATCCATTTGGATGTGCAACCATAAATTTATTTTTGTCTTTCAAAAAATCAACCCATTGATAATGATATATTTTATAGCCATTTGTACTTTTTGCTTGTCCTTGCAATAAGCCCTTTTCTAAAGAAATCAAAAATAAACAGCTTTTTATTTTTGGGTTTGCATGAAAATGACGGCATTGCCATTTATTTAACTGTGACGATAAAATTTCCCAATCCAATTTTATTCCCCACGCCAATGCTGATTCAGCAAATAAAAAAGCCTGTCGTGCTTGTAACTCTTGCACCACTATTTGTTGAGACTGCCTGTAATGATAAGCAAAACTCCCAAGCGCCGATAAGCTCACAACAATAAATCCTATCACGACAAGTAAACTTGCAAACCCTTGCTCATTTTTATTGTGAATTGTATCAATACTCATAACGTGGTCACATTCCTTAACCGAATGTCATTCTTATAATGTAATTTCACAGCAGGAAATTGTTTTAAATGAAATTTTAAAGAGACTGAAAGATAAAAAAAGGGTTTCTCTTTGATAATAGATTGCTTTGAATAAGGGCGTAAAATAAACTCAGTCACTTCAATCTCATGACTTTCAAAAAATCGTTGCCATCCTGAAGAGGTACAATTTTGCACACCTCTTAACTGTTCTAATTGCCCATTTTTAAGCCGATAACCAAAATAATCACTCTCTTTTGATGAGGGCGTATCCCATCGACCATTACCATTTACGTCATAAGCGAAAATAACGCAGCTGTTTTTTTCTTGATAAGAATACTGTCCTATTTTTAATGGTGAAGTGGGCAATACCTTTGACTGCGATCCATAGGCACAATCACCGTGACAATATCCAGTGCGCCTTAATTGTGTTTCTAGTACTAATAACCTTTCTCTTAAAAAGATATCTAACTGATATTGTCGGTAAGAATGGAGCAGTATATTCATTACTTGAGGATAAGCCCGGCTAATGCAAAGAAATAGAACGCCACTAATTGCCATGGCAAAAAGACATTCCATCAACATCATGCCAGATGAAAATGAAAATATTGATCGCTTTAACATGGCGAGAATGCCTTAATTTTCTGACTACATGCTCTTATTCTGCCTAAAGATGAAATCACAATTTTGACTTCACTCTCTGAACTTTGAAGCACAAAACTCATTGGTCTTAAGGTTTGACGAGTTCCCCCAAATGTAAAATTTGAGACTGTTGATTGTTTAAGTTGAATACCCGAGGCTAATTGAAAAATCGTTTGTTTTTCAGGTGAGTGCCGTAAAGAAAAAGGGATCGCGATGAGTTTATTACTGGGCGATAAATGAAACGCTATTTTAATTTTTATATTAAACAATAACGCTTGTTGTCGCTGATAAGAAAGAAATGCAATGGTTTCTCGTACACTGTGTATCAATTGACGTTGGTGAGTAAATTGCTGATAGGTCGTGATTGATAAGTAACTTAAAATTGAAACGATCATCATGACAATAAGTATTTCGAGTAGGCTTATTCCAAATTCGCTCTCTTGCTGATGCGCCCTACTTAGGCTTATATCCATGTTATTGTTCATTTATTCCTCCCTTTTAACCTACTGAGAGAATGCAGACAAAACATCTAACGGTAAATAAAGGAAAGTATTTTTTTCGAACAACAACGCAATAACCGTATTTTCAGAGTAAATACAAAAAAATAATCATCAACAAGGCTGAGATTAGCCTTAGTTTATTGAACTTGAACTTAAATTTAATGATAGAAAGAAAAAAGCCCCTGTTTATCACTAAACAGAGGCTTTAAAACACAAAGGAAAATCAAACCGTAAATGGATATTTTATCGCTTCATGGCATTGATAACCTTCAACAGTAAAATCATCTGTGGTTACCCATGTTTCGATATCTTCCAACGTTTTGATCTTTGGATTGATATGTAATGTTGGTAACGGCAATGGCTCTCTTTTTAACTGCACATCACGCATTAGAGGTAATTGATTTTCATAGATATGTGCATTGATTATCTTATGAAATGCTTTACCCGGCTTATGCCCTGTAATTTGAGCCACCAGCGCTAATAAAACAAAGCACTGAATTTGGTTAAAATTTAAACCTAATGGCACATCACAGCTACGTTGATAAGAGGTTAAATAAAGCGTATCACCCACTAATGAAAATGTGTGTGTATGCATACAAGGACGCAAACAACCCAGTTCCGTTTCACCCGGATTATAAAACGTGACGATCTCACCACGATCATCGATACCTTTAGTCAGGTTATCGATCACTTTACATAGTTGATCAAAATGGGAACCATCTGGGCGTTGCCATTGACGTCCTTGAACACCATAAACACGCCCCATATCGTCTTCACCTTTACGATGAGGGTTGTTTAACCATGCGTCATTTTCATTTGCATTGGCATTCCATGTATTACAACCAATTTCACGAAATTGAGCAGCATTATCATAGCCACGTAAATACCCTAACAGCTCTGCGATTGCCGCTTTATAAAAGCTCTTACGTGTCGTTATCAACGGAAATTGGTTATTCGCAACATCATATTCCAGATCAGCATTAATCACCGTTAAACAACGGGTTCCTGTCCGTTTATTATCAATCCATTGCCCTTCATCGATAATGCGTTGACACAATGCCAGATACTGCTTCATGTTGTCTCTCTTGTAATTAGCTAATAATAAAAAATTTATCTCACACTATTTGTGAGCAGGTGTTGGGTTTTGTGGTGTCTTTTTATCTTGACGATAAGCCCATACTATAAAAATAATACCCAACAAAATCATTGGAATTGAAAGTATTTGTCCCATACTCACACCACCAAATAACCCTAGTTGTGCGTCTGGTTGGCGGAAAAATTCAACAATAATACGGAATGCGCCATAACCAATGAGGAACAAGCCTGAAACACTACCTACTGGGCGACTTTTGCGTACAAAGATATTCAGAATAATAAATAATACTACGCCCTCTAACAGCATTTCATAAAGCTGTGATGGGTGACGAGGTAAAACCCCATATTCTTGAATAATTGGGAGTAGTGTTGTTGGATCTTGTGCAACAAGCTGAAGATCAGCAGAACGTGACGTTGGGAATAAGAACGCCCAAGGTGTATCGAGTGTGACGCGTCCCCATAATTCACCATTAATAAAGTTACCCACACGACCTAATCCTAAGCCAAATGGAATTAATGGTGCAACAAAGTCTGCCACTTGGAAGAATTTACGTTTAGTGCGTTTAGCAAACCAAATCATGGCACAAATTACCCCAATTAAACCGCCATGGAACGACATACCGCCATCCCACACTTTAAAGAGGTAAAGAGGATCATTTAAAAAGACAGGCAGATTATAGAATAAAACATAACCTAAACGACCACCGATAAACACACCCACAAAACCGACATAAAGTAATGTTTCAACTTCATTTTTATTCCAACCACTATTCGGTTTTGCAGCTCGACGATTTGCAAGCCATAAGGCAAAGACAAACCCAACTAAATACATCATACCGTACCAGTGTAACGACACAGGCCCGATAGAGAACATTACGGGATCAATCTCTGGAAATTTAAGGTAGCTTATACTCATTATTCCCTACTTCACTTAATAAATAATTTCTGTGCTGGTTATTTATTACCAACATAGAAAAGGCTTATACGAAGGCCGACTAAATACCTCCGCGAATTAATCCACCTAATCCTTGCCGTTCCATAAATTCGGAAGACAATTTTTTGATTTCTGTTGCCGTTTCAGCTTGCAACACCTGTTGCATGAAAGGCTGTAACATCACAGGATCAAGATGGCGTAATAAGTATTTTACCCTAGGTAAACTACGACCACTCATGCTTAACTGCCTAAAACCGAGCCCTATTAACAGCAATGCCCCTATTGGCGTACCCGCCATTTCACCACAAACACTCACTGGCAGCCGATAATATTGGCATTGTGTTGCAATCAAATTCAGTGAACGCAATAACGCAGGATGCAAATTATCATAGAGTAATGCTACATGGGTATTATTACGATCGACGGCAAGCAAGTATTGAGTCAGATCGTTTGTTCCAACGGAGATAAAATCAACCCGATTAGCTAATTGTGACAGCATAAACACCAATGAAGGCACTTCAAGCATAATCCCCAACGGAGGTGGAACACATTCACATTTTAGCTCTCGACTTACTTCATCACATGCTCGTAGCAACAATGTTCTTGCTTCATCAATTTCATCAATACTTGTCACCATCGGCAACAAAATTTTCAAATTTTTAAATTCGAGGTTTGCTTTTAGCATTGCACGTAGCTGAATAAGGAAGATTTCAGGTTGATCAAGCAATATTCTTATTCCTCTCCAACCTAAGCAGGGATTTTCCTCATTAATTGGCATATAAGGAAGTTGCTTATCAGCACCAATATCTAAAGCACGCAATACAACAGGCTTATCAGGGAAAAAAGAGAGTATTTCGCGGTAGCGATTTTTCTGTTCATCTTCAGAAGGAAAACCGCTTTGTAACATAAAAGGAATTTCTGTTCGATATAAACCAACGCCATCGATTCCCACACTAATGCGTTGTTCATACTTTATATTTAATCCCGCATTCAGTTGAACGCTAACTGCCTCACCATTTTTTAAAACCGCTTGCTGTTCAAGTTGCTCTTCTGCAATTTGGCTTAATACGCTCTCTTCATCAATAATTTGTTTGTATTCTTGAGTAATAAAAGGCTCTGGTTCAATAAATATTTCACCACGATAACCATCAAGAATAAGCATGCGATTATGTAAAAGCTCAGGTTGAATATCTGCCCCCATAATCGCAGGGATCCCCATCGCTCTAACAAGAATGGCAGAATGCGAGTGAGTGGCGCCATCACGAACAATGACACCAGCAAGTTGTTGCTCGGGTAACTCTGCCAATAAACTTGCACTTAATTCATCTGCGACCAAAATAAAACGCTCTGGCCAAATATTGGTTGAGCTTAGATCATCATCTAAATGAAATAATAAACGGCGTCCTAATGCTTTAAGATCAGAGGCTCTTTCTCGCATATAACCATCTTTTAGGCTAGAAAATTGGGCAGCCACTTTCTCAACCACCACTTTAACTGCCCATTCCGCAACATACCCCTGTGTAATGATTGCGGTCATTTTATGTTTAAGCTGTGGATCATTAAGTAAATGCGAGTAGAGATCAAATATGGCGGCACTCTCTTTTTGTGCATTCGCCATAAATCGCTTACTAAAGCGACGACATTCTGCGGTAGCATCTTCTAAAGCTACCGTAAGCCGATTTAATTCTGCTTTTATATCGAGAGCACTGGCTTTAAAGACATTTTCAAGAATAGGTTGAGAGACTTCTTGCCAGCCATAAGCCATCACCACACCCGTTGAAACCGAAAGTGCTTTAATACGACTTTGACGATATTGTCCAAAAAGCCCTTTAGTTTGTACTTGCGATAATGTGGCGCCGAGCTGTGTCGCCAGTGTCACCATAAAAGATTCTTCGCTTTCATTAAATAAGCGACGCTCTTTTTGCTGAACGACTAAGACCCCAAGGAGTTGGCGACGATAGACAATAGGAACGCCAAGAAAAGCTCGGAGATCATCTTCTTTAACTTGAGGAAGGTATTTAAAGCTAGGATGTTCGCGAATATCAGCGAGGTTGATAAGTTCAGAAAGGCGACCCACTTCACCAACAACGCCTTCATCAAATGAAAGGCTAACGGCTCTCCCTCTGGGTTTTTTTAACCCTTTGGTCGCCATAAGATAAAAACAACTACGTTGTTTATCAGCGAGGTAAATAGAACACACATCCGTGTGCATTGCCTGACACGTTTCCTTGACTAAGAGTTCAAGCGCTTCTGGAAGCCCGGCTGCCATAGCGACTTTTTCTACAATTTCTCGCAAACGTGTCAGCATAGTGTTATCTAATACCTTTTACGCCGATATCCATACGATGGACGCGGTAAAGACACTTGTTCTTGCAATGGCATGACTACTGGTGCGAACTCTTTCATTACACGTCGATAAACATCACGTTTAAAAGAGACGACTTGTCGAACAGGATACCAATAACTCACCCAACGCCAGCCATCAAATTCTGGTGTTTTGCTTTGTTGAACATTAATGTCTTTATCGTTACTTGTTAACTGCAAAAGGAACCAACGCTGTTTTTGTCCAATACAAACAGGTTTTGTGTCCCAACGCACCAAACGCTTAGGTAACTTGTAACGTAACCAGTTACGTGTGGAGGCAAGAATTTTGACATCCTTGCGACTTAACCCAACTTCTTCGAACAACTCTCGGTACATTGCCTGCTCTGGCGATTCTCCAGGGTTAATTCCTCCTTGAGGAAACTGCCATGAATGTTGCCCATAGCGACGAGCCCAAAGCACTTGCCCTTGCCGATTACAAATTACAATCCCTACATTCGGGCGGTAGCCATCATCATCAATCACTAGACTACCTCAATAACCAAATTTGAAAGATAACTCATTGTTTCATACTACCCACAAACGGTAAACCTCTATCAACAGACTTTGCACAACGCGCGTATTTATCTACAATGGGAAAGTCTCAACGGGGTGCCTTTTTAGGCTGAGAAAAACTCGTGGAACCTGATCCAGCTAATACTGGCGTAGGGATTTGAGCCAGGATGTTGCAATATTCATTGGTTTGCCATCCTCACTCCTCAGATCCTACCTGACTTTTACTGAGGAACTAAATGTGTTAACTAAATCGCTTCGCTTTACTTTCCTTCTGGGCGCACTGGGCATTGTGAGCACTTTTTCAACGCAAGCCTTCGCACAAAAACCTACGCTCACTGTTTACACCTATGATTCATTTACCGCAGATTGGGGGCCAGGGCCTGCAATAAAAAAGGCGTTTGAACAGCAATGTGATTGTGAGCTAAAACTGGTTGCTCTATCTGATGGCGTGTCTTTACTCAATCGCTTACGTATGGAAGGTGATAAAAGTAAAGCTGATATTATTTTAGGATTAGATAACAATCTGATCCATGCAGCAAAAGAAACCGGACTTTTCGCACCAAGTCATATCGATACATCCAAACTCACCTTACCTGAAAAATGGACTGACGATACCTTTGTGCCTTATGACTACGGTTACTTTGCTTTTATTTATGATAAAAACCGAGTCAAGAACCCGCCCAAAAGCATGACTGAACTGCTAAACAGCCCAGAAAAATGGAAAATCCTCTATCAAGATCCTCGCACCAGTACTCCGGGTTTAGGTTTAATGCTATGGATGCAGTCACTTTATCCTGAAAATACGGCCACTGAATGGAAAAAATTGTCAGAAAAAACGCTGACAGTGACTAAAGGTTGGAGTGAGTCTTATGGCTTATTCTTAAAAGGCGAAGGTGATTTTGTACTTAGCTACACATCATCGCCGGGTTATCACATTTTAGCGGATAAAAAAGATAACTATGCGGCTGCTATTTTTGATGAAGGGCATTATTTGCAAGTCGAGGTTGCCGCAAAACTGAAATCAAGCAAACAACCTGAATTAGCACAGCAATTTATGCAATTTATATTAACCCCAGCTTTCCAAGAAACTATACCAACGACTAATTGGATGTATCCTGTTATAGATATGCCATTACCTGACGTCTATTCATTAATGCCTAAACCCGAAAAATCATTGCAATTCGATGCAGATGTTGTCGCCAAAGAGCGCCAAACATGGACGCGTAATTGGCAATCTGCGGTTAGTCGCTAATGGGAAGATGGCTTATCCCGGGGCTATGTGCCTCGGGTTTACTGCTTATTGTAGCGTTATTATCATTTGGTGCATTGTGGTTTAACGCACCAAGTGGTGAGCTGTCTTCGATTTTTGCTGATGAATATTTATGGCATGTCGTCCGTTTTACTTTCTGGCAAGCCTTTTTATCTGCACTATTTTCGATACTACCTGCTATTTGGCTCGCCAAAGCACTCTATCGACGCCAATTTACAGGGCGAACACTGTTTTTACGCCTATGCGCCATGAGCCTTGTATTACCAGTTCTAGTGGCACTTTTTGGTATTTTAACGGTTTATGGCAGGGTGGGATGGATTGCGCAAATCTGTGATTCACTAGGGATCGACTACCAATTTACCCCTTATGGTTTACAAGGCATTTTATTAGCTCATATCTTTTTCAATATGCCATTAGCAACCCGAATGCTATTACAAGCACTTGAAAGCATCTCATCAGAGCAACGCCAGTTAGCTTCACAACTCGGCATGAATGGTTGGCAACGTTTCCGCTTTCTGGAGTTTCCCTATTTATGGCGCCAAATGCTCCCCACTGCATCGCTGATTTTTATGCTCTGCTTTGCAAGCTTTGCTACTGTGTTGGCATTAGGTGGAGGTCCCTCGGCAACAACGGTTGAACTCGCTATTTATCAAGCATTAAGTTATGACTACGATTTACATCGCGCGGCACTTTTAGCCTTGATCCAACTCTTTTGTTGTTTAGGTTTAGTGCTTATCAGCCAAAAGCTAAAAGGCACCCTTTTTGTGGGAAACAGCCAAAAGCAGCATTGGCGCGATCCCCATGATCCGATCTTTAGCAAAATAACAGATGCTCTAATTATCACTCTTGCGATCCTCTTTTTAGTGCCACCTATTTTAGCCGTGATCACCGATGGCCTTAATCACCAATTTCTACGAGTCATACAACAGCCTGTACTTTGGCAAGCTTTTACAACCTCACTGATTATTGCGGTTGGTGCGGGTGTTGTTTGCGTTGTATTAACGATGATGTTGCTATGGAGTAGCCGAGAACTTCGCTTACGCCATTTTAAAAAAGCAGGGCAAACCATGGAAATGAGTGGTTTGATCATTCTAGCGATGCCGGGCATTGTGTTGGCAACAGGCCTTTTTCTGTTATTAAACAATACGATTGGATTACCTGAATCACCGTATATTTTAGTCATTTTAACCAACGCGTTAATTGCCATTCCCTATGCCCTAAAAGTGCTTGAAAACCCGATGAATGATATCGCTTCACGTTATGGCTTTTTATGTCAGTCGCTAAATTTACAAGGAATAAACCGACTCCGTTGGATAGAACTACGTGCATTAAAAAAGCCAATCTCACAAGCCCTTGCCTTTGCTTGTGTCATTTCTATTGGTGACTTTGGGATTGTGGCGCTTTTTGGTAATGAAACCTTTAGAACATTACCTTTCTATCTTTATCAGCAAATTGGCGCTTATCACACACAAGATGGGGCGGTAACAGCCATGATCTTATTGCTACTTTGCTTCTCTCTTTTTAGCCTAATAGAACGATTGGCAGGAAAATCTTATGATTAAATTAGAGCATCTTGCTTACACTTATGAACACCAACATCTCTTATTTAATCTAACGGTGAATGCAGGAGAACGCATTGCTGTATTGGGGCCAAGTGGTGCTGGTAAAAGTACATTACTCAGTTTAATTGCTGGCTTTTTACCATCAGAAAAAGGAAGCCTGTTTCTTAATGGTCAAGATCATACAAAAACAGTGCCAGCAAAACGCCCTATTTCCATGTTATTTCAAGATAATAATCTATTCCCTCATTTAACTGTCAGGCAAAATATTGGCTTGGGGTTAAATCCTGGATTAAAACTGACTGGAGATCAAAAAGCGCTACTAGAGAATCGAGCAGAGCAAGTGGCTCTCAGTGAATATCTTGAACGTATACCTTCTCAATTATCAGGCGGTCAGCGCCAACGTGTTGCTATTGCACGTTGTCTTGTTCGTGAACAACCTATTTTATTACTTGATGAGCCTTTTTCTGCACTCGATCCCGCCTTACGCATTGAGATGTTGGCACTACTCGAGCAACTTTGCCGTGAAAAAGCGTTAACCTTATTGATGGTTTCTCATAGCTTAGAAGATGCAGCAAAAATTGCCTCAAGAGCGATTGTGATAGATAACGGTATGATTGTGTATGATGGAAATACACAATCACTAATAAATGGTGAAGTGGATCAATCACTTATTTTAGGTGTTCCGTTTAATTAATCTCGGCCAAAATTAACTGTATAAATAACCACTACATTGACTATAATAAACACATCTTTAGTGAATTATTTGTGTTTATTGGGTGCTCATGATTGGTCATACGGAACAAGGCTTTATTCTTACTCGCCACTGGAGCGACACACCAAAAGGTATTGTCGTCTCTTATTGGCTGGCTACGGATAATGGACCACGTAAAGTCACTGTTCCAATGCAACGTGCTATCGGTTTTGTTGCCCGCCAACATGAAACTGTTTTACGCTCACTCGTTAATAAAAATCCTGATATTGAAATTCGCCCTCTCGATTTAAAAGATTTCGAAAGACAACCTGTTTTTGGGGTTTATTGCAAACAATATCGCCAACTTGTTCAACTTGAGCAACAACTTAAAGAGCACCACATCCGCCTTTATGAAGCGGATATCCGCCCGCATGAACGTTATATGATGGAGCGCTTTATCACCGCACCTGTCTGGTTTCGTTATCAACAAAATAATATTGTTACATTAAAACCAGCACCAGATTATCGCCCTGCGCTTCGAACGGTCTCTTTAGATATTGAAACCAGTGAATTTGGTGAGCTTTACTCTATTGGGCTTGCTGGCTGTGGTGATAATGTGGTGTTTATGCTTACTGATGAGTTGTCCGTAGAGTGTGAAAGCCAGCAACTTCAAGGCTATCGCTTATGCTATGTCAGTAGCCGATTGCATTTAATTGAAAAACTGAATGAGTGGATACAACACTACGATCCTGATGCGATTATCGGTTGGAATTTAATTCAGTTCGATCTGCGTATTTTGTACACACATGCCCAACGGTATGGCGTCGGTTTATTATTAGGTCGTCAAAATAGCCCGTTAGAGTGGCGAGAGCATGGGTTTAAAAAAGGTCATTTTTTTGCTTCTGCTCAAGGTCGTTTAATTATCGATGGGATCGATGCTTTGAAAATGGCGACATGGAATTTCCCCTCTTTTAGCCTCGAATCCGTTGCTCAAGCACTGTTAGGTGAAGGTAAAGCCATCGATACACCTTACGCCAGAATGGATGAAATTAATCGACGCTTTAAAGAAGATAAACCGGCACTGGCTTATTATAATTGGCAAGATTGTGTCTTAGTGAACCGCATCTTTGATGCAACCTCTCTTATGGCATTCTTATTAGAGAGAGCTTGTGTTACAGGGCTTTCCGTTGATAGAAGCGGAGGATCTGTGGCGGCATTTACGCATCTCTACCTCCCTTCAATGCATCGCATTGGATATGTTGCACCTAACCAAGGTGAAAAACCTGAAGAGCATAGCCCCGGTGGCTTTGTCATGGACTCCGCTCCCGGCTTATATGACTCTGTTGTTGTACTTGATTACAAAAGCCTTTATCCCTCTATTATTCGTACTTTTTTAATCGATCCCGTAGGAATGATTGAAGGAATACACCAACCGGATGAAAAGTTTTCTATTTCTGGATTTCGCCAAGCTCGATTTTCACGAGAACTGCACTGTTTACCAGCTATTGTGTCGCAAATTTGGCATGAAAGAGATAATGCCAAACTACATAAAAATGCCCCGCTCTCTCAAGCACTCAAAATTATTATGAATGCTTTTTATGGTGTTTTAGGCTCTGTGGGCTGTCGCTTTTTTGATCCTCGTTTAGCGTCTTCCATTACGCTACGAGGCCATGAAATTATGAAAAAAACGCGAGAGTTAATTGAAGCCAAAGGCTATCAAGTTATTTATGGCGATACAGATTCAACCTTTGTTTGGCTGAAATCACTTCATACAGAACAACAAGCACAACAGATTGGGTATCAATTAGTACAAGATGTAAATCAATGGTGGAAAACACATCTCTTTGAAAACTACCAACTTGATTGCAAATTAGAACTAGAATACGAGACCCATTATCGCCGCTTTTTAATGCCCACTATCCGAGGTATGGAAACCGGTAGCAAAAAACGCTACGCCGGACTCAGCAATGATAAAATGGTGTTTAAAGGATTAGAAACTGTCAGAACAGATTGGACTCCTCTCGCTCAAAAATTTCAACAGGAGCTTTATACACGCATTTTTCATCAGCAACCTTATCAGCAGTTTATTCGTGATTATGTCGCGGATACGCTTGCGGGAAAATATGATGAGAGATTGGTGTATCGTAAACGGTTACGTCGAAAGTTATCAGAATATCAGCACCACGTTCCCCCTCATGTCAAAGCAGCGCGTAAAGCAGATGAATATAATTTATCCCAAAATAGACCTCAACAATATCAGCAAGGCGGTTGGATTAGTTATATAATTACCCTCTTGGGGCCTGAGCCGTTAGAGCACATTACCACTGCACCTGATTATGAGCACTATATCAATAAGCAGTTAATGCCTATTGCAGATGCAATCCTGCCTTTTATACAAGATGATTTTTCAACCTTGTTAAATGGACAAATGACACTCTCATTTTAAGTTGTGTCATTTTGCAGGTGACGGTTTGCTTTGCATCTATTAACATAACGCCCCTTTGGTGATAATTAGCTTTTCTTTGTTCAAGAAATAAGCAATTTTTATCCCGCAGATTTTAATGACAACACCGCAATACTGCATTCATTAATAATTCCTAAATTATATATTTGAGAGCTGAGTTTATATATATGCCTTTTACTCTTGGTCAACGTTGGATTAGCGATACTGAAAGCGAGCTTGGACTGGGTACTGTTGTGGCCGTTGATGCCCGCATGGTCACCTTACTTTTTCCTGCCTGTGGCGAAAACCGCCTTTACTCCCGTCATGATGCACCGATAACGCGGGTAATGTTCAATGCAGGAGATACCGTCACCAGTCACGAAGGTTGGAAACTCGCCATCGATAACGTTGTAGAAGATAACGGCCTACTTATCTACCATGGTGTACGTTTAGACACTGAAGAGCCTGCACAATTACGTGAAGTGTTCTTAGATAACAAACTCACTTTTAATAAGCCCCAAGATCGCCTTTTTGCCGGTCAAATCGACCGTATGGATCGCTTTGCCTTACGCTACCGCGCTCGTAAATTTATGAGCGAGCAGTTTAAGCAAGCACAAAGTGGTTTACGTGGTATTCGCGCAAGCCTTATACCCCATCAGCTTTATATTGCCAATGAAGTGGGTAAACGTCATAACCCTCGCGTATTATTAGCTGATGAAGTGGGCTTAGGTAAAACCATTGAAGCCGGGATGATTATCCACCAGCAATTAATGGATGGTCGTGCTGAGCGAGTGTTGATTATTGTGCCTGAAAGCTTACAACATCAATGGTTAGTTGAAATGTTACGTCGTTTCAACCTCCGTTTCTCACTGTTTGATGATAGCCGTTATAGTGAATCTCTATTAGATAGCGATAATCCATTTGAAACAGAACAGATGATCATCTGCTCTTTAGATTTTGTGCGTAAAAATAAGCAACGTTTTGAACACTTAGTTGAAGCAACATGGGATATGTTAGTTGTCGATGAAGCGCATCACCTTGTTTGGAGTGAAGATGCTCCAAGCCGTGAATATCAAGTGATTGAAGAGTTAGCTGAATCTATTCCTTCTGTATTGCTATTAACCGCAACCCCAGAGCAGTTAGGTCAAGAAAGCCACTTTGCCCGTTTGCGTCTGCTTGATCCAAGCCGTTTCCATGACTACAACGAATTTATTAATGAGCAACAAAAATATCGCCCTGTTGCCGATGCTGTCACTATTTTGCTATCAGAAGATGATTTAAACACTGAACAACAAAATATCATCAGTGAAATGATCAGCGAGCAAGATGTTGAGCCATTACTAAAAGCGGCAAATACCCAAGGTGAAGAACGTACTAAGTCTCGCCAAGAGCTTATCCACATGTTGATGGATAGACACGGTACAGGTCGTCTGTTATTCCGAAATACCCGTTCTGGTGTTAAAGGTTTCCCAAATCGCTTACTTCACGCGATAAAAATGCCACTGCCAACACAATATCAAACGGCGATCAAAGTAGCTGAAATTATGGCAGCGAAAAAGAGCCTCGAAGTTCGTGCAAAAGAGATGCTCTACCCTGAACGTATTTACCAAGAATTCGAAGGTGAAAACGCAACATGGTGGAACTTTGACCCTCGTGTTGAATGGCTACTGGGTTTCTTAACTGCAAATCGTAATGAAAAAGTACTGGTAATTTGTGCTCAAGCAGCAACAGCACTGCAATTAGAACAAGTTTTACGTGAGCGTGAAGGGATTCGTGCAGCAGTCTTCCACGAAGGGATGTCATTACTTGAACGCGATCGTGCAGCGGCTTATTTTGCTTCTGAAGAAGAAGGCGCACAAGTTCTGCTATGTTCAGAAATCGGCTCTGAAGGACGTAACTTCCAGTTTGCTAATCAACTGGTTATGTTTGATCTGCCATTTAACCCTGATTTACTAGAACAACGTATTGGTCGTCTCGATCGTATTGGTCAAAATCGCGACATTGATATTCGTATTCCTTATCTTGAAGGTACGGCCCAATCGGTATTATTACGTTGGTATCACGAAGGCTTAGATGCCTTTGAGCATACTTGTCCAACAGGTCGTACTATTTATGACAGCAAATATGATGCTCTCGTCAATTACCTTGCACAACCTAATGAATTAGCTGATTTTGATGAGTTTATTGTCGCTTGTCGTAAACAGCATGATGAAATGAAGCTCAAACTTGAGCAAGGCCGCGACCGCCTATTAGAAATGCATTCTAACGGTGGTGAAGTGGGCGTTGAATTAGCGGGTGAAATTGCGGCTCAAGATAACGATCCTGAGTTAGTAAACTTTGCACTGAACTTGTTTGATATCGTCGGTATTAATCAAGAAGATCGCAGTGATAGCCTAATTATTTTAACCCCATCCGATCATATGTTGGTGCCTGATTTCCCAGGATTACCGCAAGATGGTTGCACTATCACATTTGATAGAGAGCAAGCGTTATCTCGTGAAGATACCCAATTTATCAGTTGGGAACACCCCATTATCCGTAATGGCTTAGATTTGATTTTATCTGGCGATACAGGAAGTTGTGCCGTTTCTTTATTAAAAAATAAAGCCTTGCCAGTGGGAACGCTGTTAGTTGAACTGATTTATGTCGTAGAAGCACAAGCGCCTAAACATCTTCATTTAAGCCGTTTCTTACCAGCAACACCGGTTCGCTTATTACTTGATCTAAAAGGTAATAACCTTGCATCTCAAGTTGAGTTTGAAAGCTTTAACCGCCAATTAAATGCGGTTAATCGCCATACTTCGAGCAAACTGGTCAATGCGGTACAAAGTGAAGTTCACCATGTACTTAAAGCCTCTGAACCGTTAATGGAAGTCGAAGCGAAAGGACTTATCCAAAAAGCGAAAGAAGAAGCCGATCGCGTGCTGACTCATGAATTATCGCGCTTAGACGCTCTACGTGCAGTCAACCCAAATATTCGTGATGATGAAGTCGAAGCAATTGAAAATG
This sequence comes from Proteus alimentorum, assembly GCF_002607735.1. GTDB lineage: Bacteria > Pseudomonadota > Gammaproteobacteria > Enterobacterales > Enterobacteriaceae > Proteus > Proteus alimentorum. Next base: position 84,407 of record NZ_NBVR01000020.1, read on the forward strand.
AACGTGCTCATATTCTTAACCATTTAGATGAAGCAACGTGGCGTTTAGATTCAATTCGCCTCATCGTTGTTACCCACCAATAATTACCGTTAAAGCGGGGAGTTTTTACTCCCCGTTGTTTTGATGAGATATCCACCATGATGGAAGTGTATACCCCGCCGACTGATCCTTGGTTACATGTTTTATATCAAGATGAGCATATTATTGCCGTCAATAAACCCAGCGGATTACTCTCAGTACCGGGCAAAGCGCCAGAGCATAACGACAGTATTATGTCGCGCATTAAAGCAGAATTTCCTAATGCTGAGTGTGTGCATCGCCTTGATATGGCAACCAGTGGCGTTATCGTTGTTGCACTGAATAAAGAAGCAGAGCGTGAACTAAAGCGTCAGTTTCGTGAGCGTGAACCCAAAAAAACCTATATCGCACGCGTTTGGGGACATGTCGAAAAAGAAGAAGGATTGGTTGATTTACCTTTGATTTGTGATTGGCCTAATCGACCAAAACAAAAAGTCTGTCATGAAACAGGAAAAGCGGCGCAAACTTTTTATGAAGTGTTGGAATATGAAGAGAATGCAACCAGAGTGAAACTCTCACCCATTACTGGGCGTTCACATCAATTGCGGGTACATATGTTAGCGTTGGGGCATCCTATTTTAGGGGATCGCTTTTATGCACACCCGCAGGCAAGAGCAATGGCACCTCGCCTGCAGTTACATGCTCAGGAGTTATTTATTACGCATCCTGCTTTTCGATCCCCGATACATTTTGAATGCCTTGCCGATTTTTAGTGCCTTATGACACTAAAACAGTCACTGAACTCAATGAAGCAAGGAGCAGGCAAAGCACTAATCCCATAACCCCAACAAGAACACGGACGTTTGACATGGATAGAGTTCCTTTTTTAAGAGAAGAGAGAATGAAATAATTAAATTTCACTTATATTTTACCGTGATAAATAATAAACTCAACTCAGTCTAAGTTATCTCTATCACGGAATAATTCTCTCTTTTCTCATCTTTTTTTACAAGATGTTAACGAAATCCTTTTTCTTTTTTAATCAAATCGTAAGCAACTTGTATAGACTGTGCTTTTTGTTTTGCAATTTCCATCATTTCTGGCGGTAAACCTTTTGCTACAAGTTTATCCGGATGATGTTCTCCCATTAATTTTCTATAAGCTCTTTTTATGGTTTTAACATCATCATTCTCATCGACGCCAAGTACCTTACACGCATCAGAGAGCGTTGGGCCTTGAGGTTGGGGCTGATAACCCTGTCCATTTTGATAATGAAAATTCTGACCAGCCTGCATCATTGCTAATATATGTTCAAAATGCGCACGAGAAAAACCGAGCTCATCAATAATAATAAACAGCATTTTTCTTTCATTCGGATGCAGTTGACCGTCTGCAAAAGCAGCTTGTAATTGGATTTCCAGAAACATCTGAAGTAAGTCACGGCGCCCAACACAAATTTGTCGAACACGTTGCAATGTGGCTCTTAATGGAAAATCAGGTGATTTCCCTTCTCTAAAAGCTTGTTGCGCGGCTTGGCGACCCACACCATGCAAGTTCATACGATCCATTAATTCGCTGGCAAGAGAGATATCCGTTTGAGTCACTCGCCCTTTTGATTTTGTCAGGTGGCCTAAAACTTGAAAGGTTGCAGCAAAGAAAAAAGCTTGTCTATCACGCGTATAGCGCCCACCACTTCCTAATTTACTTCGTTGCATGTCATAGAGGTGCCCAAGAAAAACACCAATAACAATACCCCAAAAGCCTATTCCTGCAAAACTACCAATGGTAAGGCCTAATAATTTTCCCCAATAGCGCATAGACTCCTCAAATCTTCAATGCTCTGACTGCAATTTTGCATTATCATACTATTCATTTGCTTGCACACCTAACACCAAGCAACCTCTAAATAGACTTTTTCTTAAAATGAAGAGATTTACTGTTTCTCTTTGGACAGAGGTAATGCTGTTTTCGTTTGAATTGTGTTAAAGTAAAATGAGTGACCAAACGAATAACTTTAGCGTTGTTACACAGCACGAAATACCGCATCAGCGCGGTGTTTTTTTGTTTCTAATAAGGCTATAACTCTATTTCAACACAGAAACATCGAAAAAATGAGGCTTATGCCTATTTTTCGGTTACCGTTAGAACAATGTTCAGAACGTTGGGCTGGTGTCGCATAACTCCCTGCGTTAGTTTCTCGCTGTTTATCAGCACGAAGCCACTGATGACGGAAGCACATAAATACTTATGAAAAAAAGTTATCCCACACTGCTGGCCACCCTAGTTTGGGCCACAATATACGGTCAGCCTGCTTATGCTGATCTTGCCTCCCAATGTTTACTGGGAGTTCCTGTTTATAACAAACCATTAGTACAAGGCGATCCTAACAGCTTGCCCGTCACTATCACTGCAAATGATATGCAAGGTGAATATCCTCGCATGGTTAAATATAAAGGTGATGTTGATATTAAACAGGGAAACCAAACCTTAAGTGCCGACAGTGTTGAACTGACACAGACAGAGGGAGAAACACCATTAAGAATGGTCACAGCAACGGGAAATGTGTCTTATGATGATCCTCAAATCATCTTAAAAGGCCCTCGCGCTTGGTCTAATCTTAATAATAAAGATACGGATATCGAGCAAGGGGATTACCAAATGGTTGGCCGTCAAGGCCGCGGTTACGCTGATAAAATGCAAATGCGTGGTGAAAACCGCTATACCATTATGGATAAAGGCATGTTCACGTCTTGTTTACCGGGAGATGATAGCTGGAGCGTTGTCGGCTCTGAGGTTATTTTAGACCGTGAAGAACAAGTTGCTGAAATTTGGAATGCACGTTTTCGTGTCGCCAATGTGCCTATCTTTTATAGCCCTTACCTTCAATTACCGATTGGTGATAAACGCCGTTCTGGTTTCTTAATTCCTAACGGAAGCTATTCCCGTAGTTCAGGCTTTGATTTCTTACTGCCTTATTACTGGAACATTGCCCCTAATTATGATGCGACCATTACGACTAACTATATCAGCCGTCGAGGTTTAAAATTAGATAATGAATTCCGTTATTTAACCACTCCAGGTCGCGGCACGATTGCCGTTGATTGGATTAATCACGATAGCCAATACAATAAAGATAAAGCAGAAAATAAATCAGGTTATCTTCCTCGTGATACAGCAAATCGTTGGTTATTCTATTGGGGACATAGTGGTGTCATGAACGATGTGTGGCGATTTAACATCGATTACACCAAAGTCAGTGATAATAGATACTTTACTGATTTCACCTCTCAATATGGTAATACCACTGATGGCTATGCGACTCAGAAATTTAGTACGGGTTATGCACAACAGAACTGGAATGCCACATTAACAACCAAACAGTTCCAAATTTTCTCAGATAATAAAGATGCAAAAGCTTATCGTGCAGAGCCACAGCTTGATCTCAATTATTATAAGAATGATATAGGACCGTTTGATTTCCGTACTTACGCCCAATTTGTGCGTTTTACCAGTGTGGGAGATAACACCCCAGAAGCAAATCGTTTCCATATTGAGCCAACGATTTCACTCCCTGCATCAACGGGTTGGGCAAGCTTTAATAATGAATTGAAGATAATGGCAACCCATTACGATCAAGACATTCCTGAGGCTTATGAGAAAAAAAATCCTAACCAATTAGATGACAGTGTTAATCGTGTATTGCCACAGTTTAAGTCTGATATGAAAGTGGTTTTCGAGCGCCAATATCAAACCAATGATATTACACAAACCCTTGAGCCTCGAATGCAATATCTTTATGTTCCTTATAAAGACCAATCTAACATCAACAACTTTGACTCTGCATTACTACAGTCAAACTATGGCGGATTATTCCGCGATAGAATGTACGGTGGCCTAGACCGTATTGCCTCTGCAAACCAATTAACCACGGGTGTCACTTCGCGTTTTTATGATAGCGAATTAGTTGAACGTTTTAACGTTTCTGTAGGTCAAATCTACTTCTTTGAGCGTCCAAGAACTGGTCCTTCTTCTAAAAATGATAGTTTGCTAAATAGTAAAGATGAAATCGGCTCTATGGTATGGGCGGGTGATGCCTACTGGCGGATCACTGATACCGTAGGTATGCGTGGTGGTTTACAGTATGACCGTCGTTTAGGTAGCGTCTCAATGGGTGATGCGATTATGGAATATCGCGCAGATAGTGATCACCTTCTACAGTTAAGCTATCGTTATGTGGATCGTGACTATATCCAAGCAACTCGAATTCGAACATTAGAAGATAAGAATAATGGGTGGCTTAAAGACTACCAAAAAGGTATTTCACAAGTCGGAGTCGTAGGCAGTTGGCCATTAGCAGAACGTTGGGGACTTGTGGGTGCTTATTACTTTGATACCAAAGAATCAGAGCCTGTTAGCCAAATGGTTGGTCTACAATATAACACCTGTTGCTGGGCTGTGAATGTGGGTTATGAACGGAAAATTGTTGGCTGGAAAGTTGACCACAGCGATATTGATAATAAATGGTCTGTCAATGTGGAACTCAGAGGCCTAAGTAACAATCATAGTTTGGGTAGCCAGAAAATGCTTGAACGCGGTATCTTACCTTATCAAAGAGCATTCTGATTTAATCAGACTACGGAATTGGCTGAATAAATATGTCACCCCGCAATAAGATGCGGAAAATACATAATGGGAAACTTATGAAAAATTGGAAAACGCTGTTTATCGGCTTAATGATCACGGTCGGTGCAGCCACCAGCTCAACAACATTTGCTGCTCAAGAATTAAACCGTGTATCGGCTATCGTCAATAACGGTGTCGTTCTAGAAAGTGACGTCAATAGAATGTTACAGACAGTCAAAATGAACGCTAAAAATGCGGGTCAAGAGATGCCTGATGAGCAAGTTCTTCGCCAACAAATTCTAGAACGTTTGGTGATGGATAACATCATTTTGCAAATGGCACAGCAAATGCAAATTGATATTCCAGATGCCGCAGTAGAATCGACAATTCAAGGTATTGCTGCTGAAAATAAACTTTCTCTTGAGCAACTGAAAAAACGCCTTGCTGCCGATGGTATTTCTTATAACGAATATCGCCAAGATATCCGTAAAGAGATGATGTTAGCTGAAGTACGCAATAATGAGGTGCGTCGCCGTATTACTATTTTACCTCAAGAAGTTGATTCTCTTGCTAAGCAAATTGAAGGCCAAGCAAGCCAAAGTATTGATCTAAACCTAAGCCATATCTTAATTCCATTATCAGAAAATCCTGCACCAGCAGAAATGGAAAAAGCAAAACAAGTCATTACGCGCATTATGAATCAGCTTAAAAATGGTGCAGATTTTGGTAAATTAGCTGCAACTTATTCTGCTGATCCACAAGCTTTAAATGGCGGTAATATGGGTTGGGCATCTATTGATGAATTACCAACACTATTTGCAAAAGAGTTAACAAATGCGCAAAAAGGCCAAATTGTAGGGCCTATTCACTCGGGTGTTGGCTTACACATTATCAAAGTAAACGATATTCGTGGTGGTTCTAATACTCTTTCTGTTACAGAAGTTAAAAGCCGTCATATTCTGCTAAAAAGCTCGCCAATCATGAATGATGAGCAAGCCTATGCTAAGTTACAGCAGATCTCTGCCGATATTCGCAGTGGTAAAATGACCTTTGCTGATGCAGCAAAAGAGTACTCTGAAGATCCAGGTTCAGCATTGCGTGGCGGTGAGTTAGGATGGTCAATGCCTGATGTTTACGATCCAGCATTCCGTGATGCGTTAATGCGCTTAAATAAAAACGAATTAAGCCAACCTGTTCGCTCAAACTTTGGCTGGCATTTAATTGAATTAGAAGACACACGTAGTGTTGATAAAACAGATGCCGCGAATAAAGAACAAGCATACCGTTTACTCTTCAATCGTAAATTTAATGAAGAGGTACAAAACTGGATGCAAGAGCTACGAGTAGGGGCTTATGTGAAAATAATGAACGAGAATAATGCAAACTAAGCAAATAAAACCACTTGTTATCACCCCCGGCGAGCCAGCCGGGGTTGGTCCTGACCTTATTATCTCATTAGCACAAATGAGTTGGGATTTACCTTGGGTTGTTTGTGCTGATCCTCAGTTACTTAAAACAAGAGCAGAATTGTTAAAACTGCCTCTTTCATTAGTTGAATACGATCCTGCCTCGCCACCTCAAACACATACACCCAGTCAAATTTGTGTACTCCCAATCGCTCTACACACTAATGCCATTCCAAGTACATTAGATTCGCGCAATGGATTATACGTTGTAGAAACATTAGCGCGCGCTTGTGATGGCTGCCTAAAGGGTGAATTTTCAGCACTTGTGACTGGGCCAGTTCATAAAGGTATCATCAATGATGCAGGTGTGCATTTTACAGGACACACCGAATTTTTTGCTGATCGTAGCCACTGTGAACGTGTTGTCATGATGCTGGCGACAGAGACATTAAGAGTCGCATTAGCAACCACACATTTACCATTACGAGATGTGGCGGATGCGATTACAGGCGAACTTCTGCATGAAATTATTACCATTTTAAACCACGATTTAAAAACCAAATTTGGTATAGCAGAACCTCAAATTTACGTTTGTGGCCTTAATCCTCATGCAGGAGAAAGTGGTCATATGGGACGTGAAGAAATTGATATTATTGAACCTGCATTAACACAATTACGTCATCAAGGCATTCATCTTCATGGGCCTTATCCTGCTGATACCTTATTCCAACCTAAATATTTAACACATGCTGATGCGGTACTTGCGATGTATCACGATCAGGGATTACCTGTGCTAAAATATGAAGGTTTCGGTCGCGCCGTGAATATAACTCTCGGTCTTCCTTTTATCCGTACTTCTGTTGATCATGGCACCGCCCTTGAGCTTGCAGGTACGAAAAGCGCAGATGCTGGCAGTTTTTGCACCGCATTAAATTTAGCCATTAATATGATACAAAATTGTAATGAATAATAGAGTCCATCAGGGGCACTTTGCCCGCAAACGCTTCGGGCAGAACTTTTTAACAGACAGCTATATTATTGAAAGTATTGTTGAATCCATTTATCCTCAACCAGGTGAAGCCATCGTTGAGATTGGCCCTGGTTTAGGTGCAATTACAGAGCCTGTAGGCGCAAGAATGGATAAGATGACGGTTGTAGAAATTGACCGTGATTTAGCCGCTCGTTTAGAAGTTCATCCAACATTAAAAGACAAGCTGACCATTATTCAGCAAGATGCTATGACGATCGATTTTGCACAATTAGCAAAAGAGCGCCAGCAACCTCTGCGTGTTTTTGGTAACTTGCCTTATAACATTTCTACACCACTTATGTTCCACTTATTCAGTTTTGCTGACGCAATTTCTGATATGACATTTATGTTGCAAAAAGAAGTGGTTAATCGCCTTGTTGCTGGTCACGGTAGCAAAACTTATGGTCGCTTAAGTGTGATGGCGCAATATTATTGCCAAATCATCCCTGTACTTGAAGTTCCACCCACTTCATTTAAACCGGCACCTAAAGTTGATTCAGCGGTTGTTCGCTTGATCCCTTACAAAGAAAAACCATACCCAGTAACGGATATTGCAATGCTAAGCCGTATTACCGCTCAAGCATTCAATCAACGCCGTAAAACACTACGTAATAGCTTAGGTGGATTACTCACAGCAGAAGATATGATAGCTCTTGATATCGATCCAACTGCACGAGCAGAAAATATTTCTGTTGAGCAATACTGCAAAGTGGCAAACTGGTTATCGCAAAAGCAAGACTCACAAGCATAAGATAAAGCCAGAGACAGGAGGCACTATGTTTACCTCATCAAAAGTGGCGATACAGGTACAAAGCGTTTACATTGAAAGCCAATCTTCCCCTGAAGATGAGCGATATGTTTTTGCTTATACCATATCAATTCATAATTTGAATAAATGTGCAATTCGCCTCCTGCGCCGCTATTGGTTGATCACCAATGCACAAGGTAATACCACTGAAGTTCGAGGTGAAGGTGTTGTCGGCGAGCAGCCACTTATAGAGCCTGGCACACAATACCGCTATACCAGTGGTGCCGTTCTTGAAACACCAATGGGAACAATGGAAGGTCATTATGAAATGATTGACACTGATGGTCGATTATTTCAAATAGAGATCCCTGTTTTCCGCCTTGCACTTCCAACATTGATAAACTAACTATGGCAACTTATTTAATTGGTGATATTCATGGCTGTTACCATGAACTGCGCCACCTTCTTGATAAAGTCAGTTTCGATCCTGCACAAGACACCTTGTGGTTAACGGGTGATCTTGTTGCTCGAGGCCCTGACTCACTTGAAGTACTGCGCTTTGTAAAAAGCTTAGGCGCGTCACTTAAACTCGTCTTGGGCAATCATGATCTTCATCTTTTAGGTGTATTTGCAAAAATTAGCCGCAATAAACCAAGAGATAAGTTAAATGATTTACTTAATGCGCCAGATGCAGATGAATTGATTAATTGGTTAAGACGCCAACCTGTATTGCAAGTTGATGAAGACAGAAAAATCATTATGGCTCACGCAGGGATCACACCACAATGGGATTTAGAAACAGCAAAAATGTGCGCTCGTGAAGTCGAAGCGATTTTAAGTAGTGACAGCTACCCTTTGTTTATTAACTCCATGTATGGCGATTTACCAAACAACTGGTCACCAGAACTTTCGGGATTAGCTCGATTACGCTTTAGCACTAATGCACTCACACGTATGCGTTACTGTTTTCCTAATGGCCAGCTTGATATGATTTGCAAAGATAAACCACAAGATGCACCTACCCCCTTAAAACCTTGGTTCGATTTGCCAAGCCAATTACCTGAAGGTTATAGCATTATATTTGGACATTGGGCCTCTCTTGAAGGAAAGGGCACTCCTGATAATGTTTACGCTTTAGACACGGGATGTTGCTGGGGTGGAAATCTCACTTGTTTACGTTGGGAAGACAAGCAGTATTTCACTCAATCTAGCCTATCTGCTCCCAAATAACTCACGTCTTATCCCCTTCTCTCTTGAAGCGCAAAAATGGCTACATTGCCTTTTGCGCTATGCAGACTTTATCCTCACATATTACCTAAATGACTCTTTTTATTCTAAAGAGAACATTTTGCATACAAAAACGAACACTCAAAAATAAACTAAAAAATATTCATTAATAATCAATGCGTTATTTTTTTTCATTGAAAAATAAGTGAGGTAAAACACGATATTAAGAATAATAAAAACTCTATATCGATTAATATCTCATAGATTATTCTATTAAAACGAGTTTATTGAATTATAAATAATGGTTATTTTAGAATAACGCTCTATTTTAAATATACATAATTAAATAGATAAATGAATCTTATTTAGCATTATTTCTATATTAATAAAATATGAATAATAAAAAGGAAGATATTTAATCTCCCTTTTTATTTAATTCTTGTTATTTTCTTCTTTTTAATATTTCGAAGCAGTAGTTATGTGAGTTATTTTCATCTGCTTCATGGTATTCCATAAAAGTAGAATCCCACTCATCAGGCTCATAATCTGGGAAGGTTGTATCACCGATAACTTCAGCATCGATGTGAGTTAGATAGAGTGTATTTGCCATAGGCAGAAATTGCTCATATACTTTACCGCCACCTATAACCATAATTTCATCATGATTTTCAGCAGCTTGTAAAGCTTCTTCTACCGATTTAACCCAAACAACATCGCTATCTGTTCCTGGCTGGCTACTTAAAACAATATTAAGACGATTCGGTAAAGGACGTCCAATAGACTCATAAGTCACCCGCCCCATAATAACGGGTTTATTTAACGTATTCTTTTTAAACCATGCGAGGTCACCCGGTAATGTCCAAGGCATTGCCTTTTCCATACCAATAATGCGATCCATCGCTAATGCTGCGATTAAACTAATATTCATTTACACACCTACGGGTAAAGATGGGAAAAAACTGTTCACACTATACGTAAAGCTAAAACCTGAGTCGATACAAATTATGCTTCCTTGATAATAAATAATTGCTTTATACTCGAAGTGTTAACTTAATCATATAAGATTCAATCATTATAATATTGTTATATACAAGGCGCTATTATGCTTGAAACTTCTTTAGTTGTTTTTACAATTGCTTTACTCGGTATGATCTCACCAGGTCCTGACTTTTTTCTCGTTGTAAAAAATGCGGCACGTTATCAACGATCTGCAGCAATGATGACCGCAATGGGAATTGTGGCAGCATTACTTGTGCATATGTCATATTGTGTTGCAGGTATTGCCGTTCTTATCACCACAACACCTTGGCTCTTTTCTATTTTGAAATATGCAGGTGCTGTTTATTTGCTATGGATTGGTTTTCAGAGTTTGCTCTCAAAGTCTAATCATTCGATTGATGAAAAAACAGCACAACATTCACAAATCAGTTTTCACAGAGCCTTTATGCAAGGCTTTTTATGTAATTTACTCAATCCTAAAGCCACTTTATTCTTTCTTGCCGTTTTCACTCAAGTATTAAGTATCGATTCCAGTATCGGTGAGAAATTGTGGTATGCCTTTATTATCTGGGGTTTGGCGGTGGTTTACTGGCCTTTGCTCGTTTTATTAATTCAAAGTGCACCCGTGAGAAAAATGCTCAATAAAATCCAAAAAAGCATCGATAAAGTACTGGGTATTGTACTGATTGGGTTAGGTATTAAAGTGGCATTGAGTTAAAAAATAAAATATCATACAGCCATAAGCTATATGATATTTTTATTTCAAATAAAGTAATAAATCATTTAATGCATTTTTATTAAACTGTAGATAGTTATTAATATTAGCATCATTAAGCTCTAACTCATTGATAACATTTTTAATGTATGATGTTTTTTGTCTATTCTTCACTTTGTATTCATCAAAAATTAATTTTATTTTATCTTTATATATATCATTACTGTTATCAAAAGTTTCATACACCTCAAAATCAAAATTAATTGATTTATTATCGTTCATCATCGCTTCTTGTATATAGGATGGCAATAACGTTTTTAAATTATCACCAACAATCCGTATCCTTTTATTATTTTCAAAGCTATTAAGATTCATCTTTATCTGTTTTAAGGTATTTTCTAATTTTAATAGAAATATTTCACTCCTCATTTCTTTTTCTTTTAAATCATGAATAAATTTAATTAGATTGTTAATATAATCTTCTTTATTTGTTTTATTTATTTTTTTTAAATCATTTATATTTTTTATTTTTCTAACTTTATTCTCTTTACTCTCCCCATCGCCATAAATAAAGTCGAGCAACTTAAAAATACTCTCTTTATAAAAAAGATCATTTTTTGATATAAATTTAAAACATTCCTCACTATCAGTTTGTTTTAATATGCTTTCATTCTTTTTATTTTCTATTGAATACATCAACTTATTTAAAATTGAATATAACAATAAGAAATCACCCTTTGTTTTTACATTATTATTCAAATAGATATTAATATACTTACTTTCACTTTCATCTATATCATTGTTCATCCTTCGTTGTAAAAACGAGGAAATTTCATTATTAAGATTACAATAATCTATTGTGATCCTATCAGAATTAATAACTTTTTTATTTCTCAATGAGTTTAAAAAGTAGAAGCTATTTACTCTTTCATAATTATTATGATTCAAAATAAAATCACAACTTATTTTAACATTTATTATTTCTTTTATAAAATCAAAAACCCTTTGGAAAAAACCACTCTTCTTATATGATAAAATAAAACTCCTATTTATATTATCAATTTTATCAATTAAATTTCTCACACCATAATCACCATTACTCACGCCTCCTTTATAATGAACAATATATTTTATATCTCTTAAAGTAGTATCATTAATAGCAATCATAACATCCCCTTTATTGTCATTTTAAAATAAAATACTAATATTAATTGTAATACAAAAAAAAGCCCTTATTACTAAGGACTTTAAATATCAAAAAAACAACAAATAAGATTTAGAAATTAATTTTTAGTGTTGCATTGATACCACTTGAGCTTACATCACTATTATATTGACCTTGGTAAGACAGCCCGAAGGTAGTTGATTTACTTAATTGCGCATCAACACCTAAGCCAACACCAAATAGATTATCTAATTTGCCACCACGTAATGTTGCATCACCAGAATTAGATAAGAAAAGACGTGATTCAGGACGGTTATCACCAAATAAATGACTTGCAGAAATATCGCCTTTTAATGCCATATTAACGTTACCAGCCATAAATGGATATCCACCACGTAAACCAATAGTAGCGACTTGAATATCTTGTGAATCTGTCTTAGTGGTAAATTTCATATTACCGACATTTTCATTGATATCATCAGTTGATACACGTAACCAGCTAAATCCTGCATATGGCTCAATAGAGTACTGATTAGTATTAAATTGAGTATAAGCACCCTCTAAGAAAATTTGAGTGATTTTTGCATCATAACTTGTCGAGTTATAGCCTGCATTTTGTCCTACCCAAAGTGTTCTTTTTGCATCTCTATCTTGGTTTGTATGGGTGAAACCATAGTTTAATGAAGCCACATCATACAAATTAGACACACCGTAAGCACCAATATGAATGTCGTTGCTGTCTATTTTACCGTGCTCATTCCCTTTATATTTAGTTGAACCCGCACCAAAGAACAGACCCGCTTTGGTATTTTCGGTCACATCAATTTCTGCGCCTAATAAGCCAACGTAGAAATCAACATCCATATTGCTATGACCATAATCAGCATTGCCCCATTGACCAATGCCAGTCATCCAAATACGTGCGTTGCTGTTATCCAATTTAGCATAACGCCCTTGACCAATACCCATGGCTTGATCTTTCACAGTACGTGTTAACCCTAAAACATTTACGACACTCGCACTGTTGGCATTTAAATACATATCACTACCTAATGATCCGTAGGTCTTATTCAGATCTCGTTTATTCATAGGAAGTACAGCATTAAATAAATCACCGCTGCCAGTGATATCTAATGTATTAGCAATAGAACGACCATTTTCATTATTTGCAAAAGTCACTAAAGAGGTATTTTCTTTCTTACTTAATGTGCCTGTAATAGTGTTGTCTTTTACAGAAACATTTTTATCAAATAATGCATAATCACTATTTGAAGCCACATTGTTATTCGCTAACATTTTTGTTTTGGTGCGATTATCAACTAAATTGTCTGCATTAACAGTACCTGCCACGACAGTGTTGTTAAGGTAAATATCTTTTAATTGCCCTTCACTATCAGCACCAACATCTAAACTTGCTCCTTTATTTAATGCCATATCACCGACATTAACATCATGTCCAACGGTAACTAAATAAGTTCCTTTATCGTTGATATTAATATTGGCTTTATGACTTTCATTTGATGCCAATTGGCCTTGTTGTGTGAAAGTGTCGTTATAGCGATCGATAACACTGAATTTACCGCCATTCACATTAACTGCTTCTGTGCCAAAAGACTCAGTAAAGCCATATAAAGTACCTTGTTCAACTGTTGTACCACCACGATAAGTATTATCGCCAGTCATCACCAATGTACCTTCACCTTTCTTAACTAACGCTCCATCATATAAGCCAGTGTCAATTTTCGCTTGAATAGCCTCAGCGCGTTTTTGGTAATACTCTTTACGCCATTTTTCAGCCTCTTCTTTATTCACAATATGCGAGGTTGGATCTGGATTACCATCATTGATAACAAAATCCGTTCCCAAAACATAATCACCACCTGCTGCAATACCTTTTTCTGTGTATTCCTTCAGCCAAGCAAGATCTTCTTGTTCACGTAAATCTAAAGCGGCTTGTGAAATATCATTTGTCCAAACATCAAGCGGTGTCATGCTTAGGTTATATTCAAATTTACCTAAGAATTGGCCCGGACCGTACATGCCTTTATCTAAATCAGGTGTACCCCAACCATAACGTACATCAGGTGTGCCTTCTGCGGCTGTCCAACTATCGTATAAAGAACCGTCTGGATTACGGTGATTGGCTGTTGTGAACAGCACATCACGTACTTGCATCGCATTCATTGATCCGTAACGTGACATCAATACACCCATAGCACCTGTAACGTGAGGCGCTGCCATTGATGTACCACTAAAGGTATCCCAACCAGCATTGCCCTCTTCATCCACAACAGAAGAATAAATGTAACGACCAGGTGCAACAACGGTCCACCATTTCGCATTACCCGCTTCATTGAAGATTTTTTCTAATTCATAACCTGATTGGTCTGCATTTTGTTTAAGACCCGCGACTGCAATCCAATGTTTTTCAGCTTCAGGATTAAAGTAAGGATAAAGAGGACGATAATATGGCTGCGCAAAGTCGCGGTTACCTGTTGTAAAGACTTGAACAACATTAGTGCCTTTGACTGCATCATAAGCAGCATCAACAAAGGAAGGTTTATCACCATAAACTTTATTGAAGTAAAAATATTCATATTCCGTTTGTGCTGTGGTATCAACTGGCAAATGCACTGTTGTCTTACCGCCATCAGGCCCCAATGTTTCATTGGCATTAATAATACGCGGGTTGGTACCCCAACTATTATTAATGACTTGAGCTCCCGCATCGACCATGGCTTTCCAGCCTGTATAGAAATAGGTGTAATCCTGATAAGGCCCGTAGTTATTGCTGTCTGTTGCGCCAGTGTTTCCTAAGTAAACATCAGCACCCCATGCAACCCCGTGCATACCATTACCATCACGATTTGCACCAACTGTACCAGTGACGTGTGTACCGTGTGTGTCATTTACACCTTTGATCCAGCCTCCATCAACATCAAAAGCTTGACCTATCTCGTAGTGCCCCCCTATTTCGTGAGGATAACGCATTCCCGTAGAGCCATGCACTCCTTTAGCTTTTACAGCATGAAAACGAGTGCTACTTAAATCCGAATGCGATAACAATGCACCAGAATCCATTACCCCAATTTTGGCACCTTGACCATGAAAACCAAGAGCATAAGCACTAGAGGCATTCATAGCCGCTAGCCCCCAGTCTTTTTGGTATTCTTGGCTTTCCCAACTTTTGGTATCACCTAATTGTCCTGCTTCTGAATATGCAACAGAATATCCCGAAAAAAACAAGGCAGACGCAACAAGGGAAAGTTTAAATATATTATTATTTATTTTATTTTTTTTATTCATTTTATGATGATGACTTAAAGCTATTTCTTTGTTCATTCTGTACCTTCAGTTATATTAAAATTTAATAACATTAATTAAGGATCAAAAATAAAAGACGCGGAGATTCTCTAGCTTCTAGGGAAACAATTACTTGAAGGTCATCTCAAAAATATGATTGTTTATTATAAAAATAGATAGATTGACTACCAAATCACAAATTACTAGATAAAATAAACAAACTTAGATCAATCCTAGATATTATACAAACAAGAAAAATTAACTTTATTTAGTGTTGCACTTATTTATTTCAATATGAAAATAAATTTAATAAAAATTAGATAAATAAAAAAACAACCTCACCAAATTAATTAACAAATTAGTAAATAAAATTTTTTCTCTATTTAAGCTTAGTATAAAAAATAAATTTCACTTTATTTAATGTGCAAAAAAAACAGTATTTTAATTTTAAAAATACTGTTTTTATTTTAATTTCTTAACGTACCATTGCTTAGTCACTATTCCGAAGGCGTTATTTCCATTTGCCCTACCATACCTTTATCTGCATTTTCTAATAACTGGCTATAATACAGGAAAGGGAAATGCGAATAAGAAGGCTGTTTTAATTCCACCAGCAATTCACTTTGATCCTCAATCCAAACGGTATCTTTCCAGCCAAAATCTGCTGGTGCAGGTTTCTGACCATTATGGTTAATCACTTTAAAACGAGCACCTTCAATATGGAAGGATTGTGGTGTCGGCACTGTTACAAGCCAACGTTCCCACCCATTTTGCTTACCGACTAAATCAATTCTTGAAAGCTCCCAACGAGCATTATTTATTCCTGGAGGGCTGTTATGCAGTTGAATGGTTCTAGGCTGAATAGAGGTGGTAATTTGTGTGTCATCTACCGCTAATTGTGCAGGTGCTTTGTCTGTCACTAATGACATTAATCCTGTTGGCCTAATGGTGAGTATATTGGCATTACGTAGTAAATTAGAGGGTTCAAAAATACCACGGAGCCTATCCATAAAGCCGGCACTTTGCCCTGCGGTAATGGTGACTTCACCACCTTCAGACATATCAACCAATATTTCACGTCGCTCGCCCGGAGCCATTGGAATTGATTTCAACTCAACGGGGGATGTTAATAAACCCTGATCAGAAGCAATAAGGTAAAGTGAACGACCATCATTTGCAGTTAGTTCATAACGACGAGCATTAGATGCATTGACTAAACGCAAGCGGATCCAACCTCTAGAGACTTCAATATAAGGATCTTCACGTCCATTGACTAGCAATGTATCGCCATAGAAACCCTCACTAGCAGCTTCTTTGTCGTATTGCGGGGTGCCAAAATTATCAATCCGCTTATCTTGAATAATGATTGGAAAGTCATTCACTCCATAATGTTTTGGTAAAGGTAGGGATTTGCTCTCTTCATCTTCCACAATCCACATTCCCACCAACCCATTATAAACATGAGGTGCCATTTTAAAGGGAGTATTGGCGTGATACCAACATGTTGCTGCTTTCTGACGAATAGGCAATACTGGCGACCAATAAGCACCGGGCGACATTAATCGTGCCGCACCACCGACTTGAGTACCCGGAACTAATAAGCCGCTTACTGTCATTGATACCGCTTCATTAAGACGGTTACTATAAATAAGTTTTATATCATCGCCACTTTTGACTTTGATTGTCGGTCCCGGCGTTGAGCCATTGATCCCCCAAACTTCCGCTTTCTGCGTCCCATTAAACGCCCAGTGTACATTCTGCAAAGTCAAAAATAGCGGCTGACCACGACGAGATTCCAACAATGGCGGTATAGGTAATTGTTTATCATTGACTGATTCAGCACGAACAGAAGAAGATATAGAGCCCAGACATACCGCTAAGCCTGAAGCCTGAATAAACTGGCGACGACTAAATGACATACTTTCTCCGCAACAAAATACAAAAATTCCTATCGCGTAATCTAAATGCTATGACAGGAAAAAAGCTGCTGTGATTTAAAGACAAAAGGACTTAAATGAAATTACGGGAGCATAATAGCGCGGATATGACATAAATCCTAAAAATAGTTGATAACCAGCACTCTAAATAATTCAAAATACAACTAGGCGACAAGTGAATGAGTCGCTAGGAACATGCATAAGTATGTGACGAGTGCGAATGAGCGTAGTCAACAACGCTGCACCTTGAATTATTTAGAGTATAACAATATAAGCCTGAAGATCAGGCTTATATTCGTACAAACAAAGAAACTAAATAAGTATTAATTTAATTTACCGGGAAAATCACGCTTATTCATTTCTTCAACTTCTTTATCTAGCTCTTCGATTTTCGCTTTCATAATTTGACGACAATCTTCTGCTAATTCTCGAACTTGATCTTTGGTGTATTTTGAAACATCAATGGGGGGCAACATTTCAACAATAACGTAACCATTATTCCAACGGTTTAGCTTAATTTTATCCTGCGTTGTGGAAACACAAACAGGAATAATAGGCACACCGGCTTGAATAGCGGCATGGAACGCCCCCGTTTTAAACGGTAAAAGGCCACGGCCACGGCTACGAGTTCCTTCAGGAAACATCCAAACAGAAATCTTCTTCGATTTAATTTGATCAGCAACTTGTGAAATAGTGCTGTGTGCTTTAGAGCGGTTTGCTCTATCAATCAAAATATTACCGGTTATCCAATACAACTGACCAAAGAAAGGAATAAAAATTAAGCTTTTTTTACCCACTGTTACGGTATTAGGTTGTACCGCATTTGACATCGTCACCATGTCAAAATTATTTTGATGGTTTCCGATATAAATACTTGGGCCATAGCTTTCCGCTTCTTTTGGAAAACGCTCAACAAGCTTAATTCCAAAAACACGAGATAACTTGCCAAATGCTCGTCCGTAAGTCATTACATGTTTTGGATTTCTAGGTGAAAACATGCAATAAATCATTCCAAACGTCACCACAATAATGGTGTAAAGAATGACAATAATGCCTCGAATAATGGCTAACATAAGTTTTAGCGTCCTAAATAGAAGTGGGTCAACAGACCCACTCAATATCAATTAAGTATTAGATTTAATTTGTTTCAATATCAATATGATCGATAACTTGAGCACCGCGAGGTAAAGAGGTTCCTCGACGCCCACGTTTTGCTTTAAAGCTAACTAACTCATTCATCGACATTGTCATTTTACGTTTACCAAAATGCAAGGTAACAGAGGCATTTTCAGGTAATACTCGTAACCAAGCGACGTTATCCTCACCACTTGCTGCTTGTGAAGCGGGAATAGAAACCATCTGATTTCCCTTTCCTTTTACCATAGTTGGTAATTCTGCAGCTTCAAAAATCAGCATTCTACCGCCTTTAGTAATGATCATAATGAGGTCGGTGACCTCATTATTCAAACGTTGTGGCGGTAATGGTAATGCATTTTCAGGTAAAGTTAGTAGTGATTTACCTGCTTTATTTTTAGAAGTTAAATCATCAATCTGACAGATGAAACCATAACCTGCATCAGATGCCATTAAGATTTTATCGGTATTTTCGCCCATAACAACATGGCGTAATTGCGCACCTTTCTGAACTTTTAATCGTTCAGTTAGCGCATCACCTTTGCTACGACCAGAAGGTAATGCATCAACATCAACGGTATAGCTTTGACCTGTGGTATCAATTAAGTGTACCGGTTGATTACTCATACCCTCAACGGCATCAAAATAATCATCACCCGATTTAAAACCCGCCGATTTAGCATCAATATTATGACCTTTTTGGCAACGAATAAGCCCTTTTTCAGACATAATGACGGTAACAGGTTCAGGATGTAGATGTTTTAACGGAATAGGTTCATCACCCGCATTACCACTAAAATAGTTGATCTCTTCTGCTTTAAGTACTTCTTGCTGACCATCAACAGTAAAGATTAATGCTTCATCTTTAGGTGCAAACAGCATTTGTTCAATCACATCACCTTGCTCTTTCCCTAAAGCAACAAGACGTGTACCACGCCCTTTTTTATTCATTTCATTCAGTTGTTCTGCTGAAATGGCTAAAATACGTGTTTTGTCAGTGATGATAATAAACCAGTGTTGCTCATTTTTCTTTTGAGGATCAACTAAGAATGGTGCTAATAATTCAGTCTCTTCAGAAACTGTTAGTAGCCCTTTACCTGTCTTATTCTTCGTTTCCATCTCATCGTAAGAGAGAACCGAGCCATAACCTTCTTTTGTTGCCAGTAAATATTCTTGTCCAGCACTTCCCGCTAACATGTATTTCACGCTGGCATCAGGTGGGAAAGTTAACTTACCGGTTAATGGTTCGCCTTGGCTACGTCCAGAAGGCATATCATTTGGGCTTAAGGTATAGCTTCGGCCGGTAGAATCAAGGAACAGAACAGGCTGATTACTCATACCTCGTACTGCACTATGATAACTATCCCCTGCGCGATAACTCATGCCACTAGGATCAATATCATGCCCTTTTGCATTACGCACCCAACCCATTTCAGAAAGCACAATGGTGACAGGCTCTGATGGCAACATATCTTGCTCATTCACCACTTTCGCCTCTTCTTGAGGACGGATCGGTGAACGACGATCATCACCAAATTCTTTCGCGTCGGCTTCAATTTCTTTTTTCAGTAAAGTATTTAAACGACGTGGTGAACTTAACAATTTCTCAATGCTGTCGCGTTCTTTTTCAAGCTCATCACTTTCGCCTTTTAGTTTTATCTCTTCAAGTTTGGCTAAATGACGTAAACGTAACTCTAAAATCGCTTCAGCTTGAATATCGGATAACGCAAAGCGACGCATTAATTCTGCTTTTGGCTCATCTTCGTGACGAATAATTTCAATCACTTCATCAATATTGAGATAAGCAATTAATAAACCTTTGAGAATTTCTAAGCGGCGTAAAACTTTTTCTAAACGATGATTTAAGCGGTTTGTCACTGTTTGGCGACGATAAACTAACCATTCGTTTAAAATCGTCAGTAATCCTTTTACTGCTGGACGATTATCTAACCCAATCATATTTAGGTTAACGCGATAACTTTTCTCCAAATCAGTATTCACAAACAAGTAGTACATCACTTGTTCTAAATCGACACGATTACTACGAGGAACAATAACAAGTCTAGTCGGATTTTCATGATCAGATTCATCACGTAAATCTTCAACTAAAGGCAGTTTTTTTGCTCGCATCAATGCTGCAATTTGCTCAAGTACTTTGGCACCAGAAACTTGATGAGGCAATGCCGTGATCACCGCACACCCTTCTTCTTTCTGCCACACAGCCCTCATTCTGACAGAGCCACGTCCTGTTTTATAAATCTTTTTGATATCGTCTTGAGCCGTAATAATTTCAGCTTCAGTCGGATAATCAGGGCCTTGAACATATTGCATCACGTCAGATAATCCGGCATCAGGATTATCTAGAAGCATAATTAAAGCTTGCCCTATTTCACGCGCATTGTGCGGTGGAATGTCTGTTGCCATCCCCACAGCAATACCGGTCGTGCCATTAAGCACGATATTAGGTAAGCGTGCAGGCAACATTTTCGGCTCTTGCATCGTGCCGTCAAAGTTAGGGATCCAATCTACCGTACCATGTCCTAATTCACTCAATAATGTTTGTGAATATTTAGAAAGACGTGATTCGGTATAACGCATCGCGGCGAAAGACTTGGGATCATCCGGCGCCCCCCAGTTACCTTGTCCATCAATTAACGGATAACGGTAAGAGAACGGCTGAGCCATTAAGACCATTGCTTCATAGCAGGCACTATCACCATGCGGGTGATATTTACCTAATACGTCACCCACAGTACGGGCTGACTTTTTAAATTTTGCACTATTACTTAAACCCAGCTCTGACATCGCATAGACGATACGACGTTGTACGGGTTTTAGCCCATCACCAATGAAAGGCAATGCACGATCCATAATGACGTACATGGAGTAGTTGAGATAGGCATTCTCTGTAAATAAGTGGAGCGGTTGGCGCTCTACACCATCATGAGTCAATTCACTCATTCAATTTTTTCCTCAGACTCTTGTGGTATCCATTACACTTCGATGTCAACTTCATCGCCTTTTTCTTGCAACCAATTGCGGCGATCTTCAGAGCGTTTTTTTGCTAACAGCATATCCATCATGCCAAGTGTTTCTTGAAAATTTTCATCATCAATCACCAACTGCACTAAACGGCGCGTATTAGGATCAAGCGTTGTTTCACGCAATTGAAGAGGATTCATCTCACCCAATCCTTTAAAGCGCTGTACGTTTGGTTTACCTTTTTTGCGACTTAGGCGCTGTAAAATGGCATTTTTTTCTGATTCATCAAGGGCATAATGGACTTCTTTACCTAAGTCGATACGATAAAGTGGTGGCATCGCCATATACACATGCCCTTCTTTAACTAATGCAGAGAAATGGCGCACAAATAAAGCACACAATAAGGTTGCGATATGTAAACCATCTGAGTCCGCATCCGCAAGAATACACACTTTACCGTAACGTAATTGGCTTAAATCATCACTATCAGGATCCATACCAATTGCGACCGAAATATCATGGACTTCTTGTGACGCGAGCACTTCATCTGAAGAGACTTCCCATGTATTTAGGATCTTACCGCGCAGAGGCATAATCGCTTGATATTCACGATCTCGCGCTTGTTTAGCAGAGCCTCCTGCCGAGTCCCCTTCAACCAAAAACAGTTCGGTGTAACGTAAATCTTGAGAAGTACAATCAGCCAATTTCCCCGGCAATGCTGGCCCGGAAGTGAGTTTTTTTCTCACCACTTTTTTAGCCGCCCGCATACGACGTTGAGCACTGCTAATCGCCATTTCAGCAAGTAATTCGCCGACTTGAACATTCTGATTTAGCCATAAGCTAAACGCATTTTTTACTGCATTGGCAACAAATGCACTGGTTTGTCTTGAGGAGAGTCGCTCTTTGGTTTGTCCTGCAAATTGAGGATCTTGCATTTTCACTGATAAGACATAAGCACAACGCTCCCATGTATCATCAGCAGTTAATTTAAGGCCTCTTGGCAGTAAATTACGGAATTCACAAAATTCACGCATTGCATCTAACACACCTTGGCGTAAACCATTTACGTGTGTACCACCTTGAACCGTTGGTATTAAGTTAACATAGCTTTCAGTGAGTAGATCGCCACCTTCAGGCAGCCATAACATAGACCATTCAACGGCTTCATTATCACCTTCAAATTTACCTGTAAAAGGCTCTTCAGGAAGGCGAACAAATTCAGCAACAGCTTCACTTAAATAATCGGTTAAACCATCAGCGTAGCACCAGTTTTCTTGGGTATTGTTTACTTTATCTACAAAAGAAACATTAACGCCTGGGCACAGTACCGCTTTGGCTTTTAATACATGAGATAAGCTTTTAGAAGAAAAGCGAGGAACATCAAAATAGGACCCATCAGGCCAAAAATGTACACTCGTTCCAGTGTCTCGTTTTGCACAGGTGCCAATCTCATGTAACTCTTCAACTTTATCGCCATTTTCAAAGGCAATTTGGTAAATTTTACCATCACGACGAACAGTTACTTCAATACGCTTTGAGAGGGCGTTAACAACCGAGATCCCCACACCATGCAACCCGCCAGAAAATTGATAGTTTTTATTAGAGAATTTTCCTCCGGCGTGGAGGTGAGCAAGGATTAACTCGATAGCAGAAACGTTAAGTTCAGGGTGAATATCGACAGGCATTCCTCGCCCATTATCGATAACTTCGATAGATTGGTCTGCATATAAAATGACATCGACCTTTGATGCGTGTCCCGCAAGCGCCTCGTCCACGCTATTATCTATCACTTCCTGTGCCAAATGGTTCGGTCTTGTTGTATCTGTATACATCCCCGGACGGCGACGAACAGGCTCTAGACCATTAAGAACCTCAATATCCTTTGCGTTATAACTTGATTGAGTCATTGTTTTAATCTGCGGTTCGCTGTTAGAAAAATACTGTTTATAATAACAGGTGTTGGCGGCAATATGATATTAATTTTCGGATGGATACATCAACCTACGTTTTACAGGTTAATCGACCGAAAGGCTAAATTATCTTTAAAAATTGAATAATTTTTGGAAAAAAACGTTCAAAACCCACAAAAGCATGGTTCCCATCCGATTCTATGGTTTGCCTACACGCGCCAAGATATGAGACAGCTTGACGATAATCAAGTATTTCATCTCCAGTTTGTTGAAGCAACCAAATAAGTTCCGGTGATGTGATTGTGGGAATACGCAAAGCAAGCAACTCATCCATATGATGAGGCTCTAACTTATATTTTTGATGTGTATAAGGATTTTCGTTCTCCCCCAAGAAATCTTGCAAAAGATCGAAAGGACGTATCGCAGGATTAACAACAACAGCGGGTAAATGAAAACGTTGAGATAGCCAGATAGATAAATAGCCACCTAATGATGAGCCAATTAATCCAAGTTTGTCATCTGTATTCTCTTTAACTAACGTTTCAATTAGCTGAGCGGCTTCTTGAGGATAAGGTGGTAATTGAGGTACTAACAATTCAATTTCAGGATGTGTTGCTTCAAGCCATTGGCGAAAAGCCTGTGCCTTTGCTGATTTAGGAGAGCTATTAAAGCCATGTAAGTAAAGAATACGAGGCATAACTTAATAGCCATCCGCATCAAGATCAGGGCAAAATTCAGTACCGGCTAAACGGTAAACTTGTGTTTCGATTTTGCCCTTTTCATCCGATGAAAGTGACATTTCCAAATAGCGCCACCCTGGAGAAACAGTATCTAATGTAAAATTTGTACAATGAGGACGAAACTGAATGCACGTAGAAGGCGTCGCCAACAAACGAATACCATTCCACATTTCATCCATTTCTTGGTGAATATGGCCACAAAGCATCATTTTTACTTGAGAGTGATCGCTTAAACGCTCCGCCAATTCTTGAGAATTTCTTAAACTGTGTTGATCTAACCATGTACACCCTGAAGGCATAGGATGATGATGCAACAAGATAATCGTATCTCTGTGCTTTTGACTTTCAAGACAGCGTGTTAGCCAATCTAACTGACAATCTGATAACTCACCATGAGGAACGCCTTGAATTTGGCTATCTAATAACAGCATTTGCCAATTATCACCAATCAACACTTGTTTAGCTGACAAAATTCCTGCCTGATTTAACGCATCAATCATCGCAGGTTGATAGTCATGATTACCCGGCAACCAAACACAAGGTGGTGTTAGCGTCGCAATACCATCAGCAAAATGCTGATAAGCTTCAAAGGTTTGATCTTGAACTAAATCACCTGTCGCAACAATCAAGTCAACATCAAGACCCTGCTCTCTAATCGCATTTAATACCGCATGGTAGCTACGATAGGTATTTATGCCCAGCAGAGTGTCTTCCACCTTAGCAAAGAGGTGGGTGTCTGTGATTTGTAATATTCTTACGGTGTTTTTATGTTTCACCGATAATTCAAGCTGGCTTTCCAAAAGGTTTCCTTGTTTCACTCTCATTAGCCGTTATGTTAACGTATTTTCGTAGTAAAGATCTGCCAACCAATACACATTTCAAAAGATTAGTGAGAAATATTCTCGCTTTCAATCACGTTTTTTTCACTTCATTTTACAATTTAATTCATTTGATATCGTACACTTAGAGAGACTTACTCTACTTGATAATATTATTAAAAACATCCTTTAAAGATTGATTAATGTATTAAATTACCGACCAACGCTTTCTTAACGCAACATGATGAAGTTGTAGCCATTGAAGCGCGATAACGGATGCAGCATTGTCAATAACCCCCTCTTCAACCCAAAGATAAGCTTGTTCTCTGCTGACAACATGAACACGAATATCTTCATTCTCACACGCTAATCCATGAATACCTTTTGCTGTTGTTGCATCAACTTCACCAACGTAAACATGCATTCTTTCGCTCGTACCGCCAGGACTTGAAAGATAACTCACAATAGGTTCGCATCGCCCAACAATAACCCCCGCTTCTTCTTGGGCTTCACGTCTAACAACATCTTCCGGACTTTCTCCTTGTTCGACCATGCCCGCAACCACTTCAAGCAACCAAGGTGTCTCGCTGGTTTCATACGCAGGAATACGAATTTGCTCAATTAAGACCACTTCATCACGTTTGGGATCGTAAGCAAGCAAAACACCCGCATTGCCTCGTTCAAAAACCTCACGTTTAACCTCTTCACTCCATCCACCTTCAAAAAGGCGATGTTTAAAGCGATATTCGGTCATGCGAAAAAAGCCTTTGTATAAATCTCTTTGATTGAGCAATTTCACATCTTCACGACCGTATAAAAATGGTGTATTTTCCCTTTTCTTCATACAATGTTCCTTAAGTTACATTTAAGAGTCTTTTTATTGCTTACGTTTAATACAGATTTAAAGAAATTTGCCAACAATTCATGTAAAGTTAATCTAAAATAAAAGGATATGGCACAAATGGCTACCCCTACTTAGGGAAACAATCTGCTAGAATTATCCCCAATCAAGATTAACAGAGGCAACTCAGCGAAACTGTTGCAACAAGGAATTAAAATGAAAAAACTGCTCTCTCTTTTGGTCACGATGAGTTTGGCAGGATTCAGCACTGCAAGCCAGGCTGAGGATCTGCTTCAAGTTTATCAAAAAGCAAAGGACAGTAACCCTGAGTTACGCAAGTCATTAGCTGAACGAAATCAAGCTTTTGAAAAAATTAATGAAGCTCGTGGCTCATTATTACCCCAATTAGGATTAGGTGCGTCTGCTGATTATAAAAGCGGCTACCGTGATAATAACAACACCGAATCCAATTCTATTGGTGCAAATTTAACGCTGACTCAAAGTGTGTTTAACATGGCTTTATGGCGCCAATTAAACATTCAAGAAAAAACAGCGGGCATGAGCGATGTGACTTACCAAACAAGTCAACAAAAGCTGATTTTAGACACCGCGACCGCTTACTTTGATGTTTTACGTGCTATCGATTCATTATCATTTATTGAAGCGCAAAAAGAACAAGTTTACCGTCAGTTAGATCAAACAACTCAACGTTTTAACGTAGGTTTAGTGGCGATTACTGACGTACAAAATGCGCGTGCAAATTACGATAGCGTACTGGCACAAGAAGTGGCAGGTCGTAACCAATTAGATAATGCATTAGAAAAACTACGCCAAGTCAGTGGTATCTATTACATTAATCTGGCATCACTCAATATCAGCCGTTTTTCAACAACATCACCAGACTCTATTGATAAACTGCTAAAAGATGCAGAAGAACGTAATTTAAGTTTATTAAGTGCACGTTTAGGTCAAGATTTAGCACGCGAAAATATTCGTTTAGCGCAATCAGGCCACTTACCAACTGTCGATTTAAATGCCTCAACGGGTGTTTCAAATAGCCACAGTCATGGTAGTGCCTTACCGCCATCAAATATTAGCGATCGCAACAACTATAGTGGCCAGAATAGTATTGGCCTGTCTGTTAGCATCCCTCTGTATACGGGTGGCAGAACTAGCTCTCAAGTAGAACAAGCACAATATGGCTTTACGAGTGCAAGCGAACAATTAGAATCGGTTTATCGTTCTATTGTCCAAATCGCGCGTTCTTCTTATAACAATATTTCTGCGTCAATCAGTAGCATTAAAGCGTATCAACAAGTCGTTGTTTCTGCGCAAAGTTCATTAGATGCAACTGAAGCGGGTTATCAAGTGGGTACTCGTACTATTGTCGATGTGTTGAATGCTACAACAACGCTTTATGATGCAAAACAGAAATTATCCAACGCGCGTTATGACTATTTAATTAACCAATTAAATATTGAATATGCTCGTGGCACATTAAATGAAAATGACTTAATTCAGTTAAATAATGCACTGGGTGCAGAAATTTCCACTTCACCAGATAGCATTATTCGCGCGTTAACAAGCCCTGCTCTTAACGTGACGCCTTGATCGTGAATTAAGAATTTAGTCACTGATAAAAAACCGCTTTCAGCAATAAACTGATAAGCGGTTTTTTTTATGCTTCCTCTTCACATAAAATATTGTGTTATGGCTTAAATTAAGATCTCAACAATATCTATATTCTTGTATTAACAAATGCCTTAATTACAATTAGGTTAAAAAGAGAGGATTTACCTAATTTTATTCCCTTAACCTTATAAAGATCACAAATTTCTGGTTATCCCTGATGATTAGGCGTTTCTTATTTATTTTCTAGACTATTTAACCTATCCTAGCTTTTATTTTGAACGTTTTACCTTTTATGGATCTTATCAATATGCCAATGAAACGTACCAAATCGATTAATCGTGATGCTTTCCGTAAAGCATTTCGTCCTTATCGTCTGGCGCCTGTTGCAATCGCCATCACTGCTGTATTCGCGCTTTCAGGATGTGAAGAGAGCGATGAGACAGTTTCACTGTATATGAATGCACAAGAATGTGCTCAAGCGAATCCTTCACAAGCGGCACAGTGTGAAGATTCTTATCGCACAGCGATGCAAGAAGCACAGCGTACAGCACCTAAATATGCAACATTAGAAGACTGCGTAGCTGAATTTGGTGATGCACAATGCACACAAACAGCATCTATTGATGGACAGCCTGTTAGTACTGAAAATGCCAATAACTTAAGCCCTGACAGCTCACAAATGGCTCAAGCTAACTCTGGTGGTAGCTTCTTTATGCCATTAATGGCGGGTTATATGATGGGTCGTCTAATGGGTGGCGGTGCACCAGCACAACCTCTGTTTAGTTCGCGTAATCCAACAAGCCCTGCAAATGGTAAATTTGTGGATGCAACAGGCCGTAACTATGGTCCTGCAGTGGGTGGTCGTCAAATGAACGTACCCAAAACAGCCATGACACCAAAACCATCAACAACGTCGACAGTAACTCGTGGCGGCTTTGGTAATACAGTTTCAAGACAAGCAGCGGCTCAACGTACCAGTGCAACAAATAATAACCGTAGCTCTACGGGTTCATCTTCTTACCGTTCAGGTGGTTAATTAAAACCATGAAACGTGAAAATATCATTGAACGCCCGGATTGGCGTGAAAAAGCAACCGAATTTGGCTTTAACTTTCATACAATGTATGGCGAGCCTTACTGGTCTGAAGATGCTTACTATCAATTTTCAATGGAAGAAGTTGAAACGTTAGAAGAAACGACGGAAGAGTTGCATCAGATGTGCTTACAAGTCGCGGATAAAGTGGCGAATAGTGAAGCGTTGCTGACGCGTTTTCAAATCCCTCGTCACTGTTGGGATTTCGTCCGTGATTCATGGAAATCGTCTCAGCCTTCGCTCTATTCACGTCTTGACTTAGCCTATGACGGTAAAAGTCCGGCAAAACTATTAGAAAATAATGCAGATACGCCAACTTCGCTGTATGAATCTGCTTTTTTCCAATGGATCTGGCTTGAAGATCAAGTCAATGCAGGCCATTTACCCCAAAATGCCGATCAATTTAATAGCATTCAAGAAAAATTAATTGATCGTTTTGCAGAGCTTCGTGATCAATATGGAATGCGTTATCTGCATATGTCCTGTTGCCAAGATACTGAAGAAGATCGTGGTACGGTTCAATATTTACAAGATTGTGCTGAAGAAGCAGAAATAACAACTGACTTTGTCTTTATTGAAGATCTGGGGTTAGGTGAACGTGGTGAGTTAACTGATCTGCAAGATCAGATAATCAGCAATATGTTCAAACTTTACCCTTGGGAATTTATGTTCCGCGAAGACTTCTCAACTAAACTCGCTGATGCGGGTATTCGTTGGTTGGAGCCATCTTGGAAGAGCATTATTTCGAATAAAGCATTACTGCCAATGCTTTGGGAAATGTTCCCTAATCACCCAAATCTGCTACCTGCTTATTTTTATGATGGCAAAGCGCCTGATTCATTATCACGTTATGTTATCAAGCCACTGTTTTCACGCGAAGGTGCAAATATTCGTATTGTTGAAAATGGCAAAGATATTGCTGTTGCAGATGGTCCTTACGGTGAAGAAGGCTTTATTGTTCAAGGTTTCCACCCACTACCAAAATTCGGTGATAGCTATACATTAATTGGTAGTTGGCTGGTTAACGACCAATCGGCAGGTATTTGCATTAGAGAAGATAGAGAGCTTATCACTCAAGATCTCTCCCGCTTCTATCCACATATTATTTTAGATTAATAGAAATCTTAAAATTATATTGAGCACCTTATTGTTTATAAGCAGTAAGGTGTTTTTTATTGCAAAAACCTTCTCATTTTATGATTTCAATATATGGCTATATTCCAGAAATAATCATATCCATAGCAGATACAATCGCGGTATGGATCTCAGGTTTAACACACACGATATCAACTGTTCTTAACTTATTCTTTGCTACAACGGTTATAGATTTCGTCATAACAACATATTTCTGATTATCTATTTCAATAACGGGTGTCAATATTTCTACTTGAGAATTCTTATATGATAACTGAGTAATCGGTATAATAACCCGAGAATCAAGATCACTTAATAGCTCATTTTGAATATCAATAAAATAAGGGTATTGTTCTTTCGATTTGAGGGATTTGTTACGATATACCGTATATTGAGACATTAAATAACCCCATATTCATCGTCATCAGTAAACAACCCCATTTCTTGTTCAAATTCATTAAGAGCTTGGATGCCATTTTTGTTTTCCGCTTTCCACTGTTCTCGCTTTTTTTCACGAATTGCATCAGATAACATTTGATCGAGTGTTGCTGATAAATTAATTCCAAGCGCTCGCGCTTCATCCACCAATTTTGCGGTTAGATACACATTAACTCCTCGTTTATCTTTTTTACTCATTGCTAATGTTTTCATTATAAGCTCCATTTATGCGCATCATTTATGTGCATAAGTGTAGAGCAGATAATTATCAACATCAAACTAGAAGATATTCAAAAAAACATAATCGATTTATTTAATGAAATATAAAAAGTATTCATTGAATAGTAATGAAGCTTATCAGAGATTTATTCAAATAAAAATAAAATCAATATAAACAATAGGTTAAAAGTATTTATTATATCAATATAGAAAATTGGAAAGATCAACAGTGAGGGAAATATAATGAGTCGATACATTATATTTAATATAAAAAAGGTCAAATTCCACAAAAGTGAATTTGACCTTTAGATATTATAAATTAGTTTTTATTAAACAATCTTATCCAATTTGAAATGTCATCATGCTTAATGATTTATTCACAATATCATTGTTCAGCAACATCACTTTTTCACCATCTTGTTTTAAACCTAATAGGTATAACGCGGGTAAAAAATGCTCTGCTGTTGGATGGGATAATCGCCCTTCTTCCGTTGATAAAATTGTAAAGAGGTCAGTTGGCTCTTTGTCACTTTGCAAACTACTTTCTATTGCTTCACTAAACGAAAGTGCCCACGGATAAGGCATTGCATCACTGTTTTGCCAATCCATCATTCTTAAATTGTGAACAATATTACCGCTACCAATAATTAAGACGCCTTCTTTGCGTAATTCAACCAGTTTTTGCCCCAATTCAAAGTGCCATTGCGCTGATTGACGTGCATCAATGCTTAATTGAACAACTGGGATATTGGCATTTGGGTACATCTTTTCAAGTATCCCCCAACTCCCATGATCTAATCCCCATTGATCCATATCGAGTTTTAATTTAATCGGATCAATAAGATCTTCAATTAGCGCTGCTAAACCTATCGAGCCTCGTGCTGGGTATTCTATTGCATACAATTCTGGTGGAAAGCCATAAAAATCATGAATTGTCTTTGGTTGCGACATTGCCGTTACATAAGTTCCATCGGTATACCAATGGGCTGAAATCACTAAAATCGCTTTAGGCTGAGGAAGCGTTTCCCCTAATTTTGACCAGAGGCGAGTATATGTATTATCTTCTAATACATTCATTGGACTACCATGCCCAATAAACAGCGCTGGCATCATTTTTGTTTCCATAACCACCTCTTATGGCGAGTGTTCTTATCACATAAGCATACTGCCTTCTTACTTGAAATATAGTCAAAGAAGTATGAAATAGTTATTCAAAAAATATGAAAAAAGCCACCTAAGTTTCCTTAAGTGGCTTGATATAAGTGTGTGTGTGTTTTCAGTGTCGTTTATAACATGTTAATTTCAGCCAGCTTTTTTCTCCTCACGAAGACGATAAGCCACTAAATCTTCAATAGTTAACACTGGCATATTGTGCTTTTTAGCAAAAGTGATCACTTCTGGCGCTCTTGCCATTGTGCCGTCATCATTTGTTAATTCGCATAACACTGCAACAGGTTTAAAACCGGCTAAAGTTGCTAAATCAATCGATGCTTCTGTATGTCCACCACGCGTTAACACACCACCCGGTTGACCTCGTAATGGGAATACGTGACCCGGGCGATTTAAATCACTTGGTTTTGCATTGTCAGCCGCCGCTGCACGTACTGTGGTTAAACGATCAGAGGCTGAAACACCTGTTGTTACACCTTGTGCTGCTTCAATTGTTACTGTAAATGCCGTATGGAAATGACTGGTGTTATTTTCCACCATCATAGGCAAATCTAGTTGTTGACGGCGTTCTTCTGTAATGCATAAACAAACAATGCCACTACCATGACGAATAGACATCGCCATTTGTTCTGTAGTCATTGTTTCTGCGGCGAAAACCATATCACCTTCATTTTCACGGTTCTCGTCGTCGAGCACCATCACACCTTTACCAGCACGAAGGGCTTCTAGAGCAAGTTCAACACGCTCAAATGGATTACCGAATTCGGAAAGTAGCGTCTGATTCATGGTAAAAAAACCTCAATAATTAATGAAAGTTACCAGAATCAGGGCAGTCTTAGGAGTGGATCTCTGCTTAATAAGTACACAAGCAGAAACAACAGGAATGGATACAATGATCCTACTGATGCTATTTTATTCTCTCCCATCCAGACTTTAACTGTCGGCTCCAGGATCACACTGGATCTGCTGACCTTTGCATTACAATGGCAACACAAAGCGCTCGCGGGCTTTACCTAAGTATTTAGGTATCTACCGCCGGTGGGGACTTTCACCCCGCCCTGAGATTAACGGTGAAACTATACGCTTTAAAATTATAAGAGGCAATCATCAATCAACGACAATCTTTGTTTCATCACATAATCATTTTATGACATACGGTTATTTAACGATTTATAATAAAAAAGTAACAATAATCTTGATATCTGGTTTAATTCCCTCTGTCCTCATATTACACTTAGCCTCAGCTTTCTATTTTATTTGTGAGGACTTCCCATGTTGGACCCGAAAAAACTTGAACAAGTCGCGCGCCAAATCCAAAACGTTCTGCCACAGGGCATTAAAGATTTTGGTGATGATATTGATAAAAAAATCCGCACTGTTCTGCAATCTCAATTAAACAAATTGGATTTAGTCAATCGCGAAGAGTTTGATGTACAAACTCAAGTCTTATTACGTACTCGTGAAAAACTTAATCGTTTAGAACAACGTTTAAATGAGCTAGAAGCGGGTTTGCTGGCAAAACCTCAAACTGAAGTTGCTCAAATTGAAGAAGTTGAAATTGTGGTAGAGGCGCAAGCTGATAATAAAGATTAATCTATTCACTTTATTGCTGATTTCAGTTTAGTCATAAAACAAAAAACCCTGTATCTAACAAAGACACAGGGTTATTTTTTAGATATAAAAAGTTAATTAATCACTATTTTAACTCTGGCCAATAGTCTTTATTAACTTCAATTAAATCATCTAGAATTGCTTTTGCGACAGTCGCGCTTGGCACCGTTTTGGACATTGTAATAGCCTGCCAAAGTTTCAAATATGACTTTTCAATCCACGCTTCTACCACTAATTTTTCAACTGCAACTTGCTGGCCCATCATCCCTTTTTGGAATAATGGAATTTTACCCATGACTAAAGGCTCTGGCCCATGACTTCCGACAATACAAGGGATCTCAACCATTGCCTCAGGATCAAAATTAATAATTGATCCATTATTAGGAACGATCAGTAACATTCTTTCTTGCGTATTAAACGCAATAGCCGTTGCGAGATCGACAATATAAGAAGCATGTTCATCTATCTCAAGATGACCAGCAGATGATTTACCCGCAGCTGTAATTGCACGACACGCGCTAAAAACATTCTTTTCTCTGTGCTCCATCACTTCATTCGCTCGTGTATGGTTAGGATCAGAATGATCAACAACATAATCAGGGAATAGATAATACTTTAAGTAAGTATTTGGCATCGTATCTGGATCTAATGCCCATACATCTTTTGCTTTACCAAAGGTATCATTCCAGCTTGCTTCAACAGGCTCCCCCGCCACTTTTGGAATATATCCATATTCTGCAACATGCTTTCTGATAATCGGTAATAGATCATTACCTTGTAAATCTTCAACTTGCGTCCACCAGCCAAAATGATTTAAGCCATAATAACGGACACGCATCTCTTTACGTGATTTTAATCCTGCAATTTGTGCCATGCGTGATTCAATACCAATTGGCATATCGCAGATATTTAAGATTTTGGCATTGGGTTTTAAACGACGGGTAGCTTCAGCGACAATAGCTGCTGGATTAGAATAATTTAACATCCATGCATTTGGTGAATATTTTTCCATATACTCAACCAATTCTAACACGCCACCAATAGAACGCATGCCATAAGCAATACCACCAGGTCCACACGTTTCTTGCCCTAACACACCATGACGTAAAGGAATTTTTTCATCTTTTTCACGCATAGGGTATTTACCGACACGGATATGTGCCATCACAAAATCAACATCAGTAAAAGCTGTTTTAGGATCAGTGGTATAACAAAACTCAATTTCAGGTGCTTTTTCAGTAAGAACTATTTCACAAGCTTTAGCAATAGTTTCTTGCCGCTCGGCATCATTGTCATAAAATTTGATGGCTCTTAATGGAAAACGTTTTAAATTTTCCAGTAGCATCAAAATAATACCGGGTGTAAATGTACTTCCGCCACCTGCAATTACGACTGAGAATTTCTTCATTATATAGCCTCCGACAAGGTGATTTTTTGTGTATCTTCTTTCATCAATTGTTCAATCTTGTCTCTCACTTGAGAAACGTGTAGCCCGATAATGATTTGTAATGCATGACCTTTACGCACTACACCATGTACACCGAGCCGTTTAAAATAGTCATCTGTTTCAACGAATTCGCTATCGATAACTTCAATACGTAAACGGGTTGCACAGTTATTTAAAGATTTGATATTTACACTTCCTCCCAAGCCTTCAAGAATGCCTTTAGGCAGTGCAAGTTTGCGGTCTTCTTTTGCTATTTTTGAGTTATCTAAAGACTGTGATTTCTTATTTTTATAATCTTGTTTGCTATATAGTTTGATCTCTTCGTCGTCCTCTTCACGACCCGGCGTTTTTAAATTAAGTTTGATAATTAATGTTCTAAACACCACAAACCAAATTATTGTAAAAATAAGACCTATAACTATTTGCGTAATAATCATTCCGTAATGGTTATGAAACATGGGGATCCAATTCATTGGTAGGAAGTTATCAATAATGCCCCCTCCCATATTTCCCACCACTCCAAAATGATAAAGTGTCGTCGCTAAGGTAGCTGCAAGTACGGCATGGATCGCAAATAATAATGGTGAGATAAATAGGAATGTGAATTCTAAGGGTTCTGTTATTCCGACAAAGACAGCTGTCAGTGCTGCAGGGATAAGTAACCCCGCGATTTTAGCTCTATTTTTAGGCGCAGCTGTAGAATAAAGCGCTAATGCTATACCAATAGAACCAAAGACTTTACTATTGCCGTGTAATGCAAACCCACCTTCAGGAAATAACTCTTTTAAAGATTGAGTACTTTGACTGAAATATTGCATATTCTGAGCCCAATCCACTTGGATCCCATGTTCAGTGACTGCAGGGCCAAAAATAAAAGGTCCATAAATAAAATGATGTAAACCAGTGGGAATTAAAATACGCTCAAGAAAGGTATATATCCAAACACCCAAAGAGCCTGATTCAACCATAAACACTTGTAAAGATTGAATACCAATTTGCACTTTAGGCCAGAAAAATAACGTTATCCACGCTAAAGGCAACATCACAAAAAAACCAATTAATACAACATAAGATGTTCCTTGAAATATACCTAGAAATACAGGAAGCTGTTTATCGAAATAACGATTATGTATACCTGTTACAATACCAGCAATAATAATTGCACCAATAATACTGGTATCTAATGTTTTAATACCGGCAATCATTGTCAGGCCACTATTTCCACCGACTTCATTTGTAAAGTCCACGCCAAAATAACTGCCCCAAACAATACCCATTGCATTAATAAAGTAATTCCAAGTAAGAAAACTCACCATAACTGCAAGGCAAGCTCTTGCTTGTGCCGTTTTGGCTAAACCTATTGGTAAACCAATTGCAAAAATAAGAGGCATATTGCGAAAAACAGTCCATCCTCCCTCTTCAATAATATGAACAATTTGAGCAAATATACTATCGGGTCTTAATAAATCTTCACTAATAAATAATGGATTCTGTAATAGAATTGCAATGCCTACAACAATACCTGCAAAAGGAAATAGCAGGACAGGAGTAAACATGGCTCCACCAAATCTTTGTATTTGACTGAGCATAAAAATATCCTCTTATTTACTGCTACTGGGACGACATGCTATTTAATTTATTTTTATTCTGTAAATTCAGATTAGATTCTTTTCTCTTTATTATCTCACTCGAAATGAGTTATTCGTGATCTGATTCATATTAATCATTCAAGCAAAGTGATCTACCTTTTGGTCAAAAAGCAGATCACTTTTTATTTCTTGATAACGTTCACATTTTCAATCTATAAATCATATTGCTATATATCAAAAGATTAGACTTAGATATTCTAAATATAGAAAGTTATTTTTTAGAATAAAAAGAGGTATAAAAATGATCTATAAAGACATTGCAAAAAGCCTAAGAATTCAAATAAATTCGACAGGGTATCAAATTGGTGACACATTACCGGCTGAAAAAACATTGGCAGAACAATACGCTGTTTCAAGGATGACTATCCGTAAAGCAATAGACTTACTGGTTATCGCAGGTTTATTAGAACGGAAGCAAGGCTCAGGAACTTATATTAAAGAGAAAGATGTTCATCATGAAAATGCAAGCTTAAAAGGTTTTGTTGAATTAATGGCAAATACAGGCCACAATGTAAGAAGTGAAGTTATCGAATTTAGTGTTATTTCCTGCCCTTTATCTATTGCCAGTAAATTACGAATTAATTCAAATGAACGAATTTTTTATTCAAGGCGAATACGTTATGTTGACAATAAACCACTTATTGTTGAAGACAGTTATATGCCTGTTAAATATTTTAGTAATTTAACATTAACTCATTTAGAAGGTTCTAAATTTGATTTTATTGAAAATATTTGCCAAATAAAAATAGCGGGAAGTTACGAGACATTTCATCCTATAATGCCAGACAACAATATTTGTCAATTATTAAAAATAGAAAATAACATTCCAATATTAAGACTCAGTACATTATCATACAGTATCCATGGTGATTATATTAACTATTCAATAATGTACAGGAATACACAAGATTATATTGTTGAGTATCATTTAAAACGAGAGAAATAATTATTGATAACAAATAATATTAGAGAATAATAATTAATTGCTATAGAAAAAAAGCACCCCGTAGAGTGCTTTCCTTTAGGCTGAATAAAAGCGCTTAATTATTTCTTTTTAATCGCATTAATAATATTCGTTGTAGAAATACCATCTTCAAAATTCAGCACTTTGACTTCACCACCTGCGGCCCAAACCTCTTTGCTACCCGCGATATCTTCTGGCTTATAGTCGCCACCTTTAACTAAGATATCCGGTAATACAGAGGCAATTAAGCGCTGTGGTGTATCTTCTTCAAACGCAACAACCCAATCAACTGCACCTAAAGCACCCAATACTGTCATACGCTGTTCTAATGGATTAACAGGACGACTTTCACCTTTTAAGCGCTTAGTAGACGCATCACTATTTACTGCCACAATAAGGCGATCACCTAATTTGCGTGCATTCACTAAATAGCTAACGTGACCTGCATGAAGAATATCAAAACAACCATTCGTCATCACAATACGCTCACCGCGCTGACGCGCTAATTCGACGGCTTGTTTTAACTGTTCTTCTTCCATCATGCCAAACCCGTTGTCAGAACGACCACGAATCGCATTTTCAAGCTCAATAGGTGACACCGTTGATGTCCCTAATTTACCCACAACAACGCCTGCGGCTGCGTTAGCAAGGAAGCAGGCTTCACCTAAAGGTTTGCCAGCAGCTAAAGAGGTTGCTAATACGCCAATTACCGTATCACCCGCACCAGTAACATCATAAACTTCTTGTGCTTGGGTTGGTAAATGCAATGGGGCTTCATTAGCGCGAAGTAAGCTCATTCCACGCTCTGAACGAGTGATCAGCAGTGCTTCAAGATCTAAATCTCGAACTAATTGAGCCCCTTTTTCCACCAGCTCATCATCCGTTTTACAAACACCGACCACTTGTTCAAATTCAGACATATTTGGTGTTAATAGCGTTGCACCGCGATAACGTTCGAAATCTGATCCCTTAGGATCGATTAATACAGGTACACCCGCTTTTTTTGCCAGTTGGATCATCTCTTGAACATGAGAAAGCGCCCCTTTGGCATAATCTGATAAAACCAGTGCACCAATAGAAGGTAATGCTTGCTGAATACGTTCATAAATAGGTTGAGGATCAACATTGCTAAATCCCTCTTCAAAATCAAGACGGATTAATTGCTGATTCCGAGAAAGAACACGTAATTTGGTGATCGTTGGGTGTGTCGCAACAGAGACAAAATCACAACGCACATTGACCTGATTTAATGTATTGCTCAATGCTTTTGCAGCTTCATCAATACCTGTTAAACCCACTAAACGCGAATTAGCACCAAGAGACGCAATATTCATTGCAACGTTTGCTGCACCACCTGGTCGCTCTTCTGTGGTATCGACTTTCACCACTGGCACTGGGGCTTCTGGTGAAATTCGACTTGTTGGGCCATACCAATAGCGGTCTAACATGACGTCACCGACAACCAACACATTGGCCTTATTAAAATCCGGCAGCGTTACTTTCATCCCATACTCCACATTTATTTTCAAAATAAGCCGAAATAATACCATAACTTGTTAGGCAAAAAGAGATACACATAAGACTTCATGCCAACAAACCATTACTCTTGTTCACCAAGCCACTTCAGTTTGCTTTTTAATACACACGCTCGCTCTGCGGTAAAACAATGATTATCCACAATGGCTGGTAATGCTTGTAGCGCCAGATGATGCAATTCATTACGCAATGTGACATAAGCATGTGTTAAAGCGAGAGATTCATCTTCATCCATCACTTGATGCTTTGCCATTAGCTCAAAAATACGCACATTATCAGACCAACGCGTTAAAGCTGGGTATTGGTGAGAAAAACGCAAGACTAAATATTGCGCGATAAATTCAATATCCGTAATACCACCAGACGAGGTTTTTAAATCAAACTTGTCTGCTTGTGTTGGTGCTAGATGTTGCACCATTTTTTTACGCATATCGCGCACTTCATTTTGTAACACATCAGCATCACGGGAAAGGCATAACGTTTCATGACGAATACGTGAAAACATCTGTTGTAACTCATCATCACCATAAATCATTCTAGCGCGAATTAAAGCTTGATGTTCCCAAGTCCAAGCTTCATTTTTCTGATATTCATCAAAAGCTTGAATAGTACTAACCAACATACCCGATTCCCCCGAAGGGCGTAAACGCGCATCGACTTCATACAACACGCCAGAAGATGTTCTAGTACTAAACAAATGGATAATACGCTGTGCTAAACGCAGATAAAATTGGCGGGCATCAATCTGTTTTGCTCCCGTTGTCACCGTGTTTATTGGACAATCTAATAAAAAGACCAAATCCAAATCAGAGCTATATCCTAACTCCCATCCTCCCAACTTACCGTATCCAATCACCGCAAAACCCAATCCATCACGATGAGCTAAATGTTCAGGCTCACCATAACGTTTCACCATATATGACCAAGCTTGATGAACAACAGCATGAATAATAGCTTCAGCTAAATAGGTTAAGTGGTCGCTAACCTTCATGACAGGCAATACACCTGTAATATCTTCAGCTGCGATGCGGAGTAATTGGGCTTGCTTAAATTGGCGTAATGCTTCTAATCGTTGCTCTTCATCTTCTTCGGGTACACGTAGTAAATATTGACGTAATTCATCACGATACGCATCTAAAGGCAGAGGTTGATAGAGAGAATTAGGATCAAGTAATTCATCTAACAATAGAGGGTGAAGCGCGAGTTGTTCAGCGATCATCGGAGATGCTGCACAGAGTCGTATGACATGCGTTAAAACTTCATCCGACTCTTGCATTAACTCTAAATACGTTGTGCGACTCACAATGCTTAATAGCAAAGGCGTCACACGTTGTAGTGTTACTAGGGTTTGAGGCTGCTGGCAAATTTTAGCCAATAGTTTTGGCATTAAGGCATCAAGAACATCGCGTCCTCTCGGCCCAATTGTTCGCTTGCCAATATCTTGGCGAAAATTCTGTAACGTCTGATTTATCGCTTCGAGCACTTCAATGGTTAATGTCTCATGAAATAATGGCGACGTTTCAGGCAAGCGACCAAGCAACCAAAGACGCTTAAATTCAGAGATATCGTCTTCATCATCGTTCTCGTCTTCTTCACCAATTAACTGTGTGAAAATCACGGAAACAGCCTGCATCTTATGGTTAATTTCTTGATAAAGTGTTTCCCAATCATCAAATCCCATTGCAAAAGTTAATCGAACTTTATCTTCTTCACTTTCAGGTAAGGTTTGGGTTTGTTGATCGCCAATAGATTGCAGTAAATTTTCTAATCGACGAAGGAAAAGATAGCTTTCTGTCAGTTGAGTGGTTTCTTGTGAGGTTAACAACCCAAGTTTGGTGATGGCATTAAGCACGGTTAACAATGAATTACTTTGTAACTCTGGCTCTCTTCCTCCACGAATTAGCTGGAAAACCTGAGTAATAAATTCGATTTCACGAATACCACCAGAGCCTAATTTTATATTATCAATCATGCCACGACGACGAACTTCACGACTTATCATGGATTTCATATTTCTAAGTGATTGAATAACACTAAAATCAATATAACGACGATAAACAAAAGGACGCAACATTTGCCGTAAAACTTGGCAATACTCTTTCTTTTCTGCACCTAAGACACGCGCTTTGATCATCGCGTAGCGTTCCCAATCACGCCCTTGCTCTTGATAATAATCTTCCAGTGCGGCAAAGCTCATGACTAAAGGTCCACTTTCACCAAAAGGGCGTAATCGCATATCAACACGATAGACAAAACCATCAATGGTATGCTGATCCAGCGCCTTAATCAGCTTTTGACCTAAACGAGTAAAAAACTGTGCATTATCTAATTCTCGGCGTCCACCTTGGGTAAACCCATTTTCAGGATAGGCAAAAATCAAGTCGATATCAGAAGAAAAGTTAAGCTCAAACCCACCTAACTTTCCCATTCCTAAAATCAGTAATGGCTGAGGTTTTCCCTCATTATCACAAGGCGTTCCCCATTGTTGGCAACATTGTTGATAAAGCGTATCTCTTGCGACACAAATTAATGTTTCAGCCAATACGCTCAAATGTTTTAGCGCACAAGGAATATCGACTAATTGAAAAAATTGTAGCCATGCAATGCGCACTAATTGTTGATGACGAAATTGGCGTAAAATCCGCATCACATCATCTTCATTTTTAATATTGGCTAATTTTGCTGTTAATTGAGACTCATAACTTTGCCATTCCACACTGGTGGGGGGATTTTGCCTGATATCAGTCAACCATTGAGGATTAACACGTAAATGCTCTGTTGCAAAAGGGCTAAACGCAAAAAACTGTTGTTCAGATCCACTAAAAGGCGCTAACGCATTTAATTGAGAAGAGAACCCACACTGTGCTTTATTCCACAATTGTTGAAATACACCGATAACAGACATAAATAGACTCTCAAGTTGTCAGAAAATTAAGCAATAGATAGTAACCACGCCATAGAAGATAACTTAAAGTTCAACCATAAAACATGATAATAATCGGTTGCTGTTGTAAATGTTAACGGCGAAATCGCGTTGAGTGATTGTTCCATAGACTCAGGTAAATCAGACTGTTTTTTGCACCAATCTGAAAATAACGCCAACATAGCTGGCATGGTAATAGTTGGTGGTGTTGGATTAGCAAAAATGGCTTCTTCTAATGCTTGTATTGCACTTAACCATTTTGTGAGTTGTTGAGCGGTTGTATCACTAGGAGAAAGATTGACCACACTTAGCGATAAAGCGGGTTTCTCTTTCGCCAAATAATAGCCACGAGCCGCTTTACTGCGAGAAGCAAGACGCAATCCACCTTTTTCACCTAAATAAGTCGCTAATGCGATAACATCTGATACATGACCTTTTTTGAGTTCTAACTCGAACTCTTCAATCGGCAACTCATATTGATGAGTGCGAATAGCCCCTTTATCTAACACCACTTCAATTTGGCTATCTTGAAAATCCACCAGCCAGATTTCGCGATAAAAATCGGTATTAAACAGCACATCAAGTTGCGTTTCTAATAGAGTAAGATCGGTATTTTCTGGCCAGATCTCTGCTGGAAAGCGGGCTAAATCTAATTTAGGGTATTCTAATTTCACGTTATATTCCGGACGTTGATGCAAACCTGCAACGACTTTACCAGCTGTTTTAATTGTCATTTCATAACTTTCATCAACACCACGAATACGCAGCCCCATATCCCAACGACGAATTTGATTATCTGTCGTCTCAAAGTAAAGATTAGTCAGCTTTTTGGGTGCAGAGTGCTGATGGGGTAGAGTCAGAATGCGCTGAATAATCTGAGGAATAGCGGCAGGTATGGCACTCATTTTGAGTTCGGTTTCTAATTGGCTCATTCTATTTCCCTTAAGTAAATCAATTGATTAGTAAAATATTTAACGCATTTTCATTTTGCAAGTGATAGCCTAATAACAATAATGAATAAAAGGCAGATTATCCTTATATTCTACCAGTTAAGAGTGTTCTCATTCTGGTTTACTATTTGCTTACGCAAACTTTACTCTTTAGTATCAGTAAAAATATTCTCTTGTATAGATAAAAAAGTTGAAAACATAATGCGAAAATTACCCTTACTTTTTCTTTCCTTACTTGGCTTAGGCATTTCTCTGAGCTCACACGCAGAAACTCGTTATGTTTCCGATGAATTATCCACTTACGTACACAGTGGACCAGGAAATCAGTATCGAATTGTTGGCTCTTTAAATTCGGGCTCAACCGTTACTGTACTTTCTCGTAACGCAGCAACGGGTTATGTACAGATTAAAGACGATAAAGATCGTACCGTTTGGTTACCAGAAAACCAACTCAGTGCCCAACCAAGTATGCGTACTCGCATTCCTGCTATGGAAAAAGAGATCCAAACACTACGTGATAAACTGGCGAATATTGACCAGAGCTGGAACCAACGTACCACTGATATGCAAAATAAAGTTTCAAACAGCGATGACATCATCAATGGCTTGAAAAAAGAAAACGAACAAATGAGAACAAAGCTCGCTGTCGCAGAGAAAAAACTCGATTTTGCTAATCAACAATTAGATGACAGACAACGCGATATCATCTTACAGTGGTTTATGTATGGCGGTGGTGTTGCTGGTGCAGGTCTTATTTTTGGTCTGATCCTTCCGCATATTATTCCGCGTCGTCGTAAACGTAATGATCGTTGGATGAACTAATATCCAATCAAAGGAACAGTGATCCCGTGAATATATACCTTGTTGGTGGCGCTGTGCGCGATCAATTATTACAGATGCCAGTCAAAGACAGAGATTGGGTTGTTGTCGGTGCAACACCTGAAATACTGTTACAACAAGGCTATCAACAAGTAGGCAAAGATTTTCCTGTTTTTCTTCATCCAGATACTCATGAAGAATATGCCCTTGCACGTACGGAACGAAAATCAGGCTCAGGTTACACGGGTTTCACTTGTTATGCAGCACCGGATGTCACGTTAGAAGACGATCTCGCTCGTCGTGATCTCACCATTAATGCCATTGCTTATTCTGCTGATGGTCAATATGTCGATCCTTACCATGGCATAGATGACATCAATGCGAGACAACTTCGCCATGTTTCTGAAGCGTTTTCAGAAGATCCTTTAAGAGTTTTGCGGGTTGCTCGTTTTGCTGCACGGTTTGCGCCTTTGGGATTTAATGTTGCGCCTGAAACACTGCAATTAATGAAGACGATGGCACAAAGTGGTGAGTTAAATGCACTAACGGCTGAGCGTGTTTGGAAAGAGACTGAAAAAGCCCTTGAAAGTCCCGCGCCCCAAGTCTATTTTGACGTTTTACGTCAATGTGGTGCTTTAAGCGTTCTTTTTCCTGAAATTGATGCGTTATTTGGTGTGCCTGCTCCTGAAAAATGGCACCCAGAAATCGATACGGGTATTCACACCATGATGGTGCTTAATATCGCCAGTCAATTAACTGACGATATTGCCGTGCGCTTCAGTGCCTTATGCCATGATTTGGGAAAAGGATTAACACCGCCTGAAAATTGGCCTCATCACCATGGTCATGGTCCTGCGGGTGTTCCTTTAGTTGAAGCCTTGTGCCAACGTTATCGTATTCCTAATCATATCCGTGATTTGGCTCGCTTAACGGCAAGATTTCATGACCATATCCATCGTATTGATAGAATGCGCCCTTCTAAAATAATCCGCTTATTTGATGCTATTGATGCATGGCGAAAACCCGAACGCGTTGAACAATTAGCGATGGTGAGTGAAGCCGACGCCAGAGGACGCAAAGGAGCAGAAAATCTTGTCTATCCACAACGCGTGTTTCTTTGCCAAGCTTTTGCTGTTGCAAATAATGTGGATATTAAGCCAATCATTGAAAGTGGATTAAAAGGAAGTGCAATACGAAATGCGCTAACCAAACAACGAGAAGTCGCGATTATAAAGTGGAAATCGCGACTTAATCAGGATCCGCGCTAATTAAGCTTTACGCTCAATAATCACACCAACATTTGTGGCTTGCGCAACAGCCCCAGGTTTCGCTAATTTAATTTTTACTCTAGGCACAGCAAATTGCGTTATTAATAGCTGTGCCACTTCTTCAGCAACTCGTTCAACTAATTCAAAACGTCGAGTCTCAACATAGTCAATAATTGCATTGCTTACACTAGCATAATCTAAACAATGAACCACATCATCGGTTTGGGATGCGCGTTTGTTATCCCATTCCATTTCGATATCGAACACTAGTTTTTGTTTTATGGTTTTTTCCCAATCATAAACACCGATTGTGGTTATTACTGATAATTGCTCAATAAATACGATATCCATCACGTCATCTCTTATTTTTCTGCTCATCGGATACCACTTCCGATGAAATATGCGTATTATCCATACATGCCTAACGAACTTACATCA
The DNA here is from genome assembly GCF_002607735.1 of Proteus alimentorum. Lineage (GTDB taxonomy): Bacteria > Pseudomonadota > Gammaproteobacteria > Enterobacterales > Enterobacteriaceae > Proteus > Proteus alimentorum. The sequence continues at coordinate 129,293 of NZ_NBVR01000020.1, forward strand.
ACATTGGAGAATACAAATGAGTGCTAACGCACTTGGAATGATCATCTTCGCCTATTTGTGCGGCTCAATCTCCAGCGCGATATTGATTTGCCGACTGGCAAGACTCCCTGATCCAAGAAAATTTGGCTCTGGCAATCCCGGAGCGACCAACGTCCTACGTATTGGTGGAAAAGCAGCCGCAGCGGCAGTACTTATTTGTGACGTCCTAAAAGGGATGATCCCTGTTTGGCTCGCCTACTACTTAAATGTGCCTCCTTTTTACCTCGGCATTGTGGCAATTGCAGCTTGCCTTGGGCATATCTACCCTGTTTTCTTCCACTTTAAAGGCGGAAAAGGCGTCGCCACTGCATTTGGTGCTATTGCTGCCATTGGTTGGGACTTAAGTGGACTTATCGCAGGAACGTGGTTACTCACCGTTTTACTGAGTGGCTATTCATCGCTTGGTGCAATTATCAGCGCACTGCTTGCCCCTTTCTATGTTTGGTGGTTTAAACCCGAATTCACTTATCCCGTTGCTTTATTATCATGTCTGGTACTTTACCGTCATCACGACAATATTCAACGTTTATGGCGTGGTCAAGAGAGCCGTATCTGGCATAAGTTAAAGAAAAAGACTGAAAAAACAGAAAAAGAGATCATTCAAGAAGCGAAAGAGCAAGAAAAAGAAGATTAATCTCACTCAGCCTTAAAGCTAGAATGGACAAAAAAGCCACTTTTCAGTGGCTTTTCTTTTATTGACGCGTTATTGATTTTCAAGGGCTGGCAACTCAGCTAAAGGCCAACGAGGTCTTACGGTCACACTTAACGGACCTTCTGTACCACCTTTAAAGCGGATCATTCCCGCTAGTGCAATCATTGCGCCATTATCAGTACACAATTCAGGGCGCGCATAAAAAACTTCGCCGCCTAATTGCGTCATTACAGTTTCCATTTTTGCACGCAATGTACGATTAGCACTGACCCCCCCCGCCATCACTAAACGTTTAAAGCCTGTTTGTTCTAAAGCTCTACGACATTTTATCGCAAGCGTATCAACAACCGCATCTTCAAATGCCCGTGCAATATCAGCGCGAGTTTGGTCTGAATCATCATTTTGACGAATAGTATTAGCTGCAAAGGTTTTTAAACCCGAGAAACTAAAATCAAGTCCCGGTCTGTCTGTCATTGGACGAGGAAAGACAAAGCGACCTTCTGTGCCTTGTTGCGCCATTTTCGATAATACAGGGCCACCGGGGTAATCTAATCCCAACAGTTTTGCCGTTTTATCAAAAGCTTCACCAGCGGCATCATCAATAGATTCACCGAGTAAAGTGTATTCACCAATGCCTGTCACACTAATTAATTGTGTATGACCACCTGAAACCAGAAGTGCCACAAATGGAAACTCAGGTGTTTTCTCTTCAAGCATTGGTGCCAATAAATGGCCTTCCATATGATGAACCGGAATAGCGGGAACATCCCACGCAAACGCTAATGAGCGCCCAATGGTTGCTCCTACAAGTAACGCGCCAACAAGGCCGGGACCCGCAGTATAAGCAACCGCATCAATATCTTTTGCCGTAAGATTTGCTTCTTTCAGTGCCGCTTGAATAAGAGGGACTGTTTTACGGATATGATCCCGTGAAGCAAGCTCAGGAACGACCCCACCATAATCGGCGTGCAGTTTAATTTGGCTATAAAGTTGATTCGCTAATAGACCGGCTTTATCATCGTAAATTGCGATACCGGTTTCATCGCAAGATGTTTCAATACCTAAAACTCGCATGGCGCTTCCAAATTCTTCTTCGCTAACTCGCGTAATGCATCGATTGTATCATTATTTCGGTGATTTTATACGCCTTCACAACATCTTTTACATACCAGCATGTGACAAATTCCTTTTTCTGGTCTATAATTATTCACCTATTTTAAGTGATTTAAATGTGTGGTTAGCGACTGTCGCTTTTTGTGTACTCCCAAAAAAGACACAAAAGTGAGAGTTTGCGTTTCAATTTTGTGCATCTCTTTACAAAGTGCCCTGCTTTGAAGTAAAATTCCGCACCATTTTAAATGTCGGCTGGCTTAAATAATGCCAGCGCAAACCGATTTCTATTGAGGTGAGAGGCACATGCCGGTAATCAAAGTACGTGAAAACGAGCCATTTGACGTTGCTCTTCGTCGTTTCAAACGCTCTTGTGAAAAAGCAGGCGTATTAGCAGAAGTTCGTCGTCGTGAGTTTTATGAAAAACCAACGACTGAACGTAAACGCGCTAAAGCATCAGCAGTAAAACGTCACGCTAAAAAATTAGCTCGCGAAAACGCACGTCGTACTCGTCTGTACTAATATTTTGCGGCTTATACCGCAACGTATGCAGACACTGTAGTCGCAGTTAAAGGCCGTGCTTTCTTCTGAGAGCGCGGCTTATTCTCGTTCAACAACAGGCGTAAAAGGGCTTATGGCTGGACGAATTCCACGTTCATTTATCAATGATTTGCTAGCTCGAACCGATATCATCGATCTTATCGACGCTCGCGTGCCGTTAAAAAAACAAGGCAAAAATCATTCAGCGTGTTGTCCGTTTCATAATGAAAAAACGCCCTCTTTCACAGTAAATAGCGACAAACAGTTTTACCACTGTTTTGGTTGTGGTGCGCATGGCAATGCTATTGATTTTTTAATGAATTACGACAGGCTTGATTTTGTTGAAACCATTGAAGAGTTAGCAGCAATGCATGGGTTAGAAGTTCCTTATGAATCAGGAACCGGCAGTAGCCCCATTGAACGACATATAAGACAAAATCTCTATCAAGTGATGGAGAAGTTGAATCAGTATTATAGCAGCGCTCTCAATAAACCTGATGCACAGGATGCAAGAAACTACCTTGCGCATCGTGGGCTTAGTGAAGATATTATTACCCGTTTTTCTATTGGATTTGTACCAACAGGTTGGGATAACGCCCTAAAACGTTTTGGTCAAAGTGCCGATAATAAAGCCTTACTTCTTGAAGCGGGTATGGTAATAACTAACGATAATGGTCGCACTTATGATCGTTTTCGCCAACGAGTCATGTTTCCTATCCGAGATAGACGTGGCCGTGTTATTGCCTTTGGTGGGCGTGTTTTAGGTGATGATTTACCTAAATACTTAAACTCACCAGAAACAGAGATATTCCATAAGGGACGTCAGCTTTACGGACTTTATGAAGCGCAACAATCTAATAATAACGTCACAAAGCTATTAGTTGTTGAAGGTTATATGGATGTTGTGGCATTAGCGCAGTTTGGTATTGATTATGCCGTTGCCTCATTAGGAACCTCCACCACAGCAGAACATATCCAGTTGCTCTTTCGGACAACGGATAACATTATTTGCTGCTATGATGGAGATAGAGCTGGGCGTGATGCCGCATGGCGAGCATTAGAAACCGCCCTTCCTTTTTTAAATGATGGACGCTCTTTACGTTTTATGTTTTTACCCGAAGGTGATGATCCCGATTCATTGGTTCGTCGTGAAGGTAAAGAAGCTTTTGAAAAACGTATGGAACAAGCACATTCATTATCAGAATTTTTATTTGATTCACTCGTTCCTCAAGTGGATCTGAGTACTCAAGAAGGCAATGGTAAGCTATATAGTTTAGCCAGACCATTAATAGATAAGATCCCAAGTGAAACTTTACGTCTATATTTATTAAGAGAGCTTGGAAGCTTAACGGGAAATCCCGATATTGAGCAGATGGATCGTTTATTTGGTAGAACAGCGGTTAATCACGAATTATCGTATCAACCGATAAAATTACGCACAACACCAATGCGTATATTGATTGCCCTATTGATACAAAATCCGGAGTTCTCTAAATTAGTGCCCCCTCTCGAGGGATTAAGTACAGAAAAAATTGCAGGTCTATCACTTTTTATTGAATTAGTTTCTGTTTGCCAAGCACAACCAGGTCTGAATACAGGACAGATTATCGAACTCTATAGAGAGAATAAATTCGGTAAACAGCTTGAAAAATTGGCAATGTGGAACGATATAGATATAGATGAGATTGCAGAGAAAACCTTTACAGACACGTTAGATCATCTTTTTTTAACCGCAATGGACGAACGTTTAAACACGCTTATTGCGAAAGAGAGAACAGAAGGTCTAACGCAAGATGAACGCGAAGAAGTCCAATTGATAATACAGGCACGCGTTAAAAAGTAAACACAGAATTAAGATTAAAAACACGGCTTAATTGCCGCTATCGGTAGGTACTAAAAACCTACATTTGCTACGCTGAGGGGACCGTAGCAATCGACAATGAAAATGCCCCTCCGTAGTTATTGTTGGCTGAACAGTTATCGCCGACCGACACCAACCCAAATTACTTTGAAGTGTGGATACCGTCTTATGGAGCAAAACCCGCAGTCACAGCTGAAGCTACTTGTTACTAAAGGTAAGGAGCAAGGCTACCTGACCTATGCTGAGGTCAATGACCATCTGCCGGAAGATATCGTCGATTCAGATCAAATCGAAGACATCATCCAGATGATTAACGACATGGGCATTCAGGTTATGGAAGAAGCACCTGACGCCGATGATCTGATGCTGGCAGAAAATTCAAATGACACTGATGATGATGCTGCAGAAGCCGCAGCTCAGGTACTTTCTAGTGTAGAATCTGAGATTGGCCGTACAACCGACCCTGTGCGTATGTATATGCGCGAAATGGGTACTGTTGAACTGCTCACCCGGGAAGGTGAAATTGATATCGCAAAACGCATTGAAGATGGTATTAACCAAGTTCAATGTTCTGTTGCAGAATATCCTGAAGCAATTACTTATCTTCTTGAACAGTACGATCGCGTTGAAGCTGGCGAAGCGCGTCTTTCAGACTTAATTACTGCATTTATTGACCCAAATGCCGAAGAAATGGCAGAAAGCGAAGATGTCAATTTAGGCAAAGAAGACGATGAAGTTGCCAACGATGCAGATGACGAAGATGAAGATGAAGACGAAGATGGCGACAATGACAGCGATAGCGATGACGATAACAGCATCGATCCTGAATTAGCACGCCAGAAGTTTACTGAGCTTCGTGAGCAATACGAAAAAACTCGCCAAACTATCAAGGCGAAAGGTCGTAACCACAAAGATACAGAGCTTGAAATCTTATTGTTATCTGAAATTTTCAAACAGTTCCGTTTAGTACCGAAACAATTTGATTATTTGGTTAACAATATGCGTGACATGATGGACCGAGTGCGTGCTCAAGAGCGTCACATCATGCGTCTTTGTGTTGATCAAGTTAAGATGCCAAAGAAAAACTTCATTACGCTGTTTACAGGTAACGAAACCAATGACACATGGTTCACTGCTGCTCGTGCAATGAACAAACCTTGGTCTGAAAAACTGGCAGGTATTGAAGAAGAAGTACAACGCAGTCTACAAAAGCTGCAACAAATCGAAGTTGAAACTGGTCTGACAATCGAACAGGTTAAAGATATTAACCGTCGTATGTCTATCGGTGAAGCAAAAGCACGTCGTGCGAAAAAAGAGATGGTCGAAGCGAACTTACGTCTCGTTATCTCTATCGCGAAAAAATATACCAACCGTGGCTTACAGTTCCTTGACCTCATTCAGGAAGGGAATATCGGTCTGATGAAAGCGGTTGATAAATTTGAATACCGTCGTGGTTATAAGTTCTCAACTTATGCAACATGGTGGATCCGTCAGGCAATTACTCGTTCAATCGCGGATCAGGCGCGTACAATCCGTATCCCTGTTCACATGATCGAAACGATTAATAAACTGAACCGCATCTCTCGTCAAATGTTGCAAGAGATGGGACGTGAGCCTTCACCAGAAGAGCTGGCAGAACGCATGCTAATGCCTGAAGACAAGATCCGTAAGGTACTGAAAATCGCTAAAGAACCTATCTCCATGGAAACCCCAATCGGTGACGATGAAGATTCACATTTAGGTGATTTTATCGAGGATACGACTCTCGAATTACCGCTGGATTCTGCAACATCAGAAAGCTTACGTTCAGCAACTCATGAAGTGTTAGCAGGTTTAACATTACGTGAAGCGAAAGTCCTGCGTATGCGTTTTGGTATCGATATGAATACCGACCATACCTTGGAAGAAGTGGGTAAACAGTTTGATGTTACCCGTGAACGTATTCGTCAGATTGAAGCAAAGGCACTGCGTAAATTACGCCACCCAAGCCGCTCTGAAGTGTTACGTAGCTTCCTTGATGAGTAATCAACTTACTTTTCAATAAAAGTTATAATAAACGCCTGTGATATCACAGGCGTTTTTTTATGGGATTTCGACACCGTATCTACAATCTATCTAATCTACGATAGATTTCACCTACACATATTTATAAAAAATAGCCTTATTATTTATATTATTGTACCTGTGCGTAACCTTATCTATAAATCATTACATTATATTATTGATATTACAGCTATTTTCTGTTTTATTTTTTTATTGTTTAGATTGAACAGAATTTGCGCATACAGTCATTCAAAGGCTAGACCTCGTGCCAAATGGCACGTATAATCACACTCCATTAAGGCCCCTTAGCTCAGTTGGTTAGAGCAGGCGACTCATAATCGCTTGGTCACTGGTTCAAGTCCAGTAGGGGCCACCAAATTCTCGCTGTTAAATCAGCACATTAAGCCACTTCTTATCAAGTGGCTTTTTTGTTTCTATAAACCGTTGCCCCATTTTCCTTATTGGGATAGATACATTATCCTTTCTCATCTCGTGATCGTTAATCCCCTCTATTAAAAGAAAATTTATGACTCCACGCTCATTAACTTTTATCTTTAATTCTTTTAATAAAATTAATTAGATAATCTCTTATTTTATTGTAATAATATCCCCACAAATTAAAATCTTGTCTTATATAATTACAATTATGGTCATACGTCCTAATCAACACTGGTTTTTTCGGTTATTTGATTGGCATGGTTCTGTGCTTTCAAAAATAATCTTCCGTTTATGTCTTAATATTATCATGTCAATTATCGCTATTTTGATTTATCAATGGTATGAACAATTAGGCATACACTTAACAGTTGCTCCTTTTAGTTTACTAGGTATTGCTATCGCGATATTTCTTGGTTTCAGAAATAATGCAAGTTATAGCCGACTTGTCGAAGCAAGAACATTATGGGGAAATATGCTTATTACCCATCGTAATATATTAAGAAATATAAAGGCATTATTACCTGAAGATAAAGAATTTAATCGAGATTTATCCAACCTTCTCATTGCCTTTAGTTGGAGTCTAAAACACGAGTTAAGAAAAACTAATCCAATGGTTGATCTTTACCGCTTATTACCTCGTTCTTTATTTGATGAAATAATGAATAGCCCTTACCCGACCAATCGTATTCTGTTGCATATTGGTTTAAAAATAGGTGAACTGAGAGATAAAAAAATGATAAGTGATGTTATCTTTCAATCAATAAATAAAGATATTAATAACTTATCAGATGTATTAGGAGGGTGTGAACGTATATCCAATACTCCCGTACCTTTTGCATATACCCTTATTTTACAACGAACTGTCTATCTATTTTGTGCATTGCTACCTTTTGCTTTAGTTGCCGATCTGCATTATATGACACCTTTTGTATCCGTATTTATCTCTTATACTTTTTTATCTTGGGATTCACTAGCTGAAGAATTAGAAGATCCTTTTGGTGTATCTGCAAATGATTTACCGTTAAATGCCATTTGTAATACTATCGAAAGAAATCTCTTAGAAATGCAAGATATCTTCCCATTACCTATTACAGTAAAACCCGACAGACATTATAATTTATTGTAATTGATAAATTTAAAATAGAACACATTAAAAAAGACAGTGTCAATCTAATAACACTGTCTTTTTATTTATTAATAACTCAAATTATTAATGCGTTCTCATTCCCGCACTGTACATTAATAATTTAAATAAAGAGGCTATAATCGCAAGGCTTAATACACTTAAAGACCAAATGATAATCATCCACCCAATTTGTTGATACCAATGTGCTTTTTTTTGCATTGGCTTTATTGTTAAAAAATGATTAATGATAGCTTTCATTGGGATCCACCTTTCCGCGAAATACATAATAACTCCAACTGGTATATGCCAAAATCACAGGAATAATGATAACTGCACCAACCAACATAAATTTCTGACTTAACACTGGCGAAGCAGCATCCCAAATAGAAATTGTTGGTGGAATAATATGAGGGAAAATACTCACGCCCAACCCAGCAAAACCAATAAAGACTAATAAAAGTGATAATAAAAACGGCAAATAATGACCATAATTATAAGCACTACGCACTATTCCCCAAGTGCACGCTAATACGCATAAAGGCACGGGTAATAAAAAGAATAAATTCGGTAAACTAAACCAGCGCTGTGCAATATCTTCATGTGTTAATGGTGTCCATAAACTGACTATCGCAATCGCAACGAGTAATGCAATCGCTAAATAAACCGTGATTGAACACATTTTACGGTGCAGTTGATGTTCCGTTTTCATTATTAACCATGAACTGCCTAAAAGTGCGTAGGTCAATAATAAAGCAAAACCACAAAAAAGAGGAAATGGCGCTAACCAATCAAGCGCAGATCCACTAAAACTACGCCCTGTTACTTCAAAACCATTAATAAGCGCCCCCACCGCAATACCTTGACAAAATGTCGCGAGAAAAGAGCCCCCAATGAAAGCCAAATCCCAAAATTGGCGATGTTTAGGTAATGCATTAACACGAAACTCAAAAGCCACACCACGAAATATAAGACCGATTAACATTAATGTTAATGGGATTGTCAACGCATCAATAATCACAGCGTAAGCCAGAGGAAATGCACCATATAACGCAGCACCACCTAAAACCAGCCATGTTTCATTACCATCCCACACAGGTGCAACACTATTTACCATAGTATCTCGTTGTATTTTATCTTTCGTAAACGGCAAAATAATACCAATACCCAGATCAAATCCATCGGCGATAATATACATCAGTGTGGCAAAAATAATGATGGCAAACCAAATAATCGAAAAATCAATATTCATTATTTTTCACCTTGATTTAAGGAAATTGGATGAGTTTCAACAGGACCTTTTTTCATTAAGTGCATCATATAAAAATAACCGATACCAAATACTGAAAAATACACCAAAATAAAAGCCAATAAACTCAGACTCATTTGTAAATCACCATGAGCAGAGACGGCATCTTTAGTTCGTTGCAATCCATACACAACCCAAGGTTGACGGCCAATTTCTGTCGTAAACCAACCGGCAAGGATAGCAATCAGTCCCGTAGGTCCCATCAATAATGTAAATCGTAAAAAAAGCGGGGAAGTATAGAGTTTCTTTTTCTTGCGTAAAATGACACTTAATAGACCAAGACAGATCATCAACATACCAAGTCCTGCCATGATCCTAAATGACCAAAATATAATGGTGGAATTGGGTCTATCTTCAGGTGCAAAAGTATTTAACGCAGGTATTTGCTTTTCAAGGCTATGGGTAAGAATAAGGCTACCCAAATACGGAATTTCAATCGCATATTTTGTTTTTTCTTCTTCCATATCAGGAATACCAAACAAAATAAGGGGGGTTGCTTCTTTAGATGTATTATCCCAATGCCCTTCAATTGCAGCTATTTTCGCTGGCTGATGTTCAAGTGTATTTAATCCATGCGCATCACCAACAAAAGCTTGTATTGGTGCAATAATCAGCACTAACCATAACGCCATTGATAACATTTTACGTACTGCTGCTGTATCCTTCCCTTTTAATAAAAGCCATGCCGCACACGCAGCAATAAATAAAGCGCTAGCTAAAAATGCCCCAATTGACATATGTAATAGGCGATAAGGAAATGAGGGATTAAAAATAATCTGTAACCAATCGACAGGAACGACTACGCCATTTTCAATTTCATAGCCTTGTGGTGTTTGCATCCAGCTATTTGATGACAAAATCCAAAATGTTGAAATAATCGTGCCTAATGCCACCATACAGGTTGCAAAAAAATGGAGCTTACGTCCTACTTTATTCCAACCAAATAACATAATACCAAGAAATCCCGCCTCTAAGAAAAAAGCGGTAAGTACTTCATAGGTCAACAATGGACCAGTAATACTGCCGGCAAATTGAGAAAAACCACTCCAGTTTGTCCCAAATTGGTACGCCATGACGAGCCCCGATACCACTCCCATACCAAAATTGACGGCAAAAATTTTCACCCAAAATTGATATAAAGTGAGATAACTCGACTCTTTTGTTTTTAGCCAAAAACCTTCTAATAAAGCTAAAAAGCTTGCCAAGCCTATTGTAATGGCAGGGAAAATAATATGAAAAGAGACCGTGAAAGCAAATTGTATTCTTGCTAAGTGAAATGCATCTAATCCAAACATAATGCCCCGCCTAGTATAAATCTATTTGTCATAAATTTATTCATTTCCATTTTCCTATTTGTGTTTTTCTCAAATAAATTATTATTAACTCTTTATTATTAATACCAACTACCTTTATTCCATCTCTGAAAAATTAAAGATAAAAGTATTTAATTTATATTTACATATATTATTCATATGATCGCCTTTCTATTTTCTAATAAAAAACAGAAACAACAATAGACGTTGTATATTTAAATATACATCGATAATAAAATTACACCTCATTGATTAACAAGTATATTTTAAAAAATGCAGAGTTGAAGAGTGTATATTCACTAACGTGTTAATATTTTTAACCAGCCTATAACAGTTAGTCAAATAAATTGATTTTATTGAACGATAGATATGCTCTATCACGCCTTAAAATATAGCAGGAATGCACTATTTAGAATGTTACCTCCGTTGACAATTAAGACACATTGATTTAACTTTTTAAATAACAGAAAATTCGTATGTTTATATAACTTCCAGCTTACACACTTATTAACCATTAACGTTAATAAGTTTAAATATATTATTTAATGCAGATTTCATTATATATTTAATTATATAACCATTTTGATTTTTATATTCACCTGACAATATTTTCATAAATATTATTATTTACGTTTTAGGAATGTATATATGAGTAAAAATAAATCGCCTATTCCTGGAGTGAAACCGTATAACGGACCCGCTGGAGGATGGGGAGCATTAAAAGCAACAGCAATCGCGGTACGCACTCAAATGGATGCGTTTATTGCGCCTAAAACATTGCTTAATACCAATCAACCTGATGGCTTTGATTGCCCAGGTTGTGCATGGCCAGATAAAGAGCACCACTCGACTTTTCAATTTTGCGAAAATGGTGCCAAAGCTGTAACTTGGGAAGCAACCAAAAAAAGAGTCACACCTGAATTTCTAGCTCAAAATACAGTAACGGAATTACTGAAAAAATCAGACTTTGAACTCGAAGGATACGGCCGTTTAACCCACCCACTTTCTTATGATCCTATTACTGATACACTTATTCCTGTCTCTTGGGATCACGCATTTAGTCGTATTGGCGAGCTATTAAGAGATATCCCTTCACCAGATAGTGTGGAATTTTACACATCAGGCAGAGCTTCAAATGAAGCAGCCTATTTATTCCAGCTTTTTGCTAGAGAATATGGCACCAATAATTTTCCTGACTGTTCAAATATGTGTCACGAACCCACTAGCGTAGGATTACCGCAATCCATTGGTATCGGTAAAGGGACTGTTTCTTTAGATGACTTCGACAGTACACAATTAATTATTGCCATTGGTCATAATCCCGGCACCAACCACCCTAGAATGATGGGAACATTACATGAAGTTGCTCGTCGAGGTGTGCCAATTGTTGTTTTCAATCCATTAAAAGAACGTGCTTTAGAGCGTTTTACAGATCCTCAAAGCGTGATTGAAATGGCAACTTATAGCTCAACCAATATTGCATCATCTTATTATCAAGTTAAGGCGGGCGGTGATGCAGCTGCGTTAAAAGGCGTTATGAAAACCTTATTGGCATGGGATAATGAACGTGGCGATATTCTTGATCATGACTTTATTGCTGAACACACTCAAGGGTTTGAAGCGGTTGTTGAAGATCTTGATCACACGACTTGGCAAGATATTGAAAACGAAAGTGGACTATCACAAGCTGATCTTGAAAATGTTGCACGGCTCTATGCGAATTCACCAGCCACAATTATTACTTACGGCATGGGAATTACTCAACATAATAAAGGCACCGCAAATGTTCGCTTAATTGCCGATTTATTATTAATGAAAGGCAATATCGGTAAAAAAGGCGCAGGAATATGCCCATTACGCGGACACTCTAATGTACAAGGAAACCGCACTGTGGGGATCACTGAAAAACCCTCCACAGAATTTCTGCAAAAAATAGAGCAAACTTTTGGCTTTAGACCCCCTTATAAACATGGGCATGATGCTGTTAATGCCATGCAAGCCATGGTTGATGGTAAAGCAAAGGCATTAATTTGTTTGGGTGGTAATTTCGCCGTGGCATTACCCGATCCAGAACTTTCGTTTTCAGCAATGAGAAAATTGGATCTCAGCGTTCATATTGGTACTAAATTAAATCGCTCTCATTTATTGACCGCTAAAAATACCTTTATTTTGCCTTGTTTAGGTCGAACTGAATTAGACGTACAAGCATTAGGTCGTCAATCGATTACCGTTGAAGACTCGATGTCGATGGTACATGCATCTTCGGGCAAATTAACGCCGGCTTCGCCTTTGCTCAAATCAGAACCGGCTATTGTTGCTGAAATGGCGGCGGCTACGTTATCTAATAGCAAAACGCCTTGGATGAGATTTACTGAAAGTTATGACCTCATTCGTGACATGATTGAAAAAACAATCTCTGGTTTTGATAACTATAATCAACGCATTCGAGTACCTGGTGGATTTCGCATGCCACTTCCTGCGGTGGATAGAGTATGGGATACCCCAACAGGAAAAGCGATGTTTTCTGTTTTTGAGGGCGTTAAAGAGAATAAATCGGTCTCTGGTGATGATGTATTACGCCTAGTTACACTACGTAGTCACGATCAATACAACACCACAATTTACGCATTAGACGACCGTTATCGTGGCATCTTCGGCAGACGCGATGTACTCTTTATGAGTGAAATTGACTTGATATCAAGAGGCTTAAAAGAAGGTGATAAAGTCACTATTGAAACAGTCAGTGAAAATAGAAAATTGCAACTTGATAATATCACTGTTGTTTCATTCAGTATTGCTCCCGGCACGGTGGGTGCTTATTACCCAGAAGCCAATGTCCTTATTCCTCTGAATTATATTGATAAAGAAAGCGGTACCCCCTCTTATAAATCAACCCCTGTCAGGGTTTATGCAACAAAAGATCTCGTTGCGTAATATTCTGATTTAAAAGATATAAAAGGCGAGCTTATAAATAAGCTCACCTTTAATTTATAACCCCGAGTCTTTTAAATAAGCCCGCATCTCAGCAAAGCATTTTTCAATTAAAATAGAACGAGGCTCTTCACGTCGAATAATAATGCCAAGAGGAGCGTTAATCATCGCATCAGCAATAGGCACTACAGCCAGATTTTGGCTGAGTTTTTCCATTCCTTTTGAAATAGGCACAATGGATGCGCAAAATCCTGTATCGACAGATTGTATGAGATGAAGTGTCGAACTACTTTCAACTAACACTTTGGGGTGCAGATTATAACGCTGAAATGCCAAATCAACGGATTGCCTAAAATGATTGGCTTTATTAAGCAACGCTAAAGGAAGTTTGACAGCTTCCTCCCACGATATTTTTTTTGCCGATGGCATAAAGTAATTACGATGGAATAAAAGCCCTAATTCCGTTTGCTTTAAAGCATAAATTTCATGTTGCTGGGCATTCGCTTTTTCTAAATAACAGATACCAATATCAAGCCGATTGCTATTAAGACTGTCGATTATCTCCTCGCTATTTGTCGAAGAGACTTGAAAACGAATTTCAGGAAATATCGATGAGATTTTCTGCAACATTTGCATCGGATTTAAATTGGTCAAAGGAACAATACCGATACGTAATTGACCTAGTAGTTGTTGTCGAAAATTTGCTGCTTCTGCTTGTAACCCATCATAAGCAGATTCCATGGTTTTCGCCCATTTCAAGATTTTTTCGCCTTCTTGCGTAAATCCTTCAAAGCGAGAGCTTCGCTTGATAAGTACTACATCAAGCTCTTTTTCTAAATTACGTAATCGCATTGATAAAGTCGGTTGAGTCACATGGCACATCTCAGCAGCTTGACCAAAATGTTGAGTTTTATCTAAAGCGATTAAATAAAATAATTGTTTGATGTCGATATGCGATAACCTCGTGATAAGCAGGTGAATTGAAGAAAATGCAACTTTTCATATTATGCAGTCAACAATACGCAAAATTTTACTTATCTACCAACCATTTTCTCAATAAAATAATAATAGGAAGGAAATAAAAAGAGGATTAAATGACGTTTCAAAAATAAAGCTCACTTTCATATCGCTATCAAAGTGAGCCTGTTTTAAACACAATAGTCACTGACTAACTTAACAGATTAATATTGTTCTTTAATTTGAAAGACTGAAACTTTATCTGTTAAGTTTTGTGCTTTCTCATCTAAAATCATTGTCGACGTTGCACCTTGTTCAACTAAAGCCGCATTTTGCTGAACCACAGAATCCATTTGGTTAATAGCTACTGCGATCTGTTCAATACCCACTTTTTGCTCTTCTGATGCAATACTAATCCCCTGCATGATATCGCTAACTTTAGTAATAGAAGAAACGATGTCCTGCATATGCTCACCCGTTCTATTTACCAATTCTCTACCATGAGCCACATCAGCAACAGACTCTCTGATAATTTGGTTAATTTCACGCGCAGCATCCGCACTTCTTGCTGCTAAATTTCTCACTTCTGTTGCAACAACGGTAAATCCACGGCCTTGCTCACCTGCACGCGCGGCTTCAACGGCTGCGTTTAATGCCAGAATATTGGTTTGGCTTGCTATGTTATTAACCACATCATTGATTTCAGCAACTTTTAATGTTCCTACCTCGATTTTCTTCATCGAGTTAATGGCATCATTCATAATGTTAGAACCATCAATTGCTAAATCGCGGGTTTCTGCGGTAATAGAGTTTGCTAAAATCGCATTATCCGTATTATTCACTACGGCAATTTTTATCTCTTCCATACTTGCTGCTGTTTGTTGCAGAGCACTTGCTTGTTCCTCAGTACGAGAAGAGAGATCTTGGTTGCCAGAGGCAATTTCTGCCGAACCTTTTTTGATCTCTAGTGCTTCTTCTTTAACAAGTTGAATAGTCGATGTTAGCGCAGTTTGCATATCCCCCACATTAGAGAACAAGGTGCCAAACTCATCATTTCGTTTTTTAGGCAGAGTAAAACTTAAATCACCTTCTCCCACTTTTTGCAAAATGGCCGATAATGTATTCAAATTAAAGATAAACGTTTTATTTACCCAACGAATGACAATATAAAGAAGAACAAGAATGATCCCCAGAGCAATAATGGTCGTGTAAATTGACAACTGTACCATCCAAGCTTGCTGCGCTTTAATATCATCATTCACACCTTTAGTGATCATTAGATATTCATCAAAGAGATCCGATAAGCGATTAAAATCATTGGAGAGGTTTGATTCTGTGTAATCTAGTGTATCGATAGGTGCAATAAGTTCATCGAGAAGATAATAGAATAACACGGATAGTTGTTCTGAATTACGTTGAGCATCAGGACTTATCTTCTTCACGCCTACCCAGTGTGTAATCGTCGCTTTTGATTTTGTCGCCAACGCTTTCGCTTCAGTAACAAGTGATTGAATGGTTTCTTGCTTGTTCTCATCTGTCATTGTTTTCAACAACATTAGATAGTTGACGTGAGAACGAATGGTCGCTAATTCATATCTTGCTTCTTGAACACTATTCAATCTGGTATTCAAGGAATCCAATGATGCGAAGTTTTCTTGCATTCTATAAATAAAAAACGACGACAATACAGATGATAATAAGAAAATGGCTAACAGTATGATAGAACCTACTTTAGCTGATCTTTCAATACTCATGAAATAATCCCCCCCGGCAATAAAATAATACAAATGTACTCATTTATCGGCACGAAATAGATTTTATTTACTTATTAATCAGAATTATCGATACAAACACGTATTACAGTTCTCAATCAATGATGCTAATCAGTTTTTTACTCTGTTTTCAAACCATTAACGCAGATCATATACCGTGATGAAATAGTATTTTAGTGTTATTAATTAATGGGTAACTAAAATTTGACTTTGATTAAAACTAAAAATAAGTAAAAATTTTAAGCGTCGCACAAAATAATAAGCATTGAATACTCTATAAAAATAAAATTAACACAGAAAACTTCTTGAATTTTCAGCTGTTATTAATAATTTAAAGATTATTAATCATAAGTTTTACTTTACTATATTATAGTCTATACAATTTTAAATAATAAAAATAATGAATGGTGAGACTAAACTACCAACTTATCTACTCAAGTAGATAAACAAAATAGAATGTAATAAATAGATACCTAATAAATCATTAATTAATCAATTTAGCCTCAATAGATTATCCCCAAATAAAAGCGATAAGTTAATGTTTTTATTTTTAATAATACTAATCCATCAATAATTAATATCTACATTTAAAATAATCAGCTATTGGTTTTATAAAATATCTTTTTATTCATTATGTAAATAATTTGTACTTGTACACATAAAAAATAGTAATTTTGAATAACCAATAGACACACTGTCTCATTTTGAGAACAGTGATATAATAAGCTTAATGACCTTAAAAACTCTGATGATTTACGGAGCCTTATCCTGTATGCAACCCCAATTTGAAAACGCGAAAAACACCGTAAAAACGTTATCAGTGTTTGATTTTGATGGCACGCTAACCTATCACGACAGTTTTATCCCTTTTCTAAAATTCGCCTTTGGCAAGCGTAAATTCTCACGCCGTTTAATTAAAATGGTATTACCAACATTACGTTGCTTTAGACGTAAACTCACCCGTGATGAATTAAAAGAAGTGCTGATCAAAACCTTTTTAACCAATATTGATGAGCAATGGTTAAAAGAAAAAGCAGAACAATTTTGCCAGCTTTACTGGGCTAAATTAATGCGTCCTACTGGCTTATTCGCGGTTGCTGAAGAAATAAATAGCAATGCTGAAGTGACGATTTGCTCTGCATCACCAGCGATGGTGTTACAACCTTTTGCAAAACGCTTAGGGATCAAGTTAATAGGAACAACACTTGAAGTCGTTGATGGCAAGCTGACAGGAAAAATTATTGGCAATAACTGCCGCTGTGGTGAAAAAATAAAACGATTAGAAGCGGTATACGGCGATTTAACACAATACCATTTAAGAGCGTGGGGAGATTCTCGAGGCGATCATGAATTGCTTTTTGCAGCGCAAGATCCTCATTGGCGCCACTTTCATACTGGTCGTCGTAAAGCTAAAAATTCACCGATTAAAACAACAACTAAAAAAGAATCTTAATCACTTACTGTTTTCTTATCGATGCAAACAAATAGCCCCCGCAATAGCGAGGGCTAAATAGTGTCTTAGATATTCACGCCGTGTTGTGATGCTAACGCACCTAAACCACCCGCAAAACCTTGACCTACAGCTTTAAATTTCCACTCTGTACCATGGCGATATAACTCACCAAAGATCATTGCTGTTTCTGTTGATGCATCTTCAGAAAGATCAAAGCGAGCAATTTCAGTACCATTGTCGTTATTATAAACGCGCATAAAACTGTTACTGACCATACCAAAGTTTTGTTTACGGTTTTCTGCATCATAAATAGTGACTGCGAATACCAGTTTTTTCACTTCAGCAGGGACTTTTGATAGGGTGATTTTTACTTGCTCATCATCACCATCGCCTTCCCCAGTACGGTTATCTCCTTGGTGCTCAACGCTTCCGCATTGACTCACTTTGTTATTAAAGAAGATAAAACTTGCGTCTGAAAGTACTTTTCCATCTTCACCTACCATGAACACTGACGCATCTAAATCGAATTCTGCGCCATCAGTCACGCGGGCATCCCATCCTAGACCAACCATAGCAACCGACATTGTTGGTGCTTCTTTAGTCAGAGAAACATTACCACCTTTAACAAGGGAAACTGCCATATCAAAGCTCCTACTTTATTGAATCAACTGGCAATCACATCTTATGACTGCCAGTGGTTAGTATTTTACCAATCGGCTATCAAGAGGCATTAATACCGTATTGAGCACAAACTGAACCTAAACCACCCGCATAACCTTGACCCACAGCGCGGAATTTCCACTCCGTGTTATGGCGATATAGCTCACCAAATAACATTGCTGTTTCTGTTGATGCATCTTCAGTTAAGTCATAACGAGCAACTTCAATTTGGTTGTCATCATTAACTAAACGAATAAATGCACCTGACACTTGGCCAAAGCTTTGGCGACGAGCTTGCGCATCATGGATAGTCACAACGAAGATAACCTTATCGACATCATTTGGGATCATGTCTAATTTGATTTTCAGCGCTTCATCATCACCATCGCCTTCACCTGTACGATTATCCCCAGTGTGAACAACAGAGCCATCAGCAGATCTTAAGTTATTATAAAAAATGAAATCGGCATCGCTACGCACTTTTCCATTTGCAGCTAACAGAAATACAGACGCATCTAAGTCAAAATCTTGACCATCTGTAGAACGGGCATCCCAACCAAGTCCGACAAGGACGTTTTTCATCGTTGGGGCTGCTTTGCTCAGAGAGACATTACCACCTTTAGAAAGAGAAACGCTCATTTTATAACCTCTTTAGTTTTGTTTTTAATATTCTGATTTCTCAAGAATATTTATTAATTTGTCTTACCTTCATCATCTTTTTTTTCTGGGAATAAAAAGCTTGCAATAATACCCAGAGCAAGAACACCTAGCACAACAAATAAGCTCGTTGTCGCGGAGATGCTGTATCCATGTTGCCAGATATGATCTGTTGCATTTAAACCCAGTTTTGCAGCAATAAAGAACAACAACACAATAACCGCTTTTTCAAGGTAAACCAGATACTGTTTTAACGCTTCTAACACGAAGTAAAGCGTACGTAAGCCTAAGATTGCAAACATCATTGCACTATAAACAATGAGGGGTTCACGACTTACTGCGATAATAGCGGGAACCGAGTCGAAAGCAAACATCACATCGGAAAGCTCTACAACAGCTACACACAGCATAAGTGGTGTTGCATATAACGCTGCTTTTGTACCACGACCGATAGTAATTTCTTTGTTTTCTGGTTTTGCTAATTCAGCATCGACTTCTTTTTGCGTTAATACGAAAGCATGCCCAGTGATTTTTGGCCATATAGGGAAAAATCGTTTAACTAAGCGATAAGCAAGATGTTGTGAATAGTCTTCAATCTCTTCACTATCATCACCGCTTTTCAGCATCATAACCGCCGTCCAAGCAACGATTAAGGCAAATATTATCTCAACATATGGTCCTAAACTTAGCAGTCCTGTACCGATAGCAACAAAGATCCCACGGAAAACGATAGCACCGATGATCCCCCAATAAAGAACGCGGTGACGGAAGCGGTCAGGTACAGCAAACCAAGAGAAAATCGCCATCATGACAAACAAGTTATCAACGGAAAGCACTTTCTCTAATGCATAACCTGTTACGAATAAACTCGCAACTTCTGCGCCATGGTGAACATACAGGAATCCTGCGAATGCCATTGCAACGGCAACCCAGAATATAGACCAAAATATGGCATTCTTTAATGTTATCGGCTTATCTGCACGATGCATAAATAAGTCGATAAAAATAGCGCCAATCGCAAGTACAACAAAGACAATGACAGTTTCTGTCGGAAAACCAATATGTGTGGATACCATAATAATTCCTGAACGGTTCCCTATATTAAATTAATTACAAACCAAACTCTGCGGGCTGAAAGCCTAATGCAATGGCAATAGCACGCACAGCTTCTTTTTCATCATTGTCAAAATCACCATCACTTTTCGCAACAGCAATACCGACACGAATAGCTAATTGCGCAGCTTCTGGCTGATCTTTCATTGCCAGAATATACTTCATGGTTTCGCCTTTACCGACTTCAGTATCAAATTCGAAACTCAGGATTAGCTTATTAAAGAATTCGATAACTTCAGAAGTATCAAAAACTTTAAGTTCATCTGATGCTTTTAAAAAACCGAGCATCTTCTGTTTTTCTTCAGAACTCACGCCGTCACTCGCAATGGCGATACGCGCACAAACCGCAACAGTGCCTTGCATAAATTTTTTGTTTTTAAAGCGACCAACTTGCTTGGCTAACTCAGAACGGCCTGTATTAAAACCTTCTTTTAATTTGTTAAAAAAACTCATGTTATTTTTCCTTATATCAACTTGATCACTTAGAACCCGCTGTCCAGCGAAATCCCCACCCGTAGGCATTATCCATATCACGGTGGCCTTTAAAAAACTCATTGAGACGTTCAACTTTTATTGATCCGTTCTCATTCACTAGTCGGGCAATTGCACACATACCTCGACCATTATTACCATCAGTTAAGCGTGTTTCTATAGGGGGTTGATCAGGTACATGAATGGTGACCACGCCGTCAGTCTTGCTCCAATTCGGTACACCTTCATAAATAAACGCGAAAATCAGTACTTGCTTAATATTTTTCCATTCACGGCCATTCACAAATATCCATTCACCACCAGCAACATCTCCAGTACGATCATCGCCTTGTAATTCAACATAAGGAATACGATTAAAATCACCAAATCCGTTTCCTAATGCTTGAATAACGGACTTATGTCCTTGTTGAAGTTCAACAAAAGCGCCAATATCTAAATCGATACCTTTATTGCCACCAAACAACCCACCTAATAACCCAGAACCTCCACTTTTGCTTTCACGATGCCAATCAAGGTTGATCCGAATTTTACCGAAGTCATCTTTCTTCGTTAGGCTGATTGCGGGTTTCTCTTTGGTTAAAGAAACCTTACTTAAATTCACCGAACTTGGCGCTGGTTTCGGTGCTGGTGCTGGTGCTGGTGCTGGTGCTGGTGCTGGTGCAGAGTCTGCAATATCAACACCAAAATGTTCAGCTAATGGCTTTAAGCCACCGTTGAATCCTTGAGCGATAAAACGGAATTTCCAACTACCATTACGACGATACAATTCACCTAAAATTAATGCCGCTTCAGGACGCCCGTTAATATCAACATTACCGTTCGCCACAACTTCGTTATTAGCATCAACTTGAATTGATAATCGTTGTAAATTTGCGATAGTTTGTTGACCTTCACAAGTCGCTGTAAACGCAATTTTTTCAACATCTGGACGTAAACGCGTTAAGTCCACAGTGAAAGATGTGCTATTTCCTGCTGTCGCATAAATAACAGTGCGATCATCACTGGCTGTTTGCCCATAAAACACCATATCGGTGTCGCCATTCACTTTACCTGACGCATAAAGCCTAAAAGCAGACACATCAACAGGCGTACCCGATTGAATTCTAACGATTAATGTCTGATTAGGAACAGGTAAGTTACCACCTGGAGTCATATTCATTTATCGCACCACCGTAGCCACAATATCAGGCATCATGTCGTTAATAACACGGCCCTTACAAGGCGCACCAAATGCTGTGAAATCCCATTGACCATGATTACGTTGTAAAGAAGCAATCACGATACCTGTATGAGAGCCTTGCTCTGTTAAGGTATAACGCACCAACTCTTTGTTCGTTGTTTTATCAACAACACGGCAGAATGCGTTTTCAACTTCATTAAATGTTTGTCCACGGAAACTGTTTACTGTGAATACCAAGTATTCAACATTTGTTGGTAAACGGTTTAAGTCAACGAAGATTGTTTCATCATCACCATCACCGTCACCCGTTAAATTATCACCAGAGTGAATAACTGACTGACAACTTGATTTTAATTTTCTAAACCAAATGGTATCGATTTGATGACCACTTGCGTCAAGCAATACGCAACTTGCATCTAAATCAATAGAACCACCACCACCAAAAAGACCGCTTAATAATCCTTTTTTCTTAATCGGATCCCAGCCCAAACCAAACATTAAATGGCTCAGTGTAGGTGCTTGTTTACTGAGAGAAACTGTTTGATTCTTGCTTAATGAAACCATAATTAAATTCCTTCAGAGGTAGAGTGAAACAACAACGCCATTTGTGATTAATTCCATATCATGAAAACCATCATATCATGATGAAGTACATGAGCAAGACTATTTTTCTCAATTAAACTTAAAGTTTTGTCAACACATTGATATTAATGATGTTTTGTTGATTTAAAATGTTAAAAACGCAAGAAAATCATAATAATAACCCAATCAATTACCCAATTTTAAACTTAACTAAAATAAATCATATTATGATTGACACTATTCTTCGGAATCTTCATGATTATAGACATTGAACCCTACACTTTTATTTCACGGTATACAGAGTAATGAATAACACAATTTGGTTTATGGAAGGTTTATCATCACAACGCGATATCATTCAAAGTGTTAAAGACTTTGCAAAACAACAGCACCAAGGGATCTTTGTGCTCGCATCTCATCGTCATACTCGAAATGAGATTTTATCGCTTGCTGATGGGGCTTTTTATGAACCTCTTGAAGAGACATTACGCTTACAATTTATCGCTGATGTTGTAAAACAGCATCAAGTCAGTGCTATTCACACTGGTCGTAATAGCGCATGGTTTGAATTACATCGGCAAGAAATCGAGTCATTTGGGGTAAAATTAACTACTGGAGCCACACAACTCGAACAGCTTCAGTTAGCTGATAATAAAGTTGCATTTGCACAAGCGATGGAACAAGGTGGGCTTCCTGCAGTACCTTCTATTTACATTGAATCTATCGATGAACTAGAAGCGCATATAAAAGAGCCTCCTTTTGGTGAAATACCTTTATGTATCAAACCGGTAAAAGGGATTTATGGCATGGGCTTTTGGCGCTTTGATAATCAAGTTTCACCGATGGCACTGTTTAATCACCCAGAAAATCGCCAAGTCAATCCTCAACAATATCTTGATGCATTAAAGGCGGTAGAACGTTTTGAACCTTTAGTCTTAATGCCTTATTTACCCGGTCCTGAATACTCTATGGATATGGTAGTTGAACAAGGTGATGTTATTGCAGCTGTCGCTCGACGCAAAGAAGGCGCAATACAACATTTAGAAATTTCAGGTGAGGCTTATGAATTAGGTAAAGCGTGTGCAACAGCAATGAAAGCCGATGGGCTTGTGAATGTGCAGACTCGAAATAATCATCAAGGTCGCCCACTCTTACTTGAAATTAATATGCGCCCTTCTGGGGGGATTGGTTATACCCAACATTGTGGAATTAATCTTGCCGGTATTTTTGCTTTGCGCCAATTAGGATTAATGAGTATTGAAGAGGCTCAAGCCCAAAATAACCATTTTACACCAACAAAAATACGCTCAATGACCGATTCTATTGTTTTCAATTCAACGCTAACAAACTTAATCAGTACGGATAATAATTAATAATGAAAAATAGTATGAGTGACTCATCCGTTTATCGTCGCCCTCTTTCTTGTGGCACATTAAGTGTGACGCCAAATTGCTCTATTGAGTTACTTGATGAATTATTTGATATTGCAGAAAGACGCAATCCTAAGCGTGCATTTCTATTTGTCAGTAAAGTGTTAGGCCGTCATATCCCTGTTTCACCGAAAAAAATGCGTGAAACCTACCAAAAACTTGCCAGCCAATTTCCTGACTCACTTGAAGGCCCTGTTCTGTTTATTGGTATGGCAGAAACTGCGGTGGGTTTAGGTGCTGGCATTTTTGATGAAGTGAGAAATCGCTATCAACAAGCCATTTATTTAACATCAACGCGCCATCCTGTTGATAAAGGTGAGCTGCTATGTGAGTTCAAAGAAAATCACAGCCATGCAACTGATCACTTACTCTATTTGCCTACAACAACAGAGCAACGCCAGTGGGTACAACAAGCAAAAACCGTTGTATTAATTGATGATGAAGCGACTACAGGCAATACCTTTATTAACCTGCTTTCAGCACTACGTGAAGAAGGCGAATTAACCCATATTGAGCAAGTTATCGCGGTAACCTTAACTGATTGGAGTGGTGATTCTATTGCTGAGCGCGCCCCATTACCGATTAAGACTCTCTCTTTAGTTCAGGGGAAATGGCAATGGGATGCCGATCCAAATGCGCCTTTACCTGTTATGCCTAATGTTAATATCACGGCATCAGGGCAAGTTGCGATCACCGGTAAACAAAGCTGGGGTCGATTAGGGATGACAACGCCTGCGAGCGATTTGGGTTTATCTATCAATGCTTCTTTGGGTGAAAAGATCCTTGTTTTAGGATCGGGAGAATTTGTCTGGGAACCATTCTTATTAGCTGAACGTCTTGAAAAACAAGGTGCTATCGTAAAATATAGCTCGACAACGCGTTCACCTATTTCAACCAATTTTGCCATTCAATCAGCGATTACATTTACTGATAATTATGGTTTAGGTATTCCTAATTTCGTCTATAACGTGGCACATCAACAATTTGATCGTATTTTGCTTTGTTGTGAAACACCCGCCAAAAGTATTGATAACCAACTGATTGAAGCCCTCAATAAAGTTGCACCGATTGTTGAGGTCATTAGTTATGACTAAGCCCGTTATTTTAACTGATCTCGATGACACCCTATTTCAAACACGTCGTAAGATGGTGGATGAATTAGCACTAGAACCCTATAAAACTGGCGCGCTAGATAGAAGCTTAAAACCCCGTAGCTTTATGACTCAAGAGCAAGCCATGCTAGTAGATTGGATGTTAGAGAACGCGGATTTAATTCCTGTGACTGCTCGCGGAACGGAAGAGATCAGTCGAGTCACCATTCCTTTTCATTCTTGGGCGGTCACCACACACGGTGCGGTAATATTAACGCCTGAAGGCACAGCAGATACACAATGGCAAAACCATATTACGCAAAGCTTAGCGCCCTATACCCAGCGTTTGTTGACGCTACAACAATCCATTACGCAATTAATGGCGGAACGAAATATTGATGGTTGGGCACGTATTAATTATGAATACGGTAATTTGCCTATTTATTTAGTCATGAAGCATAACGATAGCTCTCGATTAGACGAGCTATACACCCTAGGTGATGAAATAGAAAAAACATTTTCAACCAACGGTTTTTATATTCATCGCAACAGCAACAATATTGCTTGGTTACCTGAGCCTATCGAAAAAGGCAAAGCCGTCACCTATTTGCTCAATAAATTAAACGCTGAGCGTGGTGTTTTCCCTGTGATTGGGCTTGGTGACAGCCTAAGTGATCATCGCTTTATGAAATTATGCAGTTGGTATGGACTTCCTCGCCAAAGCCAATTTGCGGACGCGATTAACACAAAAATTTTTGGAGAATAAACATGATGGATCATAAGCCGTTTTCTGGCTCTTATGTATCAGGAGATGTCGATTTCCTACTTCAACCAGTGAATATCGAAATGACACCCGTTGAGGTAAAAGAAGAACTGATACAATCGGGTAAACGCCACTATTCTGACATGCTAAGTCAAGAGCCTGAGCCAACAACATGGCATCTAGATCTCTTTGAAAAAGCGCTAGAAACAGGCTCTACACGCTTAGCCACTGAAGTCATCATGTTGGCTAAATCACTGATTGAACGCTTTGGTGATACCCCCATTATTTTGACAAGCCTTGTTCGTGCAGGTGTTCCTTTAGGTGTCATGTTGCAACAAACGTTGCGTAAAATGGGAAAAACCGCTTACCACTACGGCATTAGCATTATTCGAGATAGAGGCATTGATAGCGAAGCGCTTTCATGGATAGAACAACGCCACGGTACAGAAGGTATTGTGTTTGTCGATGGATGGACAGGAAAAGGCGCTATCACAGGTGAACTTATTCGTTCATTATCAGGACGAAAAGGCTATCCAGCCCAACCTCGTCTTGTCGTCCTCGCTGATCCTTGTGGCTGTGCATGGTTAAGTGCCAGCGATGAAGATTGGCTTATCCCATTTGGGATCATGGGAGCACCTGTTTCAGGATTAATTTCACGTTCAATTTGGACGGAAGAAGGCTTTCACGGTTTTGTGGATTGCCAACATTTAAAACAGTATGAATGCAGTCGTTACCTTGTTGATACTGTGGGTAACGTCGTTGATACATTAATCGATAACGATATTCCACTCGCGACATTTAAAGAACAACAATCAGACTTAAAAAAACTGAGCGAAAACGTCGTCAATTCACTTGCAAAAAAATATGATATTTCAAATATCAATCGTATAAAACCCGGTATTGCTGAAGCCACACGCGCTGTTTTACGCCGTGTACCTGACCATATTCTTGTGAGAGAAATAACCGATCCTGATGTCGCGTTACTGGTTTATCTTGCGCAAGAAAAAAATATTGCTGTTATTGAAGCAGGGCAAGCGCTTGGTCAATATCGTGCAGTGACTATCATTAAAAAGGTGAAATAATGATTGAACGATTATCCCCATGGAATCTAGGGGCAACGCTTTATATGCCCGCAACACGGACAGATATTGCGACGACAATTATCAACCAGAAAATTGAAGGATTACGCTCTTTAATTATCTGTTTAGAAGATGCCGTGAGTGATACAGATATTCCCGTTGCATTAGAAAACTTAGCGGCATTATTAAATACCTTAGCAGAGCATAAAAAAAACAGTGATTGTAGCCATTGGCCACTGTTGTTTATTCGCCCTCGCCACACTGAAATGGGTCAATGGATCACTGAAAACCTTGATGTCAGTGCCATCGATGGTCTTGTTTTGCCTAAGTTTACGCAAGCTTCTCTGCCTGTTTGGTGGAATATTATTGAAAATACGCATTTATGTATGATGCCAACACTTGAAACAGAAGAAGTGTTTGATGTTATCCAAATGACAGCGCTTGCCAACCACCTACTGACTCACCCTTGCCATAACAGAATTATTGCATTACGTATTGGTGGCAATGATTTAATGAATGTCATTTCCCTTAGACGTAATCGCCAATTAACACTTTATGATGGCCCAATGGGTTACGTGATAAAAATGTTAGTTGCTGTCTTTGGTGCTCGCCAATTTGCCCTCACCGCACCGGTTTGTGAGCATATTGATGATCACCACATTATGGATAAAGAGCTAGCGCTTGATATTGCTAATGGTCTTGTAGGCAAAACAGCGATCCATCCAAAGCAAATTCATAAAATTGAACAAGCTCTCATGGTGTCTCAGTCCGATCATTCAGATGCATTACGTATTTTAAATTCAACACAAGCTGTATTTAAATCACAAGGGGCAATGTGTGAACCCGCAACACATCGTCGCTGGGCATTGAGTATTTTAACCAGAGCTAAAATTTATGGTATTATTCCTAACCAACAAAATAATGCTCAACGTTTTAACGCAACATAAAATACTTTATAACAGACTGTAATCAACATGAGATAAAATAATTATCTTATATTGATTTCGATTTATAAGTTTCTAGTTAAAACATGTTATCTTTAACTAGAACTTATAAAAATAAGACTCCCTTTTTTATTAAAAAAGTGTATTTTTTTTATTTCAATTATTAATTTATACTACATTTAATAGGAAGCTTATTTTATATATCCTTGTCAACACAGAACAAGAATAATAGAAATTATTGCTGAATATTTTTTAACACACGAATGACAGAATAAGTGGTAACTAAGCATGCAATTAAGCACTCGTCAGGTCAGAGTCTTTACACTGGCAACCCTTTTAAGCTCAGGAAAAAAGGTTCCAACCATTAAGATTATTTCTGCTCTTGAATGCTCAGAGCCTACGTTAACTCGCGTATTAAAAGAGATAAGAGATTCTTATGGTGCAGAAATAAAATACAGCAAAGCTTCTCGCGCATATCAAATGACTGAACGAGGTCAACTTGACAGTAAGGCGTTACGCCGTATGCGCGAGGCATTATCCGCCAGTGAAGATCTTCGCCACAATGGAATGACAAGCCGAGTTTATCTTGATAAAGATAAGAAAAAATCGGTTTCACTTTCATTAAAAATGTCGGCATTACGCAAAATTGATAGATTATCTTATTTAAAGAATTCCACACGAAGTGAAGCTGTTGAATTATTAGTTGATCACTATATTGAAAATTTAATTCAATCAACACTCGCTGAAATAGCCGAGAAAGAAAAAGAAAAAAAGAATTAAAATTAAATAATAAAAAATAGCTTGATGCTTAGGTATCAAGTTATTTTTATAGAATAATAAAAAACAAAAATATATAAAAACTTATTTAATAAAATTAAATTATATATTTACTTAAACTCTTATTTTATTTTAAATGACTTTAAAAACAGAAAATACCAATACATTAATACCTTGAATTTATTGGATTTTATAATTATTTTTATTTCTAGTTACAAAGGGTATTTATACCTAATCATTATTAGCTATTCATTTAGAATCACTCTAATTAAGACGATTAAATAAAATATATTTTCTTTAATAAAATTAAATCACCCCACTACTCAACTTAAGGGGAGTAAACAGATAAAATTCTCTTTTACTTTACTTTTTCTTTTCTGAAATAAGATTAAATATAAAGATACAATAACATATCTCATTATCATTTCTATTCTCAATTAAAGATTTAGTTAAGAAAAACTGTGCAATAAATCATATTTCAGCCGCTCTATTTAAATCAAAGTTAGATCACATATTCACGCCTCCCCCTTACTATTTAACGCTAACGTTCAATATTGGATATCAAGATCCCAGTTTATTAAGCCCTAGTATTTACAATACCGCACAGTGATAATTGGAGGGGCTAATGAAAACTAAAAATAAAATCAATGTACTAGAACTTATTTCGCCAGAAATGCAGCAAGTTATGCAATTTTATGCAGATAATCCGCAGCCTGCACCGGAAAGTAATGACTACCCTTCTATGCGCCTTGCTTATAATCAAGACCGACGTTATTGGAATGCAGATGCACCAGAGATGTTTAGTATTCGAGATATTTCCGTTAACACTTCTTATGGAGAGGTATTCACACGTCTTTATCAGCCCACTGAAAAAACACCTGCAACACTCTATTATCTTCATGGTGGCGGCTTTATTTTAGGGAATTTAGATACCCACGATCGTATTATGCGGTTACTCGCGTCTTATACAGGTTGTGCGGTGATTGGTATTGATTACTCACTCTCACCAGAAGCACATTATCCACAAGCGATTGATGAATCAGCACAAGTCTGCCAATTTTATTATCAACATGCTGACCATTACGGCATTAACACTCAATACATTGGTTTTGCGGGCGATTCTGCGGGTGCCATGTTATCGCTTGCTACTGTGCTGTGGTTACGCGACAAACAAATCCACTGTGGCAAGGTAAGTGCGGCTTTATTATGGTATGGATTATACGGTTTACGTGATTCCACCAGCCGTCGGCTTTATGGTGGCGAATGGGATGGGTTGCGCCAGCAAGATCTCGAAGAATATGATAATGCCTATTTAACCGCATTAGGCAATCGTGATGCGCCTTATTATTGCTTATTTAATAACGATTTAACGCAAGATATTCCCCCTTGCTTTATCGCCAGCGCACAATACGATCCACTTATTGATGATAGCGTGACGCTATTTAAAACCTTAGAAGCTCATCAATTAGCTTGTGAATATAAAATGTATCCCGGCACATTACATGCCTTTTTACACTACTCACGTATGATGAAAGTAGCTGATGACGCCATTCGAGATGGCGCTCATTATTTTGTTAAGCAACTCAATAATTAAAATTCCAGATTACGAATAAAACGATAATCTGCCGACGCCTCTTTAAGTCGATACAGACTTGCGGGGCGTCCTCTCTCTGCCCGTTTTTCTCCCGTATCAATCAATAAATCTGCTTGTTCGATCCGTCGTCTAAATGATTTTTTCTGGATCTCTTTACCAATCAGAATTTCATGAACATGTTGTAACTCTGGCAAGGTAAACACTTCAGGCAATGCAAATCCAGGAACAATTGAATAGAGTGACTTTTGCTTTAATCGCTCTCTGGCTTGTGCAATTAATTCATGGTGATCAAAAGCTAAGCTTTGTTGTGCAATCTCATCAATAGGACACCAGATTACTGAATCCACGGTATCAATGTGTGCTTCACAGACTTGATGTGCAATCAACGCGGTATAACACACCGTCACAGACCAACCTCTTGCATCACGCTGGTTATTTCCCACTGAACAAAGTTGCTCAATATAAGGAGGGATCACCCCTGTTTTCTCTTTTAATTTTCTTAGCACGGTATCTTCAAGGCAGTTGTCCTGTACTTCATCGACAAATCCACCGGGTAAACCCCATTTCCCTTTTTCAGGATGCTCCGCTCTTTTCACTAACAATACTTTTAACTGCGCTTCATGATAAGTAAACAGTACAGAATCAACAGTAATCAGTGGGGATAGGAAATCACGGCGGTTATAGTTGGCTAAAAAATCTTGTTCATTCATGGCGTCAGCTTTATTAGAAA
Organism: Proteus alimentorum; assembly: GCF_002607735.1. Classification (GTDB taxonomy): domain Bacteria; phylum Pseudomonadota; class Gammaproteobacteria; order Enterobacterales; family Enterobacteriaceae; genus Proteus; species Proteus alimentorum. The sequence continues at coordinate 159,926 of NZ_NBVR01000020.1, forward strand.
ACGAGAAGGCTATTTTAAGGTTAAACAGCAAAAAATCAAATTTTGTCATAAAGACACTAAATCAGTTGACAAGAATAGTGTCGATAAGACACAATCAACTTATTGTCAAAAGGACACTAATTAGAGGAAGACTATGTTTAACTTAAATTACTTTAAAGCAGATTCATCAACATTCATTATCAAATCGGTAAACGGAAAAATTCGCCAGCAAGGTAAAGGCTTGAGTTTTTGGTATAACTCCGCCACTACCTCTATTGCAGCATTACCTTTAAATGCGCAAGAAGCACCGTTTATTTTTAACTTCCAAACGGCAGACTTTCAGGGGTTACGCATTCAAGGACAAATTTCATTCCAAGTAAAATCCCCTGAAAAAGCGGCAGAAGTGCTTAACTTTAACTTGAGCAAAAACGGCAAATCTTATGCCTCTGAAGATCCACTCAAACTCAGTGATCGTGTTGTGCGTATTGCACAAACCTTAATTCAAGCAAAGATCCAAAGTACACCTCTTAGAGAAGCGTTATTACTTAGCCAATCATTAGTCACTTTGGTGATGGAACAATTAATTGAACACCCATCATTAGAAGCATTAGGTATTGCAATTTTAGATGTCTCTATTGCGGCAATCACTCCATCACCAGAAACCTTAAAAGCACTCGAAGCCGAAGCGAGAGAATCCTTACTGAAAGAAGCCGATGATGCAATTTATGCGCGTCGTAAATTCTCAGTAGAACAAGAACGCACCATTAAAGAGGCTGAACTAGAAACCGATTTATCTGTTCAACGTAAACGCCAAGAGATTGAAGAAGCCCGTTTAGAAAACGAACGTACATTATTACGCGAACAAGCAGAAATTGAAAAAGAGCGCCTTGAAGCCAAGGTTAACGCAGAAGCAAAACGTAAAGAACTGGTCGCGTTAAGTGCGGAAAATCAGCGAACACAATCAGAAGCTGATGCTTATGCAATTGAAGCGACCATGCGTGCTTATCGTGAATTACCCGTTGAAAACCTAAAAGCCATGGCACTAGCAAAAATGGACTCTCAACAATTAATGGCAATGGCATTTGAAACCTTAGCGCTGAATTCAGGGAAAATCGGCGAACTGAATATCACACCTGATTTATTTAGCCAATTTATGAAAAAAGGGAATAAATAATGCAACGTAACGAAGATTTTCGCTTTGTGCTGGTGATGAGAAAAAGCCGCTTACAGGAATTAATTGAGCGCTTTAATACTTGGTCACAAGCCAAATTCTATTTAGAACACAACAATGTTGAGGTAAAGGATTACCTCAATGAACACAATTTATATCAAAAACAACTCACACAAGCTGAGCTGATTTTAAAATCATTAGGACGTTTTCAACTTTTAGAAAGAGGTTTATTACCTAGCTATCAATTCTCACCCCACGATATTGTGGTGGTGATTGGTCAAGATGGGCTGGTAGCTAATACGCTGAAATACCTTAATGGACAGCCTATTATTGCCATAAACCCTGATCCATCAAGATGGGATGGCCAATTACTCCCTTTCGAAATTGGGCAATTAAAAGAGACAGTCATTAATACCATTAATAAGAAAATGCCATTTAAAACGGTCACTTTTGCACAAGCGACAACCAATGATGGTCAATCACTATTAGCAGTTAATGACTTATTTATTGGCCCTAAAAGCCACACCTCTGCACGGTATATTTTGCAATGGAGTGGCACTCAAGAAGCGCAATCGTCATCAGGTATTATTGTATCAACAGGGTTGGGATCGACCGGTTGGTTTCAATCTATTCTTGCCGGCGCGATGGCAATTACTGGAGAAGCTTCGCACCCTCTGTTACAAGGTTTTAGCTGGAGTGAGCGAAAACTACAATTCAGTGTCAGAGAGCCATTTCCAAGTAAAACGACAGGCGTTGCACTGACTTTTGGCACTATTGAGCCTGACTCGCCATTACAACTAGAGTCTTTGATGCCAGAAAATGGGGTGATTTTCTCTGATGGCATCGAAGATGACTATTTACAGTTTAATGCAGGCTGTATAGCGCATATTGGTATTGCTGATATACAAGGGCAACTAATTAGCCAAAAAGGACGTCAGCGTATTTAATAGCCTGATAAACGATCTTATCAGGCTTAATTTGAATTTAATCAATTAACTAGCTGAATACACTATATTTATTTACGGTTTAGTTGCAGCAATCATAAACATTGGGGTTGAGCGATAAAGGAATTTACGTTTTTCATCATACACTCGCTCGTTAATATTGGTTAAACAAGTCAGTTCTGAATAACCTCGGGCAACGAGTGTATCAAGATCCCATTGCGGTCTAGTTTTTTGGCACATTGGCATGCTTTTACGGTAATTGAGCATCGCATCAGTACAATCTATTGCGGTGACTTTATGCCCAGCTTTCGCCATAATGATAGAGAAAAAATCGAGCCCCGTTCCCACATCGAGTAGCTTTAATTCACCTTGTTAACCGCAATATTCATGAATAATATTCAGCCATGCTTTTCACTGAAAACCGTTTAATTCTATCTTGATTGTACTGATGTTGTAATAAAGGAAAAAATGATTTTATTTCTGATACATGATCCAGACAAATATCTGAAGGAAAAAGTTGAAGATCAAGGCAAGCATCCATGTTTGCTTGATCTTCGATTGCCGTTATTAACATCCGTTGTTCTAACGCTAAATTATCTCGATGCCATCCTTGAGCAATCCAACCCAAACTAAACGCCAGTAGTGCAATCCATGCATATAACGCTTGTGTGTTGAACATGACCTAACTCCTTAGTCATTCGAGATAAAACTGACTTTATCGACTTTTATTATGATGAAAACGTGTTGCACTTTTTACTTGGTATCCTCTTTTTCTTTCCCTGAAAAAAATTGATTACCTCGTTTACGTAACCAGATTTCGACTAACTGATAACCCACAATACCGAGCGCTGAGCCTATTCCCATTACTGCGACAGAATCAATTCCAGGCCATAAAATAAGCAGTGCGCCAGCAACAACAGAAACCGCAGAGCCTAAAATAATTTTGCCAATAAACAATCTTAATGTAATTGTTTCATTCGCAACGAGCATCTTCCCTAATGCAATAAAAGCGCCCACTATCACTAACGATATCAATGTGCTGTCATATTCATCCATGAATACACCTCATCTCTGATTACATTTTCTTTAACCGTAAAAAGAACCCTCACCTCCCAACATTCATCAGATAATCTGTAAAGAATTAGCAGTAAACCACGACCCTGTGTAACTGAGTAAATTCCCGATTGAGATAACGTAAGTTCCTTTTATTTCAACTATGCGCAACATCCATTTGCGGTAAACAACAAGCGATTCAGTTATATTACTGCTAACTTCCTTGTTAACTTGTAATAGACATCCTTGTCTATTGCTTTCTACTCACACTGAAAATCAACAAAAAATAATAAACAATAAATTCAATATGTTGTTTATCTCCGTATGATTTAACGTGAAGCTATTATCTACAAAGTTTGTATTTCAGGCTAGCAAGTTTGTTCGGTTATTGTCGGTTATCCAGTCTTAACCGACAATAACCGAACTATTCACATCAAATAAAACAAATAAACTTGTTTAAAATGCCTTTAAATAACCTTAAAACAAAGATTTATATAAAAAACAATAAATAGGCTGGTTATAATACAAATTTAAGCTAATATAGATGGTATCTGATAGCCTTTGGTAAAGAGAAAAATGATATGCGAGTCTTAACTATTTTTTGTCCTGAATGTGGTGAAAAAGCGCTTATAAAGAAAAGTAATCGCAAACACAAAGAGTTATCCGATCTCTATTGTGCTTGTCGTGATCCTGAATGCGGACATACCTTCGTTTTAAACCTCACGTTTAGCCACACCCTTATGCCAAGCGCAAAAAACAAAGATACGTTATTATTAGATGTGATTAAAAATCTTTCTCCAGAACAACGAGAGAAAGCGCTGACTCTTTTACAAGGTATGTAACTCTCTCCAAGAGACACTCTCTTTTTCATTTATTTTTATGATCTTGCTCCCATTCTGACAGGTTATTTGACTAACCTATTCTTATAGAAAGATAAATGATGTAGATTCATTTTTAAGCTAAACAAAAATAATTCTTATGTTTTAAATAAAACAAACACCGCCTATCGATACCGTGTTTGCCAATCCTTTAATAAATAATTTGTCAGCCCCCCAAACCAGAAATCTTATTTCTGGTTTGAAGACTAAACACAAATTTCAAATGGAGCATTTAAGATGAAAAAGCTGATTAATCGAGTTGATGATGTGTTATCTGAACAACTACAAGGCTTTGCAAAAGCCCATCCTGAAATCAAACTTCATCCTTCCTCTTTTTATGTCACGCGAAAAGATGCTCCAGTAAAAGGTAAAGTGGCTCTATTATCCGGCGGTGGTAGCGGACATGAACCCATGCATGCGGGTTTTGTAGGTAAAGGAATGCTTGATGGTGCATGTCCGGGTGAAATATTTACGTCACCAACACCCGATAAAATGTATGACTGCGCCAAAGAGATTGATAGCGGTGAAGGTGTTTTAATGATCGTGAAAAACTACACTGGTGATGTGCTTAACTTTGAAACGGCGACAGAACTGCTTCATGACGATGGTGTAAAAATTGCAACAGTATTAGTTGATGATGATGTGGCTGTGAAAGATAGCTTATATACCGCAGGACGCCGTGGTGTTGCCAATACCGTTTTAATAGAAAAACTACTGGGTGCGGCGGCTGAAAGAGGCGACTCTCTTGATGAACTCGTTAAATTAGGTCATCACATTAATAACAATGGTTTTTCTATCGGTATTGCCTTAGAAGCCTGTACAGTTCCTGCCGCAGGAAAACCTTCTTTTACTTTACCAGAAAATAAAATGGAGTTTGGTGTCGGTATTCATGGTGAACCGGGTATTGATCGCCGTAAATTTACGTCCCTCAATGATACTGTTGATGCCATGTTTAATACCTTAATTGAGAATGGTCACTATCAACGAGTGATCCGCAATTGGGATCGTGAAAACGGCACTTGGATCGAGGATGAACAGGAAAAACAGCCGTTAAGATCTGGCGATCGCGTCATTGTTTTAGTTAATAACCTTGGGGCCACACCACAATCTGAACTTTATGGTGTTTATAACCGTTTAACGCAATGCTGTGAAAAATTTGGCTTAACCATCGAACGTTCTTTAATTGGTTCTTATTGTACTTCGCTTGATATGTCAGGGATCTCAATAACGTTATTAAAGGTTGATAACGAATTACTTACCTTATGGGATGCCCCTGTGAATACACCAGCGATGGTGAAATAAGTCTTTAATAACAAGAGAAGGAACAAAAAATGGCTTTAACTCACGCTCAAATTATTCTTTGGTTACAACAATGTGCACTACTGTTTGAACAAAATAGTGATTATTTAACGGATTTAGATCGTGAAATTGGTGATGCTGACCACGGTTTAAATATGAACCGTGGCTTTAGAAAAGTGCAGGAAAAACTACCTGAATTTGAAGCTCAAGATATTGGTACTATCCTAAAAACCACGGGGATGACATTGCTCTCAAATATTGGCGGAGCAAGTGGCCCTTTATTTGGTACCTTCTTTATTCATGCAGCCAAACCAACTGCTTCATTGCAAACTCTAGAACTTAATCAGCTTGTTGAAATGATAACTGAAGGTGTAGAAGGCATTGTAAGCCGAGGAAAAGCAGAGCCAAATGACAAAACCATGTGTGATGTTTGGTGGCCTGTGGTTGAGTCATTAAAACACGCTAATGAACAAAATCTCTCTATCAAAGAAGCCCTCACTCAAGCACAAATTGTCGCTGAAAAAGCCGCTGAAAACACCATTCCGATGCAAGCCCGAAAAGGACGAGCAAGCTACTTAGGTGAGCGCAGTATCGGACATAAAGATCCTGGCAGTGCCTCTGTCGTACTGATGATACAAGCCCTTGCAAATAGCATTAATGCATAACTGACTAAGCAACCAATAAAGGTCTACCATGATAAATATTGTTATTGTTTCTCATAGTAAACATCTCGCTGATGGTGTGGCAGAACTTGCCAGTCAGATGCTTAATCCGACTTATTGCCAGCTTGCGGTTGCCGCAGGTATCGACGATGAAGAACATGCGATTGGTACTGATGCCGTTAAAATTATGACGGCGATAGAATCGCTTTCACAAGCACAATCTATTGTTGTGATGATGGATTTAGGTAGTGCAATATTAAGTGCAGAAACTGCGATTGAGTTACTTGATCCAGAGCTAGCTGAGAAAGTCACCCTCTGCTCAGCCCCTTTAGTTGAAGGTACACTTGCTGCAGTTGTAGCAGCATCTTCAGGGGCATCTCTAGAAAAAGTGCTTGAAGAAGCTTCAACTTCTTTATATCCAAAAAAAATCCAACTTGGTGAAAATTTCGTTCAACCTAAAAATGATATTAATGCCCCCGTCAAAATTCACGGTAAAGAGGCAAGTTGGGTCATTCGTAATCCTCATGGTTTACACGTAAGACCAGCCGCAACTTTAGTTGAGGTACTTTCTACTTTTCAGGCTGATTATCAACTTGTAAAAGGCGATAGACGAATAAATCCCCTTAGCTTAAACCAACTTTCACTCATACAAATTCGTCAAGGTGATGAAATAACGCTAATTGCCTCTGGTGAACAAGAAGATGAGGCTATTGCGGCGTTTCTTGAACTTGCCCGAAATGGCTTTGGTGAAGAGCTACCTTCTGATTCTAATACCATAACATTAAAAGGAACTTTAGCCCCTGTATCACAAATTAAAGCACCGGCTTTTGTGTGGCATGAAATCGAACTCTCACCTGTCAAAAACTTATCTGAACCGATTGATATTAATGCTGAAATTGGCAAACTTAATTTTGCAATAAAAAGTACGCTAAAAGCACTAAAACAGAATGCCAATAAAGCTAGCCAAAAATTAGGTGAGCATATTGGTGCTATTTTTAACGGCCATATCATGATGTTAGATGATGATGAGTTAATAACTAGCGTGATTGATCGTATTAAAGAAGAGAAGATCAGTGCCCAGCAAAGTTGGTCGGATGAAATGCAAGAAAGAACACAGTTGTATTGTGCACTCACCGATCCCTATTTACGCGCGCGTGAACTCGATATTCGTGATCTACGTAATCAAGTGCTTTATCATTTACAAGATAAAACTCGTTCAAGCGTTCCCCCTTCACAACCCGCTATTCTGGTCGCAAAAGAACTTTTTCCTTCTACATTAATTCAATTAGTTGATAGTCAATTGGTCGGTATTGCTTTAGCAAAAGGTGATAGTCGCTCTCACTGCGCCATTATCGCAGCTGAAATGCGCTTACCTATGTTAGTCAATTTAGGATCCGCACTATTAAAAGTCACGGGATCCCAAAAGTTAAAATTAGATACCAATAAGAGCGAATTAGTTATTGAACCAATAACACTATAAACCTCTTTTCAAATTCACCGCATAAAAAAACCCGCACAATGATGTGCGGGTAAGTCAACGAAAAACACTATCGATAATAGGTCATTATTGACTCTTATAATTATTAAGGTATTGATAATACCAATGTTGTTGCACCACTAAAATTACCTAATGAGGGGGTGCCATTAGCTTGAAGTTTTGACTTAACTCTCACATAGGTGTATTCATCCTTGATTGCGTCAACCTGTGTGCCAATTGATGCTGGTGAACCATTTAACATTAAAAAAGAACGGATGCTACCATCTGGTTTTAAGTTTAAAAAATGATCTTCCATTGAACTGGTGATTTTTACTGGCATCGTTTCATTACAAGTGAGCGCAAATTGTTCTTCCGCCTCATTACCATTAACTTGTGTCACATCAAGTACACCATGTGAAATAGTAAGATTATTAGAAATAAATGCACATTTACCTTCAGGCGGTGGAGCAATACCACATACGCCACCAGGTACCATTCTTCCTCCGCCTCCCGTTGGACTATTCGTCATAAAAAAAGCAATACATTCATCAACCTTAGGTTTTCCAAGGTGATCACTAAAACCAACAAAAGGAAGTGATAAATCACATTGATTCATTGCAACATCACGTATCTCGGCCATACTACTCAAGTTTTGTAAATCAACGCTACAACGCCATGGCACTCGACGTTCTGTTCCTGTTCCCCCTTTATCTGGTAGGCTGTGGAAGTGATTTATTTGAATATAACATCGCCCATTAAAACCTAAAGTTTTACAAGGATTTGAGGTAAATCCCATCTCTGTCCAATATTCCATAACAAAGTTATAACGTATATCAGTATCCTTGTCGGGAGAAACACCTGATTTGGTAATATAAGTAAAGTACGTTGCGTGAGCGCTAAATAAGGAAAATCCACAGATAACAATCAATAATTTTAAAATTTTCTGTATTTTTTTCATTGTCTTTTACTCATATTTCAGAGAAAACACGGCGGTAGCAGAAAAATGCCCCGGTTTAATTGATTTGTTTGCAATGGCTTTTGCTGTTGCCTGCAAAGAGGCAATAAAGCTCAGCTCAAAATGCCCATTATTAGGAATATTATATAAGCTGGTGTAATTCCCTAAGCTCACAGGGATACCTTCTTTAGTGATAATTTTTATTCCTAAATCAGAGTTATTAGCGCTATCGTCTAATGCTAATAATCCGGTAAGTTCATTATGAGTTGCCCCTTCAAACTTGATTTTCACTTGCTTGGCAATAGAGATATCACACTCTGATAAAACAATTTTGAAATCCTTTTTCTCGAATTCAAAATAACTTTTATAAATATCATCCAAGCGAATTTCATCAAAAACAATATCGATTTGAGAATGCTCAGGCAAAACTTTACAAGGCGCTATAATTAATGAACCGAAAATATGCATGTTTTCAGCAGAAAAAACAGAAGAAGACAATAATAAACAACTGCCAATAATAGCTCGATATAAGGTCAATTTATTCATTATTGATACTCCACAAATAATGTACCACCAGCGGTAAAATTACCCGGAACCAGTTCACTATTTTCTTTTTTCACCAATACGGCCCAAATTTTTTCTGGGTTATTTAAATTAACCGAATACTTTTTATTTAAATCAATAATAGAATCACCCATCATAAATTTTACGGTTAATTCATTAATATTAGTTCTCAACCCATTAGGATCGAAGCTACTTTTATTACCATCAATCGATAAATACATATTCCAGTTATTTAAATTTTCTTCACAAGTAATTTGGTAATTAATTTCTCTTTTTTGGTCATAGCCCTTTATCGTTTTTATGGCTACGGGACCAAAGTTCACCTCAATCATATTGCCATCATTCACTTTACAAGGAGGGGGAGTTAATAAATTACCTTTAATCAGTACTTGTGTTTCATTATCTTTTGCCAAACTGGGTGAAGAAAATACAGAAAATAAAAATAACATAATGAGGAATGGATAATAACGCATGTTGTTTATTCCTCTGTTAGTTGTAATAAACCTGCATAGTTGCAGTTGCCGTAAAGGAGCCCGTTGGTAGCGTGGCGCCACTTTTTTTCACGAGTACAGCATAAAGTTCAGGCTTAGTGTTATAGTTAAACTTAAATGGTGTTGTCATATAAATATTGGTATCAGTCGTTTTAAATAACACCCCTAAATCTGTCACACTTGTTTTTAAATAGCGTGTATCAAATCCGGCGCCATCACCCGTAAATTTCAGCGACATACTTGGATCACCTGTTGTTTTACAATCCAAGGTGTAATCCATTTTTTGTTTATAATTTTCGTTTTCTATTCTTGTGGTCATCACATCATTAAAGTTGACTTCGATAGGTTTACCATCGTTAATCTTACAAGGACGAGACTCCACACTCCCGCTCACCGTCACTCTTAAAAAGCCAGAAACAGCCCATACAGAAGGAGCAAGAAAACTCATACAAAGAAAAAGTATTACACCTCGGAATATAAGCATAATATTACGCCTTCTTATCTTTGATATTTGCTGAACAAATATCTCCACGGCATTGGAATGTTAATTCAACTAATCCACCGAAATCATTGAGATATTCAATAGCAGGAGCTACACCTAAATCCCCCACTTTTGTCCCTAATGGCCGTTGGCCAAAAGGCTCAATCATCACGGCCTCAAAACCATTAACCTCTGTATTATTTTTTCTAACTTTAGTGATAGTCAGATAATAAGGTGAAGGATTTTTCACATTGTAATCGCCACCCTGTTTTTCAATCACAATGTCTTTTTCCATTGGATTAGCCTCTAAACGGCTAGGTGCAACAATGCTTTTTGGTCGATAAAACACTTTAATTTTTGTCTGTAATGCAATTTGCAAAACATTAGGAGAATCACTGCGCGGAGGAATTTCACGAACATTAAGGTAATAAATACTTTCTCTGTCTGTGGGCAACATATTTGTTGCTGGTAATGCCTGTATTTTAATTTGGCTTTTGTTACCGGCTTCGATACGTTGAACTGGCGGTGTTACCACAAAAGGAGAATTAATTTTTTCATCTTTACTATTCTCAAGCCAAGACTGTGCTAAATAAGGTTTAGACTCATTTTCATTTTCTAAAATCATACTGACTGAGCGCTCACCTTCATTATATAAAACGCGAGTTCTATCTAATGCGATAGCGGAATAAGCGGATTGAGAAAAAAGGCAAAGTGTAACGATAGCGCCCAATGTTCTTATGTTGATATATTTCATTTCATTCACCGTTGACTTAAATTTAATTACTTACAAGGAAGCAACAACATGTTGCTTAAATTATTTTCTAGTACTTGGGGTAATTGGAATTGGCAAGTTTCGCCATTCCAAGCAAGATCTAAAGTTTCACCTGCTTTTACACCCGATAAATAAACAAAACCTTCGTCTGAAATAATGCCAACTTCTAATTTATCTTTGTTATAAACACTGGCGCCAAAAGGAGGATATTTCTTATCAGCCATCGTGATCACTGCTAAGACTTTCTCACCTTCAATCACATTAAATTTACGATAACCAATCGCCCCTTCGGTTAAGGTGGCATATTGTGACGATTGGATGGCATCTGCTTTTTCAGGAAGATTATTAATATCGATAGTGATATTGCTACGAGAGTAGTTTTGCACACCCATTAAAACCGCTTTACCATACTGGTTGGTTTCAATTGGCGTTAAACCTGTTTTAATCGGAATATCTTCAACATTATTGGTATCAACCAATATGCGTGAATTTCCCATTGAAGTGACTCGGTGGAGTGCTCCCCCTTCTGGCGTTAGCGTTATTCCGCCCATTAATTGCATCGATAATGCACTTTGATTATTTTGGGTATAAGTTCCACTGGTAGTCAGTTTTGCTAAATTACCGTCATAGTTATAAAAACCAGAAAGATTAACTTTATCGCTATCCCAAGTACCCGCAGATAAGTTATACGTACTACGCTCATTAATGCGTTCATAATAGTTAACAGAATTACTCGTATTATGACGATTAAATGATCCCGAATAACTAATATTGGCTTCATTACGCTCTAGTGGTACGCCTAATGACACATAAACACCTTCGTCATTGTTATAGCTCGATTCCACTTTATAAGCAGATAAGTTAACGGATAAATTTTTAAAATTAGCCCAATCAAAATAACTGGAAATCGTAAAGCTATAATTATCTGTTGAAGGTCTATTCCAATACGTTTGGCGAGAATAGTTTAAATACGTATTGATATTATATTCAGGGAAAGCCGTACCAAAGATTGCGGTATAGAGTTCTTTACCACTGTCAATATGGAGCCCTCGATAACGACCATCTAAAAACTGAGTCATACTTAAATAATCACGTTGAGAGAAGCGATAGCCCGCAAACGTAATCTGACTGTTTATTTCATCAAATTGCTTTGAGTAGGTAACATTATAAGAAGTACCAGATAAGGTTTTATCGTCAAAGTTACTGCCCATCTCAGCCCTTGAGGCTGAAATATTAAAAGAGAGCACCCCAAATGGGGCTAAATCTTGCCCTAAACCTAAAGCAACATTTTGATATTCTGTTGAGGCTAATAATCCGCCATAAATTGTGGTGTTATTCGCAGCCCCCCATGAAAAAGAGCCTAATGAAAATGCGGGGCCTTCAGTATCATGTTCATTCTTAGTTGGCTTCCCCATCACCAACTTATATAAAAACTGTCCGGGTCTTGTCAGCGTGCCTAAACGAGAGGTTTCCACTTTAAATGTTTGAACAGAACCGTCTTGTTCTTCAATAGAAACATCTAAAGTACCGCCGCCAAATGTATTGACGTCTTGAATTCGAAACGGCCCTGGACTGACTTCATTTTGATAAACAATACGACCATCTTGACGCACAATAACCGTGGCGTTAGTTCTTGCGACTCCCGCAATTTCAGGTGCATAGCCTTGTAAACGCGGTGGGATCATCGCATTGTCACTTTCTAATGAAGCACCAAGATAACGGAAACTATCAAAAAGCTCAGATGAAAGATATTGTTCACCTAACGTTAATTTTGCACCTAAAGAGCGAATAGCACGAAAAAGATAAAGCTGGTTCCAGCGCCATGATTTATCTTCGCTATTTAAATTACCGCCAGAGGCTTGCCAATCAGAACGAAAACGCCAAGCCCCCATATTAATGCCCATTACACCACTAATATTGGTTCCCGTTTCAGTACCTTTGCCGTTGTTTTCATATCGAATAAGGCGATTACTCATATTGTAATCAAGAAAAAATCCGGCAATACCATCATCCCAACGTGACGGCGGATCCCAACTAGGATCTTGATATTCCATAAAAGCTTGAGGAACGCTGATATTTAAAATACCAGTATAGAGATCACCCACTGCATTCATATTAGGAACAGAACGAAAATCAAGGCACTGGGTATTATTGTTGGTTAACCAAGTGACTTTTTTTTCCCATTCAGACTTTAAACCTAAAATGGGATAAACCTCTGGGGTGATACAAGGAATAGATAATTCTGCGTTATAATCTGGGGCAAAAAATAAAGTAGGTTCTTCGTTTCTTACTCTTTGTTTATTAACGTCGGTCGCAAGTAAATGAGTGCCCGGCTGAATATAGTTTGCGTAAGAGAATTTAGTAAAATCGGTATTTTCAATACCCTTATCTGTTAAGAAATCGGTATTAAAATCTACTGCTTCTTCTGCAAAAACAGGCAACGAAAAAGGAACAAAGAATAAAAGCATTACTTTTGTGATCTTATTTATTTTCATGCTTTTCATTTTGCTATGCCATCCTCAGCATTATTAACAGAAGACAATATTGATGAGATGCATGGCGCCTAAGCGCCACACATCTTATAAAAACAACAATTATTCGTAGATAACTTTGAAGTTAGCTACTGTGTCGAAAGAACCCGTTGTTGCTTTCTTATCAGCAGCTTCATTACCTTTCACGTAAGCTGAGAACTGCAATGTTGTAACAGAGCCGTCGCCATTATTTAAAGCGTGACCTGCTACTGGGAAACCTTGGCCAAAAGTAATTGGATTATTACCACGGTCAGTGATAACGATACCCGCGTTTTGTACTTTGCCACCTAAGCCCAGTAATTCGCCGGTATAACCGTCAAAACCACTTACAGTTGCTCCCGTGAATGATACTTTTGCAGTTTTGTAAGTTTCAGTTGAGCAGTTTTTCAGGATAATATCGAAGTTTTCGCTATCTGAACGGAATTTATTGCTAGTCAGTTCATGCAATGCAATTTCACCAAACTTAACAGTTTGATCTAAACTTTTGTCATCGATTGAACATGGAACATCATTGATAAAGCCCGTAAAACGGACTTTACCTTCACTGCTTTCCGCGGGATCTGCTGCAAAGCTAGGAGCAGCAACAACTAAAGATAACGCAACACCTAAAGCTAATTTAGTAAATTTCATAAAATTTCCTTTATACACAATAAAGATAGTGATATTTCTTGGTTTCTGACTAAATAAGCGATAGGTAATAAAACCTCACCGCCTTTCTACAACTTAAAATTCACAGATCCATTGATATTGATTGATAAAACCAAGATAGGGGATATCCTACGAATGCGTCCTTTTGCATTCATATTCAAATTAATTTATGGAATAAATTAATCGTATTAACTTTTTTAAACGTCACTTTTAAATATTTTAGAAATTAAGTTCCTTAATTAATAAAAACATCTTAATTAGACATATAAATAAGTAATAAGCTTTAATCAGAAAGTAAGAGTAAAAATCAAAGTAAAAAAACAATTTAAATTATGTTCTTTTACTTGTTTAGCAATTAAATACTCGCAAAAGGCGCAAATTAAGTCAAAAGTCAAAAAATGATGCTCTTAGTGAAATCAAAGGATAGTTATCAAATGAAACAATTCTTTAAATGAGCAGCTTTAGTCTTTTAAACTAAAATAATATATAGATTAGATATTATTACTTAATAAAAAATAAAGATGCCATTATTAACACTTAAATCGAGTAAATAAAATATAAAAACCAGATAAATAAAGTTAACTGGTTTTTTATAACGAAAACACATCAAAACATGGAAAGTTATATTTTGCTGATACGATAAACCCAATATATATACAAAAACACGTAGGATTCATCTTAATTGAAAAATTAAATTATATTCTCTAATTTAATTAAAAATTAGACAATCTAATTATGATGACATGTTTAAATATCGTTAATTTGTTCTTAATAAGAGCTAAAATAAATTATAAATACAAAGTAAATATGAGACTCTTTTAATGAGTACTCTTTTTAACATAATCAATTATGGAGTAAAATTTATTTTATGACGAATAAAAATGATATTCATCAAAAAATGATGACAATAATATCTCGTAACTGTTATGTGAAAAACACCATTATTAACATCAAATAAAGACATCTCATTTTTATATTTATCTATTAATAAGATTTTAAGAAAAGCAAAGTTAAAACAGCTCACTATTTTTACAAACAAAAGGTGTAAATATTGAATAAGAAAATAATAGCGCTTTGAACCACAGCAAGACCCATTAACATATAAAAAATTATAAACTCTATCTTTTTACGATTACAGGTAAAATAAAAGAAAAAATAAACTTAATATTAAATATAATAACAACAAAAGAAAATTGTGAAAGAGCGCCAGTATGGCGCTTCTTTGTTATTGAATAGCGGGTAAATCACACTTTTGGTTTATAGCTATCTTTATCAAGATCATGCTTTTTCATTCGTAAATACAGCTTTTTACGTGGAATACCCAAATAATCCGCCACATCACTGACCCGTCCTGCAAATAAATATAACGCATCTTCAATTAATCGGCGCTCATATTCATCCACAAGATTATCCAAAGGGCCTTCTGGTGGGATAATAGCTCGATGTTGTTCACTATCAACCATTTTCACAATGCCTACCGCATAGAGTTCGGCCACATTTCGTAACTCACGAATATTACCCGGCCAATCGTAACGCTTTAAAATATCGAGGTAATTACGATCAATCTTGGGTACTGCAATACCGAGCCGCTGTGCGCTTTGTCGTAAGAAAGCTCTAAATAATGGAATAATATCTGGGCGTCTTGCACTTAACGGAGGCAGTGAAAAAGTGATTTGTGAAAAATAGTAATAGAATTCTGGGATTAATCGTCCTTCTGTTACCAGTTGCTGAGTATTATTTTCTAAAATCGCAATCGTTCTAAAATGGCGCTTTCCTTGACGTTCCATATCTAACAGATAAGAACTTAACCAGCGTTGTGCTTCTGATGACAAATCATAAGGGGAACGTAAAATCAATGTTCCGACTTCATCCGCTTCAATTTGGGCAATAACGTGTTTGATATCCGCTAAATTTTGGCAATCGACGGTTTGGATCGCTTTATCACTATGCGGACTTAATTCATGTAATAGTTGAGCAAGCAGATGACGCCCTGTTCCCATCTCACCTTCTATCATTAAATCTTTATCGATATCAGCGAGTTGTTGTACTTGTTCTCTGATCGCGGTGATTTGCGCGCTGTCTCCCACTAATCGCTCTTGTGTGGTGCTTATTATGGCATTTCTAAGAGAAAGAATGGATTGACGCTCTTTATGTGCCTTCGCCACTAACGCTAAGAAAACAGGGGGATTAATCGGTTTTTCAATAAAATCATAAGCCCCTTTTTTTACCGCTTCTACGGCTAACGGTATATCGCCATGCCCGGTGATCATGATAACGGGAATACGAGAGTCAATTTGTTTAATACGCTCCAATACTTCCATGCCATTCATTGCTGGCATATAAATATCAAGCACAACAGCCCCTTGCCATTCTGATGTTAACAGGTTTAATGCTTTTTCTGGTGAGTCGGTGACTCTAGCAACCATTCCCGCAAGATTGAGTAAATGACGATAAGATTCAAGAATATCTTCATCGTCATCAATTAATAAAACGTCGATATCAGGCATGTGTGATTGTGTCATCTGTAAACTCCAAAACAACCATGGCACCACCATTTAATGTAGAGGCCAAGTAAATTTCATAACCAAACCGTTGCATAATTGAACGGCAAATGGATAACCCTAACCCAAGCCCCACATCTTTTGTGGTTGTAAATGGGGTAAATAGTTTTGGTAAAACCTCTGAATTGAATCCTTTTCCACTGTCGGCGATCGCCACTAATTTTCGTTTAGGATCAACAGATAAAAGATCAATGGTGATTTGGCTTTCACCAATCCCCGCAATCGCATCCATTGCATTAACAAACAAATTAACCAAGACTTGCTCAATTTGTGTCGGGTCTGCACAAATGGTCAATTCATCAGGAATATTATTCGTAATCATGCACTGCTCTCGTTTAGAACGAGACTCCACCAGCACCATCGCACTATCCACCAGCTCTTTTAATGGTGCTGAAACAAAGCTAATTTCAGATGAAGATTTACGTGAGAAATTACGCAATGCAGTAATGATTCGATTCATTCGTGCACACAGCTTTTCAATACGCTCGATAGAATCAGGTAATTGATCATATTTTCCCATCTGTATAGTCAGTTTTGCACTGTACAGATAAGTATTAATGGCAGAGAGTGGCTGATTAAGTTCATGGGCAAGGCTTGTCATCGCCTGCCCAACAACCGCCATTTTAGCTGCTTGTACTAACTCTTCTTGTGTCTGAATTAAATGTTTTTGTGCCTGTTCACGGCGCAACATCTCTTCATTTAATTGCTGGTTTTTATCCTGCAAATCTTGTGTTTTTAATGCCACCAGTCGTTGAAGTTCTAATCGACTTATCTCTTGGCGCGTAATATCCGTGATAGTCACAATATATTTGTGTTCATCTTTATGCGGATATTCTCGAATATTAAACTGTAAGAAATGAGGTTCACCCGCTTTCACCATTCGAATGGTACATTCACTTTGCCCTAAACGATAAAGCGGACTGGTTGCGCTAAATTGCGCTTTAAGCATGATGCTTGCCTCACCACTAAACAGTAACCAGAGTGGTTTATTGCTTTGTTCTTTCCCAGTGCCTAATAATGTCGCGGCACTTGGATTAACGGTTTCCATTCTGCCATCGTGGTGGCAGGTAATTAAACTTGCATCGGTGTTATTAATAAGATTTAACGCATTGCTGGCTTCAACTTCTTTCATTTGACGCCAAAATCGACGAAGCCGCCGACTTAACAGACCAATTTCATCTTGCCCGTCAATCAATACAGGCTCTGTTAAATGACCTTTGGCAACATGTGCTAAGTCATCGCTGAGTTTGTTCAATCTTGCGATAAGTCTTCTATCAATCAAGATTTTCATCACAATAATACTCAACAATAGTGATGCAATAATGATGACAACAATAACGATTTTTCCCGTTGCCATTAGCTTACGGGTATTATCATTAAGCTTATTTAATGCTTCACTGGTAGCAAAAACATTGCCTCTTACGGCATTATCAAATTGTGATAATTTTTCATTCAATTCAGGGGTTAATGCTTTGAGCTTTTTCTCGTTATCTACATCATCAATCAGTGTTTGGTAGATATCACCATCATAACGGGTGATCGCAATAATCTCTTGTAATACCTGACGATGGGCAATAGTCGATGGATAGCTTTTTAGCTTCTGATTTAAAGCGATAATTTCGTCAATTTTAACGCTGATATAATGAAAAGCGACATCAATATCACGGCTATAACGTTGGTGAGCAATCTCTTCAACTAAACTAATTAACTCATTTTCTGTCGTAAACAACTCTTGTAACAACGTTGATTCCAATAGGAGTTGTAGGCTATTTTCCTGTACATTCTTCTCATTGAGCATTTGGCTGACATGCCACTCAATTTCATTAAGTAACGGTTTAATATCTTCGCCAACAGCGTCATGCATCCACGCCAATTGCCCTAATAATTGGGCAAGGCGGTTTTCTAGTTCACGCCGTTTATCCAATAACACATCTTGTTGATTAATAAGCGCCGATAACTCATCAACAAGTTGAGTATAAAAATCACGCTGTGGCTTTTGCTCAATAGGAAACTCACGCAAATTATCTAATAACTGATGAATTTCCTGCTGTTGTTGCTCGGAAATCGATTTTCTCTGTGTTTGCTCTCGCTCTTTTAATAGCATTTGTAAATTGGTGCTATAACGTTCCATGTTATAGCTGGTGGTTAACATCGGTAAAGACTCTCCCACTGACGCATTAATTTGTGTCGCCAGTTTTCCCCACATAAAAAAGATAACCACACCAATCAATAAGGTGAGTAAAGAACTAAAAATAAACGCCATATACAGGCGTCTACCCAGTTTGCCAAATTGCTTAGGCACTAATAATTTCATCCGTAATACCTTTCATAAAAACAGCGCTTCCTGCTGTATATTTGAACCACAAGGCGGTTAGGGTGATTTTGTCTCTTTCAATAAAACCAGTGCTTGTTCAAGCTTTTCAGCTTCTAATGTGCGCCATTGATAAAGTACCGCTAAGGCTTGATCAGAATATTCACGCTGATCGGCTTCTTTCATAAATAATGCTTGTAATGTTGGTGAATTTGCCTCTTTTTCACTAATAAGCACCGAACTTGCTATTTTTCGCGCTTTGCTGATCGCAGAAACACGTTCTGGCGTTTTATTTTCCTGTCTTTCTGCTTCGTGGATATCATTCCAAACTTGGCGCATTAAAGGAAAATTATGGGTGATCATTTGATCAAATAACGCATTAACGACTTCACTACGGCGATAAGCCTCATTGCTGTTTAAAATAAATTCCGTGTTATTAGCGAGTTCATCGTTATTACGTAAGATCTCTTTGCTTAATGGGATCTTTGCCATATCACTTTTATAGATGATCTCTTGTCCTTCATCCGATAAAAGAAAGGCAATAAATTTGGCTGCTGTGTCTCTTTTACTGCTTTCGGCAACAATGGCGACATATGCCGGTAAAATAATCGACTTATCAAAATAGCTAAATTCGACAAAATCAAATCGCTTTTGATGGTTAAAAGCATAGTTATCAATAATGGGTCCAGCACCTACAATGCCTCTGGCGATAGCATCACTGACACGCGAACTCCGTGCCGAAATGGAGGAAAGGTTACCACTGGTTTCGAGTAAGATCTGCCATCCTCGCTCCCAGCCATACTCTTGCAGCACATTTTCCACCATCAATTGCATCGTGCCGGAGTTTGCCGGAGTGGTCATGGTTAAGTGCCCTTGGTAAATCGGATCACTTAAATCAACCCAACTTTTAGGTGCCGGAATACCGAGTTTTTGTAGGTATTGCGTATTACTCATAATGCCAATACCCGAATAGCCAACCGTGGTTATTTTATCGTTTAAGATATCACTATGGCGTGTTAACCATTTTGGTGTTTCATAATTTACAGGTAATCGCGCCAGTAGCCCTTCTCTATCTAAATGATGAAAAAAGTTAGCCGATGACGACATTACAATATCAACTGGCTGTGTAGGATATTGTTTCATCATCCGTGTCGCAATCGCAACGCGACGATAAACCACTTGCACCTTAGTATCTGGATAACGAGCACTAAAAGCCTCTGTAAGTGGTCGCATTGGTGTATCTGAAAGTGTCGTCAGTATAACAAGTGGCTGCTCATCACTACGCACAGGTGTGATAAACAGCCAACTAAACAATAAACAGACGAGGCTCAGTGTTATTTTTATTCTCATGACATACCCCTGGTTTTGTTTTGAATAAACATAAAAATGTGTCGAACTTCAAACTTCTGATATTTAGCAATATTTATTATTTTGAGCTAATGAGTCCTTAATGACTCATTTACAGCAATGATACGACGATATCTTCACTCATTTTTAAACCAACGCCTAATAGCGATGTTACAAATTTGACTCACCGATTCAGCAGAATGTGTCATCGATGACTCAAATTCCCTCTTTTGCGCCAAGATGACCTAAATGAATAGCATCAGCTCTGAAAACCAAAATCAGCTTCAGACATGAATAATATTCGGAGTCATCTCTATGCTAAGTTTCTTTAAAACCAGAAAGGATCTGCCGCTAATAGAAGCGTCAAGTGAAAAGATCCGCGCAATATATAAAAAGCACCAATGGCAGGTCTTCTTTGGTCTTGTTCTTGGTTATGCCATGTTCTATGTGGTTCGTATGGCACTCGGTGTGGTGAAAAAACCTATGCTGGATGCAGGTATCGTAACCACCGCTGAACTCGGTTTAATGGGTTCTGCGTTCTTCTTTACCTACGCATTTGGTAAGTTCTCTAACGGCTTCTTGTCAGATTATGCCAATATTGGACGCTTTATGTCCATCTCGTTAATTGCCTCTTCCTTTGTTTGTATCTTCATGGGAATGTCAACAGCGAGCCTGTTCTTTATCCTGTTATGGGGTATTAACGGTTGGTTCCAATCTGTCGGTTCGGCACCTTCTTGTGTCTCTATCTTCCAATGGTTCTCACCAAAACAACGCGGTACGGTTTATTCCATCTGGGGTGGCTCGCGTAATATCGGTGAGGCAATTACGTGGGTCTTGACTGCAACCATAGTGAGCTTCTTCGGCTGGCGTGCAGGTTTTATCGGTGCAGGTATCGCCGGTATTGCTGCGGGTATTATCTTACTGATGATTTTAAAAGACCGTCCTCGTACTTATGGCTTACCTGATCCAGCAACCGCGTATGGCGAAGAGTCAGAAGCCGTTAAATCAAGTGATCCGAAAGAAACACGTCGTGCTCAGTTATTTGTATTAAAACAACCAACAGTGTGGATCATCGCAGCAGCATGTGCGGCTATGTATATCTCTCGCTACGCAATCAGTTCATGGGCCGTTCTTTACCTACAAGGTTCAAAAGGTTACTCACTGATTGATGCCGGTTTCGCAATGTCTACTTACCCAATCGCGGGTTTCTTCGGCGCAATCTTAGCGGGTATGGCTTCAGACAAACTGTTTAACGCTAACCGTCATATTCCAACACTCATTTATGGTATCGCCAACATCGCGGGTTTTGCACTGATGTTCTGGGGTCCACAAAGCCGTGTTATGGATGCTGTTGCATTAAGTATGGTTGGTTTTGCAATGGGTGGTCTGGTTGTATTCTTAGCAGGTTTAACCGCTTGTGACCTAATGCCGAAAAACGCAGTAGGTGCAGTAAAAGGCTTTATCGGACTGTTCGCTTACATTGCAGCATCAGCACAAGAATTGATTTCAGCATCACTCATTAAAGTGACTCAAGTCGGCGATATCACTCACTACGACTTCACCACAGTACAGTACTTCTGGATTGGTTCTGCCATCGTTTCCATGATTTTAGCGACGCTAGTCTGGAATGCGAAAAAAGTGACCATGGATTAATGAATTAATTAAGTTGTCATCAAGGGATACCTTTGGGTATCCCTCTTTAAAAAGAGAATGTCATTATGCGTAAGACAAAAATTGTTGCGACTCTTGGCCCTGCTAGCTGCTCAGAACAGATGATTGAAAAGCTCATTTTAGCCGGCGCTAACGTATTTCGTTTAAACTTTTCACATGGCACTCGCGAACAGCATCAAGCCACTGCCGCAACTATCCGTCAGGTCGCAGAAAAACATCGTGTATTTATCGGGATCTTAGCTGACCTGCAAGGCCCTAAAATTCGTATTGCCAACTTTAAAAATGATTCAATTCAATTAAAACAAGGCGATAGCTTTATTCTAAATGCTGATTTAGACAGCACATTAGGCGATGAGCAACAAGTTGGTTTGGATTACCCACAACTTGTTCAAGAAGTCACACCAGGGAATATTCTGTTACTCGATGACGGTAATATTCAATTACAAGTCAGTGCTGTAGATAATAATAGAATTGAAACCAAAGTGACTGTCGGTGGAAAACTCTCCAACCGCAAAGGCATTAATTTACTCGGTGGTGGTTTATCTGCTCCAGCATTAACAGAAAAAGACAAGCAAGACATACACACAGCAGCCGCTATTCAAGCAGATTATATCGCCGTGTCATTCCCACGTAATGGTGCCGATATTGAATATGCCCGTGGTTTAGTCATTGCCGCAGGAAGTCATGCCAAAATCGTGGCTAAAGTAGAACGTGCAGAAGTGGTTTCTTGTGAAGCCAATATGGATGACATTATTAAAGCGTCAGATGTCATTATGGTAGCACGAGGCGACTTAGCAATTGAAATCGGTGATGCCAGCTTACCGGGCGCTCAGAAGCAATTAATCGCACGTTGTCGTGCATTAGGCTGCCCTGTTATCACTGCAACCCAAATGATGGAATCAATGATTGAAAGCCCAATGCCAACCCGTGCCGAAGTCATGGATATCGCAAATGCAGTGGGTGATGGTACTGATGCCGTGATGCTATCCGCTGAAACTGCGGCAGGGAAATATCCCGTGGAAGCCGTCAGTGCAATGGCTCGTGTAGCTGAAGGAGCTGAGCGCTCTTTTGCTGCTAATGTTGAAAACCCATGGCAATCACCGTCTTACTATTCACAAACAGGTCGTTGGATCGCGCTAGCCGCTGCAACAACAGCTTTCCATGACGACAAGCATTTAAGCGTTGCTGCATTAACAGAAAATGGCACATCAGTGACCTTATTGTCACGCTTTATGCCAAACAATAACGTATATGCATTAACAGATAATCCCGCACTTGCAGGTCAATTGACGGTATTACGTGGTGTAACGCCTGTGGCTTATCAACGTCAAAATAATCATGACTGCGATGAAAGCATCATGCAAAGACTGCAAACAGAGGGATTATTAACAGACATGAATTCACTCTTAATCACTCGTTTATCAACCTTTGAAAAAACCGGTGAAAGCGATTGTTGTCATCTTGTTCCTGTAAAACAAGTTGAAGCAGCAACGGCTTGAGTGTCTTCCATCAAGGGGCTTATGAGAGAGGCAACCTGAAGTAAATAACAAGAAAAAGAGCACACCAAATCATTTTAGCCACAAGGATTGTGGCTATTTTTATTTATCAAAAGAAAAATTATTTTTTATTTTGATAAATATTAATCAATGAGATCCCTTTCCTCGTCATCCCTACCATTTTTTAAAATGATCTTTCCAATAACAAGAACACACCGAATAACGCATCAAGTTATATTCAGATAAATATATTGAAAATAGATAATTCATAGTGGATAAATGACAAACAAACCATCGGATTAATATATTATCTTAATTATTTATACTTAATCATTTTATAGTTTGATGGATTTTTCATTGAACGATAGAATCTTACTCCGAATGATAACCAATAAAAAATATATCCCCCCCTTATCCTATAAATATGAAGCAAACCAAGTGATGGCAAAAATGAAACGATTTCTAGTAATATTTTCATCTCTTTTTATTTTGAATGGCTGTGCATATTATTCAAATCAATTTGGCTTAGGTGATTACGACAAATTTTGTTCCAATTTGGAAGACGATACAAAACGGGTCAATGAAAAGTATTTCATCAGTGATACACAGTTTTTCTACCTCACTAAAAAGGGTGACTATTACTCTGAAGTTGAATTCAACCAGTTAACATCCCCTGCATTCATCAATGTCAGTTACGGTGAATTATCAGCCAAAGAATTGAGAGATACCTCTAAAAAAGTTTTCACTGTTAAATATACAAATGTTAATACAAACAAAAACATTTGTTCTCCCACTTTAGTCAGTTCAGATAGATATGAAAGAAATTATATGAACGCTATTTTAGGAAGAAAGGTTCTTATTTCCTCAGATAAAGAATCAGGCTCAAGTGGAACAGAGATTTATAATGATAATAGTAAAAAAGGATTATCTGTTAAATATATATAAAAACATTAAATAAAAAAGCAGCGTAATAAAAAAGAATAAAAATCATACTTTTTATTATACTGCTTTTTATTTTCATGCCTCGCAAGGATAGGCATCTTGTAGTGCTAAAATATAAATTAACTCTATGGGTGCATCTTTTTGTTTCTGCTTCACTGTAGGGTATTTATTTAAATAAGCGTCAATATGTTCAACCATAAAATCACTATTTTGCTCCACTTTTTTAGGTGGACAATAAAGTGGTTTAAAATCAGTATGTTCATTGTTCATTTTGACAGAAACAGCATAAAAATTAAATCCATTTGCAATGCCATTAAAATAGGCTTGTGTTATACCCTCTAATTGTTTGTTATCTGGATTATCTTGGGCTAACAACTGCTTTACTTGAAGATAAGCACTTAATGTTATCGCTTGCGAATAGAAAGGAAATATCAGCAAACCTCCCAATAGCATATTTAATAGCATTCTTTTTTTCATTCATCTTTCCCTTTATTCAATAGACACTTTTCATCACTATCACAGCAATGGCAACAAGAACAACCCATTTAGATAACTTGTCACTCTCAGATAAAACAAAAACTGTACCTTAATATGAGTTTCCTCTATCAAAGTACAGTTTGTTTTATTTAATCAGACAAGGATTTAATTAGATTTTTGCCGCCTTTTTTGAGCTCATATTTTGGCTCATCTGGGTTAAAATCTTCATAAAATTATCAATATGCGCACGCTCTGTATTTGGGTTCATAAATACCGCTTTCTCACCCGGAAGATAAACGTAACGGTTATTTTTTGCATATTTAGAACAGGCAATAGAATCAACCCAGTTAGTAAATAACCCTTCTCTACCTCGCTGTAAGAAAAGTTTTCTATGCCACTGTGTGTTATGAACCATAAAATCATACGCTTCTTTATCAGTAGAACATGTTAGCTCTAAATCAAAAGCAACGTTAGGATCTTTCACTAAGTTTGGATCATACAGTTTAAAACCAACACTTGGGCCTTGGTTTTGTGGCACGATCACTTTCGCATTACCCATCTCTAACAATTGATGGCGCATATAGTTCGCGTTTTGCAAACAGTGAGCAATAATGGTTTGATAACCCTCAATACCCATATAGTGCATTGCAGAATAAGCACCAAAGATACCCACACCACTACGTGTGCATTCAATCGTGGATTGTAAGTGAGTCTGCCCTTCTAACTCATGTTCAAAGTACGTGAAGTTTTCAGGATCGTTTTCCAGTGCGACGAAATCATTGCCGTTTTTCACCAGCACTAAACTTGAGGTATAAGGTACATAACCCCATTTATGGAAGTCGATTGTAATAGAGTCGGCATATTTCAGATGTTTGAATTTCTCAACATTCTGGCGTAACCCTTCCAAAGTGACATCGTTAATTGCCAGTGGGTTACTGCTAAAGTCATATTCTAAAAAGAAAATGATCGGCCAACCAACAGCCGCATCAACATGTACGTGTGGCTTAACAGGTATCTCGAACTCTTCACATAAACGGTCACGTAACTCACAAACACCTTTCACATCATCAACACCAAAGGTATCTGTGGTTCCTGTGGTTAACATGATCGTTGGTACTTTACACTTAACAGTAAAGCAGGCTCTTAATTCTCGCTCTAAGTGTTCTAAATTAATGGTGTTATCTTCAGACACTTTAATACGAATGGTCTTGTTATCAACATCAACGCCTAACAATGCAAGGTTAGTCATGTTTGAGTAGTGACCACCTTGAGAGTTAATGATGCGATAATCTTGATCTGCAGCCATACCTAAATGTTTAGAATTAGGCATAGATTTGCGTAAACCAAATAGATAACCATATAAGTTACACATGGTGCCACCTTGAGTGAACACACCTGACGCAACTTCCGGATCGTAACCAACCAATTTAGCAACTTTTTTAATCGTCACTTTTTCTAATGCATCAGCGACACCTGAATATTCACAATACACCATGTTAGGGTTGCCCATTAACCCTAAGATTGAACCATAAACACCTGGATCACTCGGCATTGCAATAACGTTTTCAACAGCTAATGGGTTTTCCCAGTTTTTACATAACGTTGAAACTAACATCAGTAATTCATTAGGATCGTTTTCAGGGTAATTAATATTTTGCTGAATTTGTGTATCTGCCATTAAACGTTCAAATAATTGTGGCCCATTAAAATAACGTTGTAATTGGTCATTATCATTAGTCGTTGTTTTTCTAAACTGTGTAATCGATTGAATGGTTTTATCCTGAAATATCGGCCAATACTTCGGATCTCGGCTGAAAAAGTGAGCAATAACGTCGTGGTATTTCTTCTCAAATTCCGCATTTAGAATGTTAGCAGAAGATAGACCTAATAAATCTTGATTTTTCACTATATTCTCCAAATAGAAACCGACAATAACTTAAATAAACCGTATAGCAATACTATACATTTTCTTATTAAATTAGTTAGTGTTCCATGCAATAACGAGGATCACATGGAAAGTCATTCAATAAATAAATTTTTATTAAATATCAAATAAATACATCATCACGGAAAGTTAAATTTACAGTATCTATTTTTCACATATCTACTTATGTGACTGACATCACAGTAAAAATAGGACTACAAACAGAAACAATCACCCTCAATATTAGTAACTATTTGAAATATAATCAAAATACAACAACCCACTTCTAACCAACTGATATTGTTGAACTCTTTATTTAATTAATTGAATTAATCTGTTATTTCCGCAATCAACCCCCGCTAAATTACATTTAATTTAATCAACACAGATAAAATAAGAATAAAACACTGGTATATTTTTCATAATTAGCTAATAAATTCTAATTTTAACCATTATTAGGTATAAAATATTGGTTAAGGTTAATTCAGAAGATAGCCATCAATGAAAATATAAATAACAAAACTATCACAGTGAATAATGCTACAAATGATTTAAATATCAGTTAAAATGAAAATAATAACTCTGCTAAATAATCAGAATATTTACTCTACATATTTTGTGTTATTTGCCGATACTTAAAGTAATAGAGTAGGTAATTAACGGAGAACACAATATGAAAGCACATATCACTGTTGCTGCTGTATTCGTATTATTATCCGCAAGTGTCCATGCTGAAGAATTTACCTGCCAACTTGAAAATGGTAAGTATGTCAGTGTATTCGCTGAACATGGAAAGCCCCCAGTTTATCGCTATGGCACACTCGCTAAAACAGAGATCACACTACCAGTACCTCAGCAACCCAATAATAACGTCTTTTATGGACATCAGATGTTTGTTGCTGGCGCATCGACTTATGTTCGTTTTAAGAATGGAAACTATAGCTACGTCGTTTATGACGGTGAAGGGAGAGGTTGGAATTTTAATGGCATTATTGTTTATAAAGACAATAACATTATCAGTAAAAAAGAGTGCAAACAGCCATTAACACCCAGCTTAGATAATTTAAAAAATTACTCAATTAAAATGGATCCTTATTTAGAAACCTATATTTATGCTCCATAGTTTCTAGCTTTATTAATTAGATGTAAAAAAACCCAACTTAAAATTGGGTTTTTATTATTTTTAAGCAACAAAATGTATTGATTAATCTTCTAATAACAGAACAGATTCTAATGCAATTTCAATCATTTCGTTAAAGGTAGTTTGGCGTTCTTCTGCTGTAGTTTGTGTGCCTTTTTTAATGTGGTCAGATACAGTACAGATAGTCAGTGCTTTTGCGCCGTATTCAGCTGCAACACCGTAGATACCTGCCGCTTCCATTTCAACACCTAGGATGCCGTATTTTTCCATTACATCAAACATTTCTGGATCTGGAGAGTAGAACAAATCAGCAGAGAAGATATTACCAACGCGAACTTTAATATCTTTCGCTTTTGCTGCATCAACAGCATTTTGAACTAATTGGTAATCAGCGATAGCGGCGAAATCTTGGTCTTTGAAACGCAGACGGTTAACTTTAGAGTCAGTACATGCGCCCATACCGATAACAACATCACGCAGTTCAACATCGGGTAATACTGCACCACATGAACCTACACGGATAATAACTTTCACGCCGAAATCTGTAATTAGTTCTTTTGCGTAAATTGAGCAGGAAGGAATACCCATACCGTGGCCCATTACAGAAACTTTACGGCCTTTATACGTACCTGTAAAACCTAACATACCACGAACATTGTTTACTTGACGAACGTCTTGTAAAAAAGTTTCAGCGATGTATTTAGCACGAAGCGGGTCGCCCGGCATTAAAACGACATCAGCAAAATCGCCCATTTCTGCGTTAATATGAGGGGTAGCCATAATTCTTCCTTTTAATTGATCTTTTTACTATTCAAATATAATTCGGTAGGCATATTACTATACCTACCGAAGTAAAATTAAAACATTGCTTTACCATAATCGACTGGAGATAAGCCAAAGTATTTAACAACAGTCTGACCGATATCAGCAAAGGTTTCACGATGACCTAATGAACCTGGTTTCACTTTTGGACCATAGACAAGAACAGGAATGTGCTCACGAGTATGATCAGAGCCTGGCCAAGTTGGGTCGCAACCGTGGTCTGCTGTTAAGATAAGAATGTCATCTTCTTTTACCAGTTCCATTAATTCTGGTAAACGACGGTCGAATAACTCAAGAGCTTCACCATAACCCACAGCATCACGACGGTGGCCGTAAGAGGAGTCAAAATCAACAAAGTTGGTGAATACAATGGTGTTGTCGCCTGCGAGTTTCATTTCTTCAAGTGTCGCATCAAACAGCGCATCAATACCCGTTGCTTTCACTTTCTTAGTGATACCTACGTTTGCGTAGATGTCAGCAATTTTACCAATAGAAACAACGTGACCTTGTTTTTCATCAACCAGTTTTTTCAACATAGTTGGTGCTGGTGGCTCAACCGCTAAATCATGACGGTTACCTGTACGAGCGAAGTTACCCGGTTTATCACCAATAAATGGACGCGCAATAACACGACCAATGTTGTAATCGCCTTTGTTTAGTTCATCACGAGCAATTTCACACAGCTCATATAATTCATCTAAACCATAAGTTTCTTCATGACATGCAATTTGGAATACCGAGTCAGCAGAGGTATAGAAAATCGGCTTACCGGTTTTCATGTGCTCTTCACCCAGTTCATCCAAAATCACGGTACCAGATGCGTGGCAGTTGCCTAAGTATCCTGGTAATTTTGCACGTTTAACGATATTTTCTAACAGCTCTTGTGGGAATGAATTCTTCAGTTCTTTGAAGTATCCCCAATCAAACAGAACAGGAACACCTGCGATTTCCCAGTGGCCTGACGGAGTATCTTTACCAGAAGAGATTTCACTCGCGTAGCCATAAGCACCGATAATATCTGCGTTTTTATCTAAACCAATAGGGAATTTACCTGTTGATTCTTCCGCAGCTTTACCTAAACCTAAACGGCAAAGATTAGGTAAATGAAGAGGACCTTTACGACCGTCTCTATCTGCTTTACCGTCAGCAAACGCTTGTGCGATATGCCCTAAAGTGTCTGAACCTTGGTCACCGAATTTCTCCGCATCACCGGCAGCTCCGATACCGAAGGAATCTAATACCATGATATGTACACGTTTCATAATTCTCTCTCCTGTGTCATTCTCCGTAGACCACGGATATGTCACTTATAAATCGTAATTGAGTTCTTATTCGCTGATTTGGCGGTACACCATTGGTGAAGCTTCGCGTTTGCTGTCACCAATTATCATCGCTTTACGGACTTCAGCCGCAGCTTCTTGCCATGATTTTTCACTGTTAGCATGGATCATCGCTAAAGGTGTGTCTGTATTGATTTCAGCACCAAGCGCTACGATGTCGCTTAAGCCAACACTGTAATCAATAGCATCAGTCGCTTTACGGCGACCGCCGCCTAATGTCACAACTGACATACCTAATGCACGCGTATCCATTTCTGTGATGAATCCTGCTTTCTCAGCGAATACAGGTTTACTTAATACCGCAGTTGGCAGGTATTTATTGTAGTTTTCAACAAAATCAGTTGGGCCTTTCTGTGCTGCAACCATACGACCAAAGACTTCTGCTGCTTTACCGTTATCCAACACATCTTGTAGTTTTTGACGAGCTTGTTGACGATCATCCGCTAAACGGCCAGATACTAACATTTCAACACACAGCGCCATAGTGACTTCAAATAGACGTGAGTTACGATATTCGCCTGTTAAGAATTGAACCGCTTCACGAACTTCAACCGCATTACCTGCGCTAGAAGCTAATACTTCGTTCATATCAGTTAACAGTGCCGTGGTTTGGCAACCAGCGCCATTTGCGACTTGGACAATTGACTCAGCCAGCTCTTCAGATTTTTGATAAGTTGGCATAAAGGCACCCGAGCCCACTTTTACGTCCATCACTAATGCATCTAAGCCTTCAGCTAATTTTTTACCTAAAATAGATGCTGTGATAAGCGGGATTGAATCAACTGTAGCAGTAATATCACGGGTAGCATAAAAGCGTTTGTCAGCAGGTGCTAATGAATTAGTTTGTCCGATAATGGCAACACCAACATTACGAATAATGTCACGGAATTTTTCATCATCAGGGAAAATATCAAAGCCAGGAATTGCCTCTAGCTTATCTAATGTTCCCCCTGTATGGCCTAATCCACGACCTGAGATCATAGGCACATAACCACCACAAGCTGCAACCATTGGCCCTAACATCAGTGAAGTGACATCACCTACACCACCGGTTGAGTGTTTATCAACAATTGGGCCGTTTAAATTTAGACTTTTCCAGTTCAGTACTGTACCGGAATCACGCATAGCTAATGTCAACGCAACACGCTCTGGCATTGTCATGTCGTGGAAATAAATAGTCATTGCTAATGCAGCAATTTGACCTTCAGAAACAGTATTATCTCTGACGCCATTAATGAAAAAACGAATTTCTTCCTCAGTTAAAGGATGACCATCACGCTTTTTACGAATAATCTCTTGGGCAAGAAACACTGCAACCTCCTGGTTTTATAGCATTGGTAACGCCCACCGTCATGAAAAGTGAGCGTATTTCACGAATGGATTAGTAACCACTAGACGATTTTTGTTCGCCATGACCTAAAGTGGCTAATAAATTACCTAACAAGCTTGACGCACCAAAGCGGAAGTGACGAGCATCAACCCAGTTGTCACCCATAATGCGGTTTGCTAATGCAAGGTATTGAGCAGCTTCTTCAGCAGTACGTACACCACCCGCTGGTTTGAAACCAACTTCTTTGCCAACACCCATATCGTGGATCACTTGGATCATTAACTCAGCGCTTTCCAGTGTTGCATTTACAGGTACTTTACCTGTGGAAGTTTTAATAAAGTCAGCACCTGCTTTGATTGAAATTTCAGATGCTTTACGGATAAGTGCTGGATCTTTCAGCTCACCCGTTTCAATAATAACTTTCAGTAAAGAACCAGCTTCTGCACACGCTTCTTTACATGCTTTAACGATATCAAAACCGATTTGCTCGTTACCTGCCATAAATGCACGGTAAGGGAAAACTACGTCAACCTCATCTGCGCCATAAGCTAATGCCGCGTTGGTTTCTGCTAATGCGATATCTAAATCATCATTACCATGAGGGAAGTTAGTTACGGTTGCGATACGGACGTCTGGAGTACCCTGTTCGCGTAACACTTTACGTGCTAATGGAATAAAACGTGGGTAGATACAAATAGCGGCTGTATTGCCTTCTGGGCTTTTAGCCTGATGACATAATGCAGTCACTTTTGCATCAGTGTCGTCATCATTTAATGTAGTTAAATCCATCAAAGACAGCGCAAGGCGCGCTGCAGCGGTTAAATCTGTCATAAAACTCTCCAACGATGTTTCTCAAGCCCTTTTGGGCGTACGCTTAAGGTTAGCGATTAAATTTGTTGGCGAGCGGACTTGGTTCCTTGAAGATGTTGTTGTAACTTACGCTACAACGACAGCTGAGCTCCCTCTCACCGCGCTATGCTCACTTCGGCGACCCGTCATTGAGCCTTCGCCATTCCATGAAGTTTCAGCACATCTTATTTGAACACGCTAAGGAACAATTAGATGTGCTTTGTGTCACACTAATCAAATGCAACTTGCAAACAATGACATAAAAATGTGATGAATATCACAGTTAGGTCATTTTCTGGTTTAATGTTACTCGAATAGCGCCTCTAAGTCGTCTTTATAACGCAAAAAAAGCATGATCAATATGAAATGATATCGCTATTGACCCTATTCATTACAGATTGCGAAATATCTCTCACAATAAAAATAGTTAACATTACAGCAGAAAACAAACATAAAAGAGCAGACAGGCAAAATACCTATCTGCTCTTTATAATCAAAATCAATTAAGCAGCAACAACAGCCATTGCAGTCAATGCAAAGAAGAAACCAGCAATTGTTGCACTCATTAAGTTAGAAAGCGTACCGGCCAACACAGCTTTCATACCTAAACGTGCCACGTCTTTACGGCGATTTGGTGCCATTCCGCCTAAACCACCTAGCAGTACAGCAACAGAAGAGAGGTTAGCAAAACCACACAGTGCAAAGGAGATGATTATCTTTGTCTGCTCTGACAAGATGATTAAGCCTGATGCTGCAACTTGGGCTTCATCTTGTAGGTATTTACTAAATTCAGAGTAAGCATAGAACTCATTAATAACCAGTTTTTGACCAATAAATGAGCCAGCAACGGTCGCTTCACTCCAAGGTACACCGATTAGGAAAGCAATAGGTGCAAACACCCAACCTAGCACTAATTCTAATGAGAAATTCTCATAGCCAAACCAGCCACCAATACCCCCGAGGATACCATTGACTAATGCAATTAACGCAACGAAAGCAAGTAACATTGCACCCACGTTAAGTGCCAGTTGTAAACCTGAAGAGGCGCCTGCGGCTGCAGCATCGATAATATTGGCAGGTTTTTCGTCATCCGCCATTTTATCAAGTGCATCTTTTTGATCATCTGGTGTTTCTGTTTCAGGGATCAATAATTTAGCAAAGAGTAAACCACCTGGAGCAGCCATAAAAGATGCCGTGATCAGATACTCCAATGGTACGCCCATGCTAGCGTATCCAGCAAGTACTGAACCTGCAACAGAAGCTAAACCACCACACATAACAGCAAAGAGTTCTGAGGTTGTCATTCTTGCAATGTAAGGGCGAACAACAAGCGGTGCTTCTGTTTGCCCAACAAAAATATTTGCAGTTGCAGACATAGATTCTGTTCGTGATGTGCCAAGTACTTTTTGTAAGCCACCACCGAGAATTTTAATGACTATTTGCATAATGCCAAGGTAGTACAGCACGGCAATGAGTGAAGAGAAGAACACGATAACAGGCAGTACGCGTAGGGCGAATACGAAACCGCCACCACCAAACAACTCGAACATTTTATCTGATACTAGGCCTGCAAATAGGAAGCTCATCCCATTATTGCCGTAATCAATAACATTCTTAACACCATCAGAAACCGCAAGAAGCACCTCGCGACCACCGTCGGAATAAAGAACAAATGCACCTAAGCCAATCTGAATAAGGAATGCGCCACCAACTGTACGTAGTCTAATTGCACGTCGATTGCTGGAAAACAGAATGGCTATCAATATTAATGTTGCCATTCCGACCAAGCTCATAATGAGTTGCATTGAAGGATCCCTGTTCACATAAAAATTTAATGGATTATCAATAATGCTCTTGCCAGAGCTTATTGACTCTTTTTGCCAGATAATTATACCTAGTCTAAGAAAAGAACCCTCAATATCCATCACAAATAGAGTCTGAAAAAAGTAACACAAAAGTCACAAATGAGAAGTAGATCACACAAAAAGAGGAGAAAACGCATTTATTGAATAGGCTGAATAGAGAGAAAACATCATCCGATTAACAAACATATATTCAATTTTGACGAGTAAAGTTAGATTCAATTCAAGAACTAGATATTATCTTTTAACCGAAATAATTGTAGGCTATTAAAATAGAGTTGCTGAGCAATTATCTCTGGCGACTCTTGACGCAGCTCACAAAGTTGGGAAAAAACGTTCTGAATACGTTCAGGGCGATTAGGTTCACCTTGAAAACCACTCACAGGCATATCAGGCGCATCTGTTTCTAATAACAGATATTCTAGTGGTAACGAGGCAATTGCACGGCGGGTTTTTTGTGCTCGCTCATAAGTAATGGTTCCACCAACACCAATAAAATAGCCTTGCTGAATAAACTTTTCTGCCTGTTGCTGACTTCCTGCAAAACCATGAATAACCCCTTTGCGAGGCACATCATAACGACGTAAAAGTGCACTTAACTTATCGTGAGTTTTACGTGAATGTAGGATCACTGGCAAATCAAATTCAATCGCGAGTTTAAGCTGTGCAATTAAAAACGCTTCTTGCTTCTCAGGCTGAGGATTATCCATATAGTCATCAAGCCCTATCTCTCCGATAGCAACACAGCGAGAAGCTGTTTTTAATTTCTGTTTTAATACCAATAGATGTTGCTCAGTGTGCTCTTCAATATATAAAGGGTGTAGCCCCAATGCACAATATAATTGATGATGATTATTGGCTAGCGCTGCGACAACATCAAAATTCCAACGTGCAACGGCGGGAATAATTATTTTTTCAACATGAGCTTGATGCGCTAGTGACAAGCTGTTGGCAATATCATCATCAAAAACCGGAAAATCAAAATGACAGTGGGTATCAATAAATTTATTCATTCTGAATTTGCCTCACGTCAGGGTGTACGCTTCGAGTTCCTTGTTGAATAATAGCAGCATTCTCTGCTTTATCAGCCTTTGCTTCTTGTTCAAACAAGCTAAAGACTTTTTTATCGTACTGTTTGAATTTCTTCTTAGAAAAGTGTTGACCAATTGTCGCCAGAAAATAGCGCCCACAACGTCTACCCACATGATAATCATGATTTAATGCACTTAAACGACTTCCTAATGCACTAGATTGCAATGTAGTTGGTGGATATATTTCAATAATAACAACATCTTCTGGAGGAGATTGGATAAATTTAATTGTCTCAGTATAGGTTGCGATATGGACTTGGGCCATCTCCATAAAGCGCTGTAATCGGCTATTTTCGAACCATTTCCCCATACGCTCAACCCACTCTGTTGTATATTGATATTCTGAAGGAACGGTACGAACAACAACAATAGTACGACAACCACGTCGATAAGCTTCTCTCACAGGAATAGCGTCGCTGATACCACCATCATGATAAACAACATCATGAAATAAGACACCATTACGATAAAAAGCAGGAATGGCACTGGACGCTTTAATTATCTCAAGCCAAGTCGGTTCATCAGGTTGAAAATAATTTGCCTGAAAATTATCAGAACGACTTGCCACCATATAAAATTCGCGACCCGCATCAAAACGGCGTAGTGCTGTTGGCATATCAAGAGGCATTTCTTTGGCTGTCGTGTCTATATACCAATCAAGATCGAGTAAATTGCCACCACGGACAAAGCGAAGAGGATTGAAGAATTGATTATTAGTTGTATAGCGATTAATAATTTTACGTGCATATCCACGCTGACCACAGGCAAAAGCAGATAAATTTTGCGCCCCCGCAGATACCCCAAGTAAAATATCAAAGGGATCAAATTGCGATCGCATAAATTCATCAAGAACACCCGCAGTAAAGATCCCGCGCTGACCTCCCCCCTCACAAACTAAAGCAACTTTGCCTTGTGGTAGTGAGGATTGAAATTCGAGTGCAGTAATATTATTTAATGTGACAGGTATATACTTCCCCATAATCTCTCCTTTATACAGCTTATCAAAGGATACCTGCACATTTTTTTGACGTCATTATTTTTACGCATTCATACAAATAAACTAAACAATATCTTCTTAGAGAATGACGAATATAAGAGAAAACTCTGTTTATGATTTGATATTTACATCTGAGTCTACGCTTTTAACACCCTCAATTTTTTCAATAATTTGTAAAATTTTTTCTTCTTGCGCTTTACTATCAACAAAACCGGAAAGAAAGACATGCCCAAACTCAGTACGAATAGAAATATTACTACTATCAATATCTTGCATTGGCAATAGCGTGTTTTTAATTTTATTAGAAATAGAAGTATCACTTAAATAGTGACCCGTATTATTCCCTTTGCTATTGATTTCGCTATACCACGATGTTTCAGCTGATGCGCCCATACTGACAAAAGCGAAACCCATTGACATTACTAACGCTAATTTTAGCGTTTTACATTGTTTCATTGCTCTCCCCCTAATCACAATAACTGCGATAGGAAATATGTGTGTGTTTTAATATCTGTATTTTTATGAAACGCTACAAAATTTTAACAATCTAAGTTATTACATTAGTAAGCTATTAGAGTTAAATAAAGCAAAAAATAATAAATAAAGACTAATCCTAATGATTTTATTCTAATAATAACCAATAAAACTATAAAAAATTTTACTTATATTTATAAATAAGTATAAAAACAGACATAATGTTAACAGAAAAAAAAGAGAGTAATTCCAAATTAAGAAGGGTTTTTGGGTAGGATATTAGAGATATGCAAAGTGAATTTAACAAAGAAAATCGAGTCTCTCACAACTGTTTATTAAGGATAAAGACTCCACGAAGCGAAGAAACAAAAAAGCCACATTAAAAAATGTAGCTTTTTCAGTAGATTATATACTCTAAATAATTCAAGATGCAGCTAGGCGACAAGTGAATGAGTCGCTAGGAACATACAAAAGTATGTGACTAGTGCGAATGAATGTAGTCAACAACGCTGCAACTTGAAGTATGACGAGTATTTAGTGTTCACGCGTCTGATGGAACTCAACCTCAGGATAACGCTCACGTGTTAAATTCAAGTTGACCATCGTTGGTGCGATATACGTTAAATTATCACCGCCATCAAGTGCCAAGTTTTGTTCATTTTTACGTTTAAACTCTTCGAGTTTTTTCTCGTTACTACATTCAACCCAGCGTGCTGTTGAAACGTTAACGGATTCATAAACCGCCTCAACGTTATATTCACTCTTAAGTCTTGCAACAACCACATCAAACTGAAGAACACCCACTGCACCTACGATTAAATCGTTATTCGCCAGTGGTCTAAAGACCTGTACAGCGCCCTCTTCTGATAACTGTACCAATCCTTTAAGTAATTGTTTTTGTTTTAACGGATCTCGTAAACGAATACGGCGGAACAATTCTGGGGCAAAGTTTGGAATACCTGTAAACTTCAGGATCTCACCTTGAGTAAAAGTATCACCAATTTGAATTGTGCCGTGGTTATGAAGACCGATAATATCTCCTGGATAGGCATGTTCAACGTGAGAACGGTCGCCCGCCATAAAGGTTAATGCATCAGAAATCACGACATCTTTTTTAATTCGAACCTGATGCAGTTTCATACCTTTATCATACATACCAGATACAACGCGTAAGAATGCAACACGGTCGCGGTGTTTAGGATCCATATTGGCTTGGATCTTAAAGACGAAACCGGTGAACGTTTCTTCAGAAGCGGTAACTTCACGCATATCGGTTTGACGAGGCATTGGTGCTGGTGCCCATTTTACAAGGCCATCAAGCATATGGTTAACACCAAAGTTACCTAATGCAGTACCGAAGAACACTGGGGTTAATTCGCCAGCTAAAAATGCCTCATGATCAAATTCATGAGAAGCACCTAATACTAACTCTAATTCATCACGTAATTGGCTTGCTAAATCATCACCTATCGCTTTATCAAGCTCTGGATTATCTAACCCTTTGATGACACGAGAATCCTGAATAGTGTGACCTTGACCCGTTTGATAAAGATAAGTTTCATCTTTCAGAATGTGATAAACCCCTTTGAAGAGTTTTCCGCAACCAATAGGCCAAGTCACAGGACTACACGCGATTTTTAATTCTGTTTCAACTTCGTCCATGACTTCCATTGGATCACGGATATCACGGTCGAGTTTATTCATAAAAGTCAGAATTGGGGTATCACGTAAACGTGTTACTTCCATTAACTTACGAGTACGATCTTCGACCCCTTTAGAGGAGTCTATAACCATTAAACAGCAGTCAACTGCGGTTAAAGTACGATAAGTATCTTCAGAGAAGTCTTCGTGCCCTGGGGTATCTAATAAGTTAACTAAGCAATCTGCATAAGGGAACTGCATGACTGAGGTTGTAATAGAAATACCACGTTGTTTTTCCATTTCCATCCAGTCAGACTTTGCATGCTGATTTGAACCGCGGCCTTTTACGGTTCCTGCACGTTGAATTGCTTGTCCGAATAACAACACTTTTTCAGTGATGGTTGTTTTACCCGCATCGGGGTGGGAAATAATGGCAAAAGTTCTACGACGAGCAACTTCTTGCTGAAAAATAGGATTAGACATCAATGGTGATCTTCTGGTTGATAGACGAGAGAATGTAAGACACTGATATATTGCTATAAGTAATAATTAAAGTGACTATAAAGACATTCAACCCGTAAGTTAATCTTAGTTGGCGCTTATTTTCGCCTATCTTGTCTGTATAAACAATCAATGGTTGCGTAATTGGTTACCATTTATTCTCAGCGTGCGCCAATGCTCAGTTGTAGCTGTTTGCAATCACTGCTTCCTCAGTTGATGAACAACTGTGGCTAAACCACAAATTCCTTCGCTATTTAATGAGAGGAATTCTTCCCTTAATATCAGGCCCGACTTCTATATTACCGCCTCTCAAGCCAATCTCGCCATCACCTGTGACGAGCCAATGAGCATTTGCGTGAAGCGCCTTCGCGATCTGCATGGTGTAACGAGACTTAGCCGATTTACCAGAGTAAATCTAGCTAATTGACTGCTGTTTTATATCAAGGCGACGAGTCAACTCAAACTGAGTCACACCAGTAAGCTACAAGGCATGGTTTAGTCGTTTGGATAAAGTTTCCATAACCCCATATTCTACAAATAAAAACTGGAGCCTTCCAACAATTTTAACTGTAATACTCGGTTTTGGCTAAAGCAAAACGTTTTGTCCTGGATCCGTTGCTGACAAAGTTCCCAATGTGGCTGACAAAACCTGTTTAAGCCTTGGAATGAAGAAATTGTGTGTATTTCTGACCAACTCAATTATGAATTATTTATGAGATCCTAATTTCATCTAATCTGCATCAGAGTTATTTTTGAAGTGGCATAGTTAATTTGAACATCCACTGACCGAACGAATTGCATCTCTCAGTAGTGCTAACGCATCATCTGAATGTATGCTTCGTCCATGTGCCGTTTTATTCCCTAACATCCAGATTACGTGAAACTTTTCCAAAATATTTTCATCAATTACTTCAATGAAAAGATATTACTTAGTTCGCTACTGCTGTCAGATGCATTCTCCTGAAAATCAATGTAAAACAATCATCGCCAGATTAATCTCTGGTTGATGGTCAGAAAGATGCATGATTTATTCAGAAGATCAGACTTCTCAAAACACAGATATCATTATTTAGTTTACCAAATTCTCAGTTTACGGCGCAAAGCACCGTGAAATAGTGTGAAGTTAAACCATTTTTATGAAAACATCGAAATGCACACTATACCGACTAGGAATTCAGCGTAGCGGTATGCTTCGTAAGTGCGTTTCGATGGCTTCAATCATCGACTTGGTAAGTGGTAAATGCGCTTTTTCTTTAGCCCATACTTCATGGAAACCTGCCACAGTTTGCTTGGCGGTCTCTAACACCAATTTTTCTGGCAGCATGGCTTTAGCGGCTAGGTGTGATAACTCATCCAGCGTGAAATCACTGAATTTCTTGCTACGGCTAACCTTTAAAGATGCATTATCGTCGGGGATATAAGGAATGGTTGAGACAAAATCATAAGCAGGTGCTATCGATACAGTACGCTTGTCTTTGTAGATCACAGACCAATTTTTCAAATGCATATCCGCATTACCAATTAGGGTATTGAACACCAATCTACGAGTAAATTCTGCAATATCTTCGTTTTGCCCTTCAATACCAATGACCTGAGCAATATTCCGCATACTGGCTTTTTTGTATTTATCTTGAGGATAGATGCCAAACACTTGCGCAAAGTCCTCAATATGTATCGCTCGACCATCAACACGATCAAAGCGCTTGATCACAAAAGCGCTAGTGCCAAACTTACCAATCCCTTCTGGAATGTTAGTTATCTGGTTAATCGGTAATAACTGAGTCTCTGGCACATCCATTCCTAACATTCGAGCAAGTTCCATCATCGAATATTCATTTTCTGGCACAGCTTCAAATCGAGATGACGGTAATTTCACAATCCAAGAGCCACCTTTACCTGTCGCCGGGATCGTCAAACCACCGTTAGCCTGTTGCACCGCTGAAAACTTCAACTGTACACCCGCCAATGAGAAGCGCATTGGTACTTCAATTTTCGTTTCATCTTTAATGTGTTGATGCACATTAGGTGGCAGTGCTTCACCATCAGCAGCTTCAACAGTGATCGCGCCAGCTAAGTCCTGTCCTAATACCCACAATAGAAAAAACTCACGTGCAGGGTTCACACCGGCACGATCTGCTAGGTAACTACGCATGGTTTCCTCTGGCAA
This sequence comes from Proteus alimentorum, assembly GCF_002607735.1. Classification (GTDB taxonomy): domain Bacteria; phylum Pseudomonadota; class Gammaproteobacteria; order Enterobacterales; family Enterobacteriaceae; genus Proteus; species Proteus alimentorum. The sequence goes on from NZ_NBVR01000020.1 coordinate 200,775, forward strand.
AAGGTTGGAGAAAAACGGAATTAATTTGGTTTGAGTAGGATTGAAATTGGTCAGCAAGCCACCCAACGTATCTTTAAAACCAAGTCCTAGCACAGGCCGTGATTTGTCATTAATGTACGGTTCCATAAAAGCAAAAAGCGTTCTGTCATTGCCCACGTTGGTGATTGTTGCGATGGGTTCACCGTAGAGCAAAACGTTGAGCGTAGAAATATGATTAGTCATCGTCATCTTCCTCTAACTGATATGCGGGCGACATTGGCTCACCTTCATCGCTGATCCCTTGGTTGCTTCGAATTATCGACTTAATAGCAGGTACAAGCTTTTTTGGTGCGGCAAATAACTCAAAGTCGAGTACACGGGCAAGTGCAATCAAACTGGACATTCTTAAATCAACGCTGCCAGACTCGATTTTCGATATATGGCTTTGAGGTACACCCGAGCGTGCGCTCAGTTCTCTTTGGCTAAACCCTTTACGTATCCGAGCTTCTCGAAGGCTTTCTAGTATTTGCTCTGTTACATAGCTCATTTTAATATACCTTAATAAATCACCGTAGAAAAATTATATATAAAAACATATCACACCACTTCAAAAAACACAAAACTGATTAGCTATTACATATCAAAAAATATAAATTGATATATAATTACATATAGTTAAACGAAGGTATTCGCAATTAACAAAAGAGAGATACTCAAGCTGATAATAGCGAACAGATGCGTCAAATCATCGGAAGATAAGTGTAATAAAGAAGAAGTTTGTACATACTTTCCAAGTGTTACGCATGAGCATCATCGAAAAGCAAAGAATTAGCCTATTTATTTTCGGTTAAAATCGGGATTGAATATAAGGATCTAAATAAACACACCTTTATTTAGATTTAATTTTGTCTATATTTAGAGACTAATCACTTTATTTAAAACAAAAATAAATACTCACTTTACTTATTTTAAATACCATTCACCTTTTTAACACCGTTATAATCACCTAATGTTTTAAAATTAAACGATGACAAAAGTGAAATTAACTTGATAAATTTACATTAAGTAAAAATAAAGATAAATTTTAAATACAATTAATAAAAAATAAAATCTTCATACTTCAAAGAAAATAAAAAAACGCCTAATAGAAGACGTTTTAAATTTAACTTAAATAAAGATTTAATTAGAAAGAAATAGGATAAGCCATGATAATCGCATCTTCATTTCCCGTCTTTGTTGGGTAATAGTTTTTGCGTTTTGAAACGAAATTAAATCCTATAGATTCATAGAGATTGAACGCTTTTTCATTAGATTCCCGTACCTCTAACCACAAGGTAGTGATATTTTTTTTCTCAAGTGTTTCAATCAGTTCCAATAAAAGTGCTTTACCGTAACCTTTCCCCTGATAATCAGGATGGATTGCGATATTAAAAAGTGTTGCCTCATCTAATATTAATTGCGTAATTGCGAAACCTACAATAATATTATCAATGCAAATTTTCAGATTAAAATAATGACTTCCTTGGTTACTATAAAATGTTTCTTCACTCCAAGGGAATGAATGACTTAATTTTTCAATTTGCCATGCTAAGGGTAAATCAGCAGGGTTTAAGAGTGAAATGGTCTTCATATTGATAGATTTGTTTCCAAAGATCGCGTTTTGCATCAGCATCAAAATATAACTGATGTAATGAAGGGCTTCTCAGAGAAGTATATTCAGAGGGAAGTATGAGATCAATGCCTAATAACCAGCAGGGAAGATCAAATGATTCTGTGAGCATGCTCACATCATCTGTTGTAATACAATAGATTTCGTCTTTATCTATCCCCATGGCGCTAAAAATATCAGAGAAAAGCCCGTTATTTAGATCAACGGTATCATCAGTAATGATAAGTAAACGTGTTGTATCCGGAAATTGAACAGAATGCTCGCCTTTTAACACAGCAGGCTTACGAAGTACCCACTGACGAATTCCAAGTTGGGATAACATTCTGTCTTTACGGCTCATTATGCTTACCTATCAAGTGTAGAACAACGGTACATAGTATCAGAGGGCATAAACTACGCCAATAAATAGCGTCAGTTTCTTTATATCTGATATCATGCGTCTCATGTTTTTTAAGGAGTAATAATCATAATGTCCTCACTGTCCCCTGCTAGCGAAGTTATTCTTCGTCACCTAGATCATTTCGCAGACAGACATGTACTTATTGCAGGTGATCTTCAAGATACTTTCGCGGCGCAAATTCAGGCGAAAAGTGTCCGAGCATATACCAACCAATATCACCAGTGGCTACCATTACTAAAATCAATGGGTGATAACGCACTCTTCGGTTTAGTTGCAGATCAATCCTTTGTGAAATATTGTAATACCTTGATCTATTTTTGGCCTAAAAATAAAAACGAAGCCACTTTCCAACTGCGTAGCCTTTGCTCTAACTTACAAGTGGGTACTGAAATCTTTATCGTTGGTGAAAACCGTAGCGGTGTTAAAAGTGCCACTGAATTAATGAATGGTATCGCTAAACTTAAAAAAATAGATTCAGCACGCCGTTGTAGCTTATTTTTTGGTACTCAAACATATCAAACACTGTTTGACCGTAATAACTGGTGGCAAACTTATCGCCATAACGACCTTACTGTAATGGCATTACCGGGTGTCTTTAGCCAAAGTGCATTAGATGAGGGTAGCCGTTTATTACTATCAACTTTTGATGACGCTATGGTTGGGGATTTACTGGATATGGCATGTGGTTGTGGTGTTCTTGCCACTGTACTTGGCAAGAAAAACCCAATGTTGAAACTGACACTATGCGATGTGAATGCTGCAGCAATTTCTTCTAGTATCGCCACCTTAAACGTGAATGAATTAGAAGGTCGAGTGATTGCGAGTAATGTCTATTCAGCCGTTGAAGAAACTTATGATTGGATAGTCTCAAATCCACCTTTCCATGATGGCTTAGGTACAAGCTATGAAGCCGCTGAAGATATTATTCGCCTTGCACCAAATTATCTGAAAAGAGGCGGTAAATTACGCATTGTAGCGAATTCATTTATCCCTTATCCAGATATATTGGATCATGTATTTGGCTCTCATGAAGTGCTTGCATCAACAGGTAAATTCAAAGTTTACCAAGCAACTAAGAAAGACTAATCACAAGCCCTGTTATAAATAACAGGGTTTTATTTTTTGGGCTAATTTTAAGTAACCATTCAAGGTGTTTTATTTTTCATCACCAAAATAATTTATTGATAAAAAATAATTGACGCCAAAAATAAAAGGCATAAAATTCGCTTCCTGTCTGAATGCGAGAGTGGCGGAATTGGTAGACGCGCTAGCTTCAGGTGTTAGTGTCCTTACGGACGTGGGGGTTCAAGTCCCCCCTTTCGCACCAAACAGACAATGTATAGAGTAAAATTAATTGAGTAAGACTGCGAGGATGGCGGAATTGGTAGACGCGCTAGCTTCAGGTGTTAGTGTTCTTACGGACGTGGGGGTTCAAGTCCCCCTCTTCGCACCACTCAATAACCCTTCTTTTTCTTGTAATAACCCCCTTTCGATTACACGCTGGATCTTCTATTCTCTATCCATGATACGCGACTAAAAGTGTCATCAAACTGTAGGTTAATACAACGCCTGCGGGGATCATTACCCACATTTGTAATTTTTTATGGAACAGCATCAAGGTTGATAACAACATTGAAACCACTAAAACCAGCGTAAAGGCGGATGTTCCTGCAATAGAATGAGTGATCACAGTTAGTAAAGAAGAAACCGCCAACATTTCCCATAAACTAATGCGAGATGTCCAAGATGTCGTTGCAGAAATACGTGTTGGTTTAGCCATAATAATCACCATTAAATGATAATGATTTTCATTATTATATAACCACTATACTAAATCAACTTATATAAAGAAAAAAACTCACCTTATATCCTTATTTTTTAAAGGGTTATATCTATTTTTTAGTATGATATATAAAAAATGCCTTATCATTTTCACGATAAGGCATTGGATTTTATTATGTTGTTATCGTATTCAATAAACGAAATTAAGTGTTATTTGACTCGGTAAAATGAAAGACTAAATGAATATCTTCAGGCTCTCTTTCATAAAGTTCAGGATCAGGAATATCAATTAAACAACAGCCTAAATGCTGATAAAAATTTACGCTATTTTCAGAAGGTGTTGATGAGATATATAACCCACCAGCCCCTTTTTTCTTCACATATTCCACACAATAATCAAATAATATTCGAGCTAAACCTTGTCCACGTTGCTGATGGCTAACATGTAAAAAAGAGAGTTGAAGTAAAGTGCCATTTTGTCCTCGTTTTTGTGGATCAACACTTGCTGCTGCGACCAACTGACCGTGTTTAAAAACACCCCAAAAAGGCGCGCCTCGGTCAAAACTTTCAAGCAAAACAGGTGTGTAATGTTCTGCTTCACCTTCTGGCCAACCTTTCATATCAAAGCATTGCTCTGATAAAAGCAATGTTCCTTCTTTTAATACATATAGCTTTTCAATAAGCTCAGTTCTATCAATTTCCCATACTTGTGGAATTTCATTTCGTGTTAATTGACGAATAGTGTATTTCATTATTAAAGATTAACCTGTTCTGATGATGATTCACTTCGTTCTAGTGCGTGATAAGCCACTGCACAGAACAAGGAATTCAACCGTTTCATATCACCAAGCAAACTAGTATGCAGTGAACTGGTTTCAATACTTTGCATGTTATGCAAATGAAGACGTTCTACATGAGCAAACGAGTAACGCTGGTTGAGTAAACGGAAACGATGTTTTGCTCGACGTAATTTACGAGCATGTTCCATGTTGCCGGAAACAAATACCGACATCGCCAGATTCAGATTACTTTGCAGACGCTCAAGGAGTGTCTGTAATTCACGACGTCCTTCCTCCGATAAAAATAAGTGGTGATTTAGACCTTTGTTCACCACTTCAGCCGACATACGCGCAATGATAGCGGATGATTGTTGTAAATTCATCGCTGTATCAATAATTTCAGCCCAACGCCGAGAATCTTCAGTTCCTAGATCATGCTGTTGGATTTGTGCCATATACAATTTGATGCTGCTGTGGAGTAATTCCACCTCTTCTTCTAGCTGACTAATTTCCCTTTTTTGCTGACGATCGCCTTCCATTAACGCAGTAAAACGTTGCAGCATTTGTTCTATAACATCACCTAATCGTAGTGATTCTCTAACCGCATTAGCAATTGCCAATGAAGGTGTATCAATGGCGGATTGATCTAAATAACGCGGTGCCATTTCAGACTCAGTCACTGGTAATTCAGGGATCAGCCGCTGACATAATTTTGCCATTATGCCGACGAAAGGGATCATCAAAATACAGCGAGCAAGATTATAAATAACATGAAAATAGATAACGACTTCAGCCGGTGAAAATCCGTATTGCTGGATTTTATTTGCAATTATGGTTATCCAAGGTAAAACCAATAACGCACCAATTAATTTAAAAAATAGGCTTCCTAATACCACTTGGCGTGAAACAACACTCTGCCCTCGGCTACTCATTAACGCGAGCAAGCCACTACCAATATTAGAGCCAATCACAATGCATAAGCTGATATACAAAGGCATTAACCCAGTTGCACTCAATGTCGCGGTTAATAACACGGCGGCAAGACTTGAGTAGCTGACCATCGCAAATAAAGCACCAACGAGAAGAGCTAAAACGGTATCTCCACTTAATGAAGTAAAGATAGCTTGTACTGCACTGGCATGAGTGATTGGCTCAGCTGAGGTGACGATGAGTTGTAAGGCTAAAATAATTAAGCCAAGACCAATTCCTACTCGCCCTAATTGCCCAACACGCTCTTTTTTACGACTTAGAAAAGTGATCACCCCGACAAGAATAAGAAGCGGAGATAACCAAGAGAGATCAAACGTCAGTACACGCGCCATTAACGCTGTACCCACATCGGCGCCTAGCATTATCACAAGAGCAGGCGTGATCGAAATCAGTCCTTGCGTCACAAAAGAGATAACCAAAAGTGCCGTCGCATTACTGCTTTGAACTAATGCCGTTACTCCCACGCCAGCGAGGAAGGCATTGGATTTTTTATTAATACTTTTACCTAAAATTCGGCGTAAATCAGAGCCAAAGACGCGCATAATGCCAGTGCGAACAATATGTGTTCCCCAAACAAGAAGCGCAACAGATGAGAGTAAATGAAGCAGTGTCAGCATAGAAATAACAACCTTATTTTTATCATTGTTTGTTTGACTCTGTTCTCCTTCGATCTCATAAAAAGAGAAAGACCACGAGCAGATAATTTATCTGAGAAAAGATTTTTTTACGGGTAATGCCTTAATAACATAGAGAGTCATTAGACAAAAAGATATTGCAACTTAAGTACAATAATCAATGGAGAAATTGAGAATATTACATAGATTAATTTGTAAGTTCTGTTAATTATAGCAGAGAATATGTAACTTTCAAAATCAGCCTGTAAGTAACTTATTGATTTATTATCATTTTATTTTAAATAGGCTTAATGCTTAATAAAAAAACGCGACCAGAGGGTATCTCTCTAAGTCGCGCGAAAATACAACAATTTAGTAAGGCAATTCGACTACAGGTTCAGACAGACTATAAATTCAACTGAAATTTACTTCAGACCCATCGCATCACGCATTGTGAAGAATAAGTCTGTTTGGTCAGTTAACCCAACCACATTCGCAGCATGTGGACCATAAGCGGCAACCCGTAATTGTGCCCCAGTATGCTCTTGTGACTCTTCTTCTGAGTTACCATAATTCACCACCATCACCGCACCATCTTTGGTGATAAGCGCCTGTGTTAACCCACTGGATTTCACATCAGCTTCAATAATTTGACTTGAATGCGCATGGTCAGCAGTGACAATAATCAGCGTATCACCGTTTTGTTTAGCAAAATCTAAGCCGATTTGTACGGCTTCATCTAGTGCAACGGTTTCACCAATTTGCCCGCAAGGATTAGCATTATGATCTTGCTTATCAATAGAGGCACTTTCAACTTGTAAGAAGAAGCCATTTTCATTGGTCTTCAGTAAGTCGATCGCTTTTTTGGTCATTTGTGCCAGTGTTGGCGCATTTGGATCGAGTTTAGCGTTAGGTTTACACTCTAAAGGTGGATTATTTAAATTACCATGATACGTGGCTTTAGGGCCTTCCCATGCCACCGCCATATTTCCATCATGGAATAAACCTAATACGGGTTTATCTTGGTTTGCCAGTGTAATCGCATCTAACGATTTTGCGTCTTTGACAATTTGATAACCGCGTTCAATCGCTTGTTGTTCTAACGTTTTACCTTTGTATTCACCCGCAGTCGCAGTTTGTGCAAAACTTTTCGCACCGCCCCCTAATGTAACATCAGCACGAGTCACTAAGAGTTGCTCGGAGATAGAGCCTCGCCCCCCATTTTCAAGTGCATTGGTTGAGCACTTCTCTAAGGTTTCAACAGGGCCATAACATTTACGTCCTGTGACATGCGAGAACAGTGCCGCAGGTGTCGCATCTTGGATTTCAGAGGTTGTCACGTTCCCTGTGGCCTTTCCATTGGCTTTTGCTAATTCCAAAATGGTTTGGTGATCCTGACCAAACACATCAATCCCTAATGCACCATTATAGGTTTTCACACCCGAAGCCCATGCTGTCGCAGAAGCGGCGGAGTCTGTTACATAATTAGGTTTTTGTGTTTTTTTATCTAAAGCATAGTGTGTATATTGACCCGTAATAGGTAAGGCATCGATACCTTTAAAGAAACCACCTGCACCTTCAGCATAGTTACGCGCAACAGTGATTTCAGAATCCCCCATACCATCACCAATAAAGAGGATCACATTTTTCGCTTGGTTATTATGTAAAGCGGCTTTTAATGCCTCAGTTTGATCCTGAGTCATACGGCGAGCACCGCCAAATTCCGTAATATTACCTTTTGCTGCGCGATCTTGTGCCAAAATTGCATCAGCAGCAACGGGAGCTGCAAAAGAAGAGAAACTCGCGCCAGCCAATAGTGTTGTTACAATAACGGATAAAATAGAACGTTGGTAACGATGAGACATAGCTTTTTCCTTGCACTCTAAAGTAAAAAACAGGGTTAATGTTTTAAGTCAGGAAAAGCTTACGGCAGTTAAATGACAGAGAAATGAAGAGTAAAAGCGATTTCAATGACAACTTTATGACAAGTTGATGACAAACAAAAAGCTTATACCGCTAATGCATGTATAAGCTTTGGTTGTATTAAAGCATATAGTTAAGACGTGGTATTAAGGCAAGATCTTAAACTCGTCATTCTCTTGAGTTAATGCTTTGACCCCCAAATACAGGGTTTCACACCAAGAAATATAATCATGTCCACTGGCCATTTCGAGTGATTTAACAGGATAACCTTTTTGCTCTAAAACCTGTTTAAGATGACGATTATTATTTAAAATCCCGCCTTTATCACCACGGCTTTCAAATAACCCAGCCTCTAAGAAAAACTGTAATGGCTTTTTATCTGCTTGCTCAAATTGTCGAATAAGCCATTCAGGCTCTTCATTTTCAGGCGCCCACCAATAAGAGCCAGACATACTCAGCACTTTACCAAAGCGATCAGGGCGATTAAATGCCACCCAAGAGGACGCTAATCCGCCATAACTTGAGCCTGATACCATCGTTTCTTCTCCTGATACGTGAATACCCTTCTCTTTTTCTAGCCAAACAAAGAGTTCATCTGCCAAGAAACGGTAAAAATCAGGATTCGGCGGTAATTCAACACTACGACGATCACTATCAATACTATCAACAAATAAGATCATTATTGGCGCCAATTTACCCTCCTCGATCTGCTTATCAAAAAACCGATCAATACCATATTGGCGGCGATACGTTTGACCATCAAATAATACGAGGATCCGCGGTGTTTCCATTTTTTGGGCAGGCAGATAAAGTGCAATTTCACGATCATTATTTAAGATTTCACTGTGAAAACGAACAATCTCCGTCTTGCCTTTCATTGTTCTGTTAAGAATATCGGGTAATTGGCATTCACGTTGTCGATCTAACGATAATAAAGAAAAGTGATTATAGATATCTTCAAATTGACTTGGCGAATTGTGGGGATTAAACGGATCCGCTTGTGCGGTAGTTAAAATTGCGCGACGTTGTTCAAAGGGTTCTACATTCTCAATAATCGGAACATCAGGCGCTAACTTATATTGCATTAACGTATCATTAGGTACGATATAACTACGATACCAAATATCACTATTGGCCAAATGGGTTAACGGATCATGATTACCATCGGGTGATCCCAATAAATAAACATTCTTTTTTGCACCTTGCCATAAGAAAGTCACTAACTTTTTATCCTTATCATAAGGCTCAATAAGGGGTGTACCTTCGTGGCGTACCTGTTGCCAAAATGCCTGAATATTTTGTTGATTGAGTTGTTTTGCGAGTGTTTGTAAACGGGGGCTAGTTAGTGCAATCTCCGCATCTTTGTCTAAAGGCTGATAAGGCTGTGTTGTCAATGTGAGTTGCCATGGTTTTCCCACCTCACCTTGTGCAATCAATTGATAAATCGCAGTTTCAGGCAATAAAAAGCGAACTTTTTGTTTTCCATCTGTAGGAACTTCTTTTAATAAACTGCGCAGATGCTTGCCATCTTGAGTTTCTAAACGTAGGTTTTGTATTCCTTTCACATTCAGTTCGGCATAACGTTCACGCTCTAAATGCGTGGTAAAACATAGCGTGTCGTTATCAAATTGACCAGTTATTTCTTTGCCTTCGGTTACGGTTAAGCAATTGGAAAAACTAGGGAAAGAAGCCATTAATGCACATATCATCAGAGGAATTCTCACTTTATTGTTCTCGTTATAAACTATCGTAAGAAACAATAGTAATGAGAATTGTTATCAATTCAATAAATATACTAATTTGTCCATAAAAAATCGTTCTATTAAACGATACGCACAATGCATTTGCATTACGATATCATGACTTGCAAATTCCCGATCGTTTGAACAACTTATCTGATCATGGGATAAAGTTAAGGAGAAACAATATGATCCCGTTATATCTGAATTTCTCTCTTTCCTTGAAAAAGATATGAAGAAAAATGCACAGCATATCAAATCAGTACCTACAACATTATGGGCTGAGGTGAAAGAGCTTACTGATGGCGTTGAAATTGACTTAGACGCACCACTTACTGACTAGCATAGGTGAATACACGACATGCTTACGACTCTAAAAGTGATGCATATAAAGTATTTTCATCAAAACTAAAAGCAGGAAAACCACCAAATGATTGGCAAACATTGCTAAAATAAGCTTCTGCCACAGCAGGATCAGAAACGCTCTCAATTCAAGATTTTTTCAATCACTAGCGAGCGTTATCAGAGTTACTTTTATTATCTAAAAAAGAGCTCAACGTTATAAAATCACTTCATATTTGAGCTCTTTCACTATTCAATATTTACCTAAATCAACGCTCTTCTAATGGATAACTGCGGAAACTCCATAATCCTAGCGCTTTTAAACCATCACGATAAATGCCCTGTATATCGGATTTACTGGCTTTTTGTAATTCTGCCAATGGTTTATCAGGTGCAACAACCGTTAAGTAAGTGATATCACTTGGACCACTTTGCCAGCTTGCGAGAGTAAAAATTGCATCGGCACGACGGACATGGCTACCAGAGCTAATAATCACAGCTGTTTTAATACGATGTTTAGTTAAAGCATAACGGCTAAATAGCGCATTTTCGACGGTTGTACGCGCATAGTTCTCTTGGAAAATACGTTCTGGCGCAATACCGTTTTTCACCAACCAATCCGCCATTAATTTACCTTCTGTTTGGTGAGCTTTAGGTACGCCCCCTGTCACAACAATCATGGCATCAGGCAATTGTTTAGCCACTTCTAAGGTTTTATTTAGACGTTCAATTAAGATTTTGTTCATTGTACCATCGGGATTTAACGCATAACCCAATGTCACAATCGCATTGTTATCTTTAGTTTTATTCAGTTTTGCTAAATCAGCAGGCGTCAATTTATCGCTTAACGGCATTTTGCTAACACGATCAATTTGAGCAAAGAAGCGACTAATCTCTTCAGCTTTCGCTGGATTTAATGATTTCAACTTATTGAAATACGCTTCGCTCTCTTTGCCTTTACCCTCAAAACGCGTCCATGAAGTAACGTAAATTAGTGCATCAATATCATCAGGAGCCGCTTCTAGGATCTGTTTATAAATCGTAATTGCGCGAGGAACATCATTGTTATAGATATAAGCGCTAGCCGTGCTAAATAATAAATCGAGGCGATAAGGTTCTAATTTATAAGCTTGCTGCAGTTTTTGCGCCACAATTTCCATATTTGATGGCAGTTTTCCCGTAAAGCCCGCATCAGAGACTCGCGCGGGTGACTTAAAGGCATCTAATGCATCTTGGATCAAACTATCAACCGTTTGGCGCTGAGAGACATACTGTTGATAACTATTATCGGGTTGATGAACTTTTTGATAAGCCAATGCATTTGATGAAACGGTAAAACCTAAAGCAGCAATCGCTAACGAAATGACTGTTTTCTTGATATGAAGTGAAACACGGGAAGGTTGCGCCATTATCTTGTCCTTTTACGAAAAATAGTCTGCTTCTTCACCTGAGCGAATGAAGATAAAGCGTGTGATCCCTCTCACACCTAATGGCAAAAGAAATACACACTGATAAATCTATACCTGATATCTATCATAAAGATCCCTGAATTAATTTTCAGTAACCTTTTTCACCTTATTGAAAAAAATAGCATTATTACGTAGATAGCTTATTTGACAGATTTTTTTATATATTTTTATCTTTTGGGCAGGGATTTAATTCTTATAAGTCATCAGAGATGAAGAATAGTAAGTTGAAGTGATTTATTTTTTGGTAAAAGTGAGGTTATCAAATGTAGAAAACGCCATAAAATGGCGTTTCTAATCATAACGTTATTCAATATGCTTTGACTGCATCATTAATAATTCTCTCACTAATTCAACACAACTTAAAAAGCGCTCGTCATAATCAGGTGAGTTTACTTTGATATATTCAATATTATTTTTATCGAGCATTTCCATCAATAAGGTTTGAAAATAACGTCTCTCTTTATCGCTACCTAAACTGCGTAGACCATCAGCAACCCATGGTGTGTTGTTTTCTAGCAAAATCACTAAATCAAAACGATATTCATCAATCAGCGCTTGAACAAAAGGATGTTCTTTGCCCTCATAACGTAAACAAAATGCTTGTGTGGTCACAAAATCCGTATCAACAAAGGCCACTTTATTCGCATATTTAACAGCAAAATCAATATATTGAGCATGACCTAACGCAATTTTATCGTAGTCGGAGTATTGCAACGCCATTTCATCTCCCCCTAAATGAGAGAAGACATAATCACGCCCATATTCCCATGCGCTGGTGGTATTGAAAATATTGGCGAGCTTATTCACTAACGTGGATTTACCGCTGGATTCACCGCCTAAAATCGCCACTGTGCGCACAAAGAAGGGTTTTACTTCCGTTGGAATATATTCCCAATATTTAAACGGTGCTTGGCGAATTTGACGACCGCTAATGTTCATAAATGAGCGTTCAGGATCAATCAACACGGTTTCAATACCTAAGAACACGTTGTATTGATTCGCGTCCTCTCGCTCACTGGTATAGATAAAATCAGGTGTAATTTGCTTTTCGCGCAAAAACGTTTTGATCCCTTCACTCCACATTTCCCAACCATGAGGTTGTGGCTCGATACCATGCTCGTCAAACTCATGAATACGGATATTCTTTTGATATTTAAAGGTTTGTAATAACCAGCGCAATCTGTCACTGACAGTCGGTTGCTGTGACATCGCACTGTTAATAAATAGGTTTTTATCACGAGGCTCGTCATGACATAAAATGACATGCAATTCATCGACTTGACTACAAGCGCGTTGAATTAAATAAATATGTCCGGTGTGAAGAGGATAAAATTTGCCAAAAATCACACCAATCGTTTTCTTTTTCACGGGGTATTCTAACCCTAAAAATTGGTGTAATGCCGACATCTTTTGCGCACTGGGACTCTTGATTTTATTATTAATCAATTGGCTAAGATAGCCTTTCGTCATATCACTTTCATCAGCAACTTGTTGTAAAGTATATCCATTTTTTCTGATAGCCTGTTTGATATAATCAAAAGAGCCCATACTTTTCTCCTTTAGAAGTCTTCCAAATCATCAAGGACAGATAACGCATCTGACAGCTTCTTCACACCATACACTTTCATATCGGCGGGATTTTTTTTCGGCATATTCGCGCTTGGAACAATTGCCCGTTTAAATCCATGTTTTGCAGCTTCTGCAATACGCTCCTGCCCACTAGGTACAGGTCGAATTTCTCCCGCAAGCCCAACTTCACCAAATATCACTAAATCACGCGGTAAAGGACGATTACGGAAACTTGATACTAATGATAATAACAAGGCTAAGTCTGCACTGGTTTCTGTGACTTTTACGCCCCCCACCACATTCACAAAAACGTCTTGATCAGACATTTGTAAACCACCATGGCGATGTAAAACAGCCAGTAGAATAGCAAGACGATTTTGCTCTAATCCCACCGCAACACGACGAGGATTGGACAACATTGAGTGATCGACTAAGGCTTGGATCTCAACCAGTAAAGGTCTTGTTCCTTCCCACACCACCATAACAGAACTACCTGATGTTATTTCATCTCCACGACTTAAAAAGATCGCTGAGGGATTACTCACTTCTCGTAATCCTTGTTCTGTCATTGCAAAAACGCCTAATTCATTAACCGCACCAAAACGGTTTTTATGGCTGCGTAAAGTACGGAAACGAGAGTCTGTTTCACCATCCAACATAACAGAACAGTCAATGCAGTGTTCCAGTACTTTAGGTCCTGCCAATGTGCCATCTTTTGTCACATGGCCAACCATAATAATGGCGACATCATTGGTTTTAGCAAAACGAGTTAGATAAGCGGCCGTTTCACGCACTTGAGCAACACTGCCCGGTGAAGATTGAATATCCGCCATATGCATCACTTGAATAGAGTCAATCACCATTAATTTAGGTTGTTCTTGTGAGGCAATTAAACAAATCTGTTCAATACTGGTTTCTGACAACATATTCAGTTCTGCTGTCGGTAAACCTAATCGATGAGCACGCATAGCGACTTGTTGTAGTGACTCTTCACCCGTGACATACAGTGTTTTCATTTCTGTGGCTAAACGGCACATAGTTTGTAGTAATAGCGTACTTTTACCTGCGCCGGGGCTTCCCCCGATTAAAATGGCACTTCCGGGTACAACGCCACCGCCTAATACACGGTCAAACTCTTTAAATCCCGTTGAGAATCGGGGTAATGCTTCAAGGCTAATTTCCGATAGCTTTTGAACACGGCTAACGCCTTTTGCATCACCCGCAAATCCACTAAAACGATCATTGCGGGAAGAAGAGGCTGCGGCAAGGCGCACTTCTGTAATTGTATTCCACGCATGACAAGCAGAGCATTGCCCTTGCCAACGAGGATAATCAGCACCACATTCATTACATACAAAGGCTCTTTTTGCTGCTTTTGCCACACTTCTCTCCCAACAATAACGATTTCAGAAAAACGCGCTTAGCGCTCTTCGTGTTTTAAACCACCACTTAAAATGCACAATACACCCATTAGATCAGCGTGACGAATAGCCACTTTCGCCTGAGCATACACTTTAGGCTTCGCATGATAAGCAATACCAAGTCCTGCTTTTCTCAACATTTTAAGATCGTTTGCGCCATCACCAATGGCAATTGTTTGCTCTATTGGGATCTCTAAATCCTTAGCTAAACGCGCAAGGACTTGTGCTTTATATTTCGCATCAACAATAGGGCCTTTAACTTTACCAGTGAGTTTGCCATCTTTAATTTCAAGATGATTAGCCACCGCGGACACTAAACGTAATTTTTGTTTTAAATTATCAGCAAAATAAGTAAAACCACCGGAGGCAATAGCAATATGCCAATCCATTGCCTGAAGTTTTCGAACTAAGCTTGTTAATCCCGGCATAAGTGGTAAATCATCCATCACTTTTTGCAAAATAGACGCGTCTGCACCTTTAAGTTCAGCAACTCGGAGTTTTAAGCTTTCACTAAAATCCATTTCGCCTTGCATTGCGCGTTCTGTTATCGCTGCAACTTTATCACCTACACCCGCCAATTTTGCAATTTCATCGATGCACTCAATTTGAATAGCCGTTGAGTCCATATCCATCACTAAAAGCCCCGGAGAACGCAAGCGAGGGATTTCACCTAGAGGAACGACATCTAGGCCACATTCATCAGATAAACGGCGAATTCGGCGAGTTAGGCTACCTGCAATACGCACCACTTGATAATCATCAATACGCCATGAAGAAACCACCACGATTGCCACGCCTAATTTATGTTGGAACTCGCTTATTCTTTTCTTATCAAGTTCACGTCCATAAAGTAACCATCCGCTATCACCAGCACGATAATCTAGTGGCATCACCTCTTCACCACTGAGTGATAAAGGCAGACCTGGCCATTTACGGATTTCATCCGGTAAATAGCAATAGGTCAGACTATTTGACATACTTATTCTCCTGTTTTCCCCTGTCTGAACAAAATAATCGTTATTCAGCCTATTCTATCTCTGGCTCATCTGGCAACATGCACATACTTGCTTACGCAAAAGGATGAACATGCTTAAAGACAAACTAAAATTCAAACTACAAAAAACGGCGATTATACTGATTTGTATCGCACTATTGGCATTTCTTATGCAAGGCGCGTCTTATTTTAGCCGTGCCAATCAGCACGCCCGTATCACTCAGTTTGAAGAGCTTGCAAAAACACTGGCAGAACAAGTTGCGTTCTCTTTATCCACTTATATAGATGACAGTAGCAAAGATAACGTAAATCCCCTCATTATGGCTAATTTAAATCATCTGACCCACGATAGTCGGGTGCTTGATGCCAGCCTTTATTTAGAAGATGGTACACAAATAGCGCATAGTGGTGAAAATGTCACTGTTAAAGAGCGATTAGCTTTAGAAGGGCAAAAGAGTGGAGGTTCTTTTAATCATCAACTTGTTGTGCCTGTGCCGGGCAAAGATAAACCCAAAGGCTTTTTAAGACTCACGCTGGATACTCATCAACTTGTCACTGAATCAAGCCAAGTCGATAACACCACTAATTTATTGCGAGTCATGTTATTGGTTGCACTTGCGATTGGCTTTTTGCTTTCTCATAACCTTCTTCAGCTAACTCCCGTTCATTGGCAACAGTCTCCTTATTTATTAACGGCCAATTTACCGCCTCGTACTGAAAAAGACGATGAAGAGAATGAAAATGATAATCAAGATAGTCACGTCACTAAAGAGCAAGAAGAAACAGACGACACATCAAACAAAAAGTAACACACCGTTTATTTAAAAAAATCAAAAGGTGAGTCATCAATAAATGGGTGACTCACCTTTTGATTTCTAATAGGCACAAATTAATTTAGATATATCTAATTTATGCGTATTTTTGTGCTATTTCCTTAATCTTTAAAGGGGTTTTGTTTAAAGTCACGGTAAATTTTAATCAAGTCATTAACCTAAAAAGATAGGTTTTAAATCTTTTTATGGCTCTTTGAGTACTGAGGTGGTTATGACTGAACAATCTGTTATCCAACGTTGTCAACAAATCGTAGAAAACCCAACCCTTTCCCCTGAACAAAAGCGTCATTTTCTCGCATTAGAAGCAGAAAATATGTTGCCTTATCCAGCACTTTCTGAGGATGCAACTAAAGCACTTGAACAGCGGGTTATCTGTGATATGTATGAAGGTCACGCCCCTTATAAACCACGTTATGTTTTACCGGATTATGCAAAGTTTTTAGCACAAGGCTCTCACTATTTAGAGCTAGAGCCCGCACAAGATTTTGATGATGCACTGAATATGCTAACTATTCTTTATCATCATGTACCTTCTGTAACCTCTATGCCTGTGTATTTGGGTCGTATTGATAAAATCTTATTACCTTATGTGGGTAAACTGACCGAAGAACAGCTTTACCCTAAATTAAAACGTTTCTGGCGCTATCTTGATAGAACCCTGCCTGATGCGTTTATGCACGCGAATATTGGCCCTGAAGACTCCATCATCACACGCTTAATCCTTAAAATAGATGTAGAACTTCAACAAGTCGCTCCTAACCTCACCTTTATTTACGATGCGAACTCGACACCATCTGATTTATTGCATCAGGCAATTACCAATATTTGCCACAGCAGTAAGCCTCATATTGCTAATGGGCCTTTGCAAGATGCTGTATTTGGCAAAGATGAATATGGCATTGTGAGTTGTTATAACTCGCTGCCTCAAAGCGGTGGCGGTAGCACTTTAGTACGGATTAACCTTAAAGAAGTTGCTAAACACAGCCAAGATAGCCAAGATTTTCTGAATAATGTTTTGCCGTTTTATATGCAGAAACAAATCGAGATCATTGATGTGCGTTGCGAGTTTCTTTATGAAAAATCTCACTTCTTTCAACAGAGTTTCTTAGTGGAAGAAGGTTTGATCTCACCCGATCGTTTTGCGCCAATGTTTGGTATTTATGGCATGGCAGAAGCCGTTGCACTTTTACTTGAAAAAGAAGGCAAGCACGTTGCTTATGGTGATAATGGATCCGCCAACAAACTGAGCTATGTGATTAGTGAAAAACTGGCGCAGTTTGTTGCTGATACTCCAGTAAAATATGGCTGGAAACAACGTGCTATGTTACACGCACAATCAGGTATTAGCTCCGATATTGGCACCACGCCGGCAACACGTATTCCTTATGGTAAAGAGCCTGATCCTGTTACCCATTTAATGACGGTTGCCCCTCATCATCAGTTTTATACCTCTGGGATCAGCGATATTTTAACCGTCGATGAAACCATAAAACAGAACCCTGATGCCTTAATGCAACTCTGTTTAGGGGCATTTTCTTCTGGATTAAGAGAATTTACGGCCAATGTGGGTGGTAATGATTTAGTCCGCGTTACAGGTTATATGGTGCGTTTATCGGATCTGAAAAAATACAAAGAAGAAGGTTCTCGTCTGAATACCACTTGGTTAGGTGATGAAGCGACAACAAATTGCCATATTACTGAACGTAAACCGCGTGTGATAAGCCATGAACAGCAGATGCGTTTCGATAAATAAAATACTCCCCTTTTCTTGTGTCGATGGCCCAGGTAATCGCCTGGCCATCTTTTTACAAGGGTGCAATTTGCGCTGCAAAAATTGTCACAATCCCTACACAATGGGGATCTGTGACAATTGTGGTGACTGTATTCCAACCTGTCCTCAGCAAGCCCTTTCACTAAAAAGTGGTATTATTTACTGGAACAGCACAAGCTGTGAGCAATGTGACACTTGTATTCAGCAATGTCCCCGTCAATCAAGTCCGATGACATTAACTTATACCGTCGATGAGTTAATCACTATCACACGTAAATATGCCGCTTTTATTAATGGCATCACTGTCAGTGGTGGCGAATCAACGTTACAGCTTCCTTTCTTAATTGACTATTTTAAAGCGATTAAGCAAGCACCTGACCTTAAACATCTTACCTGTTTAATTGACAGTAATGGCACACTATCCCTTAATGGCTGGCAAAAAATTGCGCCTTATATGGAGGGTGCGATGATTGATTTAAAAAGCTGGAATGAAGATACCCATATTTATTTAACTGGAAGAGGTAATCAACGTATTAAAGAATCAATTAAATGGTTAGCGAATAATAAATTACTTACAGAATTACGCCTTTTATATATTCCGGAAAAAACCGATTATTTAGAGAATATTGAATTACTTTCTCAGTTTATTAATTCACTTGGCGAATCAGTATTAATAAGAATAAATGCCTTTCATCAGCACGGTGTATATGGTGTGGCAAGTAATTGGCGCTCAGCATGTAAAGAAGAAGTTATCACGCTAAAAAATGAATTAGAACGTAGAAATATCAATTTAATTAAGATACCTAATATTTACTCATAACAATAATAAATTAAAAACTATTACACATTATATCCATTTCATTTTATCCAATTGACTTTAATTAATACAGAAGTTAATCTCCTGTGAAAAACTCCCCTATGGATACCTGCAATGAAAACAAAATATAATTCAATATTATTGATATTATTCTCTACATATATACTTCCTATTAATTCTTATGGGAATTATAATATAGAAGATATTGGACATTCAATTTATAAGCCATTTAGCATTTCGAATAATGCCCATGAATATTATCAACTTCGCGATAAAAGATATGAATATAACAAACATAATCACGGTAAAATATTAGGTAAAAGTAATTATAATCAATACTTATTTACTCCATTTGGTAGTGTCTATGTATATACAGCCATAAGTCAGGATACTCTTACGGCATATCACACAGTAGCGGATAATTTTGAACGCGCAATGAGGATAGATTTACCAAATTATAATAGTAGAGAACAAAGTCATTTTAATGAAAGCTTTCTACCGAGTGAATTATTTATTAGTACAGATGGTGGTAGAACTAAAAACAAAATAAATAAAGAGAGTGATAAACGATTAGATACCGTCTATCTAGAGCGAATCTCTGAAAACGGTGCGGTCGTTGTCGGTTATGCTACAGAATCTAAATCTATATTAGATGAAAAGATTAAAACTGATATTCTGCCGGGATATATTCATACCTGCCAAGGTTATTCTGAATGTTATGCTTTCTCGTACAATACAAACAGTAATACATTCACTATTTTAGAAAAAAATATAACTATTAAGCATTTAACAAAAGATGGCCAGTTTATTTTATATAGCCCAACCATTAGTAACGATAAAAAAGAAACATTTATATATGATATAAATAAAAAAACAAGCATCCCTTTAACTATTGATAATGTAAATAAATATCTATCAGATCATCCAGAAAAAAACATTCTACTCTCATCAATAACGGAATACCCCTTCTTTGCTGGAATAAAAAGAAGAAATGTTGATATTCAAAAAATAAGTGATAATGGTCAGGTTTTTATTGGTCAACTCAATCGAGATCTTTCTAAAAAACAACTCAACGACAGTCATTATCCTAGAATTGCATTTATTACGACAAATGACGGCCCCATAAAAGAGATTAGTCGTTCTAAATTTGGTTCGTCAAAACTCATCGATATTTCAGCAGATGGCAACTATAGCGTCGGTTGGGAAGAAGTTTGGCATGATGATTATCAAGTTAGACTACCGAGTGGAATAAAAACATCTTCGGCACTCTTTAGCCAAGCAATACGCTATGATTTATCACAAGATAGACTTATTAATATTGGCAACCTTTCTAATAGACAAAATGAATCTTCATATAGAAACGCAAGAGCCACAGATATCTCGGCTGACGGTAAGTATATTGTAGGTTGGTCTGAAACCGATAATTACAACTACGATACAATTCCCAATAATGCCAATTCAAAAGGCGTTTCAGCCTTTACTATATTTCACCGTCATGGCTTTGTTCATTGGAATAACACAATGCATGATTTAGGAACGCTAAACGGTGGGAAAGATTCCGAAGCACATATTATTACAGATGATGGAAGAATTATTTATGGTTTAGCCACTGATGAACATAATAATTGGCGCCAAGTTGTCTGGAGAAGTGATCAACTCAGTGATGAGGCTTTCAATGCTGAAAAACAACGTCAAGAAGCTGATAACGCGAAGCGCATTGCTGACGAGGCAGAAAAACAGCGCAAAGAAGAAGAGAATAAAAAACGCCTCGCGCTAGAAGCGAAACAACGCCAAGACGCCGCTGAAGCGAAGCGCATTGCTGATGAAGCAGAAAAACAGCGCAAAGAAGAAGAGAATAAAAAACGCCTCGCGCTAGAAGCGAAACAACGCCAAGATGCCGCTGAAGCGAAGCGCATTGCTGATGAAGCAGAAAAACAGCGCAAAGAAGAAGAAAATAAAAAACGTCTCGCGCTAGAAGATAAACAACGTCAAGATGCCGCTGAAGCGAAGCGCATTGCTGATGAAGCAGAAAAACAGCGCAAAGAAGAAGAGAATAAAAAACGCCTCGCGCTAGAAGCGAAACAACGCCAAGATGCCGCTGAAGCGAAGCGCATTGCTGATGAAGCAGAAAAACAGCGCAAAGAAGAAGAGAATAAAAAACGTCTCGCGCTAGAAGCGAAACAACGCCAAGACGCCGCTGAAGCGAAGCGCATTGCTGACGAAGCAGAAAAACAGCGCAAAGAAGAAGAGAATAAAAAACGCCTCGCGCTAGAAGCGAAACAACGCCAAGACGCCGCTGAAGCGAAGCGCATTGCTGATGAAGCAGAAAAACAGCGCAAAGAAGAAGAGAATAAAAAACGCCTCGCGCTAGAAGCGAAACAACGCCAAGATGCCGCTGAAGCGAAGCGCATTGCTGATGAAGCAGAAAAACAGCGCAAAGAAGAAGAGAATAAAAAACGTCTCGCGCTAGAAGCGAAACAACGCCAAGATGCCGCTGAAGCGAAGCGCATTGCTGACGAAGCAGAAAAACAACATCAAGATAAAGCTGATAAAAAAATTGAAGAGATTATTCCAGTAGAAGATGAACTTGAACAACGTGCAAAAGAAAAGGTCAAAGAGAAAGAAAATACCAAACCATCTATCGTTATCAGCAAACCTATTGATATTGAAAATACGCATAGATCCATACAATTAATGGCCGAAAATGGCTATAAATTAATCGACATGCAACAAGGGCAACTGCGTTATTTAGCTGATGCAACCTGTTCTGTTGGGACTGAAAAAGCCTGTATTAGTGGCTTTGCACACTATCAAAACATCAATAAAGCCAATGCAACACAAACTGGATTAAGTGGCGCTTATCGTTTTGATATTAACCAAACTCCATTGGTTGTCGGGCTTGCCATTGATACCGACGTCTATTCTTCATTACCTAAAGGCTATCAATATCAAGGTTACGCATTACCTTTAATTGGTTTTAGTTTAGATTTAATGCCATCACTCAATGCAGAATTAAATAGCAATGCATTACATCTGTCATTAAAAGGAGCGTACTTAAATCGTAAAGTGTCGATTGAAAGACAAACATTAGAAGATACTGAGGCAGGTAAAGGCAATGCAAAAATTTCTGGCTATCATATTGAGTTACAAGGTTATTATCCTTATTCAATAGCAGATAATTTATTACTAACGCCATTTGCTGGGCTTACTTTTAATCAAATCTCACGCTCAGCTTATAGTGAAACTCAAAATGCCCAATTTGCAGCCCACTATGATGCCCTTAAAGCGCATTCATTGTTAGCCAGAATGGGATTTGGTATGGATTACTTATTAGGCTCATCTTTCATACTCAATACTAAAGCGGGCTTACTGTGGAACTTATCACATCATCAAGGGGATTTCCGTAGCCATATTGATTATTTAGGTCAACAGAATATTGATTATTCAGAAAATAAAAAACAGTTAAAACAACGTCCATTTGCTCATATTGGATTAACGTATCAAGTGGATAAACACACATCTATTGGTACTAAAGCAAATTGGGAAATGACCACTTATCGTCATCACGATATGCAGTTTGGCATTAACTACACTTATCGCTTCTAATTCCTTATTGTTACATTTAGGGTTAACTTTAGTTGTATTAGTTGTATTAGTTGGCTTCCTATAAAATATAGGAAGCTCTTTTTTTATTAACGGATTGAAACATTCAAATTTGAAAAAATAGAACTGCTTTTTTCTTGATCAACCCACCACACTTTTGTCGATACCTTTTCAAGTAACGCTTTATTGTGACTAAAAATAATGAAACTTAAAGGCCGTCTTTGGCTTTCATCAATTAACACTTTCCAAATTTCGGCTTGAATTTGTGCATCCAATTGTGCCGTTACTTCATCAGCAATCAATATTTGAGTACGAGGATCAAGCGCCCTTAATAATGCAATGCGCGCTAATTCACCACCTGATAATTCATTAGGTCTACGTGTTAACCACTCAGGTTTTATTCTCAATTTTTCAAGCCAACTGTTATCTGGTGACCAAGCATCACGAACACTGTCGCCTGTTGAACGAAAAGGGTTAAAACACTTATCAGGATGTTGAGGAACTAACTGAATTGGGCAATAACCTTTCATCGTCAAGGGTTGTTGATTAAAAAGAATTTGTCCACTTGACGGCGCTTGCCATTGTGCCAAAACACGACCTAACGTTGTTTTACCTGTACCACTTGGCGCTGAAATGCCTAATCGCTCTCCGGCTTCTAACGAAAAGGAAAGATCTTGCCATAACACCTTACCTGCTTGTGTCACAGATAATTGTTTTAGCTCTAGAAGTGGCATAAAGATAACCCCAGTAATAACAAACTATCGAGATGATGAGTCATAACAAAGATAAAACTTAGTCATCTAACATCAATATAGATCAAACGATGTTTCTTTTTGGTTTAGAAACTGCTGTTCAGGCAATGCATTCCACAGTGTTTTCAGCCATTCACTGCCTTCATGATGATTAAGCGCAGTTGAAGGAATAACTTCGTTAACTTCGCCTTGTTTTAACACCGCAATGGTATCAGCAAAGCGCGCAGCAAGTGATAAATCATGAGTTACCCAAAGCACTGATTTACCTTGATGACATAGCTCTCTTAAGTGCCCTAATAACAAACACGCATGTTCATCATCAAGCCATGAGGTAATTTCATCAGCCAAAATATATTGTGCATTAGAGAGTGTCGCATTACAGGCCAATACTCGCTTTGCCATACCGCCAGATAATTTTGCAGGATACGTTTTTACTAATGATCCAGAAAGATGATAAAGCCCCAGTTGTTGCACAATATCATCAGAACTGACATCGGCCCCACTTAAACGTGCAGAGCGACTGAGTTGTTCACCAATACAAATCAGTGGATTTAACGCGGTTACACCTTGAGGAATATAGCAAAACGTATTGCCACGGTAGGCGATAAGCTCTCGTTCACTTAATATATGACCATTAAGTTTAATGGCACCCCGCACGCGCATATTGGCAGGCAAAAGTCCTAATGCACTTTGCAATAATAAACTTTTACCTTCACCACTCCCCCCCACTAACGCCAGCATTTTTCCAGGTTTAACATCAAGAGAAATAGATTTAAGCAACGGTTGCCAATTTCGTTTTCCTAGCCAACGAAATTGTGCAATATCAATGGAAAGCTGTTCAAAACTTAACATCCTGCGCCTCTTAACCATAATTGTTGCATGGCTTTAGCAAATTGATCAAAGATCAACACTAAGCACATCAAAATAAATCCCGGAAAGACCACCATCCACCAAGAACCCGTACTTAAATAACGTAACGCATCTGCTAATAATAAACCCAGTGATGGCTCATGTGCCGCTTGCCCAAAACCTAAAAAACTTAAGGCAGCGCTATGCAATACGGCATGAGGAAACATCAATAATGTTCCCACGATCCATTGTGGCAATAACATAGGTAAATAGTGTTTTTTTACGCATTGCAAAGGTGAATTGCCAATACGGCGTGATAGCATGACATAATCAGCTTCACGAATGCGCTGAATTTCACCACGCAAAATCAATGCAAGTTTAGGCCAATGCGTTAATGCCACCGCCCAAATCACCCCTTGTTGCCCACCACCTAACGTAAAACAAATTAGAATAAGCAATAATAAGTGAGGTAATGCCAAAAGCGCATCAACGACACCGCTTACGAAAAAATCGCAATAGCGATTAATGGAAGAAATCCCTGCGAAAAGCAATGCAATCGAGCCACTCACAACTGCACTTGTTACACCAATATTTAAGCTACTTAACATGCCTTGAAAACAGCGTAACCACAAAGAGCGACCAAGATTATCTGTACCAAACCAATATTGTTCTGAAGGTGCTTGGTTTCTTGCCAAAAAATCCATTGCAATATCAGTATGAGAAACAGAAAAGCCATACGCCACTAACCCAATTAATGCGAGGGTCACGAAGAGCAGTTTCAATAAAGGCTTGTTCGGATCGTAAATCATGAGTCTCGCAAAATTCCTTTATTAATACGCCTTAATAGCCCGTTAGAGATGCTATTACCAAAGAAAATCAAAATAGTGCTAAAAACCACAATACCCATTAATAATGGAATATCGCCACGTAATCCCGCATCAACAGTAGCTTGCCCTAAACCGGGATAAGCAAATACTTTTTCTGCTAATAGAGAACCACCCAGTAATTCACCAATGGATGCAAACTGTAAGCAAAGTGCAGGTGTAATGGCATGACGTAGAACATGAAACAGCATCATAGCCCAACCTTTGTCGCCTTGTGCTTTTGCAAAATGGATAAATTCACTGCCCATTACCTCAGCGACTTTAGCGCGAGTATGCAGTGCGATATTACCCGTTCCCAATAACCCGAGAGCAATCATAGGCAAAATAAGATGAGAAAAACGCTGGCTTAGTGTCGCGGCTTCTGCGCTACTTCCCATTGGCCAAGCACAACAAATAGGCGCCCAATGTAAAGTGACAGAAAACAGGGATAACAATAATAACCCAACCCAGAATGTGGGTAATGAGGCAAGTAAATAAGAGAATGTGGAAATCATTCTATCAGGCCAACGATTTAAATATCGACCTGCGATCACCCCCATAACAACACCGATAACACCAGAGAATACCCATGATGAAAAAAGCAAAATAAAAGAAGGGCCTGCACGCTCGCGAATAACATCAATAACCGGCATGTTATACAACATGGAATAGCCAAAATCCCCTTGAATAATTTGGCTAAACCAGAGCCAAAATCGCATCCATAAAGGTTGGTCTATTCCCCAGCGAGCGGCAATTAAAGGGTATTGCTCAGGCGGTACATTAAGTAAATCACTGCCAATATAAGCCTTAATAGGATCAATGGGTGAAAAACTTAATAAAATAAAAACACCTGCTGTTGTCACCAACAGCAGGCAAAGTAATCGCAAGAAAAATCCTGCACTTTGACGTATTACTGACAAGTCCACTTCCAAGTATCTACGCTATTTAATAATGACCATGAACCATGAATTTCAGGTGTACCTGTGCCTAAATCGACACAAGGATTAGTCAAATAAGTATGTTGAACGTTCATCAACCAAGCCCAAGCAGCATCGCCTTTTACACCCACACCATTTTTGCCATCCCATTCTACGGCTTTCCAGTGAGGAACCGCTTCTTGCCATGTATGGGCATCTAATGCGGCTTGTAGGTGCTTCTCAACTTCTGGGTTCTTATAATAACCTGGGTTATAGTAACCGACACCTGCGGCATTGGTACTGTAATGATGATATAGCTCCATCGGATCGAGGCTACCCCAACCAAATAATGTTGGATTGGAATGCATATAACGTTCTACGGTATCCCAACTGCCTGATTTCAGATCCATTTGAATACCCAGAGGTTGCACTAATGCACGAATAGATTCGGCTAAGTCTCGGCGCGTTGCATCACCACTGGTATACCATAACGTGAGTTTCGCCTCTAAACCGTCTTTTTCACGAATACCCTTTTTATTAAGCTTCCAACCTGCATCTTCAAGAATTTGTTTCGCTTTCACGATATCACCATCTTTAAATGCCGCATCGGGTTGATCCCATGGTAATCCTTTCACGCCGGTATACGCAGGAATGGCATAACCATCAAGCACTTGTTCTGACAATAATTTACGGTCTAGCGCATAGTTAATCGCTTTACGAATTGCAATATCGGCAGTGATATCATTACCAATATCATAACCTAGTGCATTTTTTTCACCTGATTTTACCATTGGGAAAACAATACCACGGTTTTCTACACTGGGTCTTTCCCACAATTTGACATTCGGTAAATTTTTCGCAATCGCAGCAGTTGCTGGCGGAATACGCACAATACCCAATTGGCCACTTTGCGCTGCCGCAAATGCCGCATCTTCGTCAAGGAAAACAAAAATCAGTTTTTCAAAATCGTTCTTCTGCCCGGCATAATACGGGTTTGCCTCAACAATTAATTGCTGCCCCGGTTGGAAACTAACCATGCGATAAGGACCTGCACCAATTGGCTTTTGTGCGTAGGTTTTTTCATCATACTTATCCGCAGAAACGATACCTAAAGAGCCCAGTACGTTCACAAATGTACTTTGTGGTGCTTTTAACGTAATCGTGACATGTAAGTCATCATCTGCTTTTGCAGAAAGGAAGTTACCCATATCCACTTTACCGCCACTTGCAGCCGCATTGTTATAAGTAAATACGATATCTTTTGCGGTGAGCGGTAAGCCATCAGAGAATTTTAAATCTGGTTTTAACGTTAATTTCCATGTTTTACCATCTTCACTTGGCTGATAGTCACTTAACATATTGCTATACCAAGAGAGATCGGCATTTTGCTTTAACAATGGGCTATGCAGAAGTAGATAGCTACCATGACTCCAACCCAACATTGGGTCGAAGCCTTCTGTTGGCTCTTCACCAATAGCTAATTTCAATGTTTGAGCAGATGTTGCAAAAGGGACGCTTAACGCGGCTAAGCAAGTTAACGTTACTAATGATTGACGCCAACCAAACCGAATAGACATAAAACATTCTCCGATTTTTTAGATACGACTTATCATCAATCTCTATCTAAATAAGATGAAGAGGCTGAAGCAAGATAAATAACAATGGTAGTTATGATGCTCTGCAACTTGATGCAGATAAAGGCAGAATCAGTGGCATCATAATAAGTTTTTTTATTCAACTACTCGAATAATATTCGACAGTTTATTGATTTTACATAAACTTTTATTAAGCAGTAATACTCATTATGGCAAACTTCTAGCAAGTGCACAGTATTTTTCTAATAAATAAGTTATATATTTATCATTGAATTTATTAGTGAGCACAAAACGAAATAAAATGACTTTTTAACGAAATTAGATTATTTCATTTTATTTAATATGCACTAAAAATAAAAAAGGCACATTATTGTGCCCTCTTTTGATCATGAATTTAATATTCTTTTTAATTTAAAATAGCGACGCCCCAAACGCCAACGTAACCTAAAACCTTTCGCGTTTTTCCAAATTAATGACCATATTCCTCTATCAAAAAGCTCTTTAACTATCTGTTTTTTAACCTCAATAGACTGAATAGAACCAATTGAGTGAATAATTCCCAACCCTTCTTTTGCGATTTGCCAATAGCATGCATTAATGTTTTTAGCGACGTTATTATGTTTTTTATTAATGGCATCAAGCCGTTCTAATATTTTCATGTAATTATGAATTGTTCTAACATGAATATTATCATCAGGCGTTGCATGAGAAACGGAGGCGGAATGAATAAAGTAATCGTAGTAACGCTCATCAATATATTTAACACGTTTAGCAGTTAACAGTGCTTCTGTTGTCCATGGAATATCTTGATGATGTAAACCGGGTTCAAAATAATAACCGTGAGCAAGTAGAAACTCACGTCGATAAATATTTAACCAAGTCACATGTAAAAATTTTCTAGAATCCAATGCCATTTTTAGCCATTGTGGTCCTGTTAAAACCTCAGTTGTATGTAATCGGTTAGAGGGAAATATAGGTCGCGAAGGACGTCCATCCGCATAAACATAATTACCATTGCAAGTCGCAATATCTAAATCATCGCTAAGAGCGATTTCAAGCAGACGAGGATACATTTTAGCATCAATCACATCATCAATATCAGGGAAAGCCACGTACTTTCCACGAGCAACATTAAAGCCTGTATTACGAGCAACAGAAACACCTTGGTTTTCCTGTGTTAAAATAGTGACATCAGGGAATTTATCTTTCCATTCATAAAGTAATTTTAAGGAATTATCTTTAGAACCATCATCAACAAGAATAAGCTCCCAATTCTGTAATTTCTGCGCTTGTAAATAACTGAAAAATTCCGATAAAAACTTCTCACCATTATAAACAGCAACCACAATACTTAATTGAGGTACAAAAGA
Organism: Proteus alimentorum; assembly: GCF_002607735.1. Lineage (GTDB taxonomy): Bacteria > Pseudomonadota > Gammaproteobacteria > Enterobacterales > Enterobacteriaceae > Proteus > Proteus alimentorum. Next base: position 229,815 of record NZ_NBVR01000020.1, read on the forward strand.
AGACATAATCAACCTTTTATTCTTTACAAGAGATAACTTTCTCACTAAACATATTAGTTAAGGATAACAAAAACACCCACCTGAATACGGCGCTATTCTTGCTATTTTTTCGTTATAGTTGAGAGAAAAAGATACTTTTCTTCTAATTCGAAGTGAAAATTATTATTAATAAAAAATTAGTATAGTTAACTTTTGGCATACCCGATGAAGAAAAGGTTAAGCAAAGTTGTTTTTTAAAAGAAAGGGCTAAAGGAAAACTTAAGGTTAGAGAATAAAATGCATGCTATTAGCAAATAGCCAATTGAATAATGAGTAATATAAGTTACAAAAAACACTTTTTTATAATTAATGACACTTATATTACGCATTAACGAAAAACATCCGCTATCGCGGATGTTTTTATCTATATTAATAATCTATGGATACTTGTTTTGTTATACTTTTATTCTTCGATTTCTTCTTCATCTTCATCGCAGACTTCAAGCTCAGGAAAGTAGTCAACTCGCCAAGACTTGATCCCTTGATACACTTCCTCTACTGCATTTTTTACTGCTTCGGTCATCGGATAATAAAAACCCACTAAATCAGGCTGGATCCCTAAAAAGGTGATATAAGGAATATCATCTTTTAATTGATCAATCAGGAAATTAAGTGGCATATTATGAGTGCTCATAATAAACATTTCCGCAATATAATCAGGATCTATCACCCTAATCTCACCCGGTTTTAAACCTATATCCGCAGCATCAACAATGACAACACATTGCGGTTGTAACTCTCTTACCTGATAAGAGACATTTTCTGGCGCACTTCCCCCATTGATAACAATCCATCCTTCAATGGGATTTGTTTCCATTAACTCAGCGAGTAATGGACCCGCACCATCATCACCCATCATACTATTGCCAACGGTTAATACCACTTTAGGTGCTGTCATTGTCTTACTCATGGTTTTCTCTTCACTATCAAATAAATAGCAGGTTCTACGTGGATCTCACCCAATAATTTAATCAGCGTTTGACTCCACTCACTAAAAATAGGATCGTCATGTTTGGTGATAGGATCAAATGCCAACGCTAATAAGTGCGTATGTTCAGAGTTAATGGTTATCTCACCAAACGTGAGCAATCCCTGCATTTTGCGCTTTGCTTCACCTTCAGATAATAAATCAATCCATGCTTTATATTTTTCTAAAGGGCATACTAGCTCTGTTTTCAAGCAATCAATCATACCAACGTGGTGACCAATCGCGAGCGAGTAGTACATAACCTGTTGCGCTTCTGCGGGAATATCATCATCGCTATCAACAAACTTTTGTCTTAATGACCAAAAGTAAACTTTAGCGTCATCAGGCATATACGCCTCCTTGATTTAATGAATGCACTAAGCGTTTTACAATCTCTGATAAACGAGGATCATTGGCTTGTCGTAACCATTCATCAACACGACCGCTAACTTCTTGAATAGTGGCACCTTCCAACAAAGTAAGGAAATGGTCGCTGATTTGTCTTCCTTGATAATAGCCAGCAAGACGACGAGCTTCACGCTCAATCATCACACGAGCATCTAAAGGAATAGAAGGCAAAATGAGAGACGCTTTTTCATTCTCTACTTCAATGTGTGATTCGCCTTTTAATTTCTGATCAAGCAGACCTAATGCAACAGCAAAACCATAAATGGTTGCCGCAGGTGTTGGAGGGCAACCAGGGATCCACACATCAATAGGAACGATAGATTCACTGCCGCCCCATACACAATAGAGATCGTGGAAAATCCCACCACCACAACCACAAGCGCCGTATGAAATACAGATTTTTGGATCTGGCGCTGATTCATAGGCTCGTAATGCAGGCACACGCATCTGACGCGTTACTGCACCTGTAAATAATAAAATATCAGCATGACGAGGCGAGGCAACGACTTTGATACCAAACCGTTCAGCATCAAAAACCGGTGTAATTGCGGAGAAAATTTCAATCTCACAACCATTACAACCACCACAGTCAACACGATAAACATAAGCTGAACGCTGAATATCTTTCAACAATGTCTGTTTTAGCTTTTTAACCTGATCATCAAGGGTGATAGGTTGGCTAACATGATGATTAATGGGAATTTCTGGTAGACTCATTTTATTGCACTCCCAATTTCGCCCATACTAATATTTTCACGGCCATCAGATAACAAGTTATGTTTACGCTTACATTCAGGGCAAGTTTCAAATTGTGGACGCATCGCTTCTACGGTTTGCTCATCCCAACCTGATTGCACTAATAGTTCCATCGCATATTCAACGGATTTTCTCGGCGTAAATGGCTGATGACACTCACGGCAATTCAATAATTTAAACGTTCCTTTAATATAAAGGTCAGATTTTTTTGTCACCGCCGTTTCAAACATATCAGATAAAACAATCGCTCTTGTTGGGCAAACTTCTTCACAACGACCACAATAAATACAGCGACCAATAAACAGTTGCCAATGACGCTCCCCCGTTTCCAGATTGGTTTCCATGGTTAACGCATTCGCAGGACACGCTGAGGTACACGCACCACAAACAATACATTGTTGTGCATCATATTCAGGCTTTCCTCTAAAACCATCAGGTAAATCCAATGGTTTAAACGGATATTTTGTCGTTGCTTCGCCTGTTTTGATTATGGTTTTAAACAATTTTAACATCGTTCATTCCCTCACTTGAGCGGCGAATTTTTACGTTCGATGCTGTAACGTTCAATTTCTTTATAAGAAACTGTTTTAGATTTACGTTTTTTCACATCGACGAGCGTTACCCTGTCTGTACAGGAATAACAAGGGTCAAGACTACCGATAATTAATGGCGCATCAGAGACTGTATTTCCTTGTAGCATATAGCGTAATACAGGCCAGTTAGCATAAGTTGCAGCACGGCAACGCCAGCGGAATAATTTTTGGTTATCTCCCAACATACTCCAGTGAACATCTTCACCGCGAGGGGCTTCAGTAAAGCCCAGTGCAAATTTATATGGCTGATAAGTAAAGCCTTCGGTTAATAATGGACCTTCTGGCAAATTATCTAAGGCATATTCAATCATTGCCATTGAATCCAAGACTTCTTTAATACGTACCATCACACGGGAGAATACGTCGCCACCTTCATAACTAAAGAGCGTCAGTGGAAGATTGCCATAATCTGCAAATGGGTGGTCAAAACGCACGTCACGTTTAAAGCCACTTGCTCTTATCATTGGGCCGACTGGGCTAAAATCACGAGCCACTTTTTTATCTAAAATACCAACACCAACAGTACGTTGCTCCATATTTGGCGCTGATAACAGTATATCCACTAATTCAGTGACTTCTTTGCGCATTTCTCTAACAAGTTGGATAGTCTTCAGACGCTGATCTTTTAAAATATCGCGACGAATACCCCCAATTAAGTTCAAGCCATAGGTTTTACGCGCACCTGTGAGCATTTCTGCAATCTGCATTGATTTTTCACGAATACGGAAAAATTGCATAAAGCCCGTATCAAAGCCTGTGAAGTGGCTGGCTAAACCAATGTTTAATAAATGGCTATGAAGACGTTCAACTTCTAATAAAATAGAACGAATAGTATGTGCACGACGTGGCACTTCAATACCTAACGCATTTTCAACAGAAGTCACATAGGCTACGCTGTGAGTAAAGCCGCAAATACCACACACACGGTCTGATAAGAATGTGACTTCGTTATAACCCATTCGGGTTTCAGCCAGTTTTTCCATACCACGGTGAACATAGAACATACGGTAATCGGCATCAACAATGTTTTCACCGTCTACAAATAAGCGGAAGTGCCCCGGTTCGTCTGAAGTAATGTGCATCGGACCAATTGGCACAACGCGTGCATCTTGCTTACCTTCGTTCACGAAAGGATAAGTTTCAATTTCAGTTGTTGGTGCTGGGCGTTGGCGATAATCCATCGCATCCTTACGCAGTGGATACATCTCTTCAGGCCAATCATCTGGAAGCACTAAACGGCGTTCATCAGGTAAGCCAACCGGGATAAGACCATACATATCGCGGATTTCACGCTCACCCCAAACCGCCGCAGGAACGCGTGGTGTGACAGATGGGAACTCTAAAGTAATTGGGCTAACATGGGCTTTTACAACAACCCAGCATTTTTCACCCTCTTCCATTGATAATGCGTAATAAACAGCATAGTCCCCATTTAAACTACGTTCGTCATTACCGAATAAAACGGGTAACCAACCGCCTAAGCCGTAATACAGGTATTCCACCACTTCAGGAAGTGATTCCGTTTTTACTGTTATCGTCAATTGATCAGCGGTTTGTCGTTCTTCATCAAGAACAGCTGATGGGAATTTTTCACGAACTTTGGCAACGTAATCTCCGCCTAATTCTTTTCCCTCTTTTCTACTGACATAATTTTGGTAGCTCACGTTACATCTCCTGAACCGATGTGGATGGATTGTTGATTAAAGCCGTTGGCCATGCATAAGTAGGTGACTCACTTTTATCAATATTCATCACGATATTAGCGGCATTTTCTAACAACTCGCTGACAGGCTTAGGAATGTGAGTTCCCATTAACAGCATAAGTGCAATCAGAATGACCATTGGTAATGTGGTTAAAATTCCCAGTTCACCTTTAGCAACAACATCAGGTTTTTGACCAAAGACAGTTTTAGCCACCATACGAACTAGACCACCTAAGACTACAGTCAATAACAGTAATAATAGGATAGTTAAGCCAATATGCTGAGAAGCTAAACCTGCCACAACAATCATAAATTCACTGATAAAGACGTTGAAAGGAGGCATACCGCCTAATGCTAAAGCACCACCAGCAAAAAGAGCTGCACTTAATGGCATCACTTTAAACATGCCTTTCACGACATTTAAATCACGCGTACCGTATTTCAATAACACGTTACCTGAGCCACAGAACAACAGTGCTTTCGCTAAACTGTGGTTTAAGGTGTGGAATAAAGCAGCCAAAATACCAATTGGTCCGCCAATTCCTAATGCGACGGCAATTAATCCCATGTTTTCCACACTGGAATACGCTAAAAGACGTTTCATATCGCGCTGAATAAGGATAAAAAACGCCGCGATAGCAACAGAGAGGAAGCCAAAGATTAACAGTAAGTTACGTGTAAATTCAGTACCAATTGCCGCATCAATAATGATGTAGTAACGAATGATGATTAACAGTGCACAATTCAGTAAAACCGCAGATAACAGTGCACTGACAGGACTTGGTGCTTCACTGTGTGCATCTGGTAACCATGCGTGCATTGGGAATAACCCCGTTTTGGTACCGAAACCGATTAAAATAAAGACAAAAGCTAAATGCATCAGTGTTGGATCTAACTGGTCTGTATATTTCAACACTTCAGTCCAGAAGATAGCCTGATCTGGATCAGGCATAAAGCTTGCAGCATTGGCATAAACCAAAATAGTCCCGAAAAGACCAAATGCCACACCCACACTACAAATGATGATGTACTTCCACGCAGCTTCCAGAGAAGAACGCTGACCATAAATTCCGACTAAGAATGCAGAGCTTAGGGTTGTTGCTTCAATGGCTGCCCACATTAAGATCAAGTTATTACTCGTAATTGCTAATAACATGGTGAATAAAAAGAGGTGGAAGAAACCATAGTAATTACACAAAGTGCGTACTGAAATTTCGCCCTCATCCACTTCGTGATTCATATAGCCAATAGAATAAAGCCCCGTTAAAAAGCCGATAATACCTAAGATAGCGAGGAATAATGCACCTAGGCTATCCACATGAACCCAATTAGCAGCAGCCAATATTTCGCCATGAGACATGATATCTGCCACAGTCCCTAATGCAGCGATTAACAATACGGTGATACCAATAGCATGAATACCCGTCACAACAGGACGCGCACCCGCTTTTAATAACGGACTTAGAAACGCCAGTATTGAAAATACCAACGGTGCAAACATTAAAATTGTTAACATGGTTGTTTGGTTCATCTCCTCACCCCTTCAGCGCGGTCAGTTGATCCACGTTCAGTGTGTTGAGCGTGCGGTAAATCTTACGAGCCAACACGGCCATCACAATCACAGCAAAGATGGCGTCAGTGGCGATACCGATTTCGACCAGTTCTGGTGCTCTCCACGCCAATAATGCCAGTGTTAAGTGAGAGCCGTTCTCCATCAAGCAATAACCGAAAGCTTGTTTTAGGATATTTCGTTGCGTCACGATGCACAGCAGACCCAACATAAAGTGTCCTAAAGAAACCGCGAGTGCGGGTTTTAAATCAACAACCATCGGAATTTGGATGGGTTCAACAACGAACCAGCTTAAAATCACGATAACAGCCGCTAACAACATTAATATCGCAGGGCTGATAATGCTGGCATTGGCACTCGGATCAGATAACTTACGAAATGCAAATCCTAAAATAAGTGGCACAAGCAGAACTTTAGTAAAGAAAGCAGTAATTGCCCAAAGAGTGAGTTGGTGTGCATCTAACGTATTTGCTAAGGTGACAAAAATCATCACCAAAACAAAAGATTGCAATGCATAGAACCAACATGAAGCAATCGGCTTTTTCGCGCCAATTACCAGTAGCGAGGTGATCATCATTAACCCCGCCAAATTGTTTACGATAAGTGCTCCAGTCATGATTTATCTCCCTTATCCTAGCCAAGTGACTGCGATAACACTGGATGCAAAGGACATAACAATCAGTATTCCAATCACAATTTGCATTGCCATAGGAACAGGCTGCCCTTCTGCAACTTCTGTACTTGGTTTGCCAGGAACAACTCGACCAAACCAGTAGATAAACCAAGTGAAGCTAGCAACAGACTCAATCAGTACTAGCACCATAATTGGTGTCATCACCCAGAAAACACTCGACAGTTCAAAACCTGCGGCAAAAATTGGGAACTTACTAAAGAAGCCATTCATTGGTGGAACGCCGGCGATTGCCAGCGCGGCAACACAGAAACCCACACCCAATAATGGATATTTATTAATTAACCCTTTTAAGCGCGGCAACATACGAGTACCACAGCTATAACTCAGCGCACCTGCGACTAAGAAGAACAAGCTTTTCGCAAAGGCATGGTTAAAGATATAAGCGATACCGCCTTCAAACGCTTCGCGCGGTCCAAAGATAGAAATAGATAATGCAAGGAAGATATAAGAGAGCTGAGTGATAGTTGACCATGCTAACAGGCGTTTCATATCTTTTTGTGGCAAATACATCATAAAGCCATAAATCAACGTGATAACTGCCATGGTAATACCCACCCAACCAATAAGGTGAGGAACATTACCCTCTGCCGACATAATCGCGCGAGCAAAGATGTAAACACCGACTTTGACCATTGACGCGGCGTGTAAGTAAGCACTCACCGGAGTTGGTGCTTCCATCGCATCAGGTAACCAAGCTTGCAGTGGTAATTGCGCTGATTTACCCCAAGCCGCAAAGAGAATTCCACCAAAGACAATCAGTTTGGTTGGCTCATCTAAGGTTGCAATTGCGGTTAATTCAAATGTCCCCGTACTCACAAACAAGGTTGCCGCAGCGAGATAAAGACCGATTGAAGCAACGTGAGTGATCAACAACGCTTTCATTGCTGAACGCAATGATTTTTCAGATTGGTAGTAACCGATTAATCCCCAAGAACATCCCCCTGTGATTTCGAAAAACAGGAGTTGACCTAAAATAGTTGATGAAAGGACTAAACCCGCCATTGCACCAATAAAAATCAGCAAGAAGGCATAATAGCGACGAGTACCATCATGTGGATGCTCGCGGTTGCCATTGGTTAGATAACCAGTAGAGTAAAAACTCACCAGCAATCCTAAGAACACCACAGCAAAAGCAATCAATGTACTGACACGATCAATGGTAAAACCAAAGAGCGCAACATCACCATATTGTACTAGCGTAATTGTGGTATCGACTTTACCTTCAGCGAGGAACTGCCAACCTAAAACAACCGTTCCTAATGTGGCTAATAAAGCGAACAGTGTACATAACCACTTCGCCATCCGATTTGGCATTAAGGACGTAATCAACGCCCCCGCAAATGGGATGAGTAAGGTCGCAAGAGCTATATTTTCCATTGTAATCATCGCTCCTTATAGACCAGTTAAATAGAAAACAAGAGACAGTGCCGCAACACCGAATCCTAACCATGTCACATGGTGAGTCAGTAAGAAGCGACCACGCGCTAAACTGTTTTCAACCAATGACGCTAATACAAACACCACTAACAATTTCACTGCCATCAACACTAATGCAATGATTAAGGCGATAAAGGTGAACTCTGTGGCTTTACCGAAAGGAATAAATATGGCTAAGAACAGTTCAGCCACAACCACTTGTTTTAAGCCAAGACCCAATTTCACCATCGCAAAACCAGAGCCTGAATACTCAGTTAATGGCCCTTCTTGTAACTCTTGTTCCGCTTCTGCAACGTCGAACGGCATTTTGCCCATTTCGATAAATGCGGCAAAAGCACAGGCTAACAATGCTAACAGTGTGGCTGTAGGTGATACCCATCCTTGAGCCAGTGTTGCACTAATGGTACCGACGTTGGTTGAACCCACAATTAAGGCAACCACAATCAGTGAGAGCACTAAGATAGGCTCCACTAACACACCCAACGTTAATTCACGGCTAGCACCAATACCGGCAAATGGGCTTCCTGAATCCAGACCAGATAAAGAGAAAAAGAAACGATAAAGTGCAAACAGATAAATCAGTGCGATAAGATCGGCTGCCCCTGCAAACAGTGACGTTGCAGTAAAGACAGGCAGTGCCATCGCAACCACCAACATGCTTCCGAGTAACACATAAGGCATCACTTGGAAGATCACACCCGATTGCTCAGGCGCCACAGATTGACGTTTAAATAACTTAAAGATATCTCGATAATCTTGCAAAATTCCGGGGCCTTGACGCGAATGCATCTTGGCGCGAATTGTGCGCGAAATACCTGTACATAATGGGGTTATCGCCAGCAAAAAGAGTGCTTGTATTAGTGCGAATATTCCCATCATTAACGTAGGTGCTTCTTGGAAAGTCATAAGTCCCTCTCCTTACGCTGCGATAACTAAAAGCAAGATGACCAGCGCTGCGACAACGTATAGACAATAGAGTCTGAAATCCCCGCCTTGTAGGCATTGGATACGTTTTGCAAAACGTTGGATACCACGAACCAGAGGATAAATAATGCGTTCATCCCAGAATGGTTCGACCTTTTCAGCACCGAGCTGTGTTTTATTAAAACCACGAGACAGCAATGGAGATGGATCAAGTTGTTTACGCATACGATAAAGTGGTGCAAACATGCTACGTAATGCTTGAGTAAAGCCACCAGCTGACACGGCCATGTCTTTTTCCCACACATAACCACACGCCCAAGGATTACCTTTGCGACGAAACGCAGGTTGATTGCCTTTTAGGCCGAGGTAAATCAGGAATGGGATAAGCGGTAAAGCAATTAATAAAACAAATGTTAATGCTGGAGAGAACATTGCTTGTGATGCAGCATCAGGAACAAGCATTGAGCCTTGAGCCACAGTTAATGCGCTGGTTTCGCTAAGAGACATTGCAATGTTGGCAATGATTGGTGCAACAAAAGCGGCACCTACACCTAACACAACACAGAAAAGCGCTAATAAACCCATCGCAATCGTCATAGGTAATGGCACTTCTTTTGCTTTTGTTGCTTGCTCACTGCGAGGGCCGCCACAGAAGCTCACGCCATAGACTTTAACGAAACACATTGCCGCTAATGCCCCTGTAATTGCCAGCATAATAATGGCAATAGGACCACTTAGGCGCATCACAAAGTTACCTTCGTAACTCATCGTGAAAAGCGATTGGTAGGTATACCATTCACTAACAAAACCGTTTAATGGTGGTAACGCTGAAATCGCCATACAACCAATTAAGAATGCCGTTGCAGTGTAAGGCATCAGTTTGGCTAACCCCCCCATTTTATCCATATCACGAGTGTGAATTTGGTTAATAATGGCACCCGCACCAAGGAACAATAATCCTTTGAACACTGCATGGTTTAATAAGTGATATAAAGCCCCTAACAGACCAAGTGCGGCAATAACAGGATGGTCTGTTGCCATACCAACCATGCCGACACCCACACCCATTAAGATGATGCCGATATTTTCAACGGTGTGCCATGCAAGTAGGCGTTTTAAATCATGCTCTGCTAATGCGTACATAACACCCAATACAGAAGACACTGCACCGAATGCGAGGACAACAATTCCCCACCACATTTCAGTCGCACCCAATAAATCAATACCGACTTTAATGATCCCAAAGATACCAATTTTGACCATTACACCTGACATTAATGCTGATGCATGTGAAGGTGCTGCGGGGTGCGCTTTTGGTAACCAACTGTGTAACGGCAACATACCGGCTTTGGCACCAAAACCAAAGAAGCCCAGTAAGAACACCACAGAGGCCATCGCAGGAGAAAGAGAGAGTTGACGGAATGAATCGAAATCAAGGCTACCACTTTCACGCCACATCAAGAAGAAGGCAATCATGATTAACACGGAGCCTGCGTGAGCAATAAAGAAGTAAAGCAAACCTGCGTGAATAGATTCATCATCTTGGTCTGCAATCACTAAGAACCAAGAAGCCAGTGACATCATTTCGAACAGGATAATAAAGTAGAACGCATTATCCATCACCACTAAGCCAACCATAGAAGCAATAAACAGATTCATAAAGAATCCCATGCTCCAAGCGCCACGGCCTTTATATTCTTGCACATAAGCAAGAGAATAAAGCGCACACACGCTGACCAGTAATGAAATGACAAACACCATAAAGGCGCCTAACAGATCCATTCGCACCACAAAAGCGGCAAAATCGAAAGGCCCAGCGGCGGTAAAAGTCGCGATTTCACCACCAAAAATAACAGGTAATGCACTTAAAATACCTAAGACACCACCAATGATTGCGCTGATCCCTGAAATCAGGATTGCCAACCCTTCCTGTTTTTTTAAAAACAGTGCAATAACGCCACCAACAACATACAGGATGACTGACCACAGCAGTAACTGAAGAGGTTCCATATTACTTCCGCTCCTGTGTCAAAGTAGATAAATCGTCAAGACTCGTAATCGGTTCCATCACTGAATCTAAGCGACGCGTTTTCATTTGCTCTTCAAGTTTGTCTTCTTCAACTAAATGCAATGCATCTGTCGGACACACCTTGACACAAGCAGGGCCTTCATCAGAGAAAGCACACAAATCACATTTCACTGCGATAGCACGTACACCGGCATTCCATGCGAGGAATGGATTTGTAGCAGGAAGACTGGCTGGCACATCTGCCAACATCTCTTCCGGCACAAAATAATCAAACACAGCCGGTAAATTAACGGGTTTGCTACCTGATGGTGTAATCGCACCAAAGGGACAAACCAAACCACACAACTTACAGCCAATACACAAACTCTCATTAAGAAAGATCATATTATCTTCATGAGTAATGGCATTGACTGGGCACACGCGAGCACAAGGAGCATCCTCACAGTGCCGACAAAGCATCGGTGCTGTCTGATCCTCCACTTTTACCACTGTAAGACGCGGATGCGCCTGTAATCCCACAGCTTGGTGAACTTCTGAACAAGCTGCCATACAGGTATTACACCCTATGCATCGTTGTGGCTCTGCAATTACAAAGCGATTCATTCGCCACATCCTCCGAGAAAAACGTTTAACAGCATTACTGTCGTCAATTTTTCTTTAGATAAAGCATATTTCATGCCAAGAGAGGATTTTATTTATTTATGATGAAAATCATTGAGATAGAAATACAAGAAGGAACTAAGAATGACGTATCGACAATAATGACGTTGACACTCAAAGAGGGATAAAACTCGGAGAGAAGGCTTTAGGCTGCTGACAAACATACTGTGTTTGCCAGCAAATAATAAGAAGTTTTAAATAAAGGAGGTGAGACTTAGTTGTGGTAAATTTTCTTTTCAACATCTTTCATTGAATTTAAGCCACATTTTAAATCTTCTGGTGTTGCTTCAGAAAAGCCTTCTGTAAAGGTTGCTGATAAATAAGCATCAACCATCATTTTAGCTTTAAACGGTGTTATTAATAAGCCACCCATTGCCAACATATTACAGTTATTAATTACCTTACAAAAACGGGCAGTCGTGATACTTTCACACACACCACAATAAACATTTTTATGTTTATTCGCACTAATACTCACACCCATTCCTGTACCACAGAAAACAAAGCCAATATATTCAGGATGTTCAGAAATAATTGAGCCGACTTTATCACCCACATCACAATAGCCAATAGGACCTGATTCTGTGAGATCTTTTATTGTGTAATTTTTTTCTGACAAATAAGATTTAATCGTATTTTTAAGTTCAAATCCTGAAGGATCAGCCCCCATAATAATCGTTCTATTTTCCATATAGCCTCCTAAATTAATTCAAGAACCACTGGCAAATCTAATCTATTGATAATATTAGATTTAAAATAAATCTAAAGACTGTTATTTACATCTAACCTAAATAAAGTATAGATTAAAAATCTATTATTTGTGCTTAAGCGTGGGGAATTTACAAAAAAAAGAAATAAAGAAATGAAAATTAATTCCATAAAGAAAGTAATTAACCTATAGGATAAGCTAATTGCATTATGTCATAAATTGAATTGAATTGAATTGAATTGATAAAAATAAAAGAGATATATCAAAGTAAATGTCTATATTGAAAGGGTTTCCCTAGTACAAATAAAATATAAAATAAAGATCAATAATATTACAGGATTAATGTTTTTATCTATACTCTTCAATATCTCTTAAAGGAAAGTCAAAATAACTTAAATAAATATTGCTGTGGATTATCTTTACCAAAACAACCTACACACTTATTCTAAGAAAATGGTTATTTTTTACCAATTCCAATATTGAATATCACATTCTATTTTGGCATCTGGGATAATGAAGAGGGAAATAAGTTAGAAACAAAATAATAACACAAAAAATTAAATAATGCAGTAATACAAATCAATCAAATTTTTAGAAAGAAAACACCGCCCATTAATCAATATTAATAAATTAAAATAAAAAAATACCGCAGATATTTAACACTCTCTGCGGTAATTATTTATTGTGCTTAACGTTACACTCAGTAAAATAATCTATGCGATTATTTTACGCGCGATACATATTCACCTGAGCGAGTATCAACTTTGATAACTTCACCGATTTGTACAAACAGTGGAACTTTAACAACAGCACCAGTGCTTAATGTTGCTGGTTTACCACCTGTACCTGCGGTATCACCTTTCAGGCCTGGATCAGTATCAACGATTTCTAATTCAACAAAGTTTGGTGGAACAACAGCGATAGGACGACCATCCCACAGTGTTACGATACACTCAGCTTGGTCGATCAGCCATTTAGCGTTTTCGCCAACGGCTTTCTCGTCTGCTGCTAATTGTTCGAAAGTTTCGTTGTTCATGAAATGCCAGAACTCACCGTCGTTGTACAGGTAAGTTAAGTTGATATCCATGACATCAGCACCCTCTGCTGAATCAGTAGATTTAAATGTTTTTTCTAGTAATTTGTTAGAAATCAGTTTACGCAGACGCACACGAGCAAATGCCTGACCTTTACCTGGTTTAACAAATTCACATTCAGTAATGACGGCAGGCTCGCCATCTAACATGATTTTAAGACCTGAACGAAAATCGTTGGTATTATAAGAAGCCATGAATATCCTCTAACTTTTTTAATTTAAAATGGCATAGCCAAAAAATGGCACACATTGTAACTCATAATCACCCCACCAGAGAAGTCTGGTTAACACAACTCGCGCAGGCAATCAGTGATCCTGTTGAATTACTCCAACTTTTAGCGTTGGAACATCACGCTGAACTCCAAAAAGGGGCTCAAGCGCGACGGCTTTTTCCGCTACGGGTTCCCCGTGAATTCGTTGCACGCATGAAAAAAGGCGATCCTAACGATCCACTACTTTTACAAGTATTAACTGCAAATGCTGAATTTACCATAACACCGGGATTTTCTACGGATCCGTTAGATGAGCAACAAAATGCGGTGCCAGGTTTATTACATAAATATCAGAATCGTGCATTGCTTCTGGTCAAAGGTGGTTGCGCTGTCAATTGCCGCTACTGTTTTCGTCGTCATTTTCCTTACGAAGATAACAAAGGAAACAAAGCGAATTGGCAAAAGGCTATTGAGTATATCAAAAATAACTCAAAACTCGATGAAATCATCTTTTCGGGGGGAGATCCCCTTATGGCGAAAGATGATGAGCTTGATTGGTTGATAACACAATTAGAGGCTATTCCTCATCTTAAGCGCTTACGTATCCACTCTCGCTTACCTGTAGTTATTCCTGCACGTATTACTGACGCACTATGCAAACGCCTGCAACAATCACGTTTGCAAAATATCATGGTATTGCACATCAATCACGCCAATGAGATTGATGACGCATTGAGAAAAGCTTGTTCAAAGCTAAAAAATGCCAATGTCACTTTATTAAATCAAGGTGTGTTATTACGAGGTGTGAATGACAGTGCTGAAGTCCTTGCGGATTTAAGTCGCGCACTATTTGATGCGGGTGTTATGCCGTATTACTTACATGTTCTCGATAAAGTACAAGGTGCGGCTCACTTTATGGTGCCAGACCATGAAACAAGAGAAATAATGAAAGCACTAATGAGTTTAGTTTCAGGCTATATGGTACCTAAACTCACGCGTGAAATTGGTGGTGAACCGAGTAAAACATTGTTAGATCTTGGGTTACGCCAGCAATAATTCATATCACAAAAACAAAAAAGCTGTAGCTCAATTCAAATAAATGAAGTGACTACAGCTTTTTTAGCGATAAGTAGACTAATAAATAGTGAATAAATTAAATGCCCTTATTGGCATTTATAAACTTGTCCACTCATTTTGCTATCTAATGGTGCAAAGCTATCAACAAAGCTACCTGCGCCAGTACCAACGTTAAAAATCACGTTACCCCCCATTGCGGCTGCTTTATTACGTAGATCGTTAGCCGCACCTCGCAGTGATTGGCTTTCAGTACGGGAACCTGATAACCAGTTATTTTGAACACCTGTCACTGTTCCTAGTAATTGGCATTCACTGCCTGGTTGCGTATCAGTGATTTGTACCTGTGAGCCGGCAGTGCTTAATGTGTTTGTTGCAGAACAGCCTGCTAGTAACAACGCGGCTGCAGCTCCCAATAACAATTTAATTCGCATGATCCCCTCATTTATTTGAGTGTCCGTTTAGTAATGACAACAATATACCTTGTCATCTCTCTTATGCGCAAAAATAAATCATCATCACTATCTCACATTAGCCAATAGCCTTAAGATATTATTTTCGCTTTAAACTTATTTAAACGTACAAATTCGGCTTTGAGATAGACAAAGCAACAGTGTCTCTATTCTACACCGCTTTTATGCTTTTAAAATGATTAGCCTAGTTTTCAGCCTACACAGTGCGAGAATGAACACACAATTCGTTCATTTTTTCAAAAATCTTCAGACAGCAAACCGCTATCTGAAGATAATATCGGTCTAAATTAACTCAAATGATGATTCAGCGCTTCTTCTTTTAGATCTAATTCATGGCGTAAGCGATGAAAAATATGCTCGCTAATATGACGCGATTTACGTAACTGCTGTAATGTATCGCGTTCTATTTTTAACGCACTGCGTGACAACTGGCGCTCCATGCTAAACAAGCGTTTCAAATCAAGCGCACCTTCTTGCACACTGTCTTCACTATCAAGACGACGGCTATAAATTTCTAATAAATGTGAACCTGCCTCATTGCGCAGTGACATCTCATCAAGATCGTCACAAGGTTGATTTATTAATTCATGAATATGCGCAATCGCCGCTTCGTTTAATGCTAAACGCGTACGAATTTCATCATTTTCATAAGGTAAATCTTCTGATAGCCCTTTAGTTAAAATCGGCAATGCAATTGTGGCTATCAATAATGAACAGAGAATAACGCCCATAGCAATAAAGATGGCGAGATCTCGTGTTGGGAACGGTGAACCGTCTGCCATTAATAAAGGCAAGGTTAAGATACCCGCTAGCGTAATCGCCCCTCTGACGCCAGCCGTTGCCATAATCGCCATTAAGCGCAGATCATGGCGAGATAAACGTTTATCAGGAGAACGGAATACGGTCAGTGACATTGAGATCCACACCCATGAAAAACGCAGTACAGCAAGCCCGATTGTAATAACGATGATATAGCCTAAAACAGCCCAAGAATTCGTTGCACCTGCCGATTGCGTCACTTCAGGTAAAATTTTCCACATTGCTGGAAGTTGTTCACCTAATAAAATAAAAATCATGCCATTAAGTGCAACTTGAACGGTATCCCAGACCGCTTTACTTTGCATACGAGTGGCGGCTTGCATACGACCCACTATTTTTTCGTAGTGCATTGCAATACCAGCAACAACCGCGGCTAAGATCCCCGAGACATGGAAATGTTCTGCTAATAAATAAGCAATAAATGGCATCAACAAGCTGATCAAGATTTGGATAGCCGGATCTTCACCGGTACGTTTAACCAAAAACTGATTTAATCGCCCAATCACGCCTGCCACAATCAAGCCAATCGCTGCACCGCCTAAAGCGACAATTAAAAATTGCCCTGTCGCCGAAGCAATAGAAAAAGAACCTGTTAATGCCGCAGCTACTGCGAAGCTAAAACAGACTAAGCCTGTCGCGTCATTGAGTAACGATTCGCCTTCTAAAATATGCGTCATACGCGAAGGAAGTGGCGAATTGACAGTCATAGCAGATACAGAAACAGGATCGGTTGGTGATAAAATCGCCGCTAATGCAAACGCAATCGCAAGCGAAATAGAAGGAATAAGCCAATGAATAAAAAAGCCCATGCCAATGACAGTGACAACCACTAAACCGATTGCCAATGACATAATAGGTTTAATTTCTTGGAATAACGCCTCTTTAGGAATACGCCAACCATCTAAAAAGAGTAGTGGTGGAATAAAGAGGAACAAGAAAAGATGTGGATCAAAAGCCACCTCAAACCCAAAGATCGACAAACCAGCACCCACAGCGATTTGGATCAAGGGTAATGGAATTTTTTCTGACAGCAATCGTGAGATAAATACACTCGCAATCACAGCAAAAAGAAAGATAAGGACAATTGCGACGACAGACATGGTGAACACCCCAATTTATTTAATTATTTTTTAAGCGGTGCAGTAAAAACGATCTGTTGTCTAGTTGTAAAGAAATAAGTTGTTTCTAATTATATATAAAATGAATTATCTGATAATTCTGAAATAAAACGGCATAAAAAGAGCGTAAGTAATTGGCAGTCCGACTATTGGAGCGGGAACTTCATACAAGAGGTGGTTTTGTGCATTAAAGGCATAGCATGTCATTTATGTTAACAAATAAATCCCAAAAAAGAGGATGTTATGTGTATGAATGAGATGATGCACTTTTCAAATCTCAATTGTATTTAGACATAAAAAAACCCGAGCCTAAGCTCGGGTTTTCTTTGTAAAACAGTTAGCTGATGAATTTTACATCATGCCGCCCATTCCACCCATGCCGCCCATACCGCCAGCAGCACCTAAGTCCATTTTGTCATCTTTCGGTAAATCTGTGATCATCGCTTCTGTCGTGATCATCAGACCTGCGATAGATGCTGCGAATTGCAGTGCAGAACGAGTCACTTTAGTTGGATCTAAGATACCCATATCAATCATATCGCCGTAAGCATCAGTTGCAGCGTTATAACCGTAGTTACCTTCACCCGCTTTCACGTTGTTTACAACAACAGATGGCTCTTCACCTGCGTTAGCAACGATTTGACGCATTGGAGATTCCATTGCACGTAATGCAACGCGGATACCGACTGTTTGTTCTTCGTTATCACCAACCATCTCACGCAGAGCGTTAGCAACACGAACCAGAGCAGTACCACCACCAGCAACAACGCCTTCTTCAACCGCTGCGCGAGTTGCATGCAGAGCATCGTCAACACGAGCACGTTTTTCTTTCATTTCAACTTCAGTTGCTGCACCCACTTTAATTACTGCAACACCGCCAGCTAATTTAGCAACGCGTTCTTGTAATTTTTCACGGTCATAATCTGAAGTTGCATCTTCGATTTGTTGACGGATTTGAGATACACGACCACTAATTGCGTCTTGATCACCTAAACCATCAATAATCGTTGTTGTATCTTTGTTGATAACAACGCGTTTTGCTTGACCTAAGTCTTCTAATGTCGCTTTTTCTAACTCCATGCCGATTTCTTCAGAAATCACAGCACCGTTAGTTAATGTTGCGATATCTTGCAACATTGCTTTACGACGATCACCAAAGCCAGGTGCTTTAACAGCAGCAACTTTAACGATACCACGCATGTTGTTCACAACTAATGTTGCCAGTGCTTCACCTTCAACATCTTCTGCGATAATAAGCAGAGGTTTGTTAGCTTTAGCAACACCTTCTAAGACAGGCAGTAATTCACGGATGTTAGAAACTTTTTTGTCAACTAACAGAATGAATGGGTTTTCTAATTCTGCTGTACCTGTTTCAGGTTTGTTGATGAAGTAAGGAGACAGATAACCGCGGTCAAACTGCATACCTTCAACAACATCTAGCTCATCTTCTAAGCCAGTACCTTCTTCAACGGTGATAACACCTTCTTTACCTACTTTATCCATCGCTTGAGCGATCAGAGTACCGACGGTTTCATCGGAGTTAGCAGAAATTGTACCAACCTGAGCAATCGCCTTAGTATCTGAACATGGAACAGACAGTTTTTTCAGTTCTTCGACTGCTGCAATAACAGCTTTATCGATACCGCGTTTCAGATCCATTGGGTTCATGCCAGCGGCAACTGCTTTTAAGCCTTCGGCAATGATTGATTGTGCTAATACTGTTGCAGTTGTAGTACCATCACCTGCCGCATCATTGGCTTTAGAAGCAACTTCTTTCACCATCTGTGCACCCATGTTCTCGAATTTATCTTCGAGTTCAATTTCGCGAGCAACAGATACACCATCTTTAGTAATAACAGGTGCGCCGAAAGATTTATCTAAAACAACGTTACGACCTTTAGGGCCTAAAGTTACTTTAACTGCATCTGCAAGAACATTAACACCACGTAACATTTTATTACGAGCATCTACACCGAATTTGACGTCTTTAGCTGCCATCGTATATTTCCTTTGAATTCGTTCAGTTTAAGAAGATCTTAAAAGAGAAAAATTATTCTTCTACAATTGCTAAAATGTCGCTTTCAGACATGATAAGCACGTCTTCGTTGTCAATTTTTTCTGTTTTAACGCCATAACCGTCGTTAAAAATGACGATATCACCAACTTTAACATCCAGTGGTTTAACATCACCGTTTTCCATAATACGGCCTTGACCCACTGCTAAAATTTCGCCACGAGTTGATTTACCCGCCGCTGTACCTGTTAGTACGATACCGCCTGCTGATTTAGCTTCGACTTCTTTACGTTTAACAATAACACGGTCATGTAATGGACGAATCTTCATTAATAGTGCTCCTATAAAAAAGTCCATATCAGGATTAAGGGGGATACCAGTGCCTAATGTGAACCAGTACCATGTCGATACAGGTGGGGGCATCCGGTCAAACTTCAAGGGGTAAAATGTGTTTTTTTTTCAAATTTTCCCCATTTCAGTTGATTATGCTTCAAGCGACTTATTTTTTATCAGAAAAATGGTCATTATTCGGATCATCAGCCTTATTATTCAGTTGGTTACTCGGTGAATCCTCTTTACGCTGAAACTCGCCTTCGAATGTTGTTCCATTCTGATTAGAAGAGAATCCACTTTGACCATGACCTGCTGAATAAACTTGAATTCGAGAGATCAGTTTCGTCACTAATAACGCTTGCAATGGTGGTAATAACAACAGTAAGCCCAAGAAATCCGTAAAGAAGCCAGGGATCAACAGTAAGATACCCGCCAATATTAATGAAACACTTTTCACCATTTCTGCCGCAGGCACTTCACCTACTGCAAGTTTTTGTTGCATTGAAGCTATATTTTTTACGCCCTGATTTTTTACCAGTGAGACACCAACACAAGAAGTCAGCACCACAAGGAATAGTGTTGTAAGAACGCCAATAGAAGATGCCACATTGACGAAAATAACGGCTTCTATATAGATAAGAAGGCAGATAATAATTAATGGGAGCCAACGCACTTGGTTCTCCTTTTTATAAAAAAGATTCATATTATTAATAGAAAGGAGTGTGAACTACATCTAAGGTGATGGTTTACAAACTCGCTTTTTCTTAGTTTATCTACATAATAATGGGGAGCCTAACACTCCTTTTCAAGGGGCGTTAAAAAGAGAAGTAGAACTGTAAAATCCATGAGATAGATCACAAAAAGAAAATATTTAGAGGTTATTTACTTATAAAGTGATCCAGCTTAAAGGTATTTGTTCACAACCCGAATATGATCATGTCAGTACCAAGCAAAACGGTAAGTTATATTACATTATTAACCGTTAACGATATATTTTATTAACAAGCGCATAACTAGACAGTTAAAATTTTAATAAGAAGGTTCTCATGTCAAATAAAACTCGTATCGAAGAAGACCTGTTAGGTAAAAGAGAAGTTCCTGCTGATGCTTACTACGGCGTCCACACTTTACGTGCTATTGAAAACTTCTACATCAGTGATCGTACCATCAATGATGTTCCAGAATTCATCCGCGGTATGGTAATGGTGAAAAAAGCTGCTGCATTAGCAAACAAAGAACTTCACACTATTCCTCGTGAAATCGCTGATACGATTATCAAAGCCTGTGACGTAGTATTAGAAACAGGTAAACACATGGATCAATTCCCAGTTGATGTATTCCAAGGCGGTGCAGGTACTTCATTAAATATGAATACCAATGAAGTTATCGCAAACATCGGTCTGGAATTAATGGGTCACCAAAAAGGTGAATACCAATACCTAAACCCAAATGACCACGTCAATAAGAGCCAATCAACAAACGACGCTTATCCTTGTGGTTTCCGTGTAGCGGTCTATAACTCTATTATCAAATTAACTGAATCTATCGAACTGCTGAAAGCTGGTTTTGATAGAAAAGCAGTTGAGTTCAAAGACATCCTGAAAATGGGTCGTACTCAATTACAAGACGCTGTACCAATGACTTTAGGTCAAGAATTCCACGCTTTCTCTGTATTAATGAAAGAAGAAATCAAAAACCTGAAACGCACTGCTGAGTTACTGTTAGAAATGAACTTAGGTGCAACAGCTATCGGTACTGGTCTGAATACAGCGCCGGGTTACCAAAAACTGTCTGTTGAAAAACTGGCAGAAGTCACTGGTTTAGCCTGTGTTCCAGCAGAAGACTTAATTGAAGCAACTTCTGACTGTGGTGCTTATGTCATGGTTCACGGCGCATTAAAACGCTTAGCTGTGAAAATGTCTAAAATCTGTAATGACTTACGTTTACTGTCCTCTGGTCCTCGTGCAGGTCTGAAAGAAATCAATCTTCCAGAACTACAAGCAGGCTCTTCAATTATGCCAGCTAAAGTAAACCCAGTCATTCCAGAAGTTGTAAACCAAGCTTGCTTTAAAGTTATCGGTAATGACACTTGTGTCACTATGGCCGCTGAAGCGGGTCAATTACAATTAAACGTAATGGAACCTGCAATTGGTCAAGCAATGTTCGAATCAATCTCTCTGTTAAGCAACGCTTGCCGTAACTTAGTAGAAAAATGTGTTGATGGTATCACTGCGAACAAAGAAATCTGTGAACACTTCGTATTTAACTCAATCGGTATCGTTACTTATCTGAACCCATTCATTGGTCACCATAACGGCGACATCGTTGGTAAGATTTGTGCAGAAACAGGTAAGAGTGTACGTGAAGTTGTTCTAGAACGTGGTTTATTAACCGAAGAACAACTGGATGATATCTTCTCTGTTGAGAACTTAAAAAACCCGGCTTACAAAGCAAAACGCTTCGATGATTAATAATTATGTTTCATAACATAACCATGTTAAACATAAGAATGAGCTCTTAAAAATACAAGGCACGGACTCTTTAAGGGACGTGCCTTTTTACTTGATTGTAAAAACAAAAATTTAACTTATTTTTCTCATTTTTTTAATTATCTCAAGGAGTAAACGCTATGTTAGCCGTAGAATTGATTATCGTTCTGCTGGCCATTTTCCTCGGTGCGAGACTTGGGGGAATTGGTATCGGGTTTGCCGGTGGTTTAGGGGTTTTAGTTTTAGCTGCTATCGGTGTTAAACCTGGTTCAATCCCTTTTGATGTTATCTCCATCATTATGGCTGTTATTGCCGCAATCTCTGCGATGCAGGTTGCTGGTGGTTTGGATTACTTAGTGGGCCAAACTGAAAAACTGTTAAGACGTAATCCAAAATACATCACAATTCTTGCGCCAATTGTGACTTATTTCTTAACTCTATTTGCAGGTACAGGGAACATCTCTTTAGCAACACTGCCAGTTATCGCTGAAGTTGCAAAAGAACAAGGCATCAAACCTTGCCGTCCTTTATCAACAGGTGTTGTTGCTGCTCAAATCGGTATTACTGCATCTCCAATCTCTGCTGCGGTTGTTTACATGGCATCTGTCATGGAAAACCCAGCAATGGTCGGTGAAGGTAACACAGTAAGCTATATCACTCTGCTTTCTATCTTATTACCAGCCACTTTCCTTGCTATCATTCTGATGTCATTCATCGTGTCTTGGGTGTTTAACTCAAAACTGTCTGATGACGCTGTCTATCGTGAGCGTTTAGAACAAGGTCTGGTTGAGTTACGTGGTAGCCAAGAACGTAGAGAAACATTAGCTGGTGCTAAATCATCTGTAATGCTGTTCTTGCTGGGTGTTGTCTGTGTTGTGACTTATGCAATCATCAACAGCCCAAGCTTAGGTATCGTGAAAGAACCGTTAATGAACACCACTAACGCTATTCTTATCATCATGCTGAGTGTTGCAACACTGATCACTGTCTTCTGTAAAGTGAAAACTGACAACATCCTAAACTCAAGTACCTTTAAAGCGGGTATGAGTGCATGTATCTGTATTCTGGGTGTTGCATGGTTAGGTGATACTTTCGTTTCAAGTAACATCGATTGGATCAAACTGACTGCGGGTGACTTAATCACTGGCCATCCTTGGTTATTAGCGGTTATCTTCTTCTTCTGTTCTGCTCTGTTATATTCTCAAGCAGCAACAGCGAAAGCGTTAATGCCAATGGCTTTAGCATTAGGTGTAACTCCATTAACTGCAATTGCTTCTTTCTCTGCGGTTTCTGGTCTGTTCATTCTGCCAACTTACCCAACACTGGTTGCGGCAGTTCAAATGGATGACACTGGTACAACTCGTATTGGTAAATTAGTCTTCAACCACCCATTCTTTATCCCAGGTACTATTGGTGTGGTACTAGCTGTCGGATTTGGTTTCCTCTTCGGCGGTATGATTTTGTAGTTTGAAATTAAAAATTAAGACATTGCAAAAAAGCGCTTAGCGCTTAAAAGAAATAAAAAACAAGAAAATACCCTGTCGCCAGATGGGGTATTTTCATTTTAGCCTATCGCTCCTTGCTTTCATTTTTAACTAAAGTCTGCTAATTATGATGTTCTCGCGACAACGTGATTTAAGGAGATTTCCGTGCAACGTGAAGCGTTATTAGACCACGTACTTATCCAGTTAGAGCAATACGGCTTAGCTGCAACCTTACCCGAACTTCTTCAAGATTCAGGTATCAACGAATCTGATCTTCACCCTTTCTGGCCTGATAGAGACGCATTGATTTTTGATTGTCTTCGCCACCATGGCCAACAAATTGATATTTGGCAACGCCAAGTCATGCTAGATGAAGAACTGACTATCGAACAAAAATTACTTGCTCGTTATGATCAACTGGCGATGCGTTTAGAAAAAAATCGTTTTCCTGGCTGTCTATTCGTTGCAGCTTGTAGCGCATATCCTGATGAACACTCTCAAATTCACCAATTAAGCCAACGCCAAAAGCAAAGCTCATTTGATTACTCTAGAACGCTACTACGCGAGCTTGATATCGAAGATAGTGAGTTAGTGGCGAAACAAATGGAACTCATCTTAGAAGGCTGTTTAAGCCGTTTAATGGTGAATCATCATGCTGATGATATTATTACAGCAAAATTATTGGCAGAGGATATTCTTAAGATTGCTCAATGCCGTAAAAATGGCGCCTTAAGTTAGTTTTGGTGTTGGAAAACGAGAAAAATGATCTGTTTTCTTGTTTGCACTCAATTTCTACCTGTTGAGTTGCAAAAAACAAATTTAATCATCAAAAGAAGAGAAAGTTTTCTCTTTAATATGCAAAAAAGTGAACATCTTTACTGATTGTTATTTAAGCACTTTTTACTAAAAAATAGCTTATGATGAAAATTTAAACTCGAATAGAATAAAAAGAAAGCAAACAAACTTATTTTTGCATTTTTTATTAAAAAGACGTTGACGCATCACGCTGAATACGGTTTAATGCGCCTCGTTAGCCCGAATAGCTCAGTCGGTAGAGCAGGGGATTGAAAATCCCCGTGTCCTTGGTTCGATTCCGAGTTCGGGCACCATCTTTAGAAAAACCAGCCTTATGGCTGGTTTTTTGCTTTTGCAGACTAAACAAATCGTTGTTAACAAAGCACTTCATCACTTTTTCCTTTCTCTATCTACCTCATTCCTATCTATTAGAAAATAGATCAAAATAAATACAACACTATTAATAATATGCTAGTTCAGATATATTTATCTCATATAAAAATAAGGAAGATAGATTATGGAGAATGGAATCGAAGGCTTAATGTTAAAAATGGGTTAACACTAAAAGATATTCACAGAATAAAAAAATTCTCAAGAAGATCAGGAAATAGTATTCAAGTTGAAATAACAAATCTAGGGAATGGATGATTTCGATTACTTTTAGTTTTTTTACTTCTTATTCTTACTTTATGCTCTGCTATTTATTTTAGTTCAGATAATAATCACACTCGTTTAATAATCTCATTTCTCATTGCAGTGTCTATTATTTGTTTTTTCTGCGCCAATTACTGAAGAAGTCATTTTTAGAGGTTTTCTCCTAAATGCAGGTATGTGGTATGGCAATATAGGAAAATGGGTGGCTACGTTTATCCTTATTTTTATTGTCGGTATTGTATTTTGCCAAGTCAGAATAGGTACTCGTTCACTAATCGCACCGATAGTACTACATGGAATACACAACACAATCAGTGTCGCTTTTTTAATGTTATAGCGTTTTTATTTAATAAATTTCTATTTTTTATAACAAAACACTTATTCACTTAAAAAGAAATGATATTTTATAGATGAAAATATTTTTATTACTTTTTAGAGAATGATCTGATTCTTTACGCAATAATACTGAATATTATTCATCATTATCTAAGTAAGTTATATTCACTTTTCTAAAAAATAAAATGAAAAAATAAATACAGAATGTGATTATAACTACATGCTTTTTCAGCGTATTAAAGTATGATAAAAGATATAAATATAACAAGAATATTATCATCTTCTTAAATTAAGAGAACGTTTTATGAATTTGTTTTTCCAAAATAGCCTCGCTTTTCCTAGCATTATTTTTAGTGCATTACTTGTTATTATCTCTTTTTATTGGCTTTGTGCTGCTTTGGGATTATTAGATATTGATTTATTTAATATTGATAGTGAGTTGGATGTTGATGCAACAGGTTTCGCAGGTTGGTTAACAAAATTAGGATTAGCCGGTATCCCAGTTACGATTATTTTAACCTTCTTTACCGTTATTGGCTGGTTTATCAGTTACTTTACTCACTATTGGATTATTAGTGCGATCGAAACAGGTTTTATTTATTATTTAGTTGGCTTTGTTGCTTTAATCATTATCTCTTTTATTTCTCTTAATCTTACTGCGGTTTGCTTAAAACCCATTCGTAAAAAGCTCATATCACGTAATAAGCCCAAATCAGTACACCAATTGATAGGTAAATTAGCCATAGTACGATCAGCAAATGTGGCGGAAAACAAAGGTGAAGCTGTTTTAGAAGATGGGGGTGCAGGTTTAATTTTACAAATTAGAGCACCAGAACAAGAAAATATTAAACGAGGTGATAGCGTCGTTATTATTAGTTATGACGCGCTCACTCACAGTTATCAAGTCGTAACGGAAGATGAATTTCATCGCTAATATCCACATTTGATGAAATCCAAAATTTAGTTAACAGACAAACACTATTACAAAATGACGGTATCGTCTGAACCTATGGAGAAAAAAGTATGGATTTGGCTTTCGTTATGCCTTTCTTAACTATCGTTGGTTTTGCAATCCTAATTATTTTAGGATTATTTGGATTATTTAAGGCTTTCTATATTAAAGTGCCACAAGGTACAGCCTTAATTGTCAACGACATGACCTCACAACCTAAAGTCCATTTTACCGGTGCATTAGTTTATCCTGTTATCTATAAAAAAGAGTTTATGCGTATTTCTCTTTTAACGTTAGAGGTTGATCGTCGCGGTAAAGATGGTTTGATTTGCCAAGATAACTTACGTGCTGATATTACCGTTGCATTTTATTTACGTGTAAATGAAACCACTGAAGACGTATTAAAAGTCGCAAAAGCCATTGGTGTTGATAGAGCGTCAGATCATCAAGCAGTCAGCACCCTATTTAGTGCTAAATTCTCAGAAGCATTAAAAACCGTAGGTAAACAGTTTGAACTGTCTAAACTCTTTGAAGACCGACAAAATTTCCGTGATCGTATTGTTGATGTTATTGGTAAAGATCTAAATGGTTATGCATTAGAAGACGTTGCTATCGACTATTTAGAACAAACACCAAAATCTGCACTTGATCCTAATAATATTTTTGACTCTGAAGGTATCCGTAAAATAACGGAAATTACCGCCATTCATAATATTGAAACCAACCAAAAAGAGCGCGATCAAGAGCTCGCTATTCAAAAGAAAAATGTTGAAACTCGCGAAGCCAGCCTTGCTTTAGAACGTCAACAAGCTGATGCAGAAGCACGCCAAAAACGAGAAATCGACAATATTCGTGCTCGTGAAACGTCAGAAACTCTACGAGTGCAAGAAGAAGAGCGCCTTAAAGCAGAACAGGCTCGTATTCAGACCCAACAAGAAATTGAGATCCGTGAAGAAAACCGTATGCGCGAAGTGGAAGTGGCACAACAAAATCGCACCCGTGCAGTCACTATTGAACAAGAGCGTGTTAATCGTGCACGCGAGTTAGAAATTGTTGCTCGTGAACGTGAAGTCGAGCTGCAACGTATTGAGAAAGAAAAAGCGTTAGAAGAAGAGCGTAAAAACATCTCAAATGTTATCCGTGAACGTGTTGCCGTAGAAAAAACAGTCGCTCAAGAAGAAGAACGCATTAAAGAAGTACGTGAAGTGTCAGAAGCTGAACGTATGCGCCAAGTCACTGTGATTAATGCTCAAGCTGAAGCGGAAGAATCTTTAGTTCGCCAAGTGAAAAAAGCCGAAGCCGATGAATCAAGCGCGAAACATAAAGCAGAAGAGATCAGTACAATGGCGAAGGCTGAATTAGAAGCCTCAGTAAAACAAGCCGAAGCGAAAAAACGCTTAGCGGAAGGTATTGAAGCCGAGCACGCAGCATTAGGCCTTGCGGAAGCCCGTGTACGTCAAGCGACAGCAGAAGCAGAAGAGAAAGAAGGTTTAGTGCTTGCGAATGTCACCGCGGAAAAACTATTAGCGGAAGCTCGAGGCATGAAAGAGAAAGGCTTAACCGAAGCCCAAGTGATGGAAGCTAAAGCACAAGCACAGCAACAACAAGGTTTTGCAGAAGCAAAAATTTTAGAAGAAAAATTAGCAGCTCAAGCGCGTGGTGAAGAACAACAAGCCAATGCGAAAGAGAAACTAGGTTTAGCTGATGCGAAAATTCTTGAAGAGAAACTCGCGGCTCAAGCCCGAGGCGAAGGCCAATTAGGTTCAGCACAAGCTGAAGTTATTCGCCAACGCTTGAAAGCAGAAGCAGATGGTTTAACCGATAAATTTAAATCTATGGATCACCTTAGCGATACGGCACGTTCACACGAAGAGTTCCGTATGCGTCTTGAAAAACAATTTGAACAAGCAATGGCCTCAATTGAAGCCAACAAAGAGATTGCACGAGAACAAGCTGATGTATTGGCTGCTGCACTGAGCAAAACCAATATTGAAATTGTGGGCGGTGATGGCAACTTCTTTAATACATTCTCTAAAGCATTAAGTCTAGGCAAAGCTGTTGATGGTTTTATGGATAAAAGCAGTTTTGCCAAAGAGAACGTTGAAAAGCTGATTAATCGTACTCAACAAGATCAAAAACTCGATATCGCTTCTTTATTAAATAATCCTGAAGTTCAAGATTTAATTAATGGATTTATGGCGACAAAAGGAGCCAGTCAGCTAATTAAAAATGTGACAACTCAATCAGACGCCTCTAAAGAAGAATAATTTCAGTTAAAGGAGGTGAAAAGACATAGCGTTTATCTCTGTGTCTTTTCTTTTGTTTTTATCGTTTAAGCCAAGGAAATCCGTTATACCATGTCTGAAATTCTGGATACGAATCGCGAACAGGAAATACTCGATAGCGCCGTTGCTCAAGGTGGTGCGTATGAAATTTTACGCAAACGCCTTACTGAGCAAGGTCAACAACTTCATCAAAAAGCCACTGAACTCAATCAGCATCGCTTAGATGAATTTGGTCAAAGCCAAATGGATATTATTGGTCGTATTCGTATTCGTACTGAAAATAACTGCCAAGCTAGAGATATTGTTCGTGTAGGTGAGTGGTTACTATTTGGTTATAACGTTTTCCTTGGGTTAAAACGTGAAATACATCTTGAAGATGTTTTTTCTCTTTATCGTTTAATTGAAAATGAGGGTGAGTTTGATGTTGAAGCCGTCCCTTATGAAAATACTTTTTTAAACGACAATCGCTTTATTCAAGATTTTACTGAGCTTTATACTTACTACAAAAATACGCAGCTATTACAGTTAGTTGAGCGTGATGGAAAACTGCTTGCCAGTTTTCAAATTGGTGCTCGTATTACTGATGTACGTGTTTTTCGTTGGGCAATTTCAAGTGATAAACAGCGTATTGAATATATTGATAATCGTGGCGAGCGCGATATCGCCCTTCCTCCTGCTTATGATTTTGAATGGACAAAAACTCAACGTGAAGACACGATTAATGGTCGTTTTCCCCATATCAATATTCTTGATACCGTTTTTGTCGAAACAACTGGCGGTGATTTAACGGTTAAATGTGAAAATAATACCGAAGATGGTTTAGGGATTTATCGTGAAGCCGTATTAGATAAAAACCAATCTCTCGATGACGCCCAAATTGAATATGCTCAAACTGGCAGTTTAATTCTGTTAAAAATCTTACCGTATCGAGAAGAAAATTGGCGTTATTTGGTCTACAACATTTTGTCGCAAACCGTACAACGTATTGATGCGATTGGACAAGCTTGCGTCCAATTACCTGAAGATCATGGCATTATTTTCCCCGGTGGCTATTACCTGCAAAATGGTGAATACAAAACCTTTGATCAACCAATGGATGGAATGTATTTCCGCCGTCTACGCCGTTCGCCGAATGGTGAAGATGTGTTATATGTTTTTTACTCCCCTTCACAAGGTCGTCTTGCGCTTTTCAATTACAATATGATTGAGCGCAAACTTGCTGTACCTTTGGTCGGTCATGGCTATGCGATGTTAGAAGACGGAAAAATGGTACTGTTTGAAGGTGAAGGCGAAGAAGCAACACGCGTTCATCCAATGCAAGTTTGGCAAACCCCTTTCTATTCTGAAGAATTTGCCGATAAACAACCTCCCCGTAATGGTTTTTATGGCCGAATTGGTAATGCTGATTTAGTACGAGGTATTTCTGAGATTTTACATGTCGCAAAAGAAATTGAAGGAAATCAAATTTCTATTGCTCGTTATGAGCAACTTAGTTCACAACCTAAAAATTTATTAGATCTCTATTATTGGTTTAACGATGAACACTGTTTAGGGATTGGTAAATTATTAAAAGATATCGCTCAAACCAGCGAATTAGTGCTTGATGAATATGAAAAAGTGGAAAGCATTCGTCAGCAATCGGCTAAATCTATGCTGGAAGCCGTTAATCGCCAAAAATCACTACTGGCTTTAACACTGCCTGATAGTTGGGCCGATATACAACAATTTGTTGATAGCTTAAATTCACTGAATGCTCATCGTGGACATCTTATTTCCTTGCGTGAATTCCGTTATATGGATTTAACCAAGCTTAGTGCGATGGAAACGGAAATTACAGAGGCTCAGCAACGCGTTTCTCAAGCTACGGCCCTTTTTCTGGCGAGTGATAAAGCATTACATCCCTTTAAAACTCAGCTTGTTACCTTTGAAAATCTCATTGAAAAAGCACAAAACAGTGCTCAATTAGATATCCCAATGAATGACATGGAAAAAATGTCTGCTAATTTGGATATGCTTTCTAATTTAATGGCATCTTTAACATTCCAAGATGTCACTCAACAAACGCATATTATTGATGCGATTTCACAAATCTATGCTCAACTAAACCAATCCCGCGCTCGACTACAACAAAAACGCAAATCACAAAGTAGTATCGAAAGTGTCGCACAATTTGGCGCGCAATTTCGCTTGTTTAGTCAAGGGATCACCAATGCATTATCCCTTGCAACCGATCCTGAACGTTGTGACGATCAGCTTTCTCGTTTGTTGCTTCAATTAGAAGAGCTCGAAAGCCAATTTAGTCATCATGATGAATTTCTTGATGATATTCTCGCTAAACGTGAAGAGTTAGTTGAAACCTTTGAGTCACACAAACAAGTCCTGCTTGATGATCGCCAACGTCGATCACAAAGCCTGCTTACTGCGGCAAATCGCTTACTGGAAAATCTGCAACGCCGAACATCTCGCTTACAATCACAAGATGAGTTAAATGCCTTTTTTGCATCAGATCCATTGTCATTAAAAACACGAGAGATTATTGAAAAGCTAAGAGAAATCAATGATAACGTCAAAGCTGACGATATTGATGCACGCCTAAAATCTTCTCGTGATCAAGCTATTCGTATTCTGCGGGATAAAACGGATATTTTTGAAGACGGCGGCAATGTCATTAAATTAGGGCCTCACCACCGTTTTAGTGTTAATACGCAAGAGCTTGACCTCACTATTTTACCTAAAGAGGATAAGCTCTGGTTATACCTAACAGGAACAGATTACCAAGAACCGATTGAAAATACAGAGCTTGCTCAATTACAGCCTTATTGGAATGCCTCACTTGAGTCTGAATCGGACACAGTTTATCGTGCAGAATACCTCGCTTATTCTATTATTTATGCAGCAGCAAAACGTCAAGATGGTCTGGATTACGAAACACTAAAAGAAGCACTCACCATTCCAGAAAAGCTTGAAAAACTCGTGCGTGACGTTGCAACACCACGTTATAAAGAAGGTTATGAAAAAGGGATCCACGATCACGACGCGATCGCTATATTGAAAAAGCTGATCCCAATCGGTGAAAGCGCCGATCTTCTACGCTATAACCCGACTGCACGCGCAGTAGCCGCACTATTTTGGGAAACGAAACAGAATGAGCAATATCCTGCATTGTGGCCAGAACGAGCAAGAACCGCGCTTAATATTCAGCAGTTATTCCATACAGACGATGCATTAACCGATCTGCAAGCTGAAATCGAAGCGGATATACGCCTATTCCTTCATGATAATCCGATTGAATGCGAACATTATATTCCGATACAAGCCTCTGAATATTTAAGCTTTGCGTTGGCGAGAACACCCATTGAATTGGTTTATAGCAAATACGCTAAAGCGCTAGTGATTGCACTGCAAAGTCGATTAGAAGAAGCGCATATGTGGATGGACTTTAATCGTTCACAGCAAAATTTAGGTACGCGATATGCACAGCGTTGGGCACTGATCCAAAATTGGCTACAAGGACTGTGCTCTCTGCCTGAGTATGCCGATCTGACACCTTATATTCCGGGTGCTATCGCTATCATTATTTTAGATAAAGTCGCATCAGCGCGTTATAGCGAAGCCGATTTATATTTTACAGTAACGGGATTATTAGGCTCTCACCCAACGATTGAAAACCAAGCGTTATCACTCAGTTTAGATAATTATTTCAGCCGAATGCGTGGGCAAAGAAAGAATTTTATTCCTGCATTTCGCCAGTACCTTACATTGCGCCAAAAAATCGTCAGTGATGAACGTGAACGTTTAAAACTGCATGAATTTAAAGCCAAACCGTTAAGCTCTTTTGTCCGTAACAAGCTGATTAATGATGTTTATTTACCTATTATTGGCGACAATATGGCAAAGCAAATTGGTGCATTAGGAGAAGGAAAACGCACCGACTTAATGGGATTATTACTGATGATCTCCCCTCCTGGCTACGGTAAAACCACATTAATGGAATATGCAGCAGCACGTTTAGGTCTAATTTTTATGAAGATCAATGGCCCTGCTTTAGGGCATAACGTGCTATCACTCGATCCGGAACAAGCACCTAATGCAACAGCGAGACAAGAGCTTGAGAAACTCAACTTAGCGCTAGAAATGGGTAATAACGTTATGCTGTATGTGGATGATATTCAGCATACTCACCCTGAATTCTTACAAAAATTTATTTCGCTCTGTGATGGAACAAGACGTATTGAAGGGGTATGGAAAGGAAAAACCAAAACCTATGATATGCGTGGCAAAAAATTCTGTGTCGTGATGGCGGGGAACCCTTATACCGAATCAGGCGAGGTATTTCGTATTCCTGATATGCTGGCTAATCGTGCTGATATTTATAACTTAGGTGAAGTATTAGGCGGCATGGATGAAGCTTTTGCGCTGAGTTATATCGAAAACAGCCTAACGTCTAATGCAGTATTGGCGCCACTCGCCTTGCGTGATCTTAACGACCTTTATATTTTAGTGGATAAGGCGATGGAGAAATCCGTCTCTACCAACACATTAAGTTACCCTTATTCTGATGCTGAAATTAATGAAATTGTAATGGTACTTAAGCACTTAATTACCTTACGGAACATTATTTTAAAAGTAAACCAGCAATATATTGCCAGTGCTGCCCAATCAGATAAATATCGCACAGAGCCAGCATTTCGTTTGCAAGGCAGTTACCGCAATATGAATAAGTTAAGTGAAAAAGTGTCTGCGGTAATGAATGATGAAGAAATTGAACGCTTGTTAGACGATCACTATCTTGGTGAAGCACAATTACTCACAACGGGTGCCGAAGAGAACTTACTAAAACTCGCTGAACTACGTGGAAAATTAACAGAGAAAGACACGATCCGTTGGGCGCAAATCAAGAAAGATTTTATGCGTAATAAAGCACTAGGGGGTGATAATGCTGATATTGGCGACCGTGTGGTTTCCCAGTTAGCCAACCTAGTTGAAAGTGTGCAAGGCCTACGCTAAAGAGAGAAAATAACCTTATTTAGCTCACTTATTTTAGTGGGCTAAATATGACATAAATAGTGTTTTATAAATCAAGTAACCTATTTCATGTTCATGATACTCATTTGTTCAAGATCTATGAACAGATAAAGCTCGTAAACAACATTGTGGTTAAATATTTTTACAATTAACATTTCATGATATTAAAAAGAACGTTAAATACATAATAATAATATTATTAACACTTAAATTATCTATTTAATTCTATTTAATATATAATTTATAAAATAATGATTAACAATAAAAAAACAACTTTATTTAACAACCCATTCTATTATGTACATAAAATCCATATTAACTCATACTCTGAAAAGAATGAAATAAATGAGATATTAATAAGAATCACTCTTAATTTATTTATGAGATCTCACTCTAAAGATAAGAAATTAACTTAGGATTAATATCATAAAAATGATAGCATAAAAAATACTATAAATTAATTCTATGATTTACATAATGTTAGTTGAAATAAATTAAAACTTTTTAAATACATTATCTTCAATTTATTAACAAGAAAGATAATTAATATCCTTGTTAATAATGATTTAAAAGTACTATTCTAATTTTAAGATTAAAGTAATAAAAATATTATTCTATTTCGGCCTAGTTTAAGTTGTTTTTATACTAGATTGATAGCAACACAACAAAAATATTTTCAATAAAAGTGGGCGTACTATGAAAAGCATGTTTACGACTCGGGAACTCCCTGACGTAGATCGGTTTTCCGTATTCAGGGATACAATAAAAGACCGCTTTTTATCGTCTTATGAATGCAATGAAGTCGAATTGCCTCCTCATTCTCGATTTTATGCCAACATTGTCGAGCAGAAGGTGACAAATATTCGCTTTATTCAGCTAGAGTCTAACGGTCACTGGGCGAGTAGCCGTCCTTTAACGCATAAACTTAGCTTAGAAGAGCACTTTCAAATAGAGATACAGCGTTCAGGAACCAGCCATCTGACTCAAGATGGAAGAACTGCATTTCTACGGCAAGGTGACTTTTGTATTTTTGATATGGCAAGACCCGTATCATGGTCTTTTGATAACGACTATTCGCTATTTAAAATTTTGATCCCAAGAGAAAAACTGGCATCACGTTTAGGTAATACCCAAAATCTTACTGCAAGAGCAATACGAGGCAATAGCATTACAGGCTCCCTCGTTTATAGCTTTGTGATGCGCTATATCCCTTTTTTAGATTCAATGCCCCCACAACATGCACAACAACTTGCCGATATTTTATTGAATTTAATTACGTCTGCTTTTAGCGAATATAGCATTGCAACGCCACCACAAAGCTTAGGACGCTCAACACTGTTTTATTTTGCTCAACACTATTTAGAGCAACACCTTTCCGATCCCGATCTCAGCGTAAATGAATGTGCAAATGCATGTGGTATTTCAGTACGTTATTTACAGATGCTTTTTAAAGAGCAGAACACGTCTGTATTGCGTTGGGTGCATCAAAAACGTCTTGAAAATTATAAAGCCGCATTAGTGAATCCACTTTTAGCTGAAAAAAACATTACACAATTGGCTTATGAATGCGGCTTTAGCGATATTTCTAATTTAAGTCGAAAATTTAAATCTGAATTTTTACTAACGCCATCAGAATATCGAAAAATACATTCGTTGAGGTAGGTATTTTATTTATTCCCCTCTAGTTAAAATTTTGGAGGTTATACTAGAGGGGAAGATTAGAATGATTATATTAGCCGTAACGAAACTCAATGCCTAATGTACCACATGGATATTCCCATTTTTTCAAAATAGTCTCGCCACATAAAACACGGCAAGTGCCACACTCTAAACACCCTGCATAATCAAAAAGATATTGCCCTTTTTCATCTTTTTTATATAACCCAGCAGGGCAAGCTTTCATTAAGATTTCAAATTGTGCAGGATCAATATCATCCTTTAAGACGATATGTGGATTGTCTTCATCTACATTAAATTTATTGACGCCTAATTTAACGTCTACATTTACTTGACTCATAAAGAACGTACCCCCTTAAACCCATCTTTAATTAAGTTCATCACTCCGACTTTCTTAACTTGAGATAGGATTTTCTTACGCACAGGTTTTTCTGGGCCATTAATCACGAATAAGTCGTGCATCACATTAGCCGCCATTTGTGGGTAATCGGTAAAGAATCTTGTGTTATCGAGGAAAGCTGGCAACTCTTTGTATAACTTCATATCTTTCATCACAAAGCCGTCATTTAATAAAGATTGATAACAACTCAGCGCTTTCTGACTATAGTTATTTTGCTCTTTCGCCATTAATACCGCTTTTGCAGCCGCTTCACCTGAAGCAATCGCTAAATCCATTCCTCTTACGGTATAGCCAACGTTAAGACAAAATCCAGCAGCATCTCCCGTCACTAAGACGCCATCTTTGACTAACTCAGACACCATATTCATACCGCCTTCAGGTACCATATGTGCTGAATATTCTAATAATTTGCCGTCTTTGATAAGTGGTGCAACAACAGGATGTTGTTTAAAATCTTCTAATAATTGAGGAACCGTTTTTTCGAATTTATCGACATTATGTAGCCCTAAAACAAGGCCTAAAGAAACGGTATTTTTATTGGTGTATAAAAATCCACCGCCTAAATATCCACCCGAGGGAGCGCCAGCAAAAAGCCAAGCTAAACCTTCATCATGAGTACAACCAAATCTGTCTTCCATTTGTTGTGGTGTAAACTCGAGTAGCTCTTTAACACCTACCGCAACAGTATGAGGATTCACTTTTTGTGTCATGCCTAATTGCTTCGCTAACAGTGAATTCACACCATCCGCTAGGATCACCACATGAGCTTCAATTTCATCATCACCCGCTTTAACACCACAAACTTTTCCGTCTTTCACTAACACTTCATCAACGCGAACACCGGTGATCACTTGTGCGCCTGCGTCTTCTGCTTTCTCCATTAACCATTGATCAAATGAAGAACGTAATACGGTATAAGAGCGAGCAGCGTTCTCTTCTTGCTGGGTATGTTGATAATCTAAAGTGACGCCATCTGTTTCCGTTAGCATGGAAATTTTTTCACGCGTCACAAGACGTTCAACTGGGGCTTCTTGGGCAAAATTGGGAATGATTTTTTCAAGACTGTGCGCGTATAAACGTCCACCCGTCATATTTTTACTGCCAGCGAAATTACCTCGCTCAACCACTAATACATCACACCCTGCTTGCGCTAACACGTAGGCAGCAGTACCACCAGCAAGTCCACCACCCACAATAATGGCGTCAAAAATATCGTCTGACATACTTTCCTATCCTTTTATTATGTGTGGTCGCTTAGCAAATTATCACTAAGCGACCTACGGTGATTAGCCGCCAAGTTTCGCGGTTAATGCAGGTAACACTTTGTAGAGGTCGCCAACAATACCGTAATCCACCATATTGAAAATTGGGGCATTTTTATCTTTGTTAATACCAACAATGATTTTTGCTCTATCCACCCCCACCATATGCTGGATTTGTCCTGAAATACCGACAGCAACATAAACATCCGCACCTAAAGTCACACCTGAAACACCAATGTAACGATCGTGTTCCATCCAACCTTCACCTTCCGCAATTGGACGAGAACAACCCACTTCGCCGTGAAGGGCTTTCGCTAATGCAGACGCTAATGCAATATCATCTGCCTTACCAAAACCACGACCGACGCCGACAACACAATGCGCCTTACCTAAATCAACCGTACTGCCTTGTTTTGGCTTACGTGCTAACACTTTTAATGTGTGTGCTGGCGCAACAAAGGCACTATTCACCACAGATGCATTGGGTGCATCTTTAATGGCTTCCACATCTAAAGCACCGCCAACCGTTACAACCGCATAAGGTGAACGAATTTCTGCTTTAGCATGTGCTAAACCACCATAAACTTGGTGAGTTGCGATAACGGTATTATTTTCAACAGTCAGGCTTAACGCATCACTAACAACGCCTGCTTTTAGCGTAGCGCCAAGACGAGCCGCAATGGCTTTTGCTCGTTTTGATGAAGCAAGTAGAATCAATGCATTCGTACCCGCTTCTTTAATAATTGCGGCAAAAGAGGCTGCATAATCTTCTGCGATCACCCCCTCTTGAGGTGCGAAACAATAAACACAGTCAGCGCCTAAGTTGACACATTCACGAGTGCTTTCATCATCACCAATAAACAGCACATTAACCTTTTCACCAAGACCACGAGCAAACGCAATCAGCTTTGCTAAATCATCCGCTTTTTCGGCATAAACAAAGGTAGTAGGTAGTAAACTCGCCATTTTTAATCTCCTTATTGATTAACCGCTTGGCGTAAATGTTCAGCAAAAGTGGCAATATTTTCATCTGAATCACCTTCTAAAATAATACCAAGGCGATCAGATTGCTCTGGCGCACAAACTTGTGTTTGCACAACCGTCAGAGCAGAAATATCAACACCGATATCGCCTAATCCCAGCTTTTCAACTGGCTTTTTATTCGCCGCTAAAATAGCTTTCATTGAAGGGAGTTTGGGGGTG
This sequence comes from Proteus alimentorum, assembly GCF_002607735.1. Classification (GTDB taxonomy): domain Bacteria; phylum Pseudomonadota; class Gammaproteobacteria; order Enterobacterales; family Enterobacteriaceae; genus Proteus; species Proteus alimentorum. Next base: position 268,002 of record NZ_NBVR01000020.1, read on the forward strand.
TTAATGCTTGAAGTGACACACACAATGGCAGGCAATGTCAGTTCAAGTTCTTCAGTGATGTTTTCGAGATCACGTTCAACAATGATTTTGTCACCTTCAACCGTGATTTTGTTTACCGCATTCACGCAAGGTAAGCCTAAATATTCGCCTACCGCTAAACCTGTTTGTTGAGCGTATAAGTCACCAGAACCCTCACCAAAAACTAATAAATCAAAACCCACTTTCTTTGCTGCTTGCGCAATAATATTGGCAGTATCCGTTGAATAAAGTGCACTGCATGCATCATCAGCAACCAGTGTTAATGCATCTGGGCCACGCGATAAAATATCTTTTTTGATTTTCGCGTTTTCAACCATTGCATTTGTCCCCACACTTAATGCCGTTACAGTGCTATCACTAAGGGTAGAGGCAATTTCTACGGCAGTTTCAATTGCATTCAAGTCATACAAACTAATTTTTAAACCCGCATTATCGGTTGCGAGTGTACGATCAGGCCGTGTTGTGATGTCTTGTTCGTCATGAACAACCTTACAGCAGGCAATAAGTTTCATAATTCACATTCTCCGTTTTGCACAATGCAACAAATTAATAAGCTCAAATCTCATTACGCTAAAATATGCTTAGCGATGACCATACGTTGCACTTCACTTGTGCCTTCAAAAATCTCAGTCAGTTTTGCTTCACGCATCAAACGTTCAACAGGATAGGATTTGGTGTAACCCATACCGCCATGTAATTGAACGGCTTTTTGAGTTACATAAGTGGCAGCTTCTGCTGCATAAAGTTTGGCTTGAGCTGATTCACGCGTGTAAGGAAGACCCGCCATTTTGGCGGCAGCGGCGCGATAAACCAGCATACGAGCGCAATCAACACGCGTTGCCATATCCACTAATACCCATTGAATACCTTGATTAGCCGCAATGGGTTTACCAAATTGAATACGTTCTTTGGTGTAAGTAATTGTGGCGTCTAATGCGCTTTGCGCGATCCCTAATGCAAGTGCAGAACAACTTAAACGCCCGCCATCTAAGGTTTCCATCGCGATATTAAAGCCTTTACCTTCTTCGCCTAACATAGCGCTAGCTGGAACTACACAATCACTGAAACTCACAGAGCAGGTTTCCGAACCGTTCATCCCCATCTTGTCTTCAGGTAAACCAATGCTGATACCTGGGTTATCACGCTCAACTAAGAATGCGGTGATCCCTTTTACACCTTTGCTTTTATCTGTCATCGCAAACACGATAAAGAACGCACCTTGAGGCGCTGCGGTGATCCACAATTTAGAGCCATTGATCACATAGTTATCGCCTTGGCGAACAGCGGTTGTTTCTTGAGCTGCAGCATCACAACCCGCGCTAGGCTCTGACAAACAGAAGCACCCTAATTTTTCGCCAGAAACTACTCCCGGTAAAATGCGTGCTTTGGTTTCTTCATCCGCATATTTTTGGATAATAGGGCCCGTTAATGAGCATTGAGACCCCATAATCATGGCGTGAGAGGCACTCACTTTCGCCATCTCTTCTGTGGCTAATACATAGCTAATGGCATCGGCTTCTGTACCACCATAAGCTTCATCAATATTGAAACCAAAGAGTCCTAATTCAGCCATCGGTGCGACGCTTTCACTTGGAAAACGGTGCTCTTTATCAATTTCACCCGCAATTGGTTTAATCTCGTTATCAACAAACTCTCTGACCATATCGCGGATCAGGACTTGTTCTTCTGTTAGCTGAAAATCCATGTTTATTTTCCTCTGAGAATATTGATGGTTATCTCTATGGCGTGCGATTTCACGTTTGTCGTCTTATCGCACGCATTAATGGGTTAACGTTATGCCTACATCGTTGCAATAGATGCAGGTAAGAAGGTGTACAGCAGCAACATAAACATCATGGCTAACAGTGGGATAGCGAGGGTTAATGTCCCCACTGGCCCATAGCCTTCTTTATGGCTGACACCACAGACGCTAAAGACAGTAATAATCAATCCGTTAAATGGCGGTGTTGTACTCATAGATGCCATTGTGGCGACACGGTGTAAGGAGCCTTGGTCAACCACGGTTGCAGGGAACATCGCCGCAATCATTGGCATAGCGATACTTAACGCACCAGAGCCTGAACCACTGATAAACACCAAGGCACCGACTGAAATTGCAGTGACAACAAGGGGATTAAGACCCGATTGCGCAATCGCTTGGAATGATTCTTTGAACGCCGGTAGCGTCATAACTAACGCACCAAATCCAACAATCACCGCCGTGTTAAAGAGGGAGGTCACCCCTTCCATCGTTCCTGCGGCTAAATTAGGGACGAGTTTTTTCCAATCGAGATAGCGTAAGTACACAATCAAGGCCGCAATAATGGCGCAGAACAGTGCAATAGCCGGATCCCATTTCAGGATATTCAGCACGACAAGCAGAATAAGCATTGGCAGTAATGCAACTAGCACATTAGGTAATTGGCGATCTTTTTTACCTTCTTCTGCTTTCGCTGTTTTTTCGTCTTCAACCCAACCCTCACCTTTGGCTTTTACACGCTTAAATAACCAAGTGAGATAAATAATCACTAAGGTGACTTGGAACAACGCCGTCAACATACCCGGCACTAAACCGGCTGTTGCAGACGTACCTAAAAATTTCATTGGGATAAGGTTTTGGATCTGAGGCGATCCCGGCATGATCATCACAAACGTACCCGCACCTGCAAAATAGACAGCTGGAATAAGTCTGCGAGGAAGATTCGCTTTGCGGAATAAACTCACCATCATTGAATAGACGGTAAACAGTGCAACAAACACTGACACACCGCCGTAGGCTAAAATGGCACAAGCTGCTACCAATGAAGGAATAACAGCCCTTTCACCAAATTTACCAATAATAAAAGAGGCAACACTATCAGCAGCGCCACTGATAGCGGTTAATTTGCCAAAAATCGCACCAAGTACGAAAATGAAGAAGAAGCTACCAAAATAGCCACCTAATCCGCCGGTATACACTTGTAATAGTGCATCGACAGGATTAAGCATATCTGGTGATACAAGCCATGCAGTCACAGCAAGAAACAGGCTGGTGGTAAAGACAGAAATAAAAATATGTATGCCTTTCATACACATAATCATTAATATCGCTAGCCCGATGATTAAACAAATAATACCCATGATTGCCCCACTTATAGGTGTTAGGGTTCAATTGACCTGCGTAAAACACGCAGGTCTTTTGTGACTATTAATTAACGTTGTTAAGCAGAAAGCACATCTGCAAAAGTTTGCAGTGCTGTTCTTGCCTGCTCATATGTTTTAGTTTGCTGATCGATTTCGATAATGATGGAAGGAATGCCTTCTCTATCGAGGAATTTCTTCACAATAGGGGCATCAAACTCTTCAGGATCACAGAACTTCGTCAGTAAATAGACGACACCATCAGCGCCTGTGTTTTTCACCATATCGGCAATTAAACGACCGCGTTTTTTCTCTGGATCATACAAAAGCGAACACCCTTCAAGCTGAGCGATTTGCTCAGCCATCGCTTCATAAGGTGCTTTGTTTTCAGGAATATCTTGGCGAAATTGACGAGACTCATGCGCGACTTCATCCGCCACAATCGCCATATTGTTGTCAGCCAAAATTTGTAGAATAGAAGGGCTATCCGCAATAATGCCTGTTACAACAATTTTGTGTCCTTTCCAAGGTTCTGGAGACAAGGTTTTACATTGTGCAACAATGGCTTCAACGGCTTTTGTATGTTCAACGACATCCATAAAATAGCCACTTTTGATCACCGTATTACGGCGTTGTGGCGTGACTAAATTTGGATGCAGTGCCGCGATATCTGAAAACTCACGTAATGCGCGACGGCGCTGATTAAACAGATGGATGGCATTTTTCAGTGCATCGTCTGTCACCGCTTGACCTGAAATTTCCCCTAATTGCAGTGCAATTTTTTTGTATTGTTCGGTTAAGAAAGCAATACCTGCTGGCGTTTTACGGTTCTGTGGATGGACTAATTGAATAAAGGGCACTTGTGGTACACCGGCTTTCCAGTTTTGCCCTAAGCATTTTAAGGTGTCACAAAGTGATGGAATGATGGCGGCTGATAGTTTGTTTAACGCCCCATTTAATCCCATTTCAAGAGAAGAAAGCACTAACGCACAATAGAAAGGAGGAAAATATTTCTTCGCTTCTGAAATCTCACGACCTTCCGCCCCCCAAATACCAAAAGGCACCATACCCGCCGCATAGACAATTTCATTAGGGGTATATTCAGGAAAACAGCCAACAACTTTTTTACCACTACGAATAAAACTATCTAATTGAGCAACAGGGTTATCCACCACGGCTTGTAATTCATCAAACAATTCCGTTAATGTTTTCATTAGATGTCTCCCTTTTTCATTTCTGCTTTGTTAGCAGCCATAATTTCAGTCAATGCTTCAACACGGGTGACATACTGCGCTTCAGAGAAAACACGAGGATCAGCTTGGTCGCCATCAAAAGTCACTGTAGGGATCTTCAGTTCATGACGAATACGGCGCTCAATTTCAGGCATAATGCCACTCCAGAGCTTGCAACTACGGTTAACGTGAATAATTGCACCATCAACTTTATTCTGACGGCTCACGTTAATACGCATATCAGCAGCACGCTCAACAGAGACACAGTTAGGGACGTAAGAGTAAGCACGCATCATCTCGTCACTGTTTTGATAAATCACACCAAATGCGGTGGCATAAACAGTGGCAGTCACGTTGATACCCTGCTCTTTTAACGGCGTAGATGTGGCACGCAAGTAAGGCCAGCACGCAATACCTTCAAAGAGAACACGGTATTTTTCTTCACCGCGGTAAGTCGATTTTTTCTCTTTGATGTTTTGTTCCATCTCTTCACACAGTTGCTCAAAAGCCAGCGCAGCTTCTAATTTACCGCGAGCACAAACTGCAACTGCCATGTGGTTAAACAGATCAAAACCATTCATTGGTGATGGTTCATACTGGCAATATTCTGCCGCTTTTAACCATGCGTGCCCTGTACGTTGTGAGATCTCACAAACTTGTTTGAATTTCTCTTCGGAGAAGACTTTGCCAGTCACTTTTTCGAGTTGTTTAATCGCATCATCAAATTGAGCTTGAACGTATTTCACCGTGACATCATCGGTGTCATAGTCATTTTTATAAGGAATATCGATAAGGATCATCGGGATATTCAGCTCATAAGCGATATTTTCATACCATTTGATCATGCAGTTACAGATGTTGTTACAGCACAGCAAGAAGTCAGGCTGTGGCATATCCATCTCTTCACACTGTTTAATATCCATGTAAGAGAGGCTGATACGCGCATAAGCACAAATATCGTTGGAATATCCCATGCTTTCTGCATGCTCACACATTTTTAAACCCGCGCCTTTCGCGGCAATCGCAGCAGCTTGGTTTTCAGGATAAACCACACATAAACCTAATGTTTCAGCAATTTCTTGAGGGAAGTTAGAGGCACACCACCCTATTTTTTCACCGCTGTTTTTCGCATCCCACGCGCGCTGATAAGCATCAGCGGCGATTTTTTGCAGTCGTTTTTTCGCAGGAATATAATCCGGCGCATTCATATCTACATTGCTCATTTTGATGTTCCTATTGTTAACGCATCGTCTTCCAGTTGATGGCGGTACGCTTCAAAGGCATAAATGGCGGCACCTATCGCCCCGTTGTATTGTGATAATGGTGAGGTGGCGATAGAGGCGTTCAGCTCCTCGCTAACATAACGAACAACTTCAAAATTACTGGCAACACCGCCTGTCATGACAACAGGGGCTTCAACACCGACTCGTTTTGCAAGACCGGCAATACGGCTAGCCACAGAGCGGTGAATACCATTAATGACGTCGGGTATTGTTTCGTTATTCGCGAGATGAGAAATCACTTCCGATTCAGAGAACACGGTACAGGTTGAGCTAATCGTGACTTTTTTCGTGGACTTAGCGCCCTCTTGAGCGAGATCAGAAATCTTGGTTTCTAATACTCGCGACATCACATCTAAAAAGCGTCCTGTACCCGCAGCGCACTTGTCATTCATCACAAAGTTTAATAAACGGCCTGCACCATCCATATGAAGTGCTTTAACGTCTTGACCGCCGATATCAATCACCGTTTTCACACCCGGAAAAAGAAAGTGCGCGCCTTTCGCATGGCAGCTAAGTTCACTCACTTCTTTGTTGGCTTCTTTCAGAGAATTTCGGCCATATCCTGTTGCGCAGATCCAACTGATCTGACTGAGATCGCCGTCAAATTGACGCAATACTTCATTGATCGCTTTTTCAGGCCCAGATGTCCCAGCACCGACTGATGCCAACGACTTCGCGACAATAGCGTCACCATTTTTCATGATGATGCATTTTGATGCTGACGATCCGATATCAACGCCCATTGTGAAAATGTCTTGTTGCATGCCTTTGCTCTCCTGAAAATTAAAAAAGTAAGTGGATTATTCTTTCCACGTCATCACGTCTTTATTGGCTTCAAGGTTTGCTATCTCTTCAGCGCTATACCCTAATTCTGCTAATACAGACGGTGTGTCTTCACCTAACAAAGGACCACGGCGGTATTCAGGTAAACCACTTTCTAAGAAATCAATCGGCGGACGAACTAAGGCTTTTTCACTGCCATTTTTGTATTTCATGTTGTAGAAGGTGTTGATTGCCCAAGCTTGTTTGTCTTCCAGCACTTCTTCCCACGTTTGTGCAATGCTGAATGGGATATCGTTTTTGGTGAAAATATCTGCCCATTCTGACGCTGTTTTTTGCTCAACTTGCTGCCAAATCAGGTCATATAATTCAGGGGAGCGATTATTTTTCGCCACTTCTTGTAGGCGGGTATAACGCGTGTCTTCCGCTAAATCTGGGCGACCAATACAAGAAATAAAGGTTGGGTAGTAAGCGTCATAAACTGGCATACAAACTTGAATAAAACGGTCATCTTTCGTTTTATAAGCCAAAATAAATGGGCTGGTGGTATTACGGCGATCGATTGGATAAGGCTGTCCATAATCTGGATATTGCGCCGCTTGGATCATAATCGCTTGGGTGTAAATAGAGGTATGCAACAAGTTAGTTGAAACATACTCGCCTTGACCGATATTTTTAGCGCGAATATAAGCAGCTAATACACCCGACACTAAACCTAATGCACACTGATGATCGCCAAGACCGGGGATCACGTTCATGGGTACAGTACCTTTTTGGTACAGTGAACCTAAAATACCGCCACGGGCAAAGAATGCGGTGTAGTCAAATCCCGGTAAATCTTTATCTGGTCCTTCATCGCCATAACCCGTCACGCTGGCATAAACTAATTTTGGAAAGCGTTGTTTTAACGTTTCATAATCTAAACCCGCACGCTCTCTTGCACCCGGACGCCAGTTAGTTAAGAAAATGTCTGCTTTTTCTAACAGTTCAAACAGGATTTTTTTCCCTGCTTCTGTTTTCGTATTTAACACAATCCCACGTTTATTGGCGTTTTCTAAATCAAAACTGGTGTTTTCATGTTGATCTAATGGGCGCCCTTCTGTTGGTGCGGTATAGCGTAAATTATCGCCACTTGGCGATTCGATTTTGATTACGTTCGCACCCATATCAGCTAAAATTCGACCCGCTGCAGGTACTGCGATAAAGGTCGCCAACTCAACTACGGTGACGCCTTCCAGTGCTTTATGACTTGTCATTTCTTCTCCTAATTATTTTTAGACTTCATACTGCTGTTGTCAGAATGTGGATAAATCCATTGTCACTTAACCCGCTACTTTGGTTTTTTCATCCTTGATTGAAACGCTATAACCCAGTTGCAATTTCAATGCTTGCACATCAATTTTTCCGCAAGGGGTATGAGGAAACGCTGTAAAGAAATGGAGTTCTTTAGGGATTTTGTAGCGAGCCAGTCGCTCTTGTAGAAATTCACGTAATTCACTTTCACCAATGCTGTGGCCTTTTTGCACACAAATGGTGGCAATCACTTCTTCACCTAAATCCGTTGACGGAATACCAAATGCTTTTGTCTCATCAACACCAGCATATTCAGCAATGGCTTCTTCTATTTCACAAAGGCTGATATTTTCACCACCACGTACCACAATCTCTTTCATGCGATAGGCATAGTGATAATTTCCTTGTTCGTCGATACAGCCGATATCCCCCGTGTGTAACCACCCTTCTTCGTCTAACGCTTCTTTGGTTTTGTCTGGTGCATTGTCATAGCCCATCATCACATGGAAGCCACGCGTACAAATTTCACCTAAAATGCCGACTGGCACAGGTTTACCTGTTTTCGGATTGATAATTTTCATTTCCACAAAAGGTAAAGGTTTACCAATCGAACTACGCTTTATCGCTAAGGGATCGTGAGGTAATGTTTGAGTACAGCAAGGTGAAGCTTCTGTTTGGCCATAAGAGACAGTGATCCCTTTCATGCCGAGGATATTTTCGATGTCATCAATTAAGGCTGGAGGGAAACTGGCGCCTGCAATAATGCCTTTATCAAGGCTGGATAAATCATAGTGAGAAAATTGCTCATGCTTCATTAAACGACTAAAAATTGTCGGTACACCGTGCATAATGGTGCAATGATGATTTTGAACGGCTTTTAACACATCTTCTGCACAATAGTTATCAAGAAGAACGAGTTGGCACCCTGTTGTTAACGCAAAAAAGAGGCAAGAAGAGAGTCCAAAACAGTGGAACAGAGGAACCGCAAGACAAATCACATCGTCATGTGTCACACCTAAGCGCTGTGCTGACAGCATGGCATTATTAATGACATTATATTGGCTTAACATGACACCTTTAGGCATTGCAGTACTGCCAGAAGTCATTTGAATAGTCAGTAAATCTTTTACGCTAACTTGGGCGACAGCATGTTGATAAACGGTATCGGATACGTGTATTGCTTTTTCTTTTAATTGAGATAAAGAGACACTTTTTTCTGCATGTTCATCACCCATGCTAATAAATAATTGAGGTAATACATCTTTATTTTCTGATGCTTTTTTAGAAAGACAATTAATAACCTCAATAAAATGATTGCTTTTAAAACCCTCCGAAAAACAGAGCGCTTTAATTCCGGTTAATCGACATAAATCTAATAACTCTCTTTTTTTAAAATGAAAGTTAATACAAACAACGGGAACACCAATTTGAGCAGCAGCAAGAAAACAAATTATCCACTCTTTACTATTAGCAGACCAAATACCTAAACGATCACCTTTTTTTAAACCAATGGCTAAAAATCCACGAGCAACGCTTTCTACTTCTTGTTGTAATTGTTGCCAAGTCAGTGTTTTTTTACTTTGATTTTCAATCAAGGCTATTTGTAATGCATGTTGCTTTACTACATTGTTTAGACATTCTTTAACTGTCGTTTCTAATAAGGTCATAAATACCTACTCAACCGCTTCTTTGCTGGTGTTTCTGTCTGTAATGACCTTATTCTGGGTAGGGGGATTTATTCATTCTTGGTAAATAACGAACTGTTTTTCGTCATTTGAATAGTCTGAGAAAGATTTGTGATTGAGGTCTAGATTTGGCGGGTTAAATATAATTTGTAATTGAAGAGTAATTAATAACAATGAGATAAATTTGAAACTAATGCGTTATAAAGGTGTTATTATTAATAAAGAAAAAGGAGAGTTATTTTATTTTTATAAAAAAACAAAACCACTCTCTTTTTAATATAAATATACTCAGCTCATTTTAAGATATAAAAAAATCTTATCAATAAATATTGATGTGATAATTTAAATAAAAACAATATAAAAAAAATACAATAACGATTTAATTTTATAACATCTAAATAAAAAACAATTTAAATCACTTAACTTATTTTATTAATCATCGGTTAAAGAATTTATTTACCACGCCGCATCGGCATGGTTGACGTTTGATTAAGCGTTAATCCTTTGGTTTCTGGTGCAAACAACACTGACACTATCATACCGAATAAAGAGATTGCCGCTCCCACCAGCATCGTGGTGTTAATACCATAAGTGGCAATAAAGGCAGGAAGCGCACAGGTTGAGATAACGGTACCAATACGGCTTATCGACATAATCACCCCTACCGCAGAAGCGCGAATATCCGTTGGGAATAACTCATTGGGGTAGAGCCATTGTAAAATACCGGGGCCACCAGAGAAAAAGGCGTAAGTTGCAAACGCTAAGATCACAAATAAAATCGGCAGATTAGGGAAAACGCCCAGCACGAATAATGCCAATGTCATCATGGCAAAACTACCTATCAATAACGGGCGTCGTCCTGTCTGGTTTAACCAAAACATCGCGGGAATACACCCAAACATAAAGAACAGGCTGATGATGACATTACCCAGTGCGGCACTTCGTCCAGTATCCCATCCTAATAAACCGACAATTTGTGGTCCAAAAGTATAAATGGCAAACATCGGGATCACTTGGCAAGTCCAAATCACCGCAACAAACAACACAAAAGAAAAGTGACGTTTATTGAATAACTCGATAAAACGGGTTGTTTTGGCATCTTCCGCTTCAAATATCACGGGTTCACCAAAGAGTTTGATCATCATTTCATTACACTCTTTAATACGCCCTTTGCGTATTAACCAAAGCGGAGATTCAGGTAAATCAAAACGACCAATTAAAATAATAACGCAAGGAATAAAAGCACTGCCTAACATCCAACGCCAACCATCTTGAACATCATATAAAAGATAACCGACTAAATTGGCGCAAGTCGCCCCGATATACCACATAGCAGCAATAAATCCGACGGCAAAGGCGCGTTGTTTTTTATTGGAAAATTCAGTGATCATCGAAGTTGCAATAGGATAATCGGCACCAATCACAATGCCAATCAGGAATCGCATTACCAGCAGACCCACTGGTGTTGAAACAAACATCGTCGCAATCGAAATAAGCGCAATAGCGACAATATCAACGAGAAACATTTTGCGACGACCCACTTTGTCACAAATATAACCAAAGAGCGATGTACCAATAAAAAGTCCGGCTAATGTTGCCGCACCAAGCAGACCAATCCACTGTGTATCAAGCTGTAATAACGGTGTAAGTTGCTCTAATGCGACACCAATAATCACTAATACATAGCCGTCAAGAAAAGGGCCGCCACTCCCCCATAACATCACTCGACGATGTACAGAGGTAAAACGAATATCATCAAAGTTTCTGGGTTGCATGACTGCGTCCTGGTATTTTTTCTAAATAAAACAAAAAAGAAAAGCTCCCAGGCCGGAGACAGCACTGGGAGAAAAGTAGCGATACATCATCCGTAACGATATTCCACGCCAAACGTGCCGCGTGGGTATTCCCATTTTTCAAGCGCACTATCTAAACCAAGAATTCGACAAGTTCCACACTCTAAGCACCCCGCATAATCAAAACTGATGGTGCCATCTTCTTGTTTTTTATAAAGACCGGCAGGACAGGCTTTGACTAAGGTTTCCAATACCTGCATATCAGGCTGCTCTTTAACGACGATATGTGGATTTTCCTCATCGACATTAAATTTATTGATGCCTAATTTGACATCGACATTTACGGGAGAACTCATATTGCTTTTACTCCTTTGATCCCATCTTTAATCAGATTCATCCAACCGACTTTTTTGGTATGACGCATCATAGTTTTACGCATGGGTACTGGCGCTTCACCGGTGACGGTAAAGAGATCTTTTGCTATACCCACCACCATTTCAGGGTAAGCGGTGAACATACGAGGGTTATCAAGTAAATCCGGCATACGTTGATAGGCTTTCATATCACGTAACGGACCATCTTCTAAATGTTTGAGATATTCATTTAGCGTTTGTTTACTAAAATCATTTTTCGCCATGGCAGAAAGCACAGTTTTTGCAGCAGCTTCACCAGATGCCATCGCTAAATCCATGCCACGGATAGTAAAGCCAAGGTTCATACACATCCCTGCAGCATCACCCGCAATCAGTACACCATCGCGTACTAATTCGTTTTGCATTCTTAAACCCGCTTCAGGAACGACGTGCGCACCGTATTCCACCATTTTTCCGCCTTCAATTAGCGGAGCAACAACCGGATGCTGTTTAAAATCCTCCAGCATTTGTGGTACTGATTTTTTAGCGTCTTTAATATGGTGAAGTCCACAGACAAGCCCCAAAGAAAGCGTGGTTTTATTGGTATATAAAAAACCACCGCCCATTAATCCATCAGTAGGCGAACCTGCGAATAACCACGCCGCACCTTCATTATCTTTTAGGTTAAAGCGATCTTTAATGACGTTTTCAGGCAGTTCGATGATCTCCTTAACGCCCACTGCGACATTTTCAGCGGCAACACGTTTTGTCATGCCTAACTGTTCAGCAAGAATAGAGTTCACACCATCGGCTAAAATGACTGCTTTCGCTTCTAATACATCGCCATCGGCTTCAACACCCACAATTTTGCCATCACGTTCAACTAACTTATCAACACGAATGCCCGTGATACATTGCGCACCCGCGTTTTCGGCTTGCTCCATTAGCCATTGGTCAAACTCGCCCCGTAATACAGACCAAGAGGCCGTTTTAGGGTTGTTTCCTTCCGTATTTTGGTAATCAATCGTCATTGCGCCTGTTTCAGTCATAAATGACAATTTTTCATGAGTGATCACGCGCTCAACGGGCGCTTCTTGCGCAAACTCAGGAATGATGCGTTCAAGAGTATGTGCATACATACGACCACCGGTTACATTTTTCCCGCCAGCGTAGTTACCTCTTTCTATTAGCAATACTTGTGCGCCTTCTCTTGCCAAAACAAGGGCAGCCACAGATCCTGCTAATCCTGCGCCAACAATAATGGCATCGAAAATATCTTCGGAATCGGACATAACATCTCCAGAATTTGCGATAAACAGCAGAGAAGTCACCTTCCCTGCTTAAATAAATCAGTTAGATAATTGACGAGTTAATGCAGGTAAGATCTTCATTAAATCACCGACAATGCCGTAGTCCGCGAATTGGAAGATAGGTGCATTTTTGTCTTTATTGATAGCAACAATGGTTTGTGCGCCATTAGCGCCGACCATATGTTGAATTTGTCCTGAAATACCGGCGGCTAAATAAAGTTCAGGTTTCAGCATCAGGTTAGAAATACCGACATAACGCTCATGTTCCATCCACTTCTCATTTTCCGCAACAGGACGAGAACAGGCGATTTCAGCACCGATAACTTTCGCTAACGCTTCTGCAATAGCAATATTTTCTTTACTACCAATACCTCGACCCACGCTAACAACAAAACGCGCTTTATCTAAATCAACAGCATTAATTGCGCGTGGTTGAACTGAATTGCGAACGATGGTTTGAGCTGGAGCAATCCATGCAACTTTTTGTGCATTGCCCGTAGCACTCGTTTCTGGTGCAACATCAAAAGCTCCCACACTTGCAGTTACAACACAATAAGGCGTTTTCAAGGTTTCATCACCAAAGGCTAACCCACCATAAACCATGTGTTTTGTTACTAATGCATCACCCTCTGCATTTAAAGATTGTGCGTCATTAGAAACAACGGCCTCTAAACGATGACCTAAACGTGCTGCGACTAATTTTCCGCGACGTGTATTAGGCAGTAGCACTAAACCTGCATCACCTTTTTCTTTGATGGTTTCAACCATGCTTTGTGCATAGTCTTCAATAATGCGATCGTCTGGTTTACCTTCTAATTGGAAAACCGCTGTTGCACCTAATTTAAAAGCAGCAACGCTTTGCTCATCATTCAATGTAAATACATTGATAGATTGTCCTAATGAAGAAGCGCCACCCATTAATTCTGGTAAACGGGAAAGTGCATCACTAAATACCCAAACAGTTGAAAACTGGCTCATAACTCCCCCTATTACTTAAGAATTTTACGTAAGTGTTCTGCCAACTCAGCAATCTGATCATCACCATCACCTTCAATAATGATGCGTTGACGAACTTTCTGTTTCGGCGCCGCCACTTTTTGCTCTGAACGCGCATCAATCGCATCCAGACCAAGATCGGTGACACTCCATTGCTGGACAGTTTTTTTGGCAGCACCAAGAATGGCTTTCATTGAAGGAATTTGAGGCGTGTTAATGTCAGTAGACACCGCAATTACAGCGGGTAATGGAATTGTCAGTGTTTCAATTTCATTTTCTAATTCACGTTCAACTGTTATTGAGTCATTAGAAAGAGAAACAATTTTATTAATACCATTGATTGCTGGAATATTTAAGATTTCACCCACCAGCAAACTCACTTGTTGTGAACTCAGATCCGCAGAGCCGTCACCACAAAGAATTAAGTCATAACCATTTTTAGTTGCAGCTGCAGCCAGTGCAACCGCCGTTTGGTAAGGCAGAGAGGCTTCAAATTGATCATCAACCACAACCACTAAGTCGTCAGCACCGCGAGATAAAACATCTTTACGTGCTTTCGCATTGGTCAGAGCTTTACCACCGACACTCATTGCCGTGATTTGGATACCATCAAGTTGCGCTCTTAATTGATTAGCGGCTTCAATCGCATTTAAATCATATTGGCTGATTTTGGTATTAGCACGAGAAAAATCCAGCGAACCATCTGCGCTATTTACCGTAATATCCTGCTCATCGGGAACACTCTTGTAACATGTAATAATATTCATTACATCTCCTGAAATTAATCAATAATGTCATTTACTCTGGCAATGTAATATAGAATTAACACAATTAAGCATTTAAAAAATTAAACCTAGGTCACCAATATTGAACATGGATAAATAAAGAATGGATAGGTTTCAATATTGCTAAATACATCACCAATATTGAAATTAATTTTAATTGAAGTGAACAACTTTCAATATTGCTACATTGATCAACAATATTGAACATAATAAATATAGCAGTGTTTAACGTTCAATATTGCCACCAAGATCAACAATATTGAAAGACGGAATATAACAACCCCATTACATATCAATTGATAGATATAATTATCAATCAGTTACAATGAAAACGAAACGTTATAAAACGTAACATAAAATCGACAAAAAGAATAGTGTGAAGTGAATAACAGAATAGATTTCTTATAATATCCATCATTCTTCATCATTAATAGATTTATGGATTAGCCAATCACTTTATTTTTCTATTATGATGAAAATTCAATAGACGAAATAGATAAAATTAAACTCAAATGCTTTATTAGATATTAGGAATTAACACTACTTAAACTTCTGCGCTAAATATATTTGGAAAATTTACCTATGAGCAAAGATAATAAAAAGGCTGGAATAGAACCGAAGGTTTTTTTTCCGCCATTAATCATTGTTGGTATTTTATGTTGGTTAACGGTACGTGATCTTGACGCTTCAAATGAAGTGATTAACGCCGTATTCAGCTATGTTACCAATGTTTGGGGTTGGGCCTTCGAATGGTATATGGTCATTATGTTCGGGGGTTGGTTTTGGTTAGTCTTCGGTCGTTATGCCAATAAACGTCTAGGAGATGATAAACCAGAATTTAGTACCGCAAGCTGGATCTTTATGATGTTTGCGTCTTGTACGTCAGCCGCGGTCCTTTTCTGGGGCTCGATTGAAATATACTACTACATTTCAAGCCCACCATTTGGTATGGAAGGTTACTCCACTCAAGCAAAAGAAATTGGTCTAGCCTATAGCCTGTTCCACTGGGGGCCGCTGCCTTGGGCAACGTATAGCTTCTTATCCGTGGCATTCGCTTACTTCTTCTTTGTTCGCAAAATGGAAGTGATTCGACCAAGTAGTACCTTAACCCCATTAGTCGGTGAAAAACACGTTAATGGTTTATTCGGCACCATTGTTGATAACTTCTATTTAGTTGCCCTGATTTTAGCCATGGGGACAAGTCTGGGTTTAGCCACACCGCTTGTCACTGAATGTATTCAATACTTATTTGGTATTCCTCATACCCTGTTATTAGATGCCATTATTATCTCTTGTTGGATTGTCCTGAATGCAATCTGCGTGGCATTTGGTCTGCAAAAAGGGGTAAAAATTGCCAGTGACGTGCGTACTTACCTGAGTTTCTTAATGCTGGGTTGGGTATTTATCGTGGGCGGTGCAAGTTTTATCGTCAATTACTTCACAGACTCTGTGGGTACATTGATGATGTATATGCCACGTATGCTGTTTTATACAGACCCTATCGGTAAAGGCGGATTCCCTCAAGGCTGGACAGTCTTCTATTGGGCTTGGTGGGTTATTTACGCCATCCAAATGAGTATCTTCTTAGCACGTATCTCTAAAGGCCGTACTGTTCGTGAGTTATGTTTAGGGATGGTGTCAGGTTTAACCGCAGGAACTTGGTTAATTTGGACAATCCTTGGCGGTAATACCTTACAACTGATTGACCAAAACATTCTCAATATTCCACAACTGATTGAGCAATACGGTGTACCTCGCGCAATCATCGAAACATGGGCGGCATTACCATTAAGTACAGCAACAATGTGGGGCTTCTTTATCCTCTGCTTTATTGCCACTGTCACCTTAATTAACGCCTGTTCTTACACACTGGCAATGTCTACCTGCCGCTCTATGAAAGAAGGCTCTGAGCCACCTTTATTAGTGCGCATCGGCTGGTCTGTATTAGTCGGTATTATCGGCATCATTCTGCTAGCACTTGGGGGTTTAAAACCGATTCAAACCGCCATTATCGCTGGAGGATGCCCACTATTTTTCGTCAATATCATGGTCACCTTGTCCTTTATTAAAGATGCCAAAGTACATTGGAAAGACTGATCCGCTATACGCAAAGAATGACATATTAAGAGGTTATTAACATGGATTTTAGATTGAATGATGAGCAGGAACTGTTTGTTGACGGTGTCCGCGAATTAATGGCCAGTGAAAACTGGGAAGCTTATTTCGCAGAGTGTGATCGCGAAAGTAAATACCCAGAGCGTTTTGTCAAAGCCTTAGCGGATATGGAAATCGACAATCTGCTGATCCCAGAAGAGCACGGTGGCTTAAATGCCGGTTTTGTTACTGTTGCGGCAATTTGGATGGAATTAGGTCGCTTAGGTGCACCAACTTACGTGCTGTATCAATTACCGGGTGGCTTTAACACCGTATTGCGTGAAGGCACACAAGAACAAATTGATAAAATTATGGCGTTCCGCGGTACTGGTAAACAGATGTGGAACTCTGCCATTACCGAACCGGGTGCAGGTTCTGATGTGGGTAGCTTACAAACCACCTATACCCGTAAAGATGGCAAAGTTTACCTCAATGGTAGCAAATGCTTTATCACCAGTAGCGCCTATACCCCTTATGTTGTTGTGATGAGCCGCGATGCAGCATCACCTGATAAACCTATCTTTACAGAATGGTTTGTCGATATGAGTAAACCGGGCATCAAAGTCAACAAGTTAGAAAAACTGGGTTTACGCATGGATAGCTGCTGTGAAATCACTTTCGACAATGTTGAGCTTGAAGAAAAAGACATGTTTGGTCGTGAAGGTAACGGCTTTAACCGTGTGAAAGAAGAGTTCGACCACGAGCGTTTCTTAGTAGCACTCACT
Organism: Proteus alimentorum; assembly: GCF_002607735.1. GTDB lineage: Bacteria > Pseudomonadota > Gammaproteobacteria > Enterobacterales > Enterobacteriaceae > Proteus > Proteus alimentorum. The sequence goes on from NZ_NBVR01000020.1 coordinate 285,550, forward strand.
AACTACGGTACTGCAATGTGTGCTTTTGAAGATGCAGCACGCTATGCCAACCAACGTGTGCAATTTGGTGAAGCAATCGGTCGTTTCCAACTAATTCAAGAAAAATTCGCCCATATGGCGATCAAACTCAATTCAATGCGCAACATGTTATATGAAACTGCATGGAAGAGTGACAACAACTTAATCACTTCCGGTGATGCGGCAATGTGTAAATACTTCTGTGCTAACGCAGCATTTGAAGTGGTCGATAGTGCAATGCAGGTGCTTGGCGGTGTGGGTATTGCGGGTGAACACCGTATTTCTCGTTTCTGGCGTGACCTTCGTGTTGACCGAGTGTCTGGTGGCTCTGATGAAATGCAGATCCTGACATTAGGACGTTCAGTGCTTAAACAGTACCGCTAATTAATCACAAATTACTCTCTCATCTACAGATGAGGGAGTTTTTTAAAAGTCCACTGACGAGGTGACGCTATGACAGAACATTTACCAATGCCACAATTCGGCCCACTTTCTGGGGTTCGCGTTGTATTTTCAGGAATTGAAATTGCAGGGCCATTCGCAGGACAAATGTTTGCAGAATGGGGAGCAGAAGTAATTTGGATTGAAAACGTTGCATGGGCTGACACCATTCGCGTTCAACCTCATTATCCACAACTTTCTCGCCGTAATTTACATGCTCTTTCACTCAATATCTTTAAAGATGAAGGCCGTGATGCGTTCCTGAAATTAATGGAAACCACTGATATCTTTATCGAAGCCAGTAAAGGCCCTGCCTTTGCACGTCGTGGTATTACTGATGAAGTTTTATGGGAACATAACCCTAAATTGGTTATCGCGCATTTATCGGGCTTCGGTCAATATGGTGATCCGCAATACACCAACCTACCGGCTTATAACACCATTGCTCAAGCATTTAGTGGCTATTTGATCCAAAACGGTGACAAAGATCAGCCAATGCCTGCTTTCCCTTATACCGCAGACTATTTCTCAGGAATGACCGCAACTACTTCCGCTTTAGCTGCACTGTATAAGGTTCAACAAACAGGCAAAGGCGAAAGTATTGATATCGCCATGTATGAAGTGATGTTGCGCATGGGGCAATACTTCATGATGGATTATTTCAATGGCGGTGAAATTTGCCCTCGTATGACTAAAGGGAAAGATCCGTACTACGCAGGCTGTGGGCTTTACCGTTGCCAAGATGGCTTTATCGTGATGGAAGTTGTCGGCATTACTCAAATTGAAGAAATTTTCAAAGATATTGGTCTTGCGCATCTTTTAGGTACACCAGAAGTGCCTGAAGGTACTCAACTTATTCACCGTATCAATTGCCCTCATGGTCAATTATTTGAAGATAAGTTAGATGAGTGGTTAGCAAAACAACCGATCACTGACGTGCTGAAGCGCCTGTCTGAACTCAATATTGCCAGCGCCAAAGTGTTGACTATTCCTGAGCTTGAAGACAATCCGCAATATGTCGCACGAGAATCAATTACCCAATGGCAGACCATGAATGGCGAAACCTGCAAAGGGCCAAATGTGATGCCGAAATTCAAAAATAATCCGGGGAAAATCTGGCGTGGTATGCCATCTCACGGTATGGACACTGACGCTATCTTAAAAAACATCGGTTATAGCGACGAACAAATCAGGGGGCTGGTCGATAAAGGACTGGCTAAAATCGTAAAATAACACCGTAAAATTCAGACACCATAAAAAAAATAACGGCGTCTGAATTTAGGGCAAAAGTAGGGGATAACAGTTTAATGGATGTAATTGGCAAACAAAACTTACGTCAAATGTGGGATGATTTGGCAGAGGTTTATGGCACAAAAACAGCGCTAATTTTTGAATCCGCACAAGGACAGGTGAGACAATTTAGCTACTGTGAATTAAATGAAGAGATAAACAGAACCGCAAATCTTTTTCATGCTAGTGGCATAAAAAAAGGCGACCATGTTGCCTTACATCTTGATAACTGCCCTGAATTTTTCTTTTGCTGGTTTGGGCTGGCAAAAATTGGCGCTGTCATGGTGCCCATTAATGCGCGCTTTATGTATGAAGAGAGCGCTTGGATAATCAATCACTGCCAAGCCCATTATGTCGTTACACGCGATAATTTCTATCCGATTTACCAACCTATGTTACAGGATGAACAAAGCCCTTTAACGCAGCTGTTTTTAATTTCTGAAAACGCAATGCCTGCTGAAAAAGGGATTGTGGACTTTTTAAAAGAAAAAGCCAAACACCCTGTCACGCTTAATCATCACACTCCATTAAGTGTGGATGATACTGCTGAAATTCTTTTCACATCGGGTACCACATCGCAACCTAAAGGTGTGGTTATCACGCACTATAACTTACGCTTTGCGGGTTATTACTCATCATGGCAAAACGCATTACGGGAAGACGATATTTATCTTACCGTGATGCCAGCTTTTCATATTGATTGCCAATGCACGGCATCACTCCCAGCTTTTTCTGTCGGTGCCACCTTTGTTTTACTCGAAAAATACAGTGCAAGAGCCTTTTGGAAACAGATCCTAAAGTATCAAGCAACGGTAACAGAGTGCATTCCCATGATGATGAGAACCTTAATGGCACAACCTGTTTCATCAGAAGAAAAGCAACACAAATTACGCGAAGTGATGTTCTATCTCAATCTTGCAGATGAAGAAAAAGATGCCTTTATCGAACGCTTTAACGTGCGATTACTCACCTCTTACGGCATGACAGAAACCATCGTGGGTTTAATCGGTGATAGACCCGGCGATAAACGCCGCTGGCCGTCAATCGGTAGACCCGGTTTTTGCTATCAAGCTCAAATCAGAGACAAACAAAACAACGAAGTTCCTGATGGTGTTGTCGGTGAGATCTGCGTAAAAGGCGAACCTGGAAAAACCTTATTCAAAGAGTATTACAACCGACCGGATGCAACAGCTAAAGCGCTGGAACCTGAAGGTTGGTTACATACTGGCGATTATGGTTACCGAGATGATGAAGGCTTTTTCTATTTTGTTGATCGCAGTTGCAACATGATCAAACGCGGTGGCGAAAACGTCTCTTGCGTTGAGATTGAAAACATTATTTCTTCACATCCTAAAATTCAAGATGTGGCAGTTATTGGTGTGCCTGATGATATTCGTGATGAAGCCATAAAAGCCTTTGTGGTGCTTGTTGAAGGTGAAACCTTGAGTAAAGACGATTTTTTCCATTTCTGCGAACACAATATGGCGAAATTTAAAGTGCCATCAGAAGTCGAGTTTCGAGAAGGTTTACCTCGTAATTGCTCAGGAAAAGTAATTAAAAAGCATTTGAAATAAGACATAGGTAAGTTTTAACGATAGCAAAATAATCTCAATCATAAATGCTTATTTTTGATGACGAAAAAGGAATACAACATGAGCCAATCATTACACCTAACAACACGTGGTTCAGTACTTGAGATTGTCTTAGATAGACCCAAAGCCAATGCGATTGATGCAAAAACCAGTCATGAAATGGGCGAAGTTTTTCTGCGTTTTCGTGATGATCCCAACTTACGCGTTGCCATTATTACGGGCGCGGGCGAACGCTTTTTCTCCGCAGGTTGGGATTTAAAGGCAGCAGCTGAAGGTGAAGCACCCGATGCAGACTTTGGTGCGGGTGGTTTTGCGGGTTTAACCGAATTATTTGATCTTGATAAACCTGTCATTGCTGCCGTTAACGGCTATGCTTTTGGGGGCGGATTTGAATTAGCACTCGCCGCCGACATGATGGTGTGCTCAGATAATGCTTCTTTTGCTTTGCCCGAAGCACAATTAGGTATTGTCCCAGACAGTGGTGGTGTTTTGCGTTTACCTAAACGTTTACCACCGGCTATCGTCAACGAAATGCTGATGACAGGTCGTCGTATGAATGCAGATGAAGCACTGCGTTGGGGCATTGCAAACCGCGTTGTCAGTTCTGCTGAATTAATGGATAGCGCACGCGAACTTGCTGATCAAATCGCGAATAGTGCGCCACTAGCTGTCGCTGCATTAAAAGAGATTTATCGTGCCACTAGCGAGCTTTCTATTGAAGAGGGCTACAAATTAATGCGCAGTGGTGTATTAAAACATTACCCAAGTGTTTTACATTCAGAAGATGCCACCGAAGGGCCATTAGCCTTTGCTGAAAAACGCGCACCTGAATGGAAAGGCCGGTAATTATCCCGTATTTCGAGAATACCACTTCGATAATACAACAAAGAGGAAAAATGGATGAGCATCTATGCATTTGAAGGTCTTGTTCCTGTGGTACATCCAACAGCCTATATTCACCCATCTGCTGTATTAATTGGTGATGTGATTATTGGTGCAGGTGTTTATATCGGTCCTCTTGCTTCACTAAGAGGCGACTATGGACGCTTAATTGTTGAAGCAGGCGCTAACCTTCAAGACGGTTGTATCATGCACGGTTATACCGATATGGACACCATTGTGAGAGAAAATGGACACATTGGACACGGTGCTATTCTTCATAGTTGTATTATCGGGCGTGACAGTTTAGTCGGTATGAATAGCGTGATTATGGATGGTGCTGTCATTGGTGAGGAAAGTATTGTTGCCGCCATGAGCTTTGTAAAAGCGGGCTTTCAAGGACAACCTCGCCAAATGTTAATCGGCAGCCCAGCAAAACATGTGCGTGATATTACCGATCAAGATATGGAATGGAAACGGATGAACACCCGTGAATATCAAGACTTGGCGGTTCGTTGCCGCCAAAGCTTAGTTGAAACCACCCCATTAACTGCTCCTGAACCTCATCGCCCTCGTTTACGTGGCACAACAGATGTAAAGCCGAAAGGTTAGTAACAAACAGCGACAGGCGTTGCGAGCGCCTGTCGTCATTATTCAATTAGTATGAAACGAAGTCACTTAAATTAGCGACGTTGCGATTTTGACAACATCCATTGCCATTTTTGCTCATGATTTAATCCATGAGGGATCATCGTTGCTAATTTCTCAGGTGAACTTTGACTACTTTTGCCTTGAACATGACCTTTTATGCGAGAATAAAGCTGAGGATCAATATGACTCACTTTGATCATCCGTTGGCATTGGCAACCTCTGCCTTCAAGCTGGTTAGGCACGCTTTTCGTTTCACACTCAATTTCTTTTACATCAGCCAGAATGTAAGAAACGATATTAATCGCATTGCATTGAGGGATATCGAATTTTTTTGCAATCTCTTTTGCGCTTACCCAACGTTCTTGCTCTTGAACCCAGTCAGCAATTGACAGATAGAGTGGCTTATTCATGTATTCTTCACACATATTTACTCCAGTATCACAAATAAAGTTTTATTTATCACTAAATAAAGATAATAACTGAATATGTTAATTATCATTGCACCGCGGAGTATCGGTTTTCCCTGTTAATTAGGTAATTTAACTACCCCATCAATATAATATTAGTTTATTTTTAACAACCAAACCCTTTAATTAACACGCCCGTCACAATTTATTATTTTGTTATTAAATAAAAAGTAATAACAACTAAACCGAGTAAAAACAAAAAATTAATTAAATATTAAAATATAAAGAACACTTTAATCAAAAAAAATAATCTATTGATATAAAAGCAATTTTTAACAACAAAATAAAAAATAAATAGATTGTATTAATAATCCATTTATAGACTAACATTATAGTAATAGATTTGAATTTAGATTGCCAGAAAGGTGTCTTATTATTAGATGTAAATCAATATTCGTTTATTTCAAGCTATAATAACCTCGTTATTAATACATTAGTAAAAGTGAAGATTAATATCGTTATATACTAATATTGATAAATTAAGTGCTATATAGCGTTATAGCACTTAATCTCATGCTCTTCATTTAATTATAAAAAACGACGATCAAAAGCAGTTTGCCAATCTTCCGTAAATCTATTTACCGCATCATCAACAACCGGTGAGCGAATAATGGAATAAGCAAGCTCAATCGGTAATGTCACCGAAGAAGCACCCGCTAATAAACAATCGACCACTTGGCGTGGTGTTTTAAAACTCGCCGCTAAGATTTTTGTCGGTAAATTATGCATGGTGATCAGGGTTTGTAACTCTTTTACCACTCTGACCCCATCAGAACCTTGTCTATCCATTCGATGCACATAAGGCGCAATATAATCCGCGCCCGCTAATGCCGCCATTAATCCTTGAGACACACTGTAAATTGCCGTACCTAATACCAGCATATTTTTTTGCTTTAATTGTTTAATGGCAACAAGGCCTGCTTCTGTAACTGGAACTTTAATCACGGTATTATCGGCAATATTCCCAATACGCAGTGCTTCTTCAATCATGGTATCGACATCACTGGCAACCACTTGTGCAAATACTCGCCCTTTACCGCCCATAGCGGCTTTTAATTCAGGCAATAGTGTTTCAATATGTTGTGCCGATTTAGCAATAATGGAAGGATTAGTGGTGACACCTGCAATAGGAAGCACTTGAGAGAGTTTTCTAACTTCTTCGATATCCGCAGTATCTAAATAAATTTCCATAATCGCACCTCAGTGATGTTGGTTTTAAGCTAAATAATTATAGGTATATATTAGAAAGTAGCATTGTGAGAGAGGGATTTCTAGTCGATTTAATGAAAATAGCGCCTATATCAAGGTGCCATCAATTAAATAACGATAATAAATAGTTATATTTTTTATTTAATACAAAATATAATCTCTCATCTAAATTTAAAATTTAGATTAAGAATTTATTTATACTTTAAAATAAACAGTATTAAAAACAATACTACTATTGATATTAAATAATTATTTGCATTAAATTAAATCGATTATTCTTCAAATTCAGCATCAATCACTTGATAAAAAGCATTTGCTGTATCCGCAATATCCCAAATCCCTAAAATAACCTGATAACCTGAACGTTCTGGTATATTACAATTTAATTCTACTGTTGCCGTTGGTATTTTACCATTATCAAATCTCTGGCAAAAAGGTGTTGGATCAAAATCCTTTTGAGTAAGCGGTTTATTTACATCCCAATTCTGTTTAGTTATAAAAAACCGCCATGATGCGGTACTGTGTTTAGCCGTTAATGTCCATTTAAACGTATTCTCTCCACTTTTCATTGCGACTTTATGCCAACGATCAGCACTCTGCTCATTTAATGCAGAAAATGCTTCATTTCCACCACTGGCAATTTGACCATCAGCAGGACCCTCTTTAGGAAAGCCTTTAAGTCCTTCAACTGATTGAGGCTCATATTCTACAGAGCCACAATTTTTATTAAATTTTATATTATTACTATTAGGAATAGTAGTTCTACATAACACTGCACGGCTTGGTGGTTTATCAATATAGCCATGTTTTAATGTGACATCCTCTGATGCTGTTGAAATAAAACTAGCTGATGATAATAATAACGTTGCAGTAAATACCATAAATTTATTTTTCTTCATAAAAAATCCGCAATAATTATTAAAAGTTTTTAAAATATAATGTTCGTTTCAATCACAATAGATATTAGTCAAAAATAGATAATTAAATATCCATTTATTAATATTTGTGAACAATATCGCGATTTAATTTAATATTAAAACAGGACTAAAACGGTCATTTAATATTTATTAAATGACTATTAATAATAAAAAAAATAAATAAATTTATTTTTAATACTTTATTTTATCTTTTATTAAAAAGACTCAAATCATCGGTATGAAATAAAAACAACCCAAATGAGACAAAAAAACTGTCTCACTGGGTTGTGTGTTTTAGATTTATCTCCAAAATATGAAAATCTTCTAGAGATATCGCCGAACCATTCAAATCGGCAATTTGTATTTGAACCTATTTTTCAATTTGTCTCGAGCCACATGACATCTAGGCTTTCTCGTTTAAATGTAACTATAGTTTGTTCTCCATTTTATTATATTGATTTTTGGGATGGTAATTCGACCACTCACTTTTTCCAAAAATTTCCTCATGAGATATTTTTTTACCACCACGGTAAAATATCAGGTTGGAGCGAACTTCGGGAAGATCTCTATGTCGGTATAACCAACGAAGCTCACTGGATGTTATACTCGTCCCGTACCCTTTTTTTGATACAACCACACCAATATCATCTCCAATGAGATCGGCAATAAAATGAAGCGGTTTTTTTCTGACTAGCAACTGAAACTCCAGCCCAGCTTTACTGGTCTTATTCCATAAAGGAATTTTCAATTGCTTTCTTTTCCATAGTTTTGACTTAAGTTTAGTCGCTGCATCCTGATCTATAACGTTGTATCTCTCATGAGAAGAAATAAATTGTCTGAACTGAATAGCTCGCTCAGGATCGCTTAACCGTTTATTTACCCTTTCGTCATCAGCATACTTTGTAGGTTTTTTAATATTCCAGACAGCATTAGTGATATCACTTTGAATGAAAATATTAGTTTTCTTTTTCGGGAAAAATCGTCTTTTTAATTTAAAAATATTATTAGTAGGTGGTTTAATTGCTTCTTTTCTTTTAAAGCCGTAAGAGTTCAACACAGATACAAAGCTCTCTAGAGGCTTATCTAAACCATAAAGAATATCCCCCCACTGAAATATTTCTGTTAAAGGTGTATCATTTGGTATGGAGCTAATAGCTGGAGCACGCCCATCCGGATCCTGCAATGTCACTGGGTTATTACGCACCATGCGATATAAATTTAGCCCATCCACTGTACCGGCAGGGTCGGCACTTAACCAACGACCAATCCACGGTTGATAATAACGATAACCGTAGTAATACAGCCCCGTAGCATCTTTTTCTTTACCTGAATAACGAATAGTTTTGTAATCTGCTTCTAGCGCATTTTCACTCGACCAAATCGCGGCGCCGCCATAAGGGTAATATTCCTCATAACTGACTAATTGCCCTTGACCATCGGTTTCTAATCCACTGTTACCCACACCATCATCATAGCTATAACGCAGTGAATTATTTTCAATCCCTTTCGGCGTACCCATTTCCCAACACAAGGCTCTGACTTTTGCACTGGTACCCGCATTGATTTGTACTACCGCATATTTTTCTGTTACTGGATTTTCATTTACTTCCCAGACTTCAATATTCGGTAAATAGTGCGTAGTGACTGTTTCTAAATCACCGCCAGCCGCTTTACGCCCGCGTATTTTCATCACACGTTGGCTCGCACTGTTATATTGATAAGTTTCGCCCTCAGATAAATGCCCCGTTTCCATTATCTCTTTAGTGGCGTTCAGATGATTACGGCTATCCCAAATAATGGCATCCCCATTAAGAAGCTGGGTTAAATTACCACTTTCATCAAAATAGCTATCGACTTGCTTCGGATCAGAACATTGTGATTCAAGTAATGCCCGATTAGTTTTATTAGATACGCAAATATCTTGGGTAAAACTTTGTTGCGCAATAGGAGAGTTATGACGGATTTGCGTTAAATTGCCGCCTCTATCATAAGCGTATAAACGCGTGTAATTGGTATAGCTTTGTGCATCTTTGACCAACGTGGTAATGGTTTGAGATTGGATTGATGCGGGTGTTTTTTGATTGGCTGATTCACGCCCTGTTGCACTAATTAATTGATACAGTGAATCGTAAATATAGCGATTTTCTGGCACCACTTTCTGATTACGCCAGTAGCGAGTCGCTTCAGCATCATTTTTCAGACAGATAATATTGCCGACCGGATCGTACTCATAACGCAGATCTTGCATGATCTTCGCACCTAATGCATGACCTTGAGGACGCTGTGTTTTGACATGCAGTAAACGTTGTGTTTCAGGCTCATATTTATAAGTGGTGACTAAGCCATTACCGTGCGCTTCACGTAATTTTTGCCCCGCGGCTGAGTAAGTGAGTGAACGTAAAATCGCTTGTTCTGATTGACCTTTTAAGGTCAGCCAAGATTGCTTAACAAAACCCGCAATATCATAGGCAAGACGGCGTTGATGCCCTTTTGCATCGGTCTCTGCTAATACAGCCCCCGTGGCATCATAAGTATATTGAGTGGTAAATTTTTCAGCTTGTTTAAGCTCATTTATTTCATACTCTGAACTCCAGTCAATAAAATCACCATAATGTAATTGTTGCGTTTCCGATAACACGGCACCTAATAAGGAAAAGCTATCGGCTGTTTTCTTTCCTGCGGTATCATAATATTCAATACATCTCCCCACTTGATTGATCCCGATTAACTCATCACCGTTTCCTCGCCCCCATTTCAATTTTTGAATCACCCTCGTGTCTAGATCCCCTAATTTCCCTTCTTTGACTTGCTCCAAATATCGCTCAACGCTTTGAGCGGAATACTCGTAGGTCGTCACGGTGCCTTTGGCATTAATCTGTTGTGCAACCGTGCCTTCAATATCATTGATATTAAAGCTATTTCCATTATCAACACCTTGTGACAGTGATAATGCGCCACTTAAACTCACCACTTGCTGAATATTGGGTTGAATAGTGGCGTCTGATTGCTGAGCTTCATACAATCTTGCATCAATACTGCGTTCTAAATAACCGCGAGCATGAAAGTAGTGACGCGTAATGCGTTCATCTGTTTTATTTATTGTGTCGGGATGACGACAATAATTAATTTCACGAATAGCAGCTCCGCGATTATCATAAACCACTACTGTTGGCGTTCTTGTGTGTAATTGTTGATTTAACATCTTTTTAATTCCTTGTAATTTTTTCTTTATCAATAATCATTATTTCGTTAATGATTAACGACGGCTAAATATATTGAGTCATTACGATATATTCTTAATTTATTTCTAAACTAAATATCTTGTAATTAATTTAACCGCACTTAATTCTTAGCCTCTAAGCATGATTAAGAGTATTGCAATAATTCTAGTTTCTGTTCCATAGGATCATAGCTCAGATTGAGCTTGCCCTGTCTGGAACGACAAAATGAGCAGACAATATTGTCATAGTGAATATCATTTGCCTTTAACTTATTGAAAAGATGTCCTATTGTCGTTATTGAAGGTATAGTGCGCCCATCCCAAGTGATCGTGTCTCTTACTGTGGCAATATCTGTTCTGACTGTTTGTTTTTGATTTGTTTGTGTAAACGCTCGATTGACAGCCAATGCATTACCTATTATATCGGGTGTATCGTACTCATACTTGGATAATCTATAATTTTTAATATTAATTATCCCATTATTATTTCCTTCTGCTAATTCAGAAGTTATATTATTATATTCGCCTGTTACTGTCCTTATTCCCAACCATTCCATTTGCTCAATCGCGAATTGATTATGTAACTTAAAATGATGATTGGAAATAGAAAATAACGTGTACTTCTTATCTATTACGAGGTTATCAATACCCGGATCCGTTAATCTAGTCCTGTGTGGATTTAAGAATTCTAATGTCACCCCATCGGGTATTGGAACGGCCTTGCTGTTTAAGTAAAAACCACCATGACTCCTGACAATAAGTTGTTTTGATTGAAAATCCGAGGTTGAATAGAGCGTAAAATACCGACCTAACTTACTGGCGGTATAGTGCGTCTCTCTTTTAAAGTCTCGTGAATATTTTTGATTCCAAGCCTCAGACCATTTAATGGTCGATTCCCCCCAATCATCTGTTTTCATTTCATGAAATGACGTCGGTAATCGATTGATAAAATGCTCACTTGTTGTTGAAGGCGTGGGTGCTCTACCATCCGGATCATGCAATGTCACCGGGTTATTACGCACCATGCGATATAAATTTAGCCCATCCACTGTGCCCGCTGGATCAGCACTTAACCAACGCCCCACCCACGGCTGATAATAGCGATAACCGTAGTAATAAAGCCCTGTAGCATCTTTTTCTTTCCCTGAATAACGAATGGTTTTGTAATCTGCTTCTAGCGCATTTTCGCTCGACCAAATTGCCGTGCCGCCATAAGGGTAATATTCCTCATAACTGACTAATTGCCCTTGACCATCGGTTTCTAATCCACTGTTACCCACACCGTCATCATAGCTATAACGCAGTGAATTATTTTCAATCCCTTTCGGTGTACCCATCTCCCAACATAATGCTCTGACTTTTGCACTCGTACCTGCTTGAATTTGTACAACGGCATATTTCTCTGTCACAGAACTTGTGCTCACTTCCCATTGTTCAATATTCGGTAAATAGTGCGTAGTGATTTTTTCTAAATGACCGTTAGCAGTTTTATGCCCGCGTATTTTCGTCATACGTTGGCTCGCACTGTTATATTGATAAGTTTCGCCCTCAGTTAAATGCCCCGTTTCCATTATCTCTTTAGTGGCGTTCAGATGATTACGGCTATCCCAAATAAGGGCATCCCCATTAAGAAGCTGGGTTAAATTACCGCTCTCATCAAAATAGCTATCGACTTGCTTCGGATCAGAACATTGTGATTCAAGTAATGCCCGATTAGTTTTATTAGATACGCAAATATCTTGGGTAAAACTTTGTTGCGCAATAGGAGAGTTATGACGGATTTGCGTTAAATTGCCGCCTCTATCATAAGCGTATAAACGCGTGTAATTGGTATAGCTTTGTGCATCTTTGACCAACGTGGTAATGGTTTGAGATTGGATTGATGCGGGTGTTTTTTGATTGGCTGATTCACGCCCTGTTGCACTCACTAATTGATACAGAGAGTCATAGATATAACGATTTTCAGGCACGATTTTCTGATTACGCCAGTAACGCGTTGCTTCAGCATCATTTTTCAGACAGATAATATTGCCGACCGGATCGTACTCATAACGCAGATCTTGCATGATCTTCGCACCTAATGCATGACCTTGAGGACGCTGTGTTCTCACTTGCAGTAAACGTTGAGTTTCAGGCTCATATTCATAAGTGGTGACTAAGCCATTGCCCTGCTCTTCACGCAGTTTTTGCCCCGCAGCTGAGTAGGTTAAAGCACGTAAAATCGCTTGCTCTGACTGTCCTTTTAAGGTCAACCAAGATTGTTTAACAAACCCTGCAATATCATAGGCGATACGGCGTTTATTCCCTTTTGCATCCGTCTCGTCTAATACAGCCCCTGTCGCATCATAAATATATTGAGTGGTAAATTTTTCAGCTCGCTCAATACTCGCTTCTTCATTATTTGAATCCCAGTCAATAACACTCCCCATATGCAACTGTTGTGTTTCTGCAATAGCATGCCCCAAGAGAGAATAATGGCTATATGTTTTTTTACCTGCCGTATCAAAGTGTTCAATGCATTTTCCCACTTGATTGGTATCTATTAACTCACTCGCGTTTCCTTGTCCCCATTTCAATTTTTGTACTACGGCAATACTGTTTTCACCCAGTTTTCCTTCTTTGACTTGTTCTAAATATCGCTCAACGCTTTGAGCAGAATACTCGTAGGTTGTCACGGTGCCTTTGGCATTAATCTGCTGTGCAACCGTGCCTTCAATATCATTGAGATTAAAACTATTCCCATTATCAACCCTTTGTGAAAGTGATAATGCGCTCCCTAAACTCACTGTTTGCTGAATATTCGCTTGAATTACTGAGTCTGATTGTTGAGCCTCATACAATCTTGCATCAATACTGCGCTCTAAATAACCGCGAGCATGATAGTGATGACGCGTAATACGTTCATCCGTTTGGTTAATCGTATCGGGATGACGGCAATAGCTAATTTCACGGATTGTTGATCCGCGATTATCAAGAACCACCACCGTTGGCGTTCTTGTGTGTAATTGTTGGTTTAACATCTTTTTAATTCCTTTCAATTTTCTCTTTATCGATAATCATTATTTCGTTAATGGTTAATGGCGGTTAAATATCTTTTTTCATGAAAATATAATATTAATTTATTTCTAAACTAAATATCTCGTGATTAATTTAACCGCACTTAATTCTTAGCCTCTAAGCATGATTAAGAGTATTGCAATAATTTTAGTTTCTGTTCCATAGGATCATAGCTCAAATTGAGCTTGTCCTTTTTAGAACGACAAAATGAGCAGACAATATTGTCATAGTGAATATCATTTGCCTTTAACTCATTGAAAAGTTCTCCTATTGTCGTTATTGAACGTATAGTGCGCCCATCCAAAGTGATCGAGTTTCTTACTGTGGCAATATCCGTTCTGACTGTTTGTTTTTGATTTGTTTGTGTAAACGCTCGATTGACAGCCAATGCATTACTTATTCTATCGGGTGTATCGCGATCATATTTGGTTAATCTATAATTTTTAATATTAATTTTCCCATTATTATTTTCTTCTGTTACTTCAGAAGTTATATTATTATCCTCGCCTGTTACTGCCCATATTCCCAACAATTCCTTTTGCTCAACTGCGAGTTGACTATGTAAATCTAGATACTCATTCGAAATAGAAAATAACGTATACTTCTTATCTATTACGAGGTTATCAATACCCGGATCTATTAATTTAGTCCTGTGTGGATTTAAGAAATCTAATGTCACCCCATCGGGTATTGGAACGGCCTTGCTGTTTAAGTGAAAACCACCATGACTCCTGACAATAAGTTGATTTGATGGATAATCAGGGGTTGAATAGAGCGTAAAATGCCGACCTAACTTACTGGCGGTATAGTGCGTCTCTCTTTTAAAGTCTCTTGAATATTTTTGATTCCAGGCCTCATACCGTTTAATACGCGATCCCCCCCAATCATCTGTTTTCATTTCATGAAATGACGTCGGTAATCGATTGATAAAATGTTCACTTGTTGTTGCAGACGTTGAAGGCGTGGGTGCTCTACCATCAGGATCCTGCAATGTCACCGGATTATTACGCACCATGCGATATAAATTTAGCCCATCCACTGTGCCCGCTGGATCGGCACTTAACCAACGGCCAATCCACGGTTGATAATAGCGATAACCGTAGTAATACAGCCCCGTAGCATCTTTTTCTTTCCCTGAATAACGAATGGTTTTGTAATCTGCTTCTAGCGCATTTTCGCTCGACCAAATTGCCGTGCCGCCATAAGGGTAATATTCCTCATAACTGACTAATTGCCCTTGACCATCGGTTTCTAATCCACTGTTACCCACACCATCATCATAGCTATAACGCAGTGAATTATTTTCAATCCCTTTCGGCGTACCCATTTCCCAACACAAGGCTCTGACTTTTGCACTGGTACCCGCATTGATTTGTACTACCGCATATTTTTCTGTTACTGGATTTTCATTTACTTCCCAGACTTCAATATTCGGTAAATAGTGCGTAGTGACTGTTTCTAAATCACCGCCAGCCGCTTTACGCCCGCGTATTTTCATCACACGTTGGCTCGCACTGTTATATTGATAGGTTTCACCCTCAGATAATTGCCCACTTTCCATTATCTCTTTTGTGGCTCTCAGATGATTACGGCTGTCCCAAATAATGGCATCCCCATTAAGAAGCTGGGTTAAATTACCACTTTCATCAAAATAGCTATCGACTTGCTTCGGATCAGAACATTGTGATTCAAGTAATGCCCGATTAGTTTTATTAGATACGCAAATATCTTGGGTAAAACTTTGTTGCGCAATAGGAGAGTTATGACGGATTTGCGTTAAATTCCCGCCTCTATCATAAGTGTATAAACGGGTATAATTGGTATAGCTTTGTGCATCTTTCACTAACGTAGTAATGGTTTGAGATTGGATTGATGCGGGTGTTTTTTGATTGGCTGATTCACGACCTGTTGCACTCACTAATTGATACAGAGAGTCATAAATATAACGATTTTCAGGCACGATTTTCTGATTACGCCAGTAACGTGTGGCTTCAGCATCATTTTTTAAGCAAATAATATTGCCGACCGGATCGTACTCATAACGCAAATCTTGCATGATCTTCGCACCTAATGCATGACCTTGAGGACGCTGTGTTTTGACATACAACAAACGTTGCGTTTCAGGCTCATATTCATAAGTGGTAACTAAGCCATTACCCTGCTCTTCACGCAGTTTTTGCCCCGCAGCTGAGTAAGTGAGTGAATGTAAAATAACTTGCTCTGATTGGCCTTTTAAGGTCAGCCAAGATTGCTTAACAAACCCTGCAATATCATAGGCAAGACGGCGTTTATTCCCCTTTGCATCGGTTTCTGCTAATACAGTACCCGTGGCATCATAAGTATATTGAGTGGTAAATTTTTCAGCTTGTTGAATACCTTGCTCACTGTCAGTACCCCAATTAATGTTATTACCTACAATGAACTGTTGTGTTTCTGATATTACCGCGCCTTGTAACGAATAATGGCTATACGTTTTTTTACCCGCGGTATCAAAGTGCTCGATACATTTTCCCACTTGATTGATCCCGATTAACTCACTCGCGTTTCCTTGTCCCCATTTAAGTTTTTGAATAACCTTAGTGTCTGGATCCCCTAATTTCCCTTCTTTGACTTGCTCTAAATATCGCTCAATGCTTTGAGCGGAATACTCGTAGGTTGTCACGGTGCCTTTGGCATTAATCTGTTGTGCAACCGTGCCTTCAATATCATTGAGATTAAAGCTATTTCCATTATCAACACCTTGTGACAGTGATAGCGCGCCCCCTAAACTCACTGTTTGCTGAATATTGGGTTGAATAGTTGGATCGGATTGTTGTGCTTCATACAATCTTGCATCAACACTGCGTTCTAAATAACCGCGAGCATGAAAGTGATGACGCGTAATGCGTTCATCTGTTTTATTTATTGTGTCGGGATGACGACAATAATTAATTTCACGAATGGTTAATCCGCGATTATCATAAACCACCACTGTTGGGGTGCTTGTATTTAATTGTTGATTTAACATCTTTTTAATTCCTTGTAATTTTTTCTTTATCAATAATCATTATTTCGTTAATGATTAACGGCAAATAAATATATTGAGTCATTACGATATATTCTTAATTTATTTCTAGGCTAAGTACCCGTGATTAATTTAACCGCGCTTAGTTCTTAGCCTCTAAGCATTATTAATCGAGTTACAATAAGATTATTTTGACATATATAGGCTAGCGGTCGCTGGATCATATCCAACCTTTTCGTTGCCTCGTTCACAACGACAAAATGAGCAGACAATATTGTCATAGTGAATATCATTTGCCTTTAACTCATTGAAAAGCTCTCTTATTGTCGTTATTAAAGGCTTAGAGACCCCATCAATAGTGACCGTATCACTTACTGTGACAATATCCGTTCTGACTGTTTGATCTTGAATTGTTTGCGTAATTGCTCGATTGACAGCCAATGCATTACCTATTCTATCCGGTGTATCGTGCTCATATGCTAATAAGCTATAATTTGTAATATTAATTACACTATTCTTATCGTTTTCTGCTGCTTTAGCTTTTATATCATTATACTCGCCTGTTACTGCCCATATTCCCAACCATTCCTTTTGCTCAACCGCGAATTTATTATGTGACTTCAGATGATGATTGGAAATAGAATATAACGTATACTTCTTATACATTGCGAGGTGATCAATACCCGGCTCTCTTAATATAGTATCATGTGGATTTAAGAATTCTAATGTCACCCCATCAGGTATTGGAACGGCCTTGCTGTTTAAATCAAAAAAACCATGGGCAGTAACAATAAGTTGTTTTGATGGAAAATCCGAGGTTGAATAGAGCGTAAAATACGGACCTAACTTACTGGCGGTATAGTGCGTCTCTCTTTTAAAGTCTCGTGAATATTTTTGATTCCAAGCCTCAGACCGTTTAATATTCAATTCCCCCCAATCATCTGTTTTCATTTCATGAAATGACGTCGGTAATCGATTGATAAAATGTTCACTTGTTGTTGCAGACGTTGAAGGCGTGGGTGCTCTACCATCAGGATCCTGCAATGTCACCGGGTTATTGCGCACCATGCGATATAAATTTAGTCCATCCACCGTACCTGCTGGATCGGCACTTAACCAACGGCCAATCCACGGCTGGTAGTAGCGGTAACCGTAGTAATACATCCCCGTAGCATCTTTTTCTTTCCCTGAATAACGAATGGTTTTGTAATCTGCTTCTAGCGCATTTTCGNGTTATTGCGCACCATGCGATATAAATTTAGTCCATCCACCGTACCTGCTGGATCGGCACTTAACCAACGGCCAATCCACGGCTGGTAGTAGCGGTAACCGTAGTAATACATCCCCGTAGCATCTTTTTCTTTCCCTGAATAACGAATGGTTTTGTAATCTGCTTCTAGCGCATTTTCGCTCGACCAAATTGC